>CAVYAD010000019.1:0-166663 GCA_963766275.1 uncultured Actinomycetota bacterium
TGCAGCGCGTGGAAGGCGTTCAACGCCGCCCCGCCGTACATGCCGGAGTGCGCGGGCTGCGTGCCCGTGCGGACCTCGACGTGGGCGAAGACCATGCCGCGCGTGGCGAGCGTCAGCGCGGGCGTGTCGGCGTCGATCATGCCGCTGTCGAAGACGATCACCGCGTCCGCGCCGCGCGCATCCTGGCGCACCCACTCGCCGACGTCGTCGGAGCCCGTCTCCTCGGCGCCCTCGATCAGCACCCGCACGTGCACCGGCAGCTCTCCGGCTCGCCATCCGCAGGCCACGTACAGCAGCGGGAGGAAGTTGCCCTTGTCGTCGGTCGCGCCGCGGGCGTACAGGGGGCCGTCGCGGACCGTGGGCTCGAACGGCGGCGACGCCCAGTCGGCCGGCTCGCCCGGGTCCTGCACGTCGTAGTGGCCGTAGATCATCACCACGGGCGCGTCCTGACGGGCCGAACGCAGCTCGCCCACGACCAGCGGCGCGCCGCCCGGCGTGTCGACGAGCTCCCCGTCCCTCCCGCCTCACGGACCCGCTCGCGCCCATCCGCGGCCTCCCGCAGGGAGGCCTCGTCGCGCTCACCGGCCGAGATCGAGGGGATCTTCAGCCAGTCGACGGCCTCGTCGAACAGGTCAGTCACTGCTGATCACCGCCAGCGTGTCGCCGCGGTCACGGCGTCACCTTCGGAGATCGGCGGCTCGGTGATCTTGCCCGCCTTGTGGGCGGTGACCTCGTTCTCCATCTTCATCGCCTCGATGATGCACACCAGCGCGCCCTCCTCGACGGAGGCGCCCTTCTCGACGAGGACCTTGAAGACGTTGCCCTGCATCGGGGAGGCCAGGGTGTCACCGCCCCGCCACCGCCCGAGGAGCCCTTGCGTCGCGCTTGGGTGCCGCCCTCGGCGCGGCGCCGTTCTGGGGCGCGGCCAGAGCGGCCGTCGCCTCGCCGTGCACGGTCGCCGCGAAGCGCTTGCCGGAGACCTCGACGACGTAGTCGCGGGCGACGATCTCGACGTCGTCCTCACCGGCTTGGCGGCCTTCGGGAACGCGAGCGCCTTCAGCCACTGCTTGTCCTCGATCAGGTCGCGGCACGTCGCCCTTGGCCCACTGCTCGGAGGCCATGATCGCCTTGTGGAACGGGATCAGGGTCTTACGCCCTCGATCTCGAACTCCTTCAGCGCCCGTGCCATCCGCCGCGTGGCGCGCTCGCGGTCGGCGTCCCAGACGATCAGCTTGGCCACCATCGGGTCATACAGCGGCGTGATCTCCGAGCCGCCGATCACGCCCGAGTCCACCCGCACGCCCGGCCCGGAGGGCTCGCGGTAGTGCGCCACCGTCCCCGGCGCGGGGGCGAAGTTCTTCGCCGCGTCCTCGGCGTTGATCCGGCACTCGATCGCGTGCCCGTGCCAGCGGATCTCGTCCTGGCCGAACGAGATCGGCTCGCCGGCCGCGATCAGCACCTGCTCGCGCACGATGTCGACGCCGGTGACCGCCTCGGTCACGCAGTGCTCGACCTGCACGCGCGTGTTCATCTCCAGGAAGAAGTACTCGCCGTCCTCGCTCAGCAGGCCCTCGATCGTGCCCGCGCCGCGGTAGTCGACCGCGCGCGCCGCGTCGACGGCGATCTTGCCGATCCGCTCGCGCAGGTCGGCGTCCACCAGCGGCGCCGGCGACTCCTCGATCAGCTTCTGGTGGCGGCGCTGGATCGAGCAGTCGCGCTCGCCCAGGTGCACGACGTTGCCGTGGCCGTCGGCCAGCACCTGGACCTCGACGTGGCGCGGGTCCGGGAGATAGCGCTCGAGGTAGACCGTGGCGTCGGAGAAGAACTTCTCGCCCTCGCGCGCCGCGCCCTCGAAGGCGTCCTTGAGCTTTCCGGCCTCCAGCGCCACGCGGAAGCCCTTGCCGCCACCGCCGCCGGCGGCCTTGACCGCGACCGGGTAGCCGATGTCCTCGGCGATCTTCTCCGCGTCCTCGAGCGACTCCACCGGCTCGGTCGTGCCCGGGCACGATCGGCACGCCCGCGTCCTGCATCAGCTCGCGCGCCTTGGTCTTGGAGCCCATCGCGTCGATCGCCGACGCGGGCGGCCCGATGAACGTGACGCCGGCCTCCTCGAGGCGCCGCGCGAAGGCGGCGTTCTCGGCCAGGAAGCCGTAGCCGGGATGGACCGCCTCGGCGCCGGAGCGCTCGATCACCTCGAGCAGCTTGTCGACGTTGAGGTAGGACTCGGTGGCGGGGCCCGGACCGAGCAGATACGCCTCGGTGGCCCGCTTCACATGCTGCGCGTCACGGTCGGCCTCGGAGTACACCGCGACCGACTCGATGCCGAGCTCGTCGAGCGCTCGGATGACACGGACCGCGATCTCCCCGCGGTTGGCAACCAGGACCCTTGTAAACATGAGGGGCGCGCCATGCTATCCGCACGCCTCATCCTGGTCCGCCACGGCCAGTCCACGCACAACGCCCAGGCCCGTCTCCAGGGTCAGTCGGACCCGGAGCTCTCCGAGACCGGCCGCGCCGAGGCGCAGCTGCTGCGCTCGCGCTTCACGGACTTCCCGCCCGAGCGGGTGATCACCAGCGATCTTCGCCGCGCGAGCGAGACCGCGGCGATCATCGGCTTCCCGCAGGCGCGGCGCGACGCGCGTTTCCGCGAGATCGACGTCGGCTCGTGGGCCGGCAGGCCGCTCTCGGACTTCCCGGACGAGGCGCGGTCGGCGTGGCGCGGCGGCGACGCTGCACGCGCCCGACGGGGAGTCCTGGGCGGAGCTGCAGGCGCGCGTCGGCGGCGCGCTCGACGAGCTGCTGGCCGTGGGTCACTCATGGGTCGTCGTGTGTCACGGAGGCGTGGTGCGCGCCGCGCTCTCGCACGTCACCGGCGCCGACCCGCGCCACGTGGCCGGGCCGGCGAACGCCAGCGTGACGATCTTCCGGGGCGGAGAGCGGCCGCGCCTGGAGGCCTACGCCTGGACGCCCGACGGCGTCGCATTGTCAGAGCGATAACCGCAAGTTCTCCGAAAGGGCGGCGTTGAAGCCCCTATCGCCGCTCGCATCCTGGGGCCTTTGTCGAGTGGCGAACAAGCGGGAACCGGCCGGCCGACCAATGGGGCCGTCGTGTCGGCCGGTTACCCCCACCCGTAGCGCCGCGGCTCGCGCTCGACACCCTCCTGCAGGGCGGTCTGGACCCACGGGCTGGGCGCCGGAGCGTCGGACTCGCCGGGCGGCGGCGTCGTGTCGCGCAGGAACTGCTCGATGGCGGCGATCACCGCGGCCGCCTCCTCGGGGGAGGCGGTGGAGCCGTGGAGCTCGAGGCGCGGGCGACGGTTCACGTCGCGCAGACTAGTGACCCACCACCGCGAACCCACCACGCGCCGACGGTTGGCAGGGTGGCGCGCGGTGGGCTGGTTGGAACACGGGCGGTGGGTCGATTCGGCACGCTACGACCGCCCCACGATCGTCACCAGAGTCCCGGGACCCAACTTGCGCTTGGGTCGTCTCCCGTGTGACACGATCGCGGCATGTCCGCGCGCTCTCTGTTGCTCGGGGCGCTGATCTGCCTGCTCAGCGCGCCCGTCGCCCTCGCCGATCCGGCCGGGAAGTCGACCACCGAGGAGACGATCCGACCCGACGGCTCCGGTGCCTTCACGAGCCTGCGGACCCGCTCCGGGGAGGACCACGGGCTCCGGCGCCCGCCGGGTCTGCGGGCGGAGGCGCGCCGTTCGAGCACGCGCCGCTCGCTCGCCTTCTTCGGCCAGCTCACCGACCCGCAGATCGCCGACGAGATGTCGCCGGCGCGGGTGGACTTCGTCGACCCCGCGGGCGGCGCCAGCAGCTCCTCCTGGCGCCCGCAGGAGGCGTTCGGGCTCCAGGTCTTCGACCAGACCGTCCGCAACATGAACCGCAACCGCACGAGCGAGCTGCGCGCGGGCGGCAAGCGGGCCAAGCTCGGCTTCGCGATCACCACCGGCGACCTGGCCGACAACCAGCAGCTCAACGAGACGACGTGGTTCAAGACGGTGCTCGACGGCGGGGCGGTCGACCCGTTCTCGGGCAAGCCGGTCAGCGCCAGCAACCCGTGTCCGGGCGCCTCGGCGGAGACCGTCGCGGCGATCAACGCCGCGGTCGCCGGCCGGCTCTACACCGGCGTCGCCGACTACGACGACTACCCCGGCGTCCCCGCCGACCGCTACGGCGGCTTCTGGGACCCGGACGTCGGCGCGCCCGGCCCGTACGCCGCGTTCCCGCGCTACCCGGGGCTGATGGAGCGCGCGCAGAACGCGTTCATCGCCGAGGGCCTGAAGGTGCCGTGGTACATCGCCCGCGGCAACCACGACGGGCTGATCCAGGGCAACGCGCCCGCCAGCACCGACCTCTTCCGCGCGATCGCCACCGGCTGCCTGAAGGTCTTCCCGTCCGCGGCGCTGGACCCGGCGCGCTTCGCCGGCGCGGACGAGAGCGAGGTCTTCCGCCAGATCGGCGACCCGTCGTTCATCGCCACGCTGCTGGCCGGCGGGCGCAACGTCCCGCCCGACCCGGACCGCCGCGATCCTCTCCACGACCGAGTACAAGACCGTCGTCGGGCGCGCCAACGGCTACCGCAACGTCGACGCGGGCGAGAACCGCGCCTCGGGCGGCACCGCGACCTACTACGCCTTCCGCCCGCGCAAGGGCATCGAGTTCATCTCGCTCGACACCGTCGCCGAGGGCGGCGGGTCGACGGGCAACCTCGACGATCCGCAGTACCGCTGGCTCGAGAAGACGCTGAAGGCCGCCAAGAAGGCGGACCGGCTCGTGATCGCCTACGGCCACCACACGCTCGGCACGATGAACAACGCCCGCACCGACGAGCAGGCGGGCGCGTGCACGCCGCCCAAGCCGGGCTGCGACGCCGACCCGCGCAAGTCGACCCCGCTGCACCGCGGGACGGCGGGCGCGAAGACCGTCCGGGACCTGTTCCTGAAGTACCCGAACGTGATCGCCTACGTCTCCGGGCACACGCACGAGAACCGCATCGACCTCTTCCGCAGGGGCCGGACGGGCTTCTGGCAGATCAACACCGCGTCGCACGTCGACTGGCCGCAGCAGAGCCGCCTGATCGAGGTCATGGACAACCGCGACGGCACGCTGTCGCTGTTCGGGACCGTGCTCGACCAGGCCGCGCCGGTCGCGCTTCCCGCGCCGGGGACGGCGGCGGCGTCGCTGACCCACGACCAGGTCGGCAGCCTGTCGCGCGTGCTGTCGTGGAACGACCCGCAGCGCGCCAGGCCCGACGCGCTGGGACGCACGCTGGACCGCAACATGGAGCTGCTGCTGCGCGATCCGCGCGGGTGAGCGGGTAGGTGGGGGGCATGCTCGTCGCCACCCTGCTCGCCGCCGCCGTGTGGACGGCGCCGGCCCCGCTCGAGCTGCCCGACTACGGCGCCACGGCGTCCGGGGCCTTCGGCGGGAGCGCGGTCGGCGGCCAGTTCGAATCCGCGGCCACGGTCGCGCGCCGCGCCGGTGCGGGGCTTGGGCCGTTCACGCCGATCACGCCCGAGGTTCGGCACGAGCGGGTCGGCGCGGCCGGGCTCTCCGACGCGGGCGAGGCAGTGGTGCTCACCGTGCGCCGCCACCGACCCACCCAGCGCATCCGGGCCACGATCGTCGCGCCGGATGGCACACGCGGTGCCGCGCACACGATCTCCGACGCGTCGCACTCGGCCACGCGGCCGGAGCTCGCGGTCGCCGCCGACGGCACCGCGGTCGCCGCCTGGGCGTGGCATGACCGGGCGGGCTGGCGCGTGCAGGCGGCGATCCGGCGCCCGGGGCAGCCGCGCTTCGAGCGTCCCCAGAACGTCTCGCCGCCGATCAGCAACCTGAGCCGCTGGCTGTGGATCGAGGTCGCCGCCGGCGTCGGCGGACACACCGCGCTGACGTGGTTCTACGGCGGCGCGGACGGCCTCGAGGTGGAGGCGCTGCGGGTCCGCAGCGCCGGCCCGGACGGGCGCTTCACCGCCGATCAGGGCTCGCCGGGCAAGGGCAAGGGTTCTACGACGTCGCGCTCGCGGTCGGGCCGGCGCGGCGCCGTCCAACTCGCCTACACGAGCAGCGCTTCGGCGGGCCGCGGCCGGCGATCCTGCGCGCCGTCGACAGGTGCGGCCGGCCAGGCGCTGCCGGCGCCCGGCGTGCTCGCGCGGGGCGGGCGGGAGTGAACGCGGGCCGGGCGGTCGTCGCGGCCTTTCCGGCCGCGGGCGGCCCGATCGTGGGCTGGATCAGGCCCGGCGACGGCAACGAGGAGGGCGGGCCGCTGGAGGTCTTCGCCGGCGGCGGGCGGCAGGAGCTCGCGAGCGCGCGCTCGAAGGGCTGTCACTGGCGGGCGGGCCGGGCGGCTCGGCGGTGCTGGGCTGGTCGCCGGCGTCGCGGGACGAGGTCCACGTCGCGACGCGCCCGCAGGCGGGCGGGCCGTTCGGCCCGGGCGTCAAGCTCGCCGACGGCGGCCCGCCGTCGGTGGCCATGACCCCCGAGGGCGAGGCGCTCGCGCTCTGGCAGGGCGGGGTCGCCTTCCATCCCCCGGACTAGGCCCTCTGTGTCGCGAGTCATCGATTCGCGTGCAGTCGGGGTGGCAGCGGTGAGCGTCGTGGGGCTGCGCGGCGTACCCGGGTCCGACCCGGTCAGCCACGATCGTTTGCGGCCTGTGGCAGCGCCAAACGCCAGGGGGTGTGTCCGTTTTGTCAACCTGGAGTTGCCCTGGCGGACACACCCCCACGGACGCGCCAACTCGACCGCGCGAGAATGTTTGAGAATGGCCATAACCGATCGAGATCCGCCCACGATCTCCCATCGCTAAGTGCTTGTTCAACGTCTCCCAGACGCGCAGCGCACCGCCACGGCTCTCAGGTGGTCCTCGGTTCCACCCTGGGTGGACCCTCGTCTCACCCGCGAGGAGCACGCTGATAGGTGATGTCCAAGTTGCTCCCCGCCATCGCCGCGACGGCGCTCGTCGCCGCGGTGGCCGCTTCGCCCGCCTCCGCGTGGACGTCGCCCACCACTCTCTCCACCGCCGACGAGGCCAACCCGCTCGCGCAGGCGGCGTTCGACGGCAGCGTCATGCTCGGCTGGTTGGACCCGACCGCCTCGCTGTCCAAGCGCCTCGGCCCACCCGCACCCATCACCACCGCCGACCCGTTCGAGAAGGTCTGGGACGGCGGGCTGGACCGTGACGGCAACGCGATCGTGGTCACCGTCCGCCGCCACAAGCCCGTGCAGCGCATCCGCGCGATCATCGGCGGGACCCGGCGCACGATCTCCGACAACACGCACTCGGCCACGCAGCCGACGCTCGACGTCGCCCCGGACGGGACCGCGGTAGCCGGCTGGGCCTGGCACGACCCGGCCGGGTGGCGTGCGCAGGTCGCGATCCGTCGCCCCGGCCAGGCGCGCTTCGACAAGCCCCAGACGGTCTCGCCGCCGGCCGCCGGCAGGCAGCGGCCGTTCGTGCGCGTGGCCGCGGGTGAGGGCGGCCGCGCGGTGCTGACCTGGCAGGTCCAGACGGGCGGCGATGCGCCGCTGCACGTTCTCACCGCGGGTGAGAACTCGATCTTCGGCGCCGACCAGGTGCTCGCCGGCGGCGGCCGCTGGGCCGACGTCGCGCTCGCCGTCGGTGCGGACGGCGCGGTGAACGTCGCCTACCTGGGCCAGTCGAGCGGCCCGACGAGCCTGCGCGTCGCCTCCGGCACCGCAGGCGCTCCGCTCAGCGAGCCCGCGGTCCTGGCCACGGGCGGCAAGGGCACGTCGTCCGGCACCGAGGTCGCGACCGCCTTCTCGGCCGACGGCACCGCCACCGTCGCCTGGGGCAAGCCCGGCAGCTCCTACGAGGACGGCGGCACGCTCGAGGTCTTCACCCGCGCGCCGGGCGACACGTCGTTCGGCGCGCCGCAGACGCTCGCTCAGAAGGCCCACGGGATCGTCCTCGCGGGCGGCCCCGGTTCCTCCGCCGCGCTGGCCTGGATGACCGGCGAAGCGCGCGAGACGTACGTCCATTGGACGGTGCACGCCTCCACGCGGCCGCAGGCCGGCGGCGCGTTCGGCTCCGACCAGGCGATCTCCGATCCCGCCACCGCCGCGCTGTGGCCGTCGATCGCGGTCACGCCCAAGGGCGAGGCGATCGCGGCCTGGGTGACCAACGACAGCGGCGCGGGCAGCGGCCGACCGGCCGCTGCCATGGAGACGATCGGCTAGTTCGCGCTCGTCGTAGCCGCGATCTGCTTGACCCCGGGCAGCGTGCCGAGCCTGCCCGTCCCCAGCGTCCCGGCGACACCGGGCTTGAAGTAGATCTCGTGCAAGGCACCGTCGGCCGCCAGGGTGTAGATGACCTGGTGGCCGTCGATGCTCGGGGCGGTCGCGATGTCGACCGTACCGGGTGTGGTGATCAGCCCCGACTGCCCGAGCGTGCCCGCGACGGTCGGCTTGTAGTAGAGGTGCGTCACGGCCCCGCTGGGGGTGAGCCCGTAGACGACCTGCTCGCCCGCCGCGGTGGTGGCCGCCGCGATGCGGGTGACGCCCGGCATCGTGCCGAGCTTGCCCTGCCCGAGCGTGCCGGCCACGCCGGGCCGGAAGGAGACCTCGTACAGCCCGCCGTCCGCACCAAGCGTGTAGACCACCTGGTGGCCGCTGACGCTCGGCGCGGCGGCGATGTCGACCGTCCCGGGCGTCGTGGCCAGCGGGCCCTTCCCGAGCGTCCCGGCCACCGCGGGTTTGTAGTAGAGCTCCGTGATCAGCCCGCTCGTGCCGAGCCCGTAGACGACCTGCTCGCCGGTCGTCGTCCGGCTCGCCGCGATCCGCGTCACCCCGGGCAGCGTGCCGAGCAGCCCCTGTCCCAGCGTGCCCGCGACGGTCGGCCGGAAGTAGACCTCGCTGAGCCGTCCGTCCGTCGCGAGGGTGTAGACGACCTGCTGACCGTCCGCGGTGGGCGCGGCCGCGATGTCCGCGGTCCCGGGCGTGGTCAACAACGGACTCTGACCGAGCGTGCCGGCGATCCCGGGCTTGTAGTAGAGGTGGCTGACCGCGCCGGTGGAGCCGAGTCCGTAGACCACCTGGGTCCCGCCCTGCGGTCCGGACGGGGGCGGCGGGGTCGGCGTGGGCGTCGGCGTCGCGCTCGGGCCCGGGTTGTTCACGGTGGTGGGCCCGCTCGCGCGGCGCAGATACCAGTCGGCCCGCGCGTTGGGCTTCACGGTGTAGTTGCCTTTCCCGTCGCCGTTGTAGTCGACCGTGGTCACCGCCCCGTTCGCGTTGACGGCGACGACGATCGCCACGTGGCCGTAGGGGGCGGGCGCCTCCCAGCCGGCGATGTCGCCGACCGCCGGGGCACGCGCGACCTGGAGGCCCGCGTTGCCCGCGTAGTCGTTCCAGTCCGCCGCGTGCCCGCGGTCCGGGGGGAAGCGGAACGACGACCACGACAGGCCGGTGGCCCACGCCGCGAAGTCGGTGCAGTTGCGGTAGTTGAACAGCCGCGAGCTCATCAGGGCCCAGGTGCCGTTGGCCTGCCGGTAGCCCCAGTCGTAGTCCGCGCACTTCCCGGCGCGCTTGCCCGTCCACTTGCAGAGCGCGTCGTCATGCGGATAGCCGCCGCCCGCGCCCTTGCCGGCCGCGGGCGCGTCGGGCGCGGACGGCGGCGTGGACGAGCTCCGGAACCGGACGGCGCCCTTCGGCGCCAATGGCTTGCGGCCGGCGGGATCGAACGCGACGTCGATGCGCGCCGTGACGGTGCGCTGCGCACGCTTGGACGTCGCGCACGTCACCTTCGCCGTCCACTTCCCGCCCTTGACGCTCGACGGGACCTTCCACGTCCATGCTCCGTAACGCTTCGTGAGGCGCGCCGTGTACGGGCCGGCGGCGAGCTTCCCTGGCCCGGCCAGGCGCAGGGTGCACCGCCCAGGCTTGCGCATCAGCACCGAGACGTTGGCGCTGTCACCGGGCTGGAGCCCGTCGGTGGCCGCGGCCAACGCCAGCTGGGCCACATCCTGCGGGGCGAAGGCCGGGCGTGACGGCGCAGGAGCATCCGGCTCCTGCGCCATGGCGGGCGTTGCCGCGAGCAGTACCGTCGCCGAGACGACGGTCATCCAGATCTTCGACCGATCGCGCATAGACACCCTTGACCCCGTTGGTGGAACAGCGCCGCGAACGTAACGGGCCGGCGAGGCTGCCGTAAGCGTTCCTAGACTTCTGTTCAGTCAGGAAAGCTACAGCGGGATGTTGCCGTGCTTGCGCTTGGGGCCCGGCTCGCGCTTGGTGAGCAGGGCCTCGAGCGCGGCGATCACCTTCGGGCGCGTCTCGTGGGGGATGATCACGTCGTCGACGTAGCCGCGCTCGGCCGCCGTGTACGGGTTGGCGAAGCGGGCCTTGTAGTCGTCGATCAGCTTCCCGCGGCGCTCGTCGGGCGTCGGTGAGGCGGCGATGTCGCGGCGGTGGATGATGTTGACCGCGCCCTCGGGGCCCATGACCGCGATCTCGGCGGTCGGCCAGGCGAAGTTGAAGTCCGCCATCAGGTGCTTGGAGGACATGACGTCGTAGGCGCCGCCGTAGGCCTTGCGGGTGATCACGGTGATCTTGGGGACGGTGGCCTCGGCGTAGGCGTAGAGCAGCTTCGCGCCGTGGCGGATGATCCCGCCCCACTCCTGCTCGGTGCCGGGCAGGAAGCCCGGGACGTCGACGAAGGTCAGCAGCGGGATGTTGAACGCGTCGCAGAAGCGCACGAAGCGCGCGGCCTTGGCGCTGGCGTCGATGTCGAGCACGCCGGCCATCGCCTTCGGCTGGTTGCCGACGACGCCGATCGTGTAGCCGTTCAAGCCGCGAGAACCCGACGACGATGTTCTGCGCGTAGTGCTCGTGGACCTCGAGGAACTCGCCGTCGTCGACCACGTAGCGGACGACGTCGCGGATGTCGTAGGGCTTGTTGGCGGCGTCGGGGACGACGGAGTCCAGCGCCTCGTCCATCCGCGCGGGGTCGTCGGTGGGCTGGACCCGCGGCGGCGTCTCGAGGTTGTTCTGCGGCAGGAAGCTGAACAGGTAGCGGGCGTCCTCGAGGCACTGGTCCTCGTCGTCGGCCGCGAAGTGCGCGACGCCGGACTTGGTCGAGTGGCTCATCGCCCCGCCGAGGTCCTCGAAGCCGACCTCCTCGCCCGTGACCGTCTTGATCACGTCGGGCCCCGTGATGAACATGTGCGAGGTCTCCTTGACCATCATCACGAAGTCGGTGATGGCCGGGGAGTAGACCGCGCCGCCCGCGCACGGGCCCATGATCAGCGAGAGCTGCGGGATCACGCCGCGAGCAGCGGACGTTGCGCAGGAAGACGTCGCCGTAGGCGCCGAGCGAGACGACGCCCTCCTGGATGCGGGCGCCGCCGGAGTCGTTGATGCCGATCACGGGGCAGCCGATCTTGGCCGCCAGATCCATGATCTTGCACATCTTCTCGGCCATCACCTCGCCCAGCGAGCCGCCGAAGACGGTGAAGTCCTGGCTGAAGACCGCGACGCGGCGGCCGTCGATCGTCCCGTGGCCGGTGACGACCGCGTCGCCCCAGGGCCGGTTCTTCTGCATGTCGAACTCGGCTGTCCGATGGCGGACATAGGTGTCGAGCTCCTGGAAGGAACCGGGATCGAGCAGTTTCTCGATCCGTTCGCGGGCCGTGTACTTGCCCTTGGCGTGCTGCTTCTCGACCGCTTTCTCTGAGGCGTGGTCCACGACGGCGGCCCGCAGCTCCTCGAGCTGGGCCAGCCGCTCCGCGAACGTCTCCGGAGCCTTCTGGCGCATAGGCGGCGCGACTCTATCGCTTGCCCGAAAGACTGTCCGAACGTAGTGTCGCCGGGCACGTAGGGTCCGCTCGGAGGGATTCAGGGGATGACACGGAGGTTCTTCTCAACGCTGGTCGCGTTCACGCTGCTCGTCTGCGTGCCCGCCAGGCGTCCGAACGCGCCGCGGCCAAGCGGCAGATGACCGGGCGCGCCAGGCGGTCGCGGCTCGAGATCGCCCGTGAGGTGCGCCGGGCGTCCGCGCGGGTGCTCGACGTGGCGCGCGACCCCGCTGCGCAGGCTGCTCACGCCGCCGCTCCCGCGGCCCAGCTCGAGCCGCCCGTCGCGCTCGAGCCGCCGTACATCGAGTACTGGACGCTGCACATGGGCGGCACCGCGCGCTGCACGCGCGGCGTCTGGGACGAGGACCCGGACACGCCGTACGCGATCACCTACCGCTGGTACCGCGACGGGGCCGCGATCCCCGGCGCCACCACGAATCAGCTCGCGATCACGAAGGACGACATCGGCGACGAGATGGCCTGCGCCGCGATCGCCGACGCGCAGACCGAGGCGCGCTCCGAGCCGCAGGAGGTGCGCCCGCCGGAGCTCCAGAACCGCCCGCGCCCGCTCGGCCAGCCCTATCCCGGCCGCCAGCTCATGTGCCCGCGCGGCGAGTGGAACGACAGCCCCGACGCGCGCTACGACGTCACGAGCACGTGGCTGCGCGACGGCGAGCCGCTGCTCGGCTACACCGAGGTCTACACGCTCACCGCCGACGACGTCGGGCATTCCTTCAGCTGCGAGCTGACCGCCGAGGGCGAGTTCAAGGACGAGACGCGCTCCGCGTTCGGGAGCTGGCAGCCCGTCGAGATGCGCTACACGCCCGACGACGACGCGATCGCCCCGGGCGCCACCAATGGGTACACGGTCGGCTTCCGCAACGTGAACCCCGTCGAGGCCTCGCTCGGCTCGGTGATCGTGATCCTCCCCGAGGGCTTCCGCTACCGGCCGCAGACGACGACCGGCGCGCTGACCAGCGAGCCGTCGGGCAGCGAGGAGAACATCACCTGGAACGCCGGAGGGCTGAAGATCCCGCCCGGCGGCGAGGTCAGCTTCCAGCTTCGGCGTGAGCTCCGGGACCGCCGCGGTCGGCCACCACTGGCTGCGCAGCTACGCCACCGACGACAACTCGATCGTCGGCTTCGGCGACGCCTGGGAGGTGGCGCGGATCACGGTCGAGGCGCCCTTCACGCAGACCTGCACCGTCAACGGGACGCCGGGCGACGACGTGCTGAGCGGCACGCCCGGCGACGACGTGATCTGCGGCGGCGGCGGGGACGACGTCCTGCGCGGCGGCGAAGGCGACGACGTGCTGTTCGGCGGCGACGGCGCGGACCGCCTCGACGGCGGCGAGGGCGACGACACGCTGCTCGGCGGCGACGGCGAGGACCAGCTGATCACCGGCGCCGGCGCCGACCTGATGCGCGGCGGCGGCGGGCTGGACTCCGTCTCCTACGCCACGCGGCGCGCGTCCGTGACCGTCACGCTCGGCGAATCCGCCGACGACGGCGAGGACGGCGAGGGCGACGACGTGGACGCCGACGTCGAGATCATCCGCGGCGGGCGCTGCCTCCGACCTGCTGGCCGGCACCACCGGCCCGGAGGAGTTCTACGCCGGCGCGGGCGACGACCGGATCGTCTCCGAGGGCGGCGGCGACCTGATCGAGGCCGGCGACGGCAACGACTCGATCGAGACCGGCTTCTACGACTACGTCGACCGGCTGTTCTGCGGCAGCGGCTACGACAGCTACATGAGCGGCGACGAGGACCGCGTCTCGGCCTGCGAGTTCATGGAGTCGCGGCCCGAGCACTGACGAGCGCCGTCCACAGGCGCTCGTCGAAGGGCTCGGGCAGCCGCTCGACGAGCAGCCGGACCCAGCGCTCGTACTTGTCGCGCCACTGCGCCTCGGCCTCGCTCGCGGCCGTGCGAGGATCGCGGCGTGCAGCGCCTCCATCTCGGCCAGGATGCGCGGGAGCTTGTCGACGAGGGTCAGGTCGAGCGCGCCGATGAAGCCGCGCACCTGCCACGTCAGCCGCTCGAACTCGTCGGCGACCCGGGGCAGGCCGGAGCCGGAGATGATCAGCGACTGGTAGGCGAGGTCGGCGTCGGCGGCCTTCTCCGCCCGCCCGTTGTGGACCGCCTTGCGCAGGCGGGCCAGGGCGCGCTCCAGCGCTTCGACCGGCACCGAGCCCTCCAGCAGCAGCTTGCGCAGCGCGAGCGAGCCGAGCGCGGCCCGCAGCGCGTAGACCTCGAGCACGTCGACGGCCCGGACCTCGGGCACGAGCGCGCCGCGGTTGGGGATCACCTCGACCAGGCCGTCGCGCTCGAGCAGCCGCAGCGCGTCGCGGATCGGGCCGCGCGAGATGTCCAGCTCGGCCGCCAGCGGGATCTCCTTGATGCGCTCGCCGGGCTTGAAGCGCCCGCGCACGATCGCCTCGCGCAGGGCGTCGGCGGCGACGTCGACGTTCGACGGCGCGGGCATCAGACGATGTTGAGCTCGGGGCGCAGGTCGCGGCCGTCGAAGCGGTCGACGCTCAGCGGCGCGACGTCGACGAACGTCGGGCGTTCGAGCACCAGGTCGCGCAGGATCTCGCCCGTCGCCGGGCCCTGGAGGAAGCCGTGGCCGGAGAAGCCGGTGGCGTAGAGGAAGCTCGACACGTCCTCGGCCTCGCCGATGATCGCGTTGTGGTCGGGGCTCATGTCGTACAGCCCCGCCCAGCCGCCCTGGATGCCGGCGGCGGCCACTCGCGGCGCGCGCCGCTCGGCGGCCTCGAGCAGCGCCGGGATCCAGGTGTCGGTCGTCTCGAGGTTGAAGCCGGGCGTCTCGGTCGGGTCCGACATCCCGAACAGCAGGCCGGGCCCCTCGCCGTGGAAGTAGAAGGTGCTGCTGAAGTCGATCGTCAGCGGGATGCGCTTCGGGAGGTTGTCCATCGGCTCGGTGAAGAGCACCTGGCGGCGCAGCGGGGAGACGGGGAGCTCGACGCCGGCGAGCGCGCCCGCGTGGCGCGACCAGGCGCCGGCGGCGCAGATCACCGTGTCCGTCTGGACGGTCCTCCCGTTGGCGCGGACCGCGCTGATCCTCCCGTCGCGGTGCTCGATCGCCTCGACCTCGTGGCCGGTCAGCAGCTGCGCGCCGAACTGGCGCGCGGCGTAGGCGTAGCCCATCACGACCGACTCCGGCGTGGCGTGCCCGTCCTCGGGCGAGTAGGTGGCGGCCAGCACGTCGTCGACCTCCAGCAGCGGGCACAGCTCCTTGGCCTCGGCGGGCGTGATGATCCGCGAGGGCACGCCGAGCTCGTTCTGGAGCGCGACGTTGCGCGTGAAGGCCTCCACCTCGGCCTCGCGCGTGAGCAGGAACAGGTAGCCGACCTCGTGCAGGTCGATCTCCCAGCCGGGCCGGTTCGGGAAGTCCTTGAAGAGCTCCAGGCTGCGCTGGGCGATCCGGATGTTCAGCGGGTCGCTGAACTGCGCGCGGACGCCGCCCGCGGCCTTCGACGTCGAGCCCGAGCCGAGCTGGTCGCGCTCGAAGAGCACGACCTGGGCGCCGGCCTCGGCGAGGTGGAAGGCGGCGCTGACTCCCACGACACCGCCGCCGATGATCACGACATCCGCGCTCTCCATGGCGTGCATGATTGCAGATTGTCTGCAATCCTTCGAGTGCATGCACCGCTCGACGCTCGCCATCCACGCCGGCCGCGGTCCCCGGACGCCGGGCGGGCCGCTGAACCCGCCGCTGGTGATGGCCTCGAGCTTCCACGGCGGCGACTACGCCCGTGAGCAGGGCGCGCCCACCTGGGAGGCGTTCGAGGAGGCGCTGGGTGCGCTCGAGGGCGGCCGCGCGGTGGCGTTCGCGAGCGGCACGGCGGCGGCCGCGGCGATCCTCGAGACGCTGCCCGCGGGGGCGCGCGTGGTCGGGCCGGAGCGCGGCTACGCCTGGACGCGCTCGCTGCTGGCCGAGCGCGCGGCGACCGGGCGGATCGTGCTGCAGACCGTCGACACGTGCGACACCGACGGCGACGTTGCGTGGCAGCGAGGGCGTCGGACCTGCTGTGGCTCGAGTCGCCGAGCAATCCGCTGCTGGAGGTGGCCGAGCTCGACCGTCTGTGCGGGTGTGGCGTCCCGGTCGCGGTGGACTCGACGTTCGCCACGCCGCTGCTGCAGCGGCCGTTGGAGCTCGGGGCGGCGTTCTCCCTGCACAGCGCGACGAAGTTCATCGGCGGGCACTCGGATCTGCTGCTCGGCGTGGTCAGCGTGCGCGACGACGTTCGGTTGGAGCGCGCTGCGGCATGCGCGGGCGCAGGTCGGGGCGACGCCGGGAACGCTCGAGGCCTTCCTGGCGTTGCGCGGGCTGCGGACGCTGCCGGTGCGGCTGGAGCTCTCCCAGCGGACGGCTTCGACGCTGGCCGAGCGGCTGTCAGCGCATCCGGCGGTCGGCGCGGTCCACTACCCCGGCTTCGGGGCGATGCTGTCCTTCGAGGTTGGCGGCGACCCGCTCGCGGTGTGTCGGGCGGTGCGCGTGTTCACGCACGCCAAGAGCCTGGGCGGCGTCGAGAGCCTGATCGACGTGCGCGGGCCGTCGCTGTTGCGGCTCAGCGTCGGCTGCGAGCACGTCGAGGATCTCTGGAACGACCTAGAGCTCGGGCTGGTAGTCCCCGAAGACCGCGCGTAGCGCGCCGCAGACCTCGCCGACGGACGCGGAGTCCTTCAGCGCCTGGCGGATCGGCGGCAGCAGGTTGTCGGTGCCCTCGGCGGCCTGCTTGAGCTCGTCCAGGCGCTTGCTGGTCAGCTCCTGGTCGCGGTTCTGCTTGAAGGCCTTCAGGCGCTCGAGCTGCTGGCGCTCGGACTCGGGGTCGACGGACAGGATCTCCTCGACCTCCGCGGAGTCCTCGACCATCTCGTTGACGCCGACCACGACGTCCTGCTTGACCCGGTAGCGCTCGTGGTAGCCGAAGGCCGACTCCTCGATCTCGTTCTTGATGAACGCGATCGCGTTCACGCTGCCGCCCTGCTCGTCGACCTTCTCGATCAGCGCCCACGCGCGCTGCTCGATCTCGGCCGTCAGCGCCTCGACGTAGTAGGAGCCGGCGAACGGGTCGACGGTGTCGGTCGCGCCGGACTCGTAGGCGATCACCTGCTGGGTCCGAAGCGCGAGCTTGGCGGCGCGCTCGGACGGGAGCGCGAGCGCCTCGTCGAAGCCGTTGGTGTGCAGGGACTGCGTGCCGCCGCAGACCGCGGCGAAGCCCTGCAGGGCCACGCGAACGATGTTGTTCATCGGCTGCTGGGCGGTCAGCGTGACGCCGCCGGTCTGGGTGTGGAAGCGCAGCATGAGTGACTTCGGGTCCTTCGCCCCGAAGCGCTCGCGCATCGCGTGCGCCCACATGTTGCGGGCCGCGCGGAACTTCGCGACCTCCTGGAAGACGTTGTTGTGGCCGTTGAAGAAGAAGGCCAGGCGGGGCGCGAAGTCATCCACCTGCAGGCCGGCGTCGAGCGCGGCCTGCACGTAGGCCATGCCGCTGGCCAGCGTGAACGCGACCTCCTGGACCGCCGAGGCGCCCTTCTCGCGGAAGTGGTAGCCGGAGATGCTGACCGTGTTCCACTTCGGGATGTTCTCCTTGCAGTAGGCGAACAGGTCCGTCGTCAGCCGCATGGACGGTTCGGGCGGGTAGATGAAGTTCCCGCGGGCGATGTACTCCTTCAGGATGTCGTTCTGCACCGTGCCCTTGAGCTTCTGGCTCTCGATGCCCTGCTCTTCGGCCACGAGTTCGTAGAGGAGGAGCAGGACCGCGGCGGGCGCGTTGATCGTCATCGACGTGCTGACTTCGTCGAGCGGGATGCCGTCGAACGCCGTGCGCATGTCGTCGAGCGTGTCGATCGCCACGCCGGTCCGGCCGACCTCGCCGAGGCTACGCGGGTCGTCGGAGTCCAGGCCGAGCTGCGTCGGCAGGTCGAAGGCCATGCTGAGGCCGGTCGAGCCGTGCGCGAGCAGGTACTTGTAGCGCTCGTTGGACTCCTTGGCCGAGGCGTAGCCCGCGTACTGGCGCATCGTCCAGCGCCGCTTGCGGTACATCTCCGCGTGCACGCCGCGCGTGTACGGGAACTCTCCGGGCTGCCCCAGATCCAGGTTCTCGGGCAGGTCCGCGCTCGTGTACAGCGTCTTGACCTCGATGCCCGAATCCGTGAAGCGGCGCGGATCATCGGGGCCGACGATCGGCGCCACGGACAGGTCCGTCGCCGTGTCCTTGTCCTCGATGGCCATGCCCGGCAGGTTACGCATTCGCCCCGGGAGCCGGGTTAGCCTTGGCGGCCATGCGCCGTTGCCTGCTGTGCCTGATCGTGCTGCTCGTCGCCGCCCCCGCGGCCCGTGCCGAAGACACCTACACCGTCGATTCGTGCGTGACGGCGGGGGGCGCGGCGGCCACGACGGCGGGCTGGACGGCCAGCAACTCGGGGAACGTCGCACTGACGTGTCCGAAGCCGGGGATCTCGGCCAGCGAGCCGCCCGGCAGCACCCCCGCACTCGGCGGCTTCAACCTGACCTTCACGGCGCCCGCGCCGACACGGATCGCGGGCTACCGGCTGTGGCGCAGCGCCGGGCTCAGCGCGGGCTGGAACTACACGCTCTACCACACCGCGCCATCAGGCCGCGAGGAGGACATCGTGGAGCGCTGCTGGACGGTCGGCGGCTGCACCGCGATCGGCAACGACAACGTCGCGGGGCCCCCGCACGTCAGCAGGGCGGGAATCGACATCCCCGCGCTCGCGCTGCACGTCGACTGCAATCCGGGTCCGTGCAGCGGCGGGGGACCGTCGTATGTCAAGGCCAGCCGCCTCCAGGTCGACCTCAGCGACCGGATCGATCCGACCTTCGCCGGGACGCCCTCCGGCGACCTGCTCGATACGGCGCAGCCGCTCTCCGGCGTCCGGTCGGTCTCGTTCTCGGCCAGCGACCAGGGCGGCGGGGTGTACACGGCCCGGCTCGAGGTCGACGGGCAGGCCGTGGCCTCGTCGGTGGTCGACGACAACAGCGGCCGCTGCGCGAAGCCGTTCAAGGACCTGACGCCGTGCAAGACGACGGCGTCGGGGACGCTGTCACTGGACACGGCGACGCTGGCCGACGGCGTGCACAGTGTCCGGCTCGTGGTCGCCGACGCCACGGAGACCAACACCGTGGCCTACGGGCCGGTGCAGGTGACCACGGCCAACCAGGCGGTCGAGTGCGAGCCGGGGGCGGCGGCGGAGGTGACGGCGCGGTTCGCGACGACGCGCCGTACCTCGATGACGCGGCGCGGGGGGCGTGCGTTCACGCTCACCGGGGCGCTGACCGGCGCCCTGGCGGGGCGGTCGGTCGTGCTGCTCACGCGTGAGGCCCGGACCGGCGCGCCGTGGCTCGCGGCGGGCAGCGCGGTGACGCTGGACGGCGGGACGTTCCGGGTCACGGTGCCGGCGGGGCGGTCGCGGACGCTGCGGGTCGCCTACCGGCCGACGCCGACGGCGCAGTTGTTGCGGTGCGGGAAGACGCTGAGCGTCCGGGTCCCGGCGCGCGTGTCCGGCTTCTCGGCCAAGCGGACCGGTGCGCGGCGCTACCGGCTCTCCGGCCGCCTCGTGGGCGGCGGGGTGCCTCGGGGCGGGGCGCTGATCGAGTTCCAGGGCTACGAGCGCGGGGCGTGGCGGCGTTTTGACACCGTCCGGTCGAGCTCGACCGGTCGCTTCTCGACCGCCTACCGGTTCCGCCTCGCTTCGACCGGGCGGACGTTCCGGCTGCGCGCCCGCGTGCGGGCGGACCGCGCCTATCCGTACGCGGTCGGCTACTCGCGTTCGGTGCGGGTCCGCGTGCGATGAGCGCGCTCCGCGAGCTGCCGCCGGTGGATGCGCTGGCCGCGCAGGTCGAGGCGCCGCGGCCGCTGGCTCTGGCGGCGGCGCGGGCGGTGCTCGCGGAGCGGCGGGCGGAGCTGCTCGCGGGGGCCGCGGACGCGGTCGACCTGGGCGAACGGGCGCGGGCGTGGGCGCGTGACGTCACGCGGCCGTCGCTGCGGCGGGTGCTGAACGCGACCGGCGTGATCGTGCACACCAACCTCGGGCGGGCGCCGCTGGCGGAGGCGGCGATCGAGGCGGTCGCGGCCGCCGCGCGGGGGTACTCGAACCTCGAGCTGGAGCTCTCGACCGGGGCGCGTGGATCGCGGCACGCGCACGTCGCGGACCTGCTGTGCGCGCTGACCGGCGCGGAGGCCGGGATGGTCGTCAACAACGGCGCGGGCGCGGCGCTGCTGGCGGCCGCCGCGCTGGCCGGGCCGGGGCGCGAGGTCGTCGTCTCGCGCGGGCAGCTGGTGGAGATCGGCGGCGGGTTCCGGGTGCCGGACGTGATCGCGCAGGCCGGCGCGCGGCTCGTCGAGGTGGGGACGACCAACCGCACGCGGCTCGCGGACTACTCGGCCGCTCTCGGTGAGCACACGGGCGCGGTGCTGCGCGTGCACCAGTCGAACTTCCGCCAGCTCGGGTTCGTCGAGGACGTGGCGATCGAGGCGCTGTGCGAGCTCGGCGTGCCGGTGATCGACGACGTCGGCTCGGGGGCGCTGCGTCGCCTTGCAGGACGAGCCGACGGTGCAGCGGTCGGTGCGCGCGGGCGCGGCGCTGGTGTGCTTCTCGGGCGACAAGCTGCTCGGCGGGCCGCAGGCGGGGATGCTCGTCGGGCGCGCTCGACGCGGTCGAGGCGGCTCGCCGGCATCCGCTCGCGCGGGCGCTGCGGATCGACAAGCTCTCGCTGGCCGCTCTGGAGGCGACGCTGCGGCTGCACCGCGACGCGCCGGAGGAGATCCCGGTGCTGGCGATGCTGCACGCGTCCGCGCGAGGCGCTGGCCGCGCGTGCGCAGCGGCTCGCGGCTGCGGTCGGCGGCGCGGTGGTCGAGGGCGTTGCGCGGGTCGGCGGCGGCGCGCTGCCGCTGCTCGAGCTGCCCGGGCCGGTCGTCGCGCTCGCCGACGCTTCGCTGGCCGCCGCTTTGCGTCGCCGGCGACCCGCCCGTGCTCGGCGCGCGTCGAGGACGACCGCCTCCTGCTCGACCCCCGCACGCTGACCGACGACGAGGCCGACGCGGTCGCCCGCGCAGTCCTCATCGCCCGCGGTCCATAGAGACGAGCCCGCCGAGACACGGGCCACGGAGGCGGTGGGAGATCGTGCGCGCATCTCCCGCGAGAGCGGCCTTCGCGAACATTCTCGCGTGGTCGAGTTGGCGCGTTCCTCGGGGTGCAGCAATCCACTGTCCCCACAGGCAAGTAAATCGACGCACCCCCTCGGCCACGGCGCTGCCACAGCCAGCGAACGAACACGGAAGACCGGATCGGACGGGAGTGTTCTTGGCCCTCGCCCGTAACTGTCGGTCTCCCTGCAATCGGCACCGAGCGCCAGAGCCGCGAACAGGACCGATGACGGAGCGAGGCTTCGCCGGCTCACCACTCCCTCTCCCTCGCTGCTTGCTGTTCACGCCCCTCGAGTGTCGGGTTGCTCGGGCTGAGCCCGAGTAACTCATCAATCGTCAGCCGATCATCTCGCGCGCCGCGCCGCCCGGCCTGAACATCGGCAGGCAGTTGGCCTCGGGCGCGATCCGGACGTGCAGCAGCGCCGGGCCGGGCTCCGCGAGCGTCTCGGCGAGCGCGTCCTCGACCTCGTCCGGCTCGCCGATCGAGCGCGCCGACCAGCCGAAGGCGCGGCTCAGCAGCTCCCAGTCCGGGCTCGCGCCGAGGTCGACCGCGGTGCGGCGGCCGCCCCAGAACAGGTCCTGCTGCTGGCGGACCATGCCCAGCGAGGCGTTGTCGAGCAGCAGCACCTTGACCGGCAGCTGCTCCTCGACCGCGGTCGCGAGCTCCTGCACGTTCATCAGGAACGAGCCTTCTCCGGACACGCAGACGACGGTCTGGTCGGGGCTCGCCGCCTGGGCGCCGAGCGCGGCGGGCAGGCCGAAGCCCATCGTCCCGAGGCCGCCGCTCGTGATCCAGCGCCGCGGCGCGTCGAAGCGCAGCCGGCCGGCGGCCCACATCTGGTGCTGGCCGACGTCGGTGGTGACGATCGCGTCGCCGAGCACGTCGGCGAGCGAGTCCAGCGCGGCCTCGGGGGCCACGCAGCCGGGGGACGGCTTCTCCGGCTCGCGCAGCGGGTGCGCGTCCTGCCAGCCGCGGATCCGGCTCCACCAGCCGGCGAGCCGGGTGGCGTCGGCGTCCTGGCGCTCGTAGGCGTCGCAGATCTCGGCGAGCGCGAGCTTCGCGTCGCCGACGACCGGCACGTGGACGTCGACGATCTTGCCGATCTCGGCCGGGTCGACGTCGATGTGGACGATCTTGGCGTTGCGGGCGAACTCGTCGACCGCGCCGGTCACGCGGTCGTCGAAGCGGGCGCCGATGGCCACGATCAGGTCGGCCTCGTCCATCGCCCAGTTGGCGACCTTGGTGCCGTGCATGCCGAGCATGCCCGAGGTACTGCGCGCCGTCGGCGGGGTAGGCGCCGAGCGCCATCAGCGTGGTCGTGACCGGCGCGCCGGTGAGCGCCGCGAGCGTCCGCAGCTCGGTCGCGGCGTCGGCGTTGACGACGCCGCCGCCCGCGTAGAGGACGGGGCGGCGCGCCGCCGCGATCGCCTCCGCCGCACGGCGGACCTGGCGCCCGTTCGGGCGCTCTCGCGGGCGGTAGCCGGGGAGGTAGGGCGGGTGCGTCTCGTCGCGCGCCGGGGCCGATGGCGATGTCGGTCGGGAGGTCGATCAGCACCGGCCCGGGGCGGCCGCTGGTGGCGATCCGCAGCGCGTCGACGACCGCCTGGGCGACGTCGTCGGCGCGCTCGACCGCGATCGAGTGCTTGACGATCGGCTGCGTGATGCCGATCACGTCCGCCTCCTGGAAGGCGTTCGTGCCGCGCAGCGTCGTCTTCACCTGGCCGGTGATGAACAGCGTGGGGACGGAGTCCATCTGCGCGTCGGCGATCGCGGTGACGAGGTTGGTCGCGCCGGGGCCGGAGGTGCCGATGGCGACGCCGATGCGGCCCGACGCGCGGGCGTAGCCCTCGGCGGCGTGGCCGGCGGCCGCCTCGTGGCGCATCAGGACGTGGCGGATCGGGCTGTCGTGAAGGGCGTCGTAGATCGGCAGGCACGCCCCGCCGGGGATGCCGAAGACCGTCTCGACGCCGCGCGCGCTCGAGCGCGCCGATCAGGGCGTCGGCGCCGCGCATTTGCGCTGGTGATGAGTCGTGAGGGTGCGGACAGGGGTGAGTACGACGAGGCGGCAAAGCATGAGAGGGCTCCTTCTCGGGGTTACGGCGCGCAGGCGCCGGTTAACGGACGACGGAGTGCACGCGCGGGGATACTCGTAAGGCGTGCAGGCCGGTCACCTCGTCTGATGATGCCACACCCGCTGACGCTCGGTACAGCCGGGCACATCGACCACGGCAAGACCGCGCTCGTGCTCGCGCTGACCGGTAAGGACACCGACCGGCTGCCGGAGGAGAAGGCGCGCGGCATCTCGATCGAGCTCGGCTACGCGCCGCTCTCATTGGGTGCACGGCGCCTGAGCGTCGTCGACGTGCCCGGCCACGAGCGCTTCGTGCGCACGATGGTCGCGGGCGCGACGGGCATCGACCTGTACCTGATGGTCGTCGCCGCCGACGACGGCGTGATGCCCCAGACGCGCGAGCACGCGGCGGTGCTGGCCGCGCTCGGCGTGCGCGAGGGCGTCGTCGCGGTGACGAAGACCGACCTCGCCGACCCGGCGCGCGCGGCGGCGGAGGCCGCGGAGCTGCTGCCGGGAGCGGAGATCGTGCCGGTCTCCTCGCGCACCGGCGAGGGCCTGGACGAGCTGCGCGCGGCGCTGGCGCGCGCCGCGGCGCGGGTGTCGTCGCGCGCGGGAGCGGGTCCGCTGCGCCTGCACGTCGACCGCGTCTTCAGCATCCGCGGCGCCGGCACCGTCGTCACGGGCACGCTGTGGTCGGGCATGGCGGAGAGGGGCGCCGCGGTGACCGTGCTGCCGGCGGGCAAGACGCGCGCGGGTGCGCGGCGTGCGAGGTCCACGACGAGCCGGTCGAGCGCGCCGAGGCGGGCCAGCGCGTCGCGCTGAACCTCGCCGGGCGTGGACCGCGACGAGGTGGCGCGGGGCGACGTGATCGTCGGCGCCGCGCGCGCCGCGGCGGGCGGCGCGCCGCGCCGGGCGCGCCGCGCGCGGCCGCTCCCGCGCGGCGCCGCGCCGCCGGCGCCGCGCCGGACCGCCCGGCCGCGCCGCGCCGGCGCGCCGCGCCGGCGATCGCCCGCGCCGACCTACCGCGTCGACGTCGCGCTCACGTGGGCCACGCCCGACGCGCGGCCCGACGGCGGCGCGCGGGTCGGCGTCCATCACGGCACGCGCGAGTCGGCGGCGCGGCTCGTCGAGCTCGGCGGGCGCTTCTTCCAGCTGCGTCTCGAGGAGCCGATCGTCCCCGCCGCCGGCGACCGGCTCGTGATCCGCTCGCTCGCGCCGCCGGACACGCTCGGCGGCGGCGTCGATGCTCGACCCGACGCCGCGCCGCCACGGGCCGAGTCCGCGACCTCCTCGCCCGCCTCGCCCGGCTCGAACGCGGCGAGCCCGAACCCGAGGCCGCCGCCGGAGCGTCCCGCCCCGACGCCGCAGCGCGCCCCGCTCGGCCCGCGCGCGCTCGAGCTCGAGGCAGCGCCTGCAGCGAAGCGGGCCACGAGCCGCCGCTCGACGACGCCGACCCCGAGCTCGCTCGCCGCGCTGCGCGAGCACGGCCGCATCGTCCGGCTCGGCCCGACGATGCACGTCCACACCGACGCGCTCGACGAGGTCCACGACCTGCTCGTCGCCGCGATCGAGCGCGACGGCGAGATCACGCTCGCCGGCCTGCGCGACGAGCTGCAGCACCTCACGCAAGTACGCGCAGGCCTACCTCGAGCACTTCGACGGCGCGAAGGTCACGCTGCGCCGCGGCGACGCGCGGGTGCTGCGCCGCCGGCGCTGAACGCGGCGCTCCCAGAACGCCACCTCGTGCGCGCACGAGGCCTCGAACGCCGCCTCCATCCCGTCACCGCGTCGACCTCGTCGACCACCGACGCGCGCCCACGCCGCCAGCTCCCGAACTCCGCGGACGCGTACATGTCGATCCACTCGCGGTAGCGGTCGGACGGACGCCGACGCGGACAGCGACGGCGCCGATCTCGGCGTAGCTCCACATGCACGGCAGCACCGCCGCGCACAGCTCGCCGAAGTCGCCCAGCGACGCCGTGCGCAGCAGGAAGTTGCAGTAGGCCGCGGTCGCGGGCGCCGCGACGCTCGGTCTCGAGATCGGCGACGCCCCAGCGCGCCGCGAACTCGCGGTGCAGCGCCATCTCGGTCTCCAGCACCGACGAGGACAGCCCCGCGAACGCGCCGCATCCACGCCAGCCGCGGCGCCCGGGCGGCGCCCAGCGACAGCAGGCGCCCGTAGTCGATCAGGAACAGGTAGTCCTGGCGGATGTAGAAGCGGAACGCCGCCTCGTCCAGCGTCCCGTCGCCGAGCCCGCGCACGAACGGGTGCGTCGAGCGACGCGTCCCAGAGGGCGCGGCGCGCGCGCAGCGCAGCGCTGCGGCTCAAGCGCCGGCGGGCTTGCGGCGCGGTGGGATCCGTCGCCCTCGCCGCCGGAGTGCTCGCGCGCCATGTAGTTCTCGACCTCCATGACGTCGTCGCGGGAGCGCTCGACGACGCGCAGGAGGTCGGACATCGTCGCGACCTCCTCGACCTGCTCCTTGATGAACCACTGCATGAACTGCTCGCTCGTGTAGTCGCCCTCGGCGCGGGCGCAGCCGGCCAGCGCGTTGATCTGCTGCGTCACGCGCTTCTCCTGCGTCCAGCGCGAGCGCGACCGGGCGCGACGATGTCGGCGAACGCGACCTGCGGCGCGCTGACGCCGGGGATGACGACGTCGGCGTCGGCGTCGATCAGGTACTGGACCATCATCATCGCGTGGTCGCGCTCCTCGAGCGCCTGCGCGTAGAAGAAGCGCGCGAGCTGGGGCAGCGTCTCGGCGTCGTAGTAGACGGCGCACGCGACGTACTGCTGGTGCGCGGCGTACTCGTGGGCGATCTGCTCGTTCAGCAAAGAGACAAAGGCGTCGGCGGCCATGGCGGCGTGATGCTATACCGCCGACCTTAGGGTGCCCAAAGTCATCAAGCCCAAGAAGAAGTGCTGCAAGAGCCGTCCGCGGTGCAAGAAATGCCCGGTCGTGTGCAAGCGGCTGATCGAATGAAGGACTCGCGGAACGTGCCCCGAACGGGGGGTTCGTGATCCACATAAAGGTCCCCAAGAAGGTCCTCAAGACGGCTCGCGGATAGCCGTCTGGCTATCCTGCCCGCGCAATGGCCACCTGTCTGGTAACTGGTGGCAGCGGCTTTCTCGGTTCGCATCTGTGCGATGCGCTGTTGGCGCGCGGTCACCGCGTGATCTGCGTCGACAACTTCGACACCGGGTCGCTCGCCAACATCCAGCACCTTCGCGGCGCGGACTTCGTGTTCATGCACAAGGACGTCACGGAGCCGTTCTTCGTCGAGGAGCCGGTGGACTTCGTCTTCCACTTCGCGTCGCCGGCGATCGCCGATCGACTACCTGCGGCTGCCGCTGCACACGCTGAAGGTCGGCTCCTACGGCACGCACCACGCGCTCGGGCCTGGCGAAGCTGCATCGCGCGCGCTTCCTGACGGCGTCGACGTCCGAGGTCTACGGCGACCCGCAGGTGCATCCGCAGCCGGAGTCCTACTGGGGCCACGTGAACCCGATCGGCCCGCGCGGCGTCTACGACGAGGCCAAGCGCTACGCCGAGGCGCTGACGATGGCCTATCACCGCCAGCAGGGCGTGGACACGGCGATCGTGCGGATCTTCAACACCTACGGCCCGCGGATGCGCCCGCACGACGGCCGCGCGATCCCGACGTTCCTGCGCCAGGCGCTGCAGGACCGGCCGATCACGGTCTTCGGCACGGGCCAGCAGACGCGCTCGTTCTGCTTACGTCGCCGACCTGATCGACGGCATCATCCGGCTCGCCGAGTCGGGCGTGCACCAGCCCGTGAACATCGGCAATCCGAACGAGTTCACGCTGCTCGAGCTGGCCAAGGCCGTGATCGAGATCACCGGGTCGCGCTCGGAGATCGTCTTCGAGGCGCTGCCGACCGACGATCCGCAGGTCCGCCAGCCCGACATCTCGCTCGCCCGCGAGCTGCTCGGCTGGGAGCCGACCGTGGAGCTGCGCGAAGGACTGCGGCGCACGGTCGAAGCCGCCGGCGCCGCGGCGCTCACGGGCACGCATCCGGCGTAACCGATAGGAAACCGCGCGACATCCTCCGCCGATCGCCCGTTGAGGCAACTAGAGCCAGTGGCCAGACGCACCCACGACCAAATCCCACGAGCCGCCGACGACAGCGCTCGCAGGCGCCTGCCCGCGAGACGCGTCGTGCTGCCGCCCGTGGACGTGCGTCGCAAGCGCCCGCCGGCGCTCTCCTTCCTGCTGCGGATGGAGACGCTGCGCCGCGGCTCGCGGGTCGTCTCGCTGCTGGCGCTGGACTTCGCCGGCCTGCTCGCGGCGCTGGTCGTCGCGCTGATGGTCAAGGCCGTCCTGCGCGACGGCGTGTGGGCCTGGGAGGAGTCGCTGCACGAGGCGCGGCGGACGATCGCCTTCGCCTACCTGGTGACCGTGCTGCTGTTCGCGCGCTCCGGCCTGTACGCCGAGCGCGCGCAGCGGCCCGGGCATCGCGCGGATCGTCTCCTCGCTGTTCCAGGTGACGGTCGTCTCGCTGATCTTCGCCCTGGTCAACGACCAGGACTACTCGAGCTACTACATCTTCTACGGCACGTTCGTCTTCGCCGTGGTCATCCTCGGCTCGGCCCGCTGGGTCTACGAGAAGGTCACGGGCGCGATCCTGCGCGCCGCCGGCTACCGGCGCCGCGCGGTGCTCGTCGGCTCCGGGCGTCACATCGAGGACGTCGCGCACGCGCTGACGCGACGAGGTCCACGCGCCGGTCGAGATGGTCGGCTTCATCTCGCTCACGCCGCGGCCGGACAACGGGCTGCGCTCGCTCGGGCGGATCGAGGACGTCGGCCGCGTGCTCGACGTCTACCGCGATCCAGGAAGTGATCATCGCCGACCCGGACTTCCCGCAGGAACGCGCCGTCGACCTCGTCGACACCTGCCATCAGCGCGGCGTGACGGTGCGCGTCGCGCCGTCGACGATGGAGATCCTCGTCCAGCGCGCGGAGTTCGTGCCGGGCGCGTCGGTGCCGCTGTTCGAGCTGCGCCCGCCGGTCTTCGACGGCGTCGACTTCTTCGTCAAGCGCACGTTCGACCTCGTGGTCTCGGCGCTTCCTGCTGCTCGTGCTCTCGCCGCTGCTGGCGCTGATCGCGCTCGCGCGTGCGGCTGTCCTCGCGCGGGCCGATCATCTACCGCTCCTACCGGCCGGGGATCGGCGGCGAGCCGTTCGCCGTGCCTGAAGTTCCGCACGATGTACTCGGACGCCGACGAGCGCCAGCAGGACCTCGAGTCGCTCAACGAGGCCATCGGGCGCGCTGTTCAAGATCCGCCAGGACCCGCGCCTGACGCGCGTCGGGCGCGTGCTGCGCCGCTACTCGCTCGACGAGCTCCCGCAGCTGGTCAACGTGCTGCGCGGCCAGATGTCGCTCGTCGGCCCGCGGCCGCTGCCGCAGCGCGACTTCGAGCAGCTCGAGGACTGGCACAAGAAGCGCTACCTCGTGCTGCCCGGGCATGACCGGCCTGTGGCAGATCTCCGGCCGCTCCGAGCTGGACTTCGACGACCTCGTGCGGCTCGACTTCCTCTACCTCGAGCGCTGGTCGGTCGGCCTGGACCTGGCGATCCTGCTCAAGACCATCCCGGCCGTGTTCTCGCGCCGCGGCGCGTTCTAGAGCGACCTCGCCGTCCTCGGGGACGACCGACGTTGCGTCAGGCCTTCGCGCGCGAGCCGCTCGCGCAGGTCCGCGCGCGTCTCGGTGCTGTGCGCAGACGCACTCGAAGTGCACGGCGACGATCTGCGCGTCCGGCGCCTCGCGGGCGAGCGCGACGACGTCGTCGTTGTCCATCACGATCGGGCCGCCCTCGTTGAACTGCGCGGCGCTGGCGTTGACGACGATCACGTCGGGGCGGTAGGTCGGCGATCGCGTCGCGGACCTCGTCGCAGAGGATCGTGTCGCCGGCGATGTAGACGCGTCGGCTCGCCGGGCGCGGCGAGCACGAAGCCGGAGACCGGCGCCATCTGCTCGCCGATCTCGCCCGTGCCGTGGCTGGCCGTCGGTGCGCGCGATCAGGATGTCGCCGAGCTTCGCGTCGCCGTAGCACGGGGCGGGCGTCGGTGAAGCCGTCGGCGTGCAGGCGCTCGGTGTCCGTGCGGCTGGCAGAAGAGCGGCAGGTGCGTGCGGCAGCAGCTCGCGCGCGGTGTCGTCGAAGTGGTCGCGGTGCAGGTGGGTGACGAGCACGGCGTCGAGGCCCGCGACGACCGCCTCGGGCGGCTCCGGCAGCTCGCCGAGCGGGCTGCGGCGCGGGTTGGGCGTGTTCGGGACGGCCTCGCGGGCGCCGGCGGGATCGAGCTGCGGGTCGACGAGCAGCGTCGTGCCCGGCGAACTCGACGCGGAGCGTCGCGGAGCGGATCAGGGTCAGCTTCACGCCCTGCACACTTGCACAGGATCGCCACAGGATCCGTCGACCGCTCCGCATACGCCGGTGACACACTCGCGCGTCGATGAACGGGCCGCTGATCTGCGTCATCGAGGACGAAGAGGTCATCGCCTCCGCCGTCGCCGCACGGCTGCGGGCCGAGGGCTTCACGGTCGAGGTCGCGCACGACGGGCACGCCGGCGTCGCGCTGTGCGACCGCGTGCGGCCGGACCTGGTCGTGCTCGACCTGATGCTGCCCGGGCTCGACGGGCTCGAGGTGTGCCGCCGCGTGCAGCGCGACCGGCCGGTGCCGGTGCTGATGCTGACGGCGCGGGCGGAGGAGTCCGACCTGCTGGTCGGGCTCGCCGTCGGCGCCGACGACTACGTGACCAAGCCGTTCTCGCCGCGCGAGCTGGTCGCGCGCGTGCGCGCGCTGCTGCGGCGCGTCGAGCGGCGCCCGGCGCCGCCCGGCGACGCGGTGCTGATCGGCGAGCTGGAGATCGACCCGGCGGCGCGGCTGGTGCGCCTCGCCGGCGACGTCGTGCACCTGACGCCGACCGAGTTCGACCTGCTGGCGCTGCTGGCCGCGCGGCCGGGCGCCGTGTTCTCGCGCGAGCAGCTGCTGGCCGAGGTCTGGGGCTGGCGCGACGGCTCGGGGCAGCGCACGGTGGACTCGCACGTGCGCGGGCTGCGGCGCAAGCTCGGCTCCGAGCTCGTGCGCACCGTGCACGGCGTCGGCTACGCGCTGGAGGCGCCGCGATGAGGCCGCTGGACCGGCTGAGCTCGATCAAGGTCAAGCTCGGCGTCGTGATCGTGTCGACGGTCGCGGGCACGGTGCTCGTGCTGGCGGCGGGCTTCCGGCTCGGCTGGCCGCTGGAGCTGCGGACGCTCGTGGCGGCGGTGATCGCGCTGGCGATCGTGCAGTTCCTGGCGCGCGGGATGACCTCGCCGCTGCGCGAGATGGCCGCCGCGGCGTCGGCGATGGCGCGCGGGGACTACGGGCGCCGCGTGACGCGCGACCTCGCGCGACGAGGTCGGCGAGCTGGCGCGCGCGTTCAACGCGATGGCCGCCGAGCTGGCCGACGTCGACCGCATGCGGCGCGACCTCGTGGCCAACGTCTCGCACGAGCTGCGGACGCCGATCGGGGCGCTGCAGGCGCTGCTGGAGAACCTCGTCGACGGCGTCGAGCCGGTCGATCCGGCCGCGCTGCGGACCGCGCTGATGCAGACCGAGCGGCTCGGCCGGCTGGTCGAGCAGCTGCTCGACCTCTCGCGGCTGGAGAGCGGCGCGCTGGCGCTGCGGCCGGCGCCGTTCCCGGTGCGCTCGCTGCTCGAGCAGGCCACGCGCGAGTGCGAGCTGGGCGAGACGTTCTCGACGCGGCCGGTGTGGCTGCGGGTGTCGCGTCCAGCCCGGCGACCTGCGCGCGATCGGCGACGCCGAGCGCATGCACCAGGTGATCGTCGAACCTGCTCGAGAACGCGGTCCGCCACTCGCCGATCGACGGCCGCGTGTGGCTCAGCGCGCACGCCGCCTACCGACGGCGTGACCACGATCGAGGTCGCCGACGAAGGCCCGGGCATCCCGGCCTGGGAGGCCGAGCGCGTGTTCGAGCGCTTCCACCGCGTCGACGCGGCGCGCGCCGCGCGCGACGGCGGCACCGGCCTCGGCCTCGCCATCGCGCGCTGGATCGTCGACGCCCACGGCGGCACGATCGCCGTCCGCGACCGGGAGCCGACCGGCTGCCGCGTCGTCGTGGAGCTCCCGAGATGAACGAAGAACACCCGCACGACCCGGCCCTGACCCGGCCGGAGCGGATCACCGCTGCCCGCCGCGTCGACGGGGGTCAGACCCCTCAACCGACGTTCGCACGAGGATCGCCTGCTCAGGGTCAGGCTCGGAGTGGTTAAGGGGCCTGGCCCCTCAACGCTGGGCGGCGCGGGGCGTGGTTGGCCACCGAGCGTGACGCCGGCGTGGGCCGGGCGGGCGATCGTGGGCCTGGCGGTGCTGGCCGGCGCGACGCTCGTCGGCGAGCCGCTCGGGCCTGGGCTGGCGGTCGTGCTGCTGGCGCTGGGCGCGATCGTGCTGCGGCTGCCGCGGCCCGTCGCGGTCCCGCGCGTGGACCTGCGCAAGGCCGAGCCGCCGCCGCGCGACGGCGTGGACGCGCGTGTGGTGGGCGTTCGCGGCCGCGCTCGCGCTCGTGCCGGTGCTGCGCGCGGCGGACGTGGGTCGTCGTCCCGTGCCTGTTCGCCGCCGCCGCGCTGGCCTCGCTGGCCGCCACCGGCGGGCGGCGCTGGGGCGAGCTGTTCGGCGGGCTCGGCGCGCTTCTGGGCGCGGCTGCCGCGTCGGGTCCGTGCTCGCCGGCCGCGCGGCCGCGCGCGGGCGTCGGCGCTCGGCGGCCACGCCGGCGCCGCCGCCCGCGGCGCCGCCCTCGCCGTGGTCCTGCTGGCCGTCTTCGTCCCGCTGCTGGCGAGCGCCGACGCGGCCTTCGCGCAGCTGCTCGAGGACGCCGTCCCGACCGCCGACCAGCCGTTCGGCCGGATCGTGCTGACCGCGGTCGTCGATCGCCTCGCTGGGCGGCGCGCTGGCCTACGTCCGGCTGTGCCCGCCGGGGATCGCGCGCGCGCCCGCCGCGCTACGCCGCTCGGCCGGCTCGAGTGGGCGCTCCCGCTCGGCGCGCTCGTGGCCCTGTTCGCGCGCCTTCGTCGCGCTGCAGCTGACGACGCTGTTCGGCGGCAACGAGCACGTGCTCGAGACGGCCGGGCTGACCTACGCGCAGTACGCCCGCTCGGGCTTCTGGCAGCTGCTGGCCGTCGCCGCGCTGACGTTCGCGGTCGTGGCCGCCGCGCAGCGCTGGGCCGGCCGCGAACCGGGCAGGCTGCTGACGGCGCTGCTCGCCGCGCTGTGCCTGCTGACGCTCGTCGTGCTCGCCTCGGCGCTCAAGCGGCTCGGGCTGCTCGAGGAGACCTACGGCTTCACCCGCCTGCGCTTCGCCGCGCACGCGGCGCTGCTGTGGCTCGGGGCGCTGTTCGTGCTCGTGCTCGCCGCCCGCGTCCGCCGCCGCCTGGCTGCCGCGGGCGATCGTGGCCGCCACCGCCGCCGCGTTCGTCGCCTTCGCCCTCGCCGACCCCGAGCGGCGGATCGCCGACGCCAACGTCGAGCGCTTCGAGCGCACGGGCCAGATCGACTACGACTACCTGCACCGGCTCGGCCCCGACGCCGCGCCCGCGCTCACGCGGCTCCCCGGCCCGCAGGCCGCGTGCGTGCGCGACGAGCTGCGACGCGAGCCGGCAGACGGCGTCGCCGGCTTCAACCTCGCCCGCACGCGCGCCCGCGACGCGCTCAAGCCGGAGCGGTGCGCCGCGCCACGAACGCGTACTGTCCGCTGAAGAGCAGCTTGATCGCGTTGCGGTCCTCGGCGTCCCAGCCCGTCACGCGGCCGACCCCGTCGAGCAGCGTGTTGAACGGCGAGCGCGCGCCCAGTAGCGGTCGAAGAACGCCGGGCCGCGCAGGAGCCGGCGCACGAACAGCGTCGGCGCGTCGATGCCGGGCATGATCATCTCCAGCTCGAAGCCGGAGCGCTCCAGCAGCAGCTTGAGCCCGTAGGGCGTGAGGTTCATGGTCGAGCGGCCGTGGTAGGGCTCCAGGTGCGACGTCGAGCCCGCGAACACGCCGCCGGGCTTGCAGCACACGCGCGACGTCGGGGATCGAGCTCGTGCGGGCGCTCGACGTGCTCGAGCACCTGCTTGGAGAAGACGAGTCGACGCTCGCGTCCTCGAACGGCAGCGCGACGCCGTCGAAGACCCGCAGCTCGACGTCGGAGCGCGTCTCGTACTCGGAGTCGCCGACCTCGACGCCGATCCAGCGCACGCTCGGCTCGGCGGCCCGGAAGGCGTCGACGGAGTCCCCGCGGCCGCAGCCGAGGTCGACGACGAGCGCGTCGGGAGACACGAGAGGGCCGGGATCGAGGCGCTCCGCGAGCGCCTGCGCGGACGTCGACGTCGGGAATCGCCGGCCGCAGCACCGCTCGGAGATCGGCACCCGGCAGGCGGCGATCGGACATCGGCCGCCAATACTAGGAGGGTGCGGCCGTTCTACGAATCGTTCTGGGCGGACGCGCCGGCCGACCGCGAGCCGTACGCGTGGGAGCGCCGCCGCGCGCTGCTGCTGGCCGAGGTGCGGCCGGGCGAGCGGGTGCTCGACCTCGGCTGCGGCGCCGGTCGCTTCCTCGCGGCGCTGCGCGACGCGGGCGCGCAGCCCGGTCGGCGTGGAGCATCGCCGGAGGCCGCCGCTGGGCGCGCGAGAACGAACGTTCCCGGCGCCGACGTGCGCCTGCTCGAGGACGGCACGATCCCCGCCGGCCACGGCGAGTTCGACCTCGTGTGGTGCTCGGAGGTGCTCGAGCACATCCCCGACGTCGGCCGAGGCGCTGTACGAGGTCCGCCGCGTGCTCAAGCCCGGCGGGCGGCTGCTGCCACGGTGCCCTACCACGGCCGCCTGCAGGCGCGGGATCGCGCTGACGCGCTTCGACGCGCCACTTCGACCCGCTGGGCCAGCACGTGCGCTTCTTCACCCGCCGCTCGCTGGCGCGCACGCTCGACGCGTGCGGCTTCGAGCCCGTGCGGGTCACGTCCGACGCCGCCGCGCTGATGCTCGTCGCGCGGCGCTACCCGCCCGCGGCGACCAGGTCGCGACGTCGTGACGACGTCGGACACGCTGCGTCGGCGACTTCGGATCGAGGTAGTAGGCCGCCTGGAAGGCGCGCAGGGCGCCCTTGGGGTCGCTGGTAGGCGCGTCAGCCGGAAGTCGCCGAGCCGGCGCCAGGTCTCGGGGTTGGCGGGCTCGAGGCTCGATCGCCTGCTCGAGCGCGCGCCGCGCCTGCGTCGGCGGTTCCCGCGGGCCTGCTCGATCGACGCGAGCTGGAATAGCGGCTCGACCGCGAGCGGGTTGCGTTCGTGGGCGATCCGGGCGATCGACGCGGCCGCGGGAGCGCGCCCTGGTCGAGGCGCTCGGAGGCGGCGTCCATCGCGTTGACCGAGCGCACCGGCTGCAGCGCGCTCCAGCGCCGGCCAGGCGACGCGAGCACGAGCGACCGCGGCGGCCAGCGGCGACGCCGCGGCCGCAGCGGCGTTCCGGCGGCGGCGCGGCGCTCGGCGCGGCCTCCGGCACCGTCGCCGGCCGAGCCGCTCGCGCAGCGTCGGGCGCGACGCCACGCCAGCCGGCGCAGATCAGCGCGGGGACGACGTTGCCGGGCACGAACCACGTCCAGTCGATCGCGGAGTGCATGCCGAAGACGAGCGCGACGGCGGCGAGCGTGGCCATGCCGACCCGCTCGGCGTCCCACGGCAGCCCGCGGTCGCGTCGCCGCAGGCCGAGCACGCGCACGGCGGCGGCGAGCCACGCGAACGCCGCGAGCAGCGACAGCCCGAGCCCGACCCAGCCGAGGTCGGCGAGCGTCTGCACGACGTAGCCGTGCGCGTGGCGGGCGGTCGCGCGAGTCCATCGCGGTAGCGCAGCCGCAGCGTCGCCGTAGGCGCCCGCGCCGGTGCCGAGCCAGGGCGCTGTCGGCGTGCACCTTCATCGCCTCGCGCCAGTAGCGGGCGCGGTCGGAGGAGGTCGCCGTCAGCCGGTCCGGGCTGTTGCTGCGGCGTCTGCGGTCGCCGGGTCGGTCGCCTGCTTCCACGCCTTCGAGACCTGCCCGTCGATGCCGCCCGGGGCGTTGGCCAGCAGCAGGATGGCGACCGCGGGGACGATCGCGAGCGCGCCGATCAGCACGCGGCTGGCGCGGGCGCGGGTCGTGCGAGCCGGGCGGGTGGACGTCGGACAGGAAGCCGACGGCGAGCCCGGCGACCGTCAGCGTCGCCACCAGCAGCAGCAGCAGCGCGCCGAAGCGCCTGGCCCGGCGTCGATGCGCAGCGCCATCGGCGCGCCGTCGGTGCGTCAGCCCGTCCTGCGCGAACGCCCAGACGAGAGCGGGAGCGTGGCGACCAGCACGCCGCCCAGCGCGATCGAGCGCGCGCAGCCGCAGCGGCACGAGCGCGAACCAGCACCGCGAGCACGATGCCGCAGCGCCAGCAGCGCGCCGCGCGAGTAGGACAGCAGCAGGCAGACGATCACGATCCCGAGCGCCGGGCCAGGCGAGCGCGTTGAACGCCGGCGTGGCCGGAGCGGCGGGCGGCGAGCCAGAGCAGCGGCGGGACGCCCAGCGCCGCCGCAGGCCGACGCTGTTCCAGTAGTCGAACGGCGGCCGCAGGCGCGCGAACGGCTCGTCCGGCGCGAGCGCAGCCGGGGAAGACCTTGGTCAGCAGCGACCACGGCGCAGAGCGCGACCGACGCCGATCGCCACGCCGCCGATCACCGCGCTCCAGCGCCGCGGCGCGAGCCGTCCGAGCGCCAGCGCCGCCGGCGAGCGCGGCCAGGTAGGCGAGCGTCCGGCTGGTCTCGATCCACGAGTCGCTGGGCATCAGCGACCACGATGATCGAGAGCGCGGTGAACGCCGCCAGGCCGCGCGAAGCCGAACAGCACCCAGGCGCCGCGCAGGCGCTCGGGAGCGCGCTCGGAGCGCGGGAGCGCGAGCGGCGGCGGCGCAGACCGCGGCGCCGATCAGCATCACGCCGACCTCGGTCCACGTCGTGCGCTCGAGCTGCGAGCCGCCGCGCGAGACGAACGCCGTCCCCGCGATCACCAGCGCGACGCCGACCGTGACCGCCGGCCCGGAGGGCGGCAGCGGGATCGGGCGCGCGACTGCAGGCGCCGCCGGAGCGCTCCCGGCGGCGCGACGTAGCTTCTACGCCTGCGGGTGACCGCGGCCACGGCGTCGGAGGAAGGGCACCACGGCACGACGAGCGTCGCCGCGGCGAGCAGGGCGAGCACGGCGATCAGCGTGCCCGGGAGGCTGTTGCGCCCGACGTCGGCCGCGAGCCGCGCCTCGCCCGGCGAGACCGCGCGGCCGTTGATCTCCATCTCCTCGCCGCCGCTGTCGCGGGCCTGCGGCCAGCGCGTGCCAGTCCTGCTCGGACTCGGGCGTCGTGGGCGTCGCGACCGGCGCGGGCGCGCTCTCGGGGGCGGTGCCGGTGTCAGGAGAGCTGCCGAGCCGGACGTGCCGTCGCCGCCGCCGCCGCCGCTGCCGCCGCCGCCGCCGCCGCCGCCGCCGCTCGTGCCGCCGGAGTCGTTGCCGTTGCGAGTCGTCTGGGGCGCGAGCGCGCGCGACAGCACGTCACGGCAGTCGGAGTACTCGTCGCTGTCGGTCGGCAGCGCCTTCTGCGCCTCGCGCAGCTCGGAGCTTGTGTAGTCGCCCTGGAGCACGCTGTCGTCGACGCAGTCCCGCAGGAGTCTCGATCGGATCGCCGGCTTTCGCCGTGGGTGCGAAGAGCAGTGCCGCGACCAGGGCCAAGAAGATGGTCCGTCGCATCAGCGAATTCACGCTAGCAGCCCCTTCCGACGGCGGTGAGCGCGCGGGACATGCCCGCGGCCCACGCCTCGTGGGTGTACGCGGCGACCGCCTGGCGGCGCGTTCGCGCCCATGCGCGCCCGCAGCGCGGGGTCGTCGTGCAGGCGGTGCAACGCGGCTTGCAGCGCGTCGGCGTCGCCCGCCTTGACGATCAGCCCGTTGCGTTCGTGCTGTACCAGTCCGCCCGCGGCGGCGCCGACGGCATCTGTGGCGATCACGGGAACTCCCCGGTGGAAGGCTTCGTTGACGACGAGCCCCCACGGCTCGAGAAAGTCACGCGTGGGGACCGACGGTACGACCACAACGTCGCTGCCGGCGTAGAGGTTGCGGAGATCGGTCGGGGTCCGGTCGCTCGCGGTCACCAGCGTGCCCACGTCGGCGGCGCGCTCGAGCACGTCGATAGCCCTTCTCGGGCGCGGGCCGGCCGGCGAACAGGATCTGGAAGTCGCCGTGGCGTTCGGGGGTGGCGTGCGGCGCTCCCAGAAGGCGCGCGTCGACCGCCTGCGGCGCCTCGAAGACCGGGCCCTTCGGGTGCTTGGTGCGGACGTACGCCGACACGTGCGGGCCGTAGGTGGCGATCGCGTCCGCGTGGCGGTAGATGTGGCGCAGCAGGGGATAGCCGGCGATCTGGGCCGGCGTGCGCGGGTGGGCCCAGATCGTCGCCCACAGCACGAACGGGATCGCGCCCCGCGCGCGCGCCGGCGTAGGCGGCGGGGAGCGCGACCTTGCCCGACATGCCGGCGATCACGGCCCGGAAGCGGCCGCTGGCGGCGAGCCGCGCTACGGCCCGCTGCGACGGGCGTACGACGGGGAACGGCATCGTCTCTTCGACGTCCGTGCCCCCGCCGCCGTGGCGGACGTTCCCGCCGATCAGCGCGAAGACGACGTGCTCGCGTTCGTTGCAGCGCCTGGAACGCGCCGACGCGGAACGCGGGCGCGTGGTTGGTGACGAAGAGCACCGGCTTCATCGCAGCGCGTCCTCGTAGGCGGCGAGCGTGGCCTGGCCGCACTGCTCCCAGGTGAAGTTGGCGCTCGACGTTCGCGCGGGCGGCTGTCGCCGCCGTCGGCGAGCGCCTCGCGGATCGCCTGCGCCAGCGCGGGCGGGTCGTGCGGCGGGACGAGGCGCATCCCGCCGCCGCAGGCCGCGATCTCCTCCGGGCCGGGCTCGCCGCGGGTGCCGATCGCGGGCACGCCGCCGGCCATCGCCTCGATGTAGGCGACGCCGAAGGCCTCCTCGGTGCTGGGCAGGACGAAGGCGCCGGCGCTGCGGGCTGCTCGCAGGGCCTGCGTCGCGGCGGGAGCGCGCCGCGGAACTCCGCGTCGACGCCGAGTTGGGCGGCGAGGCGCTCCAGCGCGGGGCGCTCCGGCCCGTCGCCGACGATCACGTAGCGGGTGCCGGGCAGCAGCGTGAGCGCATGCAGGACGTCGGCGTGGCGCTTGCGCGCGACCAGGTTGCCGACCGTGACGACGTGCGTGCCGCGCGTGGTGGGCGGCGGGACGTCGGTGCCGAGGTGCACGACGCGGACGTCGTCGCGCGCCGAGCGCGCGGCTGCGCTCGGCGATCGCTGCCGAGTTGGCGAGCGTGAGCCGCGCGGCCTCGAACGCGCGGGTGACGGCCTCGCGGCCGCCCTTGAAGTGCTCCGCCACGCCGAGCACGTCGCCGCCGTGGACGCTGATCACGAGCGGCGCCTGCTGCCGCCGCGCGGCGTCCCCGGCGGGCACGGCGTAGTGGGCGTGGACGAGGTCGAAGCGGTTGCGCAGCGCGAGCGCGAGCGTCGGCGCCGCCCACGTGCCCCAGGACGCGTAGGAGCGCGGCCGCGGGGGCGCGACGAACGGGACGTAGGTGACCTTGAGCCCGTCGAGCTCGGTGCGCAGCGGCTGCAGCAGCGGCCTGACCAGCTGCTTCAGCGTCGCGCGAGCGCAGCGCCGCCTTCGAGGGGACGGCCGGTGCAGGACGAAGACCTCGACTCCGCGCCCGCGTCGCGGGTCGCCAGCGCCTGCCGGTGCGCCCACACGCCGAGCGCCGGGTCCGCGGCCCGCGGGTAGTACTCGGCGACGACCGCGACCTTCACCCCTTGACAGCACCTCGCGGTACTCGGCGACCGTGACCGCCTCGTCGCGGCGTGACGTAGGGGCGGTCGGCGAGGAAGCGCGTCGGCCTCGGCGATCGCTTCGTCGCGCGGGTAGGTGGCAGGCGACGGGGCGCAGGTGCCGGATCGGGCGTGGCGTCGACGATCCCGATCGGCCAGCCGCGGTCGCGCCGCCAGCGCGCTCCAGGCGGCGTCCAGGCCCCAGCCCATGCGCAGGTCCGGGAACGGCAGCAGCTCGCGCGCGGCGGCCGCCGACAGCGCGGTCACGGGGCCGATCTCGACGAACCGCGTGCGGCGCGCGAGCGTCCCGGGGCGGCGGCGGGTGACGTCCCACGCGGCGTGCGAGGCGAACGCGTGCGCGGGCTGGGCCAGCTCCAGGCCGAACCGCCTCGGCGGCGGCCAGGAAGCGGTCGAGGAAGCCGCGCGGGCAGGACCACGTCGTCGTCGACGATCAGCAGCCAGTCGGCGTCGCCGACCGGCGCGGCGCGCAGCGCGGCGTTGATGTTCGCCCACTTGCCGGCGCCCGGCGCGGGCGCGACCAGGTGCAGGCGCGACGTCGTGCGTGGAGCGCGAGAGCTCGCGGCGCAGGCGCGCGACCGTGCGCAGGTGCTCCGGGCGCACGACGCCGACGACGTGCACCCGCCGCGCGCGGGAGCGCGGCGGGCCGCGCGCCGGAGCGCGAGCCGGCGCGCGCAGGCCCTGCGCGGCGCGCGGCGTCCTTCGCGGCGCCGACCGAGCAGCGCGCGGCGGCCGAGCGTGCCCGAGCGGCCCGACAGGTAGTCCGGGTCGGCGGCGTTGGGCGGCGCGGGCGCGGGATCGAGCGCCTCCGCCAGGCGGCCGTAGCGAGTGCGCGCCCATCGTCACCCCGACCCCGCAGCGGCGGCGGACGATGTGCCACAGGCAGCCGACCAGCGTGCGCAGCTCCGCGAGCAGCGAGGGCGCGTGGCCGCGGAAGACGCCGTAGCGGCGCGCGGCGCGGCCGCGGAAGTAGGACGGCGCGGGCAGAGTTGCGCAGGTGCGCGTCGCGGCCGGTGCGGCGATGATCGACGCCCGCCGCCGCGACGTAGCCGACGCTCCCGCCGGCCGCACGCAGCCGCCGCTGCCAGTCCTCCTCGTCGCCGGCGCCGCCGAGCGCCTCGTCGAAGCGCCCGATCCGCTCGAACGCCGTCGCGCCGGATCGCCAGGTTCGCGCCCCACACGAACTCGGCGTCGCGGTCCTCTCGCCCAGGTCGAGCGCGGTGACCGGCAGCGGCTCGCGGCCGCAGGCGCGCAGGTGCGAGCCGAGCTCCTCCGCGCGTTCGACACTCGCGGCCACGTCCTCGACGAGCACGTAGAAGATGGCGTAGTTGGGGAATTTGCCCTCCGACTCCCACACGCCGCCGGAGGGCTGCGGGGCGTCGGAGGTGGCGACCGCGTGGTAGTTCACCCCAGGCAGGTTGGTGTTCAGAGTGGCGGCCCAGCCGAACAGCTGACCGTAGAACTCCTTGACCCCATCGGCCCGGTCGGTGCCGATCTCGAACCAGGCGACCGAGTTGACTGCGGGAAAGCTCACGTCACTTACTCCTCAGTGGACATCGTTGTGTCCACCGAGCGATCGGTCACACCGCTGATTCCCCGTGCGCGCTCACGCGGTACGCAGCACGAAGGTCGGCGAGGGCCGCGGCCAGCTGCTTGAGCGACTTCTCCGTGAGCACCGAACCGACCCGGATCTCCAGCTCGTCGTCGAAGATCTTCACTGCCTTGACCAGTACGCGCCGGCCGGAGGCCGTGAGTTCCACAATGGACGAGCGCCGGTCGTCCGGATTGGCGCGGCGCCGGCAGTAGCCCGCGGACTCGATCCGGTCGACGACCTTGCTGGTGCCACCGACCGTGATCCCGAACTCCTCCGCGAGGTCCTGCACCCGGCAACCGGCACGGTCATCGAGCAGCCGCATCACCTCGAACCAGGTGAGCTGCAGATCGCACTCCGCCTGCAGGCGCGCGTCGACGGCGCCCCACAGCTCGATCTGAAAACGAACCAGATCGCTGAACACCAGCCTCAGATCCGCCACAGCTTCCTCTCGGATCCCTCGCCAGGTCTCGACCTGGACCAATCCCAAACGATCCACGGAAGCTTATTCCATCGAATACTGCACGGGGACCGGCGCCGCCCGCAGCGACGCTCCTCTGGCTGAACGCCCCGAGGTCGTCAACGCGATGGTCGCGGGGCATCTGATGCGGAGAGTGTCGTCCGCACCGGCCTGACCGTGTCCGATGTGGACGTGATCCTCACGCTCGCGGCGGGGGTGATGCCGTGGAGTACCCCGTTTCCGGCGTGGAGGCCCGCGAAGAACTCGCGGAGGACCCTGACGAGCCATGCCATGAGCTGATCCTTTCGCTTGACCGCACCGCCGCCCCGAACAGACCGACGACGGCACAGGCGACGAACGCTGCGAGATGGCCCCAGTGGTCGATCACCGCGCCGGCCAGCGGTGCGCCCAGCGCCTGGCCGACGGCGATCATCAGGAACGACGTGCCGACGCCGGTGGCCGGCCTGTCCGGGTGGATCCTGGTGCTCCACACCAGGACCAGGCCGCACAGTGCGATGTAGGAGGCGCCGAACAACGCCGCCGCCGTGAGCACCAGCGCCGTGTCGGCGGGCCAGAGCGCGAGCGCGGCGGTGGTGGCGGCGAGCTGGACGAGCACGAGCGTCCACGAGGTACGCAGCCCGATCCCGCCGGTCAAGTGCCCGCTGAACGCGCCGAGCATGCCGGCGAGCCCGATCAGCGACCACATCACCGTGGACACGGCCGGGCCCGCCTGCACGACATCGCGCCCGAACGTCCACACGGCAGAGCTGGCCATGCCCATCAGGAACGCGGCGACGAGCATCGTGGCGGCACCCGGCGGGAACAGCGGGCCGGTCACACCGGCGTCTACCGCGACCTGCACAGCGGCATCGACCTCAACTGGGACCTCGGCACGGTGCCGGGCGAGTACGACCTGGTGGCGTGCTGCGGCACCGATTTACCGGCGCCTAACCGGCACGCGCCACCGTGAGGCATGCGCAAAGCGATGTTGATTCTGCCCGCGGTGGCGCTCTCGGTGATCGCCGCCACCGGCACCGCACACGCGGAGCAGGCGCCCGGATGCTCCGAGACCACCGTGCAGATCGGCTCCACCGGGTATGTCAAGAGGAACGGCGTGACCCTCGCGTCGGTGAAGCAGTTCGTCGGCTGCGGCAAGAACTGGGCGTACACCTACGTCTGGGACTCGCTCGCCAACAAGCCGGGCAGCTTCAACTCGAGTGCCGCCATGTGGTTCGACGGTGCGATGAACCACGCGAGCAACGTCAACGGGCGGGACAAGCAGCACGTCTGGTCCTTGGGCACCAAGACGCTCAACAAGTGCACCAGGGCATACGGTGAGGTGTGGGGCATCGATCCGGGCAGCACCCCGGTGTACTGGGGCCAGTCCAGCGAACGTTGCTGATCTAGGGTCACAGCATGGTCAGGCTTTCCGTGCTGGACACCTCGCCGATCGTGCAGGGGTCGACGTCACGGCAGGCGCTGCTCAACACCGTCGACCTCGCACTGCTCACCGACGAGCTCGGCTACCACCGGTACTGGGTGCCCGAGCACCACGGCATGCGTGGCGTCGCCAGCTCCTCCCCCGCCGTCCTCGTCGGCCATCTCGCTTCGGTCACCCGGCGCCTGAGGGTCGGCGCGGGCGGCGTACTGCTGCCCAACCACGCACCGCTCGTGGTGGCCGAGCAGTTCGGCATGCTCGCCGCGCTGCACCCCGGCCGGATCGACCTCGGCATCGGCCGCGCGCAGGGTGGACCGCCCTCGGTGATCTCGCACCTCAGGCGGACGTCGCAGCCGTTCCGCGAGCAGCTCGTCGAGCTCCGCGGGTACCTCGACGACCCGGAGACGAGAGCCGTTCCGGTGCGCGGCGGGAACGTGCCGGAGCTGTGGCTGCTCGGTTCCTCGCCGTCCAGTGCCGCGCTGGCCGCCGAACTGGGCGTCCCCTACGCCTTCGCGCGGCATCTCAACCCGCACGAGACCGTCAAAGCCGCGTTGGTCAGCGTGTCGGTGATCGCCGCCGAGGACGACGAACGGGCCGAGTGGCTGGCCGGGCCGATCCGGTTGAAGGTGCGCGGCCGGGCGGAGATGGTGCTGGCCGGACTCGGTGCCGCGGTGCTGACCGGGGTCATCGCCGGGGTCTACCCGGCGGTGCGGGCGGCCCGGCTGACTCCCACGGAGGCACTCGCCGCGCCGTGAGAATCAGGGCGTGCTCGAATGTCGAGTTCCGGCGGCTTCGTTCGTCCTCGGATCGTCGACTGGAGGGCACCGATGCACTACATGCTTCTGATCTACAACTGCGAGGACCGTCCGCAACCCGATGATCCGGGGTTCGCGGAGATCCTGGCACGGGTGAACGCGTTCGCCGACGAGTGCCGGCGCCGAGGCGTGTTCGTGGCCGGTGACCCGCTGAAACCGGTCACGACCGCGACCACCGTGCGGGTGCGTGAGGGCAAGGCGATGCTGACCGACGGGCCGTTCGCCGAGACGCACGAGCACCTCGGCGGCTACTACGTGCTCGACTGCCGTGACCTCGACGAGGCACTCGAGCTCGCGTCGCTGTGCCCGCAGGCGCACTTCGGTTCGATCGAGGTGCGGCCGCTCGACCACATCCCCGGCCTCAACCACGGGGTGGCATGAGCGACCTCGCCTCGGCGGCGGTCGAACGGGTGTACCGCGAGCACCGGACCCGGATGCTCGCGGCACTCGTGCGCGCGCTCGGCGACTTCGAGCTGGCCGAGGACGCGCTGCAGGAGGCGTGTTCGCAGGCGTTGCGTCGCTGGCCACGTTCCGTGGTGCCCGACGACCCGTTCGCGTGGCTGCTCACCGTCGCCCGCAACCACGCGCGCGACCGGCTCCGGCACGCCCGCCTGGCCCGCACGGCGCCCATGCCCGACCCGGTCGTGATGACCGAGAAGCAGCTGGTCGACCTCGGCGACGAACGGCTCAGCCTCATCTTCACCTGCTGCCACCCGGCGCTCGCCGAGGAGTCACGCGTCGCGCTGACCCTGCAGGCCGTCGCGGGGTTCACCGCCGCGCAGATCGCCCGCGCGTTCCTCGTCGCCGAACCGGCGCTGGCGCAGCGGCTGGTCCGGGCCAAGCGCAAGATCCGCGACGCGGGCATCACGTTCGAGGTGCCCGCCGACCACCTGCTGCCCGAACGTCTGTCCGGCGTGCTCGCCGTGCTCTACCTGATCTTCACGCGGGGCTACACGACCGCGGACGCCTCGTTGCGGCAGGAGGCGTTGCGGCTGGGCAAGCTGGTCGCGGCGTTGATGCCCGACGAACCCGAGGCGATCGGGTTGGTGGCGTTGATGCTGCTGCACAACTCGCGCAGCGCCGCCCGTCAGACGCCCGACGGGGATGTCGTGCTGCTCGAAGACCAGGACCGCGCGCTGTGGAACGCCGACGAGATCGCCGAGGGCATCACGGTGCTCGACCGCGCACTGCGGTTCGGCATGCCCGGCCCGTACGTGCTGCATGCCGCGATCGCCGCCCTGCACGTGCAGGACCCGGTCGACTGGACTCGGATCGCGGCGATCTATTCGTCGTTGCTCGCCACCGCACCGACGCCGGTGATCGAGCTCAACCACGCGGTCGCCGTCGCGATGGCCGACGGTCCCGCCGCCGGGCTCGCGTTGATCGACGGGATCGACCGGCTCGACTCCTATCACCTGCTGCACTCCGCCCGCGCCGACCTGCTGCGGCGCCTCGACCGGTTGCCCGAGGCCGCGGCCGCGTACCGGCGTGCCCACGAACTCGCGGAAAACCCTGCGGACCGGCGTTTCCTCGCGGCCCGGCTGAACTCGTTGGAAGGTTCCTGATGCGACTCGCCGTACTCGAACGCGGCCACCGGTTGCCCGCCAGGTTGTTCTTCGGTTTCGCCGAGCTGACCTCACGGGTGCCGATGTCGGACGTGCCGAAGACCCTGTTGTACCGCCCCGAGTTCTTCGGCGCGGTGTTCCTCGACCTGAGCGCGCGAGCCATGCGCGGGCCGTCGTTCTGGACCGCGGGCGAACGCGAACACATGGCCATGCGCACAGCCGAGCGGCTGCAGTGTCCCTACTGCGCCACGACGCACGCCGAGCTGACCCGGATCGCGGGCTCACCGGAGCCGTTGCGTCCTGAGCTCACCGCCGTGCTCACGTTCCTCGCGGACCTGACGCCTCCTGACGGCGTGCCGTACGACGCGGCGATGGAGGCGTTGCACGTCAGCCTGGTCTGGCAGGTGGTGAACCGGCTCGCGAACGCGTTCGGCTTCGTGCTGCTGCCCGGTCAGCTGGAGTCGGGAACCCGCTCGCTGCACCGGTTCGGCTACCGGTTCCCGCGCTTCCTCACCGGCGCGGGCACCGGCACCGCCGAGGAACTGCGCCGCGCCGTGCTGGAGCATCCCGGCCACACCTCGTTGCGGCAGGAGGCTTTCGCCGGTGGCCCGATGCCTTCGGGCTGGGGCAACTATGTCGGCCTGGTCCGCACGGCTTCCCATCGGATCACCGACGACGACGTGGCCGCGTTGAGGCAGAACCACACCGAGGACGAGATCTTCGAGGTCACCGTCGCCGCCGCGGTCGGTGTCGCGCTCGACCACTTCGACACCGGCCGGAAAATTCTCGGCGGGTGATGTCGAGTTCGGCGTCACCCGTTCGTCCTCGGGTTATCTGACAACCTGAAGGAGCGATCGTGATGCTGAACTGGTTCGAGCTGCCCGCCGACGACACCGCACGGGCACGGGCGTTCTACGGCGGCCTGTTCGGCTGGGAGACCAGCCTGATGGGCGACGACTACCACGTGATCACGAACGGGGCCGCGGGCGCGATCGCGGTGAAGGACACGCAGCTCACCCAGCCACGGGTCTACTTCCACACCGCGGACATCGACGCGTCGGTGCGCCAGGTCCAGGAGCTCGGCGGCAAGTCCGACGACGTGCAGCGCGTGCCCGACGTCGGCCGGATCGCGCACTGCTGGGACGACCAGGGCACGCCGTTCAGTCTGTACGAGCCTCAGGCCTCTTGACGGCGGCGAGCCGCTCGACCGTCCCCAGCTTGAGCCGCTCGCTACTGACCACGTCGAACCCGGCCCGCTCGACCAGTGGCAACGGGCGCCGCGTCTGGTAGTCACCACACATCCGCACGGTCAGTCGTTCCATCAAGGACTGTCCGAAGTGGATGATCCGGTGGTGGCTGCCGACGTGGTCGAGCAACAGCAGGAGCCCACCGGGCCGCAGCACCCGGTGCATCTCGGCGATCGCCTTGCGTTCGTCCGGCACGCCGCACAGCCCGAGCGTGCACACGACCGTGTCGAAGCTCGCGTCCGGGAACGGCAACGCCTGCGCGTCGCCCTCGTGCAGCTCAACGGTTCTGCCGAGTTCCGCGGCGCGCGTGCGGGCGATGCCGAGCATGGCGGGGCTGAGATCGAGGGCGGCGAGCGTGACATCCGCAGGGTAGTGCCCGATGTTGCGACCGGTGCCGACCGCGACCTCCAGTACCTTGCCCTTCGCCTGCCCGCACACCCATTCACGGCCCCCGGCGAACTGGATCCGTTCGAACAGGCGGATGTCACGGTCGTAGCGCGGCGCGTACGTGTCCCAGGTCCTGCGGAGCTGTTCCCCGTCCATGCCTTCCCAAGCTACTCGCTTCCGCGCGTTAGCATCTGACCATGTCGGACATCGGCGTGCTTTCCGCGCATCTGCTCAACGGCTTCCAGCGGGAGCTGTTCACCCGCCTGGCCGAGGTGGGCCACGAGAAGCTGCGCCCACGCCACGGCGCCGTGATGGCCTACATCGAGGTGTCCGGCACCCGCGCCAGCGAGCTCTCCGAGCGTTCCGGCACGCACAAGCAGGTCATCGGCACCCTCGTCGACGAGCTCGAACGCCTCGGCTACGTCGTGCGGCAGCCGGACCTCCTCGACCGGCGGGCCAAGCTGATCGTGCCTACCGAGCTCGGCCGCGACCAGATGGCCAAGGGGGCGAAGATCATCGCCGACATCGAGGACAGGTTCGCCCGCCAGGTCGGGCCCGAGAAGTTCGCCGCGTTCAAGGACGTCTTCACCTCGATCGCCGCCACCTACCGCGGCTAGTCCTGCCCAACTCGCCATGAGGGGCGGTTCGGCACGCTAGACGACGATCTCGGCGCGGTGCTTCGCGAGGAACTCCTTGAGCGTCAGCCACGTCGGCACGATCGCGCGGGTCGCCACGGTGTCGCGGCGGCTCAGGATGTGCTCCGGGAACTCGGTGTAGTACTGGAACATGTTGCCCAGCTCCACCGCCGCCGGGAACCCGAGCGCACGGAAACCGTTGTGCGACAACGGCTCGTACGCGACGGTCTCGCCCAGCACCTCACTGAACGCCCCAGCCACCTCAGACCCGGTGAGGTGCTCGCTACCGAGTCCGATCGTCTGCCCGATCGTCTCCGGCCGCTTCAACACCGACACGATCGCCTTACCGATGTCCTCCCCCGCGATACCGGAGATCTTCGACTCCCCCACCGGCAACGACAGCGCGAGCGTGCCGTCGTCCTTGCGGTACGGCGCCACGTCGCGCAGCAGGTTGTTCCAGTAGAAGGACATCCGCACGTACGTCGTCGGCAGCCCGGCCTCGGCGAACAGCGCGTCGGCCTCGCCGCCCTTCACGTCGAAGTGCGGCACCTTGTACTTCTCGTCGATCGTCGGCATCCGGTCGTCGTCGAGCGAGATCGCCTCGCGGGTGTCCTCCAGCGTCGACCACACCACGTGCCGAAGCCCCTTGGCCGCCGCGACGAGATGCGTGACCTCTTCCAGCTCCTTCGCCGCGGACAGGTGCGTGAAGAACGGCGTGACCAGGTACGCGCCGTAGGCCCCGTCGAACGCCCTGCGCAGGCTCGCCTCGTCGTACAGGTCGGCCGCCACGACCTCGGCACCCAGCGAGGCCAGGTCCTTGGCCGCGGCCGAACCGGTGTCGCGGGTCAGCGCCCGCACGGCGAACTCGCCGTCCTCCAGCAACGCGCGAGCCACCGCACCGCCCTGCACACCGGTAGCGCCCACCACAGCCACGATCTTCTTCTCGGTCATGCCCCAACCATATAGTCACTAATCATGACTATCAAGCTGTGTGACTAGGCCGACTCGAAGCGGTGCCGGGCGGTCTCGATCTCACGCAGGTAGCACCAGCGAACGCTGCTGAGCGTTCTGGGGTGGCGGTTCAGCCACCCCAGAACTCCGCAAGACCGTCGACCAGCCGGACAATGACGATGGAGCGACCTTCCGGGCTGTGCCGTTGAGGTCCGTACTCCGGTAGCAACGTCTTCTGCGCCTTGATACTCGTGTCATAGGCCCGGACGTGCAGCGCGCACTGGCATTGGTGATCCGACCGCGCGGGGCAGGCCGCGAAGATCACGCGCAGCCGTTCGACGTCCGCCGTCGACATGACCGCCGACCAGACCATCACGTCTTCTTCTTCGCCGAACACCACGAAGTCGTCGTAGCTGAAACTGCGCAGCTCGCCCAAGTCGCAGGCCGCGCAGTGCAGCACGCGGGTGTAGTCGTGCATCCGCTCGGACGGCCCGCGCTCCCTGATGCCGATCACGACTTCCTGCTCGCCGCGACAGATCAGGCAGTTGTCCGACGCCACGTGCCTTGGATTCACCGGCGCAGCGTAATCAACATCGCCACCGCGGCCGACAACGCGATGAGCCCGCCCACCACGAGCTGGTTGAGCCAAACGGCCGCAACACCGCCCTCGTTTCGTTGTAATGCCACCACGATCAGCCACAGCGCCAGGCCGATGGTGATCGGCCGGAGCAGCGGCACGTCCAACGGCGCCAGCGCCCGGACCATGCCGAGCAGCATCACGACGACGGCCAGACCCATTGACAGCCAGTAAGGCTCGAACGCGCGCACGGACGCGTTGAAGTGCAGGACCGGTGGTGCCGCGATCAGCCACACACCGGCCAGAAACGCGGCGACACCGGCCCTGCTCTCGGCAGTCCGTCCGTGTTGGTCCCCCATCGGGTGATTCTCACCTCTGGACGCGGCCGAGGGAACACCTCATTCGTCTCGGAATGCCTTCATGTCGCGCAGCAGCAGGTACGTGTCCTGCAACTGTCCGGAGTCGCCGAGCGAGCGGTAGATGCCCCACTTCGGGTGCGCCTGGTCGCCGCCGAGCCAGGTGTCGAAGCCGGTGCGGGACGCGTTGACGACGGTCGTCGCGCCGTCCTTGAGCATGAACCGGAGCCGGCCCGAGCCGTCGGCGACCTTGAGCTCGATCTCGACGTCGATCCACTTGTTGCGCAACGGCGCGAGCGGCGTGCTGCCCAGTTTCGCCTGTCCCGCACCGAACAGCCGCATCTCGACCGTCTCGGTCGAACCCGAGCGGAACAGCGACATGGTGATCACCGGCGAGGCCACCGCGGTGTGTTTGACCTGGAAGATGTGCGTGAAGCTGGTGGTGCCCTTCAACGAGCTGGGGATGTACATCTGGTAGTTGAAGCGCCAGGTCTCGTTCTTCTTCATGTCCTGGCGGCTGCTGCCGGTCTGGATCGCGCGGACCTCGTTGCGTTGCCGGTCGGAACCGTCCCGATCGGACTTGTGCATGACGAACCGGTACTGGTCCTTCTCGGCGAAGATGTGCGTGGCGGACGGGTGCGAGTTCGCGCGGTCGTCCTCGATGCCCACGAACGCCTTGAGGCCGTCCACACCCGGATTCGGGCCCCACTTCTGCTTGAACGCGGTCGCTCCCACCTCGGCGCTGGCAATCTCGGCATTGGCGACGCCGGCGACGAGTGGGGTCGCCGCGATGGCGAGCACTCCTCGCATTGCCGTACGGCGGTTGAACGAGTCCATCGGTTTTCCTCCTCGAACCAGGGCGGCGGTTCGAGGCGGCGGTAGCACAACGATCAGCGACACGCGTCGGCGTGTCAAGCGCTCACGGTGGTGGAGAAACTGTGCAGATTCGGTGAAAGTGCTGTGCTCGAACGGAATTCGGTGCCATGGTCCGGTCTACCGTCAGGCATGGACACCGTGGACGTGGTCATCGTCGGCGCCGGGCTGGCCGGGCTCAACACGGCGCGTCTGCTCGCGGAGGCGGGCCTCGACGTGGCCGTGTGCGAACGCCGCACCAGCCTCGACACCGGCATCCGCACCACCGGCATCTTCGTCCGGCGCACGCTGGAGGACTACGAGCTGCCGCACCTCGGTCCCGCCGTCCGGCGCGTGCTGCTCTACCCGCCGTCGCTGCGCCGGCCGGTCGAGCTGGTGAGCGCTCGGGACGAGTTCCGCGTCGGCGACATGGCGAACATCTACGCGCAGGCACGCGAGGACGCGGAACGCGCCGGAGCACAGGTCCGGCTGGGCGCCACGTATCCGTCGAAGTCGACGAAGGCTCGCTTCGTCATCGGCGCCGACGGAGCACGTTCGACGGTCGCCCGCAGGCTCGGGCTCGACGTCAACCGGCGGCTGATCACCGGCATCGAGGAGGTGTACCCGATCAGCGGCGGCTCGACGCCGACGTTCCACTGCGTCGTCGACCCACGGCTCGCACCCGGCTACATCGCCTGGGTGATCGACGACGGCGAACACGCTCACATCGGGCTGGCCGGCCGGGCCGACCGCTTCACCGCGCCGCTCCCCCAGTTGCTCCAGCGGTTCAAGGACCGATTCCCCACGCCGGAGCCGGCAGGAGAGGTCAAACGCCGTGGCGGGCCGATCCCGGTCGGCGGGCTGCTGCGCCGGATCGTGTCGCCGCGAGGTCTGCTGGTCGGCGACGCGGCGGGCGCGGTCTCCCCTCTCACGGCGGGCGGGCTCGATCCGTGCATGCGGATGTCCGAGCTGGCGGCCTCGGTGACGTTCGACTACCTGCGCAGCGGCAACTCCTACGTGCTGGAGCACTACGACGGTGCCGCGTTGCGCCGCCGCTACCGCATCCGGTCACTGATGCGGCGCGGGCTGACGCTCGTCCGGGAGCCGGGCGTCGCCGAGGCGGCGTTCGCGGGACTGCGCACGCCGTTCGGCAAAGCCGTCGGAAAGCGGATTCTGTTCAGTTAGGACGATTCGGCCTCACGCTTGAGTGCCGCGTTCTCAGCCTGCATGCCGTCCCGCATCGCCTTGCCCATCATGTGATCCGCTCCCCCGGACAGCACTCCGTCGAGCAGCAGCTCGTTGCGCACCAGCACGGTGCCGTCATGCTGTGCCGTGAGCGTGCGGCAACGCTGGCCGTAGACGAACCAGGAGTTCCAGCCCGAGTCCTTCCAACAGAACTTCGTGCCGGGCACGCCGTTGAGCACGGTGTGCTTGGCGGCCATCTTCGTCGCTCCGAGGAACACGTCCACCCGCACCTCGTCACCCGGTGACGTGCCACCGGCGGCCTTCACCACCCACGGGTTCCAGCGCGCGTACGCGGAGAAGTCGGTCAGCAGGCCGTAGATCCGCTCCGGCGAGGCGGCGACCGTCGTCTCGACGCGGTAGAGGACCGAGTGCTCACCGGGCTCTCTCGGGTCCAGTGGGGAACCGCTGGCCAGCACCGCGAGCACCAGACCGACTGCCAACAACGTGATCACCTCAAGAGAAGATCCACCGGGACACAGACGTGAAGAAAATACGCGTTAGTGCCCCGGTGGACCATCGGCCGATCAGGCGGTCAGCAACCTCAGCCCGTAGACGTTGAGGATCTCGTTGACAGGTTGGAACCAGGTCCGGCCGCCGCCCGAGCAGTTGCCGTAGCCGCCGGACGTGACGCCCTGCGCCTGGTCACCGGTGATGAACGAGCCACCGGAGTCGCCGCCCTCGGCGCACACGCGAGGTGCCGACCATGTCGTAGACCGGGCCCTGCTGGTAGTTGACGGTCTCGCCGCGGCCCTGGATCACGCCGCAGTGCCAGTGCGTGGTCGAGCCCGAACGGCACACCGACGTGCCGGGCGGCGCCTCCCACGAACCACGGACCAGCGCGTCGCTCACCTGGCCCCAGCCGAGCACGACCGGCACGTTCCACCAGCCGCCGCCGGTGCGCACCCAGCCGTAGTCGTTGCCGGGGAACGAGGAGCCGACGAACTCGCCCTGCCAGGAGCGGTCCCAGCCGTAGACGTTCCAGGCGCCGACGTTGCAGTGCCCGGCCGTCACGTAACCGCCGTGCACGGAGAACCCGATCGAGCACCGCACGTTGCCCGTGTAGAACGGGTCGCCGCCGACGGTGCCCGCCGCGAACGTGCTCGGCTTCTGGACGCCCTCGGTGTTGACGACAATGTCCTTGGGCAGCCTCGAGACGTCCGCTCCGGGGAGGGCATCGACGACCACGGCGCCGCGCCGGGCATCGACTTTCCAGCTGGCCACGTCGGCGGGAACGGCGTTCATCTTCGCCAGTCTGTCGATCCCGGACTTCACGGCGTTCAACGACGCGAGGTCGGGTTCGAAGCACCGGCTGCGCGCCGGTGGCCTTGACGGCGTCGACCCGCGCCGGGTCGGTCACCGCGACGACTGCAGCTTGCCGTCGGCGTACCAGTTGCCGCCGTAGAACTCCCCCGCCGCGGCCTGCGCGTCCGGGGCGATCTTCAGCGCCACCTTCTCGTCGACGGATTCTGGTCAGGGCCTGCGCTGTTGCTGATGCCGAAGTCGCGGCTCATCGCGTCGACGAGATCCGGTGACGCCGCCACGGCCGGGATGACGATCGTGCTCAGTAGGATCGCGGACACGGAAACAAGCGTAACAACATGTTTTCCTCCTACGGGTGCCCAGGGTGAGGTGACGGCCCAGCTCACGTCCTGCGCGTACGACGGCAGGGTTGTCGTAGGCGTGCGCGCCGCCGTTCGAGGCGACCCAGACCTCCTCCGCGTAGTGCCGGACGTTGGTGCCGAGCTCGTTGACCGACTCCAGCCGCACGCCGCCCGGTGCCCGGCTGGGCGCAGAACGTCGCGTCCTGGCGGAACAGGTCGGTGTTGTCGTTCGGTGTCCAGCCGCACGCGGAAGTCCGCGTGCCGCAGGAACTGGCCGGGAAAGTTGCGGGACTCCAGCGAGTAGCAGGTCGGGTCGGCGAGCCCGCGCCGGACCACGAACGTCGCGTCGGCCTTGAGCAGCGCCGCGCTGCTGCGTTCACCACGTCCGTTCGCGCGAGCGCCTGTCCGGTGCCGCAGGTAGCGGTCGGTGAAGCCGGGTGTGGTCACCCGGAACGACCGGGCCTGGTCCAGCGGCAGGTCGGCGCCGCTGCGCCACAGCGGGATCGTCGACCGCCCACGTGGTGTCCGCGGCGAAGCGAGTTCGCGGTGTCCCACGGGTTCGGGCCGCCGGAGCGCGCCAGGTAGACGCACCTCGTTGTAGTGCCGGATGAAGGAGCCGCGGCTGGTTGTACGACTCCAGCGCGGTCGCGCCGGAGCCTTCGCGGGCGCAGAACGTGGCGTCCCCGGCGAAGCCGGCCGTGCCGTCGTTCGCGTCCGTGCGGATGCGTGAGTTCGCGTGCCGCAGGAACTGGCCGGGGAAGTTGCGCGACTCGAACGACACGCAGGACGCGTCGGCCAGCCCGGGCCGCGCCCAGAACGTGGCGTCCAGCTTCAGCCAGGTCGCGTAGCGTGACCACGTCGGTGCGGGCCAGACCGTCCTGGTGGCGCAGGTAGCGGTTGGTGAAGCCCGGCGTGGTGACCCGCAACGACACCAGCTCGTCCGGGCCGACCGCCGTGCCCGTCGCGACGGCGAGCACCCGCTGGTTGACCTCCCGCACCCGCGACTCGGTCATCTTCAGCACCCGGCGGTCGTAGGTGTAGAAGCCGTTGACCTCGTTCTCCACGTCGTACGGCTCGGTGTAGACCGACGCGGACAGGCCGCGCGTGTGCACGAGCCGGCGCGACCTGCTTGGTGATCTCCACGTACCGGTTGGTCAGCGACGTCTCGTCGCGGATACAGGGCGCCGTAGGCGAAACCCTTGCCCGGCTCGCTACTCGTGGCCGACGACCCGCCTGCCGAGGCCGCCGAACTCGCCGAGCACCGCGACCCGGTCGCGCGTCGGGCAGCCGGGTGGCCGGTCGACGATCTGGTAGGCGTGGTCGTCGATGACGTCGCCGTTGCCGCGGATCGGGATCCGAGACGCAGCAGTTGGAGCCCGAGTTGTGGTTGACCAGCCGGGTGCTGTCGATCGACCGGACCAGGTCGACGATGCGGCCCGCTGTCGTACTCGCCCCAGCCCTCGTTGAACGGCACCCACTGCACGATCGACGTGATGCCCTTGAGCTGGTCGAGGATCCGGCGCAGCTCGGACTCGTAGTTCGCGTGGCCGGCCGGTGAGGCGTCGTCGACCGCGTCCAGCGACGGCATGTCCTGCCACACCATCAGCCCGAGCTGGTCGGCGTGGTAGAACCAGCGGGCCGGCTCGACCTTGATGTGCTTGCGCACCATGTTGAAGCCCAGCGCCTTCTGGCGTTCGAGGTCGAAGCGCAGCGCCTCGTCGGTCGGCGCGGTGTAGATGCCGTCCGGCCAGTAGCCCTGGTCGAGCGTGCCGAGCTGGAAGACGAACTTGCCGTTCAGCAACGGCCGCATGACGCCGCCGACCATCGCCTTGCCGAGCGAGCGCATGCCGAAGTAGCCGGTGACCGACGTCGCCGCCGCCGAGCGTCACGCGCAGGTCGTAGAGGAACGGGTCGTCCGGCGACCACAGGCGGGCGTTCGGCACCGGGACCCGCAGGTGTGCGCCGATCGTGCCGGTCGCCGTGCCGACGACCTGACCGCCGCGGAGCACCTCGGCTCGTCACCGGTCTGCCCGGCGGTGCCCTGCACGACCAGGTCGAGCGCGCCCGCGGCGACGTCCGGCGTGGTGTCGAGCCGGGTGATGTGCGCGGGCCGCACCGGCTCCAGCCACACCGTCTGCCAGATGCCGGACGCGGCGGTGTAGAAGATGCCGCTCGGGGTTGCGGCGCTGCTTGCCGATCGGGTAGCGGCTGCCGTCGACCGGCGAGTGCACGCCGACGATGATCTCGTTGCGCCCGCCGTGAGCGCGGGCGGTGATGTCGAAGGAGAACGCGTCGAAGCCGCCGGTGTGCGTGCCGACCTGCGTGCCGTTGACCCAGACCCTGCGTCTCCCAGGTCACGGCGCCGAAGTTGAGCTTGCACCCGTTCCGACCGTCCCAGGTGGACGGAACGGTGAAGGTGCGGCGGTAGAACATGTTGTCCTCGTGCCGTTTGATGCCCGACAGCGCGGACTCGATCGGGTACGGCACGAGGACGCCTTCGGCCAGCGGTCTGCCGAAGGGCGGGGTGTTGAGGTTCGGGGCGCCCGCGAACTCCCAGACACCGTTGAGGTTCTGCCACTCCTGCCGGACGAGCTGCGGTCGCGGGTACTCGGGCAGGGCGTTGGTCGGCGACACCTGGTCGGTCCAGGGTGTCGTCAGCGGGGCGGGTTTGGGCACCCACTCGACGGCATGTGCTGTTGGCGGCGCGATCGCCGTGATCATCAGGATTCCGGCCAGTACGCCAAGGACGCGTCTGGTCATGGTGCTCCTATCTCCGGAGTATTCGTTGCAGGACAACGACGATGAGCAGGAACACGCCGCTGACCACTGACTGGTAGTTGCTGTCGAGCGTGCCGATCTGGTTGATGACGTTCTGGATGACCGTGCGCAGGCCGACGCCGATCATGGTGCCGAGCACCGTGCCCATGCCGCCGGTCAGCAGCGTGCCGCCGATGACGACGACGGAGATGGCGTCCAGTTCGGTGCCGACGCCGATCACCGTGACGCCGGACTGCAGGTAGGCGGCGGTCAAGGCGCCGGCGAGGCCTGCCAGGGTGCCGCTCATCGTGTAGACGGCGATCTTGGTTCGGGCGACAGGGACGCCCATCAGGATCGCCGACTGCTCGGCGCCGCCGGTCGCGAAGACGTTCTGGCCGAAGCTCGTGCGGTTGAGGATCACGCCACCCAGCAACGCCAGCGCGATGGCGATGAAGACCGGGTAGCCGAAGCCGAGGATCGTGCCGCGGCCGAGTTCGACGAACGCCGTGTCCGCCTTGATCTGGTAGGTCGTCGCCCCTTCGTCCGTGATCGCCAGCAGCAGGCCGCGAGCGAACAGCAGCGAGGCGAGCGTGACGATGAACGGCGCCATGCTGGTGCGGGCGATCAGCAGGCCGTTGATCAGGCCGATCAGCCCGCACACGGCCAATGGGAGCGCCAAGCGCGGCCAGGAATCCCTATTGCGAGCCATAGGCCGCGAGTACGCCGCCCAGCGCGTAGAGCGAGCCGACCGACAGGTCGATGCCGCCGGTGATGATCACGAACGTCATGCCGATCGCGATCACCGCGAGGAACGAGCCCTGCAGCGCCAGGTCGCGCATGTTGTCGAGGCTGCCGAAGCGCGGGAACACCAGCCACGCCACCGCGACCATGAGCACCAGCGCAACGGCTGCGCCTTGGCGTTGGAGCACCTTGGTCCGGGTTGCCTGTCGCAGCGCCTTCGTCGGTTTCGACTCGGTTATCAACGGCGCTCCCGTGCCACGTAGACGGCGGCGACGATGATCGCGGCCTGGATCATCTGCGCGATCGAGTCCGGCAGGTCGTGCTTGATCAACGTGGCGCGGACGAGCTGCATGAGTACGACGCCCATGACCGTGCCGAGCACCCGGACACGTCCGCCGGTCAGCGGGGTGCCGCCCACGACCACCGCGGTGATCGCGGAAAGCTCCATGAGCAGCCCGATGTCGGCCGGGTCGCTCGCGGCGAGCCTCGATGTGGCCAGCACGCCCGCGACCGCCGCGAGCACGCCGCAGATCGCGTAGACGCCGATCAGCACCCGGTCGACCGGCAGTCCGGCGAGGTGGGCTGCCCTGCGGTTGCCGCCGATGGCGACGAGCTGCCTGCCGAACGTCGTGCGGTTGACCAGCCCGGCGACCAGGACCGCGAGTACCACCGCGATCACCACGCTGATCGGGATGCCGAGCAGATCTCCGGTGCCGAGTTCGAGAAACGCCGGGTCGTGCAGCTGGACCAGCTGGCCGTTGGCGATGACGAGCGCCAGGCCACGCCCGGCGACCAGCAGCGCCAGTGTCGCGACGATCGGCTGGATGCCCACCTTGGCCACGAGAAGCCCGTTGAAGGTCCCCGCCGCCAGACCGACTATGAGTGCCAGCAGGATCGCCGGCAGCGGGCCGTAGCCGAGGTAGAGCGGGATGAAGGCGGCGGCCAGCGCCATGACCGCGCCGACGGACAGGTCGACGCCTTCGGTGCCGATCACCAGCGCCATCCCGAGCGCGACGATCAGGACGGGTGCGGCCTGGACCAGCTGGGTGCTGAAGTTGCCCAACGTCAGGAAGTTCGCCGTGAACAGGACGTTGAACAGGAGCAGGACCGCGACCGCGAGGTAGACACCGTTGTCCTGCAGCCAGCGTGGTTCTAGTGGCGGTCAGCGTCATCCGTCACCTCCGCCGCGATCGCTTCCAGCACATGCTCACGGGTGAGTTCGCCACCGGTCAGCTCGCCCGCGACCTGCCCGTCGCGCAGCACGATCAGCCGGTCCGCGCCGTCGAGCAGCTCGTCCAGCTCGGAGCTGATGAGCAGTACGGCCAGGCCCTCGGTCGCGAGCTCGTCGATCAGCGCCTGCACCTCGGCCTTCGCGCCGACGTCGATGCCGCGGGTCGGTTCGTCCAGCAGCAGCACCTTCGGCCCGGCGCACAACCAGCGCGCCAGCAACACCTTCTGCTGGTTGCCGCCGGAGAGCTCCGCGACCTTCTGCTCGGGGCTCGACACCTTGATCCGCAGGCGGTTGACGAACGTGTCGACGATCGGTCCTGCTTGGCGCGACTGACCAATCCGAACCGGCTCAGTCGCGGCAGCGCGGCCAGGACGATGTTCTCGCGCACGGACAGGTGCGGGATGATCCCCTCGGCCTTGCGGTCCTCGGCCAGCATGCTGATGCCGGCGCGCATCGCCGCCTTGACGTTGCCGCGCGGCACTGATTTTCCCTGCACGAACACTGTTCCGCGCTGGGTCGGGATCGCGCCGATGATCGCTTTCGCGGTCTCCGTACGACCCGAGCCGAGCAGTCCCGCGAGCCCGACCACCTCACCCGGCCGGATCGTGAGGTCGACGCCGTTGAGCCTCGGGCGGCTGGTCAGGTTGTCGCGCGTCGAGCACCGGTTCCTTGGCGGCGTGATGGTCTTCACCGAACGCTGTCGTGCCTTGTTTCTTGATGTCGTTGACCGACCTGCCGAGCATCAGCGACACGAGCTCGATACGGGGTAGCTCTTCGAGTGGTCCACTGTGGACCTTCTTGCCGTCGCGGAGAACCGTGACCGTGTCGCAGATCCGGTACAGCTCGTCCATCCGGTGGCTGACGTAGACGATCGCGATGCCCTGCCGGTGCAGGCGGGCCACTACGTCGAACAACGTCTCCACCTCACGCGGTTCGAGCGACGACGTGGGTTCGTCCATGATCACGACGTCGGCGTCCGCCTCGACGGCTCTGGCGAGCGCGACCATCTGCTGCTCACCGATCGAAAGCGTCCCGAGCGGGGTTCGGACGTCCGCGGTGATGCCGTAGCCTCCAGGATCCGGGCGGCGTCGGCGTTGCGGCTCGCGCGGTCGATCAGGCCGAACCGGGTGCGCGGCTCGCGGCCGAGGAACAGGTTCGCGGCCACGCTCAGCAGCGGGATGAGGTTGACCTCCTGGTAGATCGTGGAGATGCGGCCGGTGCGGCGGGATCCGGCCGCCGTCGGGCTGGTGGATCCCGGTCAGCACCTTGATCAGCGTGGACTTGCCCGCACCGTTCTCGCCGACCAGTGCGTGGATCTCGCCAGGCAGCAGGGTGAAGTCGACGTTGTCGAGCGCGCGCACGCCCGCGAAGGTCTTCGTGACGCCGCTGACCTCGATGACCGAATCAGTAGGCATTGGCGTAGCTTCTGCGCGGCGTTGGTGGCGTCGTACTCGTCGTCCGAAATAACGATCGTCGGCGAGATCTCCTGCCCGGCCGCGAACTTCGCCAGCGTGTCGAACGCGAGCGGCCCGAACCGCGGGTTCGACTCGATCACCGCCGTGTAGCTGCCGTCCGCGACCAGTTGCACGGCGTTGCGCGTGCCGTCGACCGAGACGATCTTGACGTCCTTGCCCGGCGTCTTGCCCGCGCCCTTGAGTGCGGTGACGGCGCCGATCCCCATCTCGTCGTTCTCCGCGTACACCGCGGTGATGTCCGGGTTGCTCTGGATCAGCTGCTCCATCACCGCCTGCCCCTTGGACCTGTCGAACTCGCCGGTCTGTTCGGCGACCACGGTCAGTCCGGTGCCGGCGATGCCGTCCTTGAAGCCCTTGGTGCGGTCGACGGTGACGTTGTTGCCCGACGCGCCCAGCAGGATCGCGACCTTGCCGGTGCCGCCGGTGGCCTTGAGCATCGCCTGCGCGGCGCGTTTGCCCTGTTCGACGAAGTTCGAGCCGATGAACGTCAGGTAGTCCGTGCAGGGCTGCGACGACACCTTGCGGTCGATGGTCACCACCGGCACCTGCTTGGCCTTGGCCGCGTCGAACGCGGGCTGCAGGCCGTCGGAGTTCAACGGTGCCACGATCAGCAGTTTGGCCCCACGGTCCAGCAACGACTTGATGTCGCTGATCTGCTTGTTCAGGTCGCTCTGCGCATTCGTGACGAGCAGGTTCACGCCCCGTTTCGAGGCCTCGTCCCTGATCGACTGCGTCTCGGCGGTACGGAACGGGTTGGCTTCCTTCTCCGACTGCGAGAACCCGACCGTCGCTCCCTGCACGTCCACCTGCGGATATCCGGTCTTCTCCCGCGCACAGCCGGGGCCCGCGGCCTGGTTCTGCGCCGCGCTCGCCGCGGGTCCGCCACTCGTGGTCGTCTGCTGACTCTCTCTGCTGGTGCAGCTCGTGACGAGCAGCGCGGTGACGGCGATGAGAAGGATGCGAGACATCGTTGGCTCCTACCCGGGCTATGCGTGGTCACGCTCTCACAGGTTAGATTTGCATCGTTGTTCCAACGATGTAAAGACCGAGACTTCCCGGTACTTTTCCCGGTACTTTCTTGGCTAGGAGGCGGCGGGTGGCCACGCTCAAGGACGTCGCACGGCTCGCGGGCGTGTCCGTGAAGACCGTGTCGAACGTCGTCAACGGCTACGACTTCGTGAAGCCCGACAACCGCCGCCGCGTCGAGGAGGCCCTGGCCGCTACCGGCTACCGCCCGAACCTGGGCGCCCGCAACCTGCGCCGCGGCCGCACCGGCTTCATCGCGCTCGTCCTCCCCGAGCTCTCCATCCCCTACTTCGCCGAGCTCGCCGGCCTCGTGATCGCCACCGCCCAGGAACACGAGTGGAACGTCCTCATCGAGCAGACCTTCGGCACCCTCGCCGGCGAACGAGCCGCGCTCGCCTCACTGGGCCCGCACCTCGTCGACGCCGCCATCCTGAGCCCGGAAGCCCTGCACGAGAACGACTTCCAGCTCCCCGTCCCCGCCGTCCTGCTCGGCGAGCACGCCGTCGAGGTGCCCATCTCCCGCGTCGGCATCGACAACGTGCAGGCCGCTGGTGTCGCCGTCGGGCATCTGATCTCCCTGGGCCACCGCCGCATCGCCGCGATCGGCGCCCACCCCCAGCGCGGCACCGCGGCGTTGCGCCTGGAGGGCTACCGCGCGGCGCTGTCCTCCGCCGGCCTGCCGTTCGTGCAGGACCTCGTCGTGCCCGCCCTGAACTACCACCGCGCGGACGGCGCCCACGCCATGAACGCCCTCCTCGACCTCCGCAACCCACCCGACGCCGTCTTCTGCTTCAACGACCTCCTCGCCATCGGCGCCATGCGCGCCGCCGCCGAACGCTTCGTCCGCGTGCCCCGCGACCTCGCCATCGTCGGCTTCGACAACAACGAGGAAAGCGCCTACAGCTCTCCTTCCCTGACCACCGTCGCCCCCGACAAGGCCGCCATCGCCCGCGCCGCCATCGACCTGCTCCGTCGCCGCGTCGCCTCGCCGGACCTGCCGCTCGAGGACGTGCAGACCCCGTTCTCGTTGCAGATCAGGGAAAGTACGGGGACCTGATGTTCGGCGCCGACTACGGCAGGCGCGCGTAGGCGTCGTACGTCTTCTGGTCGAACAACACGAGCCGCACCAACTCGACCGGCGCTTCTCTTACCGCGGCCCAGGCGATCTCGGCGGCGTTCTCGACCGGCCAGCGGTAGATGCCGGTGGAGATAGCCGGAAACGCCACGGTCCGGGCACCGAGCTCGGCGGCGATCTTCAGCGAGTTGTGGTGGCAGTCGGCCAGCAGCTGCGAGCGGTCTTCCGTGTCCGACCACACCGGGCCGACCGTGTGCACGACCCATCGCGCCGGCAGCCGTCCCGCCGTCGTGGCCACGGCCTGCCCGGTCTTGAGGCCGCCGCCGTAGTGGCCCGCGCGCAGCTTGCGGCAGTCGGCCAGGATTTCCGGGCCACCCTTACGGTGGATCGCGCCGTCCACACCGCCGCCGCCGAGCAGGGAGGAGTTCGCCGCGTTCACGATGACGTCGACGTGCTGCTCGGTGATGTCGCCCAGGACGAATTCGATGGTGGCCACGAACCTGATTCGACCACGTCAAGCCGCACCTGGCCACGTCGTTTGGGCGTGCCTAGGCGCCCATGATGGCGAAGTTGGTAGTAGCAAAGTGCTTGTTGATGTTGAGTCGGTAGTACTTGCAGACGCCGGAAGCAGCAGACGGGCCGACCAGGTCACTACAACGGGCAGGTCCCGACGGTCGTGAGGTCGGCGAGGCGGGAGAGTTGTTGGTGTTCGGCGCCGGGAACGTACAACGTCGGCGCGGGGGTCAGCAGAGACGCGGCGAGGACCAGCGGGAGGAACATAGCTGGTCAAGCTAGTGATGGCGGGCGCTCGGCGACATGGTTGCGTCCCACACAAGGCCGGCTTTGAACGTGGTGAAGCCGAACAGGTCCAACACGCGGCGCACCTGCGGTTGGACGCGGTGGAGTTCGAGCGACTTGCCGTTGTAGTGGGCGGCGCACAGCAGGAGGAGCAGGCTGCGCAGGCCGCAGGCGGACAGGAAGGTGACCTCGGCGAGGTCGATGGACACGCGGGTGGTACCGGTGTCGGTGACGCCGGGTAGTACGGCGGCGAAGAACAGGTCGCAGGTGGTCACGTCCATCTCACCGCGGCAGGTGGCGATGAACTGCTCGCCCGAACGGTGCGTGCGCACCGCGAACGGGCTGGTCTCACAGGCGGTCATGGGGGCCCTCACGTGGGAGAACGGGGCTTCACTTCACCGCACCGCGAGATCGAGCGATAGCAGCGGAAACGAAGGCACGACCGGGAAAACGAAGTGCCTCAGCGTGACCGCAGGGTCTGCGAGGGCGACACTCCGTAGGCGGCACGGTAATGGGCGGCGAAGACACTAGGACGGGCGTAACCCCATCGCGCGGCGATCACCGTGACTGAGCCGTTCGCCGCGCGTAGGTCGGCGTCGGCGCAGGAAAGGCGTACGCAACGCAGGTACGCCATGGGCGTCATGTCGAGGTGATGGCGGAACGAGAGCTGAATCGCCCGGATGGACACGCGTGCGGCGCACGCGATGTCCGCGACACTGATGTCCTTCGCCGCGTTGTCCTCGATGAACACGATGGCGCGCCTCAACGTCACGGGGTGCGCGTCACGGCGATCCGACGCCGTCGCGCTGATGAGGCCGGTGTTCGGGAACGTGGCGATCGTGGTCGCCACCAGCAGACGCGTCGCATTGGCCACGACCAGCGGGCAGCCCTCGAACATCGGAAGCACTTCCTCCCGCACGTGCGCGAACGTCGCGCGCCACACAGCGGCGACGCGTGGGGAGAGCGGGCGGCAGCCGGTGAACCGGACGTTGTCGGCGACCTCGTCGACTGCCGCCTGGCTGATGACGGCCATCATCAGTCGCGGATCGTCGATCGACCCGGTGAAAGGGCGATCAGGAGGCGCGCTGAGGAACACGTCGCCGGGCAGTTTGAGGCGGTCCTCGCCGTCGGAAGAGTGCCGGACCCTGCCGGACTCCAGATGTCCGAAGACGTAGCTGCCCAACGGGTCGCCGGTCGCCTCCAGTTCGACGTGCCCGTCAAGGCGGTCGAAGCGAACCAGGCCGGCCGTTCGCGAGGTCATCCGCAGCACTGACCGCCCGTTGTCACCACCGTGGATGCGTAGCCGGCTGTAGGCCGCGCTCAAGACCTCTTTCGCCGCGTCCACGTCCGCCATCTCGACGACCTGCTCCACCTGCTGCACGATCCTCGTCCAGCCGGGTGGTGTCCATCGCCAGGACGGAGGTCGCCGTACCTCCGTCCTGGCGCGCGGAACGGGTCAGGCCCTGACGAGCGCGGCGAGAGCCGCCTGGCCCTGCTGGTTCGGGTGGAATACCGCTTCCGGCCCCTCCTGACCCGGCGCCAACGCGTCGAACCCACGCAGGAACGGCGTTCCCGCCTCACACAACGCGTGACCAACGAACTCAGGACGAGGCACGCCCGGCTTGACGAACGGGCTGGCGTACTGGACGTTGATGCCACGAGCGGCGGCGACCGCGGACCGCAGCGCGGCGTCGAGACCGTCCGCCACCTTGTTGCCCTCGCCGCGTTCGGCGGCGGTCAGGATGCCGTCGCCGCACACCGGGTCGAGCGTGGCGCCGGGAGGGTTGTCCGAAGTGGACACCTGGCGGCCGTAGCCGACGACGATGATGCGCGCGTACGGGCTGCGCTTGTGGATCTCCCGCAGCGTGGCGGTCACGTTGCGGCCCATGGCGGGCAGCTTCGCGAGGATCGCTTCGGTCGGCGCACCCGTGCAGTCGGCCTGGATGCACAGGCCACCGTAGGCCGCGTAGTCGATGTCGTTCGTGCCTACGGTGAGCAGGACCAGGTTCGTGTCGCGCGCCAACGAGCCGAACTGCGCCGGACGCTCCTTGAACGGGCGGGCCAGGTCGGCGGTGGCGGCGCCGCTGCAGCTGACGTTGGCGAACGAGGCCAGCCGGTGCTGGGCGCGCAGGCGGGCGGCGACGACCTCGCTGTAGGAGTTGTTGCTGCGCCAGCAGTTTCCGGTGGTGCCGTCCTGGTAGGAGCCCGCACCGGTGCCTGATGCGACCGAGTCTCCCAGCGCCACGACCGACAACGGCCTGGACGCGTGTGCCGGCGGCGCGATCGCCAGCGCGGCGAGCACAGCGGTAAGAGCGACAAACGTTCTTTTCACTTCAACCCCCAAAGTTGATGTTGCTCCGAAGGTCATCCTGCCCGAACCGCGACATCGACGAGGGGGAAACGGGGTGACCGGCGTCCTCGCTACCGTGGCCGGAAATGAAGCCCGCACTGGTGATCGTGGACATGCAGGAAGTGCTCATCCCGGTCGTGTGGCGGGGACCCGAGCTCGCCGGCCGGATCACCGAGCTTGCCCGCGGAGCACGCGCCCTCGGCGTACCGGTCATCGCACTCCAGCAGGTCGGCGGCCCGATGTTCACCCCGGACGCGCCGGGCACGCGCCTGACGCCACGCCTCGGCCTGCGACCAGGTGACGTGGTGATCCAGAAAGCCGCCACGGACGGCCTCTACCGCACCGATCTCGCCACCAGACTCCACGACTGCGGCACGGTCGTGCTTGCCGGTGTCGCCACCGACTACTGCGTCGACGCGACCGCGCGGTCAGCGGTGAGCCACGGGTTCGACGTGGTGCTGGTCGGTGACGGGCACGCGCCCGCGGCGAACGGCGATCCAGAGGCCGGGCTGAGTGCCGAGCAGATCATCGCGCGGCACAACCGGATCCTCAGTACCGCCGTTCACCCCGGCGGCACGGTTCAGGTGCGGGCGGCGGCCGACGTCCTCTCGTGAACGGAGGCGATCTCGGCGAGCAGGTCGGTCTTGCGGCTGTTCGGCAGGAACGAGGCCAGCACCGCGTTCTCGGCCAGCCGCGCGACGCCGGTGAAGCCGAGGTCGAGCGCCGAAGCGACGGCGAGGTACTCGCCTTCCAGCGTGGCACCGAAGAACGGCGGGTCGTCGGTGTTCAACGTGACCACCACGCCGGCGTCGAGCATCTGCCGCACGGGATGCGTCTCGACCGACGTCACCTGTTGGGTGCGCACGTTCGAGGTCGGGCACACCTCCAACGGGATCTGCTTGGCCACCAGGTACTCCAGCAGCGCCGGGTCCTCGACGCAGCTCGTGCCGTGGCCGATCCGCTCGGCGCGAAGGTCCCGCACGGCGGACCAGATCGTCTCCGGGCCGCTGGTCTCCCCCGCGTGCGGCACGCTGTGCAGGCCCGCTTCCCTTGCCGCGTCGAAGAACGGAGCGAACTGGGCGCGGCCGACGCCGACCTCGGGCCCGCCGAGCCCGAACGACACCAGGCCGTCTGGGCGTTCGGTCAACGCGAACGCCAGTGTCTCCCGGCCTGCGACCAGACCTTTCTCGCCGGGGATGTCGAAGCACCAGGCCAGCTCCACGCCCAGCGCCAGGGCCTCGGCTCGACCAGAGGAGAGACCCGCGAGCAGCTCGTCGCCGGACACGCCGTCCGTGACGTGGTTGTAGGGCGTGACGGTGACCTCGGCGTACCTGACGTTCTGCGCGGCCAGCGAGCGCGCCAGGCCCACGACGAGCGTGTGGATGTCGCGGCGGTCCTTCAGCATCGACTGGACCGCCCAGTACACCTTCAGGAAGTGGTCGAAGTCGCGGAACGTGTAGAAGCGCTCCAGCTCGGCCCGGTCGGTCGGCACGCCGGCCTCCGGGTGGCGGTGGGCGAGTTCGAGCACGGTGTCGACGCCCGCCGAGCCGACGAGGTGGACGTGCAGCTCCACTTTGGGCAGGGCGTGTATGAACGAACGCATGGCGAAGCTCCCCGAGAAGGAAAAGGTGAGAAGGGTGCGGAGGAACGGGGACGACTCAGGGAGCGAGGTCGCCACGTTCGGTGTCAGCGCCGTAGAGCGGCAGCTTGAAGTCCGGCACGATCTCCAACCTAGCGGATCGCGGGCCGGCCCGAAAGTGAAACCCTGGTGCGGGACCGTTGCCCGGTGGCTAACGTCTGACCTCATGACCGCCGAGGACGTACTGGAGATCCTGTCCACACTGGACGGTGCCGACGTCTGGATCGGCGGCGGCTGGGGCGTCGACGCGCTGGTGGGCGAACAGACCCGGCCGCACCAGGACCTCGACCTGATGCACCGGCAGGAGCACGAAGCGTTCGTCGTCGAAGCATTGGCGCGGGCCGGGTTCGCCGAGACGCTGTCGTGGCGACCGGTGCGGTTCGTCGTCCGTGATGAGATCGGCCGCGAGATCGACCTGCACCCGCTGCGGTTCGCGCCGGACGGCAGCGCCACCCAGGCCTCGCTGACCGACGAGCCGTTCCGCTATCCGGCGTCGAGCTTCGTCACCGGCACGATCCTGGGCACCGTCGTACCGTGCCTGTCCGCGGAGCAGCAGGTGTACTTCCACCAGGGTTACGAGCCGCGTGAACGGGACCTGCACGACATGGCCCTGCTACGCCGTTCGCGCGAACGTCCCAGCTAACGGGCGCGGCCGCCCAAAAGTGCAGTGTTCTGTCAGGCACGCCGGTCCGGTTCTTCCCCAGTCGCGGGGAACTTAGAAATCGGGCATGACAGCCTCCCAGCCGGATGCCGCGCTCGACGCGATGAGACCGGTGCTCCCGGCAGACCTCATGGAACGCGCGAGTACGTTCGACCCCGCCCCGCGCCTGGCGGAGCTCAGCGTGGCCGGGCCGATCCACCGCGTCGAACACCACGACGAACCGCTGTGGCTCGTGACCAGCCAGGACATCGCGCGCACGCTGCTGTCCGACCCGCGGATGAGCGCCGACCGGTTCAAGGTGAAACGGTTGCGGGACAAGCTCGACCCGGAGATGCGGGACAAGTTCCATGGCGCCGAGAGCCGAGCGGGCTCGTTCATCACGATCGACCCGCCCGAGCACACCCGCTACCGCAGGCTGCTCGCCCGGCGGTTCACCATGAGGCGGATGAGAGCGCTCACCGAGCGGATCGAGCGGATCGTCACCGCGAGGATCGACGCCGTGGTCGCGGCGGGCCCGCCTGCCGACCTGGTCCGTGACTTCGCGTTGCCGGTGCCGTCACTGGTGATCTGCGAGCTGCTGGGCGTATGCGTTGCGGGACATCAGCGTCGGCGACGTGATCATCCGCGAGGGCGACACCGTGATGTGCTCGGTGATCGCCGCCAACCGCGATCCCGCCGAGTGTCCCGACCCGGACGTGTTCCGCATCGACCGGCCGCGCGCCCGGCACCTCTCGTTCGGACACGGCGTGCACCAGTGCCTCGGTAACGAGCTGGCCCGCGTCGAGATGTCCGTCAGCTTCCGCGAACTGCTGCGGCGCCTGCCCGGCCTGCGGCTCGCGGTGCCCGCCTGCCAGGTCCACGTCCGCACCACGTCGACGATCTACGGCGTGCGGAGCCTGCCGGTCACGTGGGACGTAAAACCGGTTGCCGCGTCGAGCACGCGGCACGTCAGCGTCTACGCGCACTCGTCGTAACGGCCCTCGCCGCAGAACTCGCGGTGCTCGCCGTCCGGGAACAGCACGGTCGTCCCGTTGGCCTCGACCTTGGCGGACAACAGTCCGCCGACCGGGGCCAGCGGGTCGTCCGACGCGGTGATCTCGACCGTCCTGGTGCCGCCGGAGGTCACGCTCACCGGCTTGAACTTCAGCGCGAACCGCTTCTCCGGGACCTTGGTGAACTCCCCGTACTGGATCTCGCCCGCGCCGCTGTCGTCGAGGGTCAGCCGAGTGCCGAGCAGCCCCTTCCAGGTACCGCCCTTCGGCACCGGTTGGTTCGCGGGTGGCGGCGCCACGCGGTCACCGCTGCGCCAGAACTCGGTCGGGCCCTTCCTCGGTTCCCTCTCACCGGTGGCGTAGGAACGCACCATCAGGCTCAACTTGCCGTCACTGAGGAACTTCAGCCGTGCCGCGCCCTCGAAGCCGTTGTCCCGCACGGGCATCTTCGTCCACTTCAGACCGTCCGACGACGTCCACACCGCGGTGTCCGCACGGGCCTCGCCGAGCGCGATGAACCCGCTCTGCCAAGGAAACACACTGTGCACGTCGCGTTGCGAACGTGGCACCACACCCGCGTCGGGCAGCCTGCCGGGATCGATGTCGGCGTCGGCGAGCCTTGTCCACTTCGACTCGCCGTCACGCCGGTACCAGCCGGTGAGCCCGGTGTCCTGGGCCTCCGGGTCGTCGTTGTTGTTCACTTTGCCGAACGCCACGGTCATGCCGTTGTGGTGCTGCGCCGCGGTGATCTGGCCGTAGTACTCGTTGTCCGGCAGATCGGGAAGCGCGTCGCCCGCGGGAGTCCACTTCCGGCCGTCTTCGGACTCGTACAACATCTCGGCGTGCCGCTTCGGCCTGCCCTTGGTCGGAACCGTGCCGTACAACAGGAATCCACGGTCGGTCGTGATCACGCGCGGCAGATATCCCGTGTACAACGAGTCCGACAGCTCGACCGGCTCGCCGAACTTCTTGCCGTCGGCCGAGTGCCAGATCCTCAGACCCTTCGCGCGGTCGCTCCCCTTGCGCCAGAACCCGACGACGACGACACCGCGCGGGCCGGCCGTCACCGACACCGGGTTGTCGGCGAACACCCTGCCCGGCAGCGACACCTTGGTCCAGACCCCACCTTCGGAGGTCAGCAGAACCGGGCCGATGCTGCCGTTCTGACCCAGCACATAGGCGCGGTCGCCGTACGCGGCGACGGCATCGCCCCACGCGACGTCGCTCATCTCCGGCGGCGAGACCTCGCGCCACGTCTGGCCGTCCGCCGACATGTGGACGACGGGGAACAGGTCGTTGGTCCTGCCTTCGCTGTTCTCACCAGCGGGCTTGCCGTACCAGCCCGCGACCACGAAGCCACCGCTCCACCCGGCGGCGCCGTGAACGTTCTCCAGCCGCTCGTACGGCAACGTCGGCGCGGCCTGCCGAGTCCAGGCCGGTGGGGTGAACGGTGCCGGTGGTGGCGGCGCCGAGCAGGCGGCGAGCAGCAGGACGATGACAAGGATCAGGCGCATGACATCCACTGGTTCTTGATCTCGTCGACGCACCACTCCTTGGCGGCGGTGATCGCGGTGGTGCGGAACGACTTGTCCCCGTCAGGGATGCGGAACTCCCCCGAACTCCTACCGGAGCTCCACTTCACCCACAGCACCCACTCGACGTCCTCTTTCGGCGAGTCCGCGCGGACGACCAACTGCTCCACGTCGGTGGGATCGACCTTGAACGGGAACTCCTGCACCTGAGCACCCTGCACGCCCTTGGCCGGTGTGACCGTCGGTGAGGCAGCGGACAGATCCACCGCGAAGTGCCTCGGTTTGACCTCGCTGGCGCAACGAGGCGTCAGAAGGATCCCCGGTACCGCCGGCTGCCGTTTGAGCACCTCGACCCGCGCGGACTGCAGCACGACCGCCGCGGGCGCCAGACCCTGGAGGGTCGTGGTGACGACGCCGCCGGTCCCGAGCACTGCGTTCGGCGGCCGGACACTCACATACGGGACCGAGGATTGACGCTGGTCGGGCACGACCCAGCCCGAGCTCGTCCCGCAGAGGACGCCGACCGACGTGTCGGCGGCGAGCGGGTCGCCCTCCAGCTCGGGTTCGCGGACCAGCCAGACGATCACGGCGGCCGCGGCCAGCACCACGACGAGCACCAGCGCGAGCAGGATCACCGTGCGCCGGTCGCGGTTGTTCACCGTGACGTTGTCGATGTTCCTGCTCTGAACGACGTTGCCCTCGACGTCGCCCACCTTCATGGTGGTCTCGTCGTCGTGCTCGGAGCTCACCCGGAAAGTGCCTCGGCCTTGATCTGCTCGAACTGCGCGGCCATCGCCGCGGACAGCGCCTGCGCGCCGGACAGCGGACGCACCATCACGGTGAACTCGTCGATCAGGCCGTCGTCGTCGAGGTGCAGGAAGTCGCAGCCCTGGATCTCCTTGCCGCCGACCTCGGCGCGGAAGACCAGCGCGTGGTTGGGGCCGTCGTTGATCTCGCGCTCGTAGCGGAAGTTCTCGAACACCCGCATCACGCCGCGCAGGATGGCCGCCGTGAGCGGCTTGCCGGGGTACGGGGAGAACGCGACAGGGCTGGTGAACACGACGTTGTCGGCGAGGCACGCTGCCATCGCGTCGGTGTCGCGTGCCTCGACGGCAGCTCGGAATGCCTTCATGATCGCACCGTACCTCGGTCGGCGTGGTTCACGGGCGTGTGCACCCCGGTGGGGTTGAATCGAACACATGAACGGTATCTCCGCATTGCAGGAGGCTTTGGCCGCGCCCGCGGATGAGGCGCGCAAGAGGTTCGCGGGGCGGCTCAACGGCTACCTCGACGGATCCGACATCGTGCATGCCGTGCGGCTGCAGGGCTGGCTCGGGCTGGAGGTGCCCGGACCCGGCTGTCACGTCGGCACCGGCAGCTGGGACTTCACCCGGTTCAAGGCGACGACCTCACCCGTGACGTGCGGGCGGTGCCGGTCGGCGGGGCTGCTGACCAGCTCGTTCACCGGCGGGCCGCACCAGCAGGTGCTCGACCTGGACGGCATCTAGCGAGCGGGAATCTGGACAGCGGGCACCACGACGGTGTGCGACCACGGCGTGCACTGGGACCGGCCGAGGAACCGCTTCTGGCAGGCCTCGACGGAGACCCCGTACATGTGCCTGGGATTGACGTTCCGCACGGTGAAGCGGCGGGACGCGACCTCGACGCCCCCGGTCGGCTGGGTGCGTTCCTCCCACCACTGGACGTTGAACGCATCCGCGTCCGGGTAGCTCCACACGACCGTGAGTGAGTCGGCGGTCCGTTCCACCGACACCACACACGGCCGGTCCGTCAGCGGGCAATGACCGATCTGGTGCACCGGTTCGTAGCGCTTGCCGATCACCGCGGTCGCCGACCTGATGCCATAGCCGGGCAGCGCCTCACCGACGACGTATCCGCCTTCGAGGTTCAGGAACCACAGCTGACCGTCCGGGCGGGGAAGTCGATCGGCGCGCCCAGCGCCTTCAGCTCCGAGTGCCAGGCTTTGGCCATCGCGTCCGCCATGCTCATCGTGCCGAGGCCGGGGACCGTGTAGACGTGGTCGCGCCCGAACCGATCGCCCAGCGGCGCGGCGGGCGCGGAACCCGAGCTGCCACCACGCGACCTGCGCGCCGACGATCTGGCTGAGCCTCGTACCGGCAGCGAAACGCTCCGCGCCGACGTTCGTCCACTTCTGTTCCGTTGTAAGGAACTCGGCTTGCTGTCCGGGCACGATCGCCCGGACCATCGGCGATGACATGCGCGCACAGGAAATCCCGAAGCATCCGGCACCGATGATGCTGATCCTTGTGCTGCGCTGGGCCGCGTTCGGGTGGATGGCGTTCATCGCGGCGTTCGGCGGCCAGATCGTGCGCACCTCGCCCGGCGCGGCGATGCTCGCGGTGATCTTCCTGTGGACGCTCGCGATCACGCTGACGCCGCAGCGCAGGGGCACCGTGCGGGACAACGGGATCGGCTTCGAGTTCGACGAGGTCGCGCTCGGCGAGAGCGGCAGGCTCGGGCTCTCGCTCAGTGTCAAGGCCCGCGTCGCGCTCGTCGGCGGCACCGTGAACGTGAGGTCCCGCAAGGGCCGTGGCACGGAGGTGGAGATGTGGCTGCCCAGAATGGATTGACGCAGATCCGGGTGATCATCGTGGAGGACCATCCGATGACCCGTGACGGCATCAGGGCGTGTGTCGAGAAGGGCGGCCGCGCGGTGGTGGTCGGCGAGGCGGGATCCGTTGCGGCGGCGAAGGAACTGGCCGCGCTGCGCCCCGACGTGGCACTGGTGGACCTGGGTCTTGAGGACGGGGACGGGCGGGTCGTGATCGCTGCGATGCCGCCTGGCACGCGGGTCGTCGTCAGGTCCCAGGCGCCCGTCGTCGCCGTCGTCGAGGCGATCCGGGCCGGAGCTCACGGGTATCTCGACAAAGGGTCGACCGCTGATCAGGTCGCACAGGCCGTGCATGCCGTACTGGCAGGGCCGGTGCTGCCGCCCGAGGTCGCCGCCATGGTCATCGGGGCGTTCCAGCGCGGTGAGCTCACGCCACGCGAGCAGGAGGTCCTGCGCGCTCTCGCCAAGGGCTACGACAACCGGGAGATCGCCGAGGACCTCGGGATCTCCGTGCGCACGATCAACCGTCATCTCGAGAACATCCGCGCCGAGCTCGGCACCCACCGGCGTTCCGAGCTGATCCGCTATGGACGCGAACGGTTCCCCCCACCGTAGGCTGCATGCGTTCATGATCTTGCGGCTCGCCCCGGCCGACAAGCCGCCGGTCCTGCCCATCCTCGCGTGGGTGTGGTTACCCATGGAACGTGCAGGTCGGCCGTACAGGTTGTCGCTGGTCGCCGCCAACCTCCGGCGTCACGCTCGATCACATGACCAGCAAACGTGTTCACACCGGATTGACGATCACGGTGGCCGTCCTCGCCGGACTGCTCGGCGGCGCCTCGCCCGCGAGCGCGGCACCCGCCACCCAGAAGTGCTCCGAAGGCTACTTCTGTGGCTGGGAGGGGCCCGGTTACCAGGGCAGCACCTTCAAGGTGCGTCCCGGAACCGTGGTGGACGTCAGCAGATGGCAGCAGATCGGGCCGCTCTCGAACGCGACCGACCACACCTGGGTGGGGGTGAACGAGGAACCAGGAGTCCCCGACACCACGGTTCTGGTGATCGCCCCGCACACGGAGGTGCCCACGGTGCCGCGCGTCAAGGACATCGACTACTTCAAGGTCAGGTAGCGAGCGGGGCGCGGTTGCGCAGGCCCATCCCGGTCAGCGCGGTCAGGCCGAGCCGTTCGTAGTAGGGCCGTAACGACTCGTCGCAGGTGAGGTCCACCGAGTACAGGTGCGCCGCCTCGGCCAGGATTCGCCGCATCAGCTCGGCGCCGATCCCCCGGCCCTGGAACTCCGGCCGCACCTCCAGCCACGGGACGAACGCGGTCAGCACCCCGTCGCTGATCATGTTCACGAACCCGGCGACCTGATGTTCCGACCGTGCGACACAGACCCGATAGCTCCCGCGCAGCACCGCCAGATGCTGTGCGGGAGTCGGCTTTTGTGGCCAGCCGACGAAGAACCCGGCCAGGTCCTCTTCGGTCAGACCGTCGAGGTCGCTGCTGTAGGTGATCACTCCGGCAGCATGCCACCCGGCGCGGGCGGATGTGAGCGCAATTCACCAGCGGGGTTGTTCGAGGAATTCGTGAAATTCGATCTTCGGCCCGCCGCCCAGGGCCGCGACCAGGTGCAAGCGCTCTCATGGAACGCGGAGTACATCAGCCATAAATACGGCAGCCATCTACGTCAGGTTCGGCATCAAACGACATTTCCGGTTATAGCGGAAACCTGTCGACACGAACTCAATACATTACGAGTGGTTCGTCTCGTTTGGCGTGAGCGACAGGATTGCCCCCACAACGGCCCTAGTTTGTCTAGGACTAACCCCAGACTTTTGGTCATTATGGTCTCACCAGGGCCGTTTCGGTCCTTTTGGTCCAGACCGGACAATGTCAGATCCACCTTAAATTCATCCTGGAGTACCCGTCCGGACAAGACCTGAAACCGATCCGAGCATCAGCTCGCCACCTGGGCAAACCGCCAGTAAATATGCAGCCGACAGCATGCTTCGAGGAATCTGTGCGAGTGCCGCGTACTGAGACACGTTCCTAGCCTTCGCACAATTGCTATCTCTATCCTCAATTGCACGCCGCCGCACGAAGTGACCTGACACAGCCGACGGGGAGAGAGTGTGGAGCGTCGGATTCTGGAAGAGCTCACGGACTCGGTGATACCGGAAACGACCGGTCCCAGATGGTCGTTGCACGGCCGAGTCGCACAGATCAGTCGCGTCGAGCGGCTGATGCGGGACAGTGTGGAAGGACAGCGGGCACAGATTGTCGTGTTCGAGTCCGGAACAGGCACGGGCAAGACCCGTTTGTTGCTGGAACTGACGTCCGCCGCTGCCAAGCGCGGGTTCGCCGTCGTCAACGGCGCGGCGGACCAGCCGGGCCTCGCGCGGGCGGTCACGCTGGTGAACCCGCGCAACGGCAGGCAGGAGGACGAACGGGTCGGCACACTCGCGGGCCGCTTCGAGGCGCAGCTGACGGGCCACCTTCGCCGTGGTCCCGTGCTGGTGGCCGTTGACGACGCGCAGTGGACCGATCTGGGCCTGCTGCACGCGCTCGGCGCTGTCATGTCCAAACTGGACAACTCGCCGGTGCTGTGGCTGTTCGCCGTGCACGCCGACCACGTCGACTCGCCCAACGGAGTTGTGCTGCGCACGCTCGCGCGCAGGCACCGCGCCGAGTGGCTCGGGCCGCTGGAGCCGCTGACCGGCGAGGCCGTCGCGGGCATCGCGGGCGACCTGCTCGACGCGGCCCCTTGCGACGACATGGTCGCGTTGTGCGAGAGCGTCGGCGGCACCCCGCAGTCGATCGTCGACCTGATACTCGACGTGCGACGGGAAGGATGCGTCACCGTCAAGGACCAGGTGGCACGGCTCGCGGCCGGGCCACTGCCGACCGGGATCTCCTCGGCGGTCGAGCCCGATCCCAGCGCACCGCTCCCCCGTTCGTTCGTCCGGCTGATGCAGTCGCGGCTGCGGGAGCTTTCACGACGCGCGCAGGAGGTGCTTCAGGTCGCCGCGGTGCTCGGCCACGGCTTCACTCCACAGGACCTCGCCGAGATGCTCGGTGAACGCCCGGCGCAGCTGCTCGGGCCACTGCAGGAGGCACTCGCCGCAGGGCTGATCGGCAGCGACTCCGGCGAGTTCGTGTTCCACCGCGAACCGGTGTGGCGCGCGGTCCTCGGCACCGTGCCCGAACTGCTGCGCTCGATGCTGCACCGGCAGGCCGCCACCATGCTGCTGGACCACCCGCGTGGCCGGGTCGAGGCCGCGGCGGTGCACCTGGTGCACTGCACGGCGCCCGGTGACACGGCGGCGATCAGCACGATCCGTGATGCGGCGCAACGCATGCTCGCCGCGTCGCCACAGGCAGCGTCGGCCCTGGCGACGCGCGGACTGCGGATCGCACCACCGGACAGCGCCGACCACATCGCGCTGGCGACCACCGCCACCGCGGCGCTGGTCCGGCTCGGCTGTCTGAGCGACGCGGTCGACCTCGCCGAGGAGCAGCTGCTGGTGCACGCGGATTCCTGCCCTGAGTTCACGCGGCCGTTGCGGACGTGGCTCGCCACGGCGCTGATGCTGCGCGGCGACACGACAGCGGCGTTCGACGTCTCGAAGGAGACGATCGCCGCCACGGGTTCGCGCGGCGCCGACACCGAGCCATGCCCGGAGCTGCTGCTGCTCAACGCGTTGTCCCACAACGACCAGAGCAAGGTGTCCGCCGTGGCGGACCGGGTGCTGGACCTGCCGGGAACGCACAGCGACGACGTCCGTGCCGCCGCGCTGAACGTGCGGGCGATGGCGCACTCGCGTGACGGCAGGCTAGAAGCGGCCATGGGCGCCGTCGACGAGGCGGTGCAACTGCGCGGCGAGCTCACCGGCGCCTGGCAGTGCGATCCACTGTGGACGCGAGCGTGGCTGCTCACCAGGGTCCGCAGGCTCGACGAGGCGCTCGCCGCGGCCGAGGCGGCCCGCAAGGCCATCGACACCGAACACAACGGCGTGCTCAGCCCGGTCCCGCTCGCACTGCGCGCGACGATCCTGCTCGCCAAGGGCGATCTGGCCGGGGCGGAGTCGGACGCGACGGCCGGGCTCGCCGCGTCCGAACGCTCGGAGATGCCGCTGTACGAACCCCAGCTGCACGGGGTTCTGGTCATCTCGGCGTTGCGGCGCGGTGACCTGGCACTGGCCGCGGACGGCCTGCGCAGGCTGGAGGAGTGCGCACCCCCGGAGCGCGCTCAACCGTGGTCCGGCCTGGTGCGGGTGCTCGCCGCACTCGTCATCTCGGCCAGGCGCGGTGCGCACGCGGCGATGGACGAGCTCCGCGAGTCGCTCACGGACCCCGACCAGTGCCGCCGGCTGTTGCTGGAGGACCCGTCGATGGCGGCGTGGGCGGTCCGCACCGCGCTGGCAGCTGGTGAGCGGGACATCGCCGAGGACGTGGTGACCGCCGCCGAGAAGATCGCCGCGGAGAACCAGTGCTACGCCACGGTCGTCGCCTCCGCACGGCACAGCCGCGCGCTGTTCGACAGTGACGTCAGCGCACTGGCCGGGCTCGAGGAAGGCTACGGCGACCCGTGGGCCGCGGCGTCCGTGATCGAGGACAGCGGAACTCTGCTGCGCGACCACGACCGCGACCACGCCATCGCCGAGCTGAACCGGGCGATGGCCGCCTACGACGAGCTCGGCGCGGAGTGGGACTCGGCACGGGTCCGGCGCAAGCTGCGCAGACTCGGCGTGCGCAGGCGGCACTGGCAGCACGAGGCCCGGCCCGAAACCGGCTGGGACAGCCTCACCAGCACCGAGGCGAAGGTCGCGCGGCTGGTGGCGCGGGGGCTCACGAACCGGCAGGTGGCCAGCGAGATGTTCGTGTCGCCCCACACCGTCGGCTTCCACCTGCGCCAGATCTACCGCAAGCTCTCCATCCAGTCACGGGTGGACCTCGCTCGCATCGCACCGTGACGGGCTGGTCGTGAGTGGAAAACGTCGCTATCGCGACGTTTTCCACTCACGACCCCACCCACCCCGCACGAGTTGACAGGTTCTCGCCCACACCCTCCGCCCATACCCGACACTTGGCGGAAACCCATTGCAGGACAGGAGTTCGCGATGCCACTGACCACCGCTGCGACCGAGCGGAACACCACCATGCGCACCCTGGACGGCCTGCGGCTGGCCGGCACTGTGGTCACACCCGTGCCGGAGCCGAAGCACGCGGTGCTGATGCTGCACGGCGAGGGGTCGACACGTGAGCAGGGCGGCTTCTACACGCGGCTGGCGACCGAGCTCGGCGACCTCGGCGTGGCCAGCCTGCGCGTCGACCTTCCCGGCCACGGCGACAGCGAGGGCGTTCAGGAGGAACTCAGCCTCTCCGGCCTGCTCAACCTCATCGGCTCCGCGCTCGCCTACCTGCGCGATCACGCAGGTTCCGCGGCGGTCACCTTGCTCGCCACCGGGTTCACCGGCGGGGTCGCGGCCGGGTACGCCGCCCGCAAGGGACCGGAGGTCGACCGGTTGGTGCTGGTCAACCCTCTGATCGACTACCAGGAGCACTTCGCTGGGGCCCATCCGTCGTGGGCCGCCGACCTGGGCGCGGAGGGCAGGCTGCGGATCTCGCCGACGTTCGCGGTGGGCCGGGCGATGCTCAACGAGGTGTTCTGGCTGCAGCCGCGCAGTGCGCTCGGCGCGATCGCCGCACCGACGCTGATCGTGCACGGCGCCGGCCGCACGGACGTCGCGGTGGAGTCGTCGCGCGCGGCGGACGCGACGCTGACCTGCGCGCACCGTCTGGTGGAGATCGGCGCCCCGCAGGACGCGCACTGGCAGGCGCCGACGATCAGGATCGCCACCGAATGGATCCTCACCGACGGCTGAAACCGCTGTGTACCAGTAAGACGTGTAGTAACGAGCATCCCCGCACCCGCCTAGTGTCGGTCGCGTGGAACAGATCCAGCTCCCCGATGGCAAGAAGGTCTGGCTCGTCTCGGACTACGCGGGCACACGGAGCGTCCTGACCGACTCCCGGCTCACCAACGATCCGCTGCGGATGGGCGACAAGGCGCCGTTCTCCGCGTTCCCGGAGTCGATCGCCTCCGTGATGGCGCACGACATGCTGAACAACGACGCGCCCGCCCACACGCGGTTGCGGCGGCTGGTCACCCCGACGTTCACTGTGCGGCGGATCGCGGAACACCGCGAGTACGTCGAGCGGATCGCGGGTGAGCTCATCGACGACTTCGGCGAGAACCCCGATCTGGTGGGGGACTTCGCCGGTCCGCTGGCGGCCAAGGTGCTCGGCGTGATGCTCGGCATCGACCCTCGGGACGCGGAGGACGTGCGGCGCTGGTCCGACATGTTCGTGCTGGACCTGTTGACGCGCAACGAAGAGGCGATCGACGCCACCCACAGGCTCTCCGAGTACACCAGGCAGCTCGTGGACGAACGCCGCGAGAATCCGGGCGACGACCTGGTGTCGCGCCTGGTGTCCATGCGGGACGACGAGGACCGTCTCAACGACGAAGAGCTCGCGTCGATGGTGTTCACGCTGGTGATCGGCGGCCAGACCGCGACGACCCAGTTGCTCGCCAAGGCGTTGCACCTGCTGCTGACCCACCCGGATCAGCTGGAGCTGCTGCTGGCGGACTGGAGCCTGCTGCCGTCGGTGGTGCACGAGGTGCTGCGGTTCGACCCGCCGTTGCAGATGTCGTCGTTCCGCATGGCGACCGAGCCGATCGAGCTGGACGGGCAGACCGTGCCGGTCGGCGACATCATCCTTTGCGCGCTGCGGAACGCGAACCGTTGCCCGGTCAGGTTCACCGAGCCGGAGACCTTCGACATCCGCAAGGGCGACAGCCAGCACCTGGGTTTCGGTCACGGCATGCACCGATGCATCGGCGCGAACCTCGCGGAACTGCAGTGTCAGGTCGGCCTCACGACGTTCTTCGGCCGTTTCCCCAACGCCAAGGCGGGCGAGGTGACCTGGCGGCAGACCCCGCTGATCACCGCGCTCGGCTCGCTCCCCGTCCACCTGTACTGAGGAGAACACCTTGCCCCCTCGCCGCCGCATCGGGTTCGACAACCCTCACGGGGACCTCGGGTTCGACAACCCCGAGTTCTGGAACTTCATGTACGACAACGAAACCGCGCCGTGGCTCATCGACGGGCCGCAGCCGGTGATCGCCGAGCTGGAGGGCAGGGGGCTGATCCGCGGCCGGGTGCTCGAACCCGGCTGCGGCTCGGGCGAGCACACCATCCTGTTCACCAGGCTCGGCTACGACGCGCTCGGCGTCGACCTCTCGCCGAGCGCCGTGGAGTACGCCCGCCGCACCGCCGCCGCGAAGGGCGTGCCCGCGGCGGCGTTCGAGGTGGCCAACATGCTCCGCCCGCAGGACTATCCGTTCCTCACGCCAGGGTTCGACACGGTCGTCGACGTCGCGATGTTCCACGGGTTCGGCGCTTACGGCGACAACCTCGACGTGGCCAAGGCGTACGCGGACGTGCTGCATGGGATCTGCAATCCTGGCGCGCTGGTCCACATCCTGGCTCACGCGGATGCCGGACCTGGCCTCAGCTCGGGGATCAGCGACTCGGTGATCCGGGAGTGTTTCGGCGCCGGGTGGGAGATCGAGGAGCTGCAGCTGTCCTCCTACCGCGCCCGTGTCACCGAACTCATCGCCGCGGAGGCCGCGAAAGCCGGCCTGCCCGCGAACGGCCCGATGGACCTCCCCGCCTGGCTGGCCCGGCTCCGCCGCTCCTGAACATGTGATGAAGACCTCGTCACTGCGCTTCGGCGAACAGCTCGCTGAAGTGCTCCAGGTTCGCCACCACCCGAGCCGGCACGATGTCGCACTTCCGCGCCGCCTCAAGCAGGTTCCGGAACCGCATCGTGAGCGACCGCCGCGCCACGTCCTGCCGTGCCACGAAAGCTGGCTGTGTCGAGTTCGAAGGAGGGGCCCGCGGTGCGGCCGTGCCGCCCGGACGGCATGGTCACGAGCAGCTCGCCCAGCGGGCGCATGAGCCCGGTCATCACGTCGATGGCGGCGTTCATCAGCTCGGACCGGCGTAGGCTGGCGTCCGGGCCGTCGCCGAAGTGCTGCACCATCAGCGCAGCATCACGAATAGCCTCGTTGAACAGCCGCCATGACCTCGCGGGCGTCCGGATCGGTCACCGTACTCCTTGGCGTGTCGCCCCGGCGCACGTCGGGTTCCGGCCACGGGGTAGGCGGGGCCCAGGGCCCGGCCCGTCCCGCGGAGCGACCGTCCCGAGAAACTCGGCGATCCTGAGGAAGGCGTCGTAGTGGGACTCCTCGCCGGTGTCCCCGTCGGTCAGCACCCCGCCCTCGCCCTGTTCGGTGACGACGTCGATGGCGAACAGGGCGCTGGCAGGTCGTCGACCTCCAGCTGGTAGTCGGGGTGTCCGCGTTGACCGACGCGCGCAGGAACAGGTGGTGTTCGCCGCCGCCCCGCCCTTTCGACCAGGAACAGGTCGGGAAGCCCTGCAGCCCCTCCCGGATGTCGGCGTACAGCTCGCTGAGCGACGAGTAGGATGGTGCTCGTCCGGGTGGCGCCGTGCGGTCAGGTCACCCAGCCGCACGTCGCCGATCAGCCCCTCCGGCTGCTCGATCTCGATGAACCGTGCGACGCTGGCGAGGTTCAGTGCGTTCCAGGGAGAGGTCCAGCGGGACCGGGCAGGCGTGCGTTGACGGTGCCGAAGTCGAGGCGCGGAACGTGGAACGGCTCGCCGCAGGCCGTGAGGATGTTGTTGACCGCCAGGAAGTGGATCATTTCCTCGCGGGCGACTCTCATCAGGCTGCCGCGCATGCCGCCGTCGAGGGTCTCGCCGCCGTCACCGCAGGCGAGCCGGAGCTGCTCGGCGCGTCCAGTCGCCCGCGCCGCACGTACTCCTCGGCGGCGCCGTAGCGTCGGGACCGAGTAGCGCCGCGTACAGGTACTGCAGCATCACGGCGAGCTCGAGCGTGACGCCCTCGCGCAGCGCCGGATCAGCTCTTCGCGGGTGCGTGATCGCCTCTGCGAGGTGGCCGGCGCCGGCGCGACGCGGGACCTGCTCGCGGCTTCTGCTGTGCCGCAGGTAACTGCAGCAGCAGCCTGTGCCTTCGGCCGGTCAGGTCCCGGGTCGGCGGCATGTAGTAGGTCTTCGTTTTGTTGCGTGGGTCGCACATCTGCCAGATCAGCTTCGCGTAGGTCTCCACCTTGCACCGGTCGGCGAGGCTGAAGACCTCCTCCGCATGAACGAGTAACATCGCTCGTAGGGCGCGAAGACCTCGCGGTGCACCAGTTCGAAGGTGACGTCATCCTGCGCGATGTCGTCCATCCACCAGTGGTTCGGCAGCACCCGCACGGCCATGGACCCCAGCCCCGACGCGAACCGCAGCCGGGTCGTCCCGGCCTGGGCGCCGCGCATCACGAACCGCCCGCGGCCGTGCTCGTCCGTGTTGATCACGCAGTCCTGTGACCACCGCGCTCCGTCGGCGCTGAGCAGGACGATGTCGATCTCGTGTCCGATGGGATTGAGCGGCAACGCTTTCGGGTTGAAGAACTGTTCGATGTGGACGTCGGACACAGCGGCCGGAACACCACGCACGAACGCGCGAACCTCGACCACGACATCCTGCTCGACATCCTCGGCGTCACGCGGATGTTCGAGGAACATGGTCGCGTCGTCAACGACCAGGATCGTCTCCTGTTCGCGCGAAACCACGACGCGCTCCCCCGCCGCGTTCACGCCGACCAGGCACAACGCACCCTCGGCCCGCCCGACGCGCGGCACGGTCACAACGCCGTGCCCGGTGTCCGCGGGCACCGGGGCGACAACCGTGTCATCCGCGCACAGCTGAAGATCCGTCACGCCTTCCGGAGCACGGAACGAGACCAGGTTGAGCGAAACGTGATCGTCGCGCACGTCGACGGTCAGGTTGTTCGGCGTCAACAACCTGCCCGCAGGCGAACTCCGCACTTCCTCCGCGTGCCAAGGCGCGATGGTGCCCCGCAGCCGCCATGCCTTGGCGCCCGGCATCGGGCAGGGGCCGACGTCGGACATCGCGAGCTGCACCACGAGCCCGTCCACGGCACCCGACTCGACCAACGCGCGCAACTGTGCGACAGCGGGAGAATCGGCCGCGCTGTCGAGCCAGCTCATCTCCTCCCCGCTGCGCAGTACGAACTGGTGCAGGACGCGGCCGTCCTCCTGCCAGCGCGGTGGCTGCGTGCCGTGCACCCCGCCGGTGAGCATGTACCCGACGTCGTGGGAGCGGCCGAGCCTGCCGAAGCCGAACTGGCCGATCATGACGGTCGTGGTGTCCTCCGACGCCGGGTCCACGTCGAAGATCCGCGCGCGGTTGAACGTCGTGGCCAGGTATTCGTTGTAGTGGCCCCACACGTCCACGGCGCGGCCGACCACGAGATCATCGGTCCGCACATCCCCTGCGGTGCGTCGACGGCCGTGACCGCCGCGTCGATCGAGAAGTCCCGTTGCCCGCGAAGCGTCGCCCTTGCCGTCCATGCGGTCGAGGTAGGCGTGGTACTCGGCCGCCGGACGCTCGCTGGGGAACGGCGCGCCGTCCATCAGCGCCGAGTGGGTGGCGAGGTCGACGAGGCCGTTGCGCGGCCCGGTCGGCAGCCTGGTGATCGCGGTGCCGGCGAAGTGCAGCCGTGGCAGGTCGAAGACGCTCATCGGACGGTCTCTTTCGTGCACGGGGAGCTCCTCGATCGCGTGCACCGCGCGCAGCGCCGACTCGATGGCTCCGTCGATCCAGCCCGTGACGGTCGCGCAGGGCTCACCCGCGAAGAAGAGCCTACCTTCGGGACGTGCCGCCCGGTCGCGTTCCTCCGCGCACGCGGCGTTGTCCTTGTTCCACCTCAGTACCCCGGCGCCGGCGCTCCACGGGTGCTGCCCCCACGGCAGGCTCACGGCCTCGACGACCATCCCGGGTTCGAGCAGCTCGGGGTGCATGCGGGCGACCTCACCTAGCACGAACTCGTGTCGTTGCGCCTCGGGCATGGCGTCGAGCGCGGCGGCGTCGGGACCGATGGCGTAGCTCGCCAGCAGCGTGGCGCCCTTGGCCGGGTCGCCTTCCACCGCCGGGTAGTAGGTCTGTCTGATGTGCCCACCGCCGTAGGAAGCACCGCCCTTGATCCCGTCGCGCTCCCAGAACGGTTCGCGGCACAGGAACGCGACCTTGGTCGCCGGCCAGTGGGTGACCTCGTCGAGGATCGCCAGCTTGTCGTCGCTGAAGCCGGTGAGCGGGAGCTTGCGCAGCACGGAGAACGGGATCGCGCTCAGCACGTGCTCACACCGCAGCACGACCTCTTCCGATCCGTTGTGGACGGTCACGGCGATGTGGTCGACGTGGACGTCGATCGCCCGCACCTCATGGCCCGTGCGGATCGGCCCCCTGATCCGGCTCGCCAGTGCGTCGGCGAGCTGGTCCATCCCGCCCTCGAGCCGCAGCAGCCGGGAGCTCGTCTCGTCGAGGATGTCGTCGATGAAGCGGTTGATCCTGCTCGTGCCGCTCGTGCGCGCCTCGGGATGCGCCGCGTAGAAGGCGTGCAGGTCGATCTGGTCGCGTGCCTCGCCGACGAGGAACGGGGTGAGGTCGATGCGGTCGACCTCTTCGAGCAGGGCCGCGAAATCCGGGCGAAGCGTCTCCATGAAACTCGGGGGCGCGATGGCGTCACCGATGGCGGTGATCCACGCGCCGAACAGGACGGTCTCCTCGCGCAGCTCACGCCCGGCCACGAGGGCCTTGAAGTCCTCGACGAGCACCTTGGCCGCATCGCGTAGACGCAGGTACCCGGCGCTGGTGCGGTAGTAGGCGCTGTCGTCGGAGAACAGCGTCCTGAACTCACGGAGCTTGTGCGCCAGGCCGAGCTTCTCGATGTAGTCCATGGTGTGCCGGTGTTTCGTGGGAATCCGCATGGCACCGAGCTCCACCAGCGGCGCCGACGGGCCCGTGCCGAACCGGTGCGTGTACACCCGGCCGCCGACCCGCCCGCTGGCCTCGATCACCTCGACCTGGTGGCCGAGCTCCTCGAGCTCGTGCGCGGCCACGAGGCCCGCCATGCCCGCACCGAGAATGGTGACCTTCTTGCGTGGTGACATCACACCTGCCCAATAGAGGTTGGCCCGTTCGACGTCGGCTCGTGTTTGCATCCTCTCGGTGCGGCCACCACCGGCACATCACACGAACCTGCGCGGTCCGGACGGTATGCACGCGGGTTGCCCAAACGAGACGGCGCGTGCGCCCGTCCGACCCCACGTGTTCGGAGGGGTTCTTTCCCACGCGCGGCCCAACCCTGACGCCGCTGGCTAGCTTCCAGACGATCGCGCACACATCGTGAACCGGAGAAGGGAAGTCTGGTGGAAGATCATCGGATCAGGAAGGTCACCGTGCTCGGCGGCGGCACCGCGGGCTGGATGACCGCCGCCTACCTCGGCAAGGCGCTCGGCCCGGATGTCACGTCACCGTGCTGGAGGCGCCGTCCATCCCGAAGATCGGCGTCGGCGAGGCGACCGTGCCCAACCTGCACAAGAGCCTTCTTCGACTTCCTCGGCCTCGCCGAGGACGAGTGGATGCGGGAGTGCAACGCCAGCTACAAGATGGCGCGTCACGGTTCATCAACTGGCGCACTCCCGGCGCCGGCGAGGCGACGGCGCGTGAGCACCACGGACGGCCGGACCACTTCGACCACCTGTTCGGCCTGCTGCCCACCCACGACGAACATGCCGCTGTCGCACTACTGGACGGCCGAGCGGCTGGCCGGGCGCACCGACGAGCCGTTCGACTACGCCTGCTTCCGCGAGACCCCGATGATGGACGCCAAGCTCGCGCCGCGCCACGCTCGACGGCCCCGCGTGGACCAACTACGCCTGGCACTTCGACGCGCACCTGGTCGCCGACTTCCTGCGCCGGTTCGCCACCGAACGGCAGGGCGTCGATCCACGTCGAGGACGAGATGACCGAGGCGGTCATCGACTCGCGCGGGTACGTCACCGCGTTGCGCACCGAAGTCCGGCGCGCGCTCGAGGGCGACCTGTTCATCGACTGCTCCGGCTTCCGCGGCCTGCTGATCAACCAGGCGATGCGACGAGCCGTTCATCGACATGAGCGACCACCTGCTCAACGACAGCGCGGTCGCCACGGCCGTGCCGCACGACGACGAGGCCGACGGCGTCGAGCCGTACACCTCGGCGATCGCGATGAGCCCGGCTGGACGTGGAAGATCCCGATGCTGGGCCGGTTCGGCACCGGGTACGTCTACTCCAGCCGTTCGCCACCGCGGACGAGGCGACCGAGGAACTCTGCGACATGTGGGGCCTCGACCCCGAGACGCAGACCGCTCAACCACGATGCAAGTTCCGTGTCGGCCGCAACCGCCGTGCGTGGGTGAAGCAACTGTCGTCAGCATCGGCCTGTCGTCGTGCTTCCTGGAGCCGCTGGAGTCCACCGGCATCTACTTCATCTACGCGGCGATCTACCAGCTGGCGAAGCACTTCCCGGACAAGCGGTTCGACCCGGTGCTGGTCGACCGGTTCAACCGCGAGATCGAAGACGATGTTCGACGACACGCCGCGACTTCCTCCAGGCGCACTTCTCGCTTCTCGCCGCGCAACGACACCCCGTTCTGGCGCGCCAACAAGGAACTGGAGCTGGCGGACGACATCAAGGAGAAGGTCGCGACGTACCGGGCGGGCCTCGCCGGTGAACATCCCGTCGCGTCGACGAGGCGACGTACTACGCAACTTCGAGGCGGAGTTCCGCAACTTCTGGACCAACGGCAGCTACTACTGCATCTTCGCCGGGCCTCGACTACCTGCCGGAGCACCCGTTGCCGTTGCTCGACCAGCGTGGCGACGTGGTCGCGGGCGCGGAGCCGGTGTTCGCGGAGCTCAAGCGCAAGCAGAAGGAGCTCCTCGCGCAGCTGCCGACGCATGCCGAGCACCTGCGCCGGCTGCACGGGCGTTGAGCGGATGACAAGACAGGAACGCACCACCGTCTGCGTGGCCGGTGGTGGTCCGGCGGGTGCGATGCTCGGACTGCTGCTGGCCCGCTCCGGCGTGGACGTGGTGGTGATGGAGAAGCACGCCGACTTCCACCGCGACTTCCGCGGCGACACGGTGCACCCCGCCACGTTGCAGATCCTCGACGAGCTCGGCCTGGCCGAGAGGTTCCACGAGCTGCCCCACCAGAAGGTCCACACGATCGGTGTGGTGCAGGACGGCAAACGTATCGACATCGCCGACTTCCGCAGGCTGCGGGTGCGCTACCCGTATATGGCGTTCGTGCCGCAGTGGGACTTCCTCGACCTGATCACCACCGAGGCCGCGCGCTATCCCAACTTCTCGTTGCTGATGAGCACCGAGGTGCTGGGCGTGGTGCGGGAGAACGGCCGGGTCGCCGGTGTCCGGGCACGTGGGCCGCAGGGCGAGTTCGAGATCCGCTCGACGCTGGTGGTCGCCGCCGACGGCAGGCATTCGGTGATCCGCAAGGACGTCGGCGTGCGGCCGCGCCGGATCGGCAAGTCGCTGGACGTGATCTTCTTCCGGATCTCGCGCCGGGACACCGACCCCGACGAGGGGCTCTGCGTGCGGGTCGGCGACGGCAAGATCTTCGGCGCCACCGACCGCAGGACCTACTGGCAGATGTTCACCGAGACCCCGACGGGCGGTTACGCGAAGGTACGCCGGGACGGGATCGACGCGTTCCGTGCCGATCTCGCCGCCACCGTGCCGTTCCTCGCCGACCGCGTGCACGAGGTGTCCTCAATGGACGATCTGCGGCTGCTGGAGGCGCGGATCGACCGGCTCGACCGCTGGCATCAGCCCGGCCTGCTGTTCATCGGCGACGCGGCGCACGCCATGTCACCGGTCGCGGGCTTCGGCGTGAACCTCGCCGTGCAGGACGCGGTCGCCACGGCCAACGCCCTGGTCCCGCCACTGCTGAACACGCAGCTGACCGGTGCCACGTTCGACGACTCGCTGCTGGCGCGGGTCCGGCGGCGCAGACGGCTGACCACCGCGTTGTCGCAGGGACTTCAGCGGGCGACGCAGCGCTTCGGCATCGACGAGGCGCTCGGCGGGGGCGGCCAGCCGCCCGCACCCAAGGTGTTCGAGAAGTTCGCCCCGGCGCAGTGGCTGATGAGCCGCATCATCGGGCTCGGTTTCCGGCCCGAGCACGTGCGCACCGACGAGACCCGGCAGACCGGGAAGCACGAGGAGAGTGCCTGATGCCCCAGGGACCACCGCCACAGGCGCGGATGATGCAGATGATCACGGGTTACTGGGTGACCCAGATCGTGCACACGCTCGCCGAGCTCGGGATCGCCGACCACCTCGCCGAGGACCGGCTCACCGCCGAGGAGCTCGCCGCGCTGACCCGCTGCGACGTCGACGCGACGTTCCGCCTGCTGCGCGCCGCCGCGTCGCTGGACCTGGCGTCCTACGAGGACGGCCGGTTCGGCAGCACGCCGTTGCTGGAGACGTTGCGCGAGGGTGTGCCGCGTTCGTTGCGGGACATCGCGATCGTGCATGGTTCGCCCGCACACTGGCTGCCCTGGGGCCGTTTCCCCGAAGCGGTCCGCGCCGGGGAGCCGCAGACCCAGGCCGCGCTGGGTGGTGACGTGTGGTCGCACTTCGCGGCTCACCCGGCGGAGTTCGCCCGGTTCTCCAACTCCATGACCGAGCTCACCGACGGCCTGTCGAGCGAGATCTCCCAGCTGCTCGACACGACGGGTGTCACGACCGCGGTCGACGTCGGCGGCGCGAACGGCGCGCTGCTGCACGCGCTGATGAAGTCCAATGTGGACCTCAAGGGCGTCGTGGTGGACCTGCCCGACGTGGAGTCGTCCGCGCTGGCCGAAGCCGAGAAGGCCGGGATGAGCGACCGCTGCTCGTTCGTCGGCGAATCTTTCTTCGAACCGCTGCCGCAGGGCGAGCTGTTCCTGCTCAAGGCCGTGCTGCACAACTGGGACGACGACTCGTGCGTCGAGATCCTCACCAACTGCCGCAGGGCGTTGAACCCCGGCGGCCGCGTCGTGGTCGTCGAGATGCCGCTCGGCCCCATCGGCGAGCCGGGCTTCGCCCCGTTGCTCGACCTGAACATGCTCGCGGTGGTTCCCGGCCGGGAACGCGATCTCGCGCACTACGACGCGTTGTTCGCCGCTGCCGGCCTGAAGCGCGCGAAGGTCGTCCCCACCCATTCCCCGCAAAGCCTGATCGAAGCCGTCGCGGAGTGAACCTCTATCAGCTCTCGGAGGAGCTTTCATGCTGAAGAATGTTGTGGTTGTCGGCGGCGGGACGTCGGGCTGGATGACCGCGTCGTACCTCACCGCCGCGTTCGGTGACCGGCTCAACGTCACGCTGGTCGAGTCGAACATCGTGGGCCGGATCGGGGTCGGCGAGGCGACGTTCAGCACCGTCCGGCACTTCTTCGAGTACCTCGGTCTCGAAGAGAAGGACTGGATGCCCGCGTGCAACGCCACCTACAAGCTGGCGATCCGGTACGAGGGCTGGCGCGAGGAAGGCCACGCGTTCTACCACCCGTTCGAACGGCAGCGGGTCGTCGACGGGTTCACGTTGACGGACTGGTGGCTGAAGAACCCGCCTTCGGACCGGTTCGACAAGGACTGCTTCCTCGTCGGCGGGCTGTGCGACAACCTGAAGTCGCCGCGAAGCCTGGACAGCATCCTGTTCGAACGTGACCTTGGTGAACGCTCGTCCTACCGCACGACGCTGGCCGAGCAGTCCACCCAGTTCCCCTACGCCTACCACTTCGACGCCACGCTGGTCGCGAACTTCCTGCGCGACTACACCGTCACCCGCGGCGCCACCCACGTCCTCGACGACGTCGTGGACGTGGCGCTCGACGAGCGAGGCTGGATCAGCCACGTCGTCACCAAGGAACACGGCAACGTGACCGGTGACCTGTTCATCGACTGCACCGGGTTCCGGAGTCTGTTGCTGGGCAAGGCTCTTGAGGAGCCGTTCGTGTCCTATCAGGACAGTCTGCCCAACGACTCGGCGGTTGCCCTGCGGGTGCCGTTGAACATGGAGAACGAAGGCCTTCGGCCGTACACGCGGGCGACGACGCAGGAGGCGGGCTGGATCTGGACGATCCCGCTGTTCGACCGCGTCGGCACCGGCTACGTCTACGCCAGCGACTACTCCACCCCGGAGCAGGCAGAGCAGGTGCTGCGGGAGTTCGTCGGCCCCGCCGCGGACGAACTGGAAGCCAACCACATCAAGATGCGCATCGGCCGTTCGCAACGGCACTGGGTCAACAACTGCGTCGCCATCGGACTCTCCTCCGGATTCGTCGAGCCGTTGGAGTCGACCGGGATCTTCTTCATCCAGCACGCCATCGAGCAGCTGGTGAAGCACCTGCCGGACTCACGCTGGGACGAGGGCCTGCGCGACTCGTACAACAGCCTGGTCAACCGGTGCATGGACGGCGTTCGCGAGTTCCTGTTCCTGCACTACTACGCGGCAAAGCGCGCCGACAACCAGTACTGGCGGGACACCAAGAAGCGTGCGCTGCCGGACGGCTTGGCGGAGCGGCTGGAGCGCTGGAAGACCCGGCTGCCCGACACCGAGTCGGTCTACCCGCACTACCACGGTTTCGAGGCCTACTCCTACGTCTGCATGCTCCTCGGACTCGGCGGCATCGAGCTCAGGCCCTCACCGGCGCTCGCGCTGCTCGACCCCGCCTCCGCGCAGCACGAGTTCAAGCTCGTCACCGAACAGGCCGCCGAGCTCGAACGCACCCTCCCCACCCAATACGAATACTTCTCCCAGTTCCACAGGTAGGCCCAATACATGAAAGGAGCTTTCATGGACGTCCATGAAAGCTTTTTTCATGTTCTAAACAGAGCGGTGGATGAGGAGTTTGGAGGGGCCGTGGAAGATCATGTCGTAGGGGTGTTCGATGGCGCCGACGGTGAACTCGCCGAGTGCGTTCAGCAGCAGTCCGAGGCCGATCTCCAGTTCCACCCGTGCCAGCTGCGCGCCGAGGCAGAAGTGGATGCCCAGCCCGAAGCTCACGCTCCGGCCACGAGCACGGTCCAGCTGCAGCGTGCCGGGTGAGCTGAACCTGGCGGGGTCGCGGTTGGCCGAGCCGAGCAGCACCATCACCTTGCTGCCGCGAGGGATCTCGACACCTTCGACGGTGGCGTCCTCGTGGGCCCACCGGGCAAGCGCTTGCACGGGTGAGTCGAAGCGCACCAGCTCCTCGACCGCGGCCGGGGTCATACCGGATGATCGCAGCTCCGCCAACGCCTCGGGCCGGGACGACAACGTCAGCACGGTCTTGCTGAGCACGTTCGTGGTCGTCTCGTGGCCCGCGGTCATCAGGTGCACGCAGGTCCCGACGATCTCATCCAGCGACAGCGGTTCACCACGCGTCTGCGCGGACACCATGAGGGACACCAGATCTGTACCAACGTCCCGACGCCGGTCAGCGGCGAGCGCGGAGAAGTACTCGTGCAGCTCGCGGGCCGCCTCTTCGGCGATCTTGTGCCCGGCGGGGTTGCGGCCGGCGCGGCTGCTGCTCCCCTCCTGCAGGCTCACGGCCTGACCGCGCAGCCAGTCCCAGTGCTGCCGCGGCACCCCGAGCAGCTCGGAGATCACCAGGATCGGCAACGGCGCCGAGAACCGTTCCACGAGGTCGAACTCCGCGGGCAGGTCGGCCAGCAGCTCCCGCGCGATCGTCGTGATCCGGTCACGCAGGTTCGTCACCACCGACGGCGTGAACTCCTTGTTGAGCACGGACCGCAGCTCGGTGTGCCGGGGCGGGTCCATGAAGACCAGCCAGTTCTCGATCATCGCGCGCAGCGCGGAGTGCCCCGGCGGGACGGGCACGCCCGAACCCGACTTCCGCCCGAAGACCGGGCTGGACAACACCTCCGTCACGGCGGCGTGGCTGAAGAAGTAGTAGGTGCCGTCGGCGAAGTGCACCGGCGACTCCGCGAGGTAGCGCTCGTAGACCGGGTAGGGATCACGCACGTCGGCGTCGGTCCAGTCCCGCAGGTCGAACGGCGGCAGTGACTCCGTCTGGATGGTCATCGCGCACCGCCACGGACCTGGTCGGCGATCTCGCCGGGCGAAGAAGGCAGTTCGTGGCCGCGCCACGCCACGTGCCCGTCCGGGCGGACCAGGACGAACGGCCGCTCGTAGGCCTCGGCCACCTCGGGGACGTCCAACGCGATGGAGCTGAACGGGATACGGCGCTTCGAGAAGGCCGCCGCGAACGCGTCCAGCCGGTCGGACTCCGTGAAGCAAAGCAACACGAACCCGTCACCGAACAGGTCCAAAGTAGACATCCCCGGCTTCACCCACGCGTGCGGGGCGCGCGATCCGGGCCGGGTGTTGGGCCTGCGGTCCTCGGTGTTCTCCGCAGTCGGGTCCGGCACGATCAGCGGTGAGCCCGCGTAGGTGAAGCCGAGGTGGATCTCCGGGGCGTCGAACTCGCGGGCCAGACCGCCGCGCTTGAGTCCCTCGCTGACCTTGCCGCGGAAGAACTCGCCCTTCGGGCTGTCGTCGTTCAGCTCGTCCGGCACCTGCCGCGCCATCGCGCGTTCCAGGTTGCGGTTGGCCTCCTCCAGCCCCTCGAAGGCGACCGGCTGACGTTCGGTGGTGTAGCTGTGCAGCAGCCCGGGGCCCGCCCAGCCGGCGAGTTCCGCCGCGAGCTTCCACCCGAGGTCCGCCGCGCCGCAGATGCCCGTGTTCATGCCGAACCCACCGGACGGCGAGAGCGTGTGCGCGGAGTCGCCGACGAGGAACACCCGGCCGTCACGGAAGTTCTCGGCGACGCGATGCACCAGGTGCCACTCGTTGTCCGACACCACCTCCACCGGCGTCTCGAACGCGATTGCCTTGCGCACCAGCGTTTCCGCGTCCTGCAACGACTCCGGGTGCCCCTGCAGGCCGACGGTGAGCCGGTAGAGGCTCTGGCCGTCGAGCGCGCGCATCGGGAACCGCAGCGCGGAGGAGATCATCAGGTAGTAGAAGTTCGCGTTGCGCTCACCGAGCCGTTCGCGCAGCTCCGGCGCACGGAACAGGATGTTGCGGAAGACCTGGGTCTCGTGCTGGTTGGGCGTGGGGATGCCGCACGTCTTGCGGATCGGTGAACTCGTGCCGTCACAGGCGATCAGGTACTTGGCCTGTACCCGCGTGACCTCGCCGCTCACCTCGTCGGTGATCGTCGCGGTCACGCCGTCGGCGTCCTGGGTGAACGAGTCCATCCGCGTGCTCATCCGGACCGGCCCGTCCGGGTGCACGCCGAGCTCGTCGCGCAGCAGCGGTCCGAGCCAGTGCTGCGGGCAGATCGCGTCGGGTTCCGGGGTGTGCCGGAAGTCCGGACGGCTGTCCATCGTGTGCCGGTCGAGGCGGAACAGCTCGTGGCCGCCGATGCGGGTGGTCCAGACGCAGTCCAACGGATGGTCCCCCGGCCACCCCGAGTACCGGATGCGGTCGGCCAGGCCCCAGCGCCGGAAGAACTCCATCGAGCGCGGGCCGATGCTGCTGACCCTGGGGTGGCTGACCGCGCCGTCCCCGGCCTCCACCAGGACGAAGCCGACACCGCGGGAGCGCAGCTCCAGCGCCATCGCCATACCGATCGGGCCACCCCCGACGACGAGCACGTCGGTCGTGAGCTGCGAGGTCATCTAAATACCCTTTCCAAGAAATCAGGCGCTTCGTGAGCCGGCGGGCCACGCCGCGTACTGGCGCATCCCGTACAGCAGCGGGTGTTCCTCCGACCGGTGCGTGACCTGCTCGACCTCGCCGAACACCACGAAGTGGGTACCGACGTGCTCGGTGCGGCTGACCCGGCAGTCGGCCGTCGCGTGGGCGTCGTTCACCAGGTGCGGGCCGCCGAACAGCGGCCGTTCCCACTCGACGCGCGAGAACCTGTCCGGGTCGCCCGAGCAGAACAGCTCCGCCGCCGGGCGGGCGGCGTGGTGCAGCAGGTTGACGGTGAACGAACCCTTACGCAGCAGGGCTTCCAGCGTCGGGCTGCCGTAGCGCACGCACACCAGCAGGGTCGGCGGTTCCATCGAGACGCTGCACACCGACGAGATCGTCATGCCCCACGGGGTGTCGTCGAGGTCGAACGCCGTCAGCACCGCCACCCCGGTCGGAAACCCGGCCATCAACGACCGGAACGACGGCGTCATCGGACCTCCAGCAGCACCCGGCGCCGGTCGATCACGTCGAGCAGCGGCCCCGTCAACGTTGTCGTCACCAGCGCCATCACCAGCAGCGCCACGAAAAGCCCCGGCGTCAGCAGCCCGGCGGTGTACCCGACCTGGAGCACCACGATCTCGGTGAGCCCGCGGGTGTTGACCAGCACGCCGATCTTGAGCGACGTCACCCGGTCCTCGCCGCCCCAGCGGGAACCGAGGTAGCCGCCACCGACCTTGCCCGCGATGCCGAGCACGACCGCCAGCACCACGCCGAACCACGGCAGGGCGCCGATTCCACCTGTCGCCAGCGTCATGCCCGCGACGACGAAGAACACCGGCACGAACACCCGGCCGACCCGGCTGACCATCCCGACCACTCGTTCCCACGCCGGCCCCTTGGGGATCATCAGCCCGGCCAGGAAGGCGCCGAAGATCGACGTCAGCCCGAACGCGTGCATCCCGTTGCCCGCGGCCAGCGCGACGATCCCGAGCACGACCGCGGCGATCCGCGGGTAGGTGCTCGCCAGCACCCCGAACCGGCTCAGGTACCGGTGTCCGGCGAACGCGAGGAGGCCACCGACCGCGATCGTCGCGAACGCCACCCACACGCCACCCAGACCACCGGCGGTCAGACCGAGTGCGACCGCGAGCAGCAGCCACGCCGGTGTGTCGATCAGCATCGACGCCATCATCGACAGGTCGGCCGCCCGGCCGAGATCCTGCTTGCGTTCCTCGATGATCCGCGCCAGCACCGGCACGGCGGTCACACTCATCGCGACCGCGAGCATCAGCACCAACGCCCAGACATCCGCTGTGCCACGGACTTCCGCCGGCGCAAGCCACAGCACCCAGGCCGCGAACGTCAGGCCGGTCAGCAGCGGCAGCAGGAACGAGCCGAGCGTGATCCGCCCGACCGCCTTGCCGCGCAACCCGTTCCTGCCGTGGTCGAGCTGATGCACGATGCCGACCAGGAACAGCACGAGCCCGGCCTCACCGATCTGCTTCAGCGGCCCCACCACGCTCGAAGGCAGCACGGCCGCGAAGACCGAGGCGCCGAACGTGTGCAGCAGCACCGGGCCGAGCAGGATGCTCAGCGCGATCTCGCCGATCACCGATGGCAGCCGCAGCAACCGGGCGGCGGCACGCCCGGCCGCGGCGACCAGACACAACGCGCCCAGCAGCGCAACCAGATGAAGGATGTTCAGCACCGCAACACTCCTTAGTGGAACTGCGCGAAGTACTCGTACTGGGAGGGCAACGTCCGTTCGAGCTCGGCGGCCTGTTCGGCGACGAGCTTGAACTCGTGCTGGGCCGACGCGGGGTCGAACAGCCGCAACGCCGGTGAGGACCTCAGCTCGATGCCGCCGAGCCCGAGAAGCATGCAGACGTAGGAGTAGGCCTCGAAGCCGTGGTAGTGCGGATAGACCGACTCGGCGTCAGGCAGCCGGGTCTTCCACAGTTCGAGCCGCTCGGCGAGACCGTCCGGAAGATCCCGCTTCTTGGCGTCCCGCCAGTACTGGTTGTCGGCGCGCTTTGCCGCGTAGTAGTGCAGGAACAGGAACTCGCGAACGCCGTCCATGCACCTGTTGACCAGGCTGTTGTACGAGTCGCGCAGACCCTCGTCCCAGCGTGAGTCCGGGAAGTGCTTCACCAGCTGCTCGATCGCGTGCTGGATGAAGAAGATCCCGGTCGACTCCAACGGCTCCACGAACCCCGACGACAGGCCGATGGCGACGCAGTTGTTCACCCAGTGCCGTCGCGAGCGGCCGATCCGCATCTTGATGTGGTTGGCTTCCAGGCCAACCGCTGCGGGACCGACGAACTCGCGCAGCCGCTGCTCGGCCTGCTCCGGAGTGGAGTAGTCGCTGGCGTAGACATAACCCGTGCCGATCCGGTCGAACAACGGGATCGTCCAGATCCAGCCCGCCTCCTGCGCGGTCGCCCGCGTGTACGGCCGCAGGCCCTCGTTCTCCATGTCGAGCGGCACCCGCAACGCCACCGCGCGATCGTTCGGTAGCGACGACTGATACGACTCGAATGGCTCCTCAAGAGCCTTGCCCAGCAACAGACTCTGGAAACCGGTGCAGTCGACGAACAGGTCACCGGCCAGGTCGCCGTGTTCCTTGGTGACCACGTGGCTGATCCAGCCTCGCTCGTCCAGCGCCACGTCCACGACGTCGTCGAGGACGTGCGTGACACCGCGGGTGACGGCGTAGTCGCGCAGGAAGCCCGCGACCAGCGTGGCGTCGAAGTGGTACGCGTACGGGAACTGCGTCGACTGCTCGGACAGCGTCGTCCGGTACGTCGGGCGTTCACCCAGCCCGCCCTCGAACAGAGTCCCGTCGAGGTGCCGCGTCGACTTCAGGTTGTCGCACAACGAACCCACCAGAAAGCAGTCCTGGTCGAACCGGTCCGACGGCGGGTCGCGCAGCCACCAGTCCGTCAACGGAAACCCGTCGACGACCCGCTGCCGTTCGAACGGGTGGTAGAAGGAATGCCCTTCCTCACGCCAGTTCTCGTACCGGATCCCCAACTTGTAGGTGGCGTTGCACGCGGGCATCCAGTCCTTCTCTTCGAGACCGAGGTACTCGAAGAAGTGCCGGACGGTGCTGAACGTCGCCTCGCCGACCCCGATCCGGCCCACGATGTTCGACTCGACCAGCGTGACGTTGAGCCGGTCACCGAACGCGGCGGAGAGGTAGGACGCCGTCATCCAGCCCGACGTCCCGCCACCGACGACTACGACGTTCTTCAGCACGGGGCGTCCCAGACAGCCGCGCTCATCGTCGGGATGAGGTCCTTCGTGATGCGCACGCCCGGCAGCGCCTTCTCGTAGCGCAGCGCGAACTCGGTGTCGGTGAGCGGCATCGCCTGTGCGCTCATCTCCAGCCAGCGCGGGTGCAGCATCATCCGAATCGAGTCGCAGGCGGCTTCGACGTCACCGGAGACGTCATAGATGATCTTGCCGGTCTCGAACGCGTAGGCGCTCTGCTCGCTCGGCGCGGAGGCGCCGTCGGGCTGGGTCACATCGACGATCACCAGCCGCCCGCCGGGAGCGACGAGATCGCGCAGCACCGGGAGCACCTGATCCGCGGGACCCATGTGAAAGACCGCGTTGACCGACATCACCAGGTCGAAGAGGCCGTCGCGTTCGGTCGAGAGGCTGAGCGCTTCCCGGCACTCGTAGCGCACCGGCACCCGAGTGGGCTTGGTGGCGGCGATGTCGAGCATCTTCTGCGAGATGTCGACGCCGACGACCTCGTCGTAGCGTTCGGCGAGCACGCCGCAGTTGTTGCCGCCGCCGCAACCTACGTCCATCGCGCGCTTACCCGTCGACAGTTGCGCGGTGAGCCATGACCGCACCGGGCTCGTCGCGGCATCGCGGATGCCGGTGAACCGCTCGTACAGCTCGGCCAGGTCGTCGAAATAGGCTTCCGGTGCGCTCATGGGACGCACTCTCAACCGCGCGAGGACGGCCGAACAGGGGGCACACGCAGAACCTGCACACTCGCGCGGGATGACCGTGTCACTCTGACCCGCGCTGGGCGATGTGGCTGGTCAGGACACCCCGAGATACTCCACCTCGGTTCCACTGGCCGAGGTGAGACGGGACAGCCGATGCACGACTGCGACGTACTGGTGGTGGGAGCCGGTCCCACCGGGCTCTGCACCGCACTCATGCTGGCTCAGCACGGTGTGCGGGTCCGGATCGTGGACCGCAGGGACGGTCCGGTCGAGCAGGCGCGGGCGGCGATCGTGCACGCGCGGACGCTGGAGTTGTTCGACCGCCTCGGGGTGGCGGAGACCGCCGTCGCGCGCGGCCTGCCGATCACCGACGTGGCGATCCACGAGTCCGGCCGCCACGCGGGCGACATGTCACTCGCGGGCGAGGGAGCCGCAGACCAGACGCGGTTTCCCCACGCGCTCGCACTCGAACAGTTTGAGACCGAACGTGTTCTCGCGCAAGCCCTCGGCGAACTCGGCGTCTCAGTCGGGTGGGGCACCGAGCTGGTGTCGCTGACCGACATCGGGCCGGGCGTCGTCGTGGGCACGAGCGCCGGGGAGATCACCGCGCGGTGGCTGGTCGGCGCGGACGGCGCGTCGAGCACCGTGCGCAAGCTGCTCGGGCAGGACTTCGACGGCGAGACCTACGACCAGGCGGGCATGCTCGCCGACGTCACGCTGGACGTCGAGCTCGGCGTGAAAGGCATGCGGCTCAACCTCACGCCTGGCGGGTTCGTCGGCATCCTGCCGCTGAAGTCCGGGCGATACCGGCTCTTCGGCGCGGTGCCGCGGGAGCTGCACAACGCGCCGACGCAGGTCGCCGTCTCGCACGAGGCCTACGCGCCGCTCGACCACGCCGACCTGCAGCGCTGGTTCGACGACTACTTCAAGGTGGACGCCCGGCTCGACGAGATCGTCTGGGCCTCGATGTTCCGGTTCCACAGCCGGTTGGCGTCGAAGTTCCGGGTGGGCAACGCTTTCCTGGCGGGCGACGCGGCGCATATCCACAACCCGGCGGGCGGTCAGGGCCTGAACCTCGGGGTCGGCGACGCGGTGAACCTCGCGTGGAAGCTCGCGCAGGTCGTGAAAGGCGAGGCGCCGGAGTGGCTGCTGGAGACCTACGAGTCCGAACGGCGGCCGGTCGCGCAGACCGTGCTGAAGCGCACCGACCTCGGGTTCAAGCTGGAGACCGGGAACAGCGCCATCGCCGTCTGGATGCGCACGCACGTGGCCACTCGGATCGTCGGCGTGGTGTCGAAGCTGGCGCCGGTGCGGCGGATGTTCTTCCACCTGTTCTCGCAACTGTGGATCAGCTACCGCGGCAGTCGCGCGGTCGGGTGCGGAGCCGGTGACCGCGCTCCTTACGCGCCGATCCGGCCCACTCACGACGGTGCGCGCAGCGTGCTCGACCTGACGCACGGCATCGGGTATCACGTGCTGCTGTTCTCGGCCGAGAGTCTCGACACCAGCGCTCTGGAGGGGCGTTACGAGGCCGCGGTGACCACGCACGCGATCGCGCCTGAAGAGAAGGCCGCGCACCGGGCGTACAAGGTGGACGGTCCGCGGTTGGTGCTGGTCCGGCCGGATGGGCACATCGCGATGAACACCTCGTCGACGGAGGGCCTGATCGAGTTCCTCGACACCGTCCTGGTCCGCTCCCGCGTCCTCACCTGACCGCCACTACGTCTGCCTCGCACCAGGGGTTCAACGGTGTGCGGGTTCTCACCTGACGCCGATCGGACCAGTGGAACGGTCACGCTGACGTTTAGTCTGCCCGCGTGACCCTGCCGACAGCTCCCCTGCGCCGCGTGCGCTGCGGAGCCGTCGGCATGACCACGGGCGCGCTCGCCGTTCTCGCGCATTCCAGCGCGGACGGCCACCTGCCCGACGCCGGTCTCGTCGTCTCGCTCATCGCGCTGCTGACGTGGGCGACGAGCGGGTTCGCCCGGCACGAGCTCACCCCGGCGCGGCTGCTCCTGCTCATCGGCGGCGGGCAGCTGGCCATGCACCTGATGCTGGAGCTCGCCTCGTCCCGGCACGACCACGTCAGCGTCGAACGCATGACCGCCGCCCACGTCGTGTCCACCGTGCTCGTCGTCGCCGTGCTGGCGGTCGCCGAACGCACCGTGCTCGGCCTGGCCCGCGCACTCGCGTCGGCGCTCCCCCGCAAGCTCACGGCGATCCCCGCCACGGCTCCACTCGCGGTGCCCGTCTACCGGCACGTCCCGGCCATGTCCGTGGTCCTCGACGTGCTGTCGTGGCGCGGGCCTCCGGCTGAACAGGCCTGACTCCTCCCACCCGAAGCCGGCGCGTGACGCGTCGGTTCAAGCCTGTTCATGCCCATTGGAGCTATGCCATGTCCACAACGTCGACCCCACCACGCACATCGTTGGCGTGGCGGGGGCTGTTCCTTCGCCTGCACTTCTACGCAGGCGTGCTCGTCGGCCCGTTCGTGCTGATCGCCGCGCTCACCGGCGTGCTGTACGCGCTCACCCCGCAGCTGGAGTCGTGGGTCTACTCCGACCAGCTGCGCGTTCCCGTCTCCGCCCAGCAACTCTCGCTCGACGACCAGGTCCAGGCCGCCATCGCCACCTCGCCGGCGGGTGATCTCGTCGCGGTGCGCCCCGCGGCCGAACCCGGTGACACCACCCGTGTGCTGTTCGCCGAGAAGGGGCTGGGCGAGTCCGAACGCCGCGCCGTCTTCGTCGATCCCGGCAACGGCAAGGTGACCGGAGACCTCGTGGTCTACGGATCCAGCGGCTCGCTTCCCCTGCGGATGACGCTGTCCCAGCTGCACCGCAACCTCATGCTCGGCGAACCGGGCCGCCTCTACAGCGAGCTCGCGGCGTCGTGGCTGTGGGTGGTCGCGCTCGGCGGCCTGGTCCTGTGGATCACCAGGCCCCGCAACAGCAAACGCATCCGCAAGCACGGCCTGCTCGGCGTGTGGGTGCTGGCGGGCGCGCTGTTCCTGTCCGCCACCGGCCTCACGTGGTCGGCCTACGCGGGCGAGAACGTCGCCACGCTGCGCCAGACGCTCGGCTGGACCACGCCGTCGCTCAAGATCCCCGGCGGCGGCGACCACTCCGGGCACGACGAGCACACCGAGGCACCCGCCGCCGACCCGTCGGACATCGACAACGTGCTCGCCGCCGCCCGGTCGTGGGGCATCGACGCCACGAAGGTCGAGATCGGCCTGCCCGTCGCGGGCGTGTGGAAGGTCGCGGAGATCGAGAAGGGCCTGCCGACGCAGGGCGACTCGGTCGCGATCCAGGACGGTGAGGTGGTCAGCTCGGTGAAGTTCGCCGACTTCCCGCTCGCCGCGAAGCTCACGCGGTGGGGCATCGACGCGCACATGGGCGTGCTCTTCGGGTGGGTCAACCAGCTCCTCCTGCTGCTGCTCGGCGGCGGGCTCGTCACGCTGGTCGTGCTCGGCTACCGGATGTGGTGGAAGCGCAGGCCGACCAGCGGCTTCGGCCGCCCGACGCCGCGCGGCCAGTGGCGCAAGGCCCCGCCGGTCGCCTTGGTCGCGCTCGGCGTGGGCGCTCTCGTCATCGGCTGGTTCGTGCCGCTCCTCGGCATCAGCCTGGTCGCCTTCCTGATCATCGACGCACTCCTCGGCCTCAAGGCCCGCAAGGCGGAAGTAGAGGTCTGATCTGTCGGTGTGGCGCGCGGTTCGCGCGCCACACCGTCCTTTGTAGACAGTCAAGGGTTGCGTGATCTGGACATTTACGGCATATTTACGCACTGGTGAGCCGGGAAGCCTGGTCGGCCCGCATGTCACACCACGGTGGCATCGGAGAGCTGACGAGGGGTGCCCGTGAAACTGATTCCCCGCGCCGTCCCGTCCAGCGACGACCCTCAGGTCGTCCACGCCCTCGCGGACCGCTGGCACCGCGCCCGAACCCTTTTGATCCTCTCCGCGTTCGCACTGCCCGTCGCCGTGGGCATCGTCTGCGTCGTGCTCGCCGCCATCACCGCGATCGGCGAACGCACCATGCCCTGGTGGACCACGATCCCCGCACTCGCCGCGGCCGCGTCAGCATGCGCACTGATGAGATGGTTGCGCCACAACGGTTTGAGCGACCCGCAGTCCTGGCTGCCCGCCACCGTGCTGATGACCGGCACCCAGGTCCTGCTCGGCGTGCTACCCGGATCCGGCATCGCACTCCGGCTGAGCCCCGGCGCGGCGATCGCCGTGAAGGCGTTGTGCGCGGCGGGGTTGCTCGGCGCCGGATCCGCGGGCGCGCTCGCCCGGCTCGCGGGACGGTCCCTGCTCGCCTCCCCGATCGCCGAGCTCGGCGCCACCGCGTTCCCGATCACGCTGTACGGCCACCACACCCGCGTGCTCATCGGCACCGACCGGATCGACTGGCGCACCGGCCGGGTGGAGACCGGCGTCGCGTTCACCCGCATCGACAGCGTCACCGTGCGAGATGACGCACTGGTGCTGCACACCTTGTCCGGCGAATGGACGATCCCGGTGCCGGACGCGGTAACGGTGCGGGATCTGCTGCTGCGCCGGATCGACTGGTGGGAACGGCAGTCCGTCGCGGTGGCCGAACGGGAACGTGAGCGGTACATGGATCTGATGCGAGGGCTCGGCGCGATCACCGGACGCGCGTCGACCGGCCCGGTGACCGTCACCGTCGACGCGGACGGCGTCACCACCGGCATCTCGCTCAGCCCGGCGATCAGCGACCAGGACCCCGAGGCGATCTCCAGGCTCCTCATGGCGTGCACCGAGAAGGCACGGGCCGACGCGCGCAGGCGGGTGCAGGACCTCGTGCTCGACCACGCCGCCTGAGTCCCACCCGGAGAAACCCCTCCACAAGTCGGTTGTCCATACCTGTTGCCGAACGTACGTTCACCCCGTCTACATCGGGAGATGGGGGAAGACGCACATGCGCAGACGTGATTTCCTCGCCGTGGCAGCCGGCGCGGCGGTCGTGGCGGCAAACCCGGCGAGCGCGCTCGCGGCCACCGGGCAACGACCGGGGGCCTCGCACACGCCGGATCTCGACCTCGGCGATTTTCCAGTGGTGGCACGGGTTCGGGCCCGCAAGGCGCTCGAACACCTCAAGGTGCTGAGCGAGAAGATCGGGCCGCGCATCGGCGGCACCGCCTCCGAGCACCGCGCCCGTGACTACCTCGTGAAGGTGCTCAAGGACCTGCGGTACCAGGTGACGACCCAGCCGTTCACCGTGCCGGACAAGTACCTCGCGGACATCACCGCCAAGGGCATCCGCTGGCAGGCGAGCGCCGCTCGGTTCGGCGCGCTGAACACGACCGTCAAGGCACCGGTGGTCGACGTCGGCGACGGCGGCGCGCTGCCCGACCTGACCGGCAAGATCGCGTTCTTCGTCAACGCGCCCAGCGGCATGGCGCCGACCCTGGCCGCCATCGAACGCGGCGCCGTCGCCGTGGTGCTCGGCCGGATCTCCACGACGGCGAGCAAGCTCGGCGCGTTCTCGCCGGTGCTCAACCAGAACGTCGCGGTGCCGGTCATCGGCCTCGCCCAGGCGCACACCGAACGCCTGCGGGCCAAGCCCACCGAGCTCACGCTCACGATCACGCACCACGCGAACCTGACGTCCTACAACGTGATCGCGGAGCGCCCGGCGACGTTCCCGTGGCGGGACAACGGGGTCGTGATGGTCACCGCCCACTACGACAGCGTGCCGGGTTCGCCCGGCGCCAACGACGACGGCAGCGGCACCGTACTGGCCCTGGAACTGGCTCGCGTGCTGCGGTATCTGCCCACGAACAAGGCGATCAGGTTCGCGTTGTGGGGCTCGGAGGAGCAGGGCCTGATCGGCTCGACGCACTACGTCTCCCAGCTCACTCCCGAAGAGATCCCGCGCATCAAGGGCGTGTTCCAGAACGACATGGTCGCCACCAGCCACGACCCCGCGACGGCGTACTGGCTGTTGTCCGTGGACGGTGCGGACAACAACACCACCCGCGAGGTTCGCGCCGCGGCACAACGGCTCGGCTACGACCCTCGCGTGCACGGCCCGGTAGCACGCGGGTCGAGTGACCACGTGCCGTTCCACAACAAGGGGATCGCCTCGGCGAACTTCAGCTGGCGCGGCGAGGCCGGCCCGCACCTGCTGGAGCCGATCTACCACACGCCCGAGGACACCATCGCGGACAACGTCAGCCTCGACCGCCTGCAGGTGTCGATGGAGCTGATCGGCGCCGCCGCGTACCGGCTCGCTACCCAGAAATAGCTACCCGGCGACAAGCGGCACCAGCACCAGAACGACGTCCGCGACCAGCACGAAACTCAGCGACACCCGCCGCATCCGCTTCTCGTGCGGCAGGCGGGTGTCGCTGAGCCCGCGCAACGTCATCAGCTTGTCCACCAGGAACATCGAGCACACCAGCACGACGAACAACGCCCAGCCCGCGCCATAACGCCACCACAGGCCGCCACCGATCGCGACCAGTCCCACAGCTGTGACCATGCAGGCGATCAGCCACGCACGACGCGCGCCGTGCCGCACCGCCAACGACCGATCACCGGATGCCTTGTCCGCGCGCAGATCCGGCACCGACCACCACAAAGTGCGCGCGATCAGCAGCAGCGTGATGCCGCCGAACACCATCAGCACCCACACCGGGAAGTCCGTGCGCAGCGCCGCATACGTACCGATACAAGGCAGCAACGAAAAATGCACACCCAGCGCGATCGGGTTGAGCACGCCACGGCGCTTCAACCGGATCGGCTCCAGGTTGTAGGCGAGCTCGATCGCCACCCCCAGCGCCACCATCGCGAAGGTCAGCGGGTTCACCAGCGAGGCCAGCCCCAGCGCCACGGCCATCTCGATGAACGCCACCGTGATCACACGGGTGCGGCTCAGCCGGAGCGTGGCGACCGCGATGCCGCCCTTGCCCGGTGTGCGCGCGTCCGCTTCGACGTCGAACGCTCCGTTGAGCAGGTTCTGCGCGACGAGCGGGATCAGGTTCGCGACGATAGCGACGACGACCAACGGCCGCGCCAGGTCCGCGGGCGAGGAAGCCGCGTACGCCGCGCCCCAGAGCGCATGGCACAGGTAGATCACCGGGAACGGATACTCCAGCCGGTGCACCCGCACCCAGTCACGCATACCCCGGACCGTAGTCCCAATTGGCCTAATCCTTCGGCCACCTGCCATTGCGTTCAAGATGACGAAGCCTCAACGCTGAGCCGGTGAACCTGTTGCGCGCGATGCTGCGCGGACCGTTGCCGTTCCTGCGCGAGGCCCAGGCGCGTGGCGGCGTGGTCCGGCTGGGACCGGCTTTCTACGTCGGCGACCCCGACGCGTTGCGTGAGCTGCTCGTCGACAGGCACGCCGACTTCGACAAGGGCGTGCAGTTCGAACGCGCGAAGATCGTCATCGGCAACAGCCTGCCGTGCTCCGACGGCGCGTTCCACCGCACCCGGCGCAAGGCGATCCTGCCGGCGTCCGCCCAGGCCAGGCTGCGGGAGTACTTCGAGATCATGCACGAATGCGCGACGCGCGACGCCCATAGGTGGACCGAGCACACCGACACCTACGTCGAGGGTTCATCGCGCGCTACCGGCAGCAGCCGCCGGACCGCGCGGACCTGCTGTCCACGTTGCTCGCCTCCACCGACATGCGAGACCAGCTGCGCGACGAGGCCGTCGCGATAACGCAGGCGGGCATCGAGACCTCCGCGCAGGCGTTGCGGTGGGCGATCCTGCTGCTGGGCGAACACCCCGAGATCCAGCGCCGGGTGCAGCGCGAGATCGACGGCGTCGGCGAGCTCACGTTCGACGGGCTGCCGAAGCTCGACCTGCTGCGCCGGGTGGTCCGCGAGACGCTACGGCTCTACCCGCCCTCTGTACCTGATGTCGCGCCGGGCGGTGACCGACACGTCGATCGCGGGCCACCGAATCCGCAAGGGCAGCACGGTGATCTTCTCGCCGTACGCGGCGCAACGCGATCCCGCGCGCTACCCGGATCCCGACCGGTTCGATCCCGACCGCGCCCACGACCCGGCGCCGGTGGAGTTCCTGCCGTTCGGCGCGGGGATCCGCAGCTGCATGGGAAGGTCGGCGAACGGTTCGGCGAGATGGAGATGCTCACCGTGCTGGCCGTGATGCTGCGCAGGTTCACGCTCGTGCGGCAGGAGGGCGTCGAGGTGAAGCCGAAACTCGCGTTCGTGCTCAAGCCCAACGTGGGCGGCGTCCGGCTGGTGGTCAGGGCGTCGGCGCGATCATCGCGTTGAGCACCCGGTCCCGCAGCCACGCGGCGAACTCGTCGGCGGGCAACGGTTTGCTCAGGTGGTAGCCCTGCACGATGTCGCAGCCGAGCGCGGCGAGCGCGGTCCAGGTCTCCTCGTCCTCGACGCCCTCGGCCACTACCTGCAGCTCGAGGTTGTGCGCGAGGCCGAGCAGTGACCGGGTGATCGCGCCGCTGTTGGCGTCCGAGCGCATGTTGGTGGTGAACGAGCGGTCGATCTTCATCTCGTGCACGGGCATCGTGCGCAGGTAGGCGATCGACGAGTAGCCGGTGCCGAAATCGTCGATCGAGAGCCGCACGCCGAGCTCCCGCAGCCGCAGCAGCACGTCGGTCGCCCGGTGCGGGTCGGCGATGATCGCGCTTTCGGTGATCTCCAGTGTCAGCACGTCGACCGGGCGGTCGTGCCGTTCGAGCACCCGCGCGACCTGGTCGGGGAACGTCGGGTCGTGCAGGCACTGCGCGCCGACGTTCACCGAGATCGGCATGTCCCAGCCGGCCAGGTGCCAGAGCCGCGACTGCGCCAGCGCGTGGTCGAGGACGTACTGGGTGAGCGGCTCGATCAGGCCGGTCTCCTCGGCGGCCGGGATGAACCGGTCCGGGCCGAGCAGGCCGAGGCGCGGGTGCTGCCAGCGGCACAGCACCTCGGCGCCGCAGACGCTGCCGGTGCGCACGTCGGCCTTGGGCTGGTAGTGCAGGACCAGCTCCTCCTGGTCGATGGCGCGGCGAAGGTCGCTGATCACGGTGAGCTGGGCGGCGCTGTGCTCGTCGAGGCCCGGCTCGTAGGCGACGGAACCCAACCGGTTGCGTTTAGCCGCGTACATCGCGATGTCGGCGTGCTTGAGCAGCTCGTGCGCGTCGCCCGAGTCCGTCGGGTACATCGCGATGCCGACGCTGCAGCCGACCTCGACGGACAGCCCGTCGAGGTCGACGGCCTCCTCCAGGGCGCGGTGCACGCGGCTCGCCACGACCATGGCGTTCGCGGCCGTGCCGACCGAGGGCAGCAGGACGGCGAACTCGTCACCGCCGAGGCGTGCCACGGTGTCGAGCTCGCGGACCGCGCCGGTCAGCCGGTTCGCGACGTGCTGGAGCAGGCGGTCGCCGAACGCGTGGCCGAGGGTGTCGTTGATCGGTTTGAAGCGGTTGAGGTCGATCAGGAACAACCCGAGCGGCTCAGCCGAGATGTTCGCCCGCGCGATGGACTGCTCGGTGCGATGGGTCAGCAACGTCCGGTTCGCGAGGCCCGTCAACGCGTCGTGCATCGCCTCGTGCTCGTTCTTCGCGGCCTGCCGGAGAATCTTGCGGCGATGGCCGAGCAGCACCACGCCGCACAACGCGACCAGGCCGAGGTCGATGAAGAACGCGACGAGGGCGGCGACGCGGAGCTGACTGTTGGCTTTCTCGGCCTGTTTCAGGTAGTCGGCGGTTTCCAGGCGTTTGAGCTGCACGACAGTTGACAGTTGTTTTCGCAGCGAAACAACCGTCAGCTCCGCCTGGTCGGCTTTCTGCGCGGACACGACCGCGTCACCGCCGTCGCCAAATGAGACGACTTCGCGCAACAAAGTCGTGTAGTCGCCGTAGAGATCTCCGACGATCGTGGCGGCGCGAACGTCGGCGGGACCGCCGTTGTCCCGCAGCCAGCTCAGGCTCTCCTCGGCCGCGCCCGCGGCGGTGGTGAGCGGCTGGCGCATGACCGGGGTGCCGGAGCGCAGGTAATCCGACATCGCGTGATCTGCGACGTCGACGTTCTGGACGACCTGCCCCCACCGGTCGCTGACCTCGTTGAGCTCGTGCAGATGCGTCGCCGCCCGCTGGCCGCTGAGGCTCATCCACAGCGCGATGCCCGCAAGCGTGGCGAGGCCGACCGTCAGGCTGACGACAGTCGTCTGCGCGGTCGTGCGGGCCTCGACCCAATTGGACAGCATCAACACGCCTCACGTTCGGCACACCGACTTTTCGGCGAAGTGCTCATTGGTACGCAGCCAAAGGATGTCATGCAACCCGACACATCGGTGTTTTTGTGGGCTAACCTCTGGCGCTTCCGGCGATCACACGATTGGGCCTTATCTATGTTCTCGCACGCCCGTCCCCTCCCAGCTGCGGCTTTGACGCTCGCACTGGTGGTGAACGGATGCAGCGGCACGCAGACGTCCGATGACCCGCCGATAATCGGATTCGTCTCGCAGAACACCAGCCGCGACTTCTCCAACGAGATGAGCGACGGGTTCCTCGCGGGCGCGGCGATCGCGGGCGGGGTGAAAGCCGAGGCGACCGGCCCGCCGACGCACGACGGCCTCAAGCAGGTCGAGCTGCTGCGCGACCTCGCCACCAGGGCCAAGGGCGGCATCGGGGTGTCCGCGGTCGCGCCCGAGCTCGTCGCCGAGCCGATGGCCAAGGTGGTCGAGCAGGGCATCCCGCTGATCGCCGTGGCGGGAGGTCCGGTCGCGCCCGGTTCCGGAGTGAAACTGCTCCTGCAGAACGACAGCTACGAGCAGGGCCGGATGCTCGCCGACGCGACGGCCGACCGCCTGCCGCCCGACAGCGCGGGTCAGGTCGTGATCGGCAGCAACTCCCCCTCACAACCGGCGCTGGACCAGCGGGGCGCGGGCCTGCGGGCTCGACTGGCCGAGCGGCTGCCCAAGCTCACGATCATGGGGCCGCTGGACACCGGACGTGATGCCACGGCGAACCTCGCGACGTGGCAGCGCATCGCCGACGCGAACCCGGACGCGGTGGCGTTGCTGGCCACCGGTGACGTGGACGCCATCAACCTCGCCACCGTGCACGCCGCGAAGAACGCCAAGTGGCTCGCCGGCGCGTTCAGCCTGGACCCGCAGGCGTTGAAGGGCGTCAAGGAAGGCCATCTGTTCGCGTCGGTGTCCGCCGAGCACTTCCTCAAGGGCGCGGTGGCCGGGTGGCTGCTCGCCGAGCACGCCAAGAAGCGCCGCACGCTGCCCGAGGGCTGGTTCGTCGCGCCCGGCCTGCTCGTCACGTCGGCCAACATCGACGAGATCATCAAACGCCAGTCCTCGCCATCGACCCGGCTGGACGCGGCACGGCAACAGTTCGACGAGCTGACGGCGAATCCCGAACGACACCTGCGCCCGCTGGACCAAGCCAGGTAAGGGGTTCTGCCAACCGGACCAACGGGACTTCCACGCTGGTGACAGCAAGGTGATCTTGAGCGAGCATGTCGCCGAAACCGGGTAATCCCGGCACTCGGCACGTTCTCTCCCCTGCACCGGAGGACACATGATCAACCGACGAACGCTCGCGAAGTCCTTAGGCGCCACCCTGGCGGTGTCGGCGGCCGGAACGGGTGTCGCCGCCGCCGACACCGGCCTCGACGCGAACCCACGCCGAGGCCGGTACCTGATCCGTGACGGCGCCGTCGTCACCGTCGACCCCGCGCTCGGCGTCCTGCCGCGTGGCGACGTCCTCGTCGACGACGGCCGGATCGTGGCCGTGGGGCGTGACCTGAACGCCCGCGGCGCGAAGGTCATCGACGCCACCGACATGATCGTCATGCCCGGTTTCGTCAACACCCACCACCACATGTGGAGCTCGCTCGGCCGAAATTTCGTGGCCGACGGCTTCCCGTACTTCGCGGCGAAACGCGCCACATCGACACTGTACGAACCGAAGGACTTCTACCGCAGCGTCCTGCTCGGCCTGGCCGACCTGGCGAACGCGGGTGTCACCACGGTCCACAACTGGTGCAACAACACCCGCTCCCCCGGCCACGCCGACGCGGAACTGAGCGCCCACCGCGACGGCTTCCTGCGCGCCCGTTTCTCCTACGGCCACATCGACCAGATGTCGCGTGACGTGCCGATGGACATGACCGACGTCGACCGCGTGCGCCGGCAGTACTTCGCCGACGGCACGGCGTTCGACGGGCTGGTGCACCTGGGCGTCAGCCTGCGCGGGCTGTCACAGAGCAACGAGCCCGCGTTCTTCACGGACATGGACGCGGCGCTGAGCCGTGGCCTGCCGATCGCGATCCACGCGGGACAGTCACCGCCCAGGACCGTCGACGCCGCCGACTACGAACGACGCGGCTGGCTGGGCCCGAAAACGTTGCTGTGCCACTACGTCACGGCGCTCGACAGCGACATCGAGATCCTGGTCCGCACCCGCACGCCACTGAGCTGGTCGCCTCACTCGGAGTTCCGGCTGGGCGCGGCCGGTGACCCACGGGCGACGTTGCTGCGCATGCGCGGCGCGGGGCTTGCGGTGTCACTCTCGTCCGACGCCACGTCGATCGCGCCGTCGGACATGTTCGAGACCATGCGTCTCGCGTGGACGACCGGAATTCCGTGGCAGGGCACGCCCACCGCCGGGCTCCCCGAGATCGGTTTCCGGCACGTGCTGGAGATGGCGACGATCAACGGCGCCTGCGCGCTGGGGCTCGGCGACGTCACCGGGTCGATCACGGTGGGCAAGCGGGCGGACCTGATCCTGGTGCGCACCAACGACATCAACATCGCGCCGGGTGGCCTGATCGAGACGACGCTGGTGCAGTCCGCGACTCCCGCCAATGTCGACACCGTCTTCTCCGACGGCCGGATCATCAAGCGCGACGGACGTTTGGTCGCATACGATGTCGCGCGGACCGCACGTGACGCCAAGGCTTCGTCGTTGCGGATCCGCACCGCGGCGGGCGGCATCCTCACGCCACCGGCGTACTGAGACCAAGTGTGGCAGATCGGCCACAGCCGACGTGGACAGCGTGGCCGATCTGCCATTTCCACGGCGCGAAACCGGGTATGAGGGCAGTGGATTCCTATGGTGCGGAAGGAGTTTCCCGAAGGAGTCCCGAATGCCCACCAGGTGGACCGAAGATGACGACCGCGCCGTCGCCGACCTCGTGGCGGGAGTGTGCGCGGATCCGCTCGGCGCGGTGTCCCCGTCCGTCTACGAGACGGCGCGGCTCCTGGCACTCGCGCCGTGGCTCGACGGGCACGAGGAACGGCTGCGGTTCGTGCTGGCGTCCCAGCACGACGACGGCAGCTGGGGTGCGCCGGACGGCTACGAGTTCGTGCCGACGCTGAGCGCGGTCGACGCACTCTCCGCGGTTCTCCGCCGCGACGAACTGATCGATCCTGCCCCGGTCGAACTCGCGGTGGAGCGCGGAATGGCGGTGCTGAGCAGGCCGCGCCTGTCCATTCCGGACACCATCGCGGCCGAGCTGGTAGTGCCGTGGCTCGCCGGTTCGCTCGGCGTCGACCTGCCCGGCCGCCTCGACTACCGGGTACTGATGGGGCTGCGGTCCCGTGTCCGGGATGGACGGCCGATCCCGGAGAAGGCGTGGCACTCGCTGGAGGCGTTCGGCGCGGACGCCCGGCAGGCGCCGCAGGTGCGGCCGATCGGCGGGGTGGTGTGCGGGTCGGCGGCCGCCACCGCCGCGTGGCTGGGTGAGCGGTCCGACCACGAGGCGGTCGCCGTGCTGCAGCATCTGCAGTCGCTCGACAAGGGCGCCGTCCGGGGCATCTCGTGCATCAACGTGTTCGAGCCGGCGTGGGTCGTCGCGCTGTTGGCCGACGCCGGCCTGCGAGCGGAAGGCCTGACCGAACGGCTGTGCGCGGCACTGGGACCGTCGGGCGCTCCGGCGGGGACGGGTCTGCCCGCGGACTCCGACGACACGGCCGCGGTGCTGTACGCCCTCGCCCATCTCGGCGTACCGGGGCCGATCGACGTGCTGTGGGAATACGAGGGCGACGACTACTTCCGTTGCTTCCCGGACGAGCAGACGCCGTCGATCAGCACCAACGCGCACATCCTCGACGCGTTCAGCGCGTACTTCACCGGGCAGCCCCGGATCGCGGCCGCCATCACGAAGATCACCGGCTATCTGAGTGACACCCAGGAGCCCGACGGCAGCTGGTGGGACAAGTGGCACGCCTCGCCTTACTACGCGACGACGTGTTGCGCGCAGGCACTCCACCGGACCGGCGGCTCGTCACCGATGGTGCGGCGGGCGGTAGATTGGGTCCTCGCGACCCAACGTTCCGACGGCTCGTGGGGCCGATGGACGGGCACGGCCGAGGAGACCGCCTACGCGGTGCTGCTGCTGTTGTCCTGTGCGCCAGAGGATTCGCGAGCGCGTGAGGCCGCGTTGTCCGCATCGAGGTTTCTGCGTGACACCGACGACCATCCGCCGTTGTGGCACGACAAGGACCTCTACACGCCGATCGCGGTGGTGCGGGCGGCCCGGCTGGCGGCGCTGAAACTGATCTCCGACCGGGCCCGCTGATGGGGCTGCGGGCGTGGCGGTTCCGGCTGGACGCGTTGCCGCTGCTCGACGCCCACGCGGCGGCGGGCACGCTCAAGCTCCGCGAGGACCAGCTGCTGGTGTGGGAGCCGGAACTGGTCGGCGAGATCTTCCGCAACGAGCACCTGATGCGGCTCGACGGGTCCAGCACGCTGGAACCGTTGGTGGGAAAGCAATCGCTGCTGTTCGCCAACGGGCCTGCCCACGCCGAGCACCGGCGCGCGATCGGCGCCGAGCTGCGTGGCCGGGCGCTCGCTCGCTGGGAGCCCGTGATCGTCGAGGAAACCAATGCCGCCGTGCGCACCGGAGAAGTGGTGAACCTGGCCTCATGGACCCGCACGCTGACGTTGCGGATCATCTCGCGGATCCTGTTCGGGGAGGCTCGCGACGAGTTCCTGGCCGAGTTCACCGCGTGGGTCGACTCCGCGCTGGGCAGCAGGAGGCGCGCGCTGGCGTACCGGTACCTGCGGTTCGCTCCCGCGTTCAGGTCCTTTGTGCGGCAACGGGAAGACCTCGCCCGCCAGGCGCTGACGCTCGCACCCGACCTCGATCCCGATCAGGTGCTGTCGTTGTTGTTCGCGGGCCACGAGACGACCGCGTCCGCGTTGACCTCGGCGTTCTACTGGCTCGACAGGACGCCGTCGGTGCTCGCCGAGCTGCGTGACGACCTGGACGGGCCGTTGCTGGACGCGGTGTGCAAGGAGGTGCTGCGGATCTCGCCGCCCGCGGTGGTGGCGGGCAACCGCGTCCTGCTCTCGGATGCGCTCAGGCTTCCTGCGGGCACACGGCTCACGCCATGCATCTACGCCGCGCACCGCAATCCCGAGGTCTACTCGGAGCCTCTGGAGTTCTCGCCCGAACGCTTTGTGGACAAGAAATGTCCGGCGTCGCAGTACCTGCCGTTCGGCGGTGGCACCCGGCGTTGCCTCGGCGCCGACCTCGCGATGCTGGAGCTGCGGGTCGTGCTGGCAACGACTTTGCGGTCCTGGGACGTCCGGCTGATCGCACCTGAACGCGCGAAGTTCGGGCCGCGCGGTCAGGTGCTGTGCTTCCCGGAGCTGCTCGCGTCGTTCAGCGACTCACGTCGAGCATCGCGCGGGTGAACGCCTCCGGTGCCTCCTGCGGCACGTTGTGCCCGATGTTCCGGGTTCACCCAGGCCTTGACGCTCTGGGCGCCGGTGGCCTCGTCGAAGTTCCACTGGGGCGAGGCGAGCTTCCAGATCAGCTTGTTGAACTCGTAGGTGTTCTGCGTGTAGCCCTTCACGCCGCGCTCGGTCGCGAAGTAGTACTGGTACCACCAGCCGAGTTCGGCCTGCGGCGTCAACGGTTCCTGGTTCGCGGTCAGGTTCACGATCAGATAGCCGCTGACCGACACCAGTGCCTTGACGCGCTCCGGCCACAGTGCCGCGGTGATGCACGCCGTCCGAGCACCCCAGTCGAAGCCCCCGAGAGTCGCCTTGCGGATCCGCAGCGCGTCCATGAACGCGATCACGTCACTCGCCAACGCCGACTGCCGGCCGTTCCGCACCGTGCGCGCGTGCAGGAACCGCGTCGGGCCGTAGCCGCGCAGGTACGGGATGAGCACCCGATGGCCCTTCGCGGCGAGCGCGGGCGCCACGTCGACGTAGCTGTGGATGTCGTACGGCCAGCCGTGCAGCAGGATCGTGACCGGCCCGTCCGCCGGGCCCAGCTCGACGTACCCGATGTTCAGCAGTCCGGCCCGGACCTGCTTGACCTGGCCCCACGCCGGAGCGGATGCCTTCGCCGGACCGGATGCCTTCGCGACTCCGCGCCGCGCTGCCGAGCAACCTGGACGTGGCCGGATCGTCGTTCGTGCCCTGACGCAGACCGGCGACGACCGCGTCACCCTGCTCGATCGGGCTCACGTACGCCGTAAGCGCCGCACCTCTTTCAGGATGCGTTCCACGTCGTCGCGCCTGCCGCCCTCGGCCGCCAGTTCCGCGGCACGCAGCAGTTGGGCGACGTCCTCGTTGTGTGCCTGGCGGCGGTCCGTCGGCCTGGCCGAAAACCACCTCCAGCGCGTTGCGACGCACGCACTGAGGACAATGTGGACAGATCAGCCAGAAGTGGATGCAGGACCTGGTGCAGGCCCGCGTACGGCAGGTGCTGCTCGGCCTCCACTCCGGCCGCGGTGAGGTCGGGCGAGAGCGATCTCAGCAACGAGGACCCACCGGTGATCTGCACAGATCCGCCCGTGGACGCGGCCGACTGCCCGAGTTCTCGCTCCTGCCCGACCGACATGACCCAACTGTGTCAGAAAGTCCAGACCGCCTGCTTGCCCGGACCCACGACCAGCGTGGAGTTGCCGAGCCGCTCCACATGCTTGGGCACGGCCCGGTTGAGCGCGAACTCGACCTTCTTCATCCCGGTCTGGCCCATCGGAGCCTTGTCGAACCGGATGTTCGTGCCGCCCTTCGTCGCCAGCACGCCACGGGCGTCGGTCCGCAGCGCGAAGCCACCGGCCTTGAGCATCGGCATCGTGGACGCCAGGTCCCGCTCGGTGACCGCGATCTTGATCGAGGTGATGTCGCGCATCAGCCGGTCCTTGTACTCGTCCGGCAGGTAGCGCTCACGGCCGACGTCGCCGGGGAAGTGCGCGGGCTGGGTCTTGCTGCGCGGGTCGTTGAAGTACTCGTCCCGGTACTCCATCGCCCACGCGCCGAACCTGTCGTACTGCTCGAAGGTGAACACCGCGTCGAACCACGGCACCGGCACGTGGTCTCCGAAGTCGCGGGTCTGCAGGAAGTCGATCGGCGTGACGCCCGCGGCCGTCAGCCGTGACTTCACGCCGTCGATGTCACCGTCGCGTTCGGTCGACAGGCCGAGGCCCGCCGCCCCGAGCTCGCCGTCCTGGCCCGGCACGTCACCGATGCCGAAGACCTCCAGGTACGTCTCGCGGCCACGCAGGTAGCGGCCGGTCCAGGTCTCACCGCCCGCACCGGTGGTGGTGCGGACCTCGAAACTCGCGAACTCCCTGATGTAGGCCGAATGCTCGACCGCATCCGCCGTCGCGCGGTCGAACGTGCCCCACGCGTGGTTGTAGAAGAGCAACTGACGCTCTCCTGCCTGCGCCGTCCCAGTCGACGCCAAGGCGAGTAGAACAGACAAGATCACATACGACATACGTCGAATCCCCATGGATCCGATCGTAAGTCCGAAGCATTCCGCGCAAGGGGGAAATGGCCGTGTTCGACACCGCCCGCTGGTCGGTTCTCGCCCCGCTGCTGCAGGCCGCCACCGCCGGCCGCGACCTGCTCGACGACACGATCCGCAGGCTCGGCCCTTCCTCTGTCGTGCACGAGATCCTGGCCGAGATCGGCGACGTGAAGCACGACGTCCGGCTCGACCTGTCCTTCGACGGCTCGGTGACCAGCCACCTGCAGACAGGCGCGGAGATCGTCGTCGCGCTCGACCTCGCCGACGTGGTGCGCACCCTCTACGGGACTCAGCAGCGATGGCCGAGCCTCGCGGTCCGCACCCCGTCCGACGAACTCGACGAGAACGGGATCGGGAGCTGGTTCGCTCGCCGGAACGGCATTTCCGATGCGGTCGACGCGGTCCTCTCCGCACTCAAACCGGTTCCGGAGGACCTCGGTTCGCTCGCGGTGCGGTTCGGTTCGGACAAGTGGGGCGACCTGCACTGGTACACCCAGCACTACGAACGCCACTTCGCCCGGCTACGCACCGAACCCGTGAAAGTGCTGGAGATCGGTATCGGCGGCTACGACGACCCGGAGAGCGGCGGCGCGTCGCTGCGGATGTGGCAGCGGTACTTCCGGCGCGGCCTGATCCACGGCCTCGACATCGTGGCGAAGACCGTGACGGGCCCGCGGATCACGAGCATCCAGGGCGACCAGTCCGACGCCGCGTTCCTCTCCGAACTGGGCGCGGCACTCGGCCCGTTCGACGTGATCATCGACGACGGCAGCCACGAGAACGACCACGTCCGGACTTCGTTCCACGCGCTCTTCCCGCACGTTCGTTCAGGCGGGCTCTATGTGGTCGAAGACCTGCAGACCGCGTACTGGCCGAGCTGGGGCGGGCACCCCGAGGCCACCCCGGAAACCTCGATGGGAATGCTCAAGTCCTTCGTGGATGGCCTGAACCGGGCCGAGGTCGACGATCCGGGCTTCCAAGGTTCCTACACCGAACGGAACATCAGCGGGATCACGTTCCACCACAACATCGCGTTCGTCGAGAAGGGCCTGAACGCCGAGGAGGGCGGCCCGGTCTTCCTGCGCACACTCGGCTGAGGCGACCGGCGTACTAGTACGCCGGTACTCCCACCCTCTCCGAACCTCCGCCCAAGGAGTGATTTCGGGAACGGAATCCCAAGCCCGCGGAGGGACGCGAGTGGACGGTCGGCTTGCCCATGCTTCACGGCGTGCTGACGGAAATCGTGAAGTGGCGTCGCGACATGCTGCTCGACATCGTGCTCTACCTGTGTTTCGCCGTGTTCGCCCGTTCGACGGCGGTGTGGTCGAACTTCCACGGATATCAGGTGTGGGGCGACTTCGCCACGATCGCCTTCGTGATCGCGGCGACCTACTCGTTGTGGCTGCTGCTCAGTGGCAGAGGGCCGCGGTACCGCGTGCTGTCGGTCTGGGTCGTGCTCGCGATCGGTTTCGTGGCACCACTCGCGGTGCTGTCGACGACCCGGCAGGCCGCCGAGGACTTCTCGGCGACGCCGGGAACGTGGAGCGCGCAACCGAACGTTTGGGTGATCGAGCGATCCGCACGGCTGCTGCTCGCCAATGGCACGCCGTACGTCGACGTCACGACTCTGGGCCGGGCGGCCGAAGTGAACGACTACACGCCTTACGGGCCGCTGATGCCGGTGTTCGGGTTGCCCAAGGCGTTGTTCGGCGCCTCACCGCTGACCGACGCGAGGCTGTGGTTCGCACTCGTCGCCGTCGGGGCCGTCATCATCGCGTTGCGGCTGTTGAACCGGCCCAGGGTGCCCATCAGGGCGATGCAGCTCGCGGTCATCAGCCCGATGACCCTGCTGCAGTCGACCACGTCCGGTGAGGACGTGGCGATCCTCGCGCTGATCGGGCTGTTGGCGGTGCTCGTCGTGCGGCGGATGCCGGTGTGGGCGGCGGTGGTGGCCGCGGTCCTGGTGAGCATCAAGCTCATCGCGTTGCCCGCGGTCGCCGTGCTGATCGTTCTCCTGCTCGCCCGCAACGGGTGGAGCGGCCGTTTCCTCGCCACCTTCACCACCGTGCTCGCCGCGGCGAACCTGCCGGTGCTGCTGGCCGATCCCGGCGCCTTCGTCGAGCACGCCATCCGGTTCGTCACCGGCACCTCGCTGGTGAAGTCACCGGCAGCGAGCCCGTTCCCCGGCCATCTGCTCACCGAGCTCGGGCCCGCGGGCCACGTGGTCGCGCTGACCCTGCTCTTCGCGACCGGTCTCGCGATGCTGTTGTGGCTCGTGCTGCGACCGCCGACCACCGCCGCCGACGCGATGTGGCGGATCGTGGCGGGCATGGGCGCGGCGATCCTGCTGATGCCGGCGAGCCGGTTCGGCTACCTCGTCTATCCCGCGGTGTTCGCCGGTCTCGCCCTGTTCTTCACCGCGGTTCACAGTTCTGCCATGCGTTTCCAGGCAGGCGAGGTCGCACCGGCCGCCGACATCGCCAGCCCGGCGACCTCCGGATCGGCCATCGGAAGCTCCGGACGTTTCGCCAGCCACGCCGAACCCCGTGCCGCCAGCGCGGGCAGCCGCGGATCGTCCGCCGCCCACTCGAACGCCGCGTCGTCGGCGAGGTAGAGCTCCTGGAACTCGGGATCGGCGAGCGAGGCGGTCTTGTCCGCGAGCCAGATCCTCGCTTCCTCGGGAGCCACGGCCTGCATGAGCATCCAGACGTCGTGTTCCATCCGGACGCCCCGCTCGCTCACCCCGATCTCCTTCAGCCTGTCCAGCAACGCGGCCGCGTCGGCGTCCAGGAACAACGTGTTGCCCGCCCGCAGCCGCCCGACCCGTTCACGAGCAAGCCTGATCTCCTCCTCGCGCCGGGAAAGCGCTTCGTCAATTTGCCCAATTGACGAAGCGAACTCCTCCTCGTCCGCGACAAGCATTTCCTTCACTTTCGCCAGCGGCACACCGGCCTCGGCCAACGTGCGGATCTTCACCAGGTCGATCGCGTCCTGGGCGCTGTAGCGCCGGTAGCCGGAGGCGTCCCGCGACGGTTCCGCCAGCAGCCCGACCTTGTGATAGTGGCGGACCGCCTTGATCGTCACGCCCGCGTACCAGGCCAGCTGACCGATCGTGATCATGCCGCCATCATTTCACTCGGCTGAACATCCGCCCGGCCAGATCCACACCCACGATCACCCCGTTGTCGTCCCGCGTGAAGAACCCGCGCTGCCCCGTGAACGCGCCTTCGGTGATCAGGTATTCGTCGTTCGGCAGCAGTCCCATCGGGAACGGCGCGTGGTCGGCGGGACAACGCCGACGTAGGTTTCCAGCGCCGCGCGCACCATGGCCTGGTTGAACGGAATGCCGTCCCGGCCCCTGGTTCGCGACCGACACCACGGCGAAGTTCCGCTCCGGCACGATCAGCAGCGACGCGAACTGCCCGTTCGACGACCCGTCATGCCGGAAACCCTCGAACCTTGCCCCTAGGTCAAGGCCAACCCCCAGTGACCCAGGCCACATTGATGAGGGGAGTGTTCATCAACCTGAGGTTGATGAACACTCCCCTCATCAATCATTCCCAGACCGCGCGTACCGCCTCCGCCACCGACGCGGCCTGCGCGAACCCCGCCTCGGCCGCGGGCCGACGCCGCGCCGGGTCCAGCACGTTCGACCCGATCGCCGCGAGCGCGGCCTGATCCGGGCTGACCACGATCGACGGCACCCCCAGCCGGGCCGCCTGCGCCGCCGGTGTCCCGGCCACGTTCACCGATCGCGTCAACGGCGCCACGACCACCACCCTTGAAGACCCGGCGGCGAGGTCCACGTTGGCCGCCGACCGCATGCCGCCGTCCATGTAGCGGCGTCCGTCGATGGTCACCGGCGGCCACACCAGCGGCACCGCGCAGCTCGCCGCCACCGCGTCCACCAGCGGAGCGCCGCTGTCCTGGTCGAACGCCACGAACTTGCCGTCCGCGGTGTCCACAGCGGTCAGCTTCAACGCCCGCGGCGGCCAGTCCCGAACGGACAGTCGACGCTCGAACACCTCACGACGTGCGGATTCCGGGGCGGTGCGCGCCCGCAGCGCCGCCCGTCCGAGCCGGGCACGTTTACTCGCCCCCGAACCGGGCAACGCATAGGACAGGGCGTACCGCAACAGCATCAGGCCGGTGAGCCGCGCCGGAATCTCGCCGTCCGGCGGGAGCAGCTGGCCCGCATAGAGGTCACTGACCGCCACACCGCCCGCCAACTGCGCGGCAACCACCGAGCCCGCGGAGGTGCCGACGAACAGGTCGGCGGTGCCGCCGAGGTCGACACCCAGTTCGGCCAGGCCGTGCAGAAGCCCTGTCTCCCAGGCGATTCCGGTGACACCGCCGCCACCGAGCACCAACGCACGACCGTCAGTCATAAACCAGCTCCCGCGAAGTGAGACGAGTTCCTACACCATGGTCGACCTTGCTACCCTTGCACGCGAGGCCGAGAAGCGCTGCAACAGGCCACTGCGCCTGCCACGCTCGGCATCGTTTCACCATGCAACAAGGGCGCTTCCGACTTTTCGGGAGCGCGCATGAGTGATCTCAGGTCTCTGCTGAACCAGCGGATCGCCGTGCTCGACGGCGCCTGGGGCACGATGTTCCAGGAAGCCAAGCTCAAGCCCGAGGACTACCGGGGCACCGAGTTCGCCGACCACCACATGGACGTCACGGGCGACCCTGACCTGCTCAACCTCACGCGCCCGGACCTGGTGCTCGACGTGCACCGCCAGTACCTCGCGGCCGGCGCGGACATCACCACGACGAACACGTTCACCGCCACCTCGATCGGCCAGGCCGACTACGGCCTCGACCACCGGGTGCGCGACATGAACCTGGCCGGAGCGCGCATCGCCCGGCAGGCAGCGGACGAGTTCGGCGGCTTCGTCGCGGGCTCGGTCGGCCCGCTCAACGTCACGCTCAGCCTCTCGCCCAAGGTCGAGGACCCGGCGTACCGCGCGGTCACGTTCGACCAGGTCAAGGACTCCTACGCGGAGCAGATCCGGGCGCTGGCCGACGGCGGCGTCGACCTGCTGCTCATCGAGACCATCTTCGACACGCTCAACTGCAAGGCCGCCATCACCGCCGCCCGCGAGGTCGCGCCCGACCTGCCGCTGTGGATCTCGGTGACGATCGTCGACCTCAGCGGCCGCACGCTCAGCGGTCAGACCGTCGAGGCGTTCTGGAACTCGGTCGAGCACGCGAAACCGCTCGTCGTCGGCGTGAACTGCTCGCTGGGCGCGGAGGAGATGCGCCCGCACGTCACCGAGCTCGCGAAGCTCGCGGACACCTATGTCGCGTGCCACCCGAACGCCGGTCTGCCCAATGCGTTCGGCGGCTACGACCAGACGCCGGACGAGACCGCGGCCCTGCTGAAGGACTTCGCGGGCAACGGCATCGTGAACCTCGTCGGCGGCTGCTGCGGCACCTCCCCCGCGCACATCAGGAAGATCGCCGAGGCGGTCAAGGGAACTCCCGCGCGCGAGGTCCCCGCCTCCCGGCACGCCACCAGGTTCAGTGGCCTGGAGACGTTCGAGATCGGCGCCGACACCGGGTTCGTGATGATCGGTGAGCGCACCAACGTCACCGGTTCGGCGAAGTTCCGCAGGCTGATCGAGGCCGAGGACCACCAGGCCGCGCTCAGCGTCGCGCTGGACCAGGTGCGCGGCGGCGCGAACCTGCTCGACGTCAACATGGACGCCGACCTGCTCGACGGCGAGCAGGCGATGACCACGTTCCTCAACCTGATCGCCACCGAACCGGAGATCGCCCGCATCCCGGTGATGATCGACAGCTCCCGCTGGAGCGTCCTGCAGGCCGGACTCCGCTGCGTGCAAGGAAAAGGCGTCGTCAACTCGATCAGCCTGAAGGAGGGCGAGGAGCCGTTCCTCGCCCAGGCGCGCACGATCCGCGACTACGGCGCGGGCGTGGTCGTGATGGCGTTCGACGAGCAGGGCCAGGCCGACACGACCGAGCGCAAGGTCGCGATCTGCGCACGCGCCTACGACCTGCTGACCCAGCAGGCGGGTTTCCCGGCCGAGGACATCATCTTCGACCCGAACGTGCTCGCCGTCGCGACCGGCATCGCCGAGCACAACGGCTACGCGAAGGCGTTCATCGACGCGTTGCCGCAGATCAAGCAGCGCTGTCCGGGCGTGCGCATCAGCGGCGGCATCTCGAACCTGTCGTTCTCCTTCCGCGGCAACGACGTCGTGCGCGAGGCCATGCACTCCGCGTTCCTGCTCCACGCCGTGCGCGCGGGCCTGGACATGGGCATCGTCAACGCGGGCCAGCTCGTCGTCTACGAGAACATCCCGGCCGACCTGCTGGAACTGGTCGAGGACGTCATCTTCGACCGCCGCGAGGACGCCACCGACCGGCTCGTGACGCACGCGGAAACGGTCAAGGGTCCGGGTCAGAAGCGCGTCGTGGACCTGAAGTGGCGTGACGCCCCGGTCGGCAAGCGGCTCGAACACGCGATCCTCTACGGCGTCGTCGACTTCATCGAGGAGGACACCGAGGAGGCCCGCCAGGGCGCCGCCCGGCCACTCGACGTGATCGAGGGCCCGCTGATGGACGGCATGAAGATCGTCGGCGACCTGTTCGGCGCGGGCAAGATGTTCCTGCCGCAGGTGGTGAAGAGCGCCCGCGTCATGAAGCGCTCGGTCGCGTACCTGGAGCCGTTCATGGACGCGGAGCCGAAGTCGCAGGCAGGCGGCAACGGCAAGGTCGTGCTCGCCACGGTCAAGGGCGACGTGCACGATATCGGCAAGAACATCGTCGGCGTCGTGCTGGGCTGCAACAACTACGAGGTGATCGACCTCGGCGTGATGGTCCCGGCCGCCAAGATCCTCGACACCGCGATCGCCGAGCACGCGGACGTGATCGGCCTGTCCGGGCTGATCACCCCATCGCTGGACGAGATGGTCGCGGTCGCGGAGGAGATGCAACGGCGGGGAATGAAGCTGCCGTTGCTCATCGGCGGCGCCACGACCTCGAAGCAGCACACGGCCGTGAAGATCGCCCCGGTCTACGACGAGCCGGTCATCCACGTGCTCGACGCGTCGCGTGTGGTCGGCGTGGTGTCCGACCTGCTCGACGACCGCCGCGGCCACGAGCTGAACGTGGCGAACCGGGTCGAGCAGGCCCGGCTGCGCGAGCAGCACGAGAACCGCAGGCAGCTCCCCCTGCTCAAGGTCGCGGACGCCCGCGCGAACGGCGAGAAGATCGACTTCTCCGATCTGCCCACGCCCGACTTCACGGGTGTGCGAACCGCAGTTCCCACGGTCGCCGAACTGCGCGAGTACATCGACTGGACGTTCCTGTTCCTCGCCTGGGAGCTCAAGGGCAAGTTCCCGGCGATCCTCGACCAGCCGGTGGCGCGCGAACTCTATGACGACGCGATCGAGTTGCTGGACGAAATCATCGCCAAGGACCTGTTCGAGCCTAGGGGCGTTTACGGCTTCTGGCCCGCGCATTCCGAAGGCGACGACATCGTGCTGGAAAACGGCGTCGTCTGGCCGATGCTGCGCCAGCAGACCCAAAAGCAGTTGTCACGCCCGAACCGCTGCATGTCCGACTATGTGGCCCCGGAAGGCGACCACGTCGGCGGCTTCGCGGTGACGATCCTCGGCGCCGAGTCACTGGCCGCGAAGTACGAGGCCCAGAACGACGACTACCGCGCCATCATGGTGAAGGCGCTGGCCGACCGGCTCGCCGAGGCGTTCGCCGAGTGGATCCACCTGCGCGCCCGCCGCGACTGGTTCGAACCGGACGCCCAGCCGGAGCTGGCCGAGCTGCACGCCGAGAAGTTCCGCGGCATCCGGCCCGCGCTCGGCTACCCGGCCTGCCCGGACCACACCGTGAAGCGGGAGCTGTTCGACCTGCTCGGGGCCGAGGAGCTCGGCATCGAGCTGACCGAGTCGTTCGCCATGAACCCCGCGGCGAGCGTGAGCGGCATGATCTTCCAGCACCCGGACGCGAAGTACTTCACGGTCGGCAGGCTCGGACGTGACCAGGTCGAGGACTACGCGATCCGGCGCGGGATGCCGCTCGCCGAGGTAGAGGGCTGGCTGCGGCCGAACCTGGGCTACGAACCGGCATAACAACCGGGCTTAAACGTGAAAGCGCTTCCCGGTATTGGGCAGCGTTATCCCGCATTGACACCAAGGGATGTAGCATCGGCCGCTCTGGAGATCAATCACCTGTCGGTCGAACGAGCCGAGGTCTGCCATGCGAGCTGCGGCGCTGGTCCTGGGTCTGCTGGGCCTCATCACGGGGTGTGGCGGATCTGCCAGGTCAGACGCTTTGCCGCACGTCGGCTTCGTGGTCAAGCGCACGGGCGGTTCGTTCGCACAGGAGATGACCAGCGGGTTCCACGAGGGTGTCGGCCGGATCGGCGGCGTGAGCGCCACCGTCACCGGCCCTCCGGGGCAGGACGGGCACAAGGAAGTCGAGCTGTTCCGGGATTTGTCGCTCAGTGCCACCGACGGCATTGCGGTCGCGACCTCGGAACCGGCGTTGATGGCACCGTCCATCGGAGAGGCGTTGAGCCAGCACGTGGCGGTTGTCGGCCTGGACATGAGACTTGTTGCGAGTTCCGGGGTGAAACTGCACATCGGTAACGACAACTACGTACTCGGCGAAATGCTGGCTGACGAGTTGATGCGCCGATTGCCCTCGGACGCGACCGGATCAGTGGTGCTGGGAAACACCACTCCCGGACTCGCCGGGTTCGACGACCGGGCCGACGGGATCAGAGGGCGTTTCGCCGAGAAACTGCCGGGAGTTCGTGTGCTGGGGCCGTTCGACACGCAACGCGACGACGAGGCGAACCTCGACGCGTGGCAGCGTTTGGCCGCGGCGAACCCGGACGCCCTGGCGTTCGTTGGAACGGGAGACTGCGACGGGTTCAACCTCGCGGCGATCAAGACCGAGAGGTCGGCGAGGTGGCTGGTGGGCGGATTCGGGGTGGACCCGAGGACGTTGCAGGCGGTGCGGGACGGCACGATGGTGGCGTCGATCTCGCCCGAGCACTACCTCAAGGGCGCTGTCGCGGGCTGGCTGCTCGCCCGGCACGCCAGGGGCCTGTCGAAACTGCCCGAAGGCTGGGTCTTCACACCTGGACTGGCCGTCACGACCGCGAACCTCGACGAGATCCTGCACCGGCAGGAATCGGAGAAGGCACGCAAGGAGTGGTTCCAGCCCAGGATGGACTCCTTCGTCGAAGATCCCGCAAGTTGGCTGCGACCACTGGAGCAAGCACGGTGATGCTGTGGGAAGGCCGCGCGACCGCTCGGGTGGCGACGGCCGGGCTGACGGCCGGGCTGTTGATCCTGGCGGGTCTCGCGTTGTGGAGCAGCGTCAGCGCTCAGGCCACGACCGCGCACGTGCGGCAGCTCAACAACTCCAGCGAACGGTGGAGCCGCGTGCTGGAACACCTGAACATCGCCGACAACGCACTCCGCGACCTGCAGCGCCTGCGCACCGACCAGACCATCGAGCCGTTGCGGCACTCGGTCGGCGCGGCGCGTGGTGAGCTGGAGTGGTTGCGCACCAACGGCACCTCGAACGACATCGCGTTCGCCAGCCGGCTGCTCCCCCTCTACGACACGACCACCGACATCCTGCGCAACGTGCTCGCGACCGGCGACTCGCTGCAGGCCGACCAGGCCGGTTTCGCGCACTCCTCGCTGCGGCGGCAGATCTCGACGACGATCGGCACGATCCGGCTGGAGACCACCGAGTACCTGCGTGCCGCCGACGAACGCAACGCGCAGCTGCGGGTCGCGCAGATCGTGGCGTTCGTGCTGGACGCGTTCCTCGTCGGCCTGTTCGGCATGGTGCTGCTCGGCCACCGCCGCAAGATCCTGCGCCAGGCCGCGAAGAACGAGCACGAGGCGCACCACGACGCGTTGACCGGCCTCGCGAACCGCACACTGCTCGCGCGCCGCATGGACACCGCGGTCGTCAAGGCACGCAAGAAGGACGAGCCGCTGGCGTTGCTGATCGTCGACCTCGACCGGTTCAAGGAGGTCAACGACTCACTCGGCCACCACTCCGGCGACCTGCTGCTGCGCCAGGTGGCGAACCGCCTGACGTGGGCCGTGCGGGACACCGACATGGTGGCGCGGCTGGGCGGCGACGAGTTCGCCGTACTGCTCCCCGGCGTCGGCTCCGCGGAGAACGCCCGCATGGTCGCGGACAAGATCATCACCGCGTTGGGCATGCCGGTCACGCTGGAGGGCCTGGAACTGGAGATCGCCGGCAGCGTCGGCGTCGCCATGTGCCCGACCGACTCGGAGGACGGCCACGAACTGCTGCGCCACGCCGACATCGCGATGTACGCGGCCAAGCGCGACAAGTCCGGCGTCGCCGTCTACGACGCCCGCCTGCACGAACGCGGCGCCTCGCAGCTCACCGCCGTCACCGAGCTGCGGCACGCCATCGACCGCGGCGAGCTCTTCCTGCACTACCAGCCCAAGGCCCTGGCCGACACCGGCGCCGTCTGCGGCGTCGAGGCCCTGGCCCGCTGGCAGCACCCCACCCGCGGCCTGGTTCGCCCCGACGAGTTCATCCCGATCGCCGAGGAGAACGGCCTCATCGAGCCGTTGACCCGCTACGTCATCGACGCCGCCCTGCGCCAGTGCCGCGCCTGGCAGGACGCGGGCTGGGAGGTCCCGGTCTCGGTGAACGTCGGCGCCGCCTGCCTGCACCACACCGAGTTCCCCGACGACGTGGCCTCGTTGATCAAGCGCCACGGCCTGCCCGCCCGCTTACTGACCCTGGAGATCACCGAGAGCGCGATCATCTCCGACCCGGACCGCGCCGTCGACGTACTGCGCGGCCTCACCGAACTCGGCGTGCGCCTCTCGATCGACGACTTCGGCACCGGCTACTCGTCCATCTCCTACCTGCGCAACATGCGCGTGCACGAGATGAAGCTCGACCGTTCCTTCGTCACGCACATGTGCACCGACGCCGGCGACAGCGCCATCGTTCACGCCCTGGTTGCCCTGGCCCGCAACTTCGGCCTGCAGGCCGTCGCCGAGGGCGTCGAGGACCAGGACACCTGGACCGCACTGGCCGCCGCCGGCTGCGACGTCGTCCAGGGCTACTTCCTCAGCGAGCCCCTGCCCGCCGAGGACGTCGTCGCCTGGCTGGGAGATCGCGCCGTCGCTCACGCGTAAGGCGCGCTGTCCCGCCACTGGTTGATGAACGGCTTCATGAACTCGACCATCGCGGGCAACTGGTCCGCGATGGCCAGGTACGCGATGACCCTGATCGCACCGACCGCGTTCACGAACCTGAGCACGTCCTCGTTCAGCTGCCTGATGCCGTGGTCTTTCGCGCCACGGTCATAGGCGGCTTCGAGGTCGGGCCCGAGCGCGGCCAGGTCCCATTCCACGGGCCCCAGCGTGATGAGTTCGAAGTCCGAGAACAGCGGTCCGTTGGTGCTCGCGAAGATGTTCGCGGGCGGCGAGTCACCGTGGATCGGCTGGATCTCGACTCCGGGGAACGCCTTCTCGAACTCGCTCTGGTCGCTCACCAGCGGTTCGAGCTCTCGCCATTCTCGTTGCGCGCGTTCGAGATCCTCGGGGTCCACCAGGTCCGGGCGTGCTTCGAGTTTGGCCAGTCCTTCGGTGACGAACCGCGGTTCGGCCGATTCCATGAACTTGAGCTCACCGGGGTACGCGCGCAATGCGGCATGCAGCTCGGCCGTCTTCTCCGAGTTCTTCGCGTAGTCCGGCTCGTGACACTTGTCTTCTTCGATGAACGGCCAGAAGGTGATCGAGAAACCGTTGCGCTGCACGGGTTTGCGTGGCACCAGTTCACTGGGCGCGATCACCGGCGTGCCCTGGTCTTTCAGCCACTGCGCCACGTCCAGCTCCTGCTGCTGGCGGCGAGCCAGGTCCTCAGGCGTCGTGGTGTGCGGCAGGACGGTCGGGATGCGGGCCACGACCGGCGACGGCGCGAGGTGGACCACGACCGAGAACAGCTCGTAGAGCACCTTGGCGTCGGTCACCTCAAGGCCGAGATCGCGACCTGCCGCTACCGCTGCTTCCTTGGCCGCGGTGGTGCGCCGGGCGATGTCTTCCGGGGCCGCGAAGGCTGTCATGGCACGATCGTGTCACATCCCCTTGTTCGACGCATTCGATTATCCAGCAGTTACATTGCGTGGGTGATCAACAATGATTCTTCACTTAATCGGGTTACATCACGGTCTGATATACCCACTCAACCGGACCACAGAAACTCGTTCCGGCACACACCCGACGAAGGAGGGTATGTGCCGGGTCGGCGAAGCCGAGGTTTCAGCCTTAATGACCACAGCAGGCGTGATCAGCCCACTCCGGCTCATGCCACCAGTGCTTGTTCTCCGCCGACGCCAACGGCTCAAGCGCATCCGAGAACGCCATCACCTGCGGCTGCCCCTGATACGGCGCCAACAGGTCAGCCACCGCATGAAGCCGCCCACCAACCATGACCTGCTTAACGGCAGCAGCAGCCTTGATATCAGCCAGCGGGTTCCCGGACACAAACGAGATATCCGCAGGCGCACCAGGCTTGATAGCCCCAAGAGGCAGCCCCAGCCAACGAGCCGGATTCCGGGTGGCCGTGATGAGCGCCTCCCGCGGCGTGAACCCGAACTTCACCATGGCCCGCAGGTTCATATGCGTCGAAGCAGCGGGTGCATCCAACGGCGCATCGGTGCCACACAACACCAGCCCACCGCCCCGATGCACCGCCAGAGCAAACTCGACCCAACCACGCAGGATGTGCAACGACGACGTGCCGCCGCCGCTGTTGGCGTCGGCCAGGTAGCGGTCGTACTCCCACGGCGGGAAGAGGATGCGCGTGCGTTCGTCGACGGCCAGCGACTTGTCCTCCGCGAACAGGGCGCGGTTGTGGAACAGCGTCGGCGTCATCGACAGACCGGCGTTGGTGAAAAGTGCGACGACGTCCTGGTACGCACGGCCCTGCCGGGTGATGGTGTGCGAGTAGCCGAGACGGTTGGTGGCGCCGACGTGTTCCATGCCGTTCATCCCGAGGTGAGCGGCCGGGTAGAGGTAGTGCGATGACAGCGGCACGCGGGAACGTTGCACGGCGGCGCGTTGCAGTTCGACGAGCAGGCGCACGTAGGTCTTGAGCATGTCGTAGTCGAGTTCGTGTGCGCGGCGCAGTTCCAGGTCGAGCTGGGCGCGGGACAGCGTGGGGCGCATGAAGTTGTAGTAGACGCGCGAGCCGTCGACGGCCTCGCCGGTGGCGTAGAAACGGGGCCCGATCAGGGTTCGGCCGCGAGCGCCTCCCGCGTCTCGACCATCTGGTAGACCGGGTCGCCGGGTGAGCGCGTGGTCGTGATGCCGTAGGAGAGCCACACCCGGCCCTGCCTGCCGCCCCACTGCCTGCCGCGCAGGTGCCAGTGGTTGTGCGCGTCGATCAGACCGGGGATGGCCGTCAACTCACGAGCGTCGACGTCCGCGTGGCCGCGGTGCGGCCGGATTTCCTTGACATGGCCGTTTTCCACGACGATGTCGACGTTCTCGCGGAGCTGCTCCGCCTCGCCGTCCCAGTACGCGCCGACCCTGACGACGGTCCGCTCGGGCGCCTTCGGCTTGCGCCAGTTCAGGCAGACGCGGATCGTGCTGACCTTGCCGTCCAGACTCGACTTCCGCAGCCGCCCGTTGTTGAGGTACACCAACGCGTCGTTGCCGTGCCAGGCCAACGAGTCGGTCACCTCGCGCGTCACCTGGCGAGGCTGGCCCTGCGGGTTGCCCTTGCCGTCGACCTCCACGACGAACGCGAGACTCTCGACGACGAACGCGATGCGTTTGCCGTCCGGCGACCACACCGGCCCGTCGTCACCGCGCGTCGCGATCGACCGGAACGGCATCGGCTCGGTGTACTTGAGCTCGGCGCTCAGCAGGTCGACGGTGAGGATCTGGCTGGTGCCCTCGCGGAACCTGCGCGAGAACGGCTTCACCGCCGCGAGTGCGACGACCGTGCCGTCCTTCGACCACGTGGGCCTGCCCGGCTGGAAGAGGGTCGGCGTGATCTGCCTGCGCCCCGACTGGTCGGTGATCCACACCTGGCCGTCGTGGTCGACGTAGGCGACCTTGGTGCCGTCCGGCGAGAACCGCGGGATCGTCTGCGCGTGCGGGGCCGACGCGAACGCCTTGTCCTCCCCCGTCGTCAGATCGCGGATCCGCAACTGCGCCACGCCACTGCGGTCGCTGGCGTAGACGAGTTTGGTGCCGTCGGGCGAGAAGTCCGGGTCGGAGTCGAAGTACTTGCCGTCCGTGAGCTTCGTCGTCTTGCCGTTGCTGAGCAGGTAAATGGCGTTCAACGCACGGAACGCGATCTTCGTGCCGTCCGCGGACACAACGGGACTCGCGATGCCCTTGACCGGGCCGCCACTGAGGTTCTTCGCGTGGTGCTGCCGAGGCTTGCGCACCGGAACCGTCGCCTCGAACGGAATGTCCTTGGTGGAACCGTTGGCGAGCAACCGAATCTTGCCGTCAGCCGTGTAGAGAACGCTGTCGCCGTCCCAGATCGGCGCGAACCCGAACACGTCCTGACCGGTGACCACGGTCTTGTCGCCCAGGATCAGATCCGCCTGGCCAGGCCGCATGAACGTGTAGCTCGGCTGGTCGCCCGGCCCGAAACTCGCGCCGAACAGCTGCGCACCCGCCGGCGCCGTGACCAGCCGTTCGCGCTTGCCATCCAGCGTCACGGTATCCACAAACGTGTTGGCCACGACGAAGATGAGCTTCTTGCCGTCCTTCGACCACTGCGGCGCGGCCGCGTCGTCAGGCGCGATCGTAAGCTGCGTGATCTTGCCGCTACCGACGTCGAGAACATGGACGCCGTAGCTGCCGCCGCGGTCGCTCGTGAACGCGATCTTCGTGCCGTCCGGCGAGAACGCGGGCTCACGGTGGTCGTACTTGCCGCTGGTGAGCTGTTTGATGCCGCCATCGAGGCCCGTGACGTACAGGTGGTAGTTACCATCCTTGTAGGACTGGAACGCGATCTGGTCGCCAGGCCCGAAAGACGGCAACGACGCGTCCTGCAGATCGTCCGTCAGCTTCCGCGCCACGCCACCCGTGGACGGCAGCACCCAGATGGCCGTAACGAGGTCTATCGCCAGCCACTTGCCGTCGTTCGACCGTGACACCGAGATGTTCGTGCCCTGCGTCAGCTTCACACCCTGATCTTGTTTCGCTTGCGCCGCACCGACAGTGAGCGTGGAGGCGGCGGTGGCGACGGCAGCGGCCTGGCCGGTGCGGGTCAGCAGTTCACGGCGCGACAGTTCCATGCATGGTTCTCCCCCGGCCTTGATCCCCTAGGAAATCCACACTGCCACGCATCCCGGGCTTGGCGATCGGCCATTCGGCCCAGCGTCCACCCAGTGGACCGTAACCTTCACCTCGCTCCAAACGACTACCAAGCATGCCGCCGCAGCCAGAGGGCTTAATCTCCCACAACGGGCACGACAAGCAGGTTGTCACGCAGATCGCCGAAGCGCACCGCCCGGTGTGCCACGTCGACCTGCGGCGCCACGACCGGCACCAGGAGGACTGGTCGAAGTCGCTGTTCCGGTTGATGCTCGCCGCATTCGACACGTGGGGCCGCACCGAACACGCGCCGTGGCCGTTCGTGACGCCCTTCCCGATGACCGCCGCCGATCTCGAAGCCCAGCTGGAACGGCGACGGGATCACCTCACCTCGTTGGGGCACAACGCAACGACGCTCGTGGTCATCCTGGACGAGCTCGATCGCGTCTTCCCCGCACCCGGCGAGCAGCACGCGACGCGCGAGTGGATCAGGGCGAGCGGCGCGCTGCGAGCGTTGAGCGATCGCAGGCTCGTCACGGTGGTCGGCGCGGACCTGCAGCCGACCTAGAGAGCCCTCATCCGCCGTCGGTCTCCGCTTGGCGCTCGCGGAAGGCGATCATGTTCATCCGGTTGCCGCACCGCACGGTGCAGAACCGCTTGAGCGCGTTGCGGGACAGGTCAAGGACAAGGCCTTCACAGTCGTCGGCCTCACAGATCCGTAGGCGGCCCATCTCGTTCATCCGGATCACGTCGATGAGGGCGAGTGCGGCTTCCACCCGGATCCGTTCGGCGAGCGGGGAACCAGGCTCGGTCGCGTGCATGTGCCAGTCGAGCTCGTCGTGCCGCACGAGGTGCGGGAGTGCCTTGGCGTCGCGGAGCATCTTGTTGACGACCTCGACGGCGTCGTCACGGTCGAGGGTCCACACGTGCCTGAGCAGTGCGCGCGTGCGTTGGACGTCGCGCAGTTCCGCCTCGTCGCGATCGATTCGCCCTGAGTAGGAATAGCGACCCAGCAGTGCCGTGAGCTGGTCGACCGTGGCCAGTTCGTCGTCGCCGCTGCGTGACGCCGACGGATCGGTGTTGCACAGCATGACGATGAAGGTGAGCGACTCCTCCGTGTCAGGGGCAAAACGCAATTTGACTCCTTACCGGCACCGGCCTAGCGTCAGGACCGTGAGCCACGTTAGACCATGACAGCACTCGGAACGGGGAGGCCAGCATGAGTGGTGCGCCGAAGTCCACCGGCCTGATCGCGGCCGCGGTCTCGTTCATCTCGTTCGGCACCTCGGGAGCGTTCGTCAAACCGCTGCTGGAAGCAGGCTGGTCGCCGGCGGCCGCCGTCACGGTCCGCGCGTTCACCGCCGGGCTCGTGCTGCTCCCGTTCGTCGTGTACTCCCTGCGCGGCAAGTGGTCCGTGCTCCTGCGGGCGGGGTGGCCGGTGCTGGGCATGGGCGTCGTCGGCGTTGCGGTCACCCAGGTCCTCTACTTCGCCGCCATCCAACGCATCCCGGTGGCGACCGCACTGCTCATCGAGTTCCTCGCACCACTTCTCCTGGTCGGCTTCACCTGGGCGGTCAGCAGGCGAACGCCCGCGCCGGTCGTCCTGGCCGGCTCGGTGCTCGCGGTCGGCGGCCTGGTGCTCGTGATCGGGCCCGGCGCCATCCAGGCCGTTGACCCGATCGGAGTGGCGGCCGCTTTCGGCGCCGCCATCGGATGCGCCGGGTACTTCATGATCGCCGCACGCCCCAACAACGGCCTTCCGCCGGTCGCGCTCGCCGGGGCCGGACTGCTGCTGGCCGCACCGGTACTGGCGCTCGTCGGAGCGACCGGCCTGCTGCCGTTCACCGCGACCTTCGGCGACCTGACCCTGTTCGGCACGACCACGGCCTGGTGGGTGCCGTTGCTCGTCGTCGCGGTCGTCGGCACGGCGCTGGCCTACGCGTCCGGCATCACCGCCTCCGGAATTCTCGGGTCGCGGCTCGCGTCGTTCGTCGCGCTGCTGGAGGTCGTCTCCGCCTCCCTGTTCGCCTGGCTGCTGCTGGGCGAGGAGCTCACACCACTGCAGCTTGCCGGCGGCCTGCTGATTCTCGGTGGCATCGCATCGGTGAGGGCCGAGCGGGTGGCGGCGGAACCGATCGGCGCCTCCCACGCTTAGGGTGGTGCCGCAACAGTTCGACCGACGACAAAGGTGGTCATGGTGAACCGACCGGCGTGGGTAGGTCCGGAGATCGACCTGGACAGGCCGAGTGCGGCGCGGATCTACGACGCGCACCTGGGCGGTTTCCACAACTTCCAGGTCGACCGGGACGCCGCAGCGAAGATCGTCGCGTTCATGCCGGAGCTGCCCGACATCCTGCGGGCCAACCGGTCGTTCCTGCGCCGTGCGGTCCGCTACCTCGTCGGCCAGGGCGTCACGCAGTTCCTCGATCTCGGCTCGGGCATCCCCACGGTGGGCAACGTGCACGAGATCGCCTGGAAGGCGAACCCCGACTGCCGGATCGTCTACGTCGACAGCGATCCGGTCGCCGCCTCGCACAGCCGCGCGATTCTCGACGGCATCAACCAGGCCACGGTGGTCCAGGGCGATCTGCGCCGGCCGCAGGAGATCCTCGCGGAGCCAGGAATCCGGGAGTTGCTGGACTTCGAACAGCCGATCGCGGTGCTGATGTTCGCGGTGCTGCACTTCGTACCGGACAGCGACGACCCGGCGGGCATCATCCGCGAGTATCTGGACGCGACGGTGCCCGGCAGCTACCTGGCCATCTCCCACGCGAGCCTGGAGGGTCCCGAACCGGAGCAGGCCGAGGAGGCCACCGACCAGTTCCGGCGCAGCGTCACCGACTTCTCGATGCGCACCCGCGCCGAGATCACCGGCCTGTTCACGGGGCTGGAGCTGCTCGATCCGGGCGTGGTCTACCTGCCGGAGTGGCTGCCGGACCCCGGCGACGAGGTCGGCGACCCCACGTGGACCTCCACGTTCGCGGGCGTCGCCCGCAAGCGCGCCTGAGCAGAGCTCAGAGCGCCAGCGCGTCCTCGATGCGGGCGACCATCGCGTCCTCCGCGTCCACCACCACGCCGTCGGCCTCGGCGACCTCGCGGGCGATCGTGAGCACCGCGCGGGGGAACGAGGCGGCGTCCTCGGGTGAGCGCGCCGAGAGGATCTTCATCGAACGGCGAAGGGCCTCGAGGATGACGGGCTCGATCTCCTCGTCGGTGCCGGCGGGCACGGAGGGGCGGGCGGCGCCCATGACGTGGCGCAGGTCGGACGAGAGGTGCGCGAGGGCACGCAGGCCCGCGAACCGCTCCTCCAGCACGGGGCCGGGGTCTGCGTGGGAGACCAGCAGCATCGCGCCGTACACGGCGGTGCGCAGCGTGCGGCTCTCCTCGTCGGTGTAGAAGATCATGCGGTCCACTCTAGTTCGGCGGGATATGGCAACGGTTGTGGCCGTTCCGGTACTTGTCCCGGAACGCGGAACACCGGCAGCGTGGGGAGTTTGGTTGAACCATTCACCCCGCGAGGAGCCCTGCATGACACTCTCCCGCTGGAACGCGCTGGCCACAGCCGCGGTACTGATATCAGGACTCGCCGTCACGCCGGCGGTTGCCTCCCCACCCGAAAATGGGATCACGCTCATCACCGGTGACCGCGTGCACGTGGTCGAAAGTCCCGGTGAGCCGCCCAACGTCGTCATCCGGCCCGCACCGGGCCGGGAGCGGATGCCGTTCCTGAAGACCGTGCTGGACGGCACGGTCTCGGTCATCCCGTTCGACGCCCAGCCGCTGGTCGCCAACGGCGTGCTGGACAAGGGCCTGTTCGACGTCAGCAAGCAGCAGAAGGCGATCATCCGCTACCAGGACAGCCGGCCCGACCTGGCGGGCACGGACCTTCCGTCGATCAACTCCATCGCCGTCGAGGTCACCGACCAGCTCTGGCGCAGGATCAACCCGAAGGCGCCGAACCAGGCGGAGAGCCTGCCGAACATCACGAAGATCAGCGCCGACAAGGTCGTCCACCCGCTCGACAAGGCGAGCGTCGAGCAGATCAAGGCGCCCAGGGCGTGGCAACGCGGGCACACCGCCAAGGGCGTCAAGGTCGCTGTCCTCGACACGGGCGTGGACGCCGAGCACCCGGACCTGAAGGGCCGCATCGCCGCGTCCAAGGACTTCACCGAACAGGATGACGTCAGTGATCCGGTCGGCCACGGCACGCACGTCGCGGGCATCATCGCGGGCGCCGGGCCGGAGCCGGGCACGGCGCCGGACGCGAACCTGCTGATCGGTCGCGTGTGCGAGCGGAGCGGGTGCGAGATGTCCGCGATCATCGCGGGCATGCAGTGGGCCGTGGAACAGGGCGCCAAGGTGGTGAACCTGAGCCTGGGCGGCGAGGCCACCGATGGCACGGACGAGCTGTCCCAAGCCGTGAACGCGTTGAGCGACAAGGCACTCTTCGTCGTGGCGGCCGGCAACGAGGGTGCCGACGAGTCAGTGTCGACCCCGGCGAGCGCCGACGCGGCACTGGCGGTCGCGAGCGTCACGCGGGACGGGCAGACCAGCTACTACTCCAGCCGCGGCCCGCGCACGGACGGTGCGGTGAAACCTGAGATCAGCGCGCCCGGTTACGCCATCGCGGCGGCCAGGGCGCAGGGCACCGCGATGGGTTACCCGATCAACGAACGGCACACCCTCGCGAGCGGCACGTCGATGGCGACGCCGCACGTGGCGGGTGCGGCGGCGATCCTCGCGGGGCAGCACCCGGACTGGTCGCCCGCGCGGCTCAAGGCAGCTCTCACGAACACCGCCGACCCGAGCGGAAAGGTGTTCGAGCAGGGCACCGGCGTGGTGAACGTGGACCGGGCAACGAGAACGCTGCTCACCGCCGAGCCGGCCGCGTTGAAGAGCGGCGGCACCATCACCTACCGCAACGACGGCACGAAACCCGCGACGCTCAAGCTCACCGCGCCCGACGAGGTGCGACTTGATCGCGCCACGATCGAGGTTCCCGCCCGAGGCACGGCCACGGTCAAGGCCACCGCTGCCAAGGAATCGAGCGAAGGCAGTGTGATCGTCGCGCGGGACAAGGACAACGTCCTCCGCACGGCGGTGTCCACGCGCGTGATCAAGACGAACACGGGCCGGATCAAGGTCCAGTCGGTGGATCGACAGGGAGCGCTGAACGGCACCGGCGGCTACGGGTTCCTGATCGCGATGGCCAACCACGACAACGGAAGGCTCTACGTCGGAGGCCTCGGCAACGGCCACGCCCTTGAGGGTGACGTCCCGCAGGGCCGCTACACCGTGTTCGCCTGGGTACCGAGTCCCATCGCCGGCCGGCCACCGTGGGAACCGTCGCAGACGCTGGCAGCCAAGGAGATCACGGTCGGCCCGAACGGCGCGGAGGCCGTACTCGACGCGCAGGCGGGCCGACGGGTGGCCGCCACGGTCAACGGCACGCAGGGCACGGGCCTGATCGGCACCTCGTTCGGCATGCCCAACGGTTCGGCGTTCGCGAGCCAGGGCGACGAGGTGTACGTGGTTCCCTCAGCCACGCCCGGCATGATCTACACGGCCGTGCAGTTCGTCCGGAACGTGCCGGGCAGCACGACCTGCGGGCCGGACACCGGTTCCCCGTGCGCCATCGCGCTCTCCCGGGAGAACGCGATCGTCGCGACGAACCCGGCGATCAAGGACGCCGACCTGGCCAGGGTCGACGCCACGATCGGCGGTCCCGCCGGACCTGGCGGCGGCGAATGGGTCGTCTTCACCGAGCACCCGCTGTCCACACCGCCGCCCGGCGACGGCGCAGAAGGCGTCAAGTTCCCTGGGGCGCACCGGACCTACTACCACTCGACCGGTGACCTCGAGTGGTTCGCGTCCATGTTCCAGACCGAGCCGGAACGCCAGGTCGTACAGGGACAGACGTGGCGCAGGTACGCGAACGGCAAGGCGTACGAGGAGAAGTGGGGCATCGGCGTGCTCGGCCCGTCCGTCGCGATCGGCCCGCCGCACCGGCGCGGCAACCTGATCTCGGCCGAGCTGCCGCTGCTGTCCGACCCGGCTCCCGGCCACTACGGCTTCGCCGGCGACTTCGGCGCGGAGGGCCGCACCGAGCTGCGCCGCGAGGGCAAGCTCGTCGACGGCACGGTGACGCCGGACGGGGGCGTGTTCCAGGTGCCGCCCGGCAAGGCGCGGTACCGGCTCGAAGCGCAGGCCGAACACCAGGGCCCGCTCTCCAGGAAGGTCGCGGCCGCCTGGGAGTTCACCAGCAAGGAAGGCACCGGTCCGTTGCCGCTCACGGCGATCAGGTTCGAGGCACGCGACGGGTCCGGCGTCCCGTTCCGCGTCGAGAAGACCTCGACAGCCGGCCGCACCAGGAACCTGGTCGTGGACGTGTCCTACGACGACGGAAAGTCGTGGCAGAAGGGCTCGTTCGTGCTGTTCGGCGACCGCGGGGTTCTGCTCGACGCGAAACCGGGCGCGTTGTCGCTGCGTACGCGTGTGACGGACGTCTACGGCAACTCGGGCGAACAATCCATCATCCGTGCGTTGACATAGATTGGAGTTCCGACCAGGAGGATGAGCGATGACGACCACCGCGGCCCGGCCCCGCATCACGGTACGGCGCGTGGTCTTCACGCTCGTCCTCCTGACCGTCACGACACTGCTGTTCTGGGTGCCGTTCGAAGGCCTGTTCGCGGCTTCGGCGCAGTGGCCCGACCCGGTCCGCCCGATCGCCGCCGTCGTCTTCGCGGCGGGCGCGATCACGATGATGGTGCTGTTCACCCGCAGGCACAGCGACCGGGCGTCGCGGATCTCCCAGTTCCTGCTCGGGTTCGTCTGGATCGCGTTCGCCTGGACGCTGATCACGGACCTGCTGCGGCTCGCGCTGCTGTGGTCCGGTGTGGACAACCCGTTCCGCTCCCGCCTCATCGCGGTGCTGCTGGCCGGAATCATCGTGACCGTCACGATCTACGGCGTCTACGAGGCCATGCGCGTGCCCCGGATCAAGCGCCAGGACGTGCTGCTCCCCCGCCTCGACCCCGCGTTCGACGGGCTCACGGTCGCGGTCATCACCGACACCCACTACGGCGCGATCGACCGGGCCAAGTGGTCCGCGGGCATGGTCAAGGCCGTCAACGAGCTGGGCGCCGACGTCGCGGTGCACGTCGGTGACATCGCGGACGGCACGGCCGAGCAGCGCCTGGAGCAGGCCACCCCGCTCGGCGACGTCGACGACGCCGCACCGGTTCTACATCACCGGCAACCACGAGTACTACTCGAACGCGCAGGGCTGGATCGACCTGATGACCCGCCTGGGCTGGAAGGCGCTGCACAACGAGCACGTGGCGCTCGAACGCGACGGCGCCCGCCTGGTGTTCGCCGGCATCGACGACATCACCGCCGACCACTCCGGCGAACCGGGCCACGCCGCCGACCTCACGCTGGCGTTGCGCGGAGTCGGTGAGAACGACCCGGTCGTGCTGCTCGCCCACCAGCCCTCGGAGATCAAGAAGGCCGTCGAGGCGGGCGTGGACCTGCAGCTGTCCGGACACACGCACGGCGGGCAGATCTGGCCGTTCCACTTCCTGGTGCGGTTGCAGCAGCCGGTGCTCGCGGGTCTGAGCAGGCACAGCGACCGCACCCAGCTCTACACCAGCCGTGGCGCCGGTTTCTGGGGTCCGCCGATGCGAGTGTTCGCGCCCAGCGAGATCACGCTGCTGACGCTTAAAGCCCGGTGAGGTGCCCGCTGTCGTTGAACCGCACCAGCGCCGCCGGCTTGCCGGTCGTGTAGCGGATCACCGTCAGTGCCGCGTTGTCGTTGTTGAGCGACAACCATCGCTCGGGCGGGGCGTCCAGCGCGTCCCGCACCAGCCAGCTGATCAGGAACGCGTGCGTCACGACCAGCACCGGGCCGTCGCCTGGCCGGGCGAACCGCGTCTCGGCCTCGTGCGCGAGAGCGGGTCCGCGGGTGCGTTCCGACTCGGGGAACTGGTCGAAGAACTCGTCGTGGTCAGGGACGAAGTGCGGCACGAAGTCGTCGGCGCCCGCCTCGGCGCGGCAGGGCACCTTCAGCACGGCGGCGATGATCGACGCGGTTTCGGTGGCACGGGGCAGCGGACCGTGGTGCACGGCGGCGAAACCGATGCCGCGCAGTCGTTCCGCGACCAGCTCGGACTGCCTTCGACCGCGTGCGGTCAGCCGGGACTCGTCCTTCGTCGCCTCGCCGTGCCGGACCAGATGCAGATCTCTCGTCACGCCGTGCAGTCTGCCTTGACCGCACTCGCGGCGTGATGGGCGTAGGTCGGTCCGGAGCCGTTCCAGTCCTGACCTCGGGTAAGCAGCTGCACCGTCAGGTTTCCACCCGACTTGAACTTGCCCGCGCTGACCCACTGGCCACGCTTGTCGACCTGCTTGATCGCGAACGACGCCATCGGGGTGCCGCCGACTCCGTTGCGGTCGAACACGTAGTACACGGTCGGGTTACCCCCGACCTCCTCCAGGTTGCCGTTCGGGATGTGCACGGAGATCTCGCAGTTGCCGGACGCGGCGAACGTCCACATCCCGTAGGCGGACGCGTCGTCGCGGCGGGAGTCGCCGGACATCGGGATCGACACGAACGTCGAACCGCACTTGCCGTCGCCGTGGTCGACCCAGCCCTTCTTGCCGTCGCGGTACGAGCCGACGCTGTTGTAGCTGCCGCAGCCGGGACCCGAGGTCAGCGACTTCGCACCGCCCGGCGCCCGGTTGCCGTCGCCAGGGGGCGCGGGGGCAGGCGGGTTGGTCGTCGGCGGGATCAGGCCGAGCGCCGAGGACGCGAGCGTCGGGTTCATGCCGGCCGAGGGCGGCAGGGACGACTCGTCGGGCAACGCCTCGGGCGGCGTGATCAGGCCGGGGATGTAGCTGTGCGTCGGCTGCGCGTAGTCCTTGCTGTCGGCGTCCGAACTGTTGAACGTCACGACCGCGATGCCCGCGATGACGAGGAGCGCGGCGATGGCCGCGATGGCCGCGACGCGCGGCTTGATCGGGCGGCCCGGCGGCTTCTCCTCCGGCACCGGCAGATCGCCTGCGGCGGTCCAACGTTCACGACCCCTGGCACGGGCGGCCTCCATCAACGCCGGGTCAGGCGCGAGGTGACGCTCGGTGGGTTCGTCGGGGTGCTCGGTGGGCATCCGCGCAGTGTGCCAGGGGCCTAAGTCCACCCAGACGTGTGGTTCTTTCATGAACCGGTCGTTCGTCCCCGATCGACTGCGGATCGTGCTCGAAGCCCTCCTGTTCGATCTACGTTCCGTCACGGGACCGGTCCCCGCGCCCTCCCGCGATCCTGACTCGCGAGTCAGGGAGGCGGGGTCATGAGGTTCGGCGTGCTGGGCACCGTGGTGATGTGGGACGAGGGGCGCGAGATAGCACTGAGCAGCGTCCACCAGAGGACGGTGCTGGCAACCTTGTTGTTGCAGCACAACAGGGTCGTGCCGCTCGATCGGATGATCGACGAGCTGTGGCAGTCGGGCCCTCCGCCGACCGCCCGCAACATCGTCCAGGGGTGTGTCTCGCACCTGCGCACGCTGCTCGCGGCGGACCCGGAAATTCGGATCACTCATCGACTTCCCGGTTACGTTCTGGAAACACCTCCAGAACGCATTGATCTCACGGCGTTTCGTAGCCTCACGACCGATCAAGAGCGATTGCGAGAGGCCCTCGCATTGTGGCGCAACGACCCGCTCGCCGACGTCCCCGGACTACAGGCCCAACGCGTGGCCCTGCACGAGGAGAGGCTCGGCGCGATCGAACGCTGCCTCGACCACGAGATCGGCGCCGGCCGGCACCGCGAGGCCATCCCGGAGCTGAAGATGCTCGTCGAGGCGCACCCGTTGCGCGAGGGCCTGCACGGGCTGCTCATGCGGGCACTGCACCAGGCCGGTCGCGGCGGCGAGGCGCTGCAGGCGTTCCACGACGCACGCCGCGTGCTGTGCGAGGCGACCGGCTCCGAACCGGGCCCGGAGCTGCGGTCGGTGTTCCAGGAACTGCTCCAACCCGCGCCTCGGGTGCTGCCACGCCAGCTGCCCGCCGCGCTACCCGGTTTCGTCGACCGGCCGGTGCACCTCGGCGACGGCCCGGTCACGGTGATCACCGGTGAGCCCGGTGCGGGCAAGACCGCCCTGGCGTTGCACTGGGGACACCGGCAGGACTACCCCGACGGTCAGCTGTTCGCCGACCTCGGCGGACGCAGTGCGGTGGAAGCGTTGCGGAGCATGGTCTCCACGCTGACCGACGGTCCACTTCCGACGGACGAGGGCGCGCTCGCGGGCCTCTACCGCAGCCTGCTCGCCGGCAAGCGAATGCTGGTCGTGCTCGACAACGCCCGTGACGCCGCGCAGGTCACGCCGCTACTGCCGGGCACCGGCACGTGCCGGGTGGTGATCACCAGCCGCGACCGGATGGACGCACTGGCGGTCAGTCATCACGCCTGCCGGGTGCTGCTCGGGCCGTTGTCCGACCGCGAGTCCCGCGACCTGCTCGTCGCGCGGCTCGGCCACGACCTGATCCGCTCTGAGCCCAGGGCCACCACGGAGATCATCCGCTGGTGCGGCGGCAACCCGCGCGCACTCGCCACCGTGGCGAGCCGGGTGCGTCCGCACCTCCCGTGCACGCCCGCGGACCGCGACGCCGAACGCCGGGCCCTCCGGACGGCCACCAAGACCCTGATCACACCTGGGCCCCGCCCGGTGCCCGACCTCGAACCAGTTCCCGCCTGAAGGAGTCGAGAGCGCGCAGGCACAAATGCGTTCGGCCACCAGAGTGACGATCGAGTGCCGCTGGTGCTCACACGCCTCGCAAAGGCGGGTATGGCTCGTCGGGTGTCTGCGGTGGTGTCTGGGTGTTGAGGCTCCTGGCTTCGTCGAGCTGGTCTTCCAGGGTGACGATGCGACAGGCGGCGTCCAGGCCCATTCCCTCGTCGATCAGTGTGCGAACGCGGGCCGCCAGGCGCAGCTGGACGCGGGAATAGCGGCGATGCCCACCGCCGGAGCGTTGCGGCTCGATCAGCTTCGCTTCGTCGAGGGTGCGCAGGAACGCGGCGGTGGTGCCGAGCATCTCCGCGGCGCGACCCATGGTGTAGGCGGGGTAGTGGTCATCGTCGAGGTTGTCGGCCGCGGTGTGCGGCTCAGTGGGTTCCGGTCGGGGTGTATCTGGGGTCATCGCGCCTCCGCATCACGAGGGGCCCCGATGCGTAGTAGCACCGGGGCCCCAAGGGTTTATGGGTTTCACTTCCATCAACCGACCGTGAGATCGGCTTCTTCTGTCCGCATGATCCGCACCAAGGGCGCGATCTGCGGGGACCGTTGCTTGTGCTTAACCGAAGACCACCTGCCAATCCGATGGAACCGCGGTACCCACCCGGCGAGATTCAGCCGACGGCGGGCGATCCGATGGCGTGCAACCCTCCCCTTCTCCTCTGGTACCTGACTTTTCTGCGCCTTGCACTTACTTCGGTACTGCTTCGTGCACTTGCACTTGCCACTTCACACAACTCACGGGTAGTTCGTCATCTCCCGTGCCGATATGACGTTCTCTCTCTTACGACATGCAGAACACTACACCCGGCCAGAGGCGAATGTCTACCCCGGCCACTACAGATTTACTCGTTCCGGTGACGTAGGCACGCCGACCTGCGGCTTCGGGGAGGCTCCAACACGACTTGCCCCAGGGCAGCAGCCGCGCGGCGTAGTCAGCCGCCCGTCGCGAGTGGGCTAGCCTTCGGACAGATTGTGGGTGACCAAATGAGTGAGCCTGACTTAGGCCGGTTGAGCCTTCATGGCTCCGAGCTGCTCGACAGCAACACCGAACGTGTGGCGCACGAGCGGGCGATCGAAGTGCTCGAACAGGCTGTCGCGGCGGGAGAACCCACAGCCGCACGACTGTTGGCCCTCGGGTACCTCGAACAGGGCCGGCTGATCGAGGCACACGAGCTGCTCGGTCCCCTGGTCGCGGCCGGACGCGACGATCTCGCCGACGTGCTGGCCGATGTGCTGGCCGACCTCGACCTGACCGACGACGCCGAAAACGCGTATCTGCTCGCCGTCGCCGCGGGCGACAGCAAGGCGATGAACAACTTCGCGTTGTTCCTGGCCGAGCAGGGCCGCTTCGACGAGGCCGTGGGGATGTTCGAGCGCGCCGTCGAACTGGGCGACACGCTGGCGCCCGCGAACCTCGCCCGCACCCACCTGCACGACCGGCACGACGTCGTCACCGCGCTCACCGTCGCCGAGCAGCACCTCGACGCGGCCAGGCCGACGACCTACTGCGCGCTCGCCGAGGTCTACGCCGAGCTCGACCGCCTGGACGAAGCCGAGCAGCTGCTGCATCTGGCCATCGGCCTGGACGCCCAGCAGGCGCACATCGACTACGCCAAGTTCCTGCACCTCCGCCGTGTCGATCTCATGGCCGCCGAACGTCAGTATCGGGCGGCCTACGAGCTCGGCGAGCCTGCCGCCGGTTACCACCTCGGTGCGTTCCTGCTTGAGCACGGTGATGAGGACGAAGCCGCCGACGTGCTCGAGCGGGCCGCCTCGTGGGGCGACCTCGACGCTCGACGGCTGCTGGACACCGAGTTCGAACTCGTCACGGATCCGTGAGCGCACGACGGCGCATACAGCTGACCTGACCTGGCCCCGGTAACAGGACCGCTGGTCCTCGTCGGGCGACGAGTCAGACCTCGGACACCTGCGTCACCTGCGCTTCGGTTCGCGCGCGACGGAAGTCCTCTGTGGACCTGCCGTGATCCTCCGTCAGGCGGATTCCGTGTTTACCCCTGCGCACTGCCGGGTATGAGCATGGCCGGAAGTAGTGCCATGACAAGGAATCTGGAGCGGGCCTGTGTGGTGAGGCAGGAGGAACGATCAGCCATGTGGTTCGTGGACGGCAAAACCGCGGAGTTCCTCGACGGTGCGCCGGCGGGCAGCATCGACGTTGCGCGCGGCCTTGCAGGTTCGGGCCGGCCGCTGCCGGAGATCACGGCGGTGGTCGAACGGGCGCCCGTGGGCTTCGCCGTGGTGGACGAACGGATGCGGTTCCTCTACGCCAACCCGGAGTTCGTGTCGATGCACGGCCTGGCGACACGTGAGCACGTCGGGCGAACGATCAGCGAAGTCGTTCCACCCGCCTACGCGGCCACGGTGGAACCGCACGTCGCCGAGGTGCTCACCACGGGCGCCGTGCACCGCGACGTCGAGACGCGTGCCGACATCGGAAATGCCACCAAGCAGCTCCTGCTCAACCTGTTCCCGTTGTGCGATCCCGATGACGAGGTGATCGCCGCCGTGATCGCGGTTCAGGACCTCACCACGTCCCACGAGGTGGCCGAGCTCGAAGGACTGCGCCTGCACGCCGAGTGGACCGACCGGCTGGATCGGACACAGCGGGTGGGCGGCACAGGGTCCTGGGAGAGAGACCTGCGCACCGGCAGAGTCATGTGGTCGGCCAACCTCTGCCGCATCGCCGGTGTCACCCACTCCCCGAACACGCTCGAAGAAGTCCTCGCCCTCGTGCACCCCGACGACCTCGATCGGGCCCGAGCGTCCTTCACCGGCCTCACCCTGCACACACCGACACCGGACGTCGAGTACCGGCTGTGCACGCCCGACGGCCGAGTCGTCGTGCTCTCCTCGATCGCCGAGCCAGTCGCGGACAACACCGGAACCGTGGTCGCTTTGCGTGGTATGTGCGTCGACCGCACCGCTCGGCGAACCGCCGAGGCCGACGCGCGAGCGGCTGTACTGCGAGCGGACGAGATGACGGCACAGCTGAAGGACGAGCGGCAGATCGTGCTGCAGTTGCAACGGGCCCTGCTGCCACCGAGCATCCCCGACGTCAAGGGCGCCGAGCTGGCCGCGGCCTATCAGCCCGCGAACAGCTCGGCCGGAGTGGGCGGCGACTTCTACGACGCGTTCCCCCTGCCCGATGGCAGGCTCTCGATCGTGGTCGGCGACGTGATCGGCCACGACGTCGAAGCCACGGTCACGATGGGCAGAGTCCGCAGCGCCATCCGCGCATACGCGATGCAGGACCCGCTTCCCGGCCGCGTACTGCGAGAACTGAACCGGCTCGTCTGCTCATGCGGCGACATGACGATGACGACGGTGTTCTACGGCGTCTACGCCCCGTCGGACGGCACACTCCGCTACGCCAACGCCGGTCACCCTCATCCGCTGCTGGTCCGCGGCGGCGTCGCCCGTCCGATGGCGCACCGGCACGGGCTGATCACAGGGGCCGTGAAGCACGCCGAGTACCTCGCGTTCGAGACATCCCTGCTACCGGATGACGTGCTGATCGTCTACACCGACGGACTCGTGGAACATCGCGACGACGACATCGACACGGGTATCCAGAACCTCTGTGCCGCCGTGACAGCGCCACACCTGCCAGAGCACCTCGAAGACCTCGTGCCGGCAGTGATCAACGCGGTCGCTCCCGAACAAGGTCGCGACGACATCTGCGTTCTCGCGCTACGCCACAGACCGGGCCGTTGACCACGTTGCACGTGAGGTTCCCGAGCTACTCCAGCCCTGCCCGGCGGTTCTGAGTATCGCGACGTACCCTGGCGGCCTGCTCGGTGATCACACCGATCCGCTGGGCCAGGGCGGGATGAGTCGCGCGGAGTTGGTCGTGTGCGTCTGCCAGTGGGCTGAGCAACTCCGCCGCATCGTCCCCGGACAGCGCCCGGTGGACGGACGGGTCCACCTCGCCGACGTGTCCGGCGAGGCTGCGCAGCGAAGCGGAGTTGTCGCGCGCCCACCGCGTCACCGCGCGATCGCCCGCACGACGGTCACGTTCCGCCTGCACACGCTCGTCCCCGGTCGACCCGTCGAGATCGGACGGTCGCAGGCGGAGGTAGCGACGTTCCGCGGCCTGCCTGCTGGCCACCCCCAGCGCGGGCGCCAGATCCGCCCAGCTGGTGCCGAGCTCACGGGCGGCGGCGATCAGCTGAGGTTCCCAGCCGGCAAGCTCGGCCCGCAGCTCGCGCAGCAGGACCAGCGCGGCCAGCACCTGAGTCGTGCCGAGGTCGGCGTTCTCGCGCGCAGCGGCGCGGACCGCCTCGTAGTCACCGATCGCCATCTCGTCATCCTTTCGACGACAACTCATCTTGTCATCGTTCCGACGACATGCTACAACAGAAGTGCGCGTTGACAGCAGTCGAAAACATCGAGGAGGTGCCGGATGTTGATGCGCACTGACCCGTTCCGGGAGCTGGACCGCTTGGCGCAGCAGGTGTTCAACGGACCGGGGACGTGGACACGGCCCACGGCGATGCCGATGGACGCCTACCGCGCGGGCGACGAGTTCGTGGTGGCGTTCGACCTGCCGGGCGTGTCCGCGGAGGCGATCGAGCTGGACGTCGAGCGCAACGTGCTGACCGTGAAGGCGGAACGGCGCCCGACCATCACCGGCGACAACGTCGAGATGCAGGTCGCGGAGCGACCGCTGGGCGTGTTCTCCCGCCAGCTGTTCCTCGGCGACACCCTCGACACCGAGCGCATCCAGGCCGCGTACGACGCGGGTGTGCTGACCCTGCGCATCCCGGTGCTGGAGAAGGCGAAGCCGCGCAAGATCGCCATCACGAACACCGAGCAGGACGTGAAGCAGATCGACGCCTGACCGGGAGTGGTCATGGTCGCGCAGACGCTGGACGAGGAGTTCCTCGCGCTGGTGTGCGAGGACGAGGATCTGGTGCGCGCCGAGTTCGACGAGATCATCGAAGCGAACTGGGGAGAGCCTCCGCTCTCCCCAGCACCACGCCGACCGGTCCCGTCGACGCCGTACCAGGACATGGTCCACCCGCACGGGCAGAACCGCGTCCCGATCGGCCGACCGGCTCGGCAGCGTTCCCCTCCGTCACGGAAGGCAGGTGATGCGTGGAAACGATGAACAGCACGAGGACGTCCGGCCGACCGCTCGCACCATAGGAAACCCGGACTCCCCTACTCAGGTGGCCCCGTACCGCCCAGACCGCGGCACGGGGCCACCGTCGGTTCCTTGGCTCAGAAATGGCAGGTCAGGTACGAAGATCCAGCTGGCTGCCGGAAAGCTGTGTCGGCGCGACACAAGCGTAGACAGCCTTCCCCTCGTAGCCGGGCAACCCGGCTGCCTCGGCACCGGTGCGACGTCGATGAGAGACCACCTGCGCCCGGCCGTACACAGTCACCGAGTGTCCCGTCTGCGCGCCATCGACAAAGTCATCGGCCTGGAACGCGACGAATTCCCTCTTGGTCAGACTGCTGTGAGACACCCTGTGTGAGTAGGGGTTCCTGACCGAGGGCGGGATCGGAGATCCTTGTGCGCGTGTCCACACCATCTGACAAACAGCCGCGGAGTACTTCGGGAGGGCAACCCGCAGACCCGGCTCCGCGCCCTTCCCGGCGGGCGTTCACCGCGGAGTACAAGCTCGCGATGATCGAGGAGTACGAGAACGCGCCCAACGGTGAGAAAGGCGCGATCCTGCGCAGGGAGGGCCTGTACTCCTCCCACATCATCGAGTGGACCCGTGCGCGTGACGCGGGCCGGTTGGGTGGCGAGCCGGCGGAATCCGCGGCACCGGCGGCACGGGCGCGCAGGTCGGCCGAGCAGATCGAGCTGGAGAAGCTGCGCCGGCAGAACGAGAAGCTGACCTCGGATCTGGCGAAGACCCGGATGGCGCTGGACATCATGGGAAAAGCACACGCGCTCTTGGAGGAACTCTCCGAGAGCACGGGCAACGACAGGCCGCCGACGAGATCATGACGACCACGTTCGCCGAGCTGCGGGCCGCCGAGTTCTCGGTGACGGCATCGTGCGCGCTGACCGGGACATCGCGGGCGACGCATTATCGGCACGTCAACCCGGCGGGTCCGGTGCACGGGCCCTGGCTGCCCCGCAGCCCGCCGCCGCACGCCCTGGACGCCACCGAACGCGCGAGCGTGCTGCGGGTGCTGACCAGCCCGGCCTACCGGGACCTGGCGATCCCGCAGGTGTGGGCACGTGAACTGGACGAAGGCCGCTACTGGTGCTCGGTGTCGACGATGTACCGGATCGCCCGCGCCGCGGGTCAGGTCAGGGAACGCCGCCGCCTGGCCAGCCATCCGGCCCGCGTCCGCCCCGAGCTTGTGGCCCACGGCCCGAGCGAAGTGTGGTCCTGGGACATCACCGCGTTGAAAGGACCGGTGAAGGGGATCTGGTACCGATGCTACGTCGTGCTGGACATCTTCTCCCGCTACGTCACCGGCTGGCTGGTCGCGGCCGCGGAGGACGCGGTCGTGGCGAGAGACTTCCTCGCCGATGCCATCGCCCGCAACGGCGCCGAGCCACACACGATCCACGCCGACCGAGGCGGCGCGATGGTCTCCAAGCCGGTCTCCGAACTCCTCACGGACCTCGGTGTCCTGCGGTCCCACTCCCGGCCCCGCACCTCCAACGACAACCCATACTCCGAAGCCCAGTTCAAGACGATGAAGTACATGCCCGACTTCCCCGACCGGTTCGGGTCACTCGAAGACGCCCGCGCGTTCTGCGAGGAATTCTTCCTCGCCTACAACCACGAACACCGCCACTCCGGCATCGGGATGCACACCCCCGCGTCCGTCCACTTCGGAACCGCCGAGCAGATCCGCGACCAGCGACAGGCCACCCTCGACCGCGCCCACGCCCTGCACCCGCAACGCTTCACACGCCGACCCCGGCCACCCCGGCTGCCCGAGACAGCCTGGATCAACCAGCCCGTCGGCCAACCAGAACCGGCCCTCTAACCACAACCTGTCTCATTTGACTTGACAACTACCGGCGTTCGGTTCAGGCCCACTGGCCACCGTCATCCAGGATCTGCTCTCGGTCTACGTCTACTTCGTCATCGCGACCGCCCTGCTGTGACAGGAGCGTGCGCCTCGGGCGGGGATCTGGACAGCGCCGATCGGGACGCTGCGGCGGCGGGCGCACCCGCCCGCCGCGCCACGCCCGCCGCATGATGTCGAGGCCGCTACTTCCGCACGCCGGTCGCGCTGAACTCCTGTACGCCGACGCTTCCGTTCTGATTGCTGTTGCGCGCGTAGAGCCGGATGTTGGTGGTGGCGACGTCGGCCGGCGGCCGGTAGACGACCGGCGCCACCGTGTCGATCGCCTGGTAGGGCATGATGTCGATCCAGGCGTTCTGGCCGGCGCTCCACCGCTGCACCTTCCAGTGAGTGGTCATCCAGGTGCAGCAGTTGTCCTGTTGGATGGTGAAGGCGAACCGCTCGTAGTCGGCGCCGAGATCGAACTGCACCCAGGACTCGTTCACGTTGGAGCTGGCCTCACCGGTCTCGGTGACGCCGTCCCAAAGCTTGCCGAGGCCGCTGTCCCAGGCACTGCGCTGCGACACGGTGGAGTGGTCGGCCAGGTTCTCCCTTGGCACCTTCCACCGCAGCGCGGCGTACGCCGGTTCCAGGCCGGCCTGGTTCATGATGGTCCGCGCCTCGGCCGGCCACGCACCACCTGTCACCACGTGCGGTCGCCCGTCGCCGTCGTAGATGGCCCCGCTGAGCCAGTTGTCGGCGAAGTCGGTGTAGTTGTGCGACGCGTACACCGACAGGGGCCGGCGGTAACGCGGGGAGAAGTCGAACCGGCCGGCCTGCCCGACGTTGTAGTCCCAACGGGTCTGGTGGCTCTGGTTGTCGCTGTAGTAGTTCGCGGTCGACGTCGAGTGGTGCACGTAGTTGTGGCTGACCACGCTGCCCGGCCACGACCCGAACGAGTAGACGGCGCCCGAGTCGTGCACTCCCCAGGACATCTTGGACGTGGCGTTGTACACCTCGTTGTGACTGAACGTCGTCTTGCCGATCCCGTCCACCCCGTCGAGGAGGCTGTTCTCCTCCGCCTTGCGCTGATGGAAGCCCATGAATGCGGTGTCGTAGACGAGGTTGTGGGTGACCGCCACGTTGTAGGTGTTCATTAGGCTGATCCCGGTCGCCGGGAAGAAGTCGTCACCGATGTCGGTCACGACGTTGTTGCTGATCGTCACGTTCCTGGTGCGCCGGGTGCCATCGACGTGCACGTCCATCCACCGGCCGGCGATGATCCCGGCGGCGGTCAGGTTGTAGAAGACGTTGCCGGTGACCGTGACGTCCTCGGCTCCGGTCAGCAGCTGCAGTCCGCCGCTGCCCATCTTGCCCACTGTGTTGTTGGTGAAGGTGACGCCCCTGGCGTTGGTCAGCTTGATCTGACCGGGCACCTCGCCGCCGTAGCCGTCGTGGTTCGGATCCTTGAAGGGGTCGTCCGCGTACTGCGCCTCCGCTTGCGAGCCGCCGATGAACCGGTCGCGAGGCAGCAGCCAGTTGCCGTGCTCGAACGTGATGCCGTCGAACGTGATCGCGCTCGCCTTCGCGGACGGGCTGGACCCGGCCACGTTCACCAGCGTCTCCACCACCGGCACGTACGCCCCGGCCTGGTTGACGTCCTCTCCCGCCCGCGGGTAGTAGTACACCTTGTTCGTCGCCCGGTTCAGGTACCACTCGCCGGGGGAGTCCAGCTCCTCGAACGCGTTGAGCACGTAGAACGTGTCGTCGTAGTCCAGCGAGAAGCCGTCGTCGCGGTTCAGTCGCACCTGGAAGTGCGGCTGTGCCAGGCGGATCCGCTTGTCGGCGCCGCTCGCGCTGATGTCCACGACGGGGAAATAGTCGATCTTGAAGCCGATCGCGATGTGCAGCAGCCGAAGGTCGCGGACGTTGGTGTACGCCGGAACGCCGGCCGCCGGGAACTGCACACCGTCGTAGGAGCGGTTCGGCCGCTCCGGGTTGGCCGGCGGGCTGGGGATCGATGCCTCATCGAAGAAGCCGCTGCCCACGATGCCCTTGCCCATTGCCAGCTGAGCCCGCCGGCCGCCGACGTAGAGCTGCCGGAAGTAGTCGGCGTAGCCCGCCGACTCCGGCACGTCGGCCACGAAGTAAGGCCGGTCGGTAACCCGTTTCCAGCCCGTGACGGCCTTGCCACCGTCGATGATGGGCGTCTCACCAGGGTAGGCCTGGTAGACGACCTTGAACCCGTTGGAACCCGAGTCCGCCTCGGTCAGGTTGAAGGTGGCCGTCCGGGTGTGCCGGCCCCCGCGCAGGCAGACGCCGAGGTCTGCCCGCATGTCCCTGTTGAGCCCGCGCTGCCGGATGTGGTCCCGGGCCCGTTCCAAGGTCGCCAAGGGGCGATCCGGTGAGGTTCCGGCGTTACCGTCACTGCCCGACGCGGAGACGTAGAAGGTGCACGCTGCTGCCGCCTGCGCCGTACCAGTGACCACCGGCCCGGCAGCCAGCACGACCGCCATCACGGCGCCCATGGCCACCCTGTGTTTGCTCATCAACTCCACTTTCGACGTGGGTGTGGGACAGGTGCACGCAGATGGCGGTCGCGCGGTGTGGCCCGGCTCAGCCGACCCCGTCGCACCTCCCGCCAATCCGTCACACACCCCGACAACCGCAGTCGTGTACTGCGCCACTTGCCCGCTACCGGACGGACGTCGGGCTCTCTTGGAGCACAGGCACTGGCCCTCTCCAAGGCCAGCAACGATGCCGGAACCATATGACTTACGTCAACAGTCGTATGATGACTGTTGACTCCGCGGGCGGGTGGCGTGGTGGCGGCTTGGCCATCCATGCGGCAGACCAAACCGAGCAGCCGATAGACCTGCCGCATTTGGTCAAGGGCAACGGATGTAGAGCTTGACCGTCGTGCCGTCGACGCGGGCCAGAATCCGTTGCCCGGCAAGCTCTCCCGGCACCGAACACAGCGCCCTGGCGACTTCGGATGACGCCGCTCGACGTACCCGAACGCCACGTCCGCACTCAGGAGAGGGCGTCGATCAGGGTGAGGTCGGGCGGCACGAGCGTGGTGGACAGGACGAGCTCACGCATGAGGTTGTCGTTGAGCGCGTTGCCCACCGGCTCACCGACCTCCTCACGGACCAGCCCCGGCACACCCTCACGCGAAAGCCGGGCCCGGACCGCGGCGACCATGTGCTCGACCCGCTTGTGGCTCCACACCTCATCGGGCCGCAGTTCGGTCATCACCTCGGCGACGTGCTGGCGGGCCAGTGGCTGCGGGTTCGCCTCGTGCATCAGGTACCGCTGGCCGAGCACGACGAGCAGCAGCCGTTCGTCGTCGGTCAGCCGCCATCGGCGCGGGGGCTCGGTCACCGCGCCGTGCGGAACGGCGGGATGGCCGCCGTCCGGGCCGGCCACGTACAGCTCCAGCAGGTGTTCGCGGTCGCGGGTGCCGCGGATGAACAGCGGCGTGTAGCCGTCGGCCAACGGCACCGCGTCCTCCTCCGGGAAGAGCCACCGCGACTTGGGCAGGCGGATCGGCAGCCTGCCGAGGTTGCTGACCCACCAGGCGCCGCCGCGATGCGTCAGAGCGCCGTGCTTCCTGCTCACCCGCAGATCACTCTCGCCGACGCAGATGTCGACGTCTGGCCGGTTCCGGCCGAACACCACCGTGTGACCGTCGACGGGAGCACTGTCGACTCGTCCGGTCACAGCGAGGGCGATGATCGCGCCGGGCACCGTCTTGGGCACATGCCGTGCCAGGCTCTCGTACATCACGGTCCCCCGGAGTCCCGTCGTGCTGGAATATTTTCAGATCCGAACAATCTTTCGCAGTGTGCACCCGCGGGGCGGGGACCCCTCCCTAAGATCCAGGTTCGTGGTTGGGCGCACTATCGCGGAGCGGTATCGGCTCGAGGAACACCTCGGCGCGGGCGGCATGGGTGACGTTTGGCGCGCCACCGACCTGCAACTGCAGGAGACCGTGGCGATGAAACGCCCGAGAGAGGGCGACGCGCGGCATGAGGCGCGCATCGGTGCCGAGCTCAGCCATCCGAACGTGGTCACGGTGCACGGCACGGTGGTCGACGGCGATGAGCACTGGCTGGTCATGGAGTACCTGCCGAGCCGGTCGTTGGCGCAGATCATCGAGGCGGACGGCCCGATCGGCCCGGAGCGGGCGGCGAAGATCGGTGCGCAGCTCGCGAGCGCGTTGAGCGCCATGCACGCCAAGGGCATGGTCCATCGTGACGTCAAACCCGGCAACGTGCTGGTCGCCGACGACGGCGTGGCGAAACTCAGCGACTTCGGCATCTCCCGGTGGGCCGAGCAGACCCGCGTCGGTGGCGGTGACGTCGCCGGCACGCCCGCCTACCTCGCCCCCGAGGTCGCCGACGGGCACGAGGCACGGCCCGCCTCCGACGTGTTCGCGTTGGGCGCCACGCTGTTCGCCGCCGTCGAGGGCACCTCGCCGTGGGGTTCGCCGGACGCGGGCTCGCAGGAACAGCTCCGCCGCGCGAAGGCCTACGACATCACTCCCCCGCAGCTCGCCGGGCCGTTCGGGGACCTGCTCGCCCAGCTGATGCAACGGCAGCCGCAGGACCGGCCGGCCACCGAGAACGTCCAGGCGCTACTGGAGGGCGTGAAGCTGCCGGACCCCCGTCGCCGCAAGGCGATCGTGATCGGCGCCGCGGCACTCGCCGTCGTGGTCGCGGCCGGTGCCGTCGTCTACTCCCAGCTCCCGAAGGCGGGCACGGTCGGCGCCCCCTTCACGATGGACGTCTGCGGCCTCGCGGCTAGCGACTACAGCCGCTTCTCCGCGCGCAAGATCGACACCAGGGACGTGAACTCCTACTGGATCTCCGGCTGCACCAGCTGGGTCACCTTCACCGACAACCCCGACGAAGGCGTTCTGGTCGACTACAACGTCAAGCAGTTCGTCCCCGCCGCCAACGCGGAGCCGAGCGGAAAGCTCGGCCCGGTCAAGCAGCTCGCGGCCGACGACAAACACTGCGTGCACTCGATCGAGCTCGTCGACGGCAACGCCGTGGAGGTCGAGGTGAAGATCGGCGGCGGTCCCGACCGGCCGCTGTGCGAGATCAGCGAGATGGCGATCAACCACGCGCGCACGGTGCTGGAGGAAAGCCAGATCCCGCGGCGCAAGGAACCCTGGCCCACCGGGTCGCTCGCATACGCCGACGCCTGCACGCTGCTCAGCGAGGCGGACCTGCTCGCCCAGCTGAAGTCGGTGGCGGTCCCGTACCGGTGGAACCAGCTCGGCGACTGGGGCTGCGGCTGGGACTACACGCCGAGGCAGGCGCGCATCGAGTTCAACCGCGAAGGCCCGTTCACCGAGAGCGACGGCACGCCTGCCGACGTGGGCGGCGGTCGCGAGGCCTACGTCGAAGCGGACGCGGACGATCAGGAGTGCACCGCGAAGATCGCGCACCGCGTCGCTTTGGACGGAGAGAACAAGAAGATCGAGGTCGCGCGCGTGGTGCTGGCCGAGACCAACGTCGACGACGCCGCCACGCTGTGCCCCGGCGCGATCGAGCTGGCGAAGTCGATGGCGTCGAGGCTGCCCCGTTAGCGCTTCATCTTCCCGGCGGTGAGCAGCAGGACGAGGCCCAGCACGCACATCGCGAGCGAGAACCCGTAGACCCAGCGGAACCCGAGGCCCTGCGCGACACCGAGCAGCGCGCCGGCGACCATGCCGCCGACGATCTGGGTGTTGGTGAACATCGTCGTGGTGTGGCCGGGTCGGCCGGGTTCGAGGCTCTGGAAGTACGAGATGCCGACGCCCATGATCAACGAGATGACGGTGGCGTGCAGCAGCTGCGCGGCCATCACCTGCCAGACGGCGTCGGTGAAGAGCATCAGACCGTGGTAGCTCAACGAGAGCGCGGCGCCCGCGACGACGAGCTTGTGCAGCGACATGCGGTTGGCGAGCGCGCCGAACCAGAGCATCAACGGGATCTCCAGCAGCGCGCACAGTCCCATCACGAGCCCGGCGTCGCCCGCGGTGCCCTTCAGCTCGGTGATGACGAACAGCGGCAGACCGCTCACCGCGAGCGCGACGGCGCCCTGCAGGAACGTGAACGCCACGGACACGACCGAGACCCGGCCGCGCGACGGGCCGGGAGGCGCTTCCTCCTCGGTGGCTTCCTCCACCACCGCGGTCGGCTCGGGCAGCAACCAGGCGATCACCGCGACGCCGAGCTGCAGTACGGCGGTGGCGGTGAAGAGGCCCACCCAGCCGGTCTTGGCGACCAGCAGCGCGGCCACGGGCGGCCCGGCGACCCAGGCGACCGACAGCAGCGTGCGCAGGACGCTGACGACCATCGACGGGCCCTGCGACACCTGACGGCCGTACGCGAAGATCTGCGGCAGCAGGGACGAGGTGATCGCCACGAAGATCACGGACGTGCCGAGCAGGAACCAGTAGTCGCGCAGCACCGCGAACAGGCCGTAGCCGACGGCGCCGGCGACGCCACCGATCACCAGCAGGAACCGGCGCTGCACCCGGCCGTCGGAGAGCTTGCCCATGATCGTGCTGGCGATGACCGACGCGAGCGGGCTCGCGACGAGGAAGACGCTGAGCTGAACCGGACTGACCTTGATCTCGGAGGTCAGGAACAGCGAGCCGAACGGCATCGCGAACGCCATCGACACACCGCTGACCACGCTGATGGCCGCGAGCTGGAAGAACGTCCGGGAAAGAAGCGGCGAGGAGGGTCTCTCGCTGATTGCCGTCACCACTGAATGGTGCATGTTGACCGGCGGATCAGGAAACTTTATTTCCCATTATGCGGGCAAAGTCTCACACCACGACGACAGCACCGTCGCGACGGCGATCTCCACCACCCCTGAGCAGGCCGGATCCCGTTCGTTCGACGACCTGGCAACCGCCGAAGAACATGCTCGGCGCGCGGAATCTGGTCACCGGAAGTTCGCTTTCCGGCCTGATTCCCGGCTCCACGTGAAGAAGATCTCCACCGAGGTGCAGACGGGGTGCGTCGACGGCGTCCTGCGCGGGCATGCCGCGGTCGAGAACGTTCACGAGCACCTGCAGGATCGCGCCGCAGATGCGGCTGGAACCGGCGCTGCCGAGCACGAGCTCCGCACCGTGCTGGTTGGTCACGACGGTCGGCGCCATCATCGACGGCAGCCGGTCGCCGGGCGCGTGGCTGAAGAACCCGTCGGGCGAGAGGTCCTCCTCGCCCATCATGTTGTTCAGGTGCACGCCGGCGATGGAGAGGCCGGAGCCCGCGCCGTTCGTGGTCGTCACCGAGCAGGCCGTGCCGGACTCGTCGAGCACGGAGATGTGCGTGGTGGAGCCGAGGCGGTTCAGGTGCGTCTTCGGCGCGGCCATCGCGCGGATGAGGTCGGCCTGGGAAGGGTTGTCCGGCAACGCTTCCAGCATCTGCGTGAGCAGCGCGCCACCCGCGGCGGGCGGTGGGTTGGTGTGGATGTCACGGCCGCGGTGCCGCACGTGCAGCGGTTCCCTGGCGATCACCCGGTAGGCCCGCAGGTCTTCCGGCGTGAGTTCGCCGCCGCTGGCGGTGATCGTGCCGGTGATCGCGGCCGCGATGTCGCCGGTGTAGAACGGCTCGGCGCCGTCCTTGCCCAGCCGTTCGAGCGCGTCGGCGAGCTCGGGCTGGACGAGCAGCTCGCCCTCCTCGAACGCGTTCAGTCCCGCACTGCGGGCGAGCGGCAGCAGCAGTGCGGTGACGTAGGCCTGGTAGCGGTTGACCCGGATGCCTTCACGGGCGTGTTTCGCCGCGATGGCCACGAGTTCCGCCAGCGGCACGGTGCCGTAGGTGGCGGCCTTCGCGGCGCCGGCGGGCATCCCGTAGGCGGCGACGGACGACGGTCCGACGTGGAATTCCTGCTGCGCGTCACCGAAGTGGACGATGATGGGATCGAGCGGCGCCCTCGAAGCGGTGGCGCCACGACCCGGCGCCTCCGCCGAGAAGTCAAGCAGTACAGGGGTTTCACCGGCCGGGGCGATCATCATGTACCCGGCGGCGCCGAGCCCGGTCAGCAACGGCTCGGTGACGCACGACGTGAGCATCGCCGCGACGGCCGCGTCGACGGCGTTCCCACCGGCACGCAGCATCGCCGCGCCCGCCTGTGCGGTGAGCGGGTGGCCCGCCGCGATCGCGCCTCGCACCGTCGACCTCCATGAAGAGAAGGAACAACGGTAGACCCGATCCCGATCAGCGAGCCACCCGCCCTGCTGTTAGCTCACTTCTTGGTCGCGGTGTAGTTCCGGAAGTTGATGTACGTGTCGAGGATGTCCGACGACGCACTCTGCACCGACCGGTAGATGCCCCACTTCGGGCGGATGTAGTCCCCCTCGTCGGGGATCCGCACGCCGGACCGCTTGCCCTGGAACGCGATCGGCGCGTTCGCACCGGTGCCGTTGCGCAGCACGAAACCGACCGTGCCACTGCCGCCCGGGGTGATCGTCCACTCGACGGTCACCCACTTGTCGCGCAGCGGGGCCAGGTTCCCGGAGGCGATGTCCGGCGCGCCGGAGGTGCTGAACGCGCGCGCCTTGATGGTTTCGGTGCTACCGCTGCGGCCAAGGGACAGGGTCGTCCACGGACCGCCGTTGGTGCTGGGGGTCTTGGTCTGGAAGATATGAGTGAACTTGCTGGTCCCGTGCAACGACGACGGCATGTACATCTCGTAGGAGATGACCCACGTCTCGCCGTTCTTCAGCTTGAGGGCGCTGCCGTTCTGCACCATGCCCTTGGACTCGGTGCGCTGGCGGTCACCGCCACCGGTGGTGTCGCGGTCGTTCTTCCAGATGTTGAACCGGTAGTAGTCGCCCTGGACGACGATGTACTTGCCCTTGCGCTCGGGGAACTTGTTGCCGCGGTCCACCTCGATGCCCTCGAACGCCTTGAGGCCGTCGGTCGTGGGGTTCGGGCTCCACGCCGGGGCCAGGACGTTCGGGTCCGCGGACGAGACTCCGGCGGAGACGAGCATCAGAGCGGCGGCCGTCAACGCGACCCTGCGGGTCATGCGCGATTCCATCGTTCGGTGTGTCCTTCCTGGCGGCGATCGACAGGGGAGCACATCGGGGCGGCGGAATTTCGATGCCCCTACTAGCGAAGGTAGGAGGTCTCGACCTGCGATGTCAACGAAAGTCCCAGAATGTGACTCAGCTTGACAAGATTCATCGGATTAGTTCGGCTGGAATCGCGATCATTCCTCATAAGCCGTTCCCGATCCGATCCCGAGCGCCAGTCGCACCGGGTGCTTCGCGATCTCGCCATTGCGCAGTCCCCGTCACGTCGTGGAACCGGCGGCGTAGCCTGGGTGGAGATCCGTCTCCACCCACGGAACGGCGATGGAACCGGGTGGAACGCCTTCTCTGATGAACCCCGGCCGTGCGAAGTCGCGCCTCTGACGGGCGGGGTTCACCCACTCACCTGGCGGGTACCACCAGTGGGTGGAGTGGATCACCGAGATGATGTCCGCACTGGGCGCGGTGGGGGCGGGCCTGGCCGTGGCGCTGGAGAACGTCTTCCCACCCGTGCCCAGTGAGCTCGTCCTGCCACTCGCCGGTTTCACCGCCGCGCAGGGCGAGATCTCACTGTGGGCCGCGATCCTGTGGACCACAGTGGGTTCAGTGGCCGGCGCGATGGTGTTGTACGGGCTGGGCGCCTGGCTGGGCCTTGACCGGATGAGGAAGCTCGCCGACCGGATCCCGTTCGTCACGGTGTCCGATGTGGACCGTGCGGACGAGTGGTTCGACAAGCACGGCACCAAGGCCGTGTTCATCGGCCGGATGGTGCCGGTGGTGCGGAGCCTGATCTCCATCCCGGCCGGGGTGTCCGGGATGCCGATCGGGAAGTTCCTCACCTACACGGCCGCGGGCAGCCTGGTCTGCGGGGAACGACTTAGTTAGCTGATTCGACATGGAGTTCCTCTCGAATTGCGGGTGAGGGTGCGGTGACGTGGCAGCGCGCGCTCTGGCCGTCCCGCGTCAGGACGAGCTCGGGCGTGATCTGCGTGCAGATGCCGATCGCGAGCGGGCAGCGGTCGACGAATCGGCAGCCGGGGGGCGGATCGACGGCGGCGGAGGCAGTGCCTTTGCGGACCTCGATCGCGCTCGGGCGCGAGCGCGGCCGGGTCGGGCACGGAGTCGATCAGCAGCTGGGTGTACGGATGCAGCGGGGTCCTGGAGCACTTGCTCGGCAGGGCCCTGCTCGACGATCTGGCCTGCGTACATGACGAGCATCGAGTCGGCGATGTAGCGGGCGCTCGCGAGGTCGTGCGTGACGTAGAGGAACGCGAGCCGCTCGCGCTCCTTCAGGTCGAGCATCAGGTTGAGGATGCCGACGCGGATCGAGACGTCGAGCATCGATGTCGGCTCGTCGGCGACGAGCACCGTGGGCTCGACCGCGAGCGCACGCGCGATCGCGACACGCTGGCGCTGGCCGCCCGACAGCTCGTGCGGGTACTTGTCGACGTAGCGCTCCGGCGGCACGAGGCCGACCGTCGTCAGGAGCTCTTCGATCCGCGCGCGTCGACGCGGCCGCCTTCGACGAGGCCATGGATCTTGAGCGGCCGGGCGAGGTGATGGCGAATCGTCTTGACGGGGTTCAGCGAGCCGAACGGATCCTGGAAGATCATCTGCACCTGCGAGCGGTAGCGCAGGACTTCGCGCTTGCGGCGCATGTCGGTGACGTCGTTGCCCTCGAAGAAGATGCTGCCGCTCGTCGGCGCGTAGAGGCGCGCGAGCATGCGCGCGACGGTGCTCTTGCCGCTGCCGCTCTCGCCGACGAGCGCGGTGATCGTGCCCGGGCGGAGCGTGAACGTGACGTCGTCGACCGCGTGCAGGCGGCTGCGCGACCGAGCACGCCGTTGCCGGCGGCGAAGTGCTTCGTCAGCCCGCGCACCTCGATCGGACCTGCGATCGAGGCGGTCACGTCATCCGCGCCTCCACGAGGTGGCAGGCGACGCGATGGCGCGGGGCCGACCTGCGTGCAGGACCGGGCGCACCGTCGTCTGCAGCTCGTGCAGCTCGGCTCCGTCGTCGAGCAGTGCGGGCAGCGGGGATGGAAGCGGCAGCCCGAGGGCGGCGAGGCGAGATCGGGCGGCGACCCGGGATGCCCGTCATACGCTCGATCGGCCCGGTCAGCGGCGGGAACGACCGCACGAGCCCGAGCGTGTACGGATGGCGCGGCGTCGCGCTGAGCTCGCCGGCGGGCGCCTCCTCGACGATCTCGCCCGCGTACATGATCGCGATCCGGTGGGCGATCTCGAAGAGCAGCGAGAGGTCGTGCGTGATGAACAGCACGGCGAAGCCGAGCTCCGCCTGCAGGTCCGGATCTGCTGCAGGATCTCGCGCTGCACGACGACGTCGAGGGCGGTCGTCGGCTCGTCCATGATCACGAGCTCCGGACTGAGCGCGAGCGCCATGGCGATGATCACGCGCTGCCGCATGCCGCCGGAGAGCTCGTGCGGGTACGCGCGGATCCGCCGCTGGTCGATGCCGACGAGCTCGAGCAGCTCGCCCGCGCGGGCGAGTGCTTCCCGCTTCGAGATGCGCTCGTGCGCACGCATCATGTCGACGAACTGGTCGCCGACCCGCATCACCGGGTTGAGCGCGTTCATCGCGCTCTGGAAGACCATCGAGACGTTGCGCCAGCGGTAGCGGCGCAGCTCTTCGGCTGCTCGTGCGTCAGGTCCTCGCCGCGGAACAGGATGCTGCCGCCGATGATCTGCGCCGGCGGGCGCAGGATCTGCATGACCGCGTTCGCGACGGTGCTCTTGCCGCAGCCCGACTCGCCCGCGAGCCCGAGGATCTCGCCGGCGCCGATCGACAGGCGACGCCGTCGACGGCGACGACGTCGCCGTAGCGCGACGCGGAGGCTGCGCAGCTCGACGAGCGTCTCGCCGCGCGGCGTCGGGCACGGCTCGGCAGGTCATGCGCTCGCCGCCACCGCGGTCACGGTTCGACCGCCTTGGCAGCGTTCGCAGGCGCGGATTGCTGACCTCGTCGATCCCCGCCAGAGGAAGACGAGCCCGAGGACCGTCAGCACGAGCGCGAGCCCGGGGAAGAGGAACGGCCACCACTCGCCCTGGAGCACGGCCGAGTTGGTCTGCGCCCAGTAGAGCGTCATGCCCCAGCTGACGTGCGTCGTGTCGCCGAGCCCGAGGAACTCGAGGCCCGCGTCGACGAGCAGCGCGATGTAGAAGACGAGCACGAACGCCGCGGCGATCCGGCTGATCATGTTCGGCATGAGCTCGCCGAAGACGATGCGCCACGTCGACTCGCCGGCGACCTTCGCCGCCTGCACGAAGTCGCGGTTCTTCAGCGACAGGGCCTGCCCGCGCAGGATGCGCGCCTCGAACGCCCAGAGGGTCAGCCCGAGGACGAGGATCATCGTCGTCATCCCGCGCGCCTTCAGGTAGCCGGAGATCGACGACGAGCAGCGGGATCGTCGGGATGACGAGGAAGACGTTCGTCAGGAAGTTGACGACTCGTCGATGATCCCGCCCGAGTAGGCGGCGAGGATCCCGAGCGTCGCCGCGAGCACGCGTCGCGAGCAGTCCGCGGCCGCGCCGAGGATCAGCGAGCGTCGAGCGCCCAGCACGACCTGCGAGAAGATGTCGCTGCCCTGGTCGGTCGTCCCGAACAGGTGATGCCAGCGACGGCGCCTGGCGCGCGGCGAGCCAGGTTGAAGCCGTCGGGTCGCGACCGGAGATCAGCGGCGCGATCAGCGCGACGACGACCATGAAGCCGAGGAGACCGAGGCCGACGCGCGACTTCGGGTTCGCGAGCAGCAGCGAGAGCCAGCCCGGCATGCCGGCGACGCGCGCGACGCGCGGCGACGGTGAGCGGGAGAGCGTCGGCTCGATCGGGCTGGAGCTGCGACATCAGCTCGGCCCGCACGCGCGGGTCGAGAACGAAGTTGAGCAGGTCCATGACGAAGTTCGCGGCGATCACGCGAACGCGAAGACGAGCAGCAGCCCCTGCGTCAGTGGGTAGTCGTTGCCGAGCGCGGCCTGCTGCAGCGTCAGCCCGGCGCCGGGGTAGCTGAAGACGTACTCGATGAAGACGAGGCCGCCGACCGCGCTCGCGAACTGCGCGGCGAACCCGTTCAGCGGCGGCAGGATCGCGTTGCGTCCGGCGTAGCGCGTCATCACGCGACGGTCGCGCAGTCCTTTGGCGTGCGCCATCGCGACGTAGTCCTCGCTGATCGTGTTGATCATCACCGTGCGCATGTTCAGCACCCAGCCGCCGGTATACGCGGCGACGATCACGAGGATCGGCAGCTGCGCGTGGCGGAACGCGCTCGACGAGGAACGTCCAGTTGAAGCCGGGGACGAGCCCGCTGTCATACGCGTGCTGGATCGGGAACCAGTCGCAGCTTGAGGCCGAGGAAGTACACGCCGAGCAGCGCCGGTGAAGAACGCGGGGAACGCGCCGAGCGCCATGAAGGTCGGCACGACGATCGAGTCGAACACGCCGCCGCGGCGCCAGGCGGCGACCATCCCGATCGCCGTGCCGAGCACGAACGCGAGGATGAACGCGACGCCGACGAGCACGATCGAGTACGGCAGCGTGCGCCCGATCACCTCGGAGACCGGCGCCGGGTAGTTCGAGGTCGAGATCCCGAAGTTCGAGGTGCGACGAGCCGGTGCAGGTAGACGACGTAGTCGTGCCAGATCGACCCCTTGCCGCCGCCGAGGAGCGCCTCGTAGGTCTGGATGATCCCCGGGTTGGCCTGGATCTGGGCGGGCGAGAGGTGCTGGAGCACGCCGCCGTCGGGTCGCCCGGCATCAGCCGCGGCAGCAGGAAGTTGAGCGTCAGCGCCACCCAGACGGCGAAGGCGTAGAAGACGAGTCTGCGGAGGAAGCCAGCGCATCGGAGTTGATGCACGTTCGAAGTATTGCGGCGGGCGGGACCGCAGTGCCCGCCCGCCGCCCGCATGGAGGCCCGCTTACGGCGCCGGCGTTTCCGCCCGGACAGATCCGTGTGAACGAGAGCAGGTTGTCGGGGATACGTGCGTGAAGATCGGGTCGCCGTAGAAGTTCTTCGGCGAGTTGAAGCAGTGGAAGTACTTCGTGCTGTAGGTCGACCAGCGCGGGCCGATGAACAGCGGGACGATCGGCATGTTGTCGAGCCAGATCTTCTCGAGCTCCGTCGCGATCGTCTGCTGCTTCTTCGGGTCGAGCGTCTGCTTCCACTGGTTGAGCAGGCCGTCGCCTGGTCGCTCTTAGTGTGCGACCAGTTGCCGGTCGTCGAGGCGTCCTGACCCGACGGGATGTACGAGTTCTGCGAGAGGTTCGCGTTGAAGAAGCCGAACGGCGAAGCCTGCGAGCCGATCTGCCAGAGCAGCGTCGGGTTCTTCGTGTGCGAACGCGTTCGGGAACCACGAGTTCCAGTCCGGCTCGAGCGCTACGTTCGAGTCGATGCCGATCGCCTGCAGGTTCTTCGTGATGATCTGGTTCGACGCAACCCAGTCCGACCAGCCGGAGATGACGTGGATGTCGAGCTTGACAGCGTTGCCCTTCGGGTCGATGAGCTTGCTGCCCTTGTAGGTGAAGCCGTCGTCGGTCAGCAGCTTCTTCGCCGCCGTCGGGTTGTAGGTCGCGAGCGGCTTCGACTGCGCCTTCACGCTCGCGTCGGTCACCCACTGCGGGAAGAGGACGTTCGATCCCGATCGCGTCGGTCGCCGGCGCGTAGCCGTACTCACCGAGCTTCGAGACGCTGTTGCGGTCGATCGCCATCGACAGTGCATGGCGGAATGCACGAGGCTGTACGGGTACTGCGTGTTGTCGAACACGAGCGAGACCGGATAGGCGGTCGTCGCGTAGAAGGAGTGGAAGTGCGCCTTGTCCTTGGACGTGTACGCCTTGTCGACGTTCGGGACGAAGTTGTGCGTCCAGTCGACCTGGCCGCTCTGGATCAGCGCGAGCGCGCGTCGTTCGACGCCGCCTGGACGTACTCGAGGCAGCCGATCAGCGGCTTGCCTGCCTGCCAGTAGTGCGGGTTCTTGCTGAGCACGTAGTCCTGCGTCGTGAACCGGGTGATCGCGCGTGAACGGGCCGGAGGCGACCGGGTGCGGGTTCGTGAACGTCGCGGGGTTCGCGACCTTCGCCCAGACGTGCTGCGGGATCGACGATGGCGCCGTTCAGCGTCGACGCGATGAACTGCGAGTCGGGCGTCTTCAGCGTGATCACGACCGCGTATTGCCCTCGCCGTGATCGACGCGATGTTCGTGTCGGGCCGGGTGATAGCCGATGATGTCCATCGTCTTGTTCTGCTTGCCGGCGGTCGAGGCAGTAGACGACGTCGGTCGACGTGAGCGCCTTGCCGTCCGACCACTTGACGTTCTTCGCGAGTTGAGCGTCAGCGTCTTGTTGCCGTTCGTCCACTTCCAGGTCCGCGCGAGCCACGGCAGCGTCGGCTTGCCGCCTTCGGGCGAGACCGATCAGGCCCTCGTAGATCGCGCCCTTGATGAACTGACCGCTCGGGAGGCCGGTGGCGGTGTACGGGTTGAAGTTCTTCGACGAACGCCGGGTCGCCCGAGCCGGTCATGACGAGGCACTTGTGGCTGCGCCGTCGGCTTCGAGCGGAGCGGCGGGGCCGGACGACCGCGCGGCGTGCCGCGGCGACCGCGACGACGACGAGCGCCGCGAGCACCGCAGTGCACCGGCCGCCGCGGCGACGGCCGGGCGCGCGGTGGAGCGGGACTGACGTGACATCTGGCTTCCTTTCCTGCCCGCGAGGGGCGACTGGGGGCGATCCGGAGATAGTTCCGGAAATTTCCGGGAACGGTTAACACGCTGCACGCCACATGTCAAGCGTACGATCTCCGCCCGTGCAAGCCGAACATCTTCTCCGGGAATTGCCGGAAACGTTTCCGAGATGCTTGAATAGCGCACATGGCACATGCCGACATCCAGCCACGGGCCCCCCTTCCGGGGCCGGGCGACGATTCGCGACATCGCCGACCTGGCCGGCGTCTCGATCGCGACCGTCTCGCGCGTCCTGAACGACCGGCCCGATGTCGCTCCCGGACACCCGCGAGAGGGTGCTGCAGGTCGTCCGCGAGCACGGCTTCAGCAGGAACCGTGGGGCGCGCGGGCTCTCGAGCGGCCGAACCGGCATGATCGGGCTGACTCTGCCGCTCGTCGCCGACGCCTACTTCGGCCCGATGCTGAGCGGCGCCGCCGAGGCGCTCTACGAGAGCGACATGCGCATCGTCCTCGCGCCCGACGCTGCACGAGCACGACCGCGAGGTGTCGATGCTCGAGCGCCTGATGCGCGGCACGACCGACGGCGCGATCCTGATGCTGCCGGAGGAGTCCGAGGAGGAGCTGCGCGATGCTGCAGCGCGCAGGCTTCCCATTCGTCGTCGTCGACCCGCGCGAGCCGCCGCCGGACGGGCATCCCGTGCGTCTCTGCGATGCACGCGTCGGGCGCAAAGCAGGCGACCGAGCACCTGCTCGAGCTCGGCCACCGCCGGATCGGCGCGATCGCCGGCGCCCCGGGCTGGTATGCGACCGAGGAGCGGCTGATCGGCTTTCGCGCGGCGCTCGCCGGCGCGCGGCATCCTGCTCGATCCCGATCTGATCCGCTACTCGGACTGGCGGATCCCGCGCGGCACCGAGGCTGCGCGAGGAGCTGCTGTCGCTTCCCGACCCGCCGACGGCGATCTTCGGGTTCAACGACAACGTCGCGATCGGCGCGCTGCACGCCGCGCGCCAGCGCGGTCTGCGCGTGCCCGAGGACCTGTCGGTCGTCGGGTTCGACGACACGAGCCAGGCGAGGATCGTGAGGCCGCAGCTGACCTCGGTCCGCCAGCCGCTCGCGGAGCTCGGGCGAACCGGCGTCAGCCTGTTGATGCGCCTCCTCGAGGGTCAGCGGGTCGAGGCGTTGCGCATGGAGCTCTCGACGACGCTCGTCGTGCGCGACTCGACCGCGCCGCCGCGCGAAGTGAGCTCGATGCGTCGTCGCGTTCGTCGCGGTGGTCGCCGCCTGCGCGGTCGCGCTCGGCACGGCTGCTCGCGGTCGGCGGCACGCCGCGCAACGCCTACGTCGTGCACCGGCTCGTCTCGGATCTGCCGGGCGCGCCGCGCACGCAGATCCGCAGCTCGTCAACGCGTGGGGGCTCGCAGCGAGCCCGACCGGGCCGTGGTGGACGTCGAACGAGGCGAGCGAGTCGAGCACGCTCTACTCGGGCGACGGGCCGCAAGCAGCTGCTCGACGTGCACGTCGACGGGGGCCCGACCGGCGGTCGCGTTCAACGGCGGCAAGGCGTTCCGCGTCAGCGGCGGCGGCACGCAGCGATCCGGCGCGATTCATCTACGCCTGCGAGGACGGCACGCTGCGCGCGTGGACGCCGACCGTGCCGGCGCGGCTGGTCGACGCGCGGAGGTGGTCGTCGACGAGGCTGCGGCAGGCGGCGGTCTTCCGCGGCGTCGCGATTGCTGGCGACGCGCCTCTACGTAACGGACTTCCACAACGGCGGCGTGGACGTGTCGACGGCCGCTGGCAGCGCGTGCGCTCGCGCGCGGTGCGTTCGTCGATCCGGCGATCCCCGACTGGTACGCGCCGTTCGGGATCCAGGTGATCGGCGGCCACGTGTTCGTCACGTACGCGTGTCGTGCGCCGGTGAACGGGAACGACGCACCGACGGGCGGCTACGTCGACGAGTTCACCGCGACGGCGCTGCTCTCCGCGTCGCGCACGGGGGCGCGCTGAACGAGCCGTGGGGGCTCGTGCTCGCGCCGAAGAGGTTCGGCCGGTTCGGCGGCGACCTGCTCGTCGGCAACTTCGGCGACGGCACGATCAGTGCGTACCGCCGCTCGGGCAGCGGCTGGTCGTTCGACGGCACCTGCGCGGGGCGATCGCGGAAGCCGATCGTCGATCAGCGGCCTGTGGTCGATCGCGTTCGGGAACGACGGCCTGCGCGGGTCGTCGCGCGACACGCTGTTCTTCACCGCCGGCCCGCACACGTGGCGCGGGCCGACCGAGCTCGGTGCACGGGCTGCTCGGGGCGATCACGCCGGCCTGACGTCAGGCAGAGAGCGCGGCGCCGGCGTCTTCGAGCTCGCCGAAGACGGCGACGCGGTTGCTGCCGCGCTGTTTGGCGTTGTACATCGCGGCATCCGCGCGGCGTACGAGATCTTCGTCCGCTTCGCCCGACCGCGAGGTTGCGACGCCGAAGCTGGCTGTGACGCTCACCTCGGTGCCCGCGACGGCGAACGGTGCACGCAGTGATTGCGCGAGACGCCACGCGAGCTGCGTTGCATCGTGGGCATCGTTCAGGCGGTCTGCCAGCACCAGGAACTCGTCGCCACCGAAGCGGGCGAGGATGTCGTTCGGACGGACCGCAGCGCGGAGACGTCCGGCCACCGCGACGAGCAGATCGTTGCCGGCTTCGTGGCCGAGCGTGTCGTTCACGTGCTTGAAGTTGTCGAGGTCGACGAAGAGGACGCCGACCAGCGCTTGCGCAGGAAGGCCGGCGCGTGCCTCGGCGAGCTGCTCGAGAAAGTGCTGCCGGTTCGGCAGCAGCGTCAGCGCATCGTGGATCGTGCGGTGCACGAGCTCTGCTTCGGCGCGCTTGCGTCCATCGATGTTCTCGATCATCGCGGTCAGGTGGTTCGGCGCGCCCGCTCCGTCGCGCACGAGGGCGATCACGGTGCGGCACCAGAGCACCGAGCCGTCGTCGGCCCGCAGCTGATGCTCGGGCTCGCACCGGTCTTCCTTGCCTGCGGCGAGCGTTCCGATGCTGTGCCTCGTCTCCTCGCCGGCCCCGAGGTCCTCGCTGATCGTCAGACCCACGAGCGCTCCGGGCAGGTGGGTGAGGACGCGCTCGACAACGCTGTTCGCCTCGAGCACCGGCCGTCGAGATCAGCGTCAGCAGGCCGATCGTCGCTGCATCGAAGACCGAGCGGTACTGCCGCTCGCTAGCTGCGAGCGCTTCTTCGACGAGCTTGCGGTCGGTGATATCGACCATCACGCCCTGCCAGTACATCGTGCCGGTGATCTCGTCCGTCACCACGTTCGCCTCTCCGCTCACCCACACAACCCGGCCGTCTTGGGCGATCACTCGGTACTCGGCGAAGACGGGCGTGAGATTGCTCCGCGCCTCGATGTCGCTCGCGACCATTCGCTCTCGGTCATCCGGATGCAGCACGTCGAGCCAGAGCTCGTCCTGGTTCAGCCAGGCCTCGCGGGGGTAGCCGAGCAGCGGCTTCGACTTGCAGGCTGATGTGGATCGGAAACGAGCAGGTGGGATCGTCGGGGTGCACCACGTCGAGGTAGACGACGAGACCCGGGATGTTGTCGACCAGGTTTTGAAAGCGGCGCTCGAGCTCCGAGCCCGCAACGGGTGGGGTGCCGTCGTCCATGGGGGTACGAGTTCATCGGCACCGGCGGCGAGTCGCTTGACGGTGAATCCCCCGACAGGCACACAAAGGGCCGTATTTGCAGCGTTTCCACGGC
>CAVYAD010000020.1:0-67682 GCA_963766275.1 uncultured Actinomycetota bacterium
GTCGACAAGGAGAACGGCGGGCGCTCCGACGCGCTCAACGCCTCGATCAACTTCTCGCGCTACCCGCTGGTCTGCTGCGTCGACGCCGACTCGCTGCTCGAGCCCGAGGGGCGCTGGTGACGGTGGTGCGGCCGTTCATCGAGCGCCCCGACCGGACGATCGCGGCGGGCGGGATCATCCGCGTCGCCAACCGGCTGCGAGGTCACGCGCGGCCTCGCACGTGCACCAAGGTCGGGCTGCCGCAGCCAGTGGCTGCCGATGTTCCAGACCGTCGAGTACCTGCGCGCGTTCACCGCGGCGCGCACGGGCTGGAGCATGGTCAACTCGCTGCTGATCATCTCGGGCGCGTTCGGGATCTTCCGCAAGGACGCCGTGATCGACGTCGGCGGCTTCGCGAGCGACTCGATCGGCGAGGACTTCGAGCTCTGCATGCGGCTGCACGGCGCGCATGCGCGAGCTCAAGCGGCCCGTATCACATCGCATTCGTGCCGGACCCCGTGTGCTGGACCGAGGCGCCCGCCGCGCGTGCGGCCAGCTCGGCGGCCAGCGCGACCGCTGGCACCGCGGCCTCACCGACACGCTGGTGCGCCACCGGCACATGATCTTCAACCCGCGCTACGGCGCCGTCGGGATGCTCGGGCTGCCGTTCTTCGTGCTGTTCGAGTTCCTCGGCGCGTTCATCGAGGCGGCGGGCTACATACACTGCGCCGTCCGGGCCATACCGAGGCCGCGGTCGACCTGGCGCGGATGGCCGGTTTGTCGCCCGCCGGCGTGCTCTGCGAGATCGTGTCGCAGAAGGATGAGGGCGACATGGCCCGCCGCGACGAGCTGGAAGTGTTCGCCGCGGACCACGACCTCGCGATCATCTCCATCGCGGACCTGATCGCGTACCGCCGCCGGGTCGAGACCCAGGTCGAACGCGTCGCCGAGGCTCGGATCCCGACCGCGCACGGCGTGTTCACCGCCGTCGGCTACGACAGCCTGCTGGACGGCATCGAGCACGTCGCGATGGTGTACGGCGAGATCGGCGACGGCGAGGACGTGCTGGTGCGCGTGCACTCCGAGTGCCTCACCGGCGACGTGTTCGCCTCGCTGCGGTGCGACTGCGGCCCGCAGCTCGACGCGGCGATGGAAGCCGTTGCGGCGCGAAGGCCGTGGCGTCGTGCTGTACATGCGTGGTCACGAGGGCCGCGGCATCGGCCTGATGCACAAGCTGCAGGCCTACCAGCTGCAGGACCAGGGGCGCGGACACCGTGGACGCGAACCTCGCGCTGGGCGTGCCCGCCGACGCGCGCGACTACGGCACGGGCGCGCAGATCCTCGTGGACCTCGGCATCAAGTCCATGCGGCTGCTCACGAACAACCCCGCGAAACGCGTGGGACTCGAGGCTGGCTACGGTCTGCGGGTGCTCGACCGGGTGCCGCTGCCGATCTCCCCGAACCCGGAGAACCTGCGGTACCTGCGCACCAAGCGTGACCGGATGGGCCACGAGCTGCACCAGCTGGAGCAGTACGAGGCCGTTGTTTCCGCTACGGAGGAACAGGAATGAGTGGCGAGGGCCGTCCCAGCAGACTCGGCTCGACGGCAAGGGCCTGAGCGTGGCGATCGCCGCCACGCGCTGGCACACCAAGATCACCGACCAGCTCGTCGAACGCGCTCTCGTCGCGGCCGCGGAGGCGGGATGTGACGACACACCGTCGTGCGCGTCGCCGGTGCGATCGAGCTTCCCGTTGTGGTGCAGGAGCTCGCGCGCCACCACGACGCCGTCGTCGCGCTGGGCGTGGTGATCCGCGGCGGCACCCCGCACTTCGAGTACGTGTGCGACGCGGTGACCGACGGCCTCACGCGGGTGGCGCTGGACGAGTCGACCCCGGTCGGCAACGGCGTGCTGACGTGCGACACCGAGGAACAGGCGCTGGCCCGGGCCGGCCTGCCGGACTCGGTGGAGGACAAGGGTTTCGAGGCGTGCACCGCCGCGATCGACACGGCACTCGTGCTGCGCGGCCTGCGTCAGCCGTGGACCGAGCGGGGTTTCGAGTGATGACCGCGGAAGTCGCGACCGTCGTGTTGCGTCCCAAGAAGATCCGCAGGGTGGCGTGGGCGTGCGCGATCGGGCTCGTCATCGTCTTCACGATCGTGGGCCTGCTGCTCGGCAGAGACGCCGACCGGCGTGTTCTTCCAGGCGTCCGACCAGGTGGCCATGGTCGTTCTCGGGTTCCTGCTCGCGGGCGGCGTGCTGCTGCTGACCCGGCCGCGCGTACCGCGGACGCCGCAGGCATCGACATCCGCAACGTCGTGATGTCCCACCACTTCGACTGGTCGGACGTGCACTCGGTGAGCTTCCCGGACGGTGCCGCGTGGGCCCGCCTGGAGCTGCCGGAGGACGAGTACATCTCGATCATGGCCGTGCAGGCCGTCGACCGCGAGTACGCCGTCACATCGGTTCGTGCGTTGCGCGAGCTGCACAAGGCGGCCCAGAACTAGAACAAGCTCAGCGCTAGCTCCACTGGCCCAGGATCGCTCCCGCGAGCACCAGGCCGACGATGTGATAGCCCGTTCCGATGGACACGTAGGTCATCGGGGCGGGCTTCGTCGTGTCGTACATGCCGGTCACGAGCATCACCGGCAACGCGACACCGACACCGACGACGAACCCGAGCAGGACACCTTCCATGATGTTGTCGGTGCCGGACGCGGCACCGATCATCGCGGTCGCCAGCGTCGCCAGGAAACACGTGACGAACGGGACGGCGTAGAGGCCGACGCCCGCGTTCTCCGGTGGGTCAGGTCCCAGCCAACGGCACGCTGCCAGGCTTTGCCGAACGCGAATTCCGCGTACCACAACGCTCCGAGCGCGAAGTACGCGATCGTGGCGACCAAGACGGCTAACCAGTTCAGGTCGCCGAGCACGCTCAAGCTCATGACGTCTCCCGCGGTGATCAGGGTGACTTGGCATCGCGGGGTGGGCGTTCACCGTTACCAGTACGTCATTCGTGCACAAACCACTATCGGGCTGGTGCGTAACAAGGCGAAATGATCAGTCGCGAACGCGGAAGGCCCGCCCGGAACGTGTCCGGACGGGCCTTCGCGGTGGAGCTGACTAGCTGCGGACCATCTTGCGCAGCACGTACTGCATGATGCCGCCGTTGCGGTAGTAGTCGGCCTCACCGGGCGTGTCGATGCGGACGACCGCGTCGAACTCGACCTTCGAGCCGTCGGCCTTCGCGGCGGTCACGTGCACCGTGCGACGGGGTGTCGCCGTCGTTGAGCTCGTGATGCCGGTGAAGTCGAACGTCTCGGTGCCGTCGAGGCCCAGCGACGCGGCGTTCTCGCCGGCCGGGAACTGCAGCGGCAGAACGCCCATGCCGATCAGGTTCGAGCGGTGGATGCGCTCGAACGACTCGGCGATGACCGCGCGGACACCGAGCAGCGACGTGCCCTTGGCGGCCCAGTCGCGGGACGAGCCGGAGCCGTACTCCTTGCCCGCCAGCACGACCAGCGGGATGCCCTCGGCGGCGTAGGCGACCGACGCGTCGTAGATGGTGGTCTGCGGGGCGTCGGCTTCCAGGAAGTTACGCGTGAAGCCGCCCTGGACGTCGTCCAGCAGCAGGTTGCGCAGGCGGATGTTCGCGAACGTGCCGCGGATCATCACCTCGTGGTTGCCGCGGCGGGAGCCGTAGGAGTTGAAGTCCTTGCGCTCCACGCCGTGCTCGGTCAGGTACTTGCCCGCGGGCGAGTCGGCCTTGATCGAGCTGGCGGGGGAGATGTGGTCGGTGGTGACCGAGTCGCCCAGCAGCGCGAGGACGCGGGCACCCGAGATCTCGGTGACCGGCTTCGGCTCCATCTCCATGCCCTCGAAGTACGGGGGCTTGCGGACGTAGGTGGACTGCGGGTCCCACTCGAAGGTGTTGCCGGTCGGCGTCGGCAGCGACTGCCAGCGCTGGTCACCGGCGAACACGTCGGTGTAGCCCTTGGTGTAGCCCTCCGGGGAGATCGAGGTCGAGATGACCTCGGCGATCTCCTGCGGCGTCGGCCAGATCTCCGACAGGTACACCGGCTTGCCGTCCGGGTCGAACGCGAGCGGCTCGGTGGTGATGTCCTTGTCCATCGAACCGGCCAGCGCGTACGCGACCACGAGCGGCGGCGACGCGAGGTAGTTCATCTTGATGTCCGGGTTGATCCGGCCCTCGAAGTTGCGGTTGCCCGACAGCACCGAGACGACGGCGAGGTCGCCTTCCTGCACGCCCGCGGAGATCTCCTCCTGCAGCGGGCCCGAGTTGCCGATGCACGTGGTGCAGCCGTAGCCGACCAGGTGGAAGCCGAGCTTCTCCAGGTACGGCATGAGGCCGGCGCGCTCGTAGTAGTCCATGACGACCTTCGAGCCCGGCGCCAGGGTCGTCTTGACCCACGGCTTGCGCTCGAGGCCGCGCTCGACGGCCTTCTTCGCGAGCAGGGCGGCACCGAGCATGACGGACGGGTTCGAGGTGTTGGTGCACGACGTGATCGCGGCGATCGCGACGGCGCCGTGGTCCAGCTCGAACTCGTTGCCGTCGATGGAGACCTTGATCGGGTTCGACACGCGGCCGGTGGCGCCCTCGGCGGCGGACTGGAACACCGCGGGCGTGCCCGAGCCGTTGCCGCCCTCGTGGATGGCGGCCGGGTCGCTCGCGGGGAACGACTCGTCGACGGCCTCGTCCACGCCGGTCAGCTCAGGGGACTCGGTGTGCGCGACGTAGGCGCCCAGAGCCTGACGGAACGCCTCCTTGGAGTTCGTCAGCTCGATGCGGTCCTGCGGGCGCTTCGGGCCGGCGATCGACGGGACGACCGTCGCGAGGTCCAGCTCCAGCGTCTCGGAGAACACCGGCTCGCGGGACGGGTCGTGCCAGAGGCCCTGTTCCTTGGCGTAGGCCTCGACGAGCGCGATCTGCTCCTCGGACGCGGCCGGTCAGGCGCAGGTAGTCGATGGTCTCGCCGTCGATCGGGAAGATGCCGACCGTGGAGCCGAACTCCGGCGACATGTTGCCGATCGTGGCGCGGTTCGCCAGCGGCACGGCGCCGACGCCCTCACCGTAGAACTCGACGAACTTGCCGACGACGCCCTGCTTGCGCAGCATCTCGGTGATCGTGAGCACGAGGTCGGTCGCGGTGGCGCCGGCGGGCAGCTCACCGAAGAGCTTGAAGCCCACGACGCGCGGGATCAGCATGGAGACCGGCTGGCCGAGCATCGCGGCCTCGGCCTCGATGCCGCCGACGCCCCAGCCCAGCACGCCCAGGCCGTTGACCATCGTGGTGTGCGAGTCGGTGCCAACCAGGGTGTCCGGGTACGCCTGGCCCTTGCGGACCATGACGACGCTGGCGAGGCGCTCGATGTTGACCTGGTGCACGATGCCGGTGCCCGGCGGGACGACCTTGAACTCGTCGAACGCCGTCTGGCCCCAGCGCAGGAACTGGTAGCGCTCACGGTTGCGCTCGTACTCCAGGTCGACGTTCAGCTCGAACGCGTCCGGGCGGCCGAAGATGTCGGCGATGACCGAGTGGTCGATGACGAGCTCGGCGGGCGCGAGCGGGTTGACCTTCTCGGCGTCGCCGCCGAGCTGGGTCACCGCCTCACGCATGGTGGCGAGGTCGACGACGCACGGAACACCGGTGAAGTCCTGCATCACGACGCGGGCGGGCGTGAACTGGATCTCGGTGCTCGGCTCGGCGGCGGGGTCCCAGTTGGCGAGCGCGCGCACGTGGTCGGCGGTGATGTTCGCGCCGTCCTCGGTCCGCAGCAGGTTCTCCAGCAGGATCTTCAGGCTGAACGGGAGACGCTCCGCGCCTTCCACGGCGCTCAGTCGGAACACCTCGTATGAGGCGTCGCCGACGTTGAGCGTGCCGCGGGCGCCGAAGCTGTCCTTGCTAGCTGGTGCAGTCACGTGCAACTCCATACTGGTGACAGCGCGGTGGTCAGTTCGGGGTACAGGGAGAGTCTTCCGCACAGGGTCGACCACTGCCCCTCGACCCCAAACAGTACGCTTGTCCTGTAAGCCGGTTCAAGCAAGGTTGCCCTAAGTCACCGGGCGTGTTTGCGAAGCACTCCGGCGCAGGCACTTCGGGGCGGTCGTCGGCCGCTCGTTCGAGTGTGTGCTCAGCGAACTCCTGGGGCAGGACATCGCCGGGTTTTCGACGCTCTTGACGCCGACGGCAGCGGCGTGATCACCAAAGCGGACTTCGAAGCGGCGGCCGGATCGCCGTCGCCGTCGAGCGCCCGGCGGACTCGCGCAGACGCGTGCGGTGACGGAGAGGGACCTCGGGTGGTGGAAGCAGATCCGCCGCCGGGTGGACGGCGACGGCGTTGCTGCCTGAAGTGTCGGCGCCGGTCCGGGGGATCCGCACCGCAGCGGACCCGACCGCCATGTCGGCGTGCGTTCCATGCGGCCCGCGCTCACCGTGTCGGCGTGTGTGCGGGGACGCGCCGGAGTGGTCAACGGGCTCGGCGAGTTGTCCACAGATCGCCCAGCGGTGGGTTGACAGGGCGTTTTCGTCGGTAGGGTCGGCGACAGTGTGGCTGGTTGGTGCCCCCTGGGTGGGAGGGGCGTGAGCATCGCCCGAAATTTTTGACCGGGTCGGGGTGGTCATCGTGCCCATTCCGGGTACGGCAGGTCGGCGGTCTGCACGCCGATCCACCGACGCTGGGTGAACTCGTCGAGGTCCACGTCGTCGGCATCGGTCGGACGGCCGCCCGCGTCGTTCACGTGCACGTTCTTGCTGTGCACCCGTTGCGCGAACGCCAGGCCACGCATGACGTCCCTGGTGTGCACGGCGTTGACGAGCGCCTGGCACGAGTTCGTCAACGCCAGAGCTTCGGCCTCGTCGCCGATCGCGGTCACGGGTGCGACCGGCCCGAACACCTCCTCGGTGAACAGCGGCATCTCCGGTGTCACGCCCACGACGACCGTGGGTTCGTAGAACAGGCCGTCGAACTTGCCGCCGATCGCCACCTCCGCGCCCATGTCGACCGAGCGGGTCACCAGCGAGTGCACGCGGTCGCGTTGCTCGGCGCTGATCAACGGGCCGAGGTCCACGCCGGGTTCGGCCGGATTTCCGACCACGATCTGGTGCGCCCGTCGGACCAGGGCCGCCACGTAGGCGTCGTGCAGGGAGCGGTCGACGAGGTGGCGTGACGAGGTGATGCAGGTCTGGCCCTGGAAGTCGAACGACGAGAAGGCGCCACAGGTCGCCGCCTTCTCCACGTCGGCGTCGTCCAGCACCACGAAAGCGTTGTCGCCGCCCAGTTCCAGCGAGGTGCGGCGGAGTCCGGCGATCGAGGCCATCAGGCGGCCGACCTCGTTCGAGCCGGTGAAGTGGATCAGGGCGACGTCGGGGTGTTCGGCGAGTGGCCTGCCCGCGTCGGGCCCGAGTCCGGTGACGACGTTGAAGACGCCGGGCGGGATGCCCGCTTCGGCGGCGATCTCGGCGAGCAGCTGGCCGCCCGCGATCGGCGTCAGCTCGGCGGGCTTGAGCACCACGGTGTTGCCGACGGCCAGTGCGGGGGCGACGGCGCGCATCGCCAGCAGCAGCGGGAAGTTCCACGGGGTGATCACGCCGACGACGCCGAGCGGGACCCGTTCGAGCAGCGTCAGTTTGCCGGGTTTCGGCGAGGGGTGGATGTCCCCTCGGGACAGTGCGCCGAGCGAGGCGCAGATGGTGAGGCGTGAGATGGCGGCGGCGACCTCGCCGCGCGCTTTTCCGTTGACGCCACCGGTTTCGCGGACGAGCGTCGTCACGAACTCGTCCACACGGGACTCCAGCAGAACGGCCATGCGGCGCAGGACGGCCGCGCGTTCGGCGGGCAGGCGGGCGGCCCACGAGGGCTGGGCGGTGAGAGCGCTCGCAACGGCGAGACGGACGTCCTCGGACGTGCCGAGTGCGTAGGCGCCGATCTTCGCGCCGGTTGCCTTTTCGTGCACATCGGCCTCGCGGGCGGATACCACGAAATCACCGCCGATGTAATGGCGGCCATTGGACATGCGCATTGCGACTTCCGATCTTGACAGCCTGTCAAGGCAGGAGTAGGACCTCACCGACCTTGCCGGTAAGCGCTTGCCTGTGGAATGGAACTTTCTGCATGAGCGGAATGCGAGCAGTCCTCCTGAGTGTCGTTCTTTTTGTTTCCGCCTGCGGTGGCGCCACATCGTCCAGTGATAGGACGACCTTGACCTGGTGGGACTACTTCGGATATTCGCCTGCCTCGGACCAGGCGGTCAAGACGCTGATCGAACGCTATGAGAAGACGCATCCGAACATTCAGATCAAACGGACATCGATCGGGTTCGCGGACTTCCACGCGAAGATCGTGCAGGCCGCCGCGTCCGGGACGTTCCCCGACATCGCGGCGATCGACTCCCCGGACGTGCCGCTGCTCGCCGGGCAGCGCGCGATCAGCGACGTCACGGCCAAGTTCGACGGGTGGAGCCTCGGCGGACAGTTCCTCGAACGGGTCCGCGAGAGCGTCAAGCACGACGGGAAGTACTTCGGGGTTCCGCTGCGCAGCAACACCACCGCGCTGCTCTACAACAAGGCGATCTTCACCGGCGCGCCGCCCGCGACGTGGGCCGACCTGCGGGCCGTCGCGAAGCAGCACACCGGCGAGGGGCACTCCGGGTTGTGCTTCGCCGCGGCGGCGAACGAGCAGCTCACGTTCAACTTCCTGCCGTTCGTCTGGCAGGCGGGCGGTGACCTCGCAAGCGTTGGCGACACCGCGACCGTCGACGCGCTCGGCCTGGTGAACTCGCTGGTCAACGAGGACAAGAGCGTGCCGAAACAGGTGCTGCAGTGGGGTCACTCGGACGCGCAGAAAGCGTTCGAGGAGGGCAGGTGCGCGATGATGATCAACGGGCCGTGGGTCATCCCCGGACTCAAGAAGGCCGGGCTGGACTGGGGTGCCGCGGCACTGCCGAAGGGATCCGCGGGCGCCGCGTCGCCGTTGGGCGGCGAGGTGTGGGTCGTCGGGGCCAGGACGAAGAACCTCGACGCCGCGTGGGACGTGCTGACCTGGCTGGCCGAGAACAAGGACAACGCCAGGGAGATCGGTGGCGGCCTCGGGTCGGTGCCCAACCGCACGGACACGCTGAACGACGAGGCCTGGCAATGGGATCCGGCCGTCGCCGCGTTCGCCGGGCAAATGGCGAGCGCCCGCCCGCGCAGTGTGTACGGGCCGCAGTACCCGCAGCTCTCCGAAGCCGTCTGGACCATGGCGCAACAGGTTCTGACGGGTGTGAAGAATCCTCAAGAAGCCGCCGCCGACGCGAAAACGAGAATCCAACCGCTGTTGGGGAGGTAGTTGCTCCGTTTGGGTTGAAACCTTGACAGGTTCGTTCCACGCCGGTAGGAATCCAGAGCCGTGTGTAGAAAGCGCTTGCCTAAATCACTTGGACAGGTATGCAAAGCGAATCAAGAAAGCTTTTGCGGTTTGCGTTGACAGCACTTGCCCTGACGCTGATGGCGTCGTGCGCGAGTGGAACGGCGGAAAGTGAGAGTCCCTCGAACAGAACCATCACGTGGTGGGACTACTTCGGGTACTCGCCGGTGTCGAACCAGGCCGTGGACACGCTGATCGCGCGCTACCAGCAGGAACATCCGCACGTGCAGATCAAGCGGACGGCGGTCGAGTTCGGGGCGTTCCACAAGAAGATCGTCGAGGCCGAGGCGAACGGCACGTTCCCCGACATCGCCGTCGTGGACACCTCGGACGTGCCGTCTGCTCGCCAGCCAGAACGCGATCGCGAACCTCACGCCGCAGTTCAAGAGCTGGGACAAGGGGAACCAGTTCCTCGAGCCCGTGCTGGACAGCGTGAGCCACCAGGACGATCTCTACGGCGTCCCGTTGCGCAGCAACACGACGGCGTTGATCTACAACAAGGACCTGTTCGCCCAGGCCGAGATCGCGAACCCGCCCGCGACCTGGGACGACCTGCGCAAGAGCGCGAAGGCGCTGACGAAGGACGGCAGACACGGGCTGTGCTTCGGGGCTTCGGCGAACGAGACGCTGACGTTCAACTTCCTGCCGCTGCTGTGGCAGGCGGGCGGCGACGTCTCGACGATCGCCGAGAAGCCCGGCGTCGACGCGCTCGGGCTGGTCGACACGCTCTTCAACAAGGACCAGAGCGTCCCCAAGGAAGCGCTGAACTGGAGCCACTCGGACGCGCAGGAGGCGTTCGAGCAGGGCAAATGCGCCATGATGATCAACGGTCCGTGGGTGCTGCCCTCGGTCGCCAAGTCGGCGTTCCAGTGGGGCACCGTCCCGCTGCCCGCCGGCGAGAAGGGCACGTTCTCGCCGCTCGGCGGTGAGGCGTGGGTGATCGGCAGCCGCAGTCCCGACTCCGACGTGGCGTGGGACGTGCTGCAGTGGCTCGCGGAGTCCCGCAACAGCGCCAAGGAGCTCGGCGGCGGTCTCGGCGCCATCCCGAACCGCAACGACACGCTCAACGACCCCGTGTGGAAGTGGGGTCCCGGTGTCGGCGCGTACATCAGCGAGATGCTGTCCACGCGGTCGCGCAGCAACTACGGCCCGAAGTACGCGAAGGTGTCCGAGGCCGTGTGGACGATGACCCACCAGGTCGTGAAGGGCGAGAAGAAGCCGCAGGCCGCGGCGACCGAGGCGGCGGCGAAGATCAGGCCGCTGTTGCCGACGAGCTGATGCACAGGCGCGCCGGGTATCTGTTCGTACTACCGGCGGTGCTCTTTCTCGGGGCGCTGCTGGTGTACCCGGTCGTGCTGAACGTCGTGATGTCGTTCCAGAACGTCACCGCGGCCACCATGTTGTCCGGTTCGGACTGGGTGGGTTTCGAGAACTACCGCGCCGCCTTCACGGACGAGCTGTTCGTGAAGGCGGCGTGGCACTCGGCGGCCTTCGCGGGTGTGTCTGTCCTTGTGCAGCTTGCGCTGGGTTTCGCGCTGGCGTTGTTCTACGCGCAGGCCTTCCCGGGAGCACGGGTCTTCCGCTCGTTGTTCATGGTCGCCTACGCGATTCCGGTCGTGGTCTCCGCCGAGCTCTTCCGGTGGCTGCTCGCCGAACCCGAGTGGCTCGTCGACCCCGACCTGGTCCTGCCCGCGTTGATCGGCATCCAGTGCTGGCTCGGCGTGCCGTTCGTGATGGTGTCGCTGCTGGCCGGACTGATGGCGGTGCCGCGGGTGCTGCACGAGGCCGCGATGATCGACGGCGCTTCGGCTTTCCAGCGTTTTCGCGCGGTCACGTGGCCGCTGCTGCGGCCGACCCTGCTGGCGACGGCGGTGCTGTCGGCGATCTTCACGCTGAAGTCGTTCGACCTGGTGTGGATCGCGACGCAGGGCGGGCCGGCGAACGCCTCCGAGATCCTGCCGACCCTGGCCTACCGGCTGGTGTTCTCCAGCTTCCTGTTCGGCAAGGGGGCGGCGATCCTCAACGTCGTCTTCGCGGCGCTGTTCGTGCTGTCGCTGCTGTATCTGTGGGCGCAACGACGGGAGGCGCGGTGAGGTCCGTCGTCGGTTTCCTGCTCGTCGCGCTGTACCTGCTGCCGGTCGGCGTGATGGTCACCTATCCGACGTCCGAGGCCTGGTCGGAGCGGATTCTCGGTGACTCGCAGGTCTTCCGGTACGTGCTGAACAGCTTCGTCGTCGCTTCCGGTACGTGCGTGTCGACGCTCCTGCTGGCGGTGCCCGCGGCCTATGCGCTGGCGCGGTTGCCGTTGCGGGGCAAGCCGTTGTTGATGCTGCTGATGTTGTCGAGCCTGATGTTCCCGGCGATCATGCTGGCCACGCCGTTGTTCGTCGTGTTCTCCCGGCTGGGCCTCACCGACTCCTATCTCGGGCTGATCCTGGCCGACACGACCCTGGCGCTGCCTTACGCGATCGTGTTGCTGCGACCGGCTTTCGCCGCGGTGCCGCGCGAGTTCGGCGAGGCGGCGGTGATCGACGGCTGCTCGGCGTTCGGGGTGTTCTGGCGGGTGGTCCTGCCGTTGGTGCTGCCGGGCGTGGCGACCGTGGCCGTGCTCGCGTTCCTGTGGGGCTGGGGCGATCTGGTGTTCGCGCTGACGCTCGCGACCGACGACTCGATGCGGCCGGTGACCACCGGGTTGTGGGGCTTCTTCGGGGCGACGACGTCTGACTGGGCCGGTGCGATGGCGTTCGCGACGGTGGCGATGATTCCGCCGCTGATCGTCTTCCTCGTGTCGCAACGCCTCGTGGTGGCCGGAGTCGCGGCGGGCGGCACCAAGGGGTAGGTAGTTTGGATTCGTGCTACTCGACGGGGTGTCCAAGCGCTACGGGCGCGGACCATGGGTGCTGCGCGACCTCACCTTGGAGGTCTCCGGCCTGGTCGTGCTGACCGGCGCGAACGGCACCGGCAAGTCCACGCTCCTCAAGATCGCGGCGGGGGTGCTGCGGCCGACCTCGGGGCGGGTCGTGCGGCCCGCTTCGGTCGGTTACGTGCCGGAGCGGTTTCCGTCGGACGTGCAAGATGTCCGCTTCGTCCTACTTGGCGCACATGGGGCGGATTCGGCTGCCGCGGCGAACGACGTGCTGGAGCGGCTCGGGTTCGTCGGCTCGTTGACGGCGCCGATGGCCGGAGCTGTCCAAGGGCAACGCGCAGAAGGTCGCGCTGGCGCAGGCGTTCCTGGCCACCGACGTGCTGGTGCTCGACGAACCGTGGACCGGCCTCGACCCGGCGGCCGCGGCGGAACTGGGGGAGTTGTTGCAGGGACGGACGGCGGTGATTCCGACCACGAGGGACATCTGGCCGGCGGCGACTCGGGTGGATCTCGCGGGCGGCCATGTGACGATCGAGCTCAGCCGGGTGGTGGGGCTGGACGCGCTGGAGTCGTTGGAGGGCGTGCGATCCGTCCGTCGCGCGGCTCGTCGGCTCGGGTGGTGGTGGCGCCGGATCGCAGTGATCAGGTGCTGGCAGAGGCGTTGCGGCTCGGGTGTTCGGTGCGGAGCGTGCGGTGATCTCCCTGGTGCGGTACCTCGCGGCTGATGTCCTTCGGGGGCAACGGTTTCTGGCGCCGCTGCTGGTGTTCCTCGGGTGCCTGGGGATGTTGTTCGCCTATGACCCCGGGTCCGCAGCTGGCGGCGTTCTCCGGGTCGTCGGCGTTGATCTATCCGATCGGCGCGTGGCTGGCCGTGGTGATCGCGACGTCCGAGGACGCGGTGCGGCGGGAGATCACCGTCGTGTCGGCGGGTGGCTGGTCCAGGGTGCTGGCCGCGGTCGCGGTGACGGCCGTGCTGTTCGGGCTGGCGTTCGCGGTGGTGGCGACGGCGTGGCCGGTGGTCGCGAGCCCGCACCCTACACGTTCGTCCAGGTGCTTTGGCGGGGCTCGCCGCGCATACTCGTGTCGTGTTGCTCGGGAATCGGTGTCGGGCTGTCGTTCGCGCGGCCGGTGTTCGACTCCATCGGGCGGACCGTGCTCGCGGTGTTCACGGTGGTGGTGATGACGTACCCGCTCGGCCGGCACACTCCGTTCGGTTGGGTGCTGGACGCCTGGGGGACAACCAGATCGTCCTGGCGGTGCTGAGCGCCGGGATCGTCGGCGTCGTGCTGGTGTCGGGTGCGGTCGGTGCTCGGCGTGCGGCGGGCCGGATGAGGGTGCTGGTCCTGGGGCCGCTCGGTTCTCGGCGATGACGGGGTGCCGGTCGAGGTGCGCGGGAAGCGGTTGCGGTGGCTGCTGATCCGGCTCGCGATGGAGCCGGGGCGGGTGGTGGCTTCCGAACGGCTGATCTGCGACCTCTGGCCGGACGAGCCGCCTGTCGACGGCCCGGCGGCGTTGCAGTCGCTGGTGTCGCGGTTGCGGCGGGTCGTCGGGGCTTCGGCGGTGTCCTCGCATGCGTTGGGCTATCGGCTCGACGTGCCCGTGGACGTGTCGTCGTTCGAGGAGACGCGGGATCCGGCGTTGTGGCGCGGGGCGGCGTTCGAGGATGCGCCGTTCGCAGTCGACGAAGCTGTGCGGCTGGCGTTGATGCGGTCGGATCTGGCGGGGTTGGAGGCGTTGGCGGCCGCGCATCCGTTGCGGGAGGACGTGCAGGCTCGGCTGATGCTCGCGCTGCACGCGGCCGGGCGCCGGTCGGATGCGTTGGCGGTTTTCGCACGGGTTCGTTCTGCTCTGGTGTCCGAGTTGGGCGTGGACCCCGGTGAGGCGTTGGCCGCCGCGCATCTGACGGTGCTGCGGGAACGGTCTGCCCGGGGCAACCTGCCCGCGCCGGTCGGGTCGTTCGTCGGGCGCGAGGACGAGCTGGCTCTGCTGGCATCGTTGTTGCGGGACAACCGGTTGGTGACGCTGACCGGGTTCGGCGGGGTGGGCAAGACCCGGCTGGCGCTGACGTATGCCGCTTCCGTTCCGGAGGCATGGTTCGTGGAGCTGGACTCGTCGGCGGAGCCGCTGGGCGCGTTGGACGCCGCTCTCGGCCCGAACCCGCTGGCGACGCCGGTGTTCTCGCGGGTCGGGTCGTCTCTGGTGGTGCTGGACAACTGTGAGCACGTGATCGACGCGGCGGCTTCGCTGTGTGTGCGGCTGCTGGCGGAGGCGCGCGATGTGACCGTGCTGGCCACCTCACGGGAGCCGCTGGGGATTCCGGGCGAGGTCGTTCTTTCGGTGGCGCCGCTGGACGTCGCGGAGGCGGTGCGGCTGTTTGTGGCGCGGGTCGGGTCGTCTGTTGATGTCGAGGTTGTGCGGCGGGTTTGCTCGGCGTTGGACGGGATTCCGCTCGCTGTCGAGCTGGCGGCGGCGCGGGCCCGGTCGTTGTCGGCGGCGCAGCTCGAGTCGCGGGTGGACAGCCGGTTGCGGTTGCTCGACCGGGGTGCGCGGACCGGGCCGTTGCGGCATCGGACGTTGCGGGCGGTGATCGACTGGAGCTGGGAACTGCTGTCGGAGCCGGAACGGGTGTTGCTGGCGCGGCTGGCGGTGTTCGTGGGTGGGGCTACGGGTGTGGCGGTGCATGAGGTGTGCGGGTCGGGGCTGCTCGGCGGCGTCGATGTGCCGGGTTTCGGTGCGAGTTTCGACGAGGGTTTCGGTGCGGGTGCAGGCTCGCGCAGGGGTACCCCCGAGCTGGGAACCCCTGCGTTTCAACGTACTCAGGACCCCCGACAAGATCAGGATCTCTGGGCGACGGAGGACCTGCTGGCGGCGTTGGTGGAGAAGTCGCTGGTGGTGCGGGCGGGGGAGCGGTACCGGTTGCTGGAGACCGTTCGTGAATACGCGCTCGAACACGGGGTGGCCGACTCGGCGGCGCATGCGGCCTACTACGTGGCGTTGGCCGAGCGGAACGAGCCGTTGTTGCGTGGGCCCGCTCAGCTGGAAGCGCTTGAGGTGTTCGAGGCGGAACGGGCCAACCTCGACGCCGCGCAGGCGTGGGCGGTCAGGCACGACGTGACGTTGGCGCGCCGGATGATGGCCGCGCGCATCTGGCATTGGCTGGTGATGACGAAGCGGTTCGAGGAGATCCGCCGCTGGGCGCCGCTGCTGCCGGACGATCCGCTGTCGTCGGTGCTGGCGACGCTGGGCACGCCGGAGGCCATGGCCGCGGCGGAGCGGTTGTGGGAGGAGGACGTGCCGACGGCGTTGTGCGCGCTCATGCTGACCAGCGGTCAGGTATGGGGCGAGGCTGAGCTGGGCGGTCGTCTTGCGGCGTTGGCAGAACGGCTGGAACGGTCGGACGACGAGTGGATGCGGGCGTTCGCGGCGTTGGTGCGCGGGGTGGTGGCCGGCGAGTTCAGCATCGGTGACGCGCCCAAGGCGGAGGCCGAGTACCGGCAGGCGCTCGACCGGTTCCGGGCGGTGGGGGATAGGTGGGCGGTCGTCTTCGGGTTGTCGTGCCTGGTCATGGCGCTGATCAACCGGGGTGCGTTCGCGGAGGGGTTCGAGGCGGTGTCCGAGGCGCGGGCGGTGGCGGCCGAGCTGGGCGATCCGGAGGACGTGCTGGTCCCGATGTCGGTGCTGGTGCAGACGGCGCGGCTGCGGACGCGGATCGGAGACTTCGCCGGGGCCCGCCGTGACCTGGAGTCGGTGCACCCCGCGGGGTACGACCTGGAACGCGGGCGGCTCGCGCAGGCCCACGGCGAGGTGGCGTACTGGAGCGGTGACTTCGAGGAGGCCGTCGCGCTCTACCGGCGGGCGCTGGACGCCACGGCCGACTCGGCGGCCCACCAGTTCCGTGCGACCGTCCACGCCGGACTCGGGCTGGCACTGACCAGGCTGGGGCACCTGGAGGAGGCGGGCCGGGAGCACGCCGACGCGCTGAGCACCGTGGCGAAGAGCGCGGACGGACCCGCGCGGGCGTCAGTGCTGGAGTGGTACGCGGACTGGCTGCTCGTCCAGGGCGACGCACGCGGTGCGACGGCCGCCCTGGACGAGGCGGAGAAGTTGCGCGGCGGGCCCAGCAGCGACCCGGCCGTGGTCGAGCTGCGAGCCCAGGCCGCCAACGGCTGAACCGCACTCGACTGGCGACGAAGGGCGCTTTTGTCCACCTCACGTGTACAAATGCGCCCTTCGTACCAACCGGAAGCTAGGCGGCGGACCGGATGGCGACGCGGCGGTGGTGCAGCTGCGTAACGGGCGCCAAGCCGAAGTAGGCGTCGATCGCGGCCCGCCCGACCGCCGCCACGTACCCGTCCGGCCGCACCAGGACAGGGCCGTCAGGAAGATCCAAAGTAACGAAGTCCGGGCCGCGCAACAGGTCGAGGATCCGGCCCTCCGCGGTGACCCCGTCGGGCATCCGGTCACCGGCCCGCAGACCGGGGCCGTCGGCGGTCCGGTACGACAGCGAGAGCTGGAGCGTCTCGTCGTCGCGCTGCTCGAACGGCTTGCCGGACATGTGGATCTCGGTGGTCAGGCCGAGCAGCCATTCCGCGACCGGCTTGCGTTCGGACTCGTAGGTGTCGAGCTGGGTCTCCATCGCGAGCTTCCAGCCCAGGTTGTAGGCGTCCTGGATGCCGGTGTTCATGCCCTGCGCGCCGGCGGGGGAGTGCACGTGCGCGGCGTCGCCCGCGAGGAACACGCGGCCGTCGCGGAAGCGGTCGACCATGCGGATGTTGGTGCGGTACAACGACATCCACGTCGCGTTGTGCACCACGACATCGTCGAGGCCGGTGCGGTCGCGGACGATCTGCCGGTAGAGCTCCAACGACGGCTCGCCGGAGTCGGAGGACTGGAACTGGTAGAGGTCCGTGCCGGGCAACGGGCACAGGCCGAGCCAGAAGCCCTCGCCGCCCCAGCCGTGCCAGTACTCGCGGTCGAGGCCGGAGACCCGGAGGTCGCCGACGAGCATCCGGTGGCTCTCCAAGGTCTCGCCGAGGAACGGAACGCCGAGTCGCTTGCGCACGAACGACTTCCCGCCGTCGCAGCCGACCAGGTAGGAGGCCCGCACGGTCTCGCCGCCGACCACCGCGGTGACTCCCGAGAAATCCTGCGTGAACGTCGTCAGCGGCTTGCCGTACTCGACCGGGGAAGGCAGCGCGTCCCGCAGGATCTGTTCGACCCGGAACTGCGGGATGATCATCGTGCTCGCGTAGGGGCGGTCGGCCGTGGGGTGGCGGCCCTCGTGCATGTCCCAGTCGCGCACGACCTCGCGGCCGTTGTAGGCGCGCATGCGGACGTGGAAACGGCCGGAGGCGAGCACGGGCTCGATGACGCCGAGGTCGTGGAAGACCTCCATGCTGCGCGGCTGCAGGCCCTTGCCCCGCGAGCCGGCGAACGGCGCGGGGGAGGCGTCGACGATGCGGTACGGCACGCCGCGGCGGGCGAGGTCGAGTGCCAGGGTGAGGCCGGTCGGGCCGGCCCCGATGATCAGAACCTGAGTTTCCATGGGACCGACACTCGGCCCACGAACTGCCACGGCCCTGTCACCACGCTGCCGCGGGTGACAGGGCCGCCGAAAAGCAGTGCCGCCGAAAAGCAGTGCTTACTTCTTGAGGAGCGCGATCAGCGCGTCGACGTCCTTCGGCTCGAAGCCGCGGAACACCGTCAGCGCCAGCTCGTAGTACGAGCGCACCGGGCTCACGTACCACTTGCCGTCGACCTCGGTCGAGACGACGCCGACACCGGTCTTCATGACCGACGCGGCCACCCGGCTGATGACCTCGACGACCGGAGCGGGGACCTTGCCGCCACCCTGCTGCTGCATGAGCTGCGTGATCTCGTCGGCGCAGAACTTCTGCGAGCCCTGACCGGGGACCTCGGCCGCGTAGCAGTCACCCTCGCGGGCGATGGTGAAGGTCTCGCCCTCCGCGGTCACCGACAGCTTCTTGACCGTGACCTGCTTGCCGCCGGTCACGTCCTTGACGTCGGTCTCCAGCGTGTTCAGCTTGGCGCCGGTCGGCTTCATCGTGCCCGCCTGCTCCAGCAGCAACGGGCCGAGATCCTGCAGCACACCGGCCTCGTCCGGCGGAAGCAGCGAGATGACCTTCTTCAGGTCGCCGTCCAGCGCGGCGTTGACCAGCTGCTTCGCGGCGTCCTCGGCGGAGCCCGCACCCTGCGGCGCGAAGCCCTGCTGCGGCCACTTGAGCTTCTCCTCCTCCAGACCGACGTTGGCGATCGTGTAGAAGGCGCTCGGGTACCACTTGTCGCCGACCTTGATGGTCGCGATGCCGATCGGCGTGCCGCGCTTCTGCACCTCGGCGGTGATGTCCCAGGTCTTCGTCTCGGACTTGGTCAGGCTCACCTTGTCGCCGATGGCGTCCATCAGCTTGTCGGTCAGCGGGATCTTCGAGACGTCCGAGGTGACCGTGATCTTGCCCTCGACCAGCTTGTTGATGGTGAGGTGGTCGTTGATCTTCTCGGCCTTGGACTCGTCGAACTTGATGTTCTCGCTCTTGAACTCGACGCCCGACATCTTGTTCGGGTCGGCGTCGGGCTTCAGGATCTCGAGACGCTTCATCTCCTTCGTCATCGAGTCCATGTAGTCCTTCGACAGCGCCGCCTCGGCGGGCGCCAGCGAGGCCATGATGCCGACGACGTCACCGCTGCCGAGCTGCTGGATCAGGTTCGTCGCCGCCACGGCTGGCGTGTCCTGGCCCGCGTTCGCCGCCGGGTCGGACTTCTTGAGCGCGAAGAACGTGACAGCGCCGCCCACGAGGAGAAGCACCGCGACGACGGCCGTGATCACCAGGCCGGTGCGCTTCTTCTTCGGCGGCTCACCGCCCGCGGGGGCGTAGCCGTAGGGCTGCTGCGGGAAACCCTGCTGCGGGAAGCCCTGCGGACCCGTCTGCGGGTAGCCCTGCTGGGGGAAACCCTGCGGGCCGGTCTGGGGGTGCCCCTGCGGGTAACCGCCGGGCTGGGGCTGACCCTGCTGCGGGTAGCCCTGCTGGGGGTAGCCACCCGGCTGCTGACCCTGCTGCGGGTAGCCACCCTGCTGCTGGCCCTGCTGGGGGTAGCCGCCACCCTGCGATGGCTGCTGCCCGTACGGGTCGTTCTGCGGCTGCCACTGACCGCCGCCACCTGGGTAGCTCACGGATTCCCTCCTGGAGTTCTCACTGCGCTGCGCCTGAATGAGGTGAGCACCGTGATCGCCCCCACGATCGTCAGTACGGCACCGGCGAGGGTGACGGCTGGTCCGGCGATGCTGATCCCGACCAACGCACCCTTGCTATCCCCTTGGACCGTGGCAACCAGGGCCACGGTTCCACCGATCGTGCCAAAGAGAAGCGCCGTGCACGCGGCAAACCGACGAAAACGGACCACATAGAGACCAACCGCGAGCACCGCCAAGGGGGTCAGACCCACCCACACGGACGTCACGACACTGCCCGCCACCCCGTCCAACCCGGCCAGATCACGGAGCGAGAGCACCTGGTAACTGTCCCTCGTGGTCGATCCGGACTTCAGCCACGGAAAGAACGTTCCGGTGATAGAAGTGATCAGGCCCACTGCCGCGATAGCGGCTCCCACTGCGCTGCGCACAGGACTAGTTTGAACGGATGGCCTCCGACGCGTGCGCAGCGGCTCGGGCGCTGATCGCGTCCGCGCACCGGATCACGGTGCTGACCGGCGCTGGAGTCTCCACCGATTCGGGCATCCCGGACTTTCGCGGCCCCGACGGACTGTGGACGCGCGACGCCGACGCGGGCCGTGCCGCCTCCTTCGAGGCGTACGTCTCCGATCCCGAGGTGCGCAGGCAGGCCTGGCGCTCCCGGCTCGACCATCCCGTGTGGACGGCCAAGCCGAACGCGGCGCACAAGGCGTTGGTGGAGCTGGAACGGTCCGGGCGGCTCAACACGCTCCTCACGCAGAACATCGACGGCCTGCACCAGAAAGCCGGGTCCGATCCGCATCGTGTGCTGGAGCTGCACGGCACGTTGCACGCGACGGTGTGCCTCGGATGTGGCGCCACGGGCCCGATGCGGGACGCGCTGAAGCGGGTGGCCGAGGGCGAGGCCGAGCCGTCCTGTCTGCGCTGCGGCGGCATCCTCAAGTCGGCGACGATCTCGTTCGGACAGGAGCTCGACGGCGAGGTGCTGCGCCGCGCCAGGCTGGCCGCGCTCGACTGCGACCTCTTCCTCGTCGCGGGCACGTCGCTGTCGGTGCAGCCCGCCGCCGGTCTCGTGGCGCTGGCGGCACGCGTGGGCGCGAAGGTCGTCATCTGCAACGCCGAGCCGACGCCGTACGACTCTCTCGCGGCCGCTGTACTGCACGAACCCGTCGGTGAGGTACTTCCCGATCTCAGTTCGGTTCCTCCATCCGGGGGAGGGCGATTTTCGTCCTGGGGAGATCCGAGCACCTGGTCGTAGGGTCGGTTCATGCGCGTACCGCTGATCACCACGGATTTCCTCGACCGTGCGTCGTTCGCGTTCGGGGCGACGACCGCGACCATCGACGAACCCGACCAGCCGGCCAAACCGGTAGGGACGACGACGTATGCGGAGATGGCGACCCGTGTGCGCGCGTGGCAGGCCGGGCTCGACGCACTCGGCATCGGCGAGGGCGAACGCATCGCCGTCGTGAGCCACAACTCGGCGCGGCTGCTGGAACTGCTGCACGCGGTGCCCGGCAGCGGCCGGGTCTGCGTGCCGGTGAACTTCCGCCTGCGCCCCGACGAGGTCAAGTACATCGTCGAGCACAGCGGCGCCTCGGCGTTGTTCGTCGACCCCGAGCTGTCGCTGGACGACGTGACGGCGCGGCACCGGTTCACCTTCGGCGAGGAGTCGGAGTCGCTGCTGCGCTTCGACACCGAGCCACGGCCGTGGAGTGCTCCCTCGGAGGACGCGACCGCGACCATCAACTACACCTCCGGCACCACCGCACGGCCCAAGGGCGTGCAGCTCACGCACCGCAACATCTGGCTGAACGCGGTCACGTTCGCCATGCACACCCGTGCGTGGGAGGGCGACGTGTACATGCACGTCCTGCCGATGTTCCACTGCAACGGCTGGGGAATGCCGTTCGGTCTGGCCGGTCTCGGCGTGCCGCAGGTGGTGCTGCGCAAGGTCGACGGTCCCGAGATTCTGCGCCGTGTGCGCGACCACGGCGTCACGCTGATGTGCGGCGCACCTGCCGTGTGGAACGCGGTGCTCGACGCGGCGGCTGACTGGGACGGTGAGATCCCCGGTCGTGACAAGGTGCGGATCGTGTGTGCGGGCGCGCCGCCGCCGTCGCGCACCATCCAGCGCGTCACCGAGGAGCTCGGCTGGGAGTTCCTGCAGATCTACGGCCTGACCGAGACGGCGCCGCTGCTCACCTTCAACCGGGCCCAGCCGGGTCACGCCGCGGGCGAGGAGAAGGCCCGCCTGCAGTCACGTGCGGGCGCGCCGGCGTTGGGCACCCGGCTGCGGATCTCCGGCACGGGCGAGGTGCTGGCGCGGTCCAATGTGGTCATGGAGGGCTACTGGGACAACCCGGAGGCGACCTCCGACGCCATCGAGGACGGCTGGTTCCGCACCGGCGACGGCGGCTACTTCGACGACGAGGGCTACCTGACGATCTCCGACCGCAAGAAGGACGTGATCATCACCGGCGGCGAGAACGTGTCGTCGATCGAGGTCGAGGACTGCCTGTTCTCGCACCCGGCCGTCGCCGAGGTCGCGGTCATCGGTGTGCCCCACGAGAAGTGGGGTGAAACGATCAAGGCATTGGTCGTGCTGTCGGGTGAGGCGACCGAGGCCGAGCTGATCGCGCACTGCAAGGAGCGGCTCGCCGGGTACAAGGCGCCCACCTCCGTCGAGTTCCGCGACTCGATCCCGCGCACGGCCACCGGCAAGATCCAGAAGTTCAAGCTCAGGGAGCCGTACTGGGCCGGCCGCGACCGCCTCATCAACTAGGCGCCTCGCCTACGACACGCCGTACCCGACTGTCCCAATTGGACCGCCACTCGTGTTCCACTGTGACACGAGTGGTTGACGGTGCGTGAGTTCCAGATGCGCCGATTGGGTCTGATTGGTCTAATGCGGTCGGAGGTGATGTCCCGTGTTGACACGACTCTCCGCCGTGGTGGTGTTCATGACGGCCGTCCTCACAGGGGCCGCTCATGCTGTGCCGCCGCCTCCGCCGAACCCGAGCGACGCGGAGATCTCGGCGTCGCGGGCCGAGGCCGACGCCAAGGCCGCGCGGGTCGGCGAGCTGACCGGCAGGCTGACCCAGGCCGAGGCGCGGTTGCAGGAGCTGACCGACGCCGTCTCCTACAAGCGCGAGCTCGCGAACAAGGCGCGCGTCGACCTGGAGACCGCCGTCTCCGAGGCCGAGGCCGCCCGGCGTGACGCGACGGGTGCGCGAGTGCAGGCCGACGCTGCGTCGCGTGCTGTCGAGGCGAGCCGTCGTTCGCTGGACGAGTTCGCTTCCGCCTCGTACGCGCAGGGCAGCACCGTCGGGTCGTTCTCCGCCTTCCTCGGCGCCAAGTCGCCCGAGGACCTGCTGGCCCGCGCCCAGCTGCTCGAAGCGGTGTCGTCGTCCGGCCTGAACGCGCTGGACCAGGTGACCCGCGACCAGGGCACGGCCGCGAACCTCGACGCCACCGCCCGCGCCGCGCTGAAGCTCGCGGAGGAGAAGCAGGCCGCCGCCGACGAGGCCAAACGCGTCGCCGACGTGGCACAGCAGGCCGCCGTCGACGCCCACCGGTCGCAGGCCGCAGCGACCGCCGGACTGCAGACCGACAAGGACTCCGTCGAACGCGAACTCGCCGCTGCCCGTGGTGAGGTCGGCGGCCTGGAGGCGCAGCGCCGCCAGTACGACCAGTGGACCGAAGCGAAGAAACGCGAAGACGAAGAGAACGCCCGCCGCGCCGCCGAGGCCGCTGCTGCTGCCGCCGCTCCCGCGCCTGCTCCGCGTCGACCGGTCGCCGCCGCTCCATCTGGCAACCGCGTGCAGACCGTCATCAACCGGGCCCTTTCGCAGCGCGGCGTCATCTACGCGTGGGGCGGCGGCAACTACAACGGCCCGACGCGCGGCGTGCGTGACGGTGGTGTCGCTGATTCGTACGGCGACTACCGCAAGATCGGCTTCGACTGCTCGGGCCTGATGATGTACGCGTTCGCGGGCGTCGGCATCTACATCCCGCACTACAGCGGCTACCAGTACAACTCGGGCCGCAAGGTGCCGCTGTCGCAGATGGCGCCCGGAGACATGATCTTCTGGGGTCCGGGCGGTGGCACGCACGTGGCGCTGTACCTGGGCGGCGGGATGATGGTCGAGGCACCGCATTCCGGTGCGGTGGTGCGGATTTCGCCGGTGCGGTACGGCGGGATCATGCCGTACGTGACCCGCCTGCTCTGAGGTGATCGTTTCCTGCAACAGGTTGAGGCTGATGCGCGTTGGAGTAGCGACATCAGCCCGACTCTGGGGGAACCATCATGCGCGTGGTTGCGCTGTGCGCCGCTCTCATCACGGTCCTGGCGACCGCTGTGCCTGCCCAGGCACAGGACGACTGCGTCTGGAGACCGACGGATCTACCGCTTCCGGCCGGCTCCACCCGCGGTGCGGTGTCGGCCGCGAGTCCTGACGGGAAGTACTTCGCAGGGCAGACCAACGGGGACCTGTTGCTGTTGTGGCACAACGGACAGGTCACTGCGCTCGCGGGCACGGAACGCAGCTACCGGGCGTACGGCGTCAATGGCAGCGGGCACGTCATCGGCAACAACGCGACCGGCCCGTTCGTGCACCGCGACGGCACGCTCCAGTACCTGACGGCGCCCGCTGACCGAACTCCGATGGCGACCGGCATCAACGAGGCCGGGGATGTGGTCGGGTACCTCGACGGCGGGGCGCGCACGATCCTGTGGAAGGCCGCACGGCCTGGGACGTACGAGATTCTCGACATCGGCTCGCCCGCCGGGATCGACGACGCGGGCCGAGTCGCGTCCGTGCGGGGGCTGATCTGGTCCGACGGCACCGTCGTCGAGGTGGCCGGGTATCCGAACGTGCAGGTCGCGAAGTTCCAGGGCGGCCGGCTGATCGGCCACGTCGACTACGAGTTCGACGTCCTGCGGGAGTGGGACCTGGGCGGCGCGGTCGTGCGCGACCTGTCGATCTGGCCGAGCAGCCCGATCGGGATCAACCGCGACGGCCTGCTCGTCAGCTGGTACTTCGCCGACGGCGGCCAGGGCGACAACACGCTGGGCACCTGGCGCGGCGGCGAGTTCCTCAACGACGTGGGCCTCAAGCTCAGGGTGTCGGCGGTGACGGACACCGGTGTGCTGGGCGGCTACCGCGAGGTGCTGCCCGGTAAGCCGTGGAGACCTGCCACCTGGGCCTGTTCGTAGCCGAAGGACCCGGTGGTCCGCCTGGGGACGGGCCACCGGGATGGTGCTCAGACAGCCGGGAGACGCAGCGGGAACGCCGCCGTGTACGGCCGGCCGGGTCAGCCAGTTGTGGAACGGGTGGACAGTCACGCCGTGCGGACCGCGGACGACGACCTCTTCGAGGCACCAGTGCGAGCGGCGCTGGCGCGCAGCCGGGCGACTAGGTTGGCGTGGTGAAGATCGTTGTGTTCGGCGGGTCCGGAATGGTCGGTCAGGGCGCGCTGCGGGAGTGCCTGCTCGACCCGGCGGTGCGCGAGGTCGTGACGGTGGGGCGGTCGGCACTGGCAGTCGGCGATCCCAAGCAGCGTCACGTCGTGCACGCGGACTTCGGTGACCTCACGCCGATCGCCGGCGAACTGGCCGGTGCGGACGCGTGCTTCTACTGCATGGGTCTGACGTCCGCAGGTCTGACCGAGGAGCAGTACACGCCCGTGACGCACGACTACGCGCTCGAGGCAGCGCGTGTCGTCGGTGGCACGTATGTGTACGTGTCCGGCGAGGGTGCCAACGCCGAGAGTCGCACTATGTGGGCGCGAGTGAAGGGCCGGACCGAGAACGAGGTGCTGGCGTTGGAACGACCTGCGTTCGTGGTGCGGCCGGGCTTCATCCAGGCGCGGCACGGCATCACCTCGCGGACCCGCATCTACCGCTACGTCTACTCGTGGACGTCGTGGCTGTTCCCCGTGTTGCTGCGGGTGGCGCCGAAGTACGTGACGAGCACCGAGCAGCTGGGGCGCGCGATGGTGGCGCTCGCGAAGGGCGCGGAGGCACCGCGCGTGTTGCGCAGTGACGCGATCAACCGGCTGGCTTGAACGCGTCCTCCGTCGTCACGATGCCCGCGGTGCGGCCCGGTGCCTGGTGATACTGCCAGTAGAGGTTCGTGTGCGCGATGACCTTGTCCGGGGTGGGTGCGCCGTGCTCGGAGAGGTCCTCGGTGGTGTGCGCGTCGCTGACCAGGGTGGCGTCGTAGCCGCGGACGATGGCGCCGTGCAGGGTCGAGCGGATGCACTCGTCGGTCTGCGCGCCGGAGACGATCAGGCGGCCGATGCCCTTGCCTGCCAACACTTCTTCGAGGTCGGTCTCCTCGAACGAGTCGGCGTAACGCTTGTGCACGACGGGTTCGTCGTCGGCGAGCTTGAGCTCGGAAACGAACTGCCAGCCGTCGGTGTCGCGCGGCATGTGGTCGCTGCTGTGCTGCACCCACACCACGTCGACGCCTGCCGTACGTGCTTTGTCCACGAGGGTGGCGACGTTGGCCACGACGGCGTTCCGGTCGTGGGCGTCACCGACCACGCCGTTCTGGACGTCGATCACGATCAACGCGGTGTTGGGGCGGTTCGCGAGAGTCGTCACGAGCGCCAGCTTATGCCTTGGCACAGGTGTTTCAAGGGTGTTCTGTCGGGTGTGGACGGCCGCACGCGTGTGGCTCAGCGGGAACGCAGGCGGCGCAGCATGCGGGCGTCCTCGAAACCGACCGAGCGGGCGGCGGTGTCGACGGTGGCGCCCTGGCCGATGAGGTGCTCGGCGCGTTCGACACGCAGAGCCTGCTGGTACCTGAGCGGCGTCATGCCGGTCGCCCGGCCGAACAGGCGCGTCACGGTGCGCTCGCTGCACTCGGCCACGGTCGCCAGTTCGGCGAGCGAGAGGCGGTCGGCGAGGCGGGACTCGATCACGTCCTGGACGCGGTGCACGGTCTCGTTGATGTGCGAACGGTGCCGCAGCAGCACGCTGGCCTGCTGGTCGTCGCCGTTCCTTCGTGCGTAGACAACCATCGTGCGGGCGATGGCGGCGGCTACCGACGGGCCGTGCCGCACGGCGACCAGATGCAGGGCGAGGTCGATGCCGCTCGCGATGCCCGCGGACGTCACGACCCGGTCGTCCTCCACGAACAGGACGTCACGCACGACCCGTGCATGCGGGTAACGCCGTTCCAGCTCGTCCTGCAGTTCGTGGTGCGTGGTGCAACGGCGGCCATCGAGCAGTCCGGCGCGCCCCAACGCATCGGCTCCGGCGCACACACTCGCCACCGTGCCGCCCGCCTCGTGGTGCGTCCGCACCCACGCCAATGCCTTAGTGCTAAGAGGCCCGGAACCGGCCAGTGCCGGCGACCGCCATCCCGGCACGAACACCAGATCGGACGCATCGAGCGAGGGCAGCTCGGACGTGGTCCCCAGCGGCACGCCCTGGTGGCTCAGCACGGAGTCCGAGTCGCCCACGTACGACAACTCGTAGCCGCCCACGAGGTCGGCCGCGCTGGAGAACACCTGCGCCGGCCCCGCGAGGTCGAGCAGGTGCACTCCCGGTACGAGCAGAAAGACGACTCTGGTCACGATCCGGTCAGCGTAGCGACATCCGAGATCCGCGCGAACCGACCGGCCAGCACGTACTCGGTCCGCTCGATGACCTGCTCGACGCCGAGCACCTTGCCGGTCCGCCAGTGCGGCAACGGCATGGTCGCGGTCGCGTCCGTCACGAACGTCATGTCGAACCCCAGGTCCGACCCGACCCGCGTGGTCGTCTCGCAGCACTGCTCGGTGCGGATGCCGCTGATCAGCAACTCCCGCACACCCTGCCGCGTCAACGTCTGCTGCAGGTTCGTCGTGGTGAACGCGTTGTGCGCCGTCTTGGTCAAGACCGGCTCGTCGTCCAGCGGCTTCAGTCCGTCGATCAACCGCACGTGCCCGAGCGCCGGGTCGAACACGTCGCCGGTGCCGGGTTCGGAGTGCAGCACCCACACGACCAGGTCCCCGGCGTCGCGGGACATGTCGACGAGCCGGTTCACCTGGCCCACGATGTCCGGGTTGGAGACCTCGGCCCAGTTGGGGCGCTGACGGAACGACTCCTGGACGTCGATGACGATCAATGCTCGCTTCATGACCACCAGCCTCGCCGCCGCGGCTCGGCGAAAACAGGCACGACCCGGCCGAGGAGCGGACCGATCTGGTCACCGTGTGAAGATCGCGGTCGTTTGGCGGCGCGTTAGAGCGGACGGCGCCCCGCGAACCCGAGGTCGGCGCGGTGGTACCAGGCCAGCGTCCGGTCGCCCTCCAGCCAGCACAGCAGCACCGAGACGCCGTCCATCGACGACGGGAAGTCCACCAGCAGCGGCGCGAAGCCCTTCAACTCGGCCCCGGTCTGCTGCACGGCCTCCATCAGCTCGTCGAGCCGCGCCTGCGCCGCCTTGAACTCCGGCAGCCCGCCCAGCGAGCTCCCGCCGGCGGCGAGCTCGGCGGCGTCGGCGCGCAGCCGCACGATCTCGTCGAGCACCGGCAGCAGGCGCGCCAGTTCGGCCTGTGCCTCATCGAGCGTGAACAGTCCCACGGGGACAAAGGCTGGCACAGTGGTCGGAGTGACTTGGCTACTGGGTGACTTCCTACTGGGTGACCTCACCGTGAACCGCATCGGCTTCGGTGCGATGCGACTGCCGCAGCAGGGCGGGGCGTTCGACCCCCGTGCGAAGCCGCGTGACCGGGAGCAGGCGATCCGGGTGCTGCGCACGGCGGTCGAGCTGGGCGTCAACCACATCGACACGGCCGCCTTCTACTTCTCCGCCACCAGATCGGCGAACGAGCTGATCAACAGTGCGCTCGCGCCGTACCCGGAGGACCTGGTGATCACCACGAAGGCCGGGCCGGGGCGGACGCCGGCGGGGGAGTGGCTGCCGCTCGCCACGCCAGGGCAGCTCAGGGGTCAGGTCGAGGAGAACCTCCGGCAGCTCGGCCGAGACCGGCTCGACGTGGTGAACCTGCGGGTCAGCGGGCTCGACGACATCTCGGGGCACTTCGAGGCGCTCGCGGAGCTCCAGCGGGAAGGGCTGATCAGGCACCTCGGGCTGTCGAACGTCCGGCCGCACCACCTCGATCAGGCGCAGAAGATCGCGAAGGTCGTCTGCGTGCAGAACTCGTACGGCCTCGGGCATCACCCCGAGCAGGACGAGTTCATCGGCATCTGCGCGGAGCGGGAGATCGCGTTCGTGCCGTTCTTCGCGCTCACCGGTGCGGCGAAGGAAGCCGGTGGCGCGCAAGAGGATGAGGACGTCACGGCCATCGCGCGGCAGCACGACGCGCAGCCCGCCCAGATCAGGCTCGCCTGGACGCTCGCGCGGGGCAGGCACGTGCTGGTCATCCCAGGCACCGGCGACCCCGAACACCTCAGGCAGAACGTCGAGGCGGGCGAGATCAGCCTCACCCCGGAGGAGCTCACCCGCCTCGACGCGTTGCACCTCAACGGCGGCTGATCCGCCGGAACAGCCACGTGGCCCAGCCGAAGGCGACCACCAGCAGCCCGCCCGACCACGCCAGCGCGAGCCATCCCGACGAAGCGGGGGCGCCGTTCAGCAGCGCTCGCACGGTCTCGATGACGGGCGTGATCGGCTGGTGTTCGCTGATCACCCGCAGGAACGACGGCATCGTGGCCACCGGCACGAACGCGCTGCTCAGGTACGGGATGAAGAGCATGAAGAAGCCGAGCAGACTGGCGGACTCCACCGAGCGCGCGATCACGCCGAAGCCTGCCGCGAGCCACGACAGGGCGAGGACGTAGAGCAGCAGCAGGCCCATCGCGAGCACCCAGTCCCCGGCCGAGACGGACGGCCGGAAACCCATCAGCAACGCCACCAGCACCACCGCGAACGTCGCCAGGGTGTTGCGAGCCACGGAGGCTGTCACGTGACCGGTCAGCACGGCGAAGCTGCTGATCGGCATCGAGCGGAACCGGTCGATCACGCCCTTCTTCATGTCGTCGGCCACCGACATCGCGGTGGAGGTGGCGCCGTAACCGGTGCACAGCACGATGATGCCGGGCACCACATAGTCCACATAGGACTGCACTGAGCTGATCGCGCCACCGAAGACGTACACGAACAGCGCCATCATCAGCACCGGCAGGACAACTGCCATGATCATGAGGTCGAGGTTGCGGCGGCTCAGCCGGATGCTGCGGCCGACCATGGTCAAGGTCGCGGTCATGCGGCCACCACCGTCAGAGACGTGAAGACGTCGTCGAGGGTCGGGCGATGCGTGGACACCCGGATCGGTCGCACGCCCGCGACCAGCAGGTCGTCCAGCACGCGGTGCAGATGTGTGGCGCTGCCGTCCGACGGCACGCCGACCATCGCCTCGTCCACCACGCCGCCGATCAACGCGTGGGCGCGCGAAGCGTCGTCGAACGACGAGAAAACCAGGTCCAGCCGGGTGCCGCCGACCGAGTTCTTCAACGCGTCGGCGGTGCCGTCGGCGACCACGCCGCCGTTGTGCAGCACCACGATCCGGTCCGCGAGCCGGTCGGCCTCCTCCAGGTACTGGGTGGTGAGGAAGATCGTCACGCCGTCGCGCACCAGCTCGCCGATCGCGTCCCACATCGTCGTCCGGCTCACCGGGTCGAGCCCGGTCGTCGGCTCGTCCAGGAACAGCAGCCGCGGCTGCGCGACCAGGCTCATCGCGAGGTCCAGCCGGCGCCGCATGCCGCCCGAGTACGTGCGCACGCGCCGGTCCGCGGCATCGACCAGGTCGAACCGGTCAAGCAACGACGAAGCCCGTGAGCGAGCCACTGGCCGGGTGAAACGGCGCAACCGCGCGATCATGACCAGGTTCTCGCGGCCGGTCTGCTCCTCGTCGACCGCGGCGTTCTGGCCGGTCAGGCTGATCACCCCGCGCACCGAGGCGGCATCACGGACCACATCGAATCCGGCGATCCGCGCGGTGCCGCCATCGGGCCGTGTCAACGTGCTCAAGATCCTGATCGCGGTCGTCTTGCCGGCGCCGTTCGGTCCGAGCAACGCGAGTACCGACCCCTCCGCCACCTTCAGGTCCAGGCCGTTGAGCACGGTGTCGCGGCCGTATCTCTTCGTCAGCCCGGCTGTCTCGACGATCATCGAACCCCCTTTATGCGTACCTCATACGCAATACTCGAATTAGCGTAGGTTATACGCATCTGTTTGACTAGTGCCATGAAGAGGGGGCGTAAGCCGTCCATCGACGCCGCGGACATCACGCGGGCAGCCATCGCCGTCGCGGACGCCGAGGGGCTCGCCGCCGTGTCGATGGCACGTGTCGCGGCGGAGCTCGGCAACGCCACGATGGCGCTCTACCGGCACGTGAAGAGCAAGGACGAGCTGCTCACGCTGATGGGCGACGCGGCCATCGAGCACCCGCCCGCGCTTCCGGAGGGCGACTGGCGCGAAGGGCTGGCGTTCTGGGCGAAAGCTTTGCTGGTGGGCATCCGCAAGCGGCCGTGGTTCCTGCAGATCCCGATCGCCGGGCCCCCGACCGGGGCGAAGAGCCTCGCGTGGCTGGACAGCGCGCTCGGCGCACTCCGCGGCACCTCGCTCGACGCGGGCGAGAAGGTGGGCATCGTGATGGGCCTGGTGACGTTCGTGCACGGAGAGGCGCGGGTGAGCGGCACGCTGGAGCAGGGCTTCGAGGACGACCCGGCGGCGTTCGGCAGTCAGTACGGCAGGGCGCTGCGCGAACTCGTCGACCCGCGCCGGATGCCCGCGCTCGCCGAGGTCGTCGACTCCGGGGTGTTCGACCTGGACGAGCAGTACGACGCCAAGGAGGTCGAGGCGGAGTTCGCCTTCGGCCTGTACCTGTTCCTGGAGGGCATCGCCGCCCACATCGCGACAAAGGAGAAGCGATGACGTTCGCCGCGATCATCCTCACCGGCGGCAAGGGCGAACGGCTCGGCGGTGTCGACAAGGCCGCGCTGTCCTACCGGGACGCAACGCTGCTCGACCACGTTCTGTCCGTTGTGGACGATGCGAGCCCGGTCGTCGTTGTGGGGCCGGAGAAAGACCTTCCCGGCGTCGTCTGGGCACGCGAGGATCCACCCGGCGGCGGACCGCTCGCCGGACTCGCCGCGGGGCTCCGGCACGTCGACACGGAGTGGGTCGCGGTGCTCGCCGTCGATCAACCCGGCCTCACCGGGGACACCATCGCGAGGCTGCGCGAGCCGGGTGTCAACGCTGTGCTCAGAGACGACCGCACGCAGTGGCTGATCGGCGTCTGGCGGGTCGCTGACCTGCGCGAAGCCCTGCCGGAAGACCCCGCGAACCGGTCGTTGCGCAGAACGCTCACGCAGTTGCATCCGGTGGAAGTGTCCGCTTTGCCCGGTGAGGCGCGCGACGTCGACACTCCGGACGACCTGGGGACCCTTCACGCCGGTTGAACAGGGCGTCAGGAACACTGAGGCACTATCTGAAAACCCTGTTTCGCATGGAGGCCCGCACGTGACCGAGCCCGCCGCCGAGGCAACGCCGAACGCATCGGCGCCCGTCACCCCGGCTCGTGACGCCCAGCTGCTCGAACGCACCGTGTTCGAGGTGAAGCGGGTCATCGTCGGCCAGGACCGGCTCGTCGAGCGGATGCTCGTGGGTCTGCTGGCCAAGGGCCACCTGCTGCTCGAAGGTGTGCCGGGCGTCGCGAAGACGCTCGCCGTCGAGACGTTCGCCCGCGTTGTCGGCGGGTCGTTCTCGCGCGTGCAGTTCACGCCCGACCTGGTGCCCGCCGACATCCTCGGCACCCGCATCTACCGCCAGTCCACCGAGACGTTCGACGTCGAGCTCGGCCCGGTCGTCGCGAACTTCGTGCTCGCCGACGAGATCAACCGCGCGCCCGCCAAGGTGCAGTCGGCGATGCTCGAGGTCATGGCCGAGCGGCACGTGTCGATCGGCGGCAGGACGTTCCCGATGCCGAACCCGTTCCTGGTACTGGCCACGCAGAACCCGATCGAGAACGAGGGCGTGTACCCGCTGCCCGAGGCGCAGCGCGACCGGTTCCTCTTCAAGATCCAGGTCGAGTACCCGACCGCCGAGGAAGAGCGCGAGATCGTCTACCGGATGGGCGTCGAGGCGCCCACGCCGAGCCAGGTCCTCTCGCCCGAGGAGCTGGTGCGCCTGCAGGGCGTGGCGTCGCGCGTCTTCGTGCACCACGCGCTGGTCGACTACGTGGTGCGCCTGGTGATCGCGACCCGCGCGCCCGGCGAGCACGGCCTCACCGACGTCGCGGGCTGGGTCGCCTACGGCGCCTCGCCGCGTGCGTCGCTCGGCATCATCGCCGCCGCGCGTGGCCTGGCGCTCGTCCGCGGCCGTGACTATGTGCTGCCGCAGGACGTCGTGGACGTCGTTCCGGATGTGCTGCGCCACCGCCTGGTGCTGTCCTACGACGCGCTGGCCGACGGTGTGCCGATCGACCACATCATCACCCGAGTGCTGCAGATCGTGCCGTTGCCGCAGGTGTCGGCCCGTCCGCAGCAGCCGGTTCCGGCTGGTAGGCAGTGAGCCGGGACAAGACCGCGCAGGAGCGCCCCTCGTGGGCGCCGCCCGTGCTGCACGGTGCCCGCATGGAGGCCGCGCTGCGCATGCTGGAGCTCGACGTCCGGCGGCGCCTCGACGGGCTGCTGCAGGGCAACCACCTCGGCCTGGTGCCGGGGCCGGGTTCCGAACCGGGTGAGGCGCGGGCCTACCAGCCCGGCGACGACGTGCGCCGGATGGACTGGGCGGTCACCGCTCGCACCACCGTGCCGCACATCCGCGAGACGGTCGCCGACCGCGAGCTGGAGACGTGGATGGCGATCGACCTGTCGCCCTCGCTCGACTTCGGCACCGCGGCCTGCGAGAAGCGCGACCTCGTCATCGCCGCCACGGCCGCGGTCGCACACCTGACGCGCGGCGGCGGAAACCGGATCGGCGCAGCCGTGTCGACCGGCGCCGACAACGTCCGGATCCCCGCACGGGGCGGGCTCGCCCACGCACGCGGGATGATCCGCAAGATCGCCGAGATCCCCCGCGCGGCCGAGGGCACGCGCGGAGATCTGGCCGCACTGCTGGAACAGCTGCGCCGCCCGCCGCGCCGGCGTGGACTGGTCGTGGTGGTCTCGGACTTCCTCGGCGGCATGGAGTGGCAGCGTCCGTTGCGTGCCCTGTCCGCACGGCACGAGCTCGTGGCCATCGAGGTCGTGGACCCGCGTGACGTCGATCTGCCCGAGGTCGGCACCGTCGTGCTGTCCGACCCGGAGACCGGACGTCAGCGCGAGGTGACCGCGTCCGCGTTGCTGCGCAAGGAGTTCAACGCCGCGGCCGCCGAGCACCGGGCCGATGTCGCCGCCGGGCTGCGGCGCGCGGGTGCGGGCCATCTGGTGCTGCGCACCGACTCGGACTGGATCGCGGACACGGTTCGTTTCGTGGTGGCGCGCAAGCGTCGCTGGTCTGGGGGTGTCGCGTGAGCTTCTCGAACTTCGTCGCCCCGTGGTGGTTCCTCCTGCTGGTGGCCGTCGCGGTGCTGATCGCCGGATATGTGGTCGTGCAACGCTTGCGCCGCAAGCGGGTGCTGCGGTTCACGAACCTGGAGCTGCTGGAGAAGGTCGCGCCCAAGCGGGAACGCTGGTCGCGCCACGTCCCGGCGGCGTTCCTGCTGGCCGCGCTCGCGTTGCTGACGGTGGCACTGGCCGGACCGACCTCCGAGCAACGGGTCCCGCGCAACCGGGCGACGGTCATGCTCGTGGTCGACGTGTCGCTGTCGATGAAGGCGACCGACGTGAAGCCCTCCCGGCTGGAAGCCGCTCAGGTGGCCGCCAAGTCGTTCGCCGAGGGCCTGACGCCGGGCATCAACCTGGGGCTCATCTCGTTCGCCGGCTCGGCCACCGTGCTGGTCGCGCCGACGACGGACCGGCCCGCCGTCACACAGTCGATCGACGGGCTGAAGCTCGCCCAGTCGACCGCGACCGGTGACGCGCTGGTGGCCGCGATGGCGTCGATCGACTCGTTCGGCAAGGTCGTCGGCGGCGCCGAGGGCCCGCCGCCCGCCCGCATCGTGCTGATGACGGACGGCAAGGAGACCGTCGGCACCCGCAAGGCCTTCGACGCGGCCGAGGACGCGAAGAAGGCCGGGATCCCCATCTCCACGATCTCGTTCGGCACCGAGGACGGTGTCGTCGACATCGAGGGACGGCAGCAGTCCGTGCCGGTCGACGACGACTCGATGAAGGAGATCGCGAAGATCTCCGGCGGCGAGTTCTTCAAGGCCGCCTCCGCCGAGGAGCTGCGCCGGGTCTACGACACGCTCGGCGAGCAGATCGGCTACGAGAAGAAGCAGGCGGACGCGTCGAAGCCCTGGCTGATGCTGGGCACGCTGACGGCGATGTTCGCGGCCGCCGCGGCGTTGTTGCTGGGTCAGAGACTTCCCTAGGTCAACAAGTATGAAGGGCGCTTTTGTCCACCTCAGGTGGACAAAAGCGCCCTTCATACTTCTCAGCGCCTGCCGTAGATCAGCTCGTGATGATCATCCGTGCAGCCTCCGGTATTCCGTTGCGGCGCCTGGGTGCAGTGGCACTTTGCCCGTGTCGATGAGGCTGCGCACGTCGAGGTACTGGGTGCCGAGTGCCTGCTCCGGCACGAGCTGCGCGGCCTTGGCGATGAGCAGGCGCACGACGGCGCCCGCGTAGGTGTTGCTCAGATCCGGACGGCACACCAACAGGTTCGGCGTGCCGATCGTGGGCACGTCGACCTTCGAGTCGTACACGCCCATGCGGACGTCCACGCGTTCGTAGACGATGCCGTAGTCCTGGCGCAGCCGCGGCAGGAAGCCGTCCAACGGCAGCAGCCTGATCCCGGACGCCTTGCGTAGCTCCGGGGTGGGGACGCCGCCGGACCACAGCAACGCCTCGATCTCGCGCGCCTGCAGGGCGGCGACGGCGTCGCGCAGAGGGTAGTGCCGCTCGCGCACGCCGAGTGCGAGCCGTTCGCCCTGCAGTGCCGCGCCCGATCCGACCGCGCCGAGCGACACCGGCTTGTCGATGAGGTCGGCGGCGCCGCGATACGGCGAGTCCGCGAGCACCACGAGCTGCAGGTAGTTCTCGTAGACCCGGCCCAGCGCGACGACGCCGTCTTCGAGGTGGGCGCTGTCGCTCAGTGACAACGCCAGGTCGACCTCGCGTTTCCGCAGACGGCCGAGGTTGTCGGCGCTGCCACCGGTCTGCACCGCGGTGATCGTCAGTGGTTCGGGGGAGAGCGACGAGAGCAGTGCGGTGAAGTCGAAGTAGAAGCCACCGGGTTCACCGCCCGCGATCTTGAGCTCACCGGACGGGTCCGCGCTGGTGCACGCCGACAGGGCCAGTGCTCCCAGCAGGAACGTCCGGCGCCTCATAGCAGCGGCTCCCTGGGCAGCTCCACCGTCACGACGAGCCCGCCGTCCGTGTGCAGCGCCAGCGTTCCGTCGTGCGCGGTGATGATCCGTTCCGCGATGGCCAGCCCCAGGCCGGTGCCGCGCTGCGAGTCGTCTCCGCGCCAGAACCGTTCCGTGGCGCGCTCGATGTCCTCAGTGGACAGACCTGGGCCGTTGTCGCGCACGATCAACCTGGCCCGGTCGCACACCACGGTGACGCCGCCGCCGCCGTACTTGATGGCGTTGTCCAGCACCACGTCCAGCACCTGCGCCAGGTCCGACACCGCGCACCGCACCAGGCCGGGCGCGCGGTCGTCGACGGTGATCGTCACGCCCGCGGCGCCGGCGGCCGCGCGCCACGCGTCCACCCGGTCGTGCGTCACGGCCTGCAGGTCGGCGAGCTCGGGTTCACGGCCGCCCGCGGCACGTTCGGTGGCGGTGCTCTCCGCCGAGGCAAGTGCGAGGAGGCCGTCCAGCAGGGACTCCAGCCGTTCGACCTCGGTGAGCAGGGAACCGTTCTGCGGCAGCATGTCCACCCGCAACCGCAGGGCTGCCATCGGGTTGCGCAGCTGGTGCGAGGCGTCGGCGATGAGCCGGCGTTGCTGGTCGGCGGCCTCGGCCACGGCGTCGGACATGCGGTTGAACGACTCGGACAACGCGCGCAGTTCGGCCGGGCCCGCGGTGTCGGCGACGTGCGCGCGGCGCTGGCCCTCGGCGACCGCCCGGACCCCGCGATCGAGTTCCTTGAGCGGCCGCAGCAGCCAGCGGGCCACCACCAACGCCAGGAGTACGCAGGCGCAGGCCGCCAGCAGAGCGCCTGCCAGCACGAACGCCCACCGGCGTGCGACGTCCAGCGCCGCGACCTTCGTGGACGCCCGCAGCACCACGGCCCCGGCGACCTTCGTGCCGGTGCCGATGGGACGGGCGAACAGCACGTCACCGCCGGTCCACGGCAGAACGGTCGGCACCTGGGCGGCGGGCTGGTTGCGCAGCGCGGCGTCGATCTGCGCCGACACCTCGGCGATCCTCATGCCGGACTCGACGACGGGCGTGCCCGCCGCGTCGACGACCACGACCTCCTCGCCGTAGACCTCGGTGTGGCGCAGCGCCTCGGTCACCACGGCGTCGGCGGGCAGCGTCGCGAACCGGTCGAGGTCGGCGGTCCGGCTGATCACGAACTGCTGGGTGCGTTCGGAGGCGGTGCTCATCAGCAGCGGAACGGCGAACGCGGTGACGGCGGACAGCGAGAAGAGCAGCAGCACCAACAGAAGTCGTTGCCGCATCTATTCACCGAGCCGGTAGCCGAAACCGCGGATCGTGTGCAGCAGTCCCGGCCGGTCGAGCTTGGCGCGCAGCTGCGTGAGGTGCACGTCCAACGTCCGCGACACGGCCACGAACGCGTTGCCCCACACCTCGTCCATCAGCTGCTGGCGGCTGACCGCCGTGCCGGGCCTGCGCGCGAGCACCGCGAGCACCTCGAACTCCTTGGTGGTCAACGAGATCTCGCGCCCGCCGACCACGACCTGACGGCCCTGCAGGTCGATCTCCACATCGGACACCCGCACCACGTCGTCGGGTTCCTGCGACCGGGCCGCGCTGCGCCTGGCCACCGCGTCGATGCGCGCGAGCAGCTCGGCCAGCCGCACCGGCTTGACCAGGTAGTCGTCCGCGCCCAGCCGCAGACCGCGCACCACCGTGCGTTCGTCGCCGCGTGCGGTCAGCACCAGCACCGGCACCGGGTCGATCTTGCGGAGCTTGCGCAGCACCTCCAGACCGTCCTGGTCGGGCAGGCCGAGGTCGAGCAGCACCACGTCGGCGTCACGGTGCGCGATCAACGCGTCGGCTCCCCGGCGCACGCGGGTCGGGCGATGCCCGTTCGCCCGCAGCGCCTCCACGAGGGCGTCCGCGACTCCGTCGTCATCTTCGACCAGCAGCACCCGCATTTGAGAAGTATCGCCCCAGATGGTCGTTTCATGTGTGAGGCGACGCGCTTAAGTGACTGTAAAGAAGCTACCTGCCTGGTTGTGACAGGTGCGGCCGCGCCGAGATCGTGTCGGGCATGACAGTCGTTGAGGAGAAACGCGGCGAGCGCCGAGTGGTGGCGAACGTGCTGCGTGGGTCAGTCGGAAACCTGATCGAGTGGTACGACTGGTACGCCTACACCGCGTTCAGCATCTACTTCGCCTCCGTCGTTCTTCCCCAAGGGCGACTCGACTCGCGCAGCTGCTCAACACCTCCGCCGTGTTCGCGGTCGGCTTCCTGATGCGGCCGCTGGGTGGCTGGCTGCTCGGCCGCTACGCCGACCGGGCCGGGCGCCGAGCCGCGCTGACGTTGTCGGTGACGGTGATGGCGTTCGGCTCGCTGATCATCGCTGTCACGCCTGTCGTACGCGACGATCGGCGTGGCCGCGCCGATGCATGCTGGTGCTCGCGCGGTTGCTGCAGGGCCTGTCGGTCGGCGGCGAGTACGCGACCTCGGCGACGTATCTGTCCGAAGTGGCCTCACCCGGTAAGCGAGGCTTCTACTCCAGCTTCCAGTACGTGACGCTGACGGCAGGTCAGCTCGTGGCGCTGGGCGTGCAGATCGTGCTGCAGCAGTTCCTCTCCCAGTCCGAGATGATGTCCTGGGGCTGGCGGATCGCGTTCGTCATCGGCGCGACCGGCGCGATCGTCGTGATGTGGCTGCGTCGCGGCATGGACGAGTCGGAGAGCTTCGAGAAGCAGAAGGGCGACGCGCCGAAGGGGCACGTTGCGCGCACTGCTGAAGCACCCCAAGGAATGTCTGACCGTCGTCGGCCTGACCCTCGGTGGCACGGTCGCGTTCTACACGTTCACGACCTACCTGCAGAAGTTCATGGTGGGCACCAGCAAGATCGACGTCGCGACGGTGAGCTGGATCAACTTCGCCGCGCTGCTGGTGTTCGTGGTGCTGCAGCCGATCGCGGGCGCGCTGTCCGACCGGATCGGCCGGCGTCCGCTGCTGCTCGGGTTCGGTGTGCTCGGCACGCTGGCCACGGTGCCGCTGCTCTCGACGCTCGCGAAGACTTCCGAGGCGTTCCCGGCGTTCCTGCTGATGCTCGGCGGCCTGGTGATCGTCACCGGCTACACGTCGATCAACGCGATCGTGAAGGCCGAGCTGTTCCCGACTAACATCCGCGCTCTTGGCGTCGGTCTGCCGTACGCGCTCACCGTGGCGATCTTCGGCGGCACCGCCGAGTACGTCGCGCTGTGGTTCAAGAAGGCCGGTATGGAGTCGGTGTTCTTCTACTACGTCGCCGGGTGCGTGCTGATCTCGTTGCTGGTCTACGGGTTCATGCGGGAGACCTCGAAGGACTCGGTCCTCGACCGCGACTGAAGCCAAGCGGAGGGTGGCCATGCGGCGGCCACCCTCCGCCTCTTTGCTAGCAGCGTTCGTCAGTCCAGTCGCCGACGCTGAACGTGTCGTCCCAGAGGGCGCCGCCTGCCTTGGTGCAGTCGTTCAGCGTGTCAGCGCCGGAGGACCACAGTTCCTGCTTGTCGCGGGTGACGACGTAGTCGACGGAACGTTCGCTGATGCGGGTCGTGATGCCCGCGCTGATCTCGTACCGCGGGTGCTTGGCCTTCCACGTGTCCCAGACCCAGATGTAGGCCCAGTTCTTGTTGCAGCCCTTGAACTGCTTGACCGACGCGATGGTCTCCGTGCGCCACAGCGCGCTGGGCGAGCACCGCGCCCGCGATGATGCCGACGATCAGGCCGACGCCGCCGAGCGCCAGGATCGTGCCGCGGCCGACCGGGCCGTAGCCGAAGCGCTGCTCGAAGAACAACGCTGGCAGCTTGCGCTGCGGGTAGAAGTCGGAGAGCAGGCTCGAATGGATGGGCTCGTTGGACACGCGGGCGACCGCCGCGAGCGTGCGGAGTACGACGAACGTGGCCGCGAGGCCGGTCGCGACGCCCGCCAGGCCCACAGCAGCGCGGCGCAGCACGCGGTCGCGCAGCCTGTGCAGGCATCAGGCAACGATGGGTCTCGCCGCGCGGGTTCACTTCTCCTCGGGATACACCACCAAAGATGCGATCGCTGTCGCGAGGTGGATCGGCCTGCGGTCGGTGGTGTGCCGGATCTGCGTGCGGCAGCTGAAGCCGTCCGCGATGACCAGCGCGGTCTCGTTGTCCCTGATGGCGGGCAGGAGGTCCTGCTCCGCGCAGGCGATGGACACCTCGTAGTGCCCCTTCTCGAACCCGAAGTTGCCGGCGAGGCCGCAGCAGCCCTCGACGATCTTCGGTTCCAGGCCGGCCTTGGCCATCGCCTCACGGTCGGCGTCGAAGCCGAGCTCCGCGTACTGGTGGCAGTGGGTCTGCACCACGGCCTCGCGGGCGCCGGACAGCTTCTGACTGTTCCGGCAGCTTCGGCGCGACGTGCTCGGCGAACGTGCGGGTGGCTTCGGCGAGCGCGTGGACCAACGGGTCGTCGGAGAGCTTCGGCGCCTCGGTCTTCAGGAACGCCGTGCAGCTCGGCTCCAGGCCGATCACCGGGATGCCGCGGCTCGTCCACGGGTCGAGCGCCCGCGCCGTGCGTTCGACCACCCGGCGCGCTTTGGCGAGCTGGCCGGTCGAGTGCCACGTCAGTCCACAGCAGACGTTCGCCGACGGCAGCTCGACGCGGTTTCCCAGGTGTGCCAGCACGTTCGCGGCGTCGATGCCGACACCCGGCTCGAAGAAGTTCGTGAACGTGTCCGGGAACAGCAGCACGGGATCGCCCTTGCCGAGAGGGTGCAGCTGGCGCACCAGGGGAGTGGTGGGCGTGGGCAGCTCGCGTTCCGGCGTGATCCCGGCGAACCGGCCGAACCTCGCGGTGAACCTGTTGACCAGGCCGTACTTCAGCCACGTCGGCAGCCAGCCCATGGCGTAGTGCGATCGTGGCCGCGGGCGGTGTTTGTAGTGCTCGTGCAGGAACTCGGCCTTGTAGCTCGCCATGTCCACGTCGACCGGGCAGTCGCGTTTGCAGCCCTTGCAGCCCAGGCACAGGTCGAGCGCCTCGGCGACCTCCTTCGACCGCCAGCCGTCCTTGATCACGTCACCCGCGAGCATCTCGAACAGCAGATGCGCGCGCCCTCGCGTGGAGTGCTTCTCCTCTTTGGTGACGCGGTAGCTCGGGCACATCACACCACCCTTGGTGTTCAGGCACTTGCCGACGCCGACGCACCGGCGGGTGTCGCTCGCGAACTCCAGTCTGGTCGGAATCCTCGGCGGGGCAACGAGAATCCGCAGGTCCTCGTCGAGCTTGCGCGGTTCGACGATCCGGCCGGGGTTGAGCAGGTTGTCCGGGTCGAAGGCGCGCTTGAACTCGCCGAACGCCCTGATCGCCGCGGGCGGGTACATCCGGCTGAGCAGCTCGGAGCGGGCCTGGCCGTCGCCGTGCTCGCCGGAGAGGCTGCCGCCGTGGCTCACGACCAGGTCGGCCGCGTCCTCCAGGAACTCGCGGTAACCCTTCGCCAGGTCGAAGTCGATGCGGACGTGCAGGCATCCCTCGCCGTAGTGGCCGTAGGTGATTCCGCGCCTGCCGTACTTCGCGAGCAGCTGGTCGAACTCGCGCAGGTAGAGGCCGAGCCGTTCGGGCGGGACGGCGGCGTCCTCCCAGCCCGGCCACGCCTCGCTGCCGTCCGGCATCCTCGTGGCCAGTCCGGCGCCGTCCTCGCGGATCCGCCACAGCGCCCGTTGGTGCGCCGGGTCGTGGATGACCAGCGAGTTCTTGGTGATCTTCGTGATCCGCTCGGGGTGGTCCTCGACCTCGACGAACAGCCAGCTGCGGCCTTCGGGCAGGTCAGGGCGCGTCCGGACACCGCGGACCAGTGCCTCGTCGATGCCCTCGACGGCGAGCGCGTCCTCGATCTGGGTGACCTGGTCGGCGGCGTCGTAGGTGTCCGCGAAGCCGAGCACGACGAGGATGCGGCGTTCCGGCCTTCTGACCAGCTTCAGCTCCGCGCCCAGCAGCACCACGCAGGTGCCCTCGGTGCCGACCAGCTGCTGGGTGAGCGTCGGGGCGTCCAGCGCGTACCCGCTGACCCTTCTGCTGAGCCGGGGGAACCACGCCGGGTCGTAGGTGGGGAGACCCAGTTGCGGTGGGTCGGTCGTGTCGAACGTGCGGCCGTCGACGGTCAGTACCTGCAGGTTTGCGACGTTTTCGCTGGTCTTGCCCCATTTGACCGAGTGCGCGCCGCACGCGTTGTTGCCGATCATCCCGCCGATCGTGCAGCGCGAGTGCGTCGACGGGTCGGGGCCGAAGAGGTAGTCGCCGGCCTGCGCGTTGATCTTGTCGAGCACCGCGCCTGGCTGCACGAACGCCCGGTCGCCGTCGATCTCGATGGCGTCGAGGTGGCGGCTGAAGTCGAGGACCAGTCCTGTGCCGCACGCGTTGCCCGCGATCGACGTCCCGGCGCCACGGCTGGTGATCGGCACGCGATGCTCGGCGGCGATCTGCACTGCGGCTTTGACGGCGTCGATGCTGCGCGGCCTGACGATGACGCGGGGGACGTGCCGGTAGTTCGACGCGTCCGCCGAGTACAGGGCCCGGCTCGCCGGATCGTCGAGCACCTCGCCGTCCACGTCGCGCCGGAGTTGATCGAGAAAGGCCCGCATCACCCGATCATGCCCTTCCGGATGTGACCTCGTGCTGCCGATGCCGGTCTACTCGCAGGTAGCCGATAGCCTCAGCCGGTCAACCAGCAGCGATTCTCAGGGAGAGCTAGTGAGTCGGTCCGTTCTGGTCACCGGAGGCAACCGCGGCATCGGCCTCGCCATCGCGCAGGCGTTCGCGGCCCAGGGCGACAAGGTGGCGGTGACGCACCGCGGGTCCGGCGCCCCTGAAGGCCTGCTCGGCGTGAAGTGCGACGTCACGAACTCTCGAGGAGATCGACGCCGCGTTCACCGAGGTCGAGGCGGCACACGGGCCCGTCGAGGTGCTCGTCTGCAACGCCGGCATCACCGAGGACACGCTGCTGCTGCGGATGAGCGAGGAGCAGTTCACGAGCGTCGTCGACGCGAACCTGACCGGCGCGTTCCGCTTCGCCCAGCGCGCGTCGCGCGGCATGCTGCGCAAGAAGTTCGGCCGCATCGTGTTCATCTCGTCCGTGGTCGGCCTCACCGGCGGCGCGGGCCAGGTCGAACTACGCCGCGCCAAGGCGGGCATGGTCGGCATGGCGCGCTCGATCGCGCTGGAGCTCGGCTCGCGCAACATCACCGCGAACGTCATCGCGCCCGGCTTCATCGCCACCGACATGACCGCCGAGCTGCCCGAGGCCGTCCGCGAGGCCGCGCTCAAGCAGATCCCGCGCCGGCCGTTACGGCGCGGCCGACGGAGATCGCGCGCGCGGTCACGTTCCTCGCCTGCGAACGAGGCCGGCTACATCAACGGCGCCGTGCTGCCGGTCGACGGCGGCCTCGGCATGGGCCACTGAGCTTTCTCCTGATTCTGCTCAGCAAGCGAAGGGGTCGTATCAAGTGACCGGACTGCTCGAAGGCAAGCGACTGCTGATCACCGGTGTGATCACCGACGCGTCGATCGCCTTCCACGTCGCCGCGTCGCCCAGGAGCAGGGCGCCGAGGTCGTGCTGACCGGGTTCGGCCGGATGAGCCTCGTGAGCGCATCGCCCAGCGGCTGCCGAAGCCCGGCGCCGGTCGTCGAGCTCGACGTCCAGAACCAGGAGCACCTGGACACGCTGGCCGACCGCGTGCGCGAGCACGTCGACGGCCTCGACGGCGTCGTGCACTCCATCGGCTTCGCCCCGGCCTCGTGCCTCGGCGCGCCGTTCATGGACGCGCCGTGGGAGGACGTGGCCGACGGCGATGCACGTCTCCGCGTACTCGTACAAGTCGCTGGCGAAGGCCGTGCTGCCGCTGCTCGACGCACGGTGCGTCGGTCGTCGGCCTCGACTTCGACGCCCGTCAGGCGTGGCCCGCCTACAACTGGATGGGCGTGGCGAAGGCGGCGCTGGAGTCGATCAACCGCTACATGGCGCGCGAGCTCGGCCCGCGACGGCATCCGCGTCAACCTGGTCGCCGCCGGCCCGGTGCGGACGATGGCCGCCAAGTCCATCCCCGGCTTCGCCGAGCTGGAGAAGATGTGGGGCGAGAGGGCGCCGCTGGGCTGGGACGTCGACGACGCCACCCCGGTCGCGAAGTCGGTCTGCGGGCTGCTGTCCGACTGGTTCCCGGCCACCACCGGCTCGATGGTCTTCGTCGACGGCGGCGTGCACTTCCTCGGCCTCTGACCCCCTGTTGATGCCACGCGGGGGCCTTTCGTTTCCTCCAGGGAAACGCAAGGCCCCCGCGTGGCGTTTCGCAGCAGGTGTGCGCGATCACGGTGCCGGGCCGTGATTTGATGGGGTGGTGAGTGTCGACGCGCTGCTGTGGCTGTCCTTCGGCGGCCCGGAGGGACCCGCAGGACGTCCGGCCCTTCCTGGAGAACGTGACCCGCGGACGGGGCGTGCCGCCGGAGCGGCTGGACGAGGTCGAGCAGCACTACCAGCACTTCGGCGGGGTCTCGCCGATCAACGCGCTGAACCGCGAGGCCATCGAGGCGGTGAGGCCGAGCTGGCCGAGGGCGTCGAGCTGCCGGTCTACTTCGGCAACCGCAACTGGCACCCGATGGTCGAGGACACCGTCGCCCAGATGGAGGCCGACGGCGTGCGCCGGGCGCTGGTGTTCCCGACCAGCGCCTACGGCGGCTACTCCGCGTGCCGCCAGTACGACGAGGACATCGTGCGCGCGCGGGCCGCCGTCGGCCGGACGGCGCCCGAACTGGTGAAGCTGCGCCAGTTCTTCGACCACCCGCTGTTCATCGCCGCCTTCGCCGACGCCGTGCCGCGGCCGCGCCTGAACTGTCTGCCCGGCGCGTACGCGGCTGGTGTTCACGGCGCACTCGGTGCCGGTCTCGGCGGACAAGGCGGCCGGGCCGCCGCGGAGGGCGGCGACCGGTACTCGCGCAGGTCGTCGAGGCTTCCCGGCTGGTGGCCGCCGAGGCTGGGCGTCACCGAGTACGACGTCGTGTGGCAGTCGCGTTCCGGCCCGCCGCAGGTCCCGTGGCTGGAGCCGGACATCGTCGACCACATCGACGCCCTGCACGCCAAGGGCGTGCACGGCGTCGTGGTGTGCCCGATCGGGTTCGTGTCAGCGACCACCTCGAAGTGTGTGGGACCTGGACACCGAGGCCGCGCGAGCGGGCCGCCGAACTGGGCATGGAGTTCGCCCGCGCCGCCACGCCCGAACGCCGACCCGCGCTTCGCCGAGCTCGTCGTCGAACTGGTCGCCGAGCACACGTCCGGGGCTCCGGCGCGGAAGCTCTCGGCGTTCGCGACGGCCGGCTGCACGGTGAACGGGGCGCCCTGTGCGCCGTGTGCTGCGAGCCGGCGAAAAGGCCCGTCCGCGCCTAGCCTCGGTGGTCAGCGGCCTTGCAGGGCCGCGGTCAGCGACTCCACGGCGTTGGACGGCAGGGCGCCGTCGTGATCGATGGCGTAGCGGATGATGGTGCGGAACTCGTCGCTGAAGCGGGAGTAGTAGGGCGTGGTGGGGCGTAATCGGGCGTTCTCGATCGCCTTGAGCAGCGTGCGGGCGTAGGGATGTTCGGTGGCTACACGGGTGTCCTGGTAGACGATGCCGCGGGTGGCGGCAAAGCCGCCGCGTTCGAAGAGCAGCTGCTGGCTGCGGGGGCTCGTCAGGAACTCGATCAGGGCCTGTGCCGCCCTGGGCTTGGTGGACTTCGCCGAGATCGCGAGGTTCTGGCCGCCGAGGACCGTCGGGCCGGGGAACTGGGCCACCTCGAACGGGATGCTGGGGCGGCCGGGGGACTCGGCCTGGTTGACGGTCAGTGAGCGGTGGGCGACGGGCCAGTTGCGCATGAAGACGACCCGGCCGTCGCGGAACGACTGGGTGCTCAGTGGTTCGATCTGGGAGCGCGCCTCCGGCAGCACCACCGGTTTGTCGCCCTTGAGGCTCTCGGAGAGCCAGCGCAGGGCACGGCGGGTGCGTTCGGAGTCGATGACGACCTTGCCGGTCTCGTCGACCACGTCGCCCTTCTCCGCCCAGATCAGCTCCAGCGCGTTCACGGTCAGTCCCTCGTAGTCGCCGAGCTGACCGGTGTAGCCGGCGACGAGGCGGGCGTCCTGGGCGGAGCGCAGTGTCCTGGTCCAGGTCTCGGTGATCTCGTCGAGGCCCAGCGGCACGTCCTTGACGAGGTCCTTGCGGTAGAAGAGCAGACCGGCGTCGGTGTTGAACGGGAGTGCCCACAGGACGTTCTGGTAGCGGCAGCTCTCCAGCGGCTGGCGCAGGAAGCCGCTGGCGTCCACGGTGGACAATGGGCGCAGGTAGCCCGACTGGGCGAACTCGGCGGTCCAGTTGACGTCGAGGTTGTAGACGTCGGCGTTCTCGGCCTTCTCCCGTGCGCGGGCGACCATCTCGCTGCGCTGGCCGTCGGCCTCGACCGAGAGCTCGACGATCTCGGCCTGGTGTTCGGGGTTCACGGCGTTCCACTGGTTGATCAACGCGCGCCGCTGGCCGTCGTCGCTCTGGTCGCTGCCGCTCAGTACGACGAGCTTGCCCTTCTCCCACGCGGTGTCCTCGCCGAAGAGAACCGGCTGGATGCCGTTGGTGAACAGGATCGTCAGCACGACGCCCACGGCGAGGCCCATCGCGAGCCAGGCGCGGTTCGCCCACACCACACCGGGCGGCCCCAGCCTCGGCCACGCCGCCCGGATTCGCTTCACCCGGTTCATGCAGCTCCTCCCCAGAGCTTGCGGAACAGCGCCGCGAGGTCGTCCCCGAGCGTGTCCATCGTCGAGTCGCGGCACTCGCCACCCGAGACGTCCGTGATCGTCGTGAGCGCGTGCGCGGCACAGCTCGCGTCGCCGACGGCGATCACGAACACGCGGACTCCCTTGTGCCGCAGCGCTTCCACCACATCCGCCCGCGTCTGCGGGCTCGTCGTGTCCTCGCCGTCGGTCAACGCGATCACCGCGCTGATGTGGTCGGCGTCGTTCGCCCCGATCCGGTCGGCGCTGTCGAGGATCGCCTTGTGCAACGGGGTGCCGCCGATGGGTGTGACCGCGGCAAGAGCGTTCGTCGCGGTGTCCCGGTCGCGCCTGCCGAGCGGGACGAGCGGCCTGACGTCGGCGTCGTTGAACACCGACATGCCGTAGGTGTCCTTGGTGCCCATCTGCGTGAGCGCCTTGCGGACTCCGGCGACCGCCACCGCGAACCGCGTCTCGCCGGTCGCCGTCTGCTCGACCATCGAGCCGGACGCGTCGAGCGTCAGCCAGATCCGGCCGTCGCGTTTGGCCTGTTCGTAGCGCTGCATGAACTCCGGCCACGCGGACTCGTCCGGCGTCGCCCGGTCGCGGTCGAGCGCCAGCCCGGCCCGCACGCCGTACTCCTCGCTGAACTCGGCTCCCGCGGCCTGGCCGGCGGGTCTCAGCCCGGCGGTGTTGAGCGCCGACATGCCCTCCTGGGTGGCGAGCCAGGCCTGCAACGCGCGGGCAGGCTGACGCGCCGCGTGGTTCGACACGTCCGGCGCGTCCCACTCGACGAGGTTCAGGGGGTAGTCCGCGCGGTAGGTGTCCGACGGGTACAGCGCGGTGAGGCATGGCTTGCTCGCGCAGCTGTTCTTGTTGTGGCGCAACAACATCTGCTCGGTGGTGATCGTCGCGGCGGTCGAGCCGAGCCGGGTCGACCTCCTCGACCGCGCGTTCCACCACTGGCGGGGTCGAGCGACTCGTACAGCGCCTGTGTGGCGAACCTGCCGTCCGTCGTGGTGAGCGGGTTCGGCCTGCCGATCGGAAGGCCCGTGGCGCCGACCTTGCTCAGCAGTGCGCCCCACTTCTCCTGCGTGCCGGAGACGACGTCCTTCGCGGTCGGAGCGGGCACCGCGAGCACGACGGGGGACCAGGCGATCGACTCGCCGGGCCGGATGCGCACGGCCGACCCGGCGCCGCCGACCCGGCGCACCACCTCGGCGGTCTCGGTGGTCGAGTCCGGCAGCCACACGTCCGGGTGCGGTCCGACCTCCCGCAGGTCCTGCGACGACCATGACGAGCGCAGCGCGAGGGCGCCCCCGTTGCCCGGCGCCGAGAACACGTGGATCCGTGCGGTGCGGCAGCCGTGGTTGCGCTTCGCCGTGTGCAGCTCGAACTCGCGCGCCACCTCCTGGATCGCGGGAAGCGCGTCCTGCGAGGTGAGCATCCGCACCTCGCTCGGCTGCGGGCAGCCGAGCAGCAGCACCCGGCCGTACGCGATCACCGGCGGTGCGGCGAGCCAGACCAGCAGCCCGGCCACGAGCAGCACCGCGCTGAACACGACCCAGCGCAACCGGATCCGTTTGACCCACTCGTTCAGCTGCTCGATCGCGGACGCGGACAGCGACGAGGAGTGTCGCGCCGATGCCGTAGAGAACCCAGGACTGCCAGGTCGCGAGCGATCCGGTGGCCGCCTCGGACAGCAGGTGCCCGGCGACGACCGCGAGCATCACGGCGCCCGCATATCTCGGCGCCGTGCTCGACCGGCGCTGGTCGACGTCCTCCATGAACGGCACTGTAAGCGGCGGCACCGACAGTTCTGGGGGAGTTGCCGGGTCAGGCCGCCTTGCCGAACGAGAACCACTCGTTTGGGCCAGTGCGCCTATCGGAAGGGCGGTTTACGTCGGCTTTCAGTGCCGTCCGGCGCCTGAGTCCGCCAGCACGCGCACCGCTTCGTCCACCGCGGCGCACCGTGCGCGGCGCACCGCCTCCGCCACCGGCCGCAACGCTTCGGTGCGCGCGGTCATCGCCGTCGCCGACACCGCTCCACCCGGTGAGTCCGACCTCGCCACGGACACGATCGCGTCCACTTCGGCGGCCCGCTGCAACACCCGCAGCGCGCGTGGCGGCATCGCGTCCGGCCACGGCAGCGCGGAGTTCTCGGCCGCCAGATCCATGATCTCCTTGCGCACGTTCGGCCGGTGCTTCGCCACGTCCAGCGACGCGAGCGCCGCGGTCGCCTCACGCAACGCCGCACCCAGGCCGTGCTCGGCCTCGCCGATCGGGATGTGCTCCAGCCCGTTCGCGGACGGCAGGTCGAACACCGTCCAGCGCATCACGCCGTCGGCCACGATCTTCGGCACCAGCCCGATGTGCACCGACGGGACCACGAGCGCCTCGCCGGAACGCAGCGCGCACTGCGAGAGCGGGCCCTTGCCTCCCAGCCCGCGTACGTCACCCGCCACCGGCAGGACGAGCCGGGCCGAGGTCGCACCGGCACGCCGGAGCGAGGCCAGCAACATGGCCGGCCCGACCGGGGCCTCGTCGGGACCGGGAAGGTCGAGCGCCGTCGCGGTGCCGTCGTCATCGGCCACCACTTCGTGCATCTCGGCCCACGTCTGCAGGGCGTCGAGGACGTCGTCGGAGGCGGCCAGACCGTTCAGCCATCCCGACGTCCACACGACCAGCGTGGCACTTGCGCAGGACACCCGACGAGATTACGTGGCCCCGCCCCCGAGGCCCCACCCGGTGTCTTGGATCGGGCACACCTACTTCGCCGGGCCGATCCGTTGTTCGAGAAGTGTCCGGAATGACCTGATGTCCTCATCGGACGCGAACGCCCGGTGCGGCACCGACAGCGACGCCGAACCCTCGTCCAGCGTCTCCAGCACGAAACCCTGCCGCGTCTCGGTCCAGCTCGGCAGCTCGGCCCAGTCGAGCTCCTCGCGGACAGCGCCGACGGCCATGCGGAAGGACTGCTCGTCCGCGCTGCCCACGACGGTGCGGCTGATCATCTCGTTCGACGAGAACCGCCACCACACCGCGATCGGCTCCATGAAACCGATCACCAGCGCACACGCGAGACCGAACAGCGCGGCGGGCAGCATGTCGTCGTAGACGAACAGCAGTACCAGCGAAAACACACCCAGCACGACGGCGAACCACGGCGCCCACCGGAACATCGGCACCATCGTGCGCAGGCTGGAACGCCAGTCCGCGGGCGACGGGGCCCACTTGAAATCGACACAGTTGCTCATAACGCCCCGCATTGTCCTGCACGATGGGTTCATGAATCTGGGGGATTCGGAAAACAGGGCAATCGCGCGCCGGACCGTCCTGCAGGGAGCGGCCGCGCTGGCAGGCGCGGCACTCGTCGCGGGACAGGGAACCGCGCTGGCGGCGCCGTTCGAGGATCCGGAACAGCGGCTGTTGCAGATCGTTCCCGGTGGCGGCGGCGTGATGTACGCGCTGTACGCCGAGGGCAGGCTCAAGTGGTTCAAGCACCTCGGCCGCGAGAACGGCACCTACGACTGGGCCGACGGCAACGGCCGGGAGATCGGCTCCGGCTGGCAGATCCACACCACCGTGCTCGCCTCGGCGGACGGCCAGGTCTTCGGCTTCTGCGGTGACGGCACGCTGTGGTGGCACAAGTGGGTGCTCACCAACCCGTCGACGGGCGAGGGCTACTGGGCTCCGGGCACGAACAACATCATCCACCGCGGCTTCGGCGGGTACGCCTCGGTCTTCGGCGGCCCGAACGGCGTGTTCTACGCCGTCGACAAGCAGGGTGACATCTACTGGTTCCGCTACGTCGCGGGCGACGGCTCGAACGGTCCGGACGCGTGGGAGAACGGCGGGGTCGGCCAGAAGATCGCCACCGGCAAGCGCGACTACGACATGTTCCTCGCCGACGTGGACGGGATCATCTACGCCGTGCGTCACGGCGCCGCGCTGCACTGGTTCCGCTACCTCGCGGGTGACGGCACGAACGGTCCGGGCGCGTGGGCCAACAACGGTCAGCCGATCCCGATCGGCAGCGGCTGGGAGTGGGGCTCGACCGTCGAGCGGTTCGCCGACAACGGCGTCCTGTACTGCGTGTGGGTCAACAACGACGCGACGAAGCCCGACCACGAGCTGAACTGGTACAAGCTGACCAACCACCGCACCGTCGACCGGGACCGGCAGGCGTTCTGGGCGCGCGGAGGCACCGGTGTGCAGGTCGGCACCGGCTTCTCCGTGACCCGCGGCGCGAACCTGCAGGGCTACACCCGCTGGTCCGTCACGGCCGGTGAACGGCTCGCGGTGCCGGTGTCGACGACGTTCGAGGAGTACCGGGCGAGCGTGCTGCGCCTGAACGGCCCGATCGAGCAGGGCGGCGCGACCGAGGTGTGGGCGCCGCGGACGTTCCGCGGGCGCAGGCAGCCGCTCCCGGTCGGCTACCGCGGGCGCGGCTGCGCCTGGACGACCGACTTCGAGGTCGACACCACCGAGTTCTCGTCCGGGTTCCACGTCGTGAAGCTCGAAGGCCCGCACCGCCTGCGGCAGTACATCCCGTTCGTGGTCAAGCCCCGGCAGCCGACGCAGAAGGTCGCGTTGCTGCTGCCGTTCGTGACGCACAACGCCTACAACCACTGGGGCGGCCACTTCCAGTACTCGTGGGACACACTGCCCGCCGGACGCAGGCAGATCACGACGCAGCGGCCGTTCGCGAACGCCCACATCGAGGCGCCGGGGTTCATCGACGTGCGCTTCCACGGCGACCTGCTGCTGATGAAGTGGTTCGCGGACAACAACATCGCCTACGACTGCTACCAGGACCTCGACCTGCACAACCCCGGCTGGCTGTCGGGCTACAAGACCCTCGTGCTCGCCACGCATCCCGAGTACTGGACGCCGGAGATGCGTGACGCGATCGAGAACTTCCTGGCCGGTGGCGGCCGGGTGATCTACACGGGCGGCAACGGCATGTACGAGCGTGTCGACTACCACCCCACCGCCGGATTCGTGTTGCACCGCAACACCGCCGGCGACCGGTGGCTGTGGCGCGACCAGGGCAGGCCGGAGTCCGCCGTGCTCGGCGTGGCGTACGACTCCTGGTCCTACATGGACTTTCACCCGTACGAGGTACACGCCGACCACCCGTTCCTGGAGGGCACCGGCCTCAAGGTGGGCGACAGGTTCGGGCACACCGGGTACAACTTCGCAGCCAGCGGCTGGGAGGTCGACACCCGCACCGGTGCGGGTCCCGAAGCGCCGGGCGTCGTGAGTTTCGCTCACGGCGTACAGGAGCGCGGCGCCGAGATGGTCGTGCTCCCCAAACCCAACGGTGGGTGGGTGTTCAGCGTGGGTTCCTTGTCCTTCAACGGCGCTCTGGCCGACGACCCGAGGATGTCGCGCATTCTCCGTAACGCGCTCGAACGGTCCGTTCAGTAACGCCTGGAGTCGCTCCACGTCGACGGCGCTCGATTGCGTGCGTAGCGTCGTCGGCGTGACCCAGAACCTGGCCCGCACGGCGGGCGAACTGCGTGCCGCCGGGCACCGGCCGCGCGGCGTCAAGACCGAGATCCGGGAAAACCTCCTCGGCGCACTGCGCGAGGGGCGCAACCCCTGGCCCGGCATCGTCGGGTTCGACCGCACGGTGCTGCCGCAGCTCGAACGCGCGCTGCTCGCCGGGCACGACGTCGTCCTGCTCGGCGAGCGCGGCCAGGGCAAGACCAGGCTGCTGCGCACCCTCGTCGACGCTGCTGGACGAGTGGACGCCCGTCATCGAGGGCTCTGAGCTGGGCGAACACCCGCTCGACCCGATCACGCCCGCGTCCAAGCGCCGTGCTGTGGAGCTCGGCGACGACCTGCCCGTCGTGTGGCGGCACCGCGCCGAGCGCTACGCCGAGAAGCTCGCGACCCCGGACACCTCCGTCGGCGACCTGATCGGCGACGTCGACCCGGTGAAGGTCGCCGCAGGGCCGTCAGCCTCGGCGACCCGGAGACGATCCACTTCGGTCTGGTGCCCCGCGCGCACCGCGGCATCATCGCCATCAACGAGCTGCCTGACCTGGCCGAACGCATTCAGGTCGCGCTGCTGAACGTGATGGAGGAGCGCGACATCCAGGTCCGCGGCTACACGCTGCGGCTGCCGCTCGACGTACTCCTCGTCGCGACCGCGAACCCCGAGGACTACACGAACCGCGGCCGCATCATCACGCCGCTCAAGGACCGCTTCGGCGCCGAGGTGCGCACGCACTACCCGTTGGAGATCGACGCCGAGGTCGACCTGGTCCGCCAGGAAGCCGATCTCGTCGCCGAGGTCGGCGACCACCTGCTGGAGGTCATCGCCCGGTTCGTCCGGCATCTGCGTGAGTCGTCCGTCGATCGACCAGCGTTCCGGCGTGTCCGCCCGGTTCGCCGTCGCGGCGGCGGAAACCGTTGCGGCGTCGGCACTGCGGCGTTCGGCGCTGATCGGCGAGACCCCGGCCATCGCCCGCCCGATCGACCTGGAGTCGGTGCCGGACGTGCTGCGCGGCAAGCTCGAGTTCGAGGCCGGCGAGGAAGGCCGCGAGGACGAGGTCCTCGTGCACCTGCTGCGCCGCTCGATCGCCGACACCGCGCCGGGCCCGCTTCGCCGGGCTGGACCTGCGGCCGTTGGCCGAGATGGTCTCGGACGGCCACCCGGTGGCGACCGGCGACCGCGTGCACGCAGGCGACGTGCTGGCGGCGCTGCCCGAACTCCCGATCCTGCACGAGGTCGCCGCACGCCTCGGCGCCGGCCCGAAGGACCCGGTCGGCCGCATCGCCTCGGCCGTCGAGCTGGCGCTGGAGTCGCTGTACCTGACGCGCAAGCCTGTCGAAGGACACCTCCTCCGACGACGACCGACGGTGTACGGGTGATGACGATACCGCTACGGACGCTGGCGCGGCGGCGCGGATCCGCTGGCGCCGCCGCGTGGATCTGCGCGCGGCCGCTGGACGACCTGGGCCGCGAGATCATGGAGGGCGCCTCGCCCACGCCGGCGCTGCGGGAGCTGCTGCGCCGCGGCGTCGGCGGCACGCGCGGCCTCGACGACCTGACCCGCCGGTTGTGGCAGCGGCGCGCCGCGATCCAGCGCCGGCACCGGCTCGACGGCACGCTGCAGGAGGTCCGGCGAGCTGCTGGACGAGGCGCTGGACGGCCGAGCGCCGGCGCGCTGTTCCCCGACCCGTCCGACGACGCGCGCTTCCGCGAGGCCCAGCTCGACGCGCTGCCGTCGGGCACCGCCGCGCCGTGCAGGAGCTGTCCAACTACGACTGGCAGTCCGCCGAGGCCCGCGAGGCGTTCCAGGAGATCCAGGACCTGCTCGGCCGCGAGCTGCTGGAACAGCGCTTCCAGGGCATGAAGCAGGCCCTGCAGCAATGCGACGCCGAGGACGTCGAGCGCATCCAGCGGATGCTGGCGCGACCTGAACGACGCTGCTGACGGCGCACGCCGCGAGGCGCCGGACACGCCCAGCAGTTCGACGAGTTCATGCGCAAACACGGCGAGTTCTTCCCGGAGAACCCGCGCAACGTCGACGAGCTGGTCGACGCGCTGGCGCCGCGGTCGGCCGCCGCGCAACGCATGATGAACTCGATGACCGACGCAGCAGCGCGCCGAACTGGCCGAGCTGGTCCAACAGGCGTTCGGCGACCTCGGCTCGGCCAGCAGGTCGCACGCTGGACGCCGACCTGCTGCAACGCTGCGGCCCGGCGAGGACTGGACCTCCTCGGCCCGGTTCCGCGGCAAGGACCCGCTGGGCCTCGGCGAGGGCGCGCAGGCGATGGCAGGACCTCGGCCGAGCTGGACGCGCTGGCCGAGCAGCTGGCCCAGTCCTACCCCGGCGCCCGGCTGGAGGACATCGACCTCGAGGCGCTGGAACGCCAGCTCGGCCACGAGGCGGGCGTCGACGCCCGCCGCCTGGCCGACCTGGAGCGGAGCTGCGGCAGCAGGGCCTGCTCGAACGCGCCCCCGACGGCTCCTTGCGGCTGACGCCCAAAGCATTGCGCCGGCTCGGGGAGACGGCGCTGCGCGGCGTCGTCGACCAGCTGCGCCGGGCGGGCGATCGGGACACCGCCTGCGCCGGTGCGGCCGGCGAGCCGACGGGTCGATGCCGGCCTTGGGCAGTTCGGCGACACCGAGCCGTGGGACGTGCTCCCGGACGGTGCGGAACGCCGTGCTGCGCCGCTTCCCGGGGCGGCCGGTCCGCTGGACGTCGTCGACGTCGAGATGGCGAGACCGAGCAGCGGGCCCGGGCCGCCGTCGCGTTGTGCGTGGACACGTCGTGGTCGATGGTGCAGGACGGCCGATGGCTGCCGATGAAGCGCACCGCGCTGGCCCTGCACCAGCTGGTCACGCACCCGGTTCCGCACCGACGCGCTGCAGCTCATCACGTTCGGCCGCCACGCGACGCACGTGGACATCGGTGAGCTGACCGCGCTGGAGGGCGCGTGGGAGCAGGGCACCAACCTGCACCACGCGCTGCTGCTGGCCGGGCGGCACGTGCGGCGGCACCCCGACGCGCAGCCCGTGGTGCTCGTGGTGACCGACGGCGAGCCGACCGCGCACCTGGAGCCCGACGGCGAGGCGGAGTTCAACTATCCGCCGATGCCGCGGACGCTGAGGCAAGACGCTGGCCGAAGTGGACGCACTGGCCCGGCTCGGGCGCGTCGGTCACCGTGTTCAGGCTGGGCGACGACCCTCGGCTGGCCGCGTTCGTCGACCTGGTGGCCCGCCGCAGCGGCGGCCGGGTGGTGCGCCCGACCTCGACGGCCTCGGCGCCGCCGTGGTCAGCGACTACCTACGGTCGCGCCGGCGCCGTCGCTGATGGTCCGGCGGTTCTTGGTCGCGGCGGTGCTCAGTGGGGTGCCGTCGACGGTCCACGCTGTCGCGACCGGTGGCGATCCGTTGCGTGCCACCAAAGCAGCCGGGTCGATGGTGGGCGGCGGTGCTGCGTCCGGTGTGGTCGTGCACCTCGTCGTGTCGGCTTGGTGGACGTTCGTGTTGGCGCGGTTGCGAGTGCGCGAGGTGTGCTCGGTGGGGCGGTGGCCGGGTTGGTGATCGCCGCGCTCGACCTTGGGGTTATCGGGCGGCGGTATCCGGAGATCCGGGCGCTGCCTCGGGTTCCTCAGGTGCTGGATCATGTGGCGTTCGGGGTGCTTGTTGTTCCTCGATCTCGTCGCGGTTCGACCGGCGCAGGTGGTTGGTCAGGCTGTTCAGCGCGCACACGAGGCTGATGTCGCGGTCGGTCGCTTACCTGATCCGCCTGGCGATCGCCCACGCGCCGTTCGACATCAAGATCATGCTGGTCGACCGGTTGCCTCGCCCGGAGATCGGGATGCGGGCGTTGGGCCTGGAACTGACCCTCGATCTGGTCGAGGGCCTCACCAGCAGCACACCGACGACGATGAGGGCGGGGATCCTGATGAACGCCGCCAGTCGCATGGCGGAAATCGGCCATGACAGGGTCTTGGTGCGGAAACTGATGGGCGATGCCATGTCGATCATGACGGAAGCCTGGAGGCAGGACCCGGACGAGTACGCGATCCCCGCCACACAGACGATGTCGAACGCGGGAGCACAGTTCGTCGCCGGGTGTGAGCGGGTGGCGGAGCGTTCACCCGTTCAGTTCAGGAAGAGTGCCGTCAGGTGGGGGAGTCAGGGTCGGCCAGGGACGTCCGGGCCGCAGGTGAGCAGCCAGCAGCGGAAGTAGTCGAAGCTGTCGTCGGTGCAGTGGCCCAGCATCAGGTTCGCGGCGGCCAGTGAGGTCGCGCGGGTGGCGACGGCGCAGCAGTCGGTGGACTCGGCTCAGGCAGCGGTGATCAGGGCCAGAGGGGGATCAGGAGGCGTAGAGGGCGACGAGGTGGGGTAAGCGGGTGGCGAGTTCGGTGTGGTCGTCGAAGTCGAAGTCCCAGTCGGGATCCAGGTCGGGGTAGCGGATGGTGAAGGCGTCCTCGGGGAGCTTCATGCCGGTAGCGGCCTGGTGGGCGTCCCAGGGGATGCCGAGGGCGTCCTCGCACTCGACGGCGGCGCCGGACTCGGCGGCCGAGACCACGGCGGGCAGCTGGGAGAGGCTGTCGGGGGCGGCCACGGCGGCCAGGTAGACGTCTTCGCCCTGGGTGAGGAGCCAGCCGCGGAAGTAGTCGAAGCCGTCGTCGGAGCAGCCGCCGTTGATGAGGTAGGCGGCGGCCCAGAGCGGGTTTCGGTAGGAGAGGGCCATCAGGTCCCAGAGGATCTGCTGGGCGGCCACGATGTCGGCGGGAGGCAGCGCCGCCAGCAGGGTGGTGGCGGACTCCGTCACGGCGCAGCAGTCGCGCGGGTCGTCGACGGCGGCGCGGGCGTCGGCGATCAGGGTCCAGAAGGTCTTCGTGTCCACGTCAGTGAGCATGGCAGAGGGGTCTGACAATTTTCGGTGGCTGACGAACGAGGCGAGACGATCTAGTGTCGGAATATGATCAGGAACCTTTGGCGGTCGCTCGAAGCTGTGCACGGGATGATCTACTTCGCACCCGAGGCGGACACCAGGTACGCGAAGGTGGGCCTTGACCGGGCGGGCGGGTACTTCGCGTCGCGGGCGGCGGCGCTGGGGGCGGTCGGCGCCGAGGTCGTGATCTCGACGTTCTACAACTTCAACCCGGAGCTCGTCCGGGCGAGGGATTCCCGCGGCGTGGGAGAAGATCACGCCCGAGGAGATGGTGAGGCTGCGGCTGGAGGCCGCGGACGAGGCATTGGGCAAGGTGTTGCCGGACGACCTCAAGGAGATCACCGAGCTCGCCAAACGCGCGGCCGAGCGGTCGAAGGAGATGCTGTCCGGGCGGACGTTGTTCGCGGCGCACGCGGGTTTGCCGTGGCCTGAGGAGACGCGTCTGCAGTTGTGGCACGCGCAGACGTTGTTGCGTGAGTTCCGGGGCGACGGGCACCTCGCCGCGCTGCTGCAGGAAGGCGTCACGGGTATCGAGGCGCTGGTGTTGCACGCGGCGGAGGGTGACATCCCGGCGGAAACGCTCAGGAGGACGCGTGGGTGGTCCGAGGAGAAGTGGGCGGAGACGACCGAGGACCTCCAGCGACGCGGCCTGGTGACGGCCGAGCAAGCGCTTTCCGAGACGGGGCTCCTGCTGCGGAAGCGCATCGAGGACAACACCGACAAGATGAACGAACCGGCCTACGACGTGTTGAGCCAGCAGGAGAAGCAGCGCTACGTCGAGCTGGCGGCACCGCTCAGCAAGGCGGTCGTTGACTCCGGTTTGGTGCCCGTTCGGCGCTGACCGGCAACCGCTCGGCGCGCCCGCGCTACCGCTGGTCGTTTGGGTCGAACTGACCCGACCGGCGGTACGTGCTGGTGACGATGAATACCGTGCCTCGGCTGTTTGCCGCCTCCCTCGCCGTTGATCCGGACGCCACCGCGTTGGCCCGCGGTGCCGTGCAGGTGTCGTACCAGGAGTTAGCGGCGCGAGCGAACTCCGTGGCACACAAGCTGATCGCGCGGGGTGTCCGCCCACGGGACCTTGTCGTGGTGGACATCCCGCGCTCGATCGAGTACGTGATCGCCATCCTGGGTGTGCTCAAGGCAGGGGCGGCGTACGTGCCGGTCGACCGCCGGTGGCCGCGGGCGCGCAAGGACTTCGTCCTGAGCGACACCAACGCGACGATCCTCACCGAGGAAGACCTCGACGGCGCCACCGGAGAGGTGCCCGAGGTGGCACCCGGCGACGTCGCCTACGTCATGTACACCTCGGGCTCCACCGGGCAGCCCAAGGGCGTCATGATCAGCCACGCGGGCATCCACGCGATGACGAGGCACGACTTCTGGCGCAACGGCGCACACGACCGCGTGCTCGCGCTCGCCTCGACGGCGTTCGACGCCTCCACCTACGAGATCTGGGTCCCGCTCCTCAACGGCGGCCAGGTCGTCTTCCCCGAGCACGACGCCGACATCGCTGCCATCGCCACCATCGAGCACGAGATTCAGCGGCATCGCATCACCGCGACCTTTCTCACGGCCGCGCTGTTCCACCTCGTCGCACAGGAGCGACCGACCGCCCTGCGAGGCCTCAGGGAGGTCTGGTCCGGCGGCGACGTCGTCCAACCCGATGCCGCGCAACGCATCCTCGACGCCTGCCCCGGCATCGACGTCTACAACGCCTACGGCCCCACCGAGAACACCGTCTTCGTCAGCCGCCACCGGGTCACCGACACCGGCGGCCCACTGCCGATCGGCACGCCCTTCCCCGGCGTGCGAACGAGAATCGAGGACGGCGAACTGCTCATCGCCGGCCCGCAGCTCGCGCTCGGCCACCACAACCGCACGACCGACAGGTTCCAGGACGGCTGGTACCGCACCGGCGACCGGGTCACCCAGCGCGAGGACGGCACGCTGGAGTTCCACGGCCGCGTCGACCGTCAGGTCAAGATCCGCGGTTTCCGGGTCGAGCTCGAAGAGGTCGAAGCCGCGCTCCGGCCGCACACCGACGACTGCACGGTCACCGCGGAGAACGGCAGGCTCGTCGCGTACGTGGTGAGCGACAACGCCGATCTCGGAGCGGAACTCGCGAAGACCCTTCCGGACCACCTGATCCCGGCGGAGTTCGTGCACCTGAACGACCTCCCGCGCAACCACGCCGACAAGGTCGACCGCACGGCACTGAGAACCCCCACCGAGCAACTGATCTGCGATCTCGCCCAGGACATCCTCGGCAAGGAACTGACCCCGCGGGACAGGTTCATCCAGCACGGCGACAGCATCACCGCCATCCAGCTGGTCAGCCGTGCCCGCACGAACGGCCTGCACCTCGTCGTCCGCGACGTGCTCGACCACGACATCCGCACCCTCGCAACGAAAGCCACCGAGCCGGAACACCCGAAAGCCCTGGAGTTCGGCGATGAACTACCGCTCACGCCGCTTCAGGAAGGCCTCTACTTCCACGCCCTGATCGAACCGGGCAGCTACCTCGTGCAGCTCGTCTTCCACCTCAAGAACAAGATCGACGCCGCTCGCCTGCACTGGGCGGCCCGGCAGGTCGTCACCCGCAATCCCGCACTGCGAGCGGGTTTCCGGCCTGGCCCGGTCCAGGTCGTCGAACCCCAGGTCGTCGTGCCGTGGCAGGAAACCGACGACGACCTCGACGCGTTCCTGGCGCTGGACGGCGAGATCCGCTTCGACCTCGCCACGCCACCGCTGCTGCGCTTCACCCTCATGCGGAACAACGTCCTGGTGCTCACCTACCACCACCTGCTGTTCGACGGCTGGTCCGTCCCGGTGCTGATGCGTGACCTCTTCGCCCTGTACCACAACGAGGAACTCCCGCCGCCTGTCCCGTTCCACCACCACCTCGCCTGGCTGCGCAACCAGCCCGCGACGACCATCTGGCAAGACACCTTGAGCGGCCTCGACGAACCCACCCTCGTCGCCACCGGCCCCGGCACCCGATCGCACGCCCGCGTCGACGGCACACTTCCCGGCAAAGTCAGGAAACTCGCCCACGACACCGGCGTCACGCTGAACACCGTGGTGCAGACCGCTTGGGCACTTCTGCTCGCCACGATGACCGGCAAACGCGATGTCGTGTTCGGCACGACCGTCTCCGGCAGGCCCGCGGACCTGCCCGGTGTCGAGGACATCGTCGGCGCCCTGATCAACACCATCCCGGTCCGGATCACGCTCGACGCCGGCGAATCCGCGCACGACCTCCTCAGGCGCGTCCGCAACGAACAGCACGCCCTCATCGCCCACCACCACATCAGCCTCGCCGGGATCCAACGAGAAACCGGCGTGGGCCAGCTCTTCGACACCGCGACCGTGCTGGAGTCGTGGCCGGACTCCACAGTGGACGACGTCGAAGCCTTCGAGAGCTTCGACGCCCCGCACTACCCGCTGTCCCTGGTCGTGCGCAAAGACCTCACCGCCAGGCTGAACTACCGCCCGGACCTCTTCCGCCACGACGAGATCCGCACGGTCCTGCGCCGGCTCGTCCGCATCATCGATGCCCTGGCGGCCAACGCCCAGACCCGCAACATCGACGCGCTCGACCCTGAAGAGCAGCTGCTCCTCGACTCGTGGAACGCGACCGAGACCTCGACCGAGGCGAAAACCCTCCCGGAACTCTTCGCCGACCAGGTCGAACGCACTCCGAACGCCACCGCGATCTCCTACAAGGGCGACGACATCACGTACGCGGACCTGCACACCAAGGTCGTCGAACGAGCCGAACGACTGCCGGGCGCGGACCGGGTGGTGCTGAAGATGCACCGCTCACCGGACCTGATCATCGAGATGCTCGCCGTCACGATGACCGGCGCCGCGTACGTTCCGATCGACCCGGACTACCCGCAGGCCCGCATCGATCTGATGATCGCCGACGCTCAACCTCAGGACAGCGAACGAGAAGCCACCAGGCCGGTCCTGGACGACACCGCCTACGTGATCTACACGTCCGGTTCGACGGGCAAGCCGAAGGGCGTCGAGGTCACCCACCGCGGCATCGCGAGCCTCGCCGCGGCCCAACGCGAAGCGCTGAACATCACCACCGACTCAAGAATCCTGCAGTGGGCGTCACCGAGCTTCGACGCGACGTTCTGGGAGATCACCGGCGCCCTGCTGAACGGCGCCACGCTCGTCATCGCCGACGCTCCCGACCTCACACCGGGCGACCGCCTGAGCGATCTCCTCTACCAGCAGCGAATCACCCACATCACCCTGCCGCCCAGTGTGCTGAGCGCACTGCCGACCACCGCGATCCCGCCGTACACCACGATCACCGCGGCGGGGGAGACGTGCCCGCCCGACCTCGCCGCCAGGTGGTCGAGAGGTCGGAGCTTCCTCAACGCCTACGGCCCCACCGAGTCCACGGTCTGCGCCACCATCAGCGACCCGGTCACCGGCCCGGACGCCCCCATCGGCAGGCCCATCGAGAACACGAAGATCCACGTCCGCGACGAGCTCGGCCGCGCGGTCCCGCCCGGCGTCATCGGGGAGCTGCACATCGAGGGCCCCAGCGTCGCCAAGGGCTACCTGCACGGCCAACGTTTCAACGGCACCTACGCCACCGGCGACCTCGCCCGCTGGTGCCACGACGGCGTGCTGGAACACCTGGGCCGCAAGGACGACCAGATCAAGCTGCGCGGCCACCGCATCGAACCGGCCGAGGTCGAGCACGCGATCAACCAGCACGAATCCGTGCGCACGAGCGCGGTCGTGTCCACCGGCACCAGCCTTGTCGCGTTCGTGACGGGAGACGTCCGCCCGGCCGAGCTCAGGGCACATCTGCGGAACGTGCTGCCGGCCCACCTGGTGCCGTCGATCGAACGAACCGAAGAACTCCCGTCGACCCCCAACGGCAAACTCGACCGCCGCGCGCTGATCCGCCGCGCCCACCACCGCGCGGTCGAGCTGAGCGGGTTCGCCGAGCCGACGACCCCGGCCCAGAAGCACGTCTGCGCCGCCTTCGCCGAGGTGCTGGGGCGCGACCGGGTCGGCGTGCACGACTCGTTCCTCGACCTCGGCGGCGACTCGTTGCTGCTCATCAGGTTGCAGGACGTCATCGCCCGCCGCCTGCACCGCCGCGTCCCTGTCGCCGACCTGCAGACCCACCTCACGCCCGCCGCACTCGCCGCCCACCTGGAACGCCCCAGCACCAAGGAAGACGACCGTGTAGCCCGTCTGCGCGCCGCCCGCAGCAGAAGGGGAGCCCGTGGACAACACTGACATCGCGATCATCGGCATGGCCCTGCGCGTTCCCGGCGCGAGCACACCCGAGTCGTTCTGGCACACGGTCATCACCGGCCGCCAGCACATCAACCCGGTGAGCACGGACGACTTCCTGGACGCGGGCGGCGACCCGAGGCTGCTGAGCGACCCCGATCTGGTGCTGATGGCGTCCACAGTGGACGGAATCGAGGACTTCGACGCGGACTTCTTCGGCTGCACGCACGAGGAAGCCGCGAACCTCGACCCGCAGCACCGGCTGTTCCTCGAGTGCGCCTACCACGCGATGGAACGCGCGGGCTACGTCGACTGGGACGGTGTCGCGGGCCTCTACGGCGCCACGAACATGAGCCGCTACCTGCTCGACCACGTCAACCCGAGGCTCGCCGGCCTGCCCTACCCGGCGTCGCTGGACCCGTTGCTGAGCAACCTGCCCGACGGCTTCGCGGCCCGTGTCGCGTACGAGCTCGACCTGCGCGGCCCGGCGTTGACCGTGCAGTCGGCGTGCGCGTCCTCGCTCGTCGCCGTTCACCTGGCCTGTCAGGACCTGCTGAGCCACCAGTGCGACCTCGCACTCGCGGGCGGCGCGTCGATCGACCCGGCAGCCAAACGCGGGTACATCGCGGGCGGCCCGCTCTCCCCGGACGGCACCTGCCGGGTCTTCGACGCCGAAGCCAACGGCACCCTGCTCGGCAACGGCGTCGGAGCCGTTGTGCTCAAACGCCTGGACGAGGCGCTGGACGACGGCGACCACATCCACGCCGTCATCAAGGGCAGCGCGGTCGCGAACGACGGCAGACGCCGGCTCACCCGCTACGGAACGGGCGGCGCGGGCATCCGTTCCGCCGCCGTCACCGCGCTCGCCGTCGCGGGCGTCGACCCCACCGAGGTCGGCTACCTCGAGCCTCACGCCTCCGGCACGCCGGAAGCCGACGAGGTCGAGCTCGCCACCCTGAAGACCGTTTTCGAGGGCGCCGACGTCCACCTCGGTTCGGTCAAACCCCACATCGGCCACCTCGTCCAAGCCGCGGGCATCGTCGGGTTGATCAAGACGGCGCTCACCGTCGAACACGCCCGCATCCCCGCTGTCCCGCACTTCCGCACCCCGAACGGCGCCATCGAAGGCCCGTTCACCGTTCCGGCCGGCCTCACCGAGTGGACCGGCCCGCGGTTCGCCTCAGTCGCGGCGTCAGGCTCGGGCGGCGCCCACGCCCACGTCGTGCTCGCCCAGGCCCCACCGAGCCCCGACACGCCCCGAGAAGGCCGACACCTCCTCCAGGTCTCCGCGAGGACCGAACAGGAGCTGGAAGAACTCACCGACGACCTCACCGCGACGAACCACGCCCTGGCCGACGTCGCCCACACCCTGCGAACCGGCCGCCGCGACTTCCGCACCCGGACGTTCGCGGTCTGCGAGGACGACGAGATCCCGGAGTTCATGTTCCCGGTCAAGGTCGTCGACAACGCCGCCGTGGCGCTGAAGTTCACCGGCCCCGACACCGAACGCGACATCGCCACCGCCCGCGGCCTTCTCGCCACCGGCATCACCCCGGCGCTCATCCTGGGGCTCGGGCAGGGCGAGTACGCGGCCGCCGCCGTCGCCGGAGCGATCACCGACGCCGAAGCCGTCCTGCTGGCCACCCAACGGGATTGCCCCGAGCGCTACGAGAAGGAGATCGCGAACTCCACCCCGCGCGCACCGAAGATCCCGCTGCTGTCCGGCGCGACCGGCTCACTGCTGTCCGAACAGGACATCACCGACTGCCGCCACTGGCTCGCGATCGCCGAGGACGTCTGCCCCGCCATCCCCGAACTCCCCAGGAACGCGGTCACCGTCGACATCTCGAAAGCATCCGGCGAACGCGGCATCCTGATAGCCCTCGGCACACTCTGGGCGCACGGCGTGGAACTGCCCGAACTCGCACCCGCTCGAAGGGTCCCGCTTCCGGGCTATCCCTTCCAGCGTCGCCGCCACTGGCTGCCGCCGATGCGATGAGCCCTACTGGGCCTCCGGGTCCCGATTCGTCGAGGCGAGGACTTCCTGGGTGACCTTGTCCTTGCCGACGCGGTGCTTGCCGGGCCGCAGTATGGAGACCTCGGCCTCGTCGCGCATGCGCTCGACCATGTGCGGGTAGTGCAGCTCGAACGCGGGCCGCTCGGACCGGATCCGCGGCAGCTCCTTGAAGTTGTGCCGCGGCGGGGGCGAGGTGGTGGCCCATTCCAGCGAGTTGCCGTAGCCCCACGGGTCGTCCTGCGGCGCCGGATCGCCGTAGCGGTAGGACTTGAAGACGTTCCACACGAACGGCAGCACGGACGCGCCGAGCAGGAACGAGCCGATCGTGGAGATCGTGTTCAACGTCGTGAAGCCGTCGGACTCCAGGTAGTCGGCGTAGCGGCGCGGCATGCCCTCGTTACCCAGCCAGTGCTGCACCAGGAACGTGCCGTGGAAGCCGAAGAACGTCGTCCAGAAATGCAGCTTGCCCAGCGGTTCGTTGAGCATCCGGCCGGTCATCTTCGGGAACCAGAAGTAGATGCCCGCGTAGGTGGCGAACACGATCGTGCCGAACAGCACGTAGTGGAAGTGCGCCACCACGAAGTACGTGTCGGACACGTGGAAGTCGACCGCGGGCGACGCCAGCAGGATGCCCGTCAGGCCACCGAAGAGGAACGTCACGAGGAAGCCGATCGAGAACAGCATCGGCGTCTCGAACGTCAGCTGCCCCTTCCACATCGTGCCGATCCAGTTGAAGAACTTGATACCGGTCGGCACCGCGATCAGGAACGTCATCAGCGCGAAGAACGGCAGCAGCACGGCACCGGTGGCGTACATGTGGTGCGCCCACACGGCCACGGACAGCATCGCGATCGCCAGCGTCGCGAACACGAGCCCCTTGTAGCCGAACAGCGGTTTTCGGCTGAACACCGGGAAGATCTCGGTCACGATCCCGAAGAACGGCAAGGCGACGATGTACACCTCGGGATGGCCGAAGAACCAGAACAGGTGCTGCCACAGGATGACGCCGCCGTTCGCGGGATCGAACACGTGCGCCCCGAGATGCCGGTCCGCCGCGAGACCCATCAGCGCGGCGGTCAGGATCGGGAACGCCAGCAGGATCAGGATGGACGTCACCAGGATGTTCCAGGTGAAGACCGGCATCCGGAACATCGTCATGCCCGGCGCCCGCAGGCAGATGACCGTTGTGGTCATGTTGACCGCGCCGAGGATCGTGCCCAGACCGGACACCGCCAGACCCATGATCCACAGGTCCGCGCCGACACCCGGCGAATGCACTGCCGAAGAGAGTGGCGTGTACGCGAACCAGCCGAAGTCCGCCGCGCCACCGGGCGTCACGAACCCGGCCAGCACGGTGAGGCCGCCGAAGAGGTACAGCCAGTACGAGAAGGCGTTCAGGCGCGGGAACGCCACGTCCGGCGAGCCGATCTGCAACGGCAGGATGTAGTTCGCGAACCCGAACAGGATCGGCGTCGCGTACAGCAGCAGCATGATCGTGCCGTGCATTGTGAACAGCTGGTTGAACTGCTCGTTCGACAGGTACTGCAGGCCCGGCCGCGCCAGCTCGCCACGCATCAGCAGCGCCATCAGGCCGCCGATCATGAAGAACGCGAACGACGTGGTCAGGTACATGATCCCGATCTGCTTGGGATCTGTGGTCTTGAAGAGCTGGAGGAAGTACGAGCCCTTCGGCCGCGCACGCGCCGCCCCAGGATGGGGTACGACTGGCGTTGGCTTGATCGTGGTCATCGCGCCTCCTCCGTGCAGGCGCTAATCGTCCCCCCGCTCAGACGTCGGGGCAATCCATGACGAGCACCGCACCGGTCACCGGAACGACTGGCGAACCCACCGCGATGCCGCTGACCTGCACGGAGTATGCGCCGGGGGCCAATCCACCGAATTTGATCGTCATGGTCTCGGAGATCGCCGGGCTGCGTGATTCGACCTGTTTGCCGTTCTCGTCGACCAACGCCACCTTCAACGCCCGCGCGGGGGTGTCCCGTAGCTCGACGGTGACCTCCAGCTCCTCGGTCGTCAGCACCAGGTCTGGCACGCTGACCTGCGGTTCCGTGGCGGCGACATTCTTGGGCACGATGTCGGTCGCGGTCAGGAACGACTCCACCATGTCGAGCACCGCGGCGTTGTCCTGCAACGACGTGTGCTGCTCCGTCACGTGATGCAGGGTGTTCGAGGACAACGTCAGACCCTTGCGCGCGCCACCCACCATCGGCACGGTCGCGTCCCCATACAACTCACGGCCTTCATAGGTCCGATAGCAGGTCACCTTGCCGTCGGCGATGCGTGCCGTGGTCGCCGTGGGCTGCTTACCGCCGAGGATCGCGTACGTCCGGTCGGCGAACGAGTCACCCATCGACCCGTGGAACGCCATCGCGTCCTCGACCATCTTGGTGTCGAGCTCGGGCAACGTGGTCTCGGTCGTCCTGACCAGGCCCGAAGCGCTCTCGATGCACGCGTACTCGGGCAGCAGCTGGTGCAGCGACGGCAGCGACCGGGAGAACTCGGTGAGGTCGATCCCGAACGGTCCGAGCCCCTTGCGCACCCCGTTGACCAGCTGTTCCAACGCCGAGGCCGCGCCACGGTACGGCGTGCCCATGGTGATCAGCTTGTCCGTGCGCTCGGCCATCCCGCACTGCTCGATGCACCACCGCGCGACCAGCCCGCCCATCGAGTGGCACACGAAGCTGACCTTGGCGTCGGGACCGATCCGATCCAGCGCCTGATCCACCTCGCGGGCCAGCCGGGCGCCGTTGTAGCGGTTCGACAGCCGCCAGTCGTAGGCGAAAAGCAGCAGGTTGCCCTTCTCCACGGTCTTGCCGAGCGAGTTCATCTTCCGGACGACCCGGTCGTAGCCCTTCAACGGCGTCCAGATGCCCGGGATGACATGCAGGTCCGACATCAACGCCACGGGTTCGACGCCGTCCTGGGGGTGCTCGTCGCCGATGCCCGCCGGCAAACGAAGCCGGTTCAGGCTGCGCCCGAGCGACAGCACCGCCCGCAGCGCGGCCCTGCCGGAGACCTCCCAGACCATGCCGTCCTTGTCGCGCAACGTGCTGCCGAGAATGCCCGGCAGGACAACGACGAGATCGCTCATCAGGACTCCTCGGCGAGCTTGCGGATGAGGGAGAGCAGCATCAGGTTCGCGGGCACCAGGTAGGTGAGCTCGTGGATCCACGCCAGGCGCTGCTCGGCGGCGGGCAGCGCGAGCCTGCTGTCGCCCGCCTTCACCCGCGCCACGATCTTGTAGAGCGCGGCGAGCGGATGCGGTTCCAGCGCGGTCACGGCCTGGGTGAGCG
>CAVYAD010000021.1:0-21845 GCA_963766275.1 uncultured Actinomycetota bacterium
ACGATCTCGTTCAGGAACGCTTCGGAAGCGGAATCGCCGTGGAGCACGTTCATCTCGCCGCCTTCCTCGTAATTCACCACGAGTGAGAGCGCGATCTTCGCGCCGCCGGGCCACCGCGCGTGCGGCGGATTGCGGCCGTAGCCGATCAGATCGCGGGGATAAGGCTGCGTGGACATGCTTCGCGATATAAGGGGCGGGCCGCCTGAAAAGCTCGCCGCAGCATAATCGGCCCATGAAAGAAGTCCGCGGAACGGATCCTCGAGCGCTGCGAAGCGTTCGCGCGCCTCTCGGAGCAGCCGGACGGCCTGACGCGCGTTTTCCTGAGCGACCGAGCACGCGCGCGCGCGAACGCGCTGGTGCGGCAGTGGATGCGCGAGGCCGGCATGGCGGCGCGCATCGACGCGATCGGCAACGTCGTCGGCCGCTACGAAGGCGAGCGCGCCGGGCCTGCCGTGCCTGATGCTCGGCTCGCACCTCGACACCGTGCGCGACGCCGGCAGGTACGACGGCATGCTCGGCGTCGTGACGCGCGATCGAGTGCGTCGCCGCGCTCGCACGCGGAGCGGCGGCGCCTGCCGTTCGCGATCGAGGTCGTCGGCTTCGCCGACGAGGAAGGCGTGCGCTTCGGCGCGACGCTGCTCGGCAGCCGCGCGGTCGCCGGCACGTTCGACGCGCGCGCTGCTCGACAAGCCGGACGCGCGACGGCACGACGATGCGCGAGGCGCTGCGCGATTCGGCCTCGATCCCGCGCAGATCGCCGCGGCGGCGCGCAGCCGCGAGCGACGTGCTCGCCTACGCCGAGCTGCACATCGAGCAGGGGCCGGTGCTCGAAGCCGAAGGCCTGCCGGTCGGCGTCGTCACCGCGATCAACGGCGCCACGCGCTTCGCGTCGACGCTGAGCGGCATGGCCGGCCATGCCGGCACGGTGCCGATGGCGCTGCGCCGCGACGCGCTCGCCGCCGCCGCCGAATGCGTGCTCGCGGTCGAGCGCATCTGCCGCGGCGACGCGCCGGGCTCGTCGGCACGGTCGGGCGCATCGAGGCGCGGCCCGGCGCGATCAACGTCATTCCCGGGCGACGTGCGCTTCACGCTCGACGTGCGCGCGCCCGACGACGGCGTGCGCGAGCGCCGCGGTCGCGCGACATCGCGGCGAGCTCGACGGCGATCGCGCGCGCGCGCGGCGTCGGCGCTCGACGATCGAGCGCGCTGCAGGACAGCCGGCACGGCGCTGTGCGCGCCGTGGCTGCATGCGAGCAGATCGCGCGCGGCCATCGCCGCGCGAAGGCATCGAGCCGCGCGCGCTGCCGTGCGGCGCCGGCCACGACGGCATGGCGATGGTCGACATCGCGCCGACATCGGCATGCTGTTCGTGCGCTGCAAGGGCGGCATCAGCCACAATCCGGCCGAGGCCGTGCACGCCGGACGACGTCGGCGCCGGCGCGCGCGTGCTGCTGCGCTTCATCGAGAATTTCGTGCGCAGCCGGCGACGCGCCGATGACGCCCGCGACGACCGATCCGCGCGTTCCTCGCGGCGCAGCGCGCAGCGCGCAGACGCGCTTTCTCGCCGAGCTGGTGCAGAATGCCGTCGGACAATCCGCCGGGCGATTGCGCGCCGCACGCCGCGCGCACCGCCGAGCTGCTCGAGGAGCTGGGCTTCGCGGTCGAGCGCCACGCCGGTGCCCGCCGGACGCGGTGCAGCGCGAACGGCATGGTCGCGTGCACCAATCTCATCGTGCGCGAGCGCTTCGGCGCCGGGCCGGTCGATCGCGCTCAACGCGCACGGCGACGTCGTGCCGCCGGGCCAGGGCTGGAGCGCCGACCCGTACGGCGCGGAGATTCGCGACGGCGAGATGTACGGCCGCGGCGTCGCGGTCTCGAAATCGGACTTCGCGACCTACGCCTTCGCGCTGCTGGCGCTCGAAGGCGCCGCGGCGCGCCGCTCGCACGGCACGGTCGAGCTGCATTTCACCTACGACGAGGAGACCGGCGGCGACGATCGGCCCGGGCTGGCTGCTCGAGCAGGGCCTGTCGCAAGCCCGACTTCGCGATCTGCGCCGGCTTCTCCTACGGCATCGTCGACGGCGCACAACGGCTGCCTGCATCTCGAGGTCGAGGTGCTCGGGCAAGTCGGCGCACGCGGCGCGAGCCCGACGACGGGCGTCGACGCGCTCGAGGCGGCGACGCGGCATCCTCGCCGCGCTCTACGCGCTACGCGCGAGAGCTACGCGGCGATCGCGCTCGGCGATGCCCGGCATCGGCCGCCCGACGCTCGTCGTCGGGCTCGATCAGGGCGGCATCAACACCAACGTCGTGCCCGACCGCGTGACGCTTCCGGCTCGACCGGCGCATCATTCCCGAGGAGGACGCCGGCAGACGTCGAGCGCGAGCTGCGTCGCGCTCATCGCAGGCGTCGCGCGCGGCATCGCCGGCATCGCGGTCGAGGTGCGGCGCATCCTGCTCGCGCGAGCCGTTCGTGCCGCATGCCGGGCCAGGAGCGGCTGGTCGCGGCGCTGCAGCGCACGCGCGCGACGTCATGGGCGAGCCGATCGCGCCGCACGGCGTGCCGCTCTACACCGATGCGCGCCACTACGGCGCGGCCGGCATTCCGACCGTGCTGTACGGCGCCGGGCCGCGCACGCTCGAGGAGGCGAACGGCCACCGCGCCGACGAGAAGCTGCGAGCTCGACGATCTCTACGCGGCGACCGAGGTCGTCGCGCTCGCGCTGCTCGAGTTGCTATTGGCATAAGAGCTGTAGGATAGCGGCCTCCAAGCTCGCGTTGGACGCTACAAAAAGGGGGCTGTCATGACGCTCCAAAGCCTGCATCGCGCATCTGCGCCCTGCGCCCGCCATCTTCGCCGTTGTCAGATTTCGCCGCCGCAACACCGGCTCTTGCCGACGAGACCTGCAACTCGCCCTACATCTCGAAGCTCATCAAGGGCCAGGAGGATTACGTCTACGTCTGGACGCTCGGCGTCGAGGGCCTCGGCGACGGCTCGGACAAGCTCGTCACGGTCGACGTGAACCCGAAGTCGAAGAACTACGGCAAGGTGATCCACCAGGTTTCGGTCGAAGTCGCGCGGCGAGGCGCATCACATGGGCTTCACCGACGACCGCCGCCAGCTGTGGGCGGGCGGCCTCGCCGGCAGCGAGATCTACGTCTTCGACATCGCCACCGATCCCGGCGAAGCCGAAGCTCGTGCAGCACGATCGCCGACCTCGGCGAGCAAGACCGGCTACGTCGGGCCGCACACCTACTACGCGCTGCCCGGCCGCATGCTGGTGCAGGCGCTCTCCAACGACAAGGACAAGGGCGGCGTCACCGGCATGGCGCTGTACAACAACAAGGGCGGCTTCATCACGAGCTACGCCATGCCGACCGACGAACGGCGGCGACGGCTACGGCTACGACCTCGCGGTGAACCCGAAGAAGAACGTGCTGCTCACGTCGAGCTTCACCGGCTACGCGAACTACATGCGGCCGATCGGCGAGCTCATCAAGGACGAGGAGGCGATGAAGCACTTCGGCAACACGATGGTGCGTGTGGGACCTGAAGGCGATGAAGCCGCAGAAGGTCTTCAGCGTGCCCGGGCGCGCCGCTCGAGATCCGCTGGTCGCTCAATCCCGCGCGACAACTGGGCGATCACCGCGGCGGCGCTCACTTCGAAGATCTGGCTGGTCAAGCAGGACGCAGGCCGGCGAATGGCAGGCGAAGGAAGTCGCCACGATCGGCGATCCGGCGAAGATTCCGCTGCCGGTGGACATCAGCATCACGCGCGACGGCAAGGGGCTCTGGGTCAACACGTTCATGGACGGCATGACGCGCTACTTCGATCTCTCCAATCCCGAGGCGCCGAAGCAGACCTACGAGAAGCAGACCGGCAAGCAGGTCAACATGATCTCGCAGAGCTGGGACGGCAAGCGCGTCTACATCACCTCGTCGCTGCTCGCGAACTGGGACAAGGGCGGCGCGGACAACGAGCAGTTCCTGCGCGGCTTCAAGTGGGACGGCAAGGAGCTCACGCAGGCCTTCGAGGTCGATTTCACCAAGGAGAAGCTCGGCCGCGCGCACCACATGAAGCTCGGGTCGAAGGCGCTGCACAGCGCGTATCGCGCACCGGACGAGCACCGGCAGCTCGCGCGGCGTACTGATCGCGCCGGCCTCGAGGCGAGCATGCTGCGCGTCCTGCTGCTGTGTCGGCGTGGCTCGTCGCGCAGCACGCCGGCGCGCATCACCCGCCGAGCCGCTGCCCGCGCTCGATTTCGTCGCCGCCGGCGCCGGGCACCTACCAGCTCCACCGCATCATGCCGGCGCCCGACGGCCGGGTGCTCGACGTGCGACGGGCGGCTGCAGAGGCTCGCGCGCTTCACGCGCGGCAAGATCACCCTGCTCGGCTTCATCTACACGACGTGCGTCGACCCCGAAGGCTGCCCGCTCGCCTATCGCGTCTTCGACAGCCTGAAAGACGCGCATCCACGCCACGCCGGACCTCGCAGGCAAGGTGCGCTTCGTGACGCTGAGCTTCGATCCGGCGCGCGACACGCCGGACGGTGATGGTGCGCTACGCGGGCAGCCGGCTGAAGCGAGGAGCAGCGGGCTGCGAATGGTATTTCCTGACCACGCGCTCGGCGCAGCGATCTGATGCCGCTCGTCGAAGGCTTCGGACAGGACGTGCGTTACGCCGTGGACAAGTCGAGCGGCAGGCCGAGGCGCGAGCTCTCGCACGTGCTCAAGGTGTTTCTGATCGACCGGCTCGGGCGACATCCGCGAGATCTACAGCTCCGACTTTCCTGCATCCGCAGACGGTGATGAACGACATCACAACGCTGCTGATGGAAAAGCCGTGACCGCGCGGCGGGGTGACCACCGCCCTACGTTTTCAACTCAACCTTTGAACACCACCGGCGCCAGCGTGTTCTGATCGATCATCACGTCGATCACCGCGGGCTTGCCGCTGGCGAACGCGCGCTGGATCGCGCCTTCGAGGTCGCCGGGGCGCTTCACCTGCTCGCCGTGCGCGCCGAAGACTCGCGCGAGCGCGCCGAAATCGGGGTTCTGGTAGTCGACCGCGAAGAAGCGCCCGCCGTAGTGCTCGTTCTGGAACGCGCGCTCGTTGCCGAGGCCCTGGTCGTTGAAGACGACGTAGACGACCGGGATGTTCTCGCGCACCGCGGTCTCGAGCTCGCCGATGTTGCACATCGCGCCCATGTCGCCCGAGGCGCACAGCACCGGGCGGTCGGGCCGCGCGAGCTTCGCGCCGAGCGCGATCGGGAACGACCCGCCCACCGACGCCCAGTCGTCGATGCACATGAACGTGCCCGGCTCGTAGCTCTTGAAGTAGCGTGCGCACGTGTTTGCCGCCGTTGCCCGCGTCGACGACGCAGGATGCCGTTCTTCGGCAGCACCTTGCGGATCATGTGCGCGACGAACTGCGACTGGATCGGCTCGGCTTCCATGCCTGCAGCTCCGCCTGCTGCTCGGCTTCGCACTCGGCGCGCGCTTTCGCGACGTCGACCCAGGCTCTTCTTCAGTCCCGCTTTCGCGGCGCGCTCGGTGAGGCCCGCGATGAAGCTCGCCGTCGAGCCCGTCACGCCGAGCGTCACCGGGAACACGATGCCGATCTGCCCGGGCGCGGCGGTGTGGTGCACGAGCTTCGCCTGCTCGCTGAAGATGCCGTACTTGAACATCGTCGAGAAGACGTCCATGTGCGCGCCGATCGCGACGATCAGGTCGGCTTTCGGCACGGTGCGGTTCGCGCTGCGTGAAGCCGTTGCGGCCGAGCGGCCCGAGCGCGAGCGCGTGCGACGTCGGAAACGCATCGGGCGAATACTGCAGCGCGCCGACCGGAATGCCGGTGCTTCTCGGCGAGCTCCGCCATCGCGTCGCGTCGCGCCTTCGCTGATCACTCCGCTTCGAGGTGGTCGCCATCAACGCCGTCGGGACCGGCGCGCCGTCGGCCCGATCCGCCAACGTCGTGCCCCGCTGAGCCAGCGGAGGTCAGCTGCTGCGGCGATCGTCGCCGCTGACGCGCGGTTCGGCGCTGCGGGCATCGGCCAGGGTCGCCTGGAACGCGGCGAGCCGGTCCCCGGTGAGCTCTCCGAAGCCCTTGTCGCCGGTCGCGTTCCACAGGCAACCGAACCAGACGTTCGGTGTGCTCAGCAAGGCCTGGCCTGCAGCGGTGGTCGCCGCGCTGAACCGTTGTACTCGCCGACCAGATGGGCGGATCGTGGCCACGCGAGGTCAGGAACTGCCGCGGCGCCCGGATCCGGTCGGCCGGCTTCGCGTGCGGATGCTCATGGTGCCGGCCTCGTAGGTGTCGATCCCGACCCAGTCCAAAGGCCGAACAGGTCATGGGGCAAGAAGGAGGCGACAGGTCCTGCTGCGGTCCAGGAGCCACCCGTTGAGGATCGGACCGGTCCGCAGCTCCCCACGTCTGAAGATCGGCAGCAGCTGCCTGCTCGCCGCAGCGTAGTCAGCGGGGCTCACGTCGGGGTTGGGCTCGTGCCAGAAGGTCACCGCGGTCGGCAGCCCGTAGGACGCCAGCCTGGTCGCAGCCTGTTCGGCCACGGCGTTGTACCGGCCGCTGACCGCACCGGCGATGTCGCCGCCCACCTTGTAGGAGATGATCGGCAGCATCCCGGCCCGGTGCGCGGCCTCGACCAGCTTGATCTGGCTCGTGGCACCCGAAGCAAGGTCGGCGAAGATCCGGCGGGCCGCGATGCCAGCACCCACCTCACGCACCCGCTGGTCCCACTCGCCCGAGGGCGCACTCATCCCGATGAGCGCGGCGCCGGTGGCCATCGTCGTCGGCCCGGCCACCCGGTAGGTGACCCGGTCGCGGTAATGCCGGCTGCCGACCGCCCTGCCGTTGGGCCACAGCACCCGGACGGCCACCGTCCCGACACCGTTGCGTTGGGCCGTGGCGGTCCAGACCTGGCGGTTGCCAGACCTCGCGATGCGCTTCCAGCGCAGTCCGGTGCTGTCCACGACCTGGATCTTGCGACCCGGCCTGAGCAGCTCGGTGACTCGGAGACGCATCACCTCGCCGGGTCGGAAGCTGGCCTGGTTGAGCGTGGCCTTGATCTTCCTGCCGCCCGCGGCCGAGGCCGGGTCGAGCAGGCCGCCGCCGCCCATGAGGGAGACACCGGCGACGCCGGAGGCACCGGCAGCACCGCCGGCCAGGCGCAGGGCGCCGCGTCTTGAGATCGGTTCCATGGGGGACCTTTCTGGGGATTGCGGTGCGGGGGCCGGACCGTCGGTGCGTCAGGCTTGACGAGGCTCGCCGCCACGGGGGTCAGCCAACGTGCGCTGGAAAGCGGTCAGCCGGTCGCCCGACAGCGGTACGGCTCTCGTACCGGTCGTGTTCCAGACGCAACCGAACCAGACGTTGGGGGTACTGAGCAAGGCCTCACCTGCGGCAGTGATGGTCGCCGCGCTGAAGCCGTTGTATTCGCCCACCCCGATCGGCAGGTCGTGACCACGCGCGGTCAGGAACGCCCGCAGCGCACGGATCCGGTCGGCCGGCTTCGCGTCACCAGGGCTGCTCATCGTCCCGCCCTCGTAGGTGTCGATCCCGAACCAGTCCCAAAGACCGAACAGGTCCTCGGGGCAGAACGACGCGAACACGTCCTGCTGGCGGTCCAGGAGCCAACCGTTGAGGATCGGCCCGGTCCGCAGCTCCCCACGTCTGAAGATCGGCAGCAGCTGCCTGCTCGCCGCAGCGTAGTCAGCGGGGCTCACGTCGGGGTTGGGCTCGTGCCAGAAGGTCACCGCGGTCGGCAGCCCGTAGGACGCCAGCCTGGTCGCAGCCTGTTCGGCCACGGCGTTGTACCGGCCGCTGACCGCACCGGCGATGTCGCCGCCCACCTTGTAGGAGATGATCGGCAGCATCCCGGCCCGGTGCGCGGCCTCGACCAGCTTGATCTGGCTCGTGGCACCCGAAGCAAGGTCGGCGAAGATCCGGCGGGCCGCGATGCCAGCACCCACCTCACGCACCCGCTGGTCCCACTGCCCCTGGGGAGCGCTCATCCCGATCAACCGCTGCCCAGTCACGGTCCCCGGCGGCGGGGGCGGTGGCGTGGGGGGCGTCGGAGGCGTCGGGGGCGTGGGGGGCGTCGGAGGCTGGGGCGGCCACGGCCAATGTGGCCGACGCGACCCGTCCAGAAGGTCTTCGGGCCGCACGGCTGAAGCGGCACCGCCGGTGAGGCCCACGATCGCGGCCGCGGCGAGGAGTCCTCGTCGCCCGATCCTGCTTGTCTGGCTGCTGTTGCTGCTCGTGTTGTTCTCGTCCTCGGTCAAGGTAGGAACCTTACGTAATCTCCCCGCGCCGGATCGCAGAGAATGGGGGATGGAGCCGGGACGCGATCCGGACTCAGGGGCTCAGCCGCCACCCGAATCTTCCCGAGTGGCCACGTAGCCCCGGCGCCGTGGGGGCGCCTCGAGCCGCGGGTCGAAGACTCCTCGAACCAGACCATCCTCCCCGAATGGCTGGTTCCGGTAGGACTACACACCAATATCATCCAGAGCGCAAACCGACGTGCCTGCATGCCTGACACTCACGGTTGCGTGTGCCCGAACCTGCAGTAGTTCATGCCACGAGAATGCAGTTGTTGTCACGAGACCGCATGAAAACGCTCAGAAATGGGGCTCGGGCGCCCGTGCCATGGGGCAGACTTCCGGGTTGTGAGCGACGACGGGGACGACGAGGGGGGAGACGAGGCGGCTCGGAGATCGGCCGATCGGGTCGCTCGGGGAGCAGCGCTGCGCCGGCGCCGGCTGACCAATGAGATCAAGAGCGTGCGTGCGCTGCACGAGAGGTCCGGCGTCTCACGAGACGCGATCACGAGCGCCGAGGCCGGGCACGCCTCGGAGGCGACATACCAGCGTCTTGAGGCGTGGTTCACGCGCTACGAGCTGGCCAACGCGGCCAATGACCTGGCCCTGGCGCAGATCGAGTACGAGGTGCAAGCAGACGAAGGGCTGCGCATCGTCGTGCGAGGTCTGCTGGCAGATGCGGAGGAGCTGGAGCGCGCGGTGGCCAGGCTCATCCAGGGGCTCAAGCAGGTCGGCTGACCGGCCGCCTGGCCCGCGAGCCGGCAAGAACGACAGGTCTGGACCATTCGGTCTGGACCATCGGAGCGAGCAGGGGGCTGCGGACGGTTCGTCCGCAGCCCCTCCGCCAAGACCCGTTCGCTCAGGCCACCGTCACGTCGCGCGTCGCTACGGTCGTCCGGCCCCAGTTGTCCGTCACCGTGACGGTGATGGTGTACGTACCGGCCACCGCGTACGCGTGAGCCGACGGCGAGGCTCCGCTGGAGTTCGCGGTGCCGTCACCCCAGTTCCACGAGTAGCCCCGGATGCCGTGCGGGTCGGTGGTCCCGGCGCTGCTGACCGCACACGACAGGCCCGTGCAGACCGGCTGCGGGAAGGTGACGGTCGGCCCGGTGTTGCCAGCCGGCTCCGGCGACGTCGTCACCTCGCGGGTGACGGGCGCACCGGCCCGGCCCCACGCGTCGGTGACCGTGAGCGTCACCGTGTACGTGCCCGCCACCGGGAACACGTGCGACGAGCTCGACGACGTGCTGTTCGCCGTACCGTCACCCCAGACCCACAGGAAGCGGAGCGGGGTGTGACCCTCCGGGTCGATCGACCCGGTGCTGGTGAACGCGCACGTCGTGTTGGTTGCCGTGCAGGTCGGCGCAGGGATCACTGCGGTCGGCCCTTGGTTGCCGGCCGGCTCGGTCATGGTCACCTCACGGGTGACCGGCGCGCCGGCTCTGTTCCACCCGTCCGTGGCCGTCATGGTGATGGTGTAGGTACCGGGCAGCGCGTAGGTGTGGTTCGGCGAGGCGCCGGTGCTTGTTGCCGTACCGTCACCCCAGTTCCACACGTAGCCCTTGATGGTGTGACCCTCCGGGTCCACCGTTCCGGTGCTGTTCATCACACAGTTCAGCACTGTGCAGGTGGCGACGAAGGTGCCGTTGGGCCCGGTGTTGCCGGCCGGCTCGGTCATCGTCACTGATTGGGTCACCGTGGTGAACTTGCCCCACACGTCGGTTGCTGTCAGCGAGACCGTGTACGTCCCCGGTGCCGCGTAGGTTCGCGACGGGTTGGCGGACGTGCTGGTGCCGGTGTCACCGAAGGTCCACGCGTACCGGAGCACGTCACCCTCGGGGTCCGCGGTGCCTGCGCTGTTGAACGCGCAGGTCGTGTACGTCGGACAGCTGCTGGTGAACTGGACGCTCGGCGGCAGGTTCCCTGCCGGCTCGACCAGGTTCACGTTGCGGGTGGTCGAGGCGAAGTCGCCCCAGCCGTCCGTCGCGGTGAGCGTGATCGTGTACGGACCAGCGGCTGCGTAGACGTGCGCCGACGGGCTGGAGCCCGTGCTGGTCAGGCCGTCTCCCCAGGCCCAGAGGTAGCTGACCGAGTCGCCGGTGTTCGGGTCGGCAGAGCCCGTGCTGTTCACCGCACAGGTGAGGCCCTGGCAGCTGGCCGTGAACGTCGGCGCCGGCGGCTGGTTGTTCGTCGGCTCGACGATCGTGACCGCCTGCGGGGCCGTGGTGGCCGAGACCTGCCACTCGTCCCGGACCGTCAGCGTCACCTGGAACGGTGTGCCCACGGGGCTGGGAGCGGTGAAGGTCCGGATCGGGAGCGCACCGCTGCCGTTGACCGTGGAGCCACTCGATGAGCCGAAGTTCCACGTGAAGATCAGCGAGCTCGCATTCTCGTCCGTCGAGGCACGACCGTCGAACGTGCACACGTTCTGGTCGCAGCTGTAGGTGAAGCTCGGCACCGGAGGCAGGTTCGACGGCTGCGTCACCGTGATGTTGGTCGAGATCCGCTCCACACCGATCTGGTCGTGGATGTCGATCGGCCGGACCCGGACGCTGTAGACGCCGGCCGGGATCACCGGCGTCGTGTAGGAGTAGTTCGAGCCGGCGCTGCCCGGGCTGTTGAGGAACGCCGTGCGGTAGCTCGGGCTGGTGCTGGTGAACGTGCCGGACGAGCTCATCCACTGCCCGGCAGCGTTGACCACGCCCACCTGCACCGACGCGATGCTCGCGTACTGGTCAGGAGCGTCCTCGGCGCGGCCGGTGAACACGATCTTGCCGGCGTCGAACGTGGCGTCGTTCTGCGGCTGGCCGAGCGTGTCCGACAGGGCCGGCGGACCGTCACCGGGGTAGAGCGTGTAGGTGCCGGTGGCCGGGCTGGAGTCGAACTGGTCACGCGTGTCGTAGGCCGTGGCTGAGAAGCGCCAGTCGCCGCCCGAGGGCAGGGTGATCGGCGGCAGCGACCACGTGGTGCTCGTTCCGAGGGGCGTGCCCAGCGTGGCCAGACGGAACGCCGACGTGGCGGACAAGGTGCCGTTGGCCTGCAGGTAGCGACCGGTGTCGCGCTCCTGGATGGTGACGCGGACCTCCTTCACGCCGGTCTCGTCGGTGGCGGCGCCGGCCAGGTTGACCGTCAGCGAGCCGTCGGTCGGCGCGACGAAGGTCATCGTGGTGCCCGGCGGGTTGTCACCCGGGTACTGCGCGTTGATGGTCAGCCGGCCCTGGTTGTTGGACGAGGTGGTGTTGTCCTCGTCGTCAGTCGCCCGCACCGTGAAGCTGTAGGTGCCCGGCGTGAGGTTGAACGGCGTGGTGTAGGTCCAGTTGTAGACCGAGCCGCTGATGTTGACCGGCGAGATCCGGCACTGGCCGTTGCCCCCGGCGGCGAAGGTGCAGTCGTTGGCCAGGCCCTCCCCGGTCGAGGAGTTGCGCAGGGAGATCTCCACGCTCTTGAGACCCTGGTCGTCCTCGGCGCTGCCGGAGAAGGTGACCGTGCTCCCGGGCGCCACGGTGACCGGGGCCGCCGCGAAGGGTGGGGTCATCTCCACGGGCTGGGCGATGGCGACGGTGGGGGCGACCACGGTCGAGTCGATGCGCCAGTCGCGGACGGCGCTGCGCAGGTCGGCTTGGCCAGCCGTGTCCGTGGCGGTCGCGCTGCCCCGCCAGTCGCCCTCGTGCGGCAGCGTCACCTCGTAGGACCAGGTCGCGTTGGTGGCGCCGATGACGTCCGGCTCACCCCGGAAGGAGTTGAAGATGTCGTCCACGGTCCCATCAGCCTGCAGGTACCGGTTCTGATCGTCGCGGAACCAGTAGGACAGCGAGTTCACCCCATGGTCGTCGACGGCCGTGCCGGTCATCGTGAACGTGGTCGACGTCAGGGTGCCGCTCGGCCCACTGATGGCGGTTGTCGGCGTCTGGTCCTCGGTGCTGAACGACTCGAACCACTTCTCCGCCTTGGTCGAGTCACTCGTCCCACCCGTCGGCGAGGTGAACGCCTGGGCGTAGACCCGCAGGTTGCGGTTGGTGGCGATGGTGGCCGGGATCGACCACTGGCGAGTCGTGCCCGTGCCCGCTGCCAGCGTGGCGTTCAGGCTGTTGTTGGTGCCGCTGAACGTCGTGGTGAACGCGGTGCCGTTGTCCTGGAGCCACTGGCCACTGTCACGGTCCTGGATCTGGATCTGGACCCGGCCGACGGTGCCGGTCGCGACGCGCGCGGTGCCGGTGATCTCGAACGGGGTGTTGTTGGTCACGACCCGGCCCTCGATCGGGGTGAGGATCGTGGTGTCGGGCGCCGGCGCCGGGAACGTCTCGCTGTTGAAGTCGTAGAAGCCGACCCGGCCGGTGTTGACTCCGCCCTTCCACTGGCCGTCCCCGCCGACGAACAGACCCCGTGAGGTGGCCTCCATGGCCTTGTCGCCCTCGAAGGAGTTCGAGACCGAGTACCACTCGAGCGCCCGACCGTTGGTCGGGCTCACCGCGGCCAGGTGGTCGCGGCGGACCACGGCGTCGCCGAGGCCGTAGCCCGCGAGGCCCTGACCCGTGCCGTAGCCCACGTTCTCGAGCCCGGGGTAGCAGGGTTCGCTGGGACAGGAATCGGGCGACTCGATGAACTGGAAGTGCCCGCCCAGGTAGACCGCCTGCTCGGTGATGGCCACCGAGTAGATGCTGTCGAAGTGCCGCGCGTTCCAGACCGGCTGGACGTCGTCGTTCTGCAGCGAGGCGGCGTCCAGGTTGTACCTGATCGCGGTGTCGCTGATCGGGGGTGCGTCGCCACCAGAGCCGCTGGACACCACGAAGTAGGAGTCGTCGGGCGCGATGTCGGCGCAGCAGATCCGGGTGACCCCACCGACGCGGCCCAGGTTCAGGTCCCACAGCCTGCTGCGGAACGGCAGCAGCTCCTTCGAGGCGGTGTCGATGATGCCCATGCCCAGGCGGTCCTGGCCGTCGATCTGACGGCCGGTGTGCACCACCAGCAGCAGGCTGTTGTCGTGGGTCAGCTTCAGCTGCGGGACACCGAGCTGGCCGTCGACGCCGATGCCACCGGCCAGGTTGTTGTCGAAGGACGCGTCAACCGCGCCGGAGGCGGCGTTCACCGCGGCCAGTCCGGTCTTGAGCACGCCGTTGATGCGGGAGTACCGACCACCCACGTACACGGTGGAGTTGGTGACGGCCAGCGACTGGACCTGGTTGTTGGTGCTGTTGGTGAAGCCGAATGAGGTGAGTGGCGCACCGGTGGTCAGGTTGAGGCTGGCGACCTTCTGCTTCGTCACGCCATTGACGGTGTTGAACGAGCCACCCACGAAGAGCTTGGTGCCGTCCGGGCTGGCCTCGACCGCGTTGACGCCGCCGCCACCGAAGGTGGGCCGGAAGGTGGTGTCGATCAGCCCGGTGTTCAGGTTGTACGCCGCCAGGTAGGGCTGGTTGATCGTGGTCGTCGGAGTGACCGTGTTGGCGAGCGAGGTGAAGCTGCCGGCGATGAAGACCCGGGCTGCGTTGCCGGTCCCCACGATCTCGATGTCCGAGATCTCACCGCTGCTGATCCGCGGGGTGTTGTTGCGCGGCTGGTCCGGCACCAGCCGGGTGTGACCGGGCACCGGCTGGTTGCCGACACCCCCGCCGCCAACCGTGACGTTCACCGTGCGCGTGGTCGTGTTGGTCAGGCCCTGGTTGTCGGTGACGGTCAGCGAGATCGTCTTGGTGCCGCTGGTCGTGTAGGTGTGCGTAGTGGACACACCGGTGCCGGTGCCGGTGTCACCGAAGTCCCAGGCGTACGACGCGATGGTGCCCGGCGCGGTGTCGGTCGAGGCCGAGCCGTCGACCGTGCAGGTCGCGGTGGGGCAGCCCACGGTGAACGACGCCACCGGCGCAACGTTCGGGGCGGAACCCTGGTCGTTGCGGAGCACGACCGTCCACATCGTCGCCTTGGCCGACGAGACCGAGCTCGTGGCAGTGCGCGGCGTGGTCTGGCCGATCGGCGCAGGCGTGTTGGCGTCGGAGGCCACGGCGGAGATCCGACCCGTGCCGACACCGGCGACGAAGCTGCGCTGGGTCTGGCCGGCCGGAAGCGTCCAGGCGGTGCTCGTGCTTGCGGACTTGTCCGCCCAGTAGGACACGACGTAGGAGTTCGCGGCCGCGACGTCGGCAGCCGGCGTGGTGTGCGTGGGCCGGTTGACCGTCTCGGCAGCGGACGCGAAGTCGGCGGTCGGGTCGGCAGCGTCTGTGCCGTCGTAGGCGAGCAGGGTGAGTGAGGACTTCGTGTTCGCCTGGAAGGTGACCGCAGCGTTGCGACCGGCGTCGTTGGTCACCGCCACCCTGCTGTACAGCGTGGTCTCGGTGTCTACGTTGGAGAGCCGGGTGCCCTCGAAGACCCACCCCTCCGGGGGCACTGTGATGTTCGCGTTCGTGTTGGTGGTGACGAAGAGCAGCATGCCGTCGGTGTCCCTCACGGTGCTGGGGATCGTCACCCGTGCCGTGGTCTGGTTCCACGCGGCCTGAGTGGCTGCCCGGAAGGTGACGTTGTCGCCCCCGGTCGGCGGGGGCACGGTCGGGTTGGCGGTGCGGGTCGCGGGCGCCGAGGGCAGTCCCTCGTTGTCGGTCACGATGAGGGTGACCGTCTTCTCCCCGCTGCTGGTGTAGGTGTGCGTCGGCGAGGCTCCGGTGCCGGTCGTCCCGTCGCCGAAGTCCCAGGCGTACGACGCGATGGTGCCCGGGGGGGTGTCGCTGGAAGCGGAGGAGTTGAAGGCACACGTCGCCTGCGGGCAGCTCACGGTGAACGACGCCACCGGCGCCACGTTCGGGCTCGAGTCCGGGTCGGCCTGGAGCACGACCGTCCACATCGTCGCCTTCGCGCTGCTGACGCCGCTGGTCGCCGTACGACCGGGGCTGGCGCCCACGCCCACCGGCGCATTCGTGTCGGAGGCGACCGCTGAGATCCGGCCGGTGCCGACGCCGGAGACGGTGCTGCGCTGGGTCTGGCCGGCGGGCAGCGTCCAGCTGGTGCCGTCCGTCGCGGCCTTGTCCGCCCAGTAGGAGACGACGTACGAGCCCGCGGTCGCCACATTGGCTCCGGGCGTGGTGTGCGTGGTGCGGTTCTGGGTCTCGGCCGCAGAGTCGAAGACCGCGACCGGAACGGCCGCGGTGCCGTCGTAGGCGAGCAGGGTCAGCGACGACTTCGTGTTCTCGGAGAAGGTGACCGCCACGTTGGTGCCGGCGTCGTTGGCGTCCGCCACGTTGCTGTACAGGGTGGTCTCGGTGTCGACGCTGGAGAGCTCGGTGCCCTCGAGCTGCCAGCCGACCGGCGGTGTGGTGATGCCGACGTCCTTGTTGGTGGTGACGAAGAGGAGCATGCCGTCGGTGTCCTCGACGGCGGCCGGGATGGTGACCCGTGCGGTGGGTTGGTTCCACGCCGCCTGGGTCCCCGCGCGGAAGGTGATGACGTCAGCCGCCGCTGCGGGAGATGCCGACACCCCCAGCAACGCGAAGAGAGCTGCCACCATGGCAACTACTGCCGCAACTGCCACGCCGCCTCGAACTGAAGGCACTCGGGCTCGCGAACTGATCATCACTGTCTCCCTCACGTCGGCTTTCGCCGGACAGGCGGGACCCCCGTCCTGGGGCCTCCGATCGCGAAACTATGTAGGTCACGACGCAGTGACGGCGGGCCGGAGGCTCTATCCCCGAAATCGGTGAGGTACCTCCGGAACGAACCAGCCGTCGGGCCGAGCTGCCGCGTAATGCGGGGGCGGCAGGCGCTGCGATCACGACGAGCGGCGGGCGCTGGCAGTTCCGCACTAATCTCACTCCTGTCGATCAGTCGGCGACAGGACGAAACAGCCCGAGGAGGCCGAGATGGGGCCCATCCTGGTGACCGGAGTCCCGCGCTCTGGCACCACGTGGCTGGCGCGGCTGCTGGCCACGTCACCCGGCACGGCCATGGCCGGACGCGAGCCGATGAACCCACGGGGTCGTCAGTACGCGCTCGGCGGGACCCTCGATGGTTGGGCTCGCCTCACCGAGCTGACCCGGCGGCAGCGGTTCCTCCTCCGGTCGGCCTACCGCGGCTGGAACCCCCTCGTCTACAGCCGGTTCGGCATGCGCCAGTGGGCAGGGCCCCTACCCGGCACGCGCATGGTGGTCAAGGACCCGTACGCCATGCTCTCGACTCCGGCGGTGGCCGCCGCCACGGGCGCCGTCCCCGTGCTGGTCTACCGGCATCCCGGGGCCGTGCTCGCGAGCTATCGGCGCGTCCACTGGACCCCTCGGCTCGACGAGCTCGCCCGCATCGTGGCGACGGCTGGCACCGACGAGCAAGGCCTGGACCTCCCTGAGATCCCAGCGCCGGGCCAGGTCGCACCCGCGAAGGAGATCGGCCTCTTCTGGGCGGCGCTCCACGAGTTCGCCCTCGCGGACGCTGCCAGCGCGGGGACGATCATCGTGTCGCACACCGAGCTGGCCACCGGTGGCGTCGAGGCCGGGCGCGCTCTGGCCGAGCAGCTCGAGCTGACCTGGTCCCCTGCGATGGCCGCGGAACTGTCAAAAGAGGCCTCCGGACGCGCCGTTCCCGCAGCCCAGCTGCACAACTTCGACCGAGCTCCGGCCGCGGTCGCCGAGGAGTGGCGCTCGCGGCTCGACGACGAAGAGATCGAGACCGTCGCGAACGTGAGCGCCGAGACCTTGGCCAGACTCGAGCAGGCGCGACTTCACTTGTCCTGACACCGATTGGAGAGGTCGCCCGGCGCCATCCCCGAAATCGGTGACGTCTCCGGGCGCGGTGTCGATGGCGGGTGGGGAACGCCTCTCATGTCGTTCCAGCGCTGCGTCGCTTCCCTTGGCGCAGTGCTGGATCCCGGCTCTACCCAGCGGACCGAAAGGGCAGGCATGGCCGACGTCGTCACCACAACGGCAATCGCCGTCGTGGCAGCGGGCTTCCTCGTCGGCATCGTCGTGGGGCTCACCGGCATGGGCGGTGGAGCCCTGATGACGCCGGCTCTGATCTTCCTCGGCGTGGGCGAGGCTGCGACCGTCGTCACCGCTGACCTGACCGCCGCAGCCGTGTACAAGACGGGTGGCGCGATCGTGCACAAGCGCGAGGGGTCCCCGAACATGAGGCTGGCGATGTGGCTGGTGCTCGGCTCGGTCCCGATGGCGTTGCTCGGACCGCATCTGATCAGCTGGGTCGCTCCGCCCGGCGAGCTCGACCGCACTCTCAAGCTGTGCATCGGCTTCGCACTGCTCTTCGCCGCGTCCACCTACGCCCTGCGGCTGTACCTGAACCTGCGCCGGATGCGGACCGGTCACCACGCGAGCGACGACGACCCGATCATCCGGCCACTGCCGACACTGCTCATCGGCGCCCTCGGCGGCCTCCTGGTCGGCATCACCAGCGTCGGTTCCGGCTCGGTGATCATGATCGCCCTGCTCATGCTGTATCCGGGTCTCTCGGCGGTGCGGCTGGTGGGCACCGACCTGGTCCAGGCTGTCCCGCTAGTGCTCGCCGCGGCGCTGTCCAACATCGCCCTCCACGGGCTGGACTGGTCCGTCCTCATCCCGCTGGTCATCGGCTCCGTCCCGGGAACCATCCTGGGCGCGCGGATCGCGCCGCGGGTGCCGCAGTCGATCGTCCGGCGCGGCATCGTGGTCGTGCTGACCATGTCGGGGGTCGCGCTGCTCGACAAGGCCGGCTGGGCGCCCCTGGGCGCCGGCGACGACGAGACCCACCCGGTGCTGATCGTCCTGGTGGGGCTGGTGATGGTGCTGCTTCTCCCTCTCGTCTGGGGCGTGATGCGCCGGTCGACCGGGCTGCCGTTCTTCGGGTCGCCCACCCTCGCCCAGGTCGAGGACCCGACGTACCGACCGGGCGGCTGGCGGGCACCGCGCGTGCCGCAGGACACGCACCTGGTCGGGGCCACCGACCGCCCGGACTAGCTCCCGCTGGTGTGGACCAGCGGTCCCCAATTATGGGCAGCGCGAGGCAGCGAAACCCACTGCCCGCCCCCCATCCGGTCGGATGAGCCCGGGCTACGCGCCTGGCGCGCGGTTCTCGGTGCCCATTGCTGAGCCACACCTAGGAGACGCCGTGCGCCCACGACAGATGCTCGCGCTGGTCTCAGGCCTCGCGCTGGCCATCCCCGCCGGTGCGCTCCTGGCGACCCCGGTCGAGGCCGCGACAGCGGCGGCAGCGGCGGTGGCGCCGGCACCCGACCGGATGCCCGGCGACGTTCCGAGCAAGAAGACGCCGTGGGTGCTGGACGGCGAGGTCAGCAAGATCGTCCAGGTCGGCAACGTGATGATCGCGGGAGGTGTGTTCACCCAGGTAGCCGACCCGATGAACGGGACGCCCTACACCCGGCAGAACCTGGTCGCTTTCGACGCCACGACAGGTTTGGTGAGCCAGACCTTCAACCCGACCGTCGACGGACCCGTGCAGCAGCTCCTGCCCGGCCCGATCCCGAACACCGTCTACGTCGCGGGCGACTTCACCAAGATCAACAACAAGGGCCCGAACCACATCCAGCTGCTCAACCTCACCACCGGTCAGGCCGTGACCTCGTTCAAGGCACCATCGACCAACGGCGGCATCCAGACGATCGAGATGCTGCCGAACAACCGGCTGTTCATCGGTGGCTTCTTCACGAAGATCGCCGGCGTCAACCACGGTCAGCTCGTGACCCTCAACGCCACGACCGGCGCCCTGGACCCGTTCATGGACATCACGGTGGCGAACCGGCACAACACCGGCGCCGGCGCCCGGGCGCCCATCGGCCCCCGGGAGTCCGGCGTCACCCCCGCGGGCGACCGGATGATCGTCACCGGCAACTTCCGCACCGTCGCCGGTATCGCGCGCGACCAGATCGTGATGATCAACCTGACCGGGGCGACTGCGACCGTGCAGCCGGACTGGTACACCACCGGCTACACGCCGATCTGCTCGCCTACGGCGTTCGACAGCTACATGCGCGACGTCGAGATGTCGCCGGACGGGTCGTACTTCGTCGTCGCAACCACCGGCGGTCCCATCGCAAACACGCTCTGCGACGTCGCAGCCCGCTGGGAGACCTACGCCGTCGGGACCACGCTCACGCCGACCTGGACCAACAGCTCTGGTGGCGACACGCTGTGGGGCGTCGAGGTCACCCAGGCGGCGGTCTTCGTCGGCGGTCACAACCGCTGGATGAACAACCCCAACGGCGCTGACTCGGCGGGCCAGGGATCTGTCCCGCGGCCGGGCATGTTCGCGCTTGACCCGCAGACCGGCATCCCGCTGAAGTGGAACCCGGGCCGCAACCCACGCGGCGAGGCGGCCTACGAGATCTACGAGACCGACGCCGGCGTCTGGGTCGTCAGCGACACCGACTGGATCGGCGACCGCCGCTACCAGCGTCCGCGCATCGCGTTCTTCCCGTACGACGAGGGTTACAACACGGCGTCGAAGAGCACGGGAGCGCTGCCGGGCAACGTCTACGTCGCCTCGCCCAACTCCAACAGCAACATCCTGTACCGCGTCAACGCGGGCGGCTCCGTCGTCACCGCGACCGACGGCGGCCCGGACTGGGCGGTGGACACCAGCGCCGCGCCTAGCCCCCTGCACAACACCGGTGGGACGGCGGCGACGTCCGGTAGCGGCAACGTCTCGGCCACGGTCAACGTGCCCGCGACCACTCCAGTCACGGTGTTCAACACCGAGCGCAACGACCCGACGGGTGGCAACGAGATGTCGTGGTCGTTCCCGGTCCCGGCGGGGCAGGAGGTCCAGGTGCGGCTCTACATGGCCAACCGGGGCACGATCATCATCAACCCGAAGATCTTCAACGTGTCGATCGACGGGGTCGCGAAGCTGACCAACTACAACCTCGGGACCGACGCCGGCGGCAACAACCGCGGCATCATGAAGCCCTTCGACATCACCAGCGACGGGACTGTCAACGTCGACTTCACCCATGGCTCGACCGGCAATCCGGTGGTCCAGGCCGTCGAGCTCGTGCGGCTCAACACCGTCCCGAACGCAACGGCGGCCAACGTGGTCAACTTCAACGGCTCCAGCGTCAGCTCGCAGCTCCTGACCACGACGGCGGGCTTCGACTGGACCAACGTCCGCAACGCGGTGATGATCGGCCGCACGCTCTTCTACGGCCAGACCGACAACTTCCTCTACAAGCGGTCGTTCGACGGTGTGACCTTCGGGCCGGCGACGCAGGTCAACCCCTACATCGACCCGCTCTGGAACACCGTCATCACCGGCAGCGGCCCGGCCACGCAGACCTACACCGGCGTGCTGCCGGCGTGGTACAGCCAGCTGGGCACGATGACCGGGATGTTCTACGCCAACGGCCGCATCTACTACACCAAGACCGGCCAGAACACGCTGTACTGGCGCTGGTTCTCCCCCGACAGCGGCATCGTCGGCGGCGTCGAGAACACGATGCCCGGAGGCAACGTCACCTGGAGCACCACCAAGGGGATGTTCCTCGACGGCAGCACGCTCTACGTCGTCAACTCCACGAACGGGCAGCTGCTCAAGATCCCGTTCGTCAACGGCGCACCGAGCGGTACGTCGAGCGTGGCGGACGCCACGATCGACTGGCGCGGCAAGGCGCTCTTCCTGGCGTCGGTGCTGCCCAACGCCGCGCCCTCGGCCGCCTTCACGTGGGAGTGCACCGGCATCTCGTGCAACTTCGACGGGACCGGGTCGACGGACGGCGACGGGACCATCCAGTCCTACGAGTGGACCTTCGGCGACGGCGACGAGGCCGGCAGCGCGAGTCCGCAGAAGGACTTCCTGGCGACCGGCACCTACGACGTCACGCTCACCGTCACCGACGACGGCGGACTCGCGACGTCGGTGACCCACCAGGTGGCAGTCGTGAAGCCGAACGTGCCACCCACCGCGGCCTTCACCACGACCTGCGACTTCCTCGACTGCGACTTCGACGCCACCACGTCGAGCGACAGCGACGGGACTGTCGACGACTACGCGTGGGACTTCGGTGACGGACAGACGGGCACCGGGAGCACGGCGAACCACGTCTACGAGGAGCCGGGCACGTACACGATCAGCCTGGTCGTCACCGACAACGAGGCCGCGACCGATGACGCGTCCTCGACGCAGGTCGTCGTGGGGCAGCCGGCCGCCAGCACAGTGTCCTACGTCGGCGGGGCGGTGAACCAGGGCAACGCGGCCACCCCGAACGTGACCACGCCGACCACCGTGTCGGCCGGCGACCGGCTGGTCCTGGTGCTGACCCTCAACGCCAACAATCGCGTGATGGGTGCCCCGACGGGGATCACCGGATGGACCGTCCTCGACTCCACCATCTCGGGCACCATGGCAACGCGCGTCTACACCAAGGTCGCGACCGCTGCCGATGCCGACAAGCGGGTGACGGTGCCCCTCGACGCGGCCGCCAAGTACACGATGACCGTCGCCGACTACTCCGGCGTGCGGGCCGGGACGCTGGTCTACGCGGACGTCGCGGAGACCGTGGTCCGAGTCGGCCACACCACGCCCAGCATGGTCGCAC
>CAVYAD010000022.1:0-167245 GCA_963766275.1 uncultured Actinomycetota bacterium
GCGAAACCGTCCTACATGCCGCATCCGGTGCCCGTGATCGGCAAGACCGACTTCCAGGCACTGTTCGACCCGGACGTCAAGAGCCAGTGGAACGGGCTCGAGTGGGTCACTCCGGAGAGCGAGAACCAGCTCGACGGCGACACCAAACCCGCCACTGACAACGACAGGTCGGGCAACGACAAGTCCGGTCCGAGCAACAGCAAGCCGGACACCGACACTCAGAGCCGTCCGGCACCGACCAACACCCCGCCGCCCGCTCCCCCGGCCCCGCCCGGCCCAACACCGGCACGAACACCGACGCGCCGAAGACGATCAAGAGTGGCGGCGCGCCGCCGAAGTTCGTCCCGCCGACCCCGGAATCCCACCAGGGCAAGGACGTCATCAGCGACGAGTCGTGGCGGCACGACCCGGCGAAGACGGCGGACTGGTTCGCGCCGGACAACCCCGCGTCCCCGGAGACCTGGGCCGACCGCAGGGAAGGCGCGCACTCCAAGCCGGTCGACGTCGTCGTCAAGGACGTCAAGACCATCAGCACCCCGTCGAAGGTCGAGTCCGACGACGGACGTGATCAAGTACGACCTGCGCCGCATCGAGACGAGCCCCGGCAAGTTCGTGCAGGAGTACACGGTCAAGCTGCACATCGACCCCGGCGCGAACCCGGACCCGAAGGTCGTCGAGCAGGTCAAGCAGAACGCCGCCAACGGCGTGAACTCCATGCTGAACCAGGGTTTCCGGCTGCCTTCGGGCGACCAGTTCCATGTGAACCTGGAGTTCACCGGGAACGCGGCGGACGCGCACGCCACCGTCGAGATCGGCGACGACAAGTCCGGCACCGACCAGGACCACTGGAACCCCAACGCGAAGCCCGAGGTCCTCGCCCACGAGACGCTGCACTACCTGGGCATCCGGACGAGTACAAGGACACGACCCGCGTCTTCCAGCAGCACGACACGAACACCGGCGTGCACCAGAACGACGGCGGCATGATGGGTCAGGACCTCCTCGACCGGAAGACGGACCCCGGACTGCGGCCGCGGCACCTGTGGCTGATCGAACGCACCGCCAACAGCCAGGTCATGGTGCCCGACACCAAGCTGGACACGCCTCCCCCCGCACCACAGCCCGCGCCCGGCACCAACGCCGACACCAGGGCGGACACGGAACCCAGGCAGGCGCCGAAGCGCGACCGGCCCGAGGACTCCGGCAGCGATGTCGACGAACGGCCCACCAACAAGCCGAAGCACGGCGGCCCGTCGTACAACATCCCGTCGTACAACGCCGAGGCCGGGCCGTCCGGAACCCACCACTCGGTCACCGACGCGGACACCGCGATGGACGTCGACGACCCGGCGTCGGACGCGCAGAGCGACAGCCAGATGGACGACCTGGCCGCCCAGCTCGACGACCTGTCGGTGCACGGCATCCCGCCGGGCACGTACAACCAGGCGTTCGCCGACCTCGACAACGGCAGGTTCGACCTGCCCACCAAGGACAACTACCTCGACAAGCTCAAGAACAGCGTCGAGAACAACAACCCGCCGTCGTTCGTCGTCAACATGATCGTCGGGCACGGCGGCGTCGGCGAGATCAACGCGGTCATCGACAGCGTCATGCGGGACATGGGCGACCACAAGGTCGTCTTCGTGATCGGCGTGAACGGCACCGCCCAGGCGGACATCGACGCCGCCGTCGGCAACGCGGGCACCGACGTCGCGGGCCGCCCCGAGCCGGTCGCCGTGGTGGCGCTGCCGCCGTTCAAGGGCGCGTTCCCGTTCGGCGACATGCGCAACGAGACGATGACCAGTCCTGCCAACAAGTTCGCGGTCGGCGCGCTGGTCGGCAACGACACCCATCCGTATCTCGCGATCCAGGACTTCGACACCGGTTCGCGCGCGGTTCCGAACGGGAACCACATTTTCGACCACGTCGCGAACTCGCTGAACTCGGACGCGGGCCCGATCCGGCCGCTGACCTACACCGGCGGTTACCGGGTCGGCGACCCGAAGCAGCTCATCGCGGACATCGAGACGCGGATCGAGAAGGAGTCCAAGGACCCGAAGCTCGACGACAAGAAGAAAGCCCAGCTGGAGACCGCGAAGAAGCAGATCAAGGATCCGAACTTCGTCGCGAGTTTCGAGCAGGCGATGAAGAACGACATGGACGCGCGGGTCCGGCAGGCCGACACGCACCCGATGCTGCCGTACTCGCCGGAACCGAACCTCTTCGTCGACGCGGTGGTCCCGCTGGTCGACCCCTCGGTGAGGTTCAGTGACAAGGACGCCGAGTTCGACGAACCTCGGCGAGTCGATCAACAAGTTCGCCGGCAACGAGCTCGTCGACATCCACGAGAACAAGCTGCCTCCGTCGACGAACCCCAACCCCGCGGACGCCCGGCACGACGTCGACTCCGGCATCGCCGTCGACGCGGACAACAACCGCAACCCGTTCCGCGGCGAGACGTTCTCGAACGACTTCGTGGGCGGCGCGGTGGCGACCGACCTGTCCCGCATCGCGCTCGGGTTCGCCAAGTCCGAGGGCAAGTCCTGGCCACAGTCGCATGTGGACCTCAAGGGCGTGCCGAACCGGATGTTCGGCACCGACAACAAGGCGGACCCGCAGGCCGCGCGGGCGGCCAAGGCCGACATCTCGCCGGCGAGCATCCGCAACGAGTTCCAGAAGAAGCCGCACACCCAGCGTGAGGCCCAGCAGCAGACCGACGTCTCGTACAACAAGGAGACCAAGGAGTTCTCCAAGGAGGGCGGCTGGAAGCCCGCCGACAACGACACCAGGCACCTCGGCTGGCAGAACAAGAACACGCTCAGCCCTGCGGTCTCGACGCCGCTTCCCGGTGACCACGGGTACGCGGGCATCGACCCGCAGCACGCCCCGTTCACCCCGCCTGGCCCGAGCAACCCCGCTCCGGCGCCGGACGCGCCCGCGAAGGGCAAGAAGGGGAAGGGCAAGGAGAAGCCGCCGCCTCCCCCGGTCGACTCGACGACCAAGCATCAGAAGATGGCCAACGTGCTGAACATGGCGTTGTCGGACAACAACAGCAACGTCACGCGCACGTTCGGCACGCTCCAGCACGGGATCCTGCCGATCGCTGACAACCCGAGGCCGGACGGTATGTTCCAGGCCGTGCACGACGCGCTGGGCACCGACCCCGCGAACAAGGCGCCCAAGGACTTCCGCGCGGGCACCATCGGGAACGCCGCGATGGCCTCGCCCGAGATCACCACCCAGATCGCGGACTTCCGCCAGGAGCACGGCCTCGAGAACGGCCACGTGGTCAACGCGTTCATCGAGCCCGGCCCGACGCCGGTGACCCCATCCCGGACAGCTGGCGCGGGGACGGCACCGACGTGAAGGTCGACAACAGCGGCACGGCCGACCCCGAGATCGCGGACCCGACGCCGGCGCGCCGGCGGAGCAGAACGACTCGACGCCCAGAACCAGGCCGAGCAGGACGCCGACAACGCCAAGGCCGCCAAGGCCGAGGAGCTGGCGGGCCGGATGCTCGCGACCGAGCTGGGCCGTCCGCTGCGGATCCACCACGAACGGCAGGTGAAGACGCTCGACCCGTTCTTCGAGACCCCGCCTCCGGAGACCACCGGTCCACGCCGACGCGAAACCAAGCGGGGCAAGAAGAAGCCGCCGCCCGCGCCCGTGATCGGCCCGCCGCTCGACCTCGACGCGCGGCCGAACCCGAACGGCAGGACGACCTACAGCCCGCACACCGTCATCCAACGCGCCCGCGCCCGCTCCGAGCCACCACGATTTGTGGCGATCCCGGCCCGCCCGACCCGGTCGGCACCCACGCCCGCACACCCCGACACCGCCCGCGTCCGCACCCGCGCCTCGATGCGGCAGAACACGCCGGCGCTCCCAGACGCGCCCCGCCCCGCCCACGCCGAACCCGGTCATCCCGATGACCAAGCTGGCGCCGCGCCCGGTGGGCCAGGTGCTGCCGCGGCGAACCTCCCGGACTTCTTCCAGGACAACAAGGCGCTGGGTACGATCACCCCGACGGACGTGCACGGCGCGGACCGGTCACCGGCGAGATCGCAGACCTGAAGCCCGCCGACCCGGCCCGCATCAAGAGGCGCTGAAGGGCGACTTCGAGACGTTCCTCGACGGCGGCCGCAACTTCCAGATGAAGATCGGCAACACCTGGTACGAGGCGAACATCCGCGCGAGATGGCACGCGGACACCGCAGGCCGTCCACTGGGACACGCCGAGCATCAAGGTGGACACAACCTCCAGGCCGCCACGGCCTCCGCCACCACGAACACCATCGCCACGTCCAACGACATCGGCGGCTCGGCGACGGCCGGTGTCGCGATGGGCCCGTACGGGTCGCTGGGCGGCAAGGCGCGCTCGCGACGCCCGCGGAGTCGCAGGCGACGACGAACACCACCACCGAGCAGCGCTCATCGGTCGTCGGACGAGGGTTCCAAGAAGATCACCCGCCGGTCGATTCTCGATCATCGTCACCAACGCCGCCGGCAACCCCACGCAGTTCGACCAGGCAAGACCAGCCGACGTCACCCTCCAGGTCCCGAAGGACCTCGGCACGATCGTCGGCTCGGGCAAGACCTCCGCCGTGGTCACGCCGACGGACGCGGCAGTGGGGCACGAAGATCGAGAACCCGTGCCGGAGGCGGTGGTGGTCGAGAACTCCGAAGAAGGCGTTCACGGACGTCGCGGAGAAGCTGCACCCGTCCATCACGAAGGTCGGCTCGCCCGGACGTGAGGCGCTGCAGAACTTCCTCAGCCCCACCACGATCCGCAACAACCTCGGCGCGATGCTCGGCGGCGGTTCGTGACGTCGCCCGACCTGACCAGCCCGCACGCCAGCAAGGGCGGCGCGGTGCAGATGACGGCGACGCTGAAGACGCGGAGCTGGTCGGCACGCACGACACTCCGCGTTGGACCTGAAGGACACTCTGCCTCGCACAGCAGCGGTGTCCGCGACGACCAAGACCGGTTTCGACGCACCGCCGGGTTCGGCGGCAACATCGGCGTGCCCGACAAGGCCGGCGGCACGGTCGGCGCCACGGTCGGGTACTCCGCGCGGACCGCGGAGAGCGTCAACGCGGGCACGAGCAGCAGCCACAAGAGCGGTATCGGGTCAAGGGCGAGACCGGTCTGTACAAGGTGACCGCCGAGGTCGAGGTGCGCACCCCGTCCGGCGCGAGCGTCAAGGTCGAAGTGACCACGCACATGCGCCTCGGTCTGCCCGAGGCGGGTGCGCTGGGCCTGCCCACGCCGGACGGCACCAGGAACACGACGGCCGACCCGACACGGCGGGCACGAGGTGGGCGCCGCCGTACATGGCCGGTACGATCGCCGCGGGCAACGCGAAGGTCGGCGAGTTCACGCCAGCGGCGCAGGTGCAGGGCCAGGTCGAGAGCGCGTTGCGCGACATCAAGGGCATGGGCTCGTTCCTTCCGAAGTGGAACGACCCGAACGCGAACCCACGCAGCAGCAAGGGCAAGGGCTTCTCTGACGTCGCCGAGCAGCTCGCGAACCAGCGCAGGCTGACATCGCAGCTCTCGCCGACCGCGTTGAAGGCCAACATGGACAGCCTCATGGGGCCGGGCGTCCAGGTGCAGCTGAAGAACAGTGGCAAGGCCACGAACACCTACGTCAACGTCACCGTCAAGGCGAAGCTGGCCAACCCGGCGCACCTCGGCCAGGCCGACGCGCGAAAGATCAGTGACGCGGCGACCACCGGTCCGAAGCTCGACAGCTCCACCACCACGACCAAGGGCTGGAGCGGTGGCGTCGAGGGCAAGGTGACGATTCCGGTCAAGACCGGGGTGGCGTCGCTGACGCCGGCGCCTCAGTTCGGCGTGAAGTACAACCACACCTGGGCGGACAAGACTGTCGCGGGTCCGACGGTCAACAGCACCTCGCTCAACGCCGGCAGCCCGGACGCCCAGGTGTTCCAGCACGACGTGGAGTTCGAGGTGGAGATCACGACGTTCACGCGGCCCCGCGCCTGGGTGCGGCGCATCGTGCCCGGCGCGCCTGGTTTCCACTCACCGGAGGAGAAGACGTCGTGGCGAGCACGAACAGCACGACCAACCCGCTGCCGAAGATCGACGGCAAGGTGAACCTGTGGGTGTCGGACAGCTCGACGCTGTCGAGTGACCCCGGCACCGGGTTCACGCCTGGTGACCCGGATCCGAAGAAGCTCGACAACTCGCCCACCGTGAAGCAGCTGCTGAACCCGGCAAGCCCAAGCCGAAGTCGCCGGAGTTCCTGCACGTCGAGGCGGTCGCGAACACGAGGCGTTGCGCAACGAGGCCATCGACGCGCTCAACCGCGCGGCCGGGGGCGACTCGGCGCTGACCGTGCCGGGCACCGCGTCACGCGCGCAGATCGACAAGATGTTCAGCCCGGAGAACATCAAGGCGAACCTGCACAAGCTCGTCGAGACCGGCATGCAGGAGCCGGGCCTGAAGTACGACCGGCGCGTCACCGACCGCACCGGCGCCATCGGCATGTCGATGTAGCTGAGCAACCCGAAGCTCGTGTCCATTTCGGACAACACCAGCACCGAGAACGCGGTCACCGGCGGTTACAGGGCGGGCGAGTCGTCGTCGACCAACCGCTCGGTCGACGTCACCGGCGGCGTCAACGTCCCGGTCAAGCCGAACACACCGCGCCGCCCGCCGGGACGCCCAGTCCCCCAGCGGTGCGGGCGGGGTCGCGGTGACCGGCAAGTACACGCCGTGGTCGGATTCGAAGTCCTCCGGCACGGAGCTCGGCGGCAGCGTCGACCGGAACTACGTGACGCCGCCCGCCGCGCGCACCGTGCTGGTGCAGCTGGACGCGGACGTCACGGTCGTCGGCGAGAGCCGCGTGGCCAACTTCGTGCACGGCGGCACCCCGCGGGCCGAAGGCGCGACGGTCAACCTGCCCAAGTCGGTGTTCGTGCGCGTCTCCGAGGACGTCGCGCGCGAAATGGGCCTGCTGCCGAACGTCACGCCGAACGTGCCCAAGCCCGACTTCCCGAGGATGGCGCCGCCGTCGACCGTCGTCGACGGCGAGCCCGGCGCGCTCGGTCTGTCCACTGTGGAGAGCGTGCCGGACCTGTCCAGCGTGGTGGCGGACCTGACCCAGAAGGTCAACGACAAGACCGCCAGGAGGTTCGGCGATCCGCTGGTGCCGAACTCGGTGCTCAAGGACTCGATGAGCAACCTGCAGCGCATCGTCGACCTCAGCTCGCCCGCCAGCGTCAAAGCGATGATCGACAGCGCGCTGGACGGCGGCGTGCCGCTGCTCGTGCACCAGCCGGGCACCTTCGGCAAGGACTCGTTCCAGGTCACGCTGCGGGCCAAGGCGGAGACGCCGCGGTTCCAGGAGGTCGTCAACGACGGCGTCGACATGGAGCACACGACCTCGGGCACCGCCAAGGTGAGCGACACCCAGGGCCGGGGCAGCGGCTGGGGCGTCGGCATCAAGGCTCCGGGGCTGGCCGCGCCGGGCAGCGCCAACCCGAACGTGTCAGGCACCGCGGGTGTGATGGCCGGCGCCAACGTCGGCAAGACGCAGAGCCGCACGGTGGGGAACACGACCACCGACCAGTTCAGCCACGCGCGCTCGGCGAGCGGACCGGCGGCGCGCTACACCGTGCCGATCGAGTTCGAGCTCGTCGTCGAGCGCGGCGACAAGCTCGTCGCGAAGGCGGACAGCGGCAAGCAGGAGATGACCGTCCGGCTGCACGCCGACAACCAGAAGGTCGTCGGTGGACCCGCGCCCACGCCTTACCAGGCCGACCCGACGAGCAGGCCTGCCACACAGGGCACCCCGGACGCGGCAACACAGTGGCAGCAGGACGGCAGCCCGGCGGCACTGCCTCCGACCGCGTCGGTGGAGAACCTGCGCGGAGCCAGGGACCTGCGTGACGCGGCGGTGCAGGCGTTGAGGGACGCGGGCGCGGGCAAGGGCCTCACCGGCAAGGGCACGGGCTCGTTGAACGTCCTGCTGGCGACGTTGAGCCCGGAGAACCTGCAACCGCACCTGCCCGGCATGCTGTCCGGCCCGTTGAACGTGCCGGGTCTGCACGAGGCGGCGCTGACGTTCGGCCAGGATGCCGACGTCAAGGTCTACGCGAAACTCGTCAACCCGACGCTGAGCTCGTTGAGCGACGGCGTCCAGCTCGACAACCCGAAGACCCAGATCCACTCCACCACCGGCGACGTCAACGTCACCGAGAGCGCGGACGTCTCGGTCGGTCTCGCCACCGGCGGCGCGGCGGTCAAGCAGGGCACCGACCCGAAGGACACCATCAACTTCGGCGCCAGCGGCGTCGAGGTGCGCCACGCGAACGACGAGGGCACCGCGCGGTCCGGCGGCCTGACCGAGAACAAGGTCGTCAACGTCAAGCAACCCGGCACGACCGGCCTCGTCCGGTTCGACGTCGAGTACCGCGTGGTCGCCACGATCGGCGGGAAGACCGGTGTCGTCGACCTGGCGGTGCCCGGCTCCGCCGCGGTGCGCATGCCCGCCACCGAGGCGCAGACCGTGCTGGGCAACAACTTCAGCCAGGACCTGACGGACGCGCAGGCCGCGGTGAAGGACGCCGCCACCGACTGGCGGACCGCCGAGAAGGACGTCGACATCGCCCGCCACGAGGCGCAGCAGGTGATCAACGACGCCGCGCCCGAACTGGCCCGCAACGACGTCGAGTTCGGCAAGGCCCAGACCGACCTCAACACCGCGATCGACCAGCACCTCGACGCCGAGGCGGCGATTCCTGGCCTGGAGACCACCGCCGAGACCGCGCGCCGCGAGGTCGCCCGGACGCGCGAGACCATCCAGGGCCTCACGCCACAGATCACCTCGTTGAGCCAGGACGCGCTCAACACGATGAACGCCATCGACGACGTCCAGGCCGACGTCGACGCCAAGGCCTCGGCGTTGTCCACGCTGGAGAACCAGCTGGCGACGACACCGGACTCGGACGTCCTGTGGCTGGAGGTGCAGTCCGCCCGCGAGGCCCACGCCGCCTCGGAAGCCCAGCTCCGGGCCGCCGAAGCCGAGGCGGACGCCGCGCACGACGCGTTGACCCAGGCACAGCAACAACTCACCGACGCGCACGCGGACCTGGCCGACCAGCGCAGGACGGCCGCCGATCGGCGCGCCGAACTGCTGGCGCAGCAGCAGGCCGTCACCGCGGCGGAGCAGGCCCGCACCAACGCCGAGGCCGTCAGCGCCGATCTCATCGCCCAGCGCGAGGTGCTGGAGAACGGCATCAGGGACGCGGAGACGAAGCTCGACAACGCCCGCCGCGACGCCGATGGCAGGCAGCAGGCGTGGTGGGACGCGAAGGCGGTGGTCGACCAGAAGGTCACCGACTTCAACGCTCCGCCGGCCACGGTGTCCTCCGACGGTGGCACGGATGGTGGTTCGGGCGGTGGCAGGGCGCTGCCGCCGATCCCGCCCGACACCACCATCGTGGCCGAGTCGAGGACGTCGGATCAGCGAACCCGCCAGGCTCCCGTCGCGTCGACGTCCACGGAGACGGTGAACGCGGACACAGCGAACGCGGACGCCGAGTCTCCTGAGACCGACGTGCCCACCGAGGTGGACAACGAGCTCGCGGCGCTGACGGTGGACGCGATGGACAGCGCGCCACAGTTGGAGAACGGACTCGGCGTGCCGCTCACGCCGGACGTCGTCGCCGGGCTGCGTAACGAGCTCGTCGAGATGTACCTGCTGGAGAACGACATCCCGGCCCAACCGGAACCCACCCCGCCGTCAGCTCCGGCACCGGCCGACACCAGCACGACCGCCCCAGACGCGGACGCCACGCCGAGGACCGAGGCCGGCGACCAGCTCGCGGCGTTGACCACGGACGCCATGGCGAACGCGACGCCGCAGATGCAGCGCGTCGCGGACGTGCTGGCGTCCGACCCGCGGCTCTACCTCCACGCCACGTCGGGGACACGCCTGCTGGAAGCGTCGGTGGTGCTGCACACCAGGACCGACGAGATCGCCGCGCTGTTCGACCAGCACGGCCTCGAACCGGTCGCGCGGGCGTTCAACAACCAGTTCGAACGGCCGGTCATCGAGCGGGAGCAGCTGCAGTCGTTCCAGGGGCCGGACGGGCCCGCGAACTTCCAGGCGTGGGCGCACGGGCTCTGGGACACGATCGGGAACCTGCCCGACTTCACCGACGCGCACGTGGAAGAGATCTTCAACCACGACAAGGGTTTCAACCGGGCGAACAACTTCGCGCAGCAGGCCGGGCTCGCCGCCGTCATGGGCAACCCGGCGCTCGATGACGCCATGCGCGACGTGACGCTGCGGGGCACCGACACGCCGAGCCAGGCGGCGTGGGTGTTCCAGGTCCTCAGCAACGCGGGGCTCATCGACGGCGACGGCTCGGACCGTGCGAGCCAGTTCGACGCGGTGGTCCAGCAGAACCGTGCGGACCTCGCGCAGTACCTTGGTGGTCAGCTCAGCGACCAGCAGATCTCGGACATGCGCCAGGGTCTCGTCGACATGTACCTGCTCGACGACGACACGCAGGCGCCATCGGCCCCACCCGCAGAGAGCCCGGGCACGCAACCGCCCGCGGACCCGAGTCCGTTGCACAGCACCGCGGACAGCGCGCCGTGGTTCGACCCGCGGCAGCCGGTGCCGAACGACGCCATCACGCAGGCCCGCACCACGACCCCGGCCAGCAGCTGGGTTCGTGGTGAGGACGGCGGTGTCCTGAACAGCACGACGATCAGTCCGGACGGCCGCGTCACCATGCAGCCGTGGCGTGGTCCGATCGCCTACGACAACCGCGTCATGAACGTGGACGGCGTCCCGGTCCGCGACTTCACCGTTCGCCTGCACCTGAACAACGGCACGCCGGACGTCCAGGAACGCACGCGGGCCGGCGTGGAGGAGCTGTACAACCAGGGTTACCGCCTGCCGAACGGCGAGCAGTTCCACGTCACCGTCGAGTTCACCGACAACCCCGCGGACGCGCACGCGACCGTCGAGGTCGCGGCGGCGGGTGGCCGGGCGAACCAGCTCAGCTGGCCGGTGGACACCGACCAGCGCAGGCTCGCCCACGAGGTCGGGCACTTCCTCGGCCTGCGCGACGAGTACCTGGAGCCCGGCGCGGTGAAGCCGATCTTCCAGCACCAGGACGGCCGGGGCCGCGTCGTCGGCGACGACACCCCCATGACCGCGGGCATCGACGCGGCGGACGCGAAGCTCAAGCCGCGCCACCTCCAGCTCGTCGAGAACCGGATGAAGGCGCTGGAGACGGTCAACAGGCCGGCGGCCGACGCCGATGTCGACACCGGCGTGCAGGCGCCGAACATGCCGCCCAAGCGTGAGAGGTCTCCCGACCAGATCGGCGAGTCGAGCAAGCGCGGCCGCAACGACGACCACGAGTTCGACCCGGCCGAAGCCGAGGTGCCCGCACTCGTCGAGGCGATGCAGGACGTCGACATGCAGGACGCCGCACCGGAATTCTTGCTGAACAACGAGAACGGCGTGCAGAACACCGCGTTCGAGGGCCTGGCGAACGGCCGGACGCTCACACCGATCACGGCCGAGAACTACCTCGGCCGCACCCGCCGGAGCATCGCGAACAACGAGCCGCCCGCGTTCGTGGTCAACATGATCGTCCGGGCGAGCGACCTCGGCGACCTCGACCGGGTCATCACCGCCGTCATGCAGAACGCCGGCGACAGCCGGGTCGCGTTCGTGCTCGGCGTGAACGCCGGGACGCAGACCGACATCACCAAGGCCCTGGCCGATGCCAGGGCGACGCTGGACAATCGGCCGGAACCGATCGCACTGGTGAGCGTGCCGCACGGCAAGCAGGGCTTCAAGTACGGCGACACGCGCAACCGGACGATGGACAGCAACGCCCACAAGTTCGCCGTGCATGCCTTGTCCGCCAACGGATCACACCCGTACGTGTCCATCATGGACTTCGATGACAGCGACCGGACGACCCGGCAGGGTGATCACGTCTTCGAGCACGTCGCCCGGCTGATGGACGCCGAGGAGGTGGGCCCGGCCGACGGTCCGGACGTGCCCGCGCCGCTGCGTCCGCTGATGGTCGGCGGTGGCTACCGCAACACCGAGACCATGCAGAAGCTGCACGACGACATCGTCACGCGCATCGACAACGACCCGAAGACCGACGCCGCCACGCGTGCGCGGTACCGGGCGAGACTCGACGAGGCCGGGTTCCTCGACGGTGTGCTGCACGACCTCACGGCGGACATGCACGCCCGCCGCACCCAGTCGGGCATCCACCCGTTCCTGCCCTACACGCCGGAACCGAACCTGTTCATCGACGCGCTGATCCCGCTGGCCGACCCGAAGGTGCGATTCGGCGACGGCGGCGCGGAGTTCGGCAAGCTCGGCAAGACGCTGAACGAGTTCTACGCCAAGGAGATCGCGAGCGAGCGCGACTCCGGCGACCCGCAGCAGCACGCGGCGGACGTGGAGCGGGTCAAGATCGACGTCGAGAACAACCGGCACCCCGTGCGGGGCCAGGCGTTCACCACCGACTTCGTGGACGGCGACACCGGCACCGACGTGTCCCGGATGGCGTACGGCAAGATCAAGGACGGGAACATCTCCCAGTCGCACACGATCCTGTCGACCGTGCCCGACCGGCTCTACCTCGACAAGGGCGCGAAGAAGGGCACCTCACCCGCGGACGCGCGCGCCGGGCTGCAGGACCCGGACGCCGACTACCGGTTCACCGAGCCGTTCCGCGAGCCGCACGGCACGGAGACCAAGAATTCCGGCTGGCATGTGCAGAAGCCGATGGACGGCAACCTGGGCTCGTTGCAACGCAACAAGCTCAACGCGGCCGTCTCCGCGCCGATGCCCCCACCGTTCACGAACCTCCCGCCCGACAAGCCGGTTCCGCCCGGCACCAAGGCGCCGAAGCCGGTGCCGCTCAACGCGGGTCTGCAGCACGACGAACGGATGCTCGCCGCGCACGGTCTGGCCTCGTCCGACCACGTCACCGACACGGTGCGGCACCTGCGGCACATGTCCCAGGACGTGCTGAACCGGGCGACACCGCCACCGACCACTCCGGACGGTCTGTACGCGGCGGTCGGGCAGATCTCGAACGGGCAGCCGGGCGCGCTGCGGGCGCAGGTGATCAACAACGCGGCCGCGGACCTCGGCCGGGCGCGCGAGGTCGCCGACTTCTCCGTCGGCAACCCGATGCACCCCGGCCACCTGTACGGCGCGCTCGTGGAGAACCTCAACTGGCGCGTGCATCAGGACCCGAACGAGAACACCCGTGCCGCCAACGCCCGCAACCTGCTCGGACGCATGATCGCCAGCGAGCTGAACGCGAACGTGCACATCCACCGGCAGGGCCTGCCGACGCTGGCGCTCGAACCGTTCGCCGGGCCTGGTCAGCACGACATCCACGTCGCCGAGGTGGTGACCGCTACCGGCCATGTGACCTACCGGCGGCACCCGTGATGCTTTAGCTTGACCTGGTGGAAGAGTTCGCGACAGCGCTCCGGACTGCGATCACGAATCGTGGTCTCGGCCTGGAGCGCATCCGCGAACACCTCTCCCAGCACGGCGTGACGGTGTCACTGGCCACGCTCAGCTACTGGCAGTCGGGCCGCAGCAGCCCGGAACGCAAGGCGTCGCTGCAGGCTGTCGTCCACTTGGAACACGTCCTCCAGCTCACTCCCGGCCACCTCAGCGAGTTGCTCGGCCCGCCCCGCTCGCGTGGCCGCTGGCTGCGTCCCGCACCCGCGGCGATGTCGGCGTTCTGGCCCGAACCCTCGCAGGTCGAGCACGCGCTGCACGACCTTATCGAGCACGAGCTCGTGAACCAGCCGCCCTGTCCGATCGCGACGAACTACGAGCGCAAGTTCCGGCTGCCCACACGGGAGTACGTGCTCGAAGTGACGTTCGAGGGTGCGCCACCCACGTCCGTCACGCAGCTCGCCGACGGAACCTCGGTCACACCCGGTCGCACGTTGCTGGATGTCGCACTCGACGTTCAGCCCGGTGTTCGCGGATTCAGCTGGAAATGGAGCTAGAGCGGGTGTTCCCGCGCCCTGGGAACACCCGCCCTCTCCTGTACAGAGTGGACTGTTAACCGATCTTCTCGATGAGCGCACGGCGGATCAGGAACTTGCCGGGCTCACGCACCTGTTCGAACGCCGCGTTGTTCAGCAGCGCACAGCTACCGGACGTCGACGCGACCTTGACCGTCGTGGACTTGTTGTTGTCCAGGTTGGTCACCTTCAGCGTGGTGCCGATCGGGAACTCGCCACTGGAGGCAGCGGGTGCGCCGCCCTCGCCGGACAAGGTGACGGTGGAGCCGTTGCACACCTGCTGACCGGATGCGCCGCCACCGTCGTTACCCGCCTCGGGAGCAGGCTTCTGCGGTGCGGGCTGGGCCGTTGCCTGGCCCTGGTTGCCGGCGTTGTCACCGGCGTTGTTGCCCTGATTGGCGTTGCCCTGGTCGGCGGCGCCACCCTTGCAGCCGGCCGCCTTGCGCCGCTGCTGGATGAGGTCGACCACGGCCTCACGGTTAGCGATCCGCGCCTCGGACTGCGCGTCCGGGTTGGCCTTCTGGCCGGCGATGAAGTTCTCGTTGTTCTGCAGGGCCTTGTCCAACCCGCCGCAGTCCTCACCGGACACGGCGGCCTGGCCGGCCTCTGCCTTGGCTTCGACCTTGTCGCCGCAACCCGCGGTCGCACGCCGCTGGTTGATCAGGTTCACGACGGCCTGCCGGTTCGCGATGCGGGCCTCCGACTGCGCGTCGGGGTTGGCCTGCTGCCCTGCGATGAAGTTCAGGTTGTTCTGCAGGGCCGTGTCAAGTCCGCCGCAGTCCTCAGCCGCGTTCGAGTCGGTGCCACTGAAGGCGAAGAGGCCTCCGGCGACAGCGGCGACCGCGAGCATGGCGCCCGCGCCGATCATGGCGGGCTTGCGGTGTCGAGCGCCCATTCGAATCTCCTCGGGGGTGGATCGGTGTTGTACCGATGACTACGGGGAGGTCACGGACGGGGTTCAAAACGGTTTAGACCAAAACGTCTTAAACATATTTAAGGTTGAGCGACGAAGGGCGCATTTGTACACCTGAGGTGTACAAATGCGCCCTTCGTCAGTCGCGTGCGGTGCTACATGCGGTTCAGCAGCCGGTCCCTGGCGATCTCCAGGTGCGCGGTCATGGCGGCGTGCGCGGCCAGCTCGTTCCGGGCCACGAGCGCGTCCACGATCGCCCGGTGCTCGGTGATGGTCTGCACCCCGAACGGCTGCTGGAAGTTCAGCCGGAACAGGTGCAGGTGGCAGTGCGTCTTCGCGAACATCTGCACCACGGCGTCGTTCCCGGCGATGCGCAGGATGAGCTCGTGCAGCCGTTGGTCGTGGGCCGTGAGGTTCTTGTAGTCGGCATAGGCGTCGTCAGCGGGAGCCGCCGGACAGGTCGCCAGCTCCTCCTCGATCAGCACCACGTTCTCCGGTGTCATCGCGGTCGCCGCCAGCGCCGCCGAGGGTGGCTCCAGCAGCAACCGCAACGCGTACAGGTCATCAACCTGTTTGCGGTCCAGCAGCTCCGTCACGCGGTAGCCGCGCAACGGGAGTCTGCTGACCAGTTCTTCCGACTCGAGGCGGGCCAGTGCCTCCCGGACCGGGGTTGGGGACACGTCCAGCTCGCGGGCGACCTCGTCGATGTTGACGCGGGCGCCCGGCGCGATGCCGTCGCTCATGATCAGGGCACGGATCTGCTCGTAGACGTCATCCGCGAGCACGCGCCTGGTCGGTATCCGCAACACCACTCCTCCGTCAGTTCTTGGCCAGTATCTCCTGGCTGACCCGTTCCATCTCGGCGAACACGTCATCTGATCGCTGGCCCGCGAAATAGGCCTCGATGAGGGGCTGTTCGGCGGATTGGACGGCGGAGCCGTTGGCGTAGGCGGTGGACGGGTAGAGGACGCCGTCCTTCACGTACTGGTTGAAGACGGAGAGGTCCACGCCCTGGGACTTCATGGACGTCACGGTGTTGTCCATGGCGGCGGGGATCGACGGGAAGAAGGTGCCGGTGGCTCCCGCCTTGGTCTGGCACTCCTCGCTGCCCATGTAGGAGACCCACTTCCAGGTCAGGTCGGGGTTCTTGGTCCCTGCCCAGATGTTGTTGCCGTTCGAGTTGGAGAGCACGGAACGCTTGCCCTCGGGACCCAGAGGTGTCGGGGCGATGCCGACGGGAACGCCGGGGATCTTGCCGAAGGAGGGGGCGGACCAGGAGCCGCCGATGGTCATGGCGACCTTGCCGGAGCCGACCAGGTCGATGTCGGAGATGGTCGACTGGTTGCCGGTGGTGAAGGTGCCCAGCTTCGGGGAGAAGCCCCGGTCGGTCAGCGACGTCACCCACTTCATGGTCTTGGTGAAGCGGGGGTCGGTGAAGTTGAACTTGGTGGGCCACTGGTCCTTGTCGCCGAGGCGCCAGCCGAGCGTCGAGACGAGCGGGGCCCAGGTGGTCTCGCCGATGAAGCTGCGGCCCGCGATGGCGCCGACGCCGTAGGTGGCGATGGCGTTCTTGTCGAAGCCGGGCTCGTCGCCACGTTTGCCGTTCTTGTCCACGGTGAGGCGGGCGGAGATCTTGTCGAACGTGCCGCCGTCGTCGGGGTTCCAGGTCATCTTGGCGACGTCGGCCTCGGTCACGCCCGCCTTGGTTAGCGCGTCCAAGCTGTAGTAGATGCCGGCGGCGGCCCAGTCCAGGGGCAGGGCGTACTGCTTGCCGTCGGTGAACTTCCAGGTGTCGACGCCGACGGAGTACTTCTTGAGGTCCACGGAGGACTTCGCGATGAGGTCGTCGAGAGGCAGCAGCTGATGCTGGGAGGCGTAGGCCTGCAGGAACTGGACGCTGTTCTGGAACGCGTCCGGCGCGGTGTCCGCGACGAAACCGGCGGTGAGCTTCGTGAAGTAGTCGTCGACGTTGTAGCGGGTGATCTTCACGTCGACACCGGGGTTGGCGGCCTCGAACGCTTTCTCGCACTCGCCGTAGGCGACTGCCTGTTTGTCGTCCCACGTCCACCAGTTGACGGTGTTGCCGGAGGCTGTGTCGGAGCCGGAGGAACAGCCCGCGACCACGAGGGCTGTCACTGCGGCCAAGGCGGCGGCGATTTTCATGGCATCTCCAGTCGGGAACGGAAGGCGTCGAGTGCGATGTCCAGGTCGTCGGAGCCGCCCGCCTCGTGGGCGCTGTGCTCCCAGACCGCGATCTGCCGCGGACCGGCGTAGGCGTGGAAGGCGCCGAACACGGTGGACGGCGGCACGATGTCGTCCATCAGGCCGACCGAGAACCATGCCGGTGCCGTGGCGGTGGAAGCGAAGCCGACACCGTCGAAATAGGACAGTGTCGGGAAGACGTTCGAACGGCGGTTCTCCGCCAGGTAGGTGACGAGCTCGGTGTAGGGCAGGCGGCCGCAGACGTTCAACGCCCTGCGGAAGTCGCACAGGAACGGGGCCTGTGCGTGCACAGCGGCCAGATCCGGCACGAGACCTGCCACGGCCAGTGCGATGCCGCCGCCCTGGCTGTTGCCGGTCACCGCGACGGCAGGAGAACCCAGCGCACGCACGGCATCCACGGCGCGCACGCGTCGGTGAACACACGACGGTAGAAGTAGGTGTCGCGGTCGGCGATGCCACGGGTCATGAACCCGGAGCCGCCGCGCTGGTCCCGCACCTCCACCTGCAGGTGCGCGAACCCGGCGCTGGCCCAGGTCAGGTTCTCGACCGCGCTCCCCCGGTTGCTGCCGTAACCGTGGTACTGCACCACCGCGGGCAAGCCCGTTTCTCCGCGTGGGGTCCGCAACCAGGCCCGCATCCGGTCGCCGCCGAAGCCGGAGAACGTCACGTCGTACACGTCGAGCGTGCGCAGTGGCGTCTCGACCGGCACCGCCTCGACCTTCACGTCGAAGGTCCGCGCCTCGGCGAGGGTCGAGGCCCAGAACGAGTCGAAGTCGTCGGGCCGCAGGTACGCGCTCCGGTACTCCCACAGGGAGTCCAGGTCCAGGTCGGTCAGCACGACACCCTCCCGCGCAGCTCCACGACGTCGCGCACCACGACGTCCGTGATCTCTCCACCGATGCTCACCGGCACGACCTCCGCGACGTCGCCGGACAACCGGTGCAGCCGCACGTCCACCACGCCATCACTCCACGAGACGTCGATCGCGAGCCCGCCCCGGCAGCGCAGGCCGCGAGCCGAGCCGCGCGACCATCCCGGTGGCAGGGCGGGCAGGACGTCGATCACGCCGGTGTGGCTCTGCACCACGACTTCCGCGAGTGCGGCGGTGAAGCCGTAGTTGCCGTCGATCTGGAACGGCGGGTGCGTGCTGAACAGGTTCGGCAGCAGGCCGCCCCACTCCGAGCCGTCGAACGGCGCGTCGCGGTGCCGGTCGCCGGTGAAGGCCTGCGACGCCTCACCGAGCAGCGAGCGCGACCGTCTCGCCGTCGCCCAGCCGCGCCCGCAGAGCCATCTTCCAGGCCCACGACCAGCCCATCGCGCCATTGCCGCGCCGGTCCAGCACCTCAAGAGCCGCGTCGCCGAGCGCTGTGCCGGCGACGATCTGGCCGAGCGGGTAGACGGAGACCATGTGCGACATGTGCCGGTGCTTCGGGTCTTCCTCGGGAAGGTCGGCGACCCACTCCCCCAGCCGCCCGTCGACCACCGGGTACGGCCGCAACCTGGGCAGCGCGGCCTTGATCTCCGCGAGCACAGGGTCGTTCAGCCCCAACGCATGCGCCAAAGCCACAGTTCGTTCAAAGGTCGCGCGGATCAGTGCGACGTCCATCGTGACCGACCACGTCAGCGCCTGCGGTGTGCCTTCGGCGTCGAGGAACCAGTTCTCCGGCGAGGTGGAAGGGCAGGTGTCGAGGCAGCCGTCCGGGCCCTCGACCAGCCAGTCCAGCAGGAACTCGGCGCAGCCGCGCAGCAGCGGCCACGCCCGTTCCAGAGTGGAGCGGTGTCGCGGGCGAAGTCGTAGTGGTCCCAGGCGTGCTGGACCAGCCAGGCGCCGCCCATCTGCCAGAGCGCCCACGACGGGCGCCGTGGCCCATGCCGACCGGCAGCGCCCAGCCCCACGCATCGGTGTTGTGGTGCGCCACCCAGCCACGCGCGCCGTACAGCTCGACGAGCGACGTCGGCGCCGGTCACCGCGAGCTTCTCCAGCAGTTCCAGCAGCGGCTCGTGGCATTCGACGAGGCCGGTGACCTCGGCGGCCCAGTAGTTCATCTGGGTGTTGATGTTGATCGTGTAGTTCGACGACCAGGCGGGCCGCAGCTCGGCGTTCCAGATGCCCTGCAGGTTCGCGGGCGGCGCGCCGGGCCGGGACGACGAGGCCAGCAGATAGCGGCCGAACGCGAACAGCACGGACGCGATGACCTGCTCGTCCTTGCCGGACAACAACTCCGGCACGTCGATCACGTCCGGGGACGTCACCGAACTGGACGTCGCACGCGTCCAGGCAGCGACGGCAAGATCGCTGCGACGCTGCGCCGCCGCCAGAACCGCTCCGCCGTGGTCGAACTGGTCAGGGTCAACAGCCAGCGCGTCGTCGTCCGCGTCGATCTCCACCGACACCGTCCCGCGCTCGCCCGACGTCCGTAGACCGGCGCGTCCACCTGCGGTTCGTGCCTCGGCGCCGAGTCGACCGGGATCTCGACCCGAGGTCGAGGCCGTCCCGCGACACCTCGCGCAACGGCGTCGTGAGCTCCACGTCAACGGGCGATCGCGCCGGTGATCTCCACACACAGCGAGGTTTCCGAGGCCCACACCCGCCGGACGACCTCCGCGTCGCCGATCGTCAGCCGTTCGGTGACGACACCGGTGTCGCAGGTCGAGCGTGCGGCCATGCGAAACCCCGTCCGGCAGGGTGATCCACAGGTCCGCGTACGGCAGGAATGCCTGGCTGTACGGCCCTTCGAACGACATCAGCAGCTCGGTCGCCCGTTCCAGTGAGCCGCCGAAGATCGCCGCACGCACCTCCGCGAGCCGCTCGGGTCCGGCCCCGGCGGCAAGCACGTCAGCCAGCGCCTTCGACGGGCCCGTCGGGGGTGCCCGACCACACGGTCGCGTCGTTGACCTGCACGCGGGACCGGCCGGCCCCACCGAACACCATCGCGCCGAGCCGCCCGTTGCCGACCGGCAACGCCTCGGTCCACTCCGTCGCGCCAGGACGGCCAGGAGTGCAAGTCGTCACTTGATCCCCGTGAAGCCGATGGAGTTGACGAGGCGCCGGCCGAACACCATGAACAGCAGCAGCATCGGCAGCGCCGCGACCAGCGTCGCCGCCATCAGGCCTGCCCAGTCCAGCGCCGCCTGCGGCGAGGACTGCTTGAACACCGCGAGCGCGAGGGTGAGCGGGCTGGACCGACTCGTCGTTGGTGACCAGCAACGGCCAGAAGTAGTCGTTCCAGGTGTTGATGAACGTCAGCAGCGACAGGGTCGGCGATCGGCGCGACGCTCATCGGCAGCACGATCCGGAAGCACACGCGCAGCGGCCCGGCGCCGTCGATGATCGCGGCCTCCTCGACCTCGTTGCGAGAGCCCGAGCATGAACTGCCGCAGGAAGAAGATGTTGAACGCGGAGAAGAACGCGCCCGGCAGGATCATGCCGCCGAACGTGTTGAGCAGCCCCAGGTCCTTCATCAGCACGAAGTTCGGCAGCAGCGTGAACACCGACGGCACCATCAGCGCGGTCAGCAGCACGCCGAACACGACGTCGCGGCCCTTCCACCGCAGCCGTGCGAACGCGTAGGCGGCCAGGGCCGAGAGCAACACCGTGCAGAGCGGTGAGCACGGCCGCGTAGACGATCGAGTTCCGCAGCGCCAGCGCCATGTCGATCGTCGCGCCGGACCCGCCCTGCGGCGCCGCCTCGGCCGGTGTCGCGAGGCCGAGCGCCCGCTTGAACGGCGCCCCAGGTGAAGTCGACCGGCAGCAACGACGACGGGTCGGTGGACATCGCGAAGTTGTTGGACAGCGCGGTGCGCACGATCCAGTAGAACGGGAAGACCGTGACCAGCAGGACCACAACCAGGTAGCCCCACGCCACGAACCTGCCCGGGGATTGATCTGGCGAAGCTTCACGAGCGCCTCCTAGTTGGTGTCGGACTCGCCGGCGCGGGCCATCCGCATCTGGGTGAAGGTGACCGCGACGAGCATCAGGAACAGGGCGAGCGACATGGTGGCGGCGTATCCGAAGTCGAACTGGCCGAACGCCTTGTCGTAGATGTACATCTGCAGCACCTTCGACGCGTTCGCCGGGCCGCCCTTGGTGGTGACCTGGACGATGTCGAAGACCTGGGACGAGCCGATCACGTTCAGGATCACGACCATCACCAGGATCGGCCGCAGCAGCGGCAACGTGAGGCGGCGGAACATCTGCCACTCGCTCGCGCCGTCGATCCGGCCGGCCTCGTAGATCGTCGCCGGGATGGTCTGCAGGCCCGGCGAAGATGAGCACCGCGTTGTAGCCCATGGACTTCCACACGTTGATCGCGGCGAGCGTCGGCACCGCCCAGCCGCCGGAGCCGAAGAACAGCACCGGTTCGCCGGTGATCCTGGTGATCAGCTGGTTGACGATGCCGAGCTGCGGGTCGAGCATCCACGTCCACACCAGCGCCGTGACGACGCCGGAGATGAGGAACGGCAGGATCATCAGCCCGCGGACGGTGGTGTTGACCCGCCAGCCGGTGCAGCACGACCGCGGTGATCAGCGAGATGCCGACACCGAGGACCACCGACAGCACCACGAAGTAGACCGTGACGCCGAGCGAGTGCCAGAACCTGGCGTCGTTGATCAGCTCCTGGAAGTTGGCGAGCCCGGTCCACTTCGGCGGGCTGAGGATGTGGAACTCGGTGAAGCTCAGGTAGACGCCCGCGCAGCATCGGGTAGGCGAAGAACACGCCGAACCCGAGCGAGTGCGGGCGCGACGAGCAGCCACGCGACCCACGTGTCGTTGCGGCGGGAAGCGGGTCCCCGACGGCGACGCGTAGGCGGAGGCGTCGTGGCGGCCGAGCCGCCAATGTGCTCAGCGGCGATGCCACGCACGACCTGGGCGCTTGAATCCTGCACGGTTGCCACCACGACACCTCCTGGTCTGTTGCGGTTGCCTAGATCCGGATGCTGTCGACGTCGAACACGGAGTCGTCCGGGTTGCCGAACCTGATCGTGTTGTTGCCCTTGAGCAGGTAGATCGGGACGGTGACCTGCTGCGGCGTGTTCCAGTCGTTGTCGTTCGAGCCGGCGACGGGCAGCTTGAAGCTGGTGCCGTTGACCGTGACGATGCCGGTCCTGCTGGCATCGGCATCCACATAGGACAGTTCGACGAGGTAGGTTCCCTCACGCGGCGCGGTGACCGTCGGCATCGTGAGGATGCCGCTGCCGCCGAGGTAGCCGACCTTCTGGCCGCCTGAGCAGGCGCAGCCGTAGGCGGTCGAGCCGCCCGCGAGGCTGCCCTTCTCCGCCTCGTACGTCACGGTGTCCTTCGGCGTGACGTAGCTGACCGCCTTGGACCGGTTGCCGTTCTGCACGACGGTGAACTCGTACTCCGTCGACGGGCGTGAGGCCGGTGACGGTCGCCTTGGTCTCGGTGGTCGTGGCGACCTTCTTGTTGCCCGCCAAGATGTCGTAGCGGACGCCGGTCTTGCCCTGCCACTTCAGCGAGACGCTGGTCGGCGTGGCCGCGGTGCCCTGCACGACGCCCGGCGCGGTCGAGGTACGCGGCGTGATCTTGAACAGCTTCGAGCCGTGCACCGGCAGGTCCTCGGTGATGGAGCCCGACCTCTGGCCGATGTCGCGCTTGGCCCACACGTCGCGAACCTTCGCGTTGCCGCTCGATGCCGAGCTGGCCGAGGTCCGCGGTGACCTTCGCGGGCTTGGAGCCCAGGTTGAACAGCGCGACGGTGTAGCTGCCGTCGCGGTTGCGGGCGTACCAGACCTGCTGGTCGGAGAGCTGGTCGACCGGGCGCGCCGGGACGCCCGCCTGGTTGATCGAGATGACCTCGTCGTTGGTCAGCAGCCTGTAGCCGTAGTCGTCGATCTTGGTGAGGTCGTCGCCGATGTAGAGCGGCGAGCTCGAGATCGACCACAGCGTCATGTAGCTCTGGCGTTCGGCCTCGGTCAGGCCGTCCATCTGACCGTTGCCGACGGCGAGGCTGTCGAGGTTGTTCCAGTGGCCGGGGCCGGCGTCGTCGATCCACTGCACGACGTCGTTCCAGCGCTGCTTCACCGACTGGTTCCAGGTGACGAGCGTGTCGCAGTAGCACTCGACGTCGGTGTCGACGCGCCAGCCGTTGGTGTTGGCCTTCCACACGTCGGCCTGGCGGTGGCTCAGCGCCCACGAAATCAGGAACTCGATCGGGCGGCCGGTGCTCTTGAGCGCGGCGTTCCACGCCTTCACGTCACTCGTGTTGTCGTACTTCTCGCCGCCCTTGAAGCTGCCGGGGCCGACGCCGTCCAGCTTCAGGAAGTCGACGCCGTAGCCCGCGATGACCTGCGCGATGGAGTCGATGTACTTCTGCGAGCACGGGTTGTCGAAGTTCATCTTGTAGGCCATGTCCCACCCGTTGGTCTTGCGCAGGTCCGGGTAGACGATGTCCTTGGTGGTGCAGCCGGGCGCGTTGTGGATCGGCGTCTTGCCGTCGTTGTACGCCTTGAGGTCCAGGCCGACCGCGAGGTACGAGCCGTACTTGAGGCCCTTGCCGTGCACGTAGTCGCCGAGCCACTTCATACCGTGCGGGAACTTCTTGGCGTCCGCGACCGGCCGTCCGTACTCGTCGAACGAGCTGAGCCAGCCGGCGTCGACGTTGATGTGGTTGTAGCCGTGCTTCTTGAACCTCGCCGCGAGCACGTCCGTCTGCGCCACGACGTTCTTCTCGTTGAGCCAGCTGGCCGGACCGTCCGGGTTGACGCCCGGATAGTTGGTCGCCTGCAGGGTCCAGCTGCTCCAGCCCATGTACGGCTTGGCCGCGGGCGCGGCGGTCTGCTGCTGTGCTTCCGGTGCCTGGGCTGCTGCGGGAACCGCGATCAGCGACGCGAGCAGGCCGGCAACGACACCTAACGCTCTCAAGACCACTCCTTTGTGATTTGGCGTCAGGCGACTCGTCGGTTCAGGCGACCCTGAGGTCGTCCATCGCGTCGCGGTCCCAGTCGATGCCGAGACCCGGTGTGTCAGGCGCGAGCGCGTGTCCGTTGTGGACCGTCATCTCGCTCCTCGTGATCGCCCGCAGCTGCGGGATGTGTTCGACGAACTTCCCGTTGGGCAGCGCGGCGGCGAGGCTGACGTGCAGCTCCATCAGGAAGTGCGGGCAGACGTCGGCGTTGAACGCCTCCGCGAGGTGCGCGACCTTGAGGAACGGCGTGATGCCGCCGATCCGGGCCGCGTCGACCTGGATGATCGAGGCGGCACCGCGTTCGAGGTACTCGCGGAACTGGGCGACCGAGTACAGCGACTCCCCCACCGCGATCGGGATGGGCGTGGTCCGCGCGAGCCGGGCGTGACCGCTGACGTCGTCGGCGGGCAGCGGCTCCTCCAGCCAGGTCAGGTTGACGTCGCGGAACGCGTCGGCCCGGCGGATGGCTTCCGCGCTGGTCATCGACTGGTTCGCGTCGACCATGATCGCGAACCGCTCGCCGACGGCCTCGCGTACGGCTTCGAGGCGTTCGACGTCCTCGGTCAGGTCGGGCTTGCCGACCTTCATCTTGATGCCCTGCCAGCCCTGCAGCGCGGTTTCCTTGGCGCCCGCGACGAGCTCCTCGGTGGACAGGTGCAGCCAGCCGCCCTCGGTATCGTAGAGCGGCACCTCCTGGCGGTAGCCGCCCGCCATGCGCCACAACGGTTCCCCGGCGCGCAGGCAGTGCAGGTCCCACAGCGCGGTGTCGACGGCGGCGAGCGCGAGCGAGGTGATCGCGCCGACCGTGGTGGACCGCGTGCTCACGAACAGGTCCTGCCAGATCGACTCGATCCGGCGCGCGTCGGCGCCTTCGAGGCGTGGCAGCAGGTGGTCCCTGAGGAGGGCGAGGACGGAGCTGCCGCCGGTGCCGATCGTGTACGCGTAGCCGAGTCCGGTGTGGCCGTCGTCGGTCTCGATCTCGACGAAAACGGTCTCCTGCTTGACGAACTGCTGGACCGCGTCGGTCCGCAGGGTCTCGACGGGCACGTCGACCTGGAACGCGTCGGCACGTAGGACCTTTGCCACGTCACTCCTCGGATCTCTGATCCTATAGGATATTTGACGGGCATTGAACGCCGTGGTCACGAGGGTGTCAACTGTCGTTTGGACACGCTCCCACGCTGATGGGAGCGTTTACAACGCCTCACCGCGACCGGAACTATTCCCGGTCCTCCGATGTTTCCCAGCTCACGCCACACGCCACGCGGGGGCCCCGCGTTTCCCTGGAGGAAACGCGGGGCCCCCGCGTGGCGTGAAAAAGACTCAGAGGGGGAGGCGGCGGAGGGCGGGCTTGAGGACCTTGCCGGAGCCGGTGCGCGGGAGGGTGGTCACGAGGTCGACGTGTACGGGGATCTTGTACTTCGCGAGCCGTGGGAGCAGGAACGACCGCAGGGCGGCGGCGTCCAGTGCGGCGCCGGGACATGGCCGGACGAAGGCGCGGCCGACCTCTCCCCAACGTGCGTCGGGCACGCCGACGACAGCGACCTCGGTGACGTCGGGGTGGTCGGCGATCGCGTTCTCCACCTCCGCCGGGTACACGTTCTCGCCGCCGGAGATGTACATGTCCTTGAGCCGGTCCACGACGTGCAGGTGGCCGTCGGGGTCGAGGCGGCCGATGTCGCCGGTGCGGAACCAGCCGTCGCCGGTGAACGCGGCGGCGGTGGCGACCGGGTCGTTCCAGTAGCCGGGGGTCACGTTCGGGCCCTGCACCTCGATCTCGCCGCCCTCGGCCAGCCGGACGTCGCTGAAGAACACCGGCACGCCCGCCGAACCGGCCTTGCGCACGCTGTCGCCCGCCTCCAGGAACGTGGCGCCGGGCGCGGTCTCGGTGAGGCCGTAGCCCTGGCAGAAGACCAGCCCTCGATCCTGATACGTGCGGATCACCGCGTCAGGAACCGCCGCTCCCCCGCACAACAGGACCCTCAACGACGACAGGTCTGCGGTACGCCAGTGTGGTGACACGGCGAGATCGGCGTACATCGTGGAGACACCGAACATGTACGTCACGCCGTGCTTCTCGATCAACGCGACGCACTCGTCGACGTCCCAGCGCGCCGTGATCACACTGCGCCCGCCCTTGACGAACGTGGGCAGCAGCGTCTGGGTCAGCGCGGCGACGTGGAACAGCGGTGCGCTGACCAGGGTGACCTCGTCGGCGGCGAGGTCGATGCCGATCATCAGGTTGAACGTGTTCCACAGCAGGTTGGCGTGGGTGAGCACGGCGCCCTTGGGCCTGCCGGTGGTGCCCGAGGTGTAGAGGATCAGCGCGGGCTCGTCGATCGTCACCGGTTCGTCGAGTGGTTCGGACGAGCCGCCGGCGAGCCACTCCTCGTAGCCGTCGAGCGAGACAGCACAGGAGTGGTCGGCGCGGTGGCCCGGCGCGTGGATCAGCACGCGCGCGCCACTGTCGGCGAGCTGGTAGTTGATCTCCGCCGGGGTGAGGCGGAAGTTCAGCGGCACGAAGACGGCGCCGAGCTGGTGGGTCGCGAACATCGTCTCGGCGAACGACGGGTGGTTCGGGCCCAGGTACGCGACCCGGTCGCCGTGGCCGACTCCGAGCTCCGCCAGCCGTTGCGCGAGCCGGGTGGTGCGGACGGCGACCTCCCCGTAGGTGGTCGGGACGCCGTCGAAGGTGAAGGCCTCACGCCCCGGCGCGATCCGCGCGCGGCGGAGTGGCCAGCTGCCCAGTCCCGCGTTCCGCATTCCGCTCTCCTGTCAGGCTGGTGTTGCTGGTCTCCCGCAACGCGATCGTGCACACCGCGGTGAGCACGCAGAACGCCGCGAGGATGAACGAGATGGCCCTGGTGCCCGAGGCGGCCAGCACCTGCGCGAACAGCAACGGGGCGAGGCCCGCGCCGAGGCCGGCGAGCTGGTAGCCGAGCGAGGCGCCGGTGTAGCGGCTGCCGGTGCTGAACAGCTCGCTGTAGAGCGCGGCGAGCGGGCCGTACATCATCGGGTGGATCACGGCCTGCCCGAGCACCAACGCGATCACGATGAAACCGTTGTCCACCAACGGGAACAGCACGAAACCGAAGGCGGCCATGGCGGCCGCGCCAGCCAAGACGACCGGTCGTCTGCCGAACCGGTCCGAGGCCGCCGACCAGCCGAGGATGCCGACCACGGCGAGCGCCGAGGACAGCGTGAGCGCGTTGAGGATCATCTGCCTGCTGTTGCCGGCTTGGACGCCATAGGCGAGCACGAACGTGGTGAGAGTTGACTGCGCGACGAACGCCGACAGGCCGACCCCGACGCCGAGCAGCAGCGTGCGCGGGTGGTTGCGCAGGACGTCCATCAACGGCTTGGTGGTCCGCTTCCGCTCGGCCTTGAACACCGGCGATTCCTCGACCCTCGCGCGGATGAACAGGCCGATGCCCAGCAGCACCAGGCTGAGCAGGAACGGCACCCGCCAGCCCCACTCCAGGAACGCCTGCTCCCCGACCAGCGCCGCGGTGCCGGTGAGCGCGGCAGTCGAGAGCACCATGCCGCAGGGCGCGCCCGCGTTCGTGAAGCTCGCCCACAGTCCGCGCCGCGAGGTGGCGTGCTCCGCGGACATCAGCACCGCGCCGCCCCACTCGCCGCCGACGGAGATGCCCTGCACGACGCGCAGCAGCACGAGTCCGGCCGGTGCCAGCCAGCCGACCTGGCCGTAGGTGGGCAGCAGGCCGATCAGGAAGCTCGCCACACCCATCAGGCTCATGGTGAGCACGAGCATCTTCTTACGGCCCAGCAGATCACCGTAGTGTCCGAAGAGGACACCGCCGAGCGGGCGGGCCAGGTAGCCGGTGGCGAACGTGCCGAAGCTCGCGATCGTGCCGACCAGCGGGTCCAGCGAGGAGAAGAAGACCTTGTTGAACACGACCGCGGAAGCTGTGGCGTAGAGCAGGAAGTCGTAGTACTCGATCACGCTTCCGAGGAAGCTCGACGCGACGGCACGGCGTAACTGCGTTGTTGTCGCCATTGCTTCACCTCACGCGTAGTGGCGGTAGACGGCGCGTGCGACGCACGCGGGCTTGTCCGATCCCTCGATCTCGACGGTGAAGTCGACCGTCAGCTGCACCCCGTCGCCCGAGACCTCGTCGACGGACTCGATCCGGCCCCCGAGGCGGATCTTGGCGCCGACCGGCACCGGAGCGGGGAACCGGACCTTCTCCAGGCCGTAGTTGATGCTCATCCGCACGCCCGAGACGTCGAGCAGCTCGCCCATCAGCGGGATGAGCAGCGCCAGCGTGAGGTAGCCGTGTGCGATCGTGCCGCCGAACGGCCCGGTGGCGGCGCGGGCGGGGTCGACGTGGATCCACTGGTGGTCGTCGGTGGCGTCGGCGAAGGTGTTCACCCGCTCCTGGGTGACCTGCATCCAGTCGGTGTGGCCGAGGTCGTGGCCTGCCAGTGCTTTCAGCTCTTCGAGTCCGTGAGCGGCGGTGGTCATGCGTCCTCCTTGACGAGTCCGAGCAGACGGGCGGCGTTGTGCTTGAGGATCTTGGGACGGACCTCTTCCTTGATGTCGAGCGCGGCGAAGTCCTTGAGCCAGCGGTCCGGGGTGATCACCGGGTGGTCCGAGCCGAAGAGCACCTTGTCCTGCAGCACGGTGTTGGCGTAGCGCACCAGCTGCGGCGGGAAGTACTTCGGCGACCAGCCCGAGAGGTCGATGTACACGAACGGCTTGTGCGTGGCGACCGCGAGCGCCTCGTCCTGCCAGGGGAAGGACGGGTGCGCGAGCACGATCTTCAGATGGGGGAAGTCGACGGCCACGTCGTCGACGAGCATCGGGTTGGAGTGCTTGAGCCGGATGCCACCGCCGCCGGGTACGCCGGCGCCGATCCCGGTCTGTCCACTGTGGAAGAGAGCAGGCACGCCCAGTTCCTCGATGACCTCGTAGAGCGGGTAGGCCATCCGGTCGTTCGGCGCGAATTCCTGCAGGCTGGGGTGGAACTTGAAGCCACGTACGCCGTGTTCCTCGACGAGCCTGCGTGCCTCCCGCACGGCCGCGCGGCCCTTCCACGGGTCGACGCTCGCGAACGGGATCAGCACGTCGGCGTGTTCGGCGCAGGACGCGGCGATCTCCTCGTTGGCGATGCGCGGATGGCCGGTGGCGTGCTCGGCGTCGACGGTGAAGATCACCGCGGCCATCTTCCGTTCGCGGTAGATCCCGGCGGTCTCGGCGATCGTCGGCTGCCGGTGGGCGGCCTTGAAGTACTTCGCGGAAGCCTCGATCAGCGCCGGACTGAGAGAACTGTGCCCCTCACTGGAGATCTCCGCGTGCGTGTGGACGTCGATGGCGACCAGCTCGTCGATGTTCATCGCGCCACCGGAGCCGGGATGCCGTAGGTCTCGGCCTCGAACTCGTGCCACCGCTGCGCGATCGCGGCCGCCGTCCAGCCGCCGTCGGCGAACAGGACCTGCTTCTCGGCCGGGTGCGTCCACAGCGCGAGCCGGTCGCCGCCGATACCGATCGCCTGTCCGGTAACGCCTTTCGCCGCGTCCGAGGCGAGGTGGACGATCAGTTCCGCGACGTCGTCCACGGTGCCGAGGCCCTCGTCCCTGCGCACCCACTCCGGCAGTGGCGCGCCGGTGCGTTCGGACTCCTCGATCAGCGGCGCGAACGCGGGGATCGTCCTGGTCATCTCGGTGGCCGCGACCGGAACCACCGCGTTGACCGCGATGTCCGACCGGGAGAGCTCCAGCGCCCACGTCCTGGCCATCGCGGCGATACCGGCCTTGGCGGCGGCGTAGTTGGTCTGGCCGAAGTTGCCGCGTTGCCCGGCAGGCGAGGAGATCAGCACGAGGCTGCCGCCCGTGCCCTGCTCCCGCATCTGTACCGCCGCCGCCCTGGCACAGGTGAAGGTGCCGCGCAGGTGCACGTTGATCACCGTGTCGAAGTCGTCGTCGCTCATCTTCCACAGCACCCGGTCGCGCAGGATGCCCGCGTTGGTGACCAGCACGTCGAGCCGCCCGAACTCCTCGACGGCGGTGGCGACGAGCCGTTCCGCAGTCTCGGTGGACCCGACCGGCGCGATGACCGCCTTGCCGCCGATGCGCGCGGCGACCTCCTCCGCGACCTCGTCGACGTCGTTGACCACCACCTTGGCCCCGTTGCGCGCCAAGGCCTCCGCGTACGCCCGGCCCAGCCCGCGGCCACTCCCGGTGACGATCGCGACCTTTCCCGACAGCTCCATCCGACGAGTCCTCTCCGTTGGCGTCGCGACCCAACGTAAGCCATATTCATGACGCTCGTCTAGATTCTGCCCAACATGTATCGTGAGTGGCGTGACCCCGCAGTCGCTGATGCTGAACTTCCTCGGCCTGCACGTGCTCGGCCGTGACATCGCCGTCTACTCCGGCAGCGTGATCGACGTCTTCGGACGGATCGACGTGTCGGAGGAGGCGGTGCGCTCGACGCTGACCCGGATGACCTCCCGCGGCCTGCTCGCCAAGCACCGCAACGGTCGCAAGGTCTACTTCGGACTGACCCCGCGCGCCACCGAGGTGCTCGAGGACGGCGAACGGCGCATCTGGCAGACCGGCGCGGTCAACCGGGACTGGGACGGCACCTGGACGCTCGTCGCCTTCTCCCTGCCCGAGGGCCGCCGCGGCGACCGGCACGACCTGCGCTCTCAGCTCGTGTGGGCGGGATTCGGTCTGGTGCAGAACGGCCTGTGGATCGCACCGGGCACCCGTGACGTCGCCGAGATGGCCGCACGGCTCGACCTGACATCGAACGTCACCGTCTTCACCGCCACGCACGCCAAGCCCACCGAGGCCGCGGACCTGGCCCTGCGCGCGTTCGACACGACCGCGATCGCCGCCCGCTACCAGGACTTCCTCGCCCGCTGGGGCGGCCGCACGCCGTTGCCGGATCGCCCGGACGACCTCGCCCGCCAGCTCATCCTGCATGCCGACTGGCTCGACCTGGTCCGCCAGGACCCGCACCTGCCCGCCGAGCTCCTGGCCTCCGACTGGCCCGCCATCAAGGCCGAGCAGCTCTTCCAGCAGCTCGCCAACCGCTACGCCGCTTCCACTCCCCCACTCACTGCCAAGATCGAGTCGATCCCCGTCTGATCAGCCCCAGCACACGACGAAGGGCGCTTTCGTCCACCTGAGGTGGACGAAAGCGCCCTTCGTACGTCAAGGTCAGGGGGATTCGGCGGTGTTCTTGAGGCGGCGCAGGGTGGCCTCGATGTTGCGCTGGTTGGTCACCGCCCGGTCCTTCACGCCGGTCGCGAGGACGGTGATCGGCCTGTACCAGGCGGGGCGCCGGTCCCAGGTGGACTCCGTCACGCGACAGCCGTCCGCGGTCGGCTCGATGTCGTACTGCCACCGCGACACCAGCATTCCCAGCGACCGCACGTCGAACGCGAACCGCTCCGGCGAGGCGTCGGTGACCGTGGAGACCGTCGACCAGCCCCGCCAGCCGCGCCGGTTGATCCCGCGGAACCGGGCGCCGACCTCGGGGCCCGCCGCGCCCAGCCACTTGCCGCTCGCGTACTCCTCCGACACGCGCGCCATCCCGAGCAGGTCGCTGACCAGCTCGAACACCCGCTCCGGTGAGGCTGCGACATCAACGTGCGCGGAAGCGTCAGGTGTCATGGAGCCGAGTGTCGTCCATGGCGACCTCCTGGTTGTTCATCGCGTCAGCGCTTGAAGCCGCTACAGCGGGCTTCAAGCGCTGACGGTCCTCTCAGTCCGTGCAGGACACCGGCGAGTCGAAGTGGCCCGGCGTCGTGGGATAGGCGGGTCCTGAACCGTGCTGGTTGTTGTCCGACGGGTACACCAGCGCGAGCTCACGGAACGCCGATGTGCCGCTGTTGCCCGCGTCCGCCGCCGTCTGACCGGCTCCGGAACCCCACGCCAGCTTCTTCAGGAAGTCCTGCATGCCGGGGCTGCGCTGGCGGATGTCGTTGAAGCCACCGTAGGCCGCGTTGCAGTGGGTGAAGAGGTTGTACGCGCCGTTCCAGTCGATCAGCCGGTCACCGGGGTTGGGGCCGTTCTGCGCTCGGTCGGCCTGGAGCACGTCACGGTCCCAGCCGCCGTAGATCCAGTCCGTGCCGTCGTGGTGCTGGTTGTCGGCCAGCGTTGCGGGAACGGCCGCGTTGTCGTTGGTCTTCTCGGTCATCTCGAACCAACGGCACGGGTCGACCGAACCGGAGCCCAGCGTGACGGGCCACGGGCCGGGCGCGCAGTTGCCGGGGTAGGAACCGCGCGGGTTGAAGTCGAGCACGTCGGACCCGAGCGCGCCCTGCTGCGACGCGGGCGAAGTACCGCCCACACCACCGAAGACATGGTCGACGAACCTGTCGTTCGTGCCGCGCGAGGAGGCGTCGAACGTGCCGTTCGAGAGACAGTCCGGCGTTGCGGCGTTCACCACGGGGTCGCAGCCCTTGCCGCCCCACAGCACGTCCGCGCCGTCGCCGCCGAACACCTGGTCGCCGCCGCTGTCGGCGTTGGCCAGGTCGTCGCCGAACCCGGTGTGGATGTTGTCGTTGCCCAGACCGCCACGCATCCGGTCGTTGCCGCCCTTGGTGATGCCGTCGTGCGGCATCGCCGGTGCGGTCGGACCGCCGACGAACTGGTCGCCGTTGACGTCGTGGAGCAGATCCACGCGGCGGTCGTAGGAGTCGGCCCGGAAGCCGGTGTAGCTCTCCTGCGGCACCGAGTTGAGCTGGACCGTGAAGCCGCGGGCCGCGACGTCGTTGGCGTTCATGTACTCGTTGACCACGCCGCCGCGGTCGCCGAGCATCGCGTCCTCGCCGTCGCCGCCGAACATCACGTCGTCGCCGAGCTCGCCGAGCATGTCGTCGTCACCGGTTTGGCCGTGCATGGTGTCGTTGCCGTCCTGGCCCCACATTCCGTCGTTGCCGTCGTTGCCGAACATCGCGTCGTCTCCGAAGGCGCCGTTCGGTTCGCACGTCGCCTGCGCCGTGGTGCAGAACCTGGTCGACGGGCCGATGTCGGCCGTGCGCGACACCGTGGCGTTTTCCGGCACGGCGCCGGCCTTGTACCGCTCGGCGTAGACCTGTTCGGTCATCGACCCCGGCTGGCCCTGCAGCGTGCGCTTCAGTGAGCCGTTGTCGCCGAGCTGGACGTCGTCGGCACCATTGCCCTCGAAGGCGTCACCACCATCACGGAAGCCCTGGATGGTGCTGCCGCCGATCATGTCGTCCTGACCGTCAGGTGCGTCGCCCACCAGCTGGTCAGGGCCACTCGAGGTGCCCGGCCAACCCGGATCCGCGAGAGGCACGACCGTGGTTTCCGTTGACGGCGAGCCGAGCCCGCGGTCGCCGCGGAGCACGTCGCCGGCGCCGTTGCCTTCGAGGTAGTCGGCGTTGCCGTCGCCGGTGAGGAAGTCCCCGCCGTCCTGGCCCCACAGCACGTCCACCCCGGAGCCACCGGACATCCGGTCGGCGCCGAACCTGTCGGCCGGACCGGCCTGCAGGTCGTAGCGTTGCACGATCCGTTGTGCCGCAGGGTTTCCGCCGGTCGGCGCGAGCCGGACCGTGGCCCGCGTCGGGGTCTCCCCCGGCGCCGGGCGCAGCACCACGCCGTTGTCGCCGATGGCCACGTCGTTACCGGGACCACCGAACACGGCGTCGTCGGCGTCGAGCTGACCGACCGTCGTGGCACCGGCGCCGGACAACGAGGTGCTGTTGCCACCGACGAGATCGTCGTCGCCGTCGTTGCCCTCGACCCAGTCGACGCCCTGCGAGCCCTCGACGTAGTCGTCGGCGCCGTTTCCCTTCAGCCGGTCGGAACCGGCCTGGCCGATGATCACGTCGTTGGCACCGTCGCCGTCGACCTCGTCCGGGCCGGACGAGTCGGCGTGCGGGGTGAGACCCAGGTCGTACAAGGAGATCGCACGTGCGGTCATGCCGCGTTCCTGCGTGATCCGATGCGGAGTCCCACCACGCACGAGCCTGCCATTGTCGCCGAGCACGACGTCCTGGCCGTCGTTGCCGTGGATCACGTCACCCACGTCAGGCTGGCCGGTACCGGGTGCCTCCTCGGTCGAGCTGCCGCCGACCAGGTCGTCCTGGCCGTCATTGCCGTCGATCTTGTCGCGAGCGGGGCCGCCCTCGGCGTAGTCGTCCGCGCCGTCACCGGTGATCGCGTCCTCCTCGCCCTGGCCGTAGATCACGTCGGCGTCGTCGCCGCCGCTGATCTTGTCGCCACCGAACGTTCCCGCGGCCGGCGTGTAGCCGAGGTCGAGCAGTTCGACCTTGTGGGCCTTGGCGAAGGAACGCCCGAGCGTCACCGGCGTGGCCTGTGAACCGTCCACAAGGGACAGGACCGCGTTGTCACCGGCGATCAGGTCGGGACCCGAGTCGCCGAACAGGGTGTCGCCCGTGTCCGGACGCCCGGCGCCAGAAGCCACCTCGGCGCTGCCGCCGACGATCCGGTCCTCGCCACCGTCGCCGTGCACGACGTCGTCGGCGTTGTTGCCCTCCAGGTAATCGTCCTTCGGGCCACCGGACACCTCGTCGTGCGCGAGACCACCGAACGCCCGGTCATCGCCGTCGCCACCGAAGACGAAGTCCGCGCCACCGGCCCCGGCGTTCGCACCGTCGAGGTCGAACGGCCCGTCCACGCCGTTGTCACCGATCACGACGTCGTTGCCCGCGTCGCCGTAGACGAAGTCGCCGACGTCCGGCTCCCCCGCCTTGCGCGTGCCGCCGAGGACACGGTCGTTGTCCGCGCCACCGAACGCGCGGTCGACGCCGTTGTTGCCCTCGATCACGTCGTCCTGGGCGCCACCGTAGAGCGTGTCGTCGTCGTTGTTGCCGTACACGTTGTCCTTGCCCGCGTCACCGAAGGCCAGGTCCTTGCCGCCACCACCGTAGACAGTGTCGTCGTCGTTGCCACCGGCGAGCACGTCGTCACCGAGCTGACCGCACAGGCGGTCGTTGCCGGACTTGGCGTCCACGTTGTCCGCGGCACCACCTGCGGCGACGATCTCCACCCCGCTACCACCGGAGATCAGATCGCGGCCGTCCAGGGCGTCCAACGGCTCGGCGGGCGGCATCGACGCCGGGTTGTCGCTCGGCGGCACGCACGGGCTGGCGTGCTTGTCACCGAAGACATCGGCACCACCGTCACCACCGACGACGTGGTCGTTGCCGTATCCGCCGACCAGCAGTTTCGGTTGCGGCGCAACGCCCGCGGGCAGCACGCGGTGCTTGACGGCCCGCTCCGGCCCGAACACGCCGGTGCCGGTCTGGTCGCCCACGTCCGACGGTTCCGCGATGACATAGTCGTCCTGCGGGCCGCCGTAGACCTTGTCCTTGCCGTAGCCACCCGTCAGCACGTCGTTGTTGCCACCGCCGCGGATGTCGTCGACCTGCTCCAGCAGCGAGTGGCCGGTCACGAAGTCCACGCCCTGGCTGCCGTACACGGTGTCCGAACCCGTGCCGGTGTCCACGACGTTGACCGCGTCCTTCGCGTTGTCGCCGTTGAAGCCCTTGTCGACCGGGCCCGTGTCGTCCACGCCGGTCGCCACCTCGGTGCCGGTGTAGATCGTGTCGGGACCGGAACCACCGGAGATCCGGTCGCTGCCGGTACCGCCGATGATCACGTTGGCCTGCGCGAGGTACTCCGGCTTGCCGGGGTTGCTCACCGCGAGCGGGCTGTCGGAGGCCACGCCGATATTGTCGTCGTCGGGGCCGCCGTCGATCCGGTTCTTGCCGAGGCCGACCGCGATCCGGTCCTTGCCCGCGCCGCCGCTGACGGTGTCGTCCGCGCCGCCGACGGTGATCGTGTCGTCGTCCGGGCCACCGTTGACGACCGCGGCTCCCTTGCCGCCGAACGCGGCCGCGAGGTCGCCGGTCGTGATCTGGTCCTTGCCCGGACCGCCGTTCGCCACGGACGGGCCGATGCCGGTCTTGATCGAGTCGTCGCCGGAGCCGCCCGTGACGTCGACGGCCTTGTCGAACGGTTTCGCCTCGGCCTTGGCGTCGTCCACCGCACCGCTCTTGTCGCCGTCGCCCTGGAAGACGATGACCCGCTTGCCGGTGTCACCGGTGGCGTTGCCGAAGACCTTGGTCAGGTTCGGGTCGCGGAACTCCTCGCGGAAGCCCAGCGCGCTCACGGCGAAGCCGTCGAACCCGCCGCCGTCCTTGACGAGCTGGGTGACCGTCCACTTCTCCTCGTCGCCGTTGCCGGTCCACGCCGAGTGGCCGCGCTTGCCGATGTCGCCGTTGCCCATGTGCAGCACCAGCGTCGAGCCGTCCTTGTGTGCGAGGACTGGAGGTGGTGGCGAACAGTCGGGTTTGACGGAGAAGTCGAGCAATGTGATGTCGGCCAGCGTGAAGTCGAACGAGACGCTGAAGATCGAGAACCCGAGGGTGATGTACACCTTGAGGAACAGGCTGAGTCGTCCGTCCATGTTGAACAGACACATCGGGTTGTTCAACGCCACCTTGGAGAACTCGAAGAACCGGAACTTGCCGTCGTTGTTCGGGTCCGCCCAGGTGAGGTTGATCGTCAGCGCGACGCCTCCCTTGATGCCGACCTCGATGATCACCAGGCTCACCGCGGCGCCCGCGGCCAGCTCTCCGCGGAACGTCACGACCGGCAGCGGCTTGCCCGCGTCGTCGGTCGTCACCAGATAGATCGAGTCGAGAATGGTCGCGGGCTTCTTCGACTCGATGGCCTTGCGGATGCCGAACGTGTCGAAACCCGCGCGGAACCGTGCCTCGACCGAGGCGCTGCCCGAGATCGTCACCAGCACCGGCGGCGGCGCGTACACCGGGCCGAACGACTGGCTGTAGGAGAACCCGAGGCGCAGCGGGCCGGAGTCGAACCGGACCAGGTCCACGTCCTGGCCCATGATCAGGCCGAACAGCAGAGTGGGTTCCTTGAGGATCGGGAACGTGAAGCCGGCCTTGTTGCCCTCCTCGCCGTCGGACACGATCTTCGTGCCTCCGTTGGACGTGTCGATCCTGGTGGCCAGGTCACCACCCGGCGCGAGGACCTTGCCGCTGATCAGCGACGCGGCGTTGTCCGGCGAGTTCGTGGTGGTCTTCGCCTTGTCGCCGGCCACGGTGAAGCTGCCGATGTCGATCGCCCCGCCGTTCTGGGTGATCTTGCCGATCAGCTGGATGGCCCGCAGGATCTTGTCGACGAACTCCAGGTCGGGTCCGCCCGCGATGGTGGAGAACTCCTTCGCGATGGTGACCAGGTTGACGTCACCGCCGCCGACCGCCCGCGACAGGTCCGACAGCACCGGAATCGGCGCGTAGAGCTGGTCGAGGATCGGCTGGACCGGCTTGGTGAACAGGGCGATCTTCTCGACGATCGGCTTGAGCACCTCGCCGAGGAACTTGCCCGCGTTGAGCTGCACGGCACGGAACTCGATCTCCGGTGTGCCGTCGCCGGGCTTGCCGCCGAACGCGTTCCACTCCCACTTCAGGTGGAACCAGCCGTTGATACCGGGCAGCGGTCCGGCGCTGACGTCGAAGTCCCAGTCGATGCCGACCTTGGCCTTCAGCGACACGTCGGTCACCTGGCCGACGTCGGCCAGATCGGCCAGCGTGATGCGGTCGTCGTTGGCCGGACCGCAGTTCTCGAAGCAGGCCGCCTGCCCCTTCTTGTGCAGATCGACGACGAACATGCCGGCGAACAGATCCGTCGCGCCACCCGCGTGCTGCTTGAGATCCACGTCGAGGAACGCGAGCTTGGCCTTCATCGCGTCGGGCAGCGTGAAGCTCAGCTTGACGCCGAGCTCCGGGTTCGGACCGTCCTTCGTGGCCACGTAGAAGCCGCTGCTCTTGTCGACGCCCGCCTTGACGTGCAGGTGGTATCCCAGCGCCGCCTTCATCTTCGGCGCGCCCTCGGCCGCCTTCAGCGACAGACCGGGGATGCCGATGTCGAGCGGGCTCTGCAGCGCCAGCGTCTCCTTGGCGCAGTCGTCACCGAAGACGTCGCCGTCGCAGACGTCGAAGGTGAACGTGGCGCCGGTGATGTCCTGCAACGCCGCCGCTGCCGGGCAGTCCGTCAGCTTCGGGTTGGTCGTCGCCGGGACGTAGGCCGCGCCGTTGGGTGTGTTCTTGTCGTCGAACGACGTGGCGTTCACGTCGAGGTCGCCCTTGATCACGACCCAGTTGTTCGCGTTCGGGTCGGTCTTGCGGATCACCTTGTACCCGGTGGCGTACTGCGACTTCGTCCACGTGACGCGGTTGAAGTTGGCACCGGTCAACGGATCCGCACCGTTCGTCACCTCGGCTACGGCCGGTGGCGCGTCCTTGCTCTGCGCGGTCGCGACGACGCCGTAGACGTACTTCTTCGATCCGGTCGTGCCTTGTGCGGTGGCACTGGCGCCGGTGGCGGGCAGAAGGGTGGCGTCGCAGGTGAAGCCGACCGTCACCGCACTGCCGACCGCGGGCTTGAGGTGGTCGTTGACCCACGTCGCCAGCTCGCCGGTGTTGTTCACCCGGCCGCCGCCCGGCAGCTTGGTCATCGCCTCCTGGATCTTCGCGCGCAGCTGGCCGAACTTGTCGGCGCCCTGCTGGATGTCGTCGCCGACGAGCGGCAACCTGCCGTCGAACGCGGCCGTGCGCAGCGCCCGTTCGATCATCGCCAGGTACTTCTCGATGCCGTCGCCGAACTGGGAGAAGTCCAGCAGCGCGTCGAGGATCTTCTGCCCGATGTCGGTGGGCATCTCGAACCGCTTGACCCCGCCCGGCAGGTCGGGGCTGAAGGAGAACGCCTGGTCCAGGTCGCTGACCTGACGCGGCAGCCGGACGATGAACGAGTCACCGGGGCCGGCGAGCTTGGTCCAGTTCACGTTGTCGGAGCTGACGAACACCGGCATGACCGCGCACAGCGCGAGATCGGTGCCCTGGGCCGGGTCGCCCTGACACGTGACGGGCTGGTTGTCGCCGTTGAGCGTGAGTTGCACGCCCTGGACGAAGTCGGTCAGCGACACCGGGTTCTGCCCGCTGTAGCCGAGATGCGCGTTGTAGTGCGCGTTCGCGACGGCCTTCTCGGGCCCCTTGGGGTTGCCGAGCGCGATGGACAGCGGCCCGACCGAGGACTTCACGACGCCGCTGATCCCGCCGTGCGCCGTGACGTCCACAGTGGAGTCCGGCAGCACCTTGAGGCCACCCGCGTCCGCCGGGCCGTCGCCCGCCTCCAGCGGCAGGACGAACCCGACCTTGGTGGATCCGGTCAGCGCGAGGTTCGCGGTGGCCTCGCCCTCGGCGCCGACGAGCGACCGTGCGGTGCCCTTCTCGTCGGTGAACGAGAACCGGACGGCCTGCGAGGTGGCGACCTTCCGCTTCACGTCGACCTTGAGCACGATCGACGGCTTGGCGTCGACGACCTGGTAGGCGAACGAGACACCGCTGCCCGTCGGGAGTGCCGAGTTCAGCTGCGTGACGAGGTCCTGCAGGTAGTCGGGCGGCGCCGCGGTGAGGCGGTCGACCGCGTCTTCGAGCGGGCTGCGGAACGCGTAGCCGGTGCCGTCGCCCGGCACCTGGCCCCACGGCTCGGCCAGCAACACCCGGTTGTTCACGGGGTCGGCCAGCGTGACGACCGCGACCTGCGTGCCGACCAGCACGGCCCGGCCCTTGAGGTCCGCGCCGAACGCCTTGTCGCCGGTCCTGCTGTCGTCCTTGAGGAAACCGACGCTCTTGCCGTCGATCGTGATGTTGCCGTACTGGCCGGATCCGGTGTCGGCGCTGCCGAGCAGCTCGGACAGCGACTTGCCGACGACCGGCAGCGGCGTGGTCATCGCGGTCTTGACCTTGCCGTCGCCGTCGACGGCCTTCAGTGAGCCGTTGAGCACCTGCAACGCCTTGATGATCTGGCCGAACATGGCGCGCGGGTTGTCCGGGTCGAAGTCGAACGCCTTTGCCTTGTCCAGCGCGTCGAGCCCGCTGAACTGGACGTTGGCGGGGTCGGTGATGTCCGGCATGGTGAGGTCGACCTCGACCGGACCGCCGAAGAAGTCGTCGATCCCGGGGACGTCCAGCTTCACCTTGGCGGTGGCCTTCGCGCCGACCGCGACGGTGAGCAGGTTCTCCGGTTCGAGCGCCGGGGTCTCGGGGTTGTCGACGACCTTCGCGAAGATCTGCGACAACGGCAGGTCGCCGTCCGCGTCACCGACCTTCTTGAGGCCGACCGACAGCATGTCCGCCGAGCCGTCCTTTGTGGACATGTGCAGCTCGCCGGACAGGTGCAGCTTGAGGTAGCCGACGCTGCCGTTGACGTCGACGCTCGTGTCGACCGGCGCGTTCGCCTTCAGCAGCTGACCGCCGGTACGCAGCAGGAACCGGTCCGGCGTGCGGGGCAGACTGGTGACCAGGGTCGTGGTGCCGTCGGGGTTCTTGTCCGCGAACGGGCAGCCGGTGGCCGCGGCGTCCGGGTCGAGAGGCTTGCACGCGTCACCCTTGATCGGGTCGCGCAGGTCCAGCACCAGCGTGGCCTTGGCCTCGTAGGACGGCTTGACCGTCGCGGTGGCGTTCAACGCGTTGGCGTCACGGACACCCTTGCTCTCGAAGAGGTCGCCGAACGTCACCTGGCCGGTCATCGGGTCGGGCGCGTTGACCTTGTACGGCGACTTGTCCGTGGGCTTGCCGCCCTGCCAGCCTTCCTCGAGCGTGATCTCGTCCGCGGTATTGCTCTTGACGACACCCTGTGAGGTGCCCGCGGAGACGATGCGGCCCTTGAACGCGTCGACGGTCCACGGCTTGCTCTTGTTGACATGCTTGAGCGTCGTGGCGGTGTAGCTGACGTTGTCGCCCTGGCCGGAGGTCAGCTCGGCCACGACGTCGAGCGCCTGACCGTTCTGCGGCGCGTCCTCCTTCATGGTCAGCGTGAACTCGAGCTTCTTGACGTCGTCGCGGTAGTTCACGCCGGTCACGGCGATCGGCCCGGTGTTGAGCTTGGTGAAGAGTTCCTGCACGGAGGCGAACTTCGGCAGCCCGGCCTTCGCCGGATCCTCCTCGGGCTTGAACACGTTGGCGTCGACGAACTTCGCGAGCGCGCTGCCCGCCTTGACCGCGTCGGCGACCGTGCCGCGCATGAACGGCAGGTTCACGTTGCCGACCGGGTCGGCCGTCGAGCCCCACTGGGCGCGCTGCACCGCGTCGATCGAGCTGACGAGGTGGCTCAGGCCTTCGAGCAGGTCGCGCGGGCCGAGCGTGGTGAAGCGGCCCAGCTGGGCCAGGTCCGGGCCGGTCACGCTGATCGACGGCGTGCCGCTCGCGATGTCCGGCCACTGCACGCCGATCGTGCCGGTGAGGCCACCGACGTTCGCACCCGCGAGTGCCTGCGAGGTGAACTTGAGCTGGGCGTCGACCTTGCCGGCCGGGTTGCCGAGTCCGATGTGGAACAGCCCGGCGGCGGCACCGGGCGCCGCGATCTCGGTGAGCTTGCCGTCGCCGTCGGGGTCGTCGGCGGTCGCGGTGATGTTCGCTTCGACCGTGACGTGCGAGGCGCCCTTGTCGAGATCGACGCCGAGGATGCCGAAGCCCGCGGCCGGAACGGCGTCCGCGTCGAGCGATCCCTTGGCGCCCACGGTGAACTTCGGCGAGTCGCCGTCCTTGACGACCCAGAACGAGTCGGTGGACTCCTGGTACGCGAAGTGGAACTTCGCGTCGAGGGTGAAGGTCACGTCCACCGCTCCGGACGTGGTGAAGCTGACCGCCGGGTCCGCGACGCTGACCGGCTGCTTGTCCGCGACCGTGGTGACGTGCAGGGTCACGTCGACCCGCTTCACTCCGCCGTTGTCGCTGGTCTGCACGTTGAGCGTGCCCGGTCTGCCGTCGCCGAGCTGGTAGGTGCCCGCTAGGTCGGGGAAGTTCTCCTTGTCCTTCAACGGGTCGTGCACCGTCTTGGCGACGAGATCGCCGAACCCGAGCGCCGCACCGGGGCTCACGCCGACCAGCGGCAGCGCCTCACCGAGCTTGCCGACGCTCGCGAGCTGTTTCGAGAAGTCACCGAACGCGCCGATCCCCGCCAGGATCTTCTGCACGTCCGGCGCCTGTGCCACCGCCGGTGGACTGATCACCACCAGGCCGAACAGTGCAAGTGCGCCGCTGGTCACCACGGCGATCACACGCCGCATCCGCCCGTTGCTCAGTGCAGAGCGCATGGCCTACCCGCCCCTTCGGCGCAAGGCCCCCGACGCCCGTTGCCAGGAATCCGATCTGGAGTGACGCAGCGCACATCTGTGCCGCAACGGGTAGTCGCCTGTCCGGAAGGAGGTGTTACGGCTCCGTCCACAGGACGCCGGTAATCACCCGTTCGGGCTACCAGACATCTACCGGGTGTAGCTCAGCTCGCGAATCGGTGCTCCAGCCGCGAACGCGTGGATGCTCTCCACGGCCTCCCGGAAGTACGTGCGATAGTTGATCTCGGTGACATAGCCGAGGTGCGGTGTCGCCAGGACGTTCGGCAACGTCCGCAGCTCGTGCCGATGCGACCGACGGCCGTGCCGAGCTTGCCGAAACCGACCAGGCCGAGGGTCGCGCCGGCGAGGTCGACGCCGACGGTGCTCTGCCACGCATGCCGCTGGTGATCAGCAGCCGCAACGAGGGCAGGCGGTCGAGGAGTTCCGCGGTGAACGGCGTGCGTTCCCGCATGATCACGACGCATTCGGCGTCGGCCAGCTCCGCTGCCGGGTCTTCCAGGTTCGCGCAACACCGTCACGTCGAGTCCGGACCAGTCCGCGTTGGTCAGCGCCACGCCCTGGTAGTCGTCCAGCACCACGCACCTCATGAACCGATGATGTCAGGACAGCGCGCCGCGCACGATGATCTCCAGCAGCGGCCGGGGATCGATCTCGTCCCGACGCGACCGGCAACGCCTACTTCCAGGCGGTGAAGTACACGGCGAAGAGGCCGACTCGCGCTGGTGCACGCCGCGCTGGCGCCAGTGGCCTGGTTCCCCGCTCTCGCCGCCGCGTGGATCAGCAGTTAGGACGCGTGGACTTCCCCGCGAAGCGGTCGCCGAGCCAGTTCAACGCCGAGCGAACCCCACGCGCTGACCGCCGTGACGTGGCCGAGCAGCGGCAGCGGCGTCCACTGCACGTCCGCGCCGAGCGAGCACCACTGCGACCGCAGCTTGGTGCCGACGCGAACGGGATCAGCTCGTCGATCGTCCCGTGGTAGAGGTACACGGGCGCGGCGGGCTTGACCGAGCCGAGCGTGTTCTCCTTCAACCGCTTCTGCCAACCGGGTCCTGGATGACGTCCGGCTGGGTCGTCAGCGAGTTGAGCCGGGTGAACGGTGCGACCAGAGCGATCTCGGCGACGCAGGAGTTGCGGATCGGTGTCGATGACCTGCTTGCCGCGGACGTTGAGCAGTGACGTACAGCGGCAGTTCGGGATAGGCCGCGGCGTACCCCGCCGCCGCCGCGAACACCAGTCCCGAACCGAGCGTTGCCGTCGTTGAACTTCGCCACCGCGTTCAGGTCGGCGGGCACGCCACCCGCGGCGACACCGACGACGTTCAGCGAAGGCGCGTAGGACTTCCACTGCTCAGCCGCGGCCGACGCGGCCTGACCGCCCTGCGAGTAACCGAAGACGCCGACCGGAGCATCAGCGGACAGGCCGGGGACCGATCGCGGCGCGGGCCACGTCCAGCAGCGCGCGACCTTCCGAGCGGGCGACCGCATAGGTGTGATCCCCTGGCGTGCCAAGGCCTTCGTAGTCGGTGATCGCGACCGCCCAGCCGTTGAACATCGCCTGCGCGAGGAACGCGATCTCGACCTCGGTGCCGTTCTGCAGCTGCTGCGACGGCGCGCACTGGTCGGCCATGCCCTGCGTGCCCATCGCGTACGCCACGATCGGGCGCGGGCCGTTGTTCCACGGCAGCGGCGAGACGAGGACCATGCCGGACACGACGTTGCCCGCGCCGGTCGCGGACGTCGAGCGGTAGCGGATGTCGTAGGCCTTCACCGGAGCGGGCAGCAGCCTGTAGTGGCTCCGGGTGCCAGGCCACCTCCCGGCTGCTGACCAGCTCGCCCGGTGCGGCCGCCTCAGCGGGTGTGACCAGGGAGAATAAGAGACAGAACGGCGGCGAGCACGGCGCGGAGCTGCATCGTTGGACCCCTTTGTGGTAACCGGCGTTACCGCAATGTAGGGCTGAACGTCGTAACGTGGCAATACCCGATCTGGCTTTAAGGATTCACAGCGAGGAACAGGAACGCCGCCAGCAGCACCAGGTGCACGCCGCCCTGCAGCCGCGTCGCGCGGCCCGGGCACCACGGTCAGGACGCTGACCAGAACCGTGAGCAGCAGCAGGACCATCTGCGTCGGGCCGAGGCCGAGCAGCAGCGGGCCGTCGAGCCAGACGGTGGCGAGCGCGATCGTCGGGATCGTGAGGCCGATGCTCGCGATCGCCGAGCCGTAGCCGAGGTTGAGGCTGGTCTGGATGCGGTCGCGCCACGCGGCGCGGACGGCGGCGATCGTCTCGGGCAGCAGCACCAGCAGGGCGATCACGACGCCGACGAACGACGGCGGGAAGCCGGCCGCCGCGCACGCCCGCCTCGATCGCCGGCGACTCGATCTTCGCGAGGCCGACCACGGCGACCAGCGCGACGAGCAGCAGCGCCGAGGCGAGCCGAGCGCGCGCCGGCTGGACGGCGCCTCGGCGTGCTCGTCGGGCTCGATCACGCCGTCCTCGTCGACGGGCAGGAAGAAGTCGCGGTGCCGGACGGTCTGCGTGAAGACGAACATCCCGTACAGGACGAGGGAGGCGATCGCGGCGAACGCGAGCTGCGGGCCGGAGAACTCGCGGGCCGGGCGTCGGTCGTGGTGAACGTCGGCAGCACCAGCGTGAGCGTGGCGAGCGTCGATCACCGTGGCGAGCGCGGCGCCGCTGCCCTCGGCGTTGAACAGCGTCGTGCCGTGCTTCAGCGCTCCGAGCAGCAACGCGATGCCGACGATGCCGTTCGTCGTGATCATGACCGCGGCGAACACCGTGTCCCGCGCGAGTGAGGCGACGTCTCGGGCCCGCCGGACACCATCAGCGTGACGATCAGGGCCACCTCGATGACCGTCACCGCGACCGCGAGGACCAGCGATCCGAACGGCTCCCCGACCCGCAGTGCGCCACGACCTCGGCGTGGTGCACGGCGGCGAGCACGGTCGCGGCGAGCACCACGGCGACCACCGCGACGAGCAGGCCACCGAGGTCACGTCCCCAGGTGAGGGCGAGCACGAGCACGCCGAGCGCGGGGGCGATGGTCGTCCAGGACAGCAGCGGGAAGCGGGAGGTGGCGGCCATGATCACACCCTGGCACACCACTGCCGACGTCACTGTCCACGTCGTGGCGCCCTTGATCGCGCCCTGGCGGCCGGTGGGAGCACCCTTGACTATGCCGCCTACTCGCGAACAAGCACAGCTCGCGAACAAACACAAAGTGGAGTGGGACGCCCCTGCCGCGTCCCACTCCACATTCAGAACCGGTGCCTAGAAATCGAACAAGGCACCGGTGTGCGCCAGCATGACGCACGAGTTCGGGTAGGTGTGAACCTGCGAGACCGGCTCACCGCGCCAGATGCCGAACATCGACACCTCTACCGGCGCGTAGATGAACGTGCAGGCCCGGCCGTCGGCGGCCATCGCCCCAAGATCGGCGTCAGCGGCGGCGAGCGTGGCGCAGGCCTGCGCCTTACGCGGGTGGTTGTCGCCCTTTCCGCAGGTCAGGACCGTCGCCTTGAAGGCGGAGTCCTCCACGTCGGAGTACTGGACGGACAACACGAGTGCGGTCCTGTTGTGCGCTGCCGGAGCGGCCTGCGCGGTACCTGCGACTGCGAAAAGCGACACGAACAGCGCAACGAACGTCAGAATACGGCCTGACATGAAAACGGTCCTCCTGGAACCTCACAAAAACGGGCCGGTTCTCGGCCGACGCAGATGTTGCCACCCTGAATGACCGTTGCGAAAGGGGCCAGCAACTGTTCACCGCTCACAAATATCGGACTGCGCCAAAAGCGTGATTGGGCCGAATGGCTGTGTTCTGCGCCACGTCCGCCGGGACAGGACTGCCGACCGGCTGTTACCGGTTGCTGACATGCGACCCGACCGGAACCCGTATTATCGAAATCATGTCCAAGACCTCCAGACGCGTCGTGTTCGGCGTGCTGCTGATCGTCACACTCGTGGTTTCCACCGGCGGAGCGCTGGGATACCTGGGCAGATTGACGCTCGTGTTCGACCGGCACCCGGGAAAGGCGCTCGCGATTCTCGAAGAGGTGCCGGGACCGCCGGACGGGCCCAAGTGCGCGATCGACGCGCGGTACCTCGACGAGGCGCCGGACGGCCTGCGCCCTGACGTGGAGGCGGCGTGGAAGTCGTTACGCGCCAAGGCTTCTGGCCAGGGCGTCACGCTCTGCCTCAACGACGGCAAGCGCAGCAGGCAGCAGCAGAAGAAGGAGTTCGACGACGCTGTGGAAAAGTTCGGCACCGAAGAACTCGCGTCGGCGCTACGTTCTGCCGCCGGAGAAGTCGATGCACGTACTCGGACTGGCGGTCGACATCCAGCCGATCGAATCAGCGAAATGGGTCGAGAAAAACGGCAGCACCCTCGGCTGGTGCCGCCGCTACGAAAACGAGCAGTGGCATTTCGAGTACAGCGCCGCCTACTCCACGGTTGGCTGCCCCGCACTGCTTCCGAGCGCGGTCGGCAGCTGAAGCTCCGTGTAAAGGTCTAGACGCCTGGGGTGCGCGGCAGGTTGCCCGTACGTAATCTGACAACAGCGATTACCGGATTGGGGGAACGCGTGGCACGTGCCTACGCAGGTGTAGCGCCCGAGCAGCGCCGGGCCGAGCGCCGGGCGAAGCTGCTGCAGGCAGGCCTGGCGCTGTTCACCAGCACGGGGTTCGCCGCGACCAAGATCTCCGAGCTGTGCACGGAGGCCGGTGTCTCCACGCGGAACTTCTACGAGGAGTTCGCCGGCAAGGAGGACCTGCTCCGCGAGCTGCACGACCTGATCAACGCCACCGCGTTCGACCGGGTCCGCGCCGCGCTCTCCCGGCTGGAGACCGACGACCTCGTCACCAGGGTCACGACCCTGCTGGACGTGTTCGTGCTCAGCGTGACCGCGGACCCCCGCATGCCCCGGCTGAACTACGTCGAGGCCGTCGGCGTCAACGCGGAGATCGAACGGCAGCACGTGCGCTGGGTGAACGCCTGGGCGGAGTTCATCGAGTCCGAGGCGCTGCGGGCAGCGGAGGCGGGCATGGCGCCGCGACGCTCCTACCGGCTCACGGCCATCGCGCTGGTCGGCTCGATCACCGGCCTGCTGCGGGAGTGGCAGGCGCACGAACCACCGCTCGCGGTGGAGGAGATCGCGACCGAGATCCGCGAACTCATGTTGGCCGCGATCACCCGGACATAACATCCGCCGGGTGCGAACGTTCTCCCGGTTGGTCACAGCGGCGGCGGTCGTCGTCGGCTACGTGGCGCTGCTCCTGGCGATCTCGGCGGGCGCCTCACTGCGGGAGCACAACGCCTATCAGGAAGCCCCCGCCCAGGTCGCCGCGTTCCGCGCGGCGCTCGACCGGGGCGCGGTCGACGAACTCCGTGCGATCGACCGGTGGTTCGTCAAGTACGCCGCCTCCACCAGCGACGCGGGAGCCTCGATCGCCATCGGTGCGGACGCCGCCGAGGACGGCGACCTCGACCTGGCCCGGCGGTTCGTCGACGGCGTGGAAGAAGAGGCCGAGGAGGACCAGCGGGCGCTCGACGAGGAGCTCGCCACGTCGTGGTCACGTGCCGTGCCGTGGCTGGTGATCGGGTCGATCCTCGCGGCCGCGGCGCTGGTGCTGCGCCATCGCAGGCGACTCGCCAACGCCGAGACCGTCGACCTGGTCAGCCGGTTCGTGCCGAAGCGGCCTGTCTGGCGGCGGCCGGTGTTCATGGTCATCACCGGGATCGGTTACGTGCTCCTGGTTTCCGGCTTCTTCGCGGTGGTCGCCTCGACCCGTGTCTCGGAGATGCCGTGGGCGGCACGAGGGTTTCTCATCGCGGGCGGGGTGGTCGCGCTCGCGATCGCGTACTTCGTGCTGCGGTACTCGCGTCCGCGGTCGGCGCGCGGTGCGGTGCAGGCGTTGCGGGCCGAATGGCGCGAACCGGTGCTGTACCTGCGCGGCTTCGGTGACGACCAGGACGCGGCGAAGGTCGACCGGATCGGGGTCCTGTGGACCGGGATGCTGACCATCCACTCGCGCGAGGAGCAGCTCATCGGCGCGCTCGGGGCGTTCGGACCTGTCGTCGCGGTGGGCCAGCCGGGCGAACAGCTGCCGCACCTGGGTGCCGCGCGGTTCTACCTGCCCACCGACGACTGGCAGTCGGGCGTCCTTCAGCTGATGGACCAGTCCCAGCTCATCGTCCTGCGACTCGGTGAGGGTGAGGGCGTGTGGTGGGAGGTCGACCAGGCACGCGACACCCAGCCACCGGGCAAGCTCGTGCTGCTCCTGCCCGGCGGACGCGCCGACCTCGCCGAACGCCTCGACGCGCACCTGCCGAAACCCGCCAGTGTGCGCCCGTACATCATCGAGAACGGCCGGTGGACCTGCGCCGTGATCGTCTTCGACCGGGACTGGACACCACAGGTGCACGAGGTGGGTCCGTTCCCCGGCGAGAAGAACCGTTACGGCGCACCGGTGTTCTACGTCGCCCGCGCGATGCAGGCGGCGCTCGAGTCGGTGGGAACGAACAAGCGGGCGATGGGCGTCCGGACCAACAGCCGCATGCTCGCCGCCTATGGCAAGGTCCTCCTGTTGCTGCCTGCCTTCTTCCTGCTCATGTCGCTGATGAGGCTGATCTTCCGGTGGTGATAGTGGTGCGACCCGAAACGTGGGCGGTCAACGTTTCGGGCCACACCACTAAGGCAGCGTCCACGTCTGGTTGGCGCCTCCGTTGCAGTCCCACAGCACCAGCTGGGTTCCGTTGGTGGAGTTGAAGTTGAGCAGATCCGGCAGAAGGCCGCGTCGGTGACTCCGTCCGCGCGACAGCCGGCGTGGCAACGGCTGGAGCTCACCGCGTTCGTCCACTTCGGCATCAACACGTTCACGGGCCGCGAGCACGGCACCGGCACCGAAAATCCGGACGACTTCCAGCCGGACCAGCTCGATACCGACCAATGGACGACCGCGTTGGAGGACGCCGGGTTCAAGCTGGTGACCCTGACCGTGAAGCACCACGACGGTTTCCTGCTCTTCCCGTCGAGGTACTCGCGGTTCGGCGTCGCCTCCAGCTCCTGGCGCGACGGCAACGGCGACGTCGTGCGAGACTTCGCGAACTCCCTGCGGGCACAGGGGTTGAAGGTCGGCTTCTACATCTCGCCGTCCGACCTGCACGAGGCCCAGCCAGGCGGCCGCTACGCCAACAACAGTGCCGCCGTCGCGCGCACGATCCCGTCGAACCCGGCGGATGTCGTTGGTGGACGGACATTCTCGTTCACGGCGGACGACTACAACACGTACTTCATGAACAACCTCTACGAGCTGCTCACCCGCTACGGCTCGCTCGACGAGATGGGTGGGACGGCGCCAACCCCACCGGCAAGCACAATCCGTACAACTACACCGACTGGATCCGGATGGTCCGGACCCTGCAACCACAGGCGAACCTGTTCGAACACATCGATCTTCGCTGGGTCGGCAACGAGGACGGCGTCGGCAGGCGGAGCGAGTGGTCGCCGATCCCGTTGCGCGCCGACGCGGCCACGGCGGACGACCGGTTCCTTCCGCCCGAGGACGTGCGCGCGACGGACATCGGCGGTGATGCCGTTCTGGCGCAACGCAACGCGAACGGCACCAGCAAGTGGAGCGTGCTGCGCTGGACGCCGGCCGAATGCGACACGTCGATCCACTCGGACGGCTCGGGTGTGTCGTCGGGAGAGATCGCCACGGTGGGCGAGGCGATCTCCACATCGGCGGCCGCGACGCCGCCGAACAGGAGTGTCAGGACAGCGAACAGTGCGATTCTCACCGAAGGTCCCATGCCGACAGCCCTAACAGCATCCGCGACCGGATCGGTCCCGTTGTCTTCCCCCGGTCAAGTTTGCTTCGGTTGTGTGACAACGCATTCGGAGATCGCTAGCGTCAACTCGTCCGCCGCCTCCCTAACAGGAAACGGACAGCCATGCGCAGATTCGTCGCCGCCCTCTCGGCGCTCGCCCTTCTCTCCCTGCCCGCGCCGGCCCAGGCGAAGGAACCACCCGCGGCGGCACCGCAACGACAGCCGGACGTGATCACGCTGATCACCGGCGACCGGGTGTTCGTGCACGAGAAGCACGTCGAGGTCATGGCGGCGCAGGGCCGGGAGAAGATCGAGTTCACGAAGCTCACCGACAACGGTGACGTGCTCGTGCTCCCGGTCGACACCATCGGCGACGTGGCGTCGGGGAAGTTCGACCGGCGCCTGTTCAACGTGACCGAGCTCGTCCGGGACGGCTTCGCGGGCAGGCCGCTGCCGTTGATCGTCACCCACGACGGGCCCGCGCTCATGGGCGGCAGGCACCTGAACAGCATCAACGCCACCGCGGTGACCGCTGACGACACGATCTGGGCCGCCGGGGCGGTCAAGAAGATCTGGCTGGACGCCAACGCCTGGCTCATCGACGACGAGTCCAACGCGCAGATCGGCGCGCCCGCGGCGTGGCAGGCCGGATGGACCGGCAAGGGCGTCACCGTGGCCGACCTCGACTCCGGCTACGATCCCGCACACCCCGACTTCCAGGGTGTCGTCGTGGGACACAAGGACTTCCTCACCGGCGGCGGCGCGAGCACCGACCAGCACGGCCACGGCACCCACACCGCGGGCATCATCGCCGGCTCCGGCGCGGCCAGCGGCGGCAAGTACAAGGGTGTCGCGCCCGACGCGAAGCTGCTGGTCGGCAAGGTGTGCGACCAGAACGGCAGCTGCCCGAGCTCCGCGATCATCGAGGGCATGGAGTGGGCCGCGACCAGCGGGGCGAAGGTCGTGAACCTCAGCCTCGGCGGCGGCGCGACCGACGGCACCGACCCGATGTCGCAGGCGGTCAACACCCTCACGGCGCAGACCGGCACGTTGTTCGTGATCGCCGCGGGCAACGCGGGCACGGCAGGCTCGGTCGCGAGCCCCGGCGCCGCCGACGCCGCTCTGACGGTCGGCAGCGTCACCAAGGCCGACGCGCTGAGCTCGTTCTCCAGCCGCGGCCCTCGAGTCGGTGACGGCGCGATCAAGCCGGACATCGCCGCACCCGGAAGTTCGATCATCGCGGCGCGAGCGGCTGGCACCTCGATGGGCACGCCCGTGGACGCCAGCTACACCAACGCTTCCGGCACCTCGATGGCGACGCCGCACGTGACCGGTGCGGCGGCGATCCTGGCCCAGCAGCACCCTGACTGGAAGGCCGAGCAGCTCAAGGCCGCGCTGATGGCCGCGAGCAAGCCGCTCGCCCTGTCCGTCTACGCCCAGGGCGCGGGACGGCTCGACGTCGCGAAAGCCACCACGACCACCCTCACCACCTCACCGGCGAGCCTGTCGTTCGGGCTGATGAAGTGGCCGCACAACGGCCCCGTCACCAAGACCCTGACCTATCGCAACGACGGCGACGCCCCGCTGGAGCTCGCCCTCACGGTGCCCGCTCCGTACACGGTGGACACCACGAAGCTGACGGTCCCCGCGCACGGAACGGCTTCGGTGCGAGTCACTTTGACGCCAGGCGCGGAGGGCGACTTCACCGGCCGCGTCGTCGCGAGTACCGGTACCACCTCGCTGAGCACCGCGATCGGCGGCACCGTCGAAGGTGAGCGCTACGGTCTCACCGTCACCGCCGTCGGCCGCACCGGCGTCGGCGGCTTCACCGTCGGCAGCATCGTCGACACCGCCACCGGCAACGGCATGGCGTTGATCATGGGGTTCGAGAAGTTCTCGTACCGGCTCCCCAAGGGCACCTACGACATCCAGGTCGCGCTGGGCGACCCCTACGTCAACGGTGTCGCCGGCGCCAGGTCGATCCTCACGAAGGCCGCCGTGAAGCTGGACAAGGACACGACCGTCGCACTCGACGCCCGCAACGCCACACGGGTCACCTCCACCGTCCAGGGCGTCACGACCACCGGCGAATCGAACGACTTCGGCGTCAGCGTCGGCAAGTCCGGCGTCACCTACATCGCCGACCCGGCCGCACCGCTCTACGCCACCCCGACCGGCCGGATCACCGACCGCGTCTACACCTTCCACCTCTCCCCCGCGCTCGTCTCGGGCACCGACCTCTACCGCCCGATGTTCTGGGACAAGAACGGCATCCCCGACAAGCTCGACTACGTGGCTACACCTCGCGACTTCGCCACCGTGCGCGCCGGCTACGCCTCGCAGGCACCCGGCAGCGTCGGCATGCGCGGCATCCACGGCTTCTTCCCCGGCGCGGGCGTCGGCCTGACGTTCCTGCGCACCACCCCGCTTCCGTTGCGGCGCAAGGAGTACTTCTGGGCCTCGCGCGAGGTGACGTGGAGCAACACCCTGTACTACCAGCAGACCCAGCCGGTCTACCGCTACGAGACCGAGACGATGCTGCGCCGGACGTTCGACCGCCGCACCTACGACGTGCAGTGGAACCGTGCGCCCGTCGGCCCGGCGACCGGGCCTCTTGATCTGGGCTGGGGCGCGTACCGCACCGACGGCAAGTTCAACTTCTACTCGCCCGTCTTCACGACCGCGGGCAACGACACCTACCTGGTCTCGGTGAACGCCGCCCTGACCGCGAGCACCACCGTCACGGTGAACGGCAAGGCGGTCGGTGCCACGAAGTACCCCGGCTACGGCTCGTTCACCGCACCGGGCGCCGGGGTCTACGAGGTGAAGACCGAAGCGGTCCGCGCACTGCCGTGGACCGAGCTCGGCACCGCGATGAACGCCACCTGGAAGATCAACGACCCTGGCGTCAACGGGCCTCTCCCGATGCTCGCGGTGCGGACGTCGGCTGACCGCGAAGCCCGTGCGGGCAAGCTGCACTGCCTCAAGGTCGAGGTGCAGAAGCTCAAGTCGTCAAGGATCACCAAGCTGTCCGTGGAGGTGTCGTTCGACGACGGCAGGACGTGGCGCCGGGTGCCGGTCGTGGCCGGGCACGCGTTGATCGCGCATCCCTCCGCCGCCGGGTTCGTCTCGGTGCGGGCATCCGCCCAGGACCAGGCGGGCAACTCGGTCACCCAGACCGTGCTGCGCTCCTACCGGTTCAACTGATGAACGGCTCACGCTGGGGATCCGTATTCCCCAGCGTGAGCCGTATCGCCGCCATCGTGCTGACGTTGCTGTGTGCCGCCTGCACCGCCGAGCCCGACCAGGAGACCACGACCCTCGACGAGCTGGAGGCCGCGTCCGGACCTGCCGCCGGCCCGACCGCGGGTCCCGTGCTGCCAGGGGACATCGCGCGGCTGCAGGTCGTGCAGTCGCCCGCGGTCGGTGCCGTCGTCGCTGACCGGGACGAGTACACCCTCTACTTCACCGAACAGGACGGCACTAACCCGCCGAAGTCGACGTGCGTCGAACCCGACTGCACGCTGGTGTGGCCGCCACTGCTCGCCAAGGGTGGGAAGTTCGAGGCTGCCGGTGTCGACCAGGCGCTGCTCGGCACGGTGAAACGGCCGGACGGGCTGGAGCAGGTGACCGTGGGCGGGCGTCCCGTGTACCGCTATGTCGACGACGAGCAGGCCGGTGACGCCGCTGGTCACGGCAAGGACGGCAAGTGGTTCGCCATCACCCCGACCGGCCAGAAAGCCGGCTGAGGGATCGGACAACGCCAAACCCCCGTCGCCGCTCGATCAGTCGTGGCACCACGAACATCCTTCATGCCGCCGAGCGGTCGCCACGCCCGGCAGGCCGCGTGTGCTGGTATGAAGAATCTATGGGAATGAGGCCGTTCGTCGCGCCGGTGGCCGTGGGTGTTGTCGTCGCGGCCGTGTTCGGGGTCTGGGGATTCACTACGCGGCACTCGGCGATCATCGATGTCGTCGAGGGTTGGGCGATGCCGAACGGCGGCGGGACGGCGATCGCGTTGCACGACAGCAACGACACCCGTCACGGCAACAGCTACATCGTCGTTGGCGCGTCCTGGGCCGGCCGGGACGGCTTGTGGCACGACGGTACGGACGGGCCCACCTGTGTCGGTACCGACACCTCCACGAAGACCCACGTGCGGGTGGGCATCGTGGATGCGATGGCCGAGCGGGAGGGGATCGGCGGGCCGCGGGTGGTGTGGTTGCGCTGCCTCGATTAGGCCTCCCGAGCCGCCTTGCCGGGCACGAGCATGGCTTGCCCGTGATCAGCCCGAGAACACCGTGTTCGTCGGTGTCACTGACGTTTGCCGCTGGCGTAGGCCAGGAACGAGTTCGCTCCCTGGGCCCAGCCGAGGAACCGCCTGCCTTCGCCGCGTCCCATCGTTCCGGCCGGTGTGAAACGACCACCGTCGAGTACCTGCAGCAGCCCTTCTGCCGCGGGCTCGAGTCGGGTGCCGCGCACCTCGTCCCTCAACCGCTCCACTTGCGACAACTGCGCAGCGGGCTCACAGAAGCTGAGCAGGAACAGGGCCTGGCGCCACGCGTACGCGGTGTTCTTCACCTGGATCAGCGCCGCGTGCAGGTGGTCCGCGCGCTGGGCCTGCCTGCGAACGATCCAGCTGAACGTGCGCCACGCCAGTTCCGGCGCGCGTTCACGCAGCTCGTCGGTCAGGTCCAGGGCATCGACCAGCACGGCGAGGTTGTGCGTGGTCAGGATCTGGCTCTGTTCCAGCAGCATGCCGTTGGCCGCGACGGAGCCACCGGCGGTGCCCGCCCGCTGCCGGCACAGCGCCGTGAAGTCCGCGGCGGTTCGCTTACCCCAGCGCAGGAGCGTGCGCTGCGGCTCGGACCAGTCCGCGGGCAGGTCGTAGTAGTTCGCGTAGAGCGTGCCCGCCAGCAGACCGCTCGCCACCGCGGCGGCGTCGCGCCACTTGGTGGTGAACGTGCCCATGAAGATGTCCGCGGCCACCTCCTCCACGAGCGGCAGCTCCAGTCCCGCTTGCTTCGCCAGCGCCCTGATCTCGGTCACCAGCGGGTTCGGCAGCAATGCGTGCGGGAACGCGGTGAGGGCCGGCATCGTGATCTGCCGCAGGGCGCGACGAGCGGCTGTGGCGTTGTCCCGCTGGGATGACCTGCAGGGCGCGAGCGCCTGGACCCATGGCAGCTCGGTGAAGCGCACCTGATGCTCGAGGTTGAGCAGCAGCAGGCCGCGGCGGCGCCGGAATGCCGTGTAGGTCTGCTCGTGCAGCCCCGCCACGACCGGGTCGTCGATCGCCGCGCTGAGCAGCCGTGAGGTGAGCTGCGGCAGCACGGCCGCCAGCGTTTCCCCTGAGGTGATCACGCCGAGGCGCACCAACTCGTCCGCGGGCGCTTCGAGCGCCCGCGCCGCCTTGTGCACCACACGGTCCGGCATCGTTGTGCCGCAAGGAATCTCGGCGGTCGTCTCGGCTTCGGACACCGCGGCCGTCACGACGTCGAGCGACGGCAGACCTCCGTCAGCCGGGAACCGGTCAAGCCTGCGCGCGAGCACACCGGCCAGCGCGGCGTTCGTCGGCGCAATGACGGACGCCGCCCTGGCGGCGGGCCACGCGCCGCGTTGTGCTGTCTCCGGGGCGCCCCGGCGGCTCACCGTGTTCGCGATGGCACGGCGGATCCAGCCGACCTCCCGCGCGGTGAGCCCAAGACTGCCGTAAGCGCACGACTCCAGCGCCCGACGCAGTCTCGCGAAGTTGTTCTTCGGGTTGGTCTGCTTTCCCGAGGGTGCGACGGTGCGGCACGTGTCGGCGAAGTCCGCGAGCCACTGCGCCCTGGCCGCCGTCCAGTCTGCGGGCCACGTCAGGCACGGCCAGCCGCCGTGCACGGATCCGTTCTCCTCGAGCCGCGGCAGCTCACCGTCGACGGTGCGGCACCACAACGCCACCAGCCGGTCGTACAGCGGGTCCCATACCGTCAGCGCGGCGCGCATCTTCGCGATCTGCGGAGGCACCCGCACGGCACGCAGGGACGCGGCGGCATCCTGCACCGAGGCCACGCGGACGGAAGAGTCCGACGGCCGGGCAGCCAGTTCGAAGCGCGGGGTGAATCGCAGCCGGTGCATCAGCGGCCGCAGCTCGGCGACCAGGTCGAGAGCCTGCTCCGGGAAGCCCTTGTCCAGAAGCAACGCCACAACGGGCAGCGCCGCGTCCTCCGGTACCTCGACCCGGAAACGCCCGGCGCGGAGCGCGTCGAGGAGCTCGGCCTGACCGGTGTCGCCGAGGTACCACAGGTTGAGCCGTTCCCGCTCGTTGCCGCCCGGAACCTCGTTCGGAAGGGAAGCGACGCGGGCGGTCTCGTCCTCGGACAGCGGCACTTCGGCCAGGTACCGGCCGGTCGCGAAGCCACCGTGCGCGACCTCGAGCGTCACCCACGCCGGGGTGTCCGCGACCGGGGTGCGGGAACCGACCGTGAGCGTGCCGTCGGCCATCCCGCCGACAACGTCCTCCCAGCGCCGCAACTTCCGCAGCGCCCGCTCGCAGTCGGCCACGGTGCCCGCGGAGATCGCCGCGGCCAACGCCCGCGCCAACTGCCCGGTCGCGTACCCCGGTGAAACGGCGCGGATCTCGTCGGACACAGCGAACTCCAGGGTTGATCGGACATGGAGGCAGGAATCGAACCCGCGCCCTCCCCGTTCCGAGCGGGGTGATCTACCACTGATCTACTCCATGAGGCGCGCGAATCGTATCGACCATGCACACCGGCCGCTCCCGATTTACCGGGACGCCCTACTTCGGTGCCTGGAAGCCGCCGATCTCCTGCTCGAGCAGTTCGGCCAGGCGCAGCGGAGTGCGGTCGGAGAACATCGGACCGATGATCTGCACTCCGACCGGCAGGCCTTCGGGAGACCGGCCCGCGGGTATGGCGGTGGCGGGCAGGCCCGGCATGGTGGCCAGGCCGGCCCAGACGAGCTGGTCGAAGTACGGGTATTCGACGCCGTCGATGTCGATGCGCCGTTCCAGCGGATTGGGGTTGTGGTCGTGCGGGAACGCGGGCGTCGGCGTGACCGGGCACACCACGGCGTCGAACTCGGCGAAGAACTGCCGCCAGCCGTGGCGGTGGAGCTCGCGGCGGTTGTTCACCTCGATCCAGTCGCGGTGGCTCAACACCATGCCGCGCAGTCGCGCCGCGCCGAGACTCTGGTCGTCCGCGCTCAGTCCGGCGGCGCGCGTCCGCAGTTGCTCGTCCGCCTCGACGGGAAAACGCGCCACGGAGCCGGAGAACTGCAACCGCGTGTAGAGCGTCGCGGCTTCGATCAGGTCAGGCAGCAGCGGACCGTGCCGTTCGACGCGGGCTCCGCCGTCGACGAGCGCGTCGGCCACCCGGTTCACGGCCGCCCGCACAGCGGACCCGGTCGGAATGAACGGATGCTCGTCGAGGACCAGGACCCGGAAGTCGCTGAGCCGCTCGTGGCGTGCGGGCGGCAGTGCCAAACGGTGCGCCACGCCGAGTGTCAGCGGGTCCGGTCCGGCCATGACGTCAAGCAGGAGCGTGAGGTCGCGGGCGGTGCGCGCCATCGGACCGACGACGGCGAGATCGAGGTCGACCGGCAACGCCGGCTCGGACGGCGGGACCATGCCGCGGCTCGCCACCAGCCCGAGCGTCGGCTTGTGCGCGTAGACACCGCAGAAATGCGCTGGGGTGCGCAGCGAACCGGCGAGGTCGGAGCCGATGGACAGCGCGCCGAACCCGGACGCCAGGGCCGCCGCCGACCCGCCGGAGGATCCACCCGGCGTACGACCGTGGTCCCACGGGTTGTTGGTGGTGCCATAGGTCTCGTTGAAGCTCTGGATGTCCTGCAGCCCCAACGGAACATTGGTCTTGCCGAGCACCACCGCGCCCGCGGCCTTGAGTCGCGACACCTGCACCGCGTCCTCGGCTGGTACATAGTCCCGGTGCGGCGGCATGCCCCAGGTCGTGGGCAGCCCGGCGATGTCGTACGACTCCTTGACCGTCACCGGAATGCCGAGCAGCGGCCGGTCCTCACCACGCGCGCGTGCCTGGTCGGCACGGTGTGCGGCGGCTCGCGCACGGTCGAAGTCCGGCACGCAGATCGCGTTGATCACCTCGTCGTCGCGCTCGATACGGGCGATCGCCTCGTCGGTCAGTTCCACCGATGTCACCGCACCGGCACGCAAAGCAGCCGAAAGCTCGTCGGCCGCGAGAAAACTCCATTCCATGAATTCGAAGCTATCCGCCTGCCACAGAGGCCACGAAATGTCGTTCTGCGCAACAAGGGCGGATGTCTCGATTCTTGCGTTCCTAGTTCCGCTTGTGTGCAGCAGAAGTCAGGGCTGCCAACTGGTCCGCGTATTCGATGCGTGCGACCCAATCAGTCGGCCACGAGGACCGCGGCACACTCGTCCCAGCCAGTCCTCCAGGCAGATCGAGCGCCGTTCACCACAGCGAGCCAGCAGTGCGGCGGGCACGTCGGCCAGGTCGAAGCCGTCGACCAGCAGTCAAATCGCCGTGCAGAGCCCTCTTTTGCGGCGAGCTGTCGTGCCACCACGTGCGTTCGCCGGGCCCAATCGGCGACACACTCTCATGCCGCTGATCGCGTCGTCGTGCCCACGAGCGTTTCCGCGCCACCGCGTTGCCGTTCCGGCGAACGGCCAAATTCGGTGGCAACCGACTCGATCATTCGCCCAGAATCGATCCCGTGCTTGTTGTCCCGGACGCGATCGTGGCCGGCCACGGTCTGGAGACCGGGCCGGCCACGATCCATGTCGACCGCCCCGGACGGCTGGTCGCCAGGGTCGGCGGCTTCGTGGTCAAGGCCGACGAGCGTCCGGACGCGTTCGTGCGGGAACAGCCGAAGAACCATGGGAGCGCGTAGTAGGAAGCAGATTGGGAGCGACTCCACGCGTTGAACCTGCCGGAACGGTCCTCAATGGACCTCAACGGAACCACACCGACCCACAAGGGTCTCGGTGTAGGTGCAGAGGGTGAACGCCACTTGGCGCGACCGAGCCGACTGCTCACGATCCTCGGATGCATTCATGACCGCAGCGATCCCGCCTGATCCACGATGCGGTTGAACTGCGCGGTGAGCGCGTCCCTGGCGGCGTACTCCAAAGCAGGTCGGCTTTAGAGTCAGACTGCTACACCAATCGTTACTTTCCGGAATCGGTTGACCACCGTTCGTAGGTGTTTCCGTACTCTCGCGCGGCCCCATACTCGCGCTCGGCGCGGCGGCCACCGTCCCCTGTCCCGGCCGCTGGCTGCCCTGGAGGTATCGATGAAAGCACGGGTATGTCTTGTCGCGGCGGCGTTGGTCCTGTTCGGGACGAACGAGTCGGCTGCCGCTCAACCGGACACGGCACAGTACTACTGGCAGGTTCAGGGAGCTGACGAACTCACGCTCCAGGCGGCCGGATTCGACGTCGAGCATGGGGTCGGCGGCACCCTGCAGGTGGTCGGTGACCAGGGCACGGCTGACAGGCTGCGCACACTTGGCTATCAGCCGCAGAAGTTCGACACGGTCTACAAGCCCGTACCGGTTGGACCGGCAGCGACTGCCGGTGCCCTGACGTTCTACGGCGGCTACCACACGGCGACCGAGCACGAGAAGCATCTGACCGACGTGGCAGCGGCGTTCCCCGCGCTGACTCAGGTGCACGACATCGGCGACAGCTGGCGGAAAACGCGCGGCCAAGGTGGTCACGACATCAAAGCCATCTGTATCACCAAGAAACAGACTGGTGACTGCTCCTTGACGCCGAACTCCGCCAAACCCAGGTTCGCCATGATGGCGCAGATCCACGCTCGGGAGCTGGCCACCGGCGAGCTGGCGTGGCGCTGGATCGACCACGTCACCAAGGGATACGGCACGGACGCGGAGGTAACGTCCATTCTGGACACGACCGAGCTGTGGGTGGTGCCCATCGCCAATCCTGATGGCGTGGACATCGTCGCGTCCGGTGGCAACTCGCCGTTGATGCAACGCAAGAACGCCAACAACACAGGCGCCTCGTGCTCCGCGCCGAGCGCAGGCGTGGACCTGAACCGCAACTCCACGTTCAAGTGGGGTGGTGCCGGCACCGGGCGATGCGGCGAGACCTACCAGGGAACGGCATCCGGTTCTGAGCCGGAGACGAAGGCGATCGAGGCGTGGTTCAAGCAGTTGTTCCCCGACCAGCGTGGTCCTGGTGACACCGACCCGGCACCAGTGACGACCAAAGGCGTGATGATCACGGTGCACAGCTACGGTGACCTGATCATGCCTCCGTGGGGCTGGACCTCGGACCCGAACCCGAACGCACAGCAGCTGGCCGCGCTGGGACGAAAGATGGCGGCCTTCAACGGATACACGGTGGTGGCGGAGGGCGGCACCACCGGCACCACCGATGACTTCACCTACGGGAACCTGGGTATCGCGAGCTACACGTTCGAGATCGGTTCCGGCAGCGGCAGGTGCGGCGGGTTCTTCCCGCAGTACTCGTGTGTGGACAGTCTGTTCTGGCCCAAGAACAAAGGCGCGTTCCTGACCGCGGCCAAGGCCGCCAAGGCTCCGTACGCGAGCTGAGCTCGCTGACGCCTGCGGGGACGGACCGCACAGCGACAACGTCCCCGCAGCGGTGAACCTGCCCGGATAAGGGTTTCGAACGCCAGTCGCGGTGCGAACTCGTTTGTGCGTAGGCACCGTCGCCACCGATCTGGCCGCACGGTGTCAATCCACCCACACGGTGAAGGGACCACGCCGCAACGCACGCTCATGCCGACGAGCGGTCGTTCGGCGGGTTGTTGACTCTCGGGTCGGGCGAGACTGCAGAGTTAGCCACGTGGGAGATGCTGAACTGATGACGATCGGGCGGTTCGCCCGGCTGACCGGGTTGTCGATCCACGCGCTGCGCCACTACGACGACGTCAGCCTGCTGATCCCAGCCCACACCGATCCGCAGACCGGCTACCGCCATTACGGGCACGACCAGATCCGGCTGGCCCACCTCATCCGTGAACTGCGATGGATCGACCTGCCGATCGAGGAGATCCGGCAGGTGCTGGCCGAGGGCGGTCAGGCGGGTTCGGTACTGACCGGCCACCGTCAGCGGCTGCTGCGCAGCCGCGGTCTGCTCACCGCCCAGATCGACAACGTCAATCGTCTTCTGGAGAAAGGGTTCACCATGTCCGCTCCGCTGTCGGGATGCCTGCCGGTCCAGATCACCATCGCCGTGGACGACCTCGCCGCGTCGATCGCGTTCTACCAGGCAGCCTTCGACCTGCGTTACGAGGTGACCCGCCGCACCGACGACACGGATCACTCGTCGTTCATGTTCGGCGAGTACGGCCGGGACGGCTTCTTCCTGCTGCACCTGAGCGCCGACACCGTCGACACCGACCGGCCTGGCCCCACGACCTTCGGCCTGCTCGTTGACGACCTGGACGCCCGGCACTCGCGAGCCTTGGCTGCCGGAGCCACCGAGGTCGTGGCACCGCGAGACCGGCAAGGCATGCCTCGCAGCGCGGCTGTCAAAGATCCCGACGGCAACTGGATCTGGCTCTACCAGGGCTGACCAGGTCGAGTAGGTCCTCTTCTAGCTGTTGGCGTGGGTCAGGGTTTCCCAGGCATAGAAGTAGTTGGCGCCCGCCGGTCGCTTCGCCTCGGTGTAGCGCTGCGACGTGTCCATCTGCAGCCCGAGCCTGTTGCGATAGTGGTTGACCACGACCTCCGTGGTCGCCGCGAGCCCCTTCTTCACGCTGCCACCGCACAGCCACGACGGCACCGGGTCGCCCAGCTCGTAGCGAGTGTGGAAGTACGAGGCCTGCATCATCCGGTCCTTCGCCTCGGCGTAGAGGTTCACGCCCTGGTGCCACGCGGTCTCGGCGACGTGCGCCATCGCCTGCAGGCCCCAGCCGGTGTGCCCGAAGTCGCGGCACGTCTCCTGCGCGAGCCCGGTCTCGAACCGGCTCTGGCCCTGCCAGTAGTCGACGATCTCGGCCTGCGTGTCCTTCGAGGGGCAGGTGGACGGCGCCTTCGGACGGGAACCGTCGGAGGCGAGGTAGACGTAGCCGGGGACGCGGCCGCGCCAGATCGAGACGGCCTTGTCGAACGCGGGGCGGTCGTCGATGTGCACGGCGATGCCGATCGCCGCGTCCATCATGATCAACTCCCAGTTGCCGTTGGTGCAGCCGCCGCCGTTGCTGATCTCGGGCAGGTACACGGTGCGCAGCATGGAGGCGAACCGGCCGGCCTGCGCCCAGTTGCCGCGCGTGTGCTTGATGATCTCGGCGGCCCTTGCGAAGGACGAGCCCGCCCAGCCGGTCTGCAGGCGGGCGTTGTGGTTGGTGTGGTCCTTGATCACGGCGGACCAAGCGTCCATGATCTGGATCGCCTTCTGCGCGTGCCGGTCGTCCCTGGTGATGTACCAGAGCAGTGACTGGGTGTAGGCGGCGAGCGCGTCCTCGCGTTCGTCGCTGCAGCCGAGGTTCGGGTTGGACGACGGCCCGCACTCGACGACCGCACGCGGTTTCGGGGTCCGGCTCAGCGAGGCGTAGGAGCTGGCGCGCATCGAGTCGTACGCGCCCTTCCATGGTTGCTGGCCCGCGTTCACCCGTGTCCGGGCGGTGTCCAGCTGTGACTTGCTGACGAGCACGCCGGGATGGACGAACACAGCGGCTTCTACCGGTGTGGCCAGGCTGAGCATGAGCAGGGTGACGAGCGCGAGCCGGAACATGACGGATCTCCTCGGGGTACAGATGCAGGGGTCTCGCCACGAGATTCATCCGACGATAATCGACCTGAAGGTCATCGACAACGGACGAAAGCCACCTGTCGATACCCTGTCATCGGAGGTCTCGGCCCAGCCCGGCATCTCGGGCGCGGATGATCGCGGCGGCCCGGTCGGCCACCTGGAGCTTGGCGAAGATGGCCGAGACGTTGTTCGCGACGGTCTTGGCCGCCACACCCAGCCGGGCGGCGATACCGGCGTTGGGCAGGCCGGCGGCCAGCAGGTCGAGGATCTGCCGTTCGCGGGCGGTGAGCTCGGGGAACGGCACGTCCGGCGTGGACGGTCCGCTCAGGAACCCGAGCACGCGCCGCGCGACGGCGGGCCCGAAGATCGCCTCGCCGGCGGCAACGGCCCGGATGGCCCTCGCGATCTCGTCCTGCTCGGCGCCTTTGACCAGGTAGCCGCGGGCTCCGGCGCGCATGGCCGCGAAGACCGAGTCGTCGTCGGAGAACATGGTCAGCACCAGCACCGCGACGGCCGGGGCGGCGCGGGCGATCTCCTTGGTGGCGGCGATGCCGTCGAGGTCGGGCATCTGCAGGTCAAGCACGGCGACGTCGGGGCGGGTGGTGACGACCTCGCGGACAGCCTCGCGGCCGGTGGCGGCTACTCCCACCACCACGAAGCCCGGCAACGACGTGAGCAGGGCGTTCATGCCCTCGCGGACGATGGGGTGATCGTCTGCGATGACGACGCGGACGTCGGGCTCGGCGTCACCGTCAGGCCTGTTCACGGCGCCTCCCCCAGCGGCAGGCACACCCGAACCCGCCCGCCTTCCGCCGTCGGCCCCGCCTCGAACCTGCCGCCGAGCTCGGCCGCGCGCTCTCGCATCGCCTGCATCCCCACTCCAGGCCGCCACGGTCCGTTCGGCGCCCCGTCGTCGGTGACCACCACCTCGAGATCGGCCGTACACCGCAGACTCAACACCGCGCAGGACGCACGGGAGTGACGCACCACGTTCGTCAGCGCCTCCAACGCGATCCGATAAGCGGCGACCTCCACCGCGGCAGGCAACACCGGCACGTCATCCGGCACGTCGAACCGCAGCTGAACCGGGGCCCGCACCAGGTGCTCGGCACGTTGCCGCAGGGCACCAAGCAGGCCGAACTCGTCCAACGCCGGCGGCCGCAGGTCCTCCACGAGCCTGCGCACCTCGGCGATCGCCGTCCGCACGTCCGCGCTCACCCCGGTGAGCAAAGCGCGAGTCCGATCAGGGTCAGCGGACAGCAGGTTCGTCGCCGCGTCCGCGCTCAACGCGACGCCGGTCAAAGTCGGGCCGAGTCCGTCGTGCAGGTCGCGGCGCAGGCGACGGCGTTCCTCTTCGCGTGCGGTGACGAGGCGTTCGCGCGAGGCCTGCAGCTGCGTCGACAGCAACGTCGCGTGCACGGCCACGGCCAGAGGAGCGGCCACCAGCCCAAGGACGTTGCGGTCAGCGGTGCCGAGATCACCCGAACCGGGACGCACGCCGATATGCAGCTCCCCCACCACCGCCCCGTCGTACTCCAACGGCACCACAACGACCTTCTCCGGCCGAACGCCTTCTTCAGAGAATGCGTCCGCAGAGAGAGCCACGTACGGCACACGCAGAGCAGTGCGCACGGCCGACACGACGCCCGCGAGCCCGGAACCGGCCAGGTGCTCGCCGACGCGGGACACGACGCGGGCCGGGTCGTCACGATCGCCGTACAGGGCGCGGTCCACGAGCCGTTGCAGGCGCGGGAGCACCGGGGCGACCAGTAGCGCCACGACGATCGTGGCGACCACCGAACGGCCGAGCTGGGCGGACACGAACCGGTCCAGCACGGCGACCAGCGCGCCGTAGACGACCAGCACGATCCCGGACAGCAGCAGCCAGGTGAGCACCCGCGAGACCACCAACCGGATGTCCAGCAACCGGTGCCGCACGATCGCGATGGTGATCGCGATGGGAATCAACGGGATGGACAGCAACACGAAGACAGGTGTGCTCGCGATGAACGACCATGGCGCGACGAACCCCGCGACGGTGACGGTGGCGAGCAGCAGCCAGGACAGCTGCCGTCGTACGAGGTCGTCACCCCGCCGGTAGCGCACCGCCAGCGCGACCACGGCGACCACCAACGCGCCCAGCGTCCGCGCCTCCGACACGATCCACAACGGACCGAGGTCCGCGTGCCCCGGCCAACGTCAGGTACCCGCCGGCGTACGGATCCGCGCCCATCTCGATCACGAACAGCGGCGCCGTCACGATGATCGCGACCACGACCGGGCGCCAGCGCGGTGACGGCAGCCGTCCGTCCGGGAACAGCACCAGCGCGAGAGGCAGCAACAGGCCGATCGACCACGGCCACGCGTAGGCGGCGATCGTGGTGAGCAGCCGGTCGCTCGTCCCCGCGAACAGCGCGGTGGTGGCGTGCCCGATGCCGTCGGCGAGGAACAGCCAGCCGATCGGGTTGCGGGGCCGGTGCCAGGCGAGGATCGCGCCGCAGACCGCGAACGTCACCGCCATCGCCGAGTTCGTGACGACGAACGCGTCCAGCGCCTGCTGCCACGACCAGCCGCGCTGCCACGCGACCACGACGGCGGCACCGGTCCCGGCGACAGCGAGTGCGCCGAGACCGGACGCGAGCACGCGGCCGACCGTCATGGCGGTAAGTGTGGGCCGCGCAGCTCCCGATGTCCCGGGAACACGTTCCCGGAACGTCCCGGGAACTTCCCGCCCCGACCGGATCACGCACTCCTGCCGTGGGAACGGCTCCAGGCCGACAGTGGCCTCCACAAACGATCTGGGAGGTGCTCATGTCCACAGGGATGTTCCGCGCCGGACTGCTGGTGCTCGGCCTGCTGTCGGTGGCCGACCTGCTGTTGCCGCTGATGACAGACGGCGAGTCCCCGCCGATGGCGATCGCTCTGGCCGCCGCGGCGCTCGGCCTGGCGAGCCTGGTGCTGGTGATCTCGGCCTGGCGAGGTGCCCGTCGCGCGGTTCTCCCGCTGGTCGTGCTGAGGGGACTGTCCGCCGCCACCGCGCTGCCCGCGTTCTTCGTGGCCGGCGTGCCCGCTCCGGCGCTGGTCAGCGCCGCAGCAGTCGTCCTGCTGACCGCTGTCGGAGCCGTTCTCGCACTCAAGGGACGCCTGGCGGTGGCGCGATGAACGCCCGGTGGTGGCTGCTGCCGATCGGACCGGCGGCGATCGCGGTGCTGCGGCTGGTCCTCCCCTACGACACGACCGATGACGCGGCGACGGTCGCACGGAAGGTGGCCGAGGCGCCTGGCGCGCAGTCGCTGGTCGTGTGGCTGGGCTTCGTCGCCATGTTGACGCTGGTCCCGGCGGTCGTATGGATCGCGGGCGCCATCCGCGAAAAGGCACCGAAGACCACGATCGCGGCCGTTCTGCTGCTGGTCCCCGCCTACCTCACGAGTGGCCTGCTGGTCGCCGAGGACGCGGCGATGCTGTCCGGTGCGGTGGTCTCGCATCCCGCGCTCGACGCAGCCACAGCGGTGTTCGTCGTCGGGCACGTCATCGGCACGGTGCTGCTGGGTGTGGCGATGTGGCAGGCCGGTCTCCCGCGCTGGGCGGCGATCGTCACGGCCGTCTCACAGCCGCTGCACTTCGTCGCCGCCGTGGTCGTCGTGAGTCACGAGCTCGACTTCGTGGCGTGGGGTCTCAACGCCGCCGGGTTCGCCGCGGTGGCCGCCTGGGCGGCCCGACCGGCACGGCAGCCGGTCCATACCTGAGGGATTCTCACGATCGAACCGGCTGCGCACGGCAGCCGGTTCGTCACGTTCGGGTGGTTCGACGTCGATTCGATCGTCGGTTTGTACCGGAAATCCGAAAACAGCTTTCCTCCGGAACCGGTTTCATATACTCATGTGAGAGCGCTCCCACAAGCCGCAGAGTCCTTCCGGAGAACACATGGATCGCGACGTGCCTCACCTCGACACCACCCTGCCGATCGACGTGCGCGTCGCCGACCTCCTGGCGCAGATGACACTGCCGGAGAAGGTCGGGCAGATGATGCAACTGGACTCGAGAGAGGACCTGCGACGACCACGTGCTGAGCAAGCACGTCGGCTCGATCCTGCACACCTCGCCCGAGCGGGTGCTGCGCGCGCATGACCTGACCGCACGGACACGGCTGCGCATCCCGCTGCTGATCGCCGAGGACTGCATCCACGGCCACTCGTTCTGACGAGGGCGCCACGATCTTCCCGACCCAGCTCGGCATGGCCGCGACCTGGGATCCCGGCGCTGGTCGAGCAGGTCGCGCGGGTGACGGCCGTCGAGGCCGCCGCGACCGGCGTGCACTGGACCTTCTCGCCCGTCCTGTGCATCGCGCGGGACCTGCGCTGGGGCCGGGTCGACGAGACGTTCGGCGAGGACCCGGTGCTGATCGGCGAGCTCGCGTCGGCGATGGTGCGCGGCTACCAGGGCGACGGGCTGGCGGACCCGACCGCGATCCTCGCGACCGCGAAGCACTTCGCCGGCTACTCCGAGACGCAGGGCGGCCGGGACGCGAGCGAGGCGGACCTGTCGCGGCGCAAGCTGCGGTCGTGGTTCCTGCCGCCGTTCGAGCGGGTCGCCCGTGCGGGCTGCGCGACGTTCATGCTCGGCTACCAGACGACCGACGGCGTGCCGATCACGGTCAACTCGTGGCTGCTGGACGAGGTGCTGCGCGGCGAGTGGGGCTACACGGGCACGCTGATCACCGACTGGGACAACGTCGGCCGCATGGTGTGGGAGCAGCGGCTCCAGCCCGACTACGCGCACGCCGCCGCGGCCGCCGTGCAAGGCCGGCAACGACATGATCATGACGACGCCGCAGTTCTTCGACGGCGCGCTGCAGGCCGTCGAGCGAGGGCTGCTGGCCGAGTCCGACCTCGACCGCGGCGGTGCGCCCGCATCCTGACGCTGAAGTTCGAGCTGGGCCTGTTCGAGAACCCGCGCAGGCCCGACGCCGCACGTCAGCGCGTGATGATCAACCACGCCGAGCACGCCGCGCTGAACCTGCGAGGTCGCCCGGCGTTCGCTGGTGCTGCTGCGCAACGACGGCGTGCTGCCGTTCGCCGAGGGCCCGGCCAGGATCGCCGTCGTCGGGCCGCTCGCCGACGACGCCCAGACCCAGCTCGGCGACTGGGCAGGCTCGTCGGGTCAGGCCGACTGGCTGCCCGACGGCCAGCCGCGCGACATGATCACGACGGTGCTGGACGGGCTGCGCGACGCTCTCCGCGCTGGACGGTCACGTACGCGCGCGGCGCCGACATCCTCACGCTCGAGCCGGACCCCGCGGGCGACGACGCTTCCCCGACGGCCAGCCGCGGCCCGAAGATCGTCGTGCCGTGCCCGCCGGACGAGGCGCTGATCGCCGAGGCCGTCGCCGCCGCACGCGACGCCGACTACGTGGTCGCCGTCGTCGGTGACCGCATCGAGCTGGTCGGCGAGGGCCGTTCCACCGCCACGCTCGACCTGATCGGCGGCCAGATCGCCCTGCTCGACGCGCTCGCCGAGACCGGCACGCCGCTGATCGTCGTGCTGCTCGGCGTCCAAGCCGCTGGTGCTGCCGCCGTCGGCGCGCAACGCCGCCGCGCTGCTGTGGGTGGCCAACCCCGGCATGCAGGGCGGCCGGGCGATCGCCGAGATGCTGCACGGCGCTGGTCGAGCCGAGCGGCCGGCTGCCGATCTCGTTCGCGGCGACACGTCGGGCAGCAGCCGACCTACTACAACCAGATCCGCGGCCAGCACGGCACCCGCTACGCCGACCTGACGCAGGAGCCGGCGTTCGCGTTCGGCGAGGGCCTGTCGCTACACGACGGTCGAGTACGGCGACCTGCATGGTGGAGACGGCGGTGCTGCGCCCGGACGAGACGGTGCAGGCCTCGATCACGCTGTCCAACACCGGCTCCCGGCCGTCCCGCGAGACCGTGCAGGTCTACGTCAGCGACGCCGTCACGTCGGTGAGCTGGGCGGACAAGGAGCTCAAGACGTTCAGGCAGGTCGACGTGGCGCCGGGTGAGACCGCGACGGTGCGACTGGAGCTGCCGGTCGCCGACTGCACGATCGTCGACGCCGCCGGTCGCCGCGTCGTCGAGCCGGGCGAGTTCGTGCTGCTGGTCGGGCCGAACTCGAAGGGGACCTGCGGCGAGCGGAGTTCACCGTAAAGCAGGAGCTTCGCTGCAGGTTGAAGAGACGCGGGGACGATCGTGAGGTAGCGGGGAGCGATCTCCACCGCCTTCGTGATCGCCTTCTTCACGGCGGGACCAGGTCGGCGTCGACCAGTGCGACAGCGGGACTGCCCGGCGGATCCACCAGCATGCTGGCACCTCGCGCTCCCGCTGCCAACGCGGCGTAGACCACCGCGTTCTGCTCGGGATCCGGGTCCTGAGCGTGGTGGTACGCCGTCAAAGCCAGCACCGAGATCATCTGCCTGCGGCGTGTACGGCCGTTCCTCCTGCGGTCTCGGTGCGGCGGATTCGGGTGTCGACGACGAGCAGCCGTTGGCCCGGCAGGTCGAGCGGCTCGGTGGGTTCGACTCCTCGAACCGCCGCCCGCCAGATCCTGAATGCCAGCCCACGGCCGGTCTGAACGCCTCGCTCGCGGACAGACCACTCCCCTGCGGCAGGTCGACGCTGCACATCAGCGCTGCGCCGCCCCAGCTGCCCGCCGCCGGTGCCGCCCACGCCGGGATCTCGTCGGACGGCAGCAGCGCGCGTTCGGTCGGCCGGTTCACCGACACGAGTTCGAGCATGCCGTCGTCGCGCCGGTCTCCCGCCACGATCGCGCCCCACTTGGCGGGCACCGCGCATGCGCCGCCCAGCAGGTTCAGCACGCCCGGCGCGTACCAGACGCCTGTCGCCGGGCCGGCCGAACGTGCGCCGGAACGCGTGCGGCACCAGCCTGAGCTCCGGCGCGAGCATCAGGCCGATCCGCGATGTCCGTCATGACCGCTCTGGTTCCTTCTGGACAAGCAGCCGGTAGGCGTTGCCGTTGCCGGTGCTGGCGGCCAGGAGGCGGTTCACGGTCTGGTCCAGCGCCAGCGCGACGAAGAACGCGGGAATTCCCAGCGACCACACCAGGAAGCTGCGGGTCCGGCGCAGCCGCACCTTCTCCGGCCGCCACGGCGCCGGCGTGCGCGGTGCGCTATCGAACCGAGGTACAGCAGCACCGCGAGCGTGAAGTCGTTGCACATGTGGGCTTCGCTTGCGTTCGCGGCCACCGTGATCAGTCCGCGGTCGGCCAGCGCGTGCTCCAGGTTGTCGATCGGCATCATGTGCTGGTGCTGCGGCTGGAACCACGGCATCCAGTACTGGCCGAACAGCCGGCCGAGCCGCCACTCCGGGTCCGGCAGCTCGATCAGCAGGTAGCCGCCGTCGGGCAGCACGTCGGCGGCGATGTCGAGCTCCTCCCACGGGTCGCGCACGTGTTCCAGGTAGTGGTGCATGCTGATCACGTCGTAGCGGCCCTTGAGCTCGCCCGCGAAGTCCTTGAAGCTGCCCCGGTAGGACTGCTCGATCCGGCCGAGCCTGGCCGCGTCCTCGATGGCCGCACCCTGGTCGAGCCCGTCGAACACGGTCTCGGGCAGGACTTCCTTGGCGCCCAGGCAGAAGTGGGCGTGCCCGGAGCCGACGTCGAGCCAGCGTTCGGGTTTGGTGAACGGCTCGACCATCCGGGCCCGGCCGTAGTAGGGCGTCGGTCTTGCCGGAGAACACCGCTTCGGCCGACGACTCGCCGAGGCCGTCGTAGAAGTCGCGGTAGTAGAAGCCGAGGCCTTCCTCGGACAGCCGCGGGTTCTGCCAGACGTGTCCACATCGGACACAACGGTCCATGGTGAACGTGCCGGGCTTGCGCTGCACCAGGTCGTGCGCGGTCACCCAGCGCCGCAGGTCGACGCTGCCGCACGCCGGGCAGTTGTCGCGCCGGGCCTCGTGGAAGTCCCGGCCGCACCCGCTCCTCGTACCAGGGCGAGGCCTGCCGTAGGTGCTCGGCCTGGCGGAGTTCGGCCGTGGACTTCTTGCCGTTGGCCGTCTTCAGCCACAGATACGGCGTGCGCAGGAATCGCGGTACCCACAGGTCACGAGGCTGCAGCGGCGTTCCCGCGAAGACCAGGATCGGATGCGCCCAGTACGCGGCCAACGCGATCAGGCCCCACGGCCAGCGGTGATCACGGCCGCGGCGACCGTCGCGTAGCCGATGACCGAGCCCGCGATCCACAACGACGGGCGCTTGCCGAGCTGCCGCAACGTCGCCGCGCGGTACCCGACGTCGTACGGACCGGCCTTCAACCCCGGTGCGACCGCGATATCGACCTCGGCCCGCACGTGGTCCTTGACGCCGACGCACGAACGCCACGAACTCCGTCGGGTCGTCGCGGATCGATCTCGCCCGCGTAGTCCTTGCGCACCAGACACGGCCTGGGAGGCGCTGGCGCCGCGCGCCCACCGGTCCGCGCGGTACTTCGCGGGGTCGAGCGAGCCGAGCAGGTCCAGTGCGGCCACGGTCGGCAGGTCGCGCGGGACCAGGTCGACCAGGTCGGCGTCGCCGATGTCCCACGAGCCCTCGGGATGGACACCGGTGGCGGTGAGAAGCGAGTGCTCGCCCGCGCCCGTGAGCGAGCACTCGCAGCTTGGACGCGCGGGAACGCAGGCGCAGGACGTCCAACAGGACGACGAGCACCACCAGCGAAAGGATCCAGTCGCGAGAATCACCCGGCCACCACCTTTTCGAGTCGGTCCGCGGCCGTCGCCGCGCCACCAGCAGCTATGAATGACTCCCGCACCAGCTCAGCGGCTGCCGCGTACTCCGGTTCGTCCAGAACGGACTCCAGCGCGGACCTGATGTCCGCCGCACGAGCCCGCGAGTAGGTGATCCGCACACCGGCCCCGGCATCCACGACCTGCGCGGCGACCGTCGGCTGGTCGTCCCGGATCGGTGCCACGACCAGCGGCAACCCGTGCGCCAACGCCTCGCACACCGTGTTGTGGCCGCCGTGCGTGATCACCGCGTCCAGGTGCGGCATCAACGCGAGCTGCGGCACCGACGGCAGCATCAGCACGTTCGCGGGCGCGGGCCGGTCCGAGGCGATCATCACGACCTGCACGTCCAGCTCCGCGACGGCTTCCATGACCTGGCCGAAGAAACGCTCGCCCGCCGGACCGTTCAGCGTTCCGAGGGACACCAGCACGCGCCGCTCTGTCCGCGAGCCGGTCCCACGGGAAGTCCACACGTTCGACCCGGTGGCTCAGCGCGGGCCCGACGAACGCGACCTCGTCCCCGAACTCTCCCGCCACCAGCGCCGTCGAGCTGTAGACCAGCACCAGCCGTTCGGAGAACCTGATGTCCCCGCCCGCGAAGTCGTGCAGCAGGTCGCGCACCCAGGCGTCGACCTTCGGCATCGTCCTCAATGGATTGACCAGCTCTGCCGAGGTGCTGCCGACGTCGCCCACGGCAGGCCCCGCGATCGCGCACCAGCGGCCCGGCGAGCGCCTGCTGGTCGGCGATGATCACGTCCGGGCCGAAAGGCCTGGACCGCGTCGGAGACACCGGGAACCATCGCGTGCCCGAGCGGGATCAGGAACTCCTCCCAGAAGAACTTGAGCACCGCCATCCCGCGCAACGCGAGCCAGCGCTCCCGTTTCGCGCGGATGTCCGCCTCCAGCACGTCGTCGATCGCCGGGAAGACCACGCGCGTCGTCCGGCAGCAGCGGCTTCAGCGTGCCCGGATGCCCGACCCACGCCACCTCGTGCCCGCGCGCCAGCAGCTCGCCGCCGACGGAGGCGGTCGGGTTGACGTGGCCGGTCAGCGGCGGCACCACGAACAGGAACCGGCTCATGACGGCAACCAGTCCAGCAGCACGTCGAGCAGTTCGGCCGTCGCTTCCCGCAGACACGGTGTGCCCCAGCCCGGAGACGATGTGCAGGCGGCACGAAGGGATCCGTTCGTGCAGCTCCGCCGCGGCCCCGATCAGCTCGGACTCGGCCCCGAACACCCCGAGCACCGGGCACTGCACCTGCGTCAGGTCGAGCTTCGCGCCGGAGCCGAGGTCGTCGATCAGCGTCGTGCCGTTGAGCAACGCGTTGGCGTTCACCGCGAGCTGCGCGATCTTGCGCTGTCCCAGGGCCATCAGCTGGTCCTGCGTCCGGTCGAACTCCAGGCCCAGCGCGGCGACCGTCAGCGTGTTCGTGATGTCCTCGAACCACGCGTCGCCGACCACTCCCCCGACACGCCGACTCGACCAGCACGACGCCGGCCACCCGGTCGGGCGCCTGGGCGGCCGTGTGCATCGCGACCACACCGCCGTAACTGTTGCCCACCAGGTAGACCGGCTCGGTCACGCCGATCTCGTCCAGGACCGCGACGAGGTCCTGGCGCGCTTTCCTCCGGCGTGTACCCGGTCCATGGCCGCTCGGACAGGCCGTGCCCGCGCAGGTCGAACAGCACCGAGCTGAATCCGCGCGCGGCCAGCGGAGCGGCCAGCGTGTAGTAGAAGCTGGCCAGGTTGTCCATCACCAGCCCGTGCACGAACACCACGGGCGTGCCGTCTTCAGGCCCGAGCCGCTGCACGTGAAACCGCAGCCCTCGGGCGTGAACGTCAGACACGAGCCGTGATGTGGTCGACGAGCCGGCCGACGGACATCGCCATGATCTCGTCGATGTCCATGTCCGCGAGGAACGCCACCAGGTCCACGCCGTAGTGGACGTTGAGCTTGTCCGCCAGCGCGACGAACTCGATCGACTCGAGGCCGAGGTCGTCGCTGAACGTGGTGTCGCGGGTGATCTCCACGCCCAGCAGGAAGTCCGGCCCGACCACCTCGGTGATCAGCTTGGCCACCTGCCGCAGCACCTCGTCCATCAGTTCTCCCTCACCCTCGCGGAGGCCAGAGCGCCTTCCACGACAACCTCGATCCGCGGCACAGCGAACGCGCCACGCACGCGGACATTTGCGTCGACGGTCAGTTCCGCCGGGAAGATCGGCCCGGCGCCGCGGGTCCACAGCCACGAACGCGCGGCGTCCTTCACCGCGATCACCCGCAGCAGCCAGTCCCGCTGGGCGGGCACGTCGAGCCCGCCGTAGTGCGGTCGTTCGGCGGAGTTCAGGTAGCGCCGCATGATCAGGTCACGGGTGGCGCTGTCGGACCAGTTCTCCCGCACCCGCAGCCACTCACCGTCCGGAGTGGACAGCATCTCCGTACCCGGCCGCAGCTTGACCTGCCAGATCCGGTCGTCCGTGGTGAACCGGCGGGTCGTCCAGCCGCTGATCCGGCACCACAGCGCGCCGTTCACCGTCAGTTCCGCGTCGGCGACCATCTCCTGGTCGGTCACCGTGCGGATCCAGGCCGTGCACTGGACGTCGTCCGTCGGCGCCGGCCCGTGGAACGACACCTGCTCGATCCCGGTCGGCAGCACCGTCTGGTCGACGGTGTGCGTGACCTGCATCCAGTGCCCGATCAGCTGCCCGGCGCTGTCCAGCAACGCACCCGGCGCGGGCAACGGCGTCAGCACGCCGGAGATCCCGTTGTCCGCCAACGACTCGATCTTCGTCACGCCCGCGAACGCCGGGCCGTGGAACATCCAGTTGTCCCGGTACAGCTCCTCCGCGGAAACTGGTGCCTCGCGGATCCCGCGCAACTCCGCCCCGACCGGCTGCACGGTCACCGGGGCCATCAGCACGATGCCCTCGGCGTAGTCGCCGACCTTCACGACCACGCGGTCGACGCCTTCCGCACGGGCGGTGATCTTCACGGTCGACGCGGGCAGTGCTGTCAGCCAGCGCTTGGCCTTGACCTGCGCGAACCCGTGGACGGTGCCGCCGGTGAGCCTTCTCGCGGCATCGGCGAACACCTCCAGCAGACCTGTCGCGGGCACGATCGGGAAACCGTCGGCGAGGTCCGGCCAGCCGGATGCCTGCGGGAACACCGAGTGGTCCACGAGCTCCGGCATGGTGCGCAAGGAGAACTCGCGGGTGAACCCGGCCTCGGCGGGCCTCGACGCACCCGCCGGGCCCGCTTCCGCGGGCCGCAATGCCTGAGGCGTCTCACGGGTGAACCCGGCGAAGTCGCGGGCGGCCCCGGCCACCTCACGGGCAACCGCGTTGGTGTGCGCGAGCAGCGCGTTGACGGCCGTGGACATCGGGCTGTCGTCGGCCACCAGCATGGGTTCGACACCGAGCGGGTCGAGCTTGATCTTCTTCGTGCCCAGCTTCAGCTTGACCTTGTGGTCGGTGCCGCGCTTGAGCCCGAACGCCCACAACGCCTCCGGCGCGATGTCGGAGTTCATCGCGAGGTGCGGCCGGTCCGACAACGTGTCGCCGACGAACCCCGGCAGGCTCCCCTGTCCGATCTGGACGAACGCCCGGAAACCCGCGCCGTGCAGGCGTTCGAGCAGCGGCCGGAACCGGACCGGCTCGACCAGGTGCCGCAGCACCAGGTCGCGGACCTCGTCGACCCCCATCGGCTCCAGCGAGTTCGCCGACCACACCGGGATGTCCGACGCGCGGACAGCCAGCTGGTCGAGCATCTCCCGTGCCCGGCCGAGGTACGGGGCGAGCGCTGGGGTGTGGAAGCCCGTGCGGAACGGCATGAGCTGGGCCAGCACCCCACCCGCCTTCAACCGTTCCAGCACGAGTTCGAGCTGGTCGATCGGGCCGCAGATGACCGACTGGTGCGGGCAGTTGTCGTGGCTGATCGTCACGCCGTCGATCAGGTGCTGCTCGGCTGTGTCGGCCGAGCAGCCCAGTGCGGCGTAAGCGATGTCGACCACGGCGACCGCGCCCGGTCCGAGCGCGCTGACGAACTCGTCGATCGTCGGGTAGATCCCGCCGACGACCATGGCCGTCCACTCGCCCATGCTGTGCCCGGCGAGCGCACCGGGCCTGATGCCGAGCGCCATCAGCTCACGGGCCTCGCGGCGACCGTCCTGCAGCAGCCGCACGGCGTGGTCGACGACCTCGCCGGTGAACTCGCGTTCGAAGCCGGGGAACACGAACGCGACCTGGTCGGTGCCGGTCAGCAGTGGCTGAGGGGAGAACCAGATGTCGTGCCTGCCCGGCCACGGCTTGCCCTGGGCGATCACCTTCGAGGCGAGCTTCAGCTTGCGGTCGTCCGGGTTGCCCACGGCGAGCCGGAACTCCCGGTCGGCGTTGGAGCACCGGCGTTCGGTGACCGCGCGGGCCAGTTCCTCGGCCGTATCCGCGGCGAAGGTCATCACCGGTTTGCGCGGGGTCGCGACGGTGTGGCCGTCGAGCACGGCGTGGGCGTTGATGCCGCCGAACCCGAACGCGTTCACCACCGCTCGATGCGGGCCGCTCCACTCGCGGGCTTCGCGCACCGGCGTGAACCTGGTGCCGGACAACGCGGAGTGCGGCGAGTCGACGTGCAGGGTCGGCGGCAGCGTGCGGTGGTGCAACGCGAGTGCGGCCTTGATCAGCCCCGCCATTCCGGCGGCGGGCATGGCGTGACCGATCATCGACTTCACCGTGCCGATGCCGATCTCCGTGCCGTCCGCGCCGAACGCGTTGATCATCGTGCTCAGCTCGGCGGCGTCACCCGCGGGCGTCGCGGTGCCGTGCGCCTCGATCAACGCGGGGCCATCGGTCTTCGGGTCCAGCTCGGCACCGGCCCACGCTCGTTGCACGGCAAGGAGTTGGCCGTCGGGGTTGGGCGTCATCATGCTCGTGGCTCGGCCGTCACTCGCGGTGCCGATGCCTCGGATCACGGCGTAGACGCGCTCGTCGCCGACGTCTTCGATGCGCTTGAGCAGCACCATGCCGACGCCTTCGGACAGCAGCGTGCCGTCGGCGTTCTCGTCGAACGGCCGGATGCGCTCGCTCGGGCTCAGCGCCCGCAACTGCGTGAAGACGCTCCACAGCGTCGGGTGGTGGCAGACGTGCACGGCTCCGGCCAGCATCGCGTCCGCGCGGCCCTCCTGGAGCTCGCGGACCGCGTGCTCGACCGCGACCAGCCCGGACGCGCAGGCCGCGTCCACGGTGTAGGCGGTGCCTCGCAGGTCGAACCGGTTCGCGATGCGGGACGCGGCGAGGTTGGGCACCAGCCCGATCGACGACTCCGGCTGCTCCGGCCCGAACCGCTCGCGGATGGCCTGGCGCACGGAGTTCAGCTCCGAACCGGCGAGGCTCGGGAAGAGATCGCGCACCACCGAGACGACCTCGTCCGCGAGCCGGACGCGCTGGTCGAGGCGGGCACAGCCGGGTGTGAGGTAGCCGCCGCGGCCGACGACCACGCCGACACGATCCCGGCCCGGCAGCACGGACTCGCCGCCCGCGTCCGCGATGGCCTCGGCGGCGGTGGCGAGCGCGAGCAGCTGGTCGGGCTCGGCGCCGTCCACTGTGGACGGCATGATGCCGAACCTGGTCGGGTCGAACTCGGCCAGGTCGTCGACGAAACCGCCCTTGCGGCAGTAGAACCGGTCGCCGGTGGTGCTGTCCTGGTCGTAGTAGGTGTCCGGGTCCCATCGGCCGGGCGGGATCTGGCCGATGGCGTCGACACCGTTGACGATGTTGCGCCAGAACGTCGCGGCGTCGGGGGCACCGGGGAAGACGGCACCGATCCCGACGATCGCTATGCCTCCCATCGGTAGACCACCTGCACGTCCGCACCCGCGGCGATCTCGTTCAGCAACGCGTCGACGCCCTGGGACGGCTCGATCAGCGGGATGCCGCGACGCGCGTACTCGTCGGAGAGCCCGACGGCCATGCCGGCACCGGCCCAGGGACCCCAGTCGACGGCGACGACCCGGCGCTGGGTGCCCCAGAAGCGGGCGATCCCGTCCAGTGCGTCGTTCGCGGCCGAGTAGTCGGACTGGCCGCGGTTGCCGAAGACTCCGCTGACACTGCCGAACAACACCAGGAAGCCGTCCGTGAAGGCCGTGGCGCCGTTCACCTTCGTCGCCCACACGCGGTCGAACGACTCCTGGGTCTTGGCGGCGATCAGCTTGTCGTCCAGCACTCCGGCGCCGTGGATCACGCCGTCGAGTCGCCCGAACCTCGCACGGATGTCGTCGAGGATCTTCGTGACGGCTTCGGCGTCGGTGACGTCGCACTCGTGGTAGCGGACCGAGGAGGCCTTGGCGCGCAGCCGGTCCATGGTCTGGCGCACTTCGCGTTCGGCGAGGACCTTGCGGGCCTTGGCGGGCACGTCCTTGGTCTCGCCCAGCTCGAACAACGCCTTCACGAGCTCGGGTTCCGACACGGCCGCCGTGAGCCGGTGATCTTCCTGAGTGATCGGGGTGCGGCCGATCAGTTCGACGTGGCAGCCGGTGCGTTCGGCGAGCGCGATCGCGGCCAGCGCGGTGATGCCACGGGCGCCGCCGGTCAGGAGCACGACGCTGTCGGCGTCGAGCGGCAGGTCCTTGGGCGCGAGGTCCGTCGGCACGGCGTCGATGAGCTGCCGTTTGCCCGCGTTGTAGCCGACGACCGCCGGGCCGGGGCAGATCTCGGCGCGCAGCGCGGTGGCGATGTCGCGATGGCTTTCCTTGGGGTTCACGTCGACCGCGCGCACCACCAGGTCCGGGTACTCCAGCGCGGCCGTGCGGATCAGGCCGTGCAGGCCGATGTCCGCGGGCAGCTCGTCCGGGCTGTGGTCGAAGCCGAACGTGCCGCCGCCGGTCGTCACCACGACGAGGTCGACGCCGTTCGTGACGCAGGCTTTGACCTCGCTGAACGATTCCGGCAGCCGTCCGCCCAGCCGCACGACGACGTCCACACCGGTCAGGTCGGCCGGGAAGGTCGGCTCGATGCGCGGTCGGGTCGCCTGCCGTTCGATCAGGTCGGCGAGCTCCAGGCCGATGCCGTTGTCGTCGATGATCAGCACGTTCTTGCCGGTCAGGTCGACTGGTTGGGCCGGTTCCGCGGGTGCGACCTGCGGAACGAGGCGGACCAGGCGGCCAAGGGGTCGTGAGTGGTTTCCGTCGTCAGAGCGACTGAAACCACTCACGAGCTCTTCCACGGTCTTGAGTACGGCCAGCTCTTCGATGTTCCCGCCGAGCTCGGCCGCCAGCTCGGCGACGATCTCGGTGCGCTTGATCGAGTCGATCGACAGGTCCGCTTCCAGGTCCAGCCCAGGCTGCAGCATCTCGATCGGGTAGCCGGTCCGGGTACTGATGGTCTGGAGCACGACCGCCCGGACATCCTGCGTGGGAGCTGCCGGGGCGGCGCCGAACCAGCCGACGATGCCCTCGATCGTCTTGAGCTGCGCCAGATCGTCCACCGAACCCGCCGCGCCCAGAACGGACACCAGCTCGCTGACGATCTCCGTGCGCTTGATCGAGTCGATCGACAGGTCGGCTTCCAGGTCGAGGCCCGGCTGGAGCATCTCGATCGGATAGCCGGTGCGGGTGCTGATCGTGCGGAGCACGACCGTGGCCACGTCTTCCTGTTGCTGGACGACGGGCTCCGGGGCCGCCACGGCGCGTTCGATGGCGGGCGTCGGCGCCTGGGCCGGAATCGGGGCGGTGCCGAGGTAGCTCAGCAGGACGTCGCGCTGAGCGCTGACCGCGTCGCGCATGCCGTCCAGGAACTTCTCGATGATCTCGTCACGACCCAGTCCGCTCCCGACACTCAGGTTCGGGAACTCGGTGGCGGGCCGCAGCCCGCCGGGTAGCGCGTCGCCGTTCGCGTCTCGCACGAGACCTCCATCCACGTACCAGCGCGGCCGTTGCGGCACGGTCGTCGCCGGTTCGGTCCTGTCCTCGAACAGCGGCGCGGTGTCGACCTCGACACCGGCGACCGCGAGCTCCGCGAGCGTGCGCAGGAACGTCACGTGGTCGTCGCAGCGCAACGCCTGGTGCGGCCGGTCGCCGAGGGTCTTGCCCACCAACGACGTCAGCACCCCGCCCGGCCCGGCCTCGACGAAGATCCGCGCGCCCGCCGCGTACATCGACTCGATCTGGTCGACGAACCGCACGCGTCCGGCGAGCTGTTCGGCCAGTCCACGCCGGACGTCCGTGTGCGGCTCGGCGGCCACGTTCGACCACACCGGGAAATGCGTCTCACCAATGGAAATGGCCGCGAGACTCGTCGCGAACCGTTCGCGCGCACCGGCCATCAGCGGGCTGTGGAACGCGGCGGCGACCGGGATGTTCTTCACGGTCAGCCCGGCGCTCCGCAACACCTCAACGGCGTTCTCCACGGCCTTCGTCGGACCGGAGATCACGACCTGCTCAGGTGCGTTGTGGTTGGCCACCACGACATCGGCGGGCAGCAACGCCTCGACCTCGGCCAGTGGCGCGCTCACCGCGGCCATCGTGCCGGGGTCGTCGCCGACCGCCTCGATCATCGCTTCGGCACGGGCAGCGCTGAGGTCGAGCAGTTCGGCGGGTCCGAACGCGCCCGCCGCGGCCAGCGCGACCAGCTCGCCATAGCTGTGGCCACCGGCCAGATCCGGCCGCACGCCAACGGAATCCAGCAGCGCGGTCACGGCAAGACCGGCGATCCCGAGCGTTGGCTGGGCCATCCGCGTATCGGTGATGGCCGCACGTTGCTTCGCCACGTCCTCGGCGGTCAGCGCGGCCGGCGGGTACATCACGCGTTCGTAGCGCGAGTCCACGAGTTCCTTGAGCCACGGGAACGCGGTGACCAGGTCGAGCAGCATGCCGGGCCGCTGGCTGCCCTGGCCGGGGTACAGGAAAGCGATCTTCGGGCGTTCTCCGGTCCGCAGGCGGACGACATCGTTCGCCTGCCAGGCCTCGACTGCGGTGAGCGCCTTGCGGAGAGCGTCGTGATCACTCACCACGAACGCCGCCTGGACCGTGCCGCCGCCACACGCGGCGGCGAGCTCCCGTAGTAGCGTGCGGTCGTCGACCAGCGTCGTGAGACGAGCGGCTTCCCGTTGCGCGGCTTGAGGATTCTCGCCACGGATCAGGAACAGCTCGGCCGGCCACACGGTCAGGCCGTGCCGTGGTTCGTCCACACCGGCGTATCCGGCGAGGACGGTGTGGAAGTTCGTGCCGCCGAACCCGAACGCGCTCACGCCCGCGATCCGCTGCTCGACCGGAGCCGCCCAGGTGCGGTGGCCGAAGGTGAACGGGCTGGTCTGCGCGTCCCAGAACGCGTTGGGCTGCTTGACGTGCAGCGTTCCGCGGCCGCACACCCGTGTGGACAGCCAGCGCCGCCTTGATCACGCCCGCCAGGCCCGCCGCGCACTTGGTGTGCCCGATCTGCGACTTCACCGAGCCGATCGTGCAGCTGCCCGGCTCGACGCCGGAGAACATCTCGGTCAGCGCCGCCAGTTCGGTCCGGTCGCCCACGACCGTTCCGGTGCCGTGCGCCTCGACCAGTCCGACCGCGGTGACCGGCAACACCCGCCGATGGCGTACGCGCGCTTGAGCGCCCGCTGCTGGCCTTCCGGGCGCGGCGCGGTAAGTCCCATCGACCGGCCGTCGCTCGACGCGCCGATGCCCTTGACGACCGCGTAGATCCGGTCGCCGTCGCGTTCGGCGTCCGCGAGCCGTTTCAGGACGACGCAGGCCACGCCCTCGCCGAGCGCGATGCCGTCCGCCTCCGAGTCGAAGGTGGCGCAGCGGCCCTTGGCGGACAACGCCTTGACCGAGGCGAACATCTGGTAGTCGTGCGCGCTGTTGTGCAGGTCGACCGCTCCGCACAGCACCATGTCGCTGGTGCCGCCGACGAGTTCCTTGCACGCCACGTCGAGCGCGGCGAGGCTGGACGCGCAGGCGGCGTCGACCGTGTAGTTCGCGCCGCCGAGGTCGAGACGGTTCGCGACCCGGCCCGCGATCACGTTGCCGAGCACGCCGGGGAACGAGTCCTCGGTCAACGCGGGCAGGTGGTCGTCCAGGCCGCGGATTCCCAAGCGCGGGCAACGCGGTGCGGACCGTGTAGGCGTTCGCGAGGTCGGCACCGGCTTCGGCGCCGAAGATCACCGACGTGCGTTCGCGGTCGAACATCCGCGTGGCGTATCCGGCGTCTTTCAGCGCCCGCGCGGACACTTCCAGCGCCAGCAGCTGGGCGGGTTCGATCGAGGTCAGTGAGGCGGGCGGGATGCCGTAGGCGAGCGGGTCGAACGCCGTGAGCGGGATGAACCCACCCCGCCGGAACGGGCTGTCTGTAGCGCTCGGGTGACCAGCGGTCCGCCGGGATGTCGGTGATGGAGTCCGTACCCGCCAGGACGTTCGCCCAGAACTCGGCCACGTCCCGCGCACCAGGCATGATCGCCGCCATGCCGACGATGGCGACGTCGAGCGGTTCGGCTTCAACGACTTCACATTCGTTCTCAGGCAGCACACCCGAGACGATGTCCTCGTGCAGCGCGGCGATCGTGGTCCGCTCCGCGCGCAACGTCGCGACCTGCCCGATCATGAACATGCCTTCGCGGCGCTGTTCGTCGTCGTCGACGGCTTTCAGGCCGTCGTCGTCGCGGACGAGCCCGCGGCTGGCGAGCCGGAGGCGACCGAGGTTGAGCTGTTCGAGGCGTTCCCAGCTCTCCTGCTTCGACAGGCCGGTGAGCTCGGCCCGTGCCTGCTCGAAGGTGTCCACATAGGACGTCTGAGCGCAACGGACCGCGTGGCCCGGCGAGGTCTCCAGCAGCGCGGTGTCCTCGCACTCCAGCGCGACCTGCTGGAACACCGGCCGGATCGCGCCGTGCTCGACCGCTTCCTCGGTGAACAGGTACGCCGTGCCGACCAGAACGCCGATCGCAGCACCACGGGCGGCCAATGGCGCGGTCATCGCCGACACCATGGCGGCCGAGCGAGCGTCGTGGATGCCGCCCGCGAAGAGCGCGACGACGTCCTTCTCGCGGCCGCGCAGGACGTCGATCTGCTGCTGCCACAGGGTGAAGCTGGAACGGGGACCCGTGTGCCCCCCGCACTCCGAGCCCTCGAAGACGAACTTTCGCGCGCCCTCGTCCAGGAACCGGCCGAGCAGCGCGGGCGACGGGACGTGCAGGAACGCCTCGATCCCGGCGTCCTCCAGTTCTCGCGCCTGTGCGGGTGTGCCGCCGGCGACGATCGCGTACTTCGGCCGGGTGCCGAGGACCGCCTTGAGTTGCGCGGCCCGCAGTTCGGGCGGCGCGAAGCCGAGCAGGCCCACACCCCACGGCCGGTCGCCGAGCTTCTGCGAGGTCTCGCGGAGCAGTTCGCCGACCGCCGCACCGTCCATCAACGCGAGCGCGAGGAACGGCAGCGCACCGCCCTCCGCGACCGCCGCGGCGAACGCGGGCTGGTCGCTCACGCGCGTCATCGGCCCCTGCGCGATCGGGTAGCGCAGGCCCGGCACCCGGTCGCAGAACGGCCCGCCCGCCCGGATGGAGCGGTGTTCGCCCGCCTGTACGAGATTGTCCCGGATGGCGCTCCTAATCGCGCCGACTACGCCTCCGACGGTCCCGAATGAGACGCGGTTCGATTCGGCGAACGCGCCTTCCTGACCAATTTCGAGCGCGTTATGTCGAACATGAACACGCAACCCACCGTTCACAACGGTGTCCGCGCCGTCCATCATCCGGACTGCGTTCACAATTTCAGCGGAAATATGTTTTCGGGCTTCCGCGACGAGTGTCAGCTGGCCTTCCAGCACCACTCCCCTGGCACCGCCCGCGACCGCCGCGGCAGCCGTGTCCGGCCCGATCCCACCGGCCAGCCAGACCGGCAGATCGGTCAGCGCGAGCACCTGCTGGAGCAGCACGAACGCGGGCGAACCACCCACTCGGCCGCCCGACTCGGCACCCTTCGCGATCAGGCCTGTAGCACCGTACTCGATCGCCGCAATCGCCTCGGCCGCCGAGGTGACCACTGCCAGGACTCGCCGTTCACCCAGCTCAGCCCGGTTCGGCGGATACCGAACTAGGTCAACAACCACCGTGTCGACGGCGTCCGGCAGTGCCGCCGGGTGCGGCCCGTTCAGGCGCACGCCGAACGTGCCCTCGTGCCGCGCGGTGACGCGACCAAGATCGGTGGCAGCGGTCGACGCGAGGTCGAGCACGCCAAGCGCGCCCGCTCGTTCGGCCGCGACCACAAGGGCCGGGTTCGGGGTGCTGAACGGACTCAGGCACAGCACCCGTTCTCGATCCGACAGCATGTTCACTGCGCTCGCTTCTCACCGTGCAGGGGTGGGGAGAAAGGAATTCAGCTAGGTTCCTACTGGCCGGTACGGTTACAGCGCGCTCACCGTACGCACAAACCGCGGCTGCCGTCGAGAGGGGTGGTGAAACTTTCTCACATACGCAACCTGATGAATGGCCCCGAATGGCGGGGCGCATTACGCCGGTTCGCGGATGGCGCGATCTGCTATGGCATCAGCAGCACCGGCTTGATCACCTCCCCCGCTTCGGCCGCCGCCATAGCGTCCGTGAGCTGCTCGAACGGGAAGTGCGTGACCAGCTCGTCGAACGGGAACCGCCCCTGCCGGTGCAGGTCGAGCAACGCCGGGATGAACGTGCCGCGCCCCTCGCCGCCCAGGACACCGATCACCCGTTTGCCCCACAGCGTGCTGAGATGGTCGAGCTGGAGCTGTGCCCCGGCCGGCGCACCGCCGATGAGCGCGCAGACGCCGCGCATCCCCACGGAATCCACCGCCTGGCGGCACACGCTCACCACGCCTGTGCACTCCAGACTGAAGTCCGCGGCCCCCTGGCAGATCTCGTGCACGGCCGCGACCGGATCGTCCGTGGTCGCGTCCACCGTCTCGGTCGCCCCGTACCCGCGGGCCAGCCGCAGCCGCCCGTCGTGCCGGTCGACCGCGATGATCCGCGTCGCGCCGCTGTTGCGCGCGGCCATGATCGCGGCGAGCCCGACCGTGCCGACGCCATGAACGACGATCGACGAACCAGCGTGCGGTCGCAGCACGTTCAGCACGGCACCCGCGCCCGTGGACAGTCCACACGCCAACGGTCCCACCAGGTCGAGCGGCGCACCGCTCACCGGCACGAGACCCCGCCACGGCACGATCGCGTGCGTCGCGAACGACGACTGCCCGAAGAAATGGCTCGCCAGCGGGGTTCCGTCCCGCTCGCGCAGCGCCGTGGTCCCGTCTGGCCGGCCTCCGCCGACCAGGAGATCAGCGAGCTGGAGGCAGTAGCGCGGCTGACCGTCCAGGCAGTTGCGGCACTCACCGCACGACGGCCAGCCCAGCACCACGTGCTCGCCCTCGGTGATCGGCACGCCCGGTCCGACCGCCTCCACCACGCCCGCGCCCTCGTGGCCCAGCACGCCGGGCAACGGGAACGGCAGGTCGCCGTGCCGCGTGATCGAGTCCGTGTGGCAGATTCCGGTCGCCACGATGCGCACCAGCACCTCACCCTCGCGCGGCTCGTCCAGCAGCACATCGCGCAGTTCGAATCCGCCGTGGGTTTCGCCGACCACCGCCGCGGTGATCTTCATGCCAGCACCTCCGCCACATCCGCCCTGATCGCCAGCGCGTTCAGATCTCCAGGCACGTCCGCGTGATCACGGTTGATCCGCACCAGCCGCGCTCCCGGCGTGCCGCGCACGAGTGCCTCCACCGGCCTGCGGATCACCGTCGGCGTGCTGTACCCGGCCCCGATCTCGATCACCAGCAGCCGCCCGTCACCGGACAGCCATTCCTGCAGGCTCCGGCCGGCCGGCACGTAGTAGTCGTCCACGTACTCAGGTCCCTTGTGCACGTTCAGGAACACCGGCCCACCGCACCTCGGACACCGCGGGATCCCTTCGGTCTCCCCGGATTCGGCGTCGTAGCCGGCGAGCGCCGCGTCGATGATCGGTTTGCTCGCCCACGTCTCCCGCGTGCACGGTTCGTCGCACTGGTACCGGCCGTAGTCGCCCTGCGGCGACCACACCCGTTGCTCGGCGAACCTGCGGGTGTCGGTGTAGTCGTAGCCCGCGGCGGCCGACAGCCCCGCACCCGCCGCGACGAGCACCCGGTCCGCCTCGGCCAGCCATCGTTCGAACGTCACAGCAACTCCCGGTAGACGGCGTCGTCCTCGGCGCCGAACGTCACGAACACCACGCGGTCGAACCGGCCGGGATGCTCTTTCAGCCAGTCGGTGACTGTGGCGAGCGCGATCCGGGCGGCCGGGCGTTTCGGGAACCCGAACACGCCGGTGCTGATGCCGCAGAACGCCAGCGTCCGGATCCGTGGGACCTCGGCGGCGACGTCGAGGCACGCTTCGTACGAGTCCGCCAGCGCCGTTTCGTGTGCCGGCAACAGTTTCCCGCGCACGATCGGCCCCACGGTGTGCAGCACGAACGGCGCGGGCAGGTGGTAGCCGCGGGTGATCTTCGCGGTGCCGGTCGGCTCCGGTGCGGCCTGAGCGGCCATGATCCGGTGGCAGTCGGCCCGCAGCCGAGGCCCGGCGACGTGATGGATCGCGTTGTCGACGCAGTCGTGCATCGGCTGGAAGCAGCCGAGCATGGCGTCGTTCGCGGCGTTCACGATCGCGTCGGCCATCAGCGTCGTGATGTCTCCACGCCACACCGAGATCGGCGCCGGCGGCACGTTCACCAGTGGGCGTTGCTGACGTTCGCCGCCGAGCAGCGCGTCCAGCACCGCGGCGAGCTCCGGCGCGAACGGCGCCGGTTCGCGGACGGTCAGCACCGAGCGCAGCAACCTGCGTTGCTCGGGCGGGGTGCGCGGCAGGGCGAACCTGCCGACCCACGGATCCTCACCGAGCAGCCGCAACGCGAGCGTGGTCAGCGTGGTCAGCTTGCGAGCGGGCGCGGGGACGCTGAGCGGGACGAACGGCTCGTCCAGCGCGATCGCGGCGCGGTAGTCGGGCAGAGCGGTGATCACGGCGGAACTCCTGGATCAGAACGGGTAGGTGCCGTGGCGGTCCGCGACGGTGACCCAGCGGGTGTCGGTGAAGGCCTCGACGCCCCACCGGCCGCCGAACCTGCCGTAGCCGCTGGACTTCACGCCGCCGAACGGCGCCTGCGGCTCGTCGTCGACGGTCTGGCCGCCCACGTGGACGATGCCGGTGCGCAGCCTGCGGGCAAGGGCGAGCCCGCGCCGCACGTCCTCGGTGAGCACGCCCGCGGTCAGCCCGTACGGGGTGTCGTTGGCGATGGCGACCGCCTCGTCATCGTCCTCGACCGCGATCACGACGACCGCCGGGCCGCAGATCTCCGCACGGAAGATCCGCATGCCGGTGGTCACCCGATCCAGCACGATCGCCTCGCCGCCTGTGCGCACTCTCGCGCCTGCCGCGACCGCGTCGAGTACCAACTCGCCCACGCGGCGTGCGGCCGCGTCGTTGATCACCGGCCCGATGACGGTGTCCGGTGAGGCGGGATCACCGACCGGCAGCGAGTCGACCTTGGCCGCGAGCCGCGCGGTGAACTCCTCGGCGATCGAGCGGTGCACCAGGACCCGGTCGGCGGACATGCAGATCTGCCCGGCGTTGTGGAACGCGCCGAACGCCACCGCGTCCACCGCGTGATCGAGGTCGCGTCCTCGCTCGGTTTGAGCACGGCGGTGTTGCCCACAGCCAACGCGACCGCGATCGACCGCACGCCGAGGATCAGCGGCGCGTTCCACGGTGAGAACGCCGTCGCGAACACCTCGCCCGTGTACGGGTTGAGGTCCTCGGTGGTCCGTCCGTCGAGTGCGGGCACGTCCTTCCCGCCGATGAACAGGTCCCGGTGCATCAGAACAGGCCGTTGGCGTGCGGCAGCGACGCCGGGATCGGGGCGATGACGTCCCAGTGTTCGACGATCTTGCCGTTCTGGACCCGGAACAGGTCCCAGTAGGCCACCGGGTCGCCGAACTCGCCCTCGGACTGCAGCAGCACGAGATCTCCCTCGGCCACTACCTGGTGAATCGTCTTGTAGACCAGGTTCTTGCCCTCCGCGGCCCACCCGGCGGCCGCCGCGCCGAAGCCGTCGAGCCCGTCCGCGGCCTCCGGGTTGTGCTGGTGGTAGGTCTCGGTGGAGATGTAGTCGGTCAGGACCGAGTAGTCGGCGTCCTGCAGGATCCGCTGCGCGAACTCCCGCACGACCAGGCGACTGCGTTCGGTGTCCGCGTCGCCGACACCGGGTCCGTCCACCTGGGACCGTCCGCTCGTGGTCTTCTCGACCACCGGGGTGAGCGCGTCCCAGTGCTCGGCGAGCTTGCCGTTCTCGACCCGGAAGAGGTCGAACGCGACCAGTGGCTCCGGCCCGAAGCCGTGGTAGATGCCGTGCAGCGCAACGTGATCACCGTCGGCGATCACGCGGGCCGGTTCGTAGTGGAAACCTTCGGGCAGGCTCGCGACGAGCCCGCGCAGTGCCTCGGGGCCGTCAGCGATGAGCGAGCTGTGCTGGCGGTAACCGGGTGCGACCCAACGGTCCACCGCGGACGGATCCTTGTCGCCGAACAGTTCGCCTGCGGCCTTGAGTACGAGTTCCTTGTTGTTCATGGCTCCAACAATGGCCCGCCGGACTCCTGCGGACGAGGTAGGATCACGCTCCATCATGGTCAAAAGTGGACACGTTGCCCAGTTCGGGTTCAGCAACCCGGACCGGTCGCACCTCGGCGTCGAGGCGCTCGACCTCGGGCTGCTCCGGCGCAGGCTCACCGACGACACGCTGATGGAGGTGCATCGCACCGACTTCCACCAGCTGTTCCTGTTCACCGCGGGACACGGCAGCACCATGGTCGATTTCGTGGACCACCCGTGCGGGCCGGGCACGCTGCTGCACATCAGCCCGGGCCGGGTGCTCGGCCTGCCGCGCGGCGAGACCCAGGCGCACATGGTGCTTTTCACCCCCGCGTTCCCACCGCCGCTGGACCGTGCGCGCCCGGTGCTCAGCCCGTTCGGCCCGGTGGAGTGGCGGGTTCCCGCGGAAGAACGACCCGCGCTGGACCGGTCCACGCGCGACCTCCGCCACGAATACCGCCGCGTCGTATCAGAAGCCGAACCGGTCGACCTCCTCCGCCAGCTGCTGGGCGTGCTGCTGCTGCGAATCGCCCGGCTGCCGACGGATTCCGGCGCCGGTCACGGTGACGCCCGGTTCGAACGCTTCCAGCAGGAGCTCGAGCGTTCGTTCGCGACGACCCGCAACGCGGCCGAATACGCCGCGCGCATCGGTTACTCGTTGCGCAGCCTCAACCGCATCTGCCTCGCCGCGAGTGGCCAGTCGGCCAAGGCGCTGATCGACGCCCGCGTGACGCTCGAGGCGAAACGCCTGCTCGTGCACACCGATCTGTCGTCCGCGGCGATCGGGCACCGGCTCGGGTTCAGCGAGGCCACGAACTTCACGAAGTTCTTCACCCGCGAGACCGGCCGGTCGCCCGGCGCATTCCGCGACTAGGTCACCACCTTCATGAGGGGAGCTTTCCTCAACCTCAGGTTGGGGAAAGCTCCCCTCATGAAGGTCGCAGGGAGAACCTCAGGACGCGAGGGCCTGCGCGAAGGTGAAGACGCGGTCCGGGTCGTACTTGCGGGCCACGGTCTGTAGCCGGGCCAGCGAGGCGCCGTAGTACGCCTGCCGCCAGTCCGGCATCTGCGGATCGAGATAGTTGACGTAACCGGTGACACCGAAGATCTTGCCGAGTTCGTCGCGAGCAGTGCCCATCGCCTTGCGCGCGTTGGCCTCGCCCGCGGCGAGACTCACCTCGACCTGGATGCTCGCGAGCGCCGTCCGGTGCGGGAACGCCGACGCGGGCCCACGCGCGACCGCGCCACCCAGCGCGTCGATCATGTTGAACGAGTTCGGCGTGTTCTTGAAGATCTCGGCGATGCGCACGGGGTCGGTGATCGGGCTCGTCATCATCCGCGACGTGGCGACGTAACTGCCGCGGTCGGCCGAGCCGCCACCGCCGTTCCAGCTGGGCTTGCACGACGTGGTGGCCGTGTTGCACCACGCGAACTGCTCCATCGCGGCCAGGAAGCCCAGGTCACGGCTGTTGCGCGAGGTGGGCTGCGAACCCGTGCGCCGGACCAGGTCGTCCAGCAACGGCTTGGCGCCGGCCGCACTGCCGACGAAGCACCCGGACACCGACACGTACGGGTTCGGACCGCTGCCGACCCCGAGCGTGGTGCACATTGCGTCCGGGGCGGCGCGCTGCCAGTCCTGCCACGCCATCAGCAGCGCGGGCAACGACGCCGAGGGGAACACCAGGGTGAAGGTCGAGACGTCCCGCACCGGTTCGGTGCGGAACACAAAGGACGTGACGATGCCGAAGTTGCCGCCACCACCGCCGCGCAACGCCCAGAACAGGTCGGTGTGCTCGGTCGCGGACACCGTGCGGTGCACGCCGTCCGGAGTCACGATGCGAGCGCTGACCAGCCTGTCACAGGTCAGGCCCATCAGCCGCGCGGTGACCCCGATGCCGCCACCGAGGGTGAGGCCCGAGATGCCGACCGTCGGACAGGTGCCCGCGGGCATCATCCGGCCCGCGCGAGCGAGCGCGATGTACAGATCCATCAGCAGCACACCCGCGCCGACCTCGACGGTGCCGTCCGGTCGCACGTCGATCCGGTTGAGCCCGCGCACATCCACGACGTGCGCGCCGTCCGCGGTGGAGTAGCCGGGATAGCTGTGGCCGCCGCACCGCGCGGTGATGCGGGCCCGGTTCTGCCGAGCCATCTCGACGGAGCGTTGAACGTCCGCTACGGAGGCGACGCGGGCGATCAGGCTGGGACGTTGGCGGTCGTAGTGGGTGAAGTACCCGAGCTTGGCATCCGCGTACGCCGCGTCTCCCGGCCGGATCAGCTGTCCGTCCACAGAGGATCTGGGAGCGAGCACCGTCGCGGTTCCGAGCGCGGCTGTGTGCAGAAAGCTCCTGCGGTCCACTCGTGCACCACCCTTTCCAGGTTGTGCACGAACGTAGGAGCGCGAACACGGGGCCGACAACGGATATGGTTCCCGGTCCTGAAACCGGTTTGTCTCAGCAGGCTTCGAGCTGGTCGAGGGTGTGCTGGGCGATGGCGGTCGGCAACGCGTAGCGACCCCGGTAGTACGGCAACGCGAGCACCGCGAGGTGCAGCGCCCAGCCTCGGGCGCGCGCCCAGGTCGCGTCGTCGAACGGCAGCTCACGCTGGAACGCCAGCCTGCCGCGCTCGTCGAGGAACAGCCACGCGGTCATCAGGTCGCCTGCCGGGTCACCGACACCCGCGCAGCCCCAGTCGATCACGCCGGTGAGCTCGCCACCGGTGAAGAGCAGGTTGCCCGGGGCCCTTCTCGTCCCAGCGCGGCGCGTCGAGTCCGATGCGTCGAGGCGACCGCGGAGGCCGGTCCACGGTTCGTCCGTGGCGTCGACGCCGTGCAGCGCGTGGATCAGCTCGGCCAGCCGGATCGGGGTGCTCGGGTCGACCGCGTCAGCGCGGGAACTGCGCACGGATCAGTTCGTCCACAAGGGACACGTCGGTTTCCTGCACGATCACTCCCCAGAGGCCCGGTGTCTCGATGCAACACCGGGCCTCAAGGGGAGGCAACCGATTTAGTGCCGGAAGCAGAGGGTTCCCCACTGGAACCCCGCGCCGATCGCGGAGATCACGAACACGCCGCCCGCGCGGACCTCGCCCGTGCCGAACCGGGAGTGCAGTGCGGTGAACACCCCGGCCGCCCCGGTGTTGCCGAGCTTGTCGAGCGTGATCGGCGCTTTCGACGCCGGCACGCCGAGCTTGTCCAAAGCCGCGTTGACGATGTTCAGGTTGGCCTGGTGCAGGAAGAAGTGGTCGATCCGCTCGACCGGCACCTCCGCCTTCGCCGCCGCGGTGAGGATGCTGTCCGGCAGCCACCTGGTCGCGGCGTCCCAGACCGCCCGGCCGTTCATCGCGAGGAAGTGCTCGCGCTGCTCGACGGTCCGCGCTGTCGTCGGCAGCCGCGAGCCGCCCGCCTTGATCTGCACGTCGTAGGACAGCTCGGAACCGTCCGGTGTCGACGTCGCGGATCTCGGCGTCGTCCTCCCAGCTGTCCCACAACCGGCGCAGCACCTCGGCGTAGTCCGCGGCTTCCTCCCACAGCTCGGCGGCGATCTCGCGCCGCCCGAAGTGCTTGGCGTGCAACGGCTCCGATGCCACATCGAGCAGCACGCCGGCACGCCCCTTGCTCACGTGGTCGAGGGTGGCGATCGCCTTCGACACGTGGAACGGCTCGGTGTGCGTCACGATCGCCGTCGGCAGCAGACCGATCCTCGACGTCAGCGGCGCGACGCGGGCCGCGGTCAGCACCGCGTCGAGGCCGGGCGCTCCACCGAGCGAGTCGTCGAACGTGACGAAGTCGAGTTTGGCCTCCTCGGCCTCGCGCACGAGCCCGGCCCAGTGCTTCGCGATGAACGCCGCGTCGCCGGTCGCCTCCAGCGCGACGGCCAGGCGCAGTCGTGATCCCACGGATCCCCTCTCGTCGGGTATTCGCATTTTGGGCGCGTTCTCGCACGCGTGCTGCGACGGCCACTGGGTGGGATTCAGCGCCTGGGCGGGAATATTTTCGCGCTTGCGCTTCCCGCCAGGTTGGTGTCACGATCTTCCGCATGTCGACTCGAAAGGGCGTGCGCGCCCTCCAGCGGTGAACGCACCGGGCGGGCTTGAAGCCCGCTCCCCTGATCTGTTCGAACCTGACCTGCTCGCGATTCGCGCCGAATGGCTGGCGCACGCGCTGAGCACGCAACCCGCTGATCGTCCGGCGGCCGAAGAGGCCGTGGCCACGTTGTACGCGACGACCGGCAGACCACCACCCCGTTTCGTGTGGGTGCGTTCGCCGCGTGAAGCATCGAAGGTGTTACCTGCCAAGGAAGGCAACCGTTTCACCGGTGACTGGCAGAGTGCCGAGGCACAGATCGCCGCGCTGTGTTCCGAGCTCCGCCAACGGTTGCGGCAGCGGATCGAGTGGCATCGGTCGGTCAACCGGGTCGTCGGCGAACCGCTGCGCCTGTGGGTGCACGAGGGCCTGCTGCGGGCGGTGAACTCGACGGTGCCGGGTTCGCTCGGTGTCGGCTGGTCAGGGCAGCACGACGCAGCCTGGCAGGCGGAGTTCGAGGCACACCACCGGGTGCTCGGCGTGCGGATCGGCCGGCAGGACCGGGAACTGCTCGACGTGTGGGAGACACTCACGCGCTCGACCGGTCAGTGGTGGCCACGCGACGACATCTGCGTGATCGCCGACCGCCCGGTCGCGATCCACGTCGACGCGAATTCCGCGCTGCACAACGAAAAAGGCCCCGCGTTGGCGTTCGCCGACGGCAGCGGCGCCTACGCATGGCATGGCAGGCTCGTGCCGCGCTGGGTCATCGAGGAGCCCACGGGTGTCCGCATCCTGACCGAGAACAACGTCGAGGTGCGCCGGTGCGCGATCGAGCACATCGGCTGGGAGGCGTTCATCACGGACGCCGAGCTCACGTTGATCGGCACCGCGCCCGATCCCGGCAACCTGGGCTTCGACCTGCGTCTTTACGACCTGCCCGGACGTGAGCGCCTCCTGCTCGCGGTCAACGGCTCGGTCGAGCGCGACGGCACCCGCCGCCGCTACGGCCTGCGCGTACCTGATTGGTACAGCGACCCCATCGCGGCCGCCGCCTGGTCCTACGGGCTGCGGGCCGACCAGTACGTCCAGCTCCAACGCCGGACCTGACACCAAAACACACACATGAACCTTGCTGAACTCGTCGACCGCACCAGCGTCGCGGCGCTCGACCACCTCGAGCGCGAAACCACCGTCCCCGTCGTCGACGGCCTCCAGGCCCAAGGCGACCTGATAGTCGTCCCGTTCTCGATGATCGAAAACCCCGGCAACGTCGATCTCGGGGATCCGGTGCCGCCACAGGGCGTGCACCTCGTGCGAGGCGCGGACGGCCGCAACCCGCACGTCCTCGTCGCCGATCAGAACACCTGCCGGTGGAGCCAGTACAACGATGCCACCGGGCTCTCCATCGCGTACGTGGGCAACTCCGCACCTGTCTACCTCCTGCACCCCGAACATGGCGGCACCGGCATCGCGCCGGGCCGGTGGGTGATCCGGCGGCAGCGGGAACGCGGGTCCATGCCCGGCTACTTCGGCGGCGGCTCGCGAGACGGGCTCGTCGCGGACTGAGTGCGCGGCGGCGGGTATGACGCCTGGCCGCATCGTTGCGTTGACGTGCGCGTCAAGGTTTAGCGTTGCGGCATGAGGATCGGCGAACTGGCCAAGCGAGCCGGCACCACCACGCGTGCGCTGCGCTTCTACGAGTCCCAGGGACTGCTGGAGGCGCAGCGCACGGCCAACGGGTACCGCGAGTACGACGAGGACGACCTGCGCCTGGTCGCGGAGATCCAGTCGTTGCAGGCGGTCGGGATGTCCTTGGAGGACACCCGGCCGTTCGTGGACTGTCTGCGCGCGGGCCACCGCAGCGGCGACTCGTGCCCGGACTCGCGCGCGGTCTACCGGCGCAAGCTCGCCGAGGTCGACGCGTGCCTCGACCGGCTGGGCGTGGTGCGCGCCTTCCTCCTGACCAAGCTCGCCGACGACCCGTGCAAGGTCGCCGAACCCAGGGAGTTCACGTGCAGCTGACCGACGCGACGTTCGCCTCCAGCGTGCGAACAGGCACCGTGCTCGTCGAGTTCTGGGCCCAGTGGTGCGGACCGTGCCACATGCTCTCGCCGGTGCTCGACGAGATCGACCGCGAGCGTGACGACCTCACGGTCCTGCGCATCAACGCCGACGAGAACACCGCCACCGCCCGCGACTACCAGGTGATGTCGCTGCCCACGATGTTGCTGTTCCGCGACGGCGAGCCGATCCGGTCCATCGTCGGCGCCCGGACCAAGTCGCGTCTGCTCGGCGAACTGGATGACGCGCTGACCCGCTGAGCGGCTCATCCTGTCCGCATGCTCGGTCTGGAACTCGTGGTGGTGCTGGGTGTGTGCGTGCTGGCGAGCAGCGTCGCATCCGGACGGTTACGTCTGGCGGCACCGGTCCTGCTCGTGGTGTGCGGCGCGGTGCTCGGCTTCGTGCCGAGCCTGGAGTCCGTCAGCCTCCCGCCGGAGGCGATGCTGCTGATCTTCCTCCCGGCGCTGCTGTACTGGGAGAGCCTCACCGGACTCCTGTGCGCGTGGCTCGCCGTGCAGGTCCGGCGTCGTCTCGACAACCCGATCCATGAGAGCGTGGTCAGCGTCCTGACCCCGTTCACCGCGTTCCTGCTCAACGGCGCTCTGTTCGTCCTCATCGGACTCCAGGCCCACGGCGCCGTGCGGGCGTTGGACCCGGCCGAGATTCTGTTCGCGGCCGCCGCCATCGGCCTGGTCGCGCTCACGGTCGTGGGAACGCGAGGAGATCATCCTCATCACGTCCGGTGTGGTCGTGCTGACGCTGGTCGTGCAGTCGTTGCTGCTGCCCGTGATCGTGCGGTGGGCGCATCTGCCTGATGACACCGCCGCGGACGAGGAGCTCAAGCTCGCCCAGTCGACCGCGTCCGAGGAGGCCTATGAGGCACTGCCCCGGTTGGCCGACAAGGCCGGGGTGAGCGATGTGGTCTACAAGCGGGTGCGGGCCGAGTACGAGCATCATCTGGAGGTCGGTGCGGTCGACCGAGAGCGGCGACTCGGCGGCGTTGCGGGCTCAGGAGGAGTATGCGGTGCTGCGGCTGGAGTTGATCGCGCACAAGCGGGCGACGGTGGTGCGGTTGCGCGACGAGCGGGCGATCGACGACATCGTGCTGCGGGCGGTGCAGTCGCGGCTCGATGTCGAGGAGGTCCGATCGTCCCGGCGCGAGGTTGAAGACTAACTACTGCTGATGCTGGCCACGAGGTTGATCGTCGTGGCCAGCACACCCGTGCCGAACAGGTACGACAGCAACGCGTGCTTCAACGCCGTGCGCCGCATGTCCCGGCCGGACAGGCTGGTGTCGGACACCTGGAACGTCATGCCGATGCTGAAGGCGACGTAGGCGAAGTCGCCGTAGTCGGGCGGTTCCGGCTGGTTGAACTCGATGCCGCCGTCGGCTCCGTAGTAGTAGAGCCGGGCATAGCGCAGCGTGAAGATCGTGTGCACGACCATCCACGACAGCGCCACGGACAGCACGCCCAGGCCGACGCGCAGCAGTTCCGACGCGCCGGTGGTGTGGGCGGCGCGGGCGAGCACGAACCCGACCGACACGAGGCTCGCGACCGACGCGACGATCAGCAGCACCTCGGCGACGCGGCGGGTGGGGTCGTTACGGACGGCGTGCTGGGCGGTTTCCTCGGCGTCCATCGGCCAGATCACCATCCACGCCCGCACCAGGTACACGAGTGTGGCGATGTCCCAGCCGACCAACGGCCCGAACTCGGCGTGGCCCGCCAGCGTGACGGCGAGCCCGGCGGCCAGGCCCGCGGTGATCGCGACCGCGACCTTGGTGCGGTCGAGGACGAAGCCGTCGGGTATCGGTCGGGACGGAAGATCATCCGGCATGGGCAGGAAGGTACTCCTGGTCGTGAGTGTTTTCCGTCGCTCGGACGACGGAAAACACTCACGACCCCCACTACCGGCTGGCTATCTCGGCGTCCGTCAGCGCCCACCCGACCACGCTGACCTCGTCGACGGCCCCGCGCCAGAAGTCGGTGTTGCTGCCCACCGTACTTGGCCCGCCCGACCGCCAGCGCACCGGTGCTCTCGATCGCCGGCCCGGCCGGGGCGGTCGCGACCCGTTGACCGTCCACGTAGAGCCGGATCTCACCACCGGACCGCACGCCGGTGAGCTCGGTACCAGCGGCCGAGCTCCGGCGTCGACCTCGCAGCCGCGCCCGGTTGCCGCCCGGCGTGCTGAACGCGAACGCGCCCTGCCCGTACTGCAGGTAGAACGGGTTCTCCTGCTGCCGGCCGTCCTGGCTCACCGCGGTGGCGTAGTTGCCGGGCAGCTCGTCGAGCCGCACCCGCGCGGACACCGTGTAGTCCTGGTCGGTGTCGACGACCGGCGCCGTAGGTGTCGGCGGAGACCGTCCGGTGAACTCCAGCGCGCCGGTACGTCCACCCGGCACCGGTCGGGCTCAACGTCAGCGGATTGCCGCCACCGCTCGAGTCCCTGGCGGTCGTTGCCCCTGCCGCTCGTCCAAGGCTCCACTCGCCACGCGCCGGCGTACGGGTACGGCTTCGCCCGCATCCGCACCGGCCGCGATCACCCGCCGGTTGATCTCGCGCACCGGGCCGGGGTCGACCTTGATGCGCTTGCGGTCGTAGGTCCAGAGGCCGTTGAGCTCGTTCTCCAGGTCGGTGACCTGCGTGTAGACGGAGCGCGGACAGCTCTGCCCGGGCCTGCCCGAGGTAGAACGTACGGGTGTTGTCGACGTACTTCGCCGTCAGCGCCGCCTTGTCCGCCACACCGCTGTAGATGTTCGCCGGCGCGCCCGGCCACTGTGCCCCGGCGTGCGCAGCGTGAAGCCGCCGTGCTCGCCGTCCATCACGACGCGTTTGCCGTCCGGGTCGCGCCGGGTCGTTGTTGACGTAGTCGTGGTGGTCGATGACGTCGCCCTTGCCCGAGTCGCCCTTGGAGGCAGCAGCAGTTCACGCCGCTGTGGGCGTTGACGATCCGGCTCGGGTCGGCGGCCTTGACCTGCTCGGTGATCTGGCCGGTGACGGTCGCGGTCCCACTCGCCCCAGCCCTCGTTGAACACGATCCAGCGCGAAGATCGACGGCGAGTTGTGCAGCTGTTTCATCATCTCGCGGCCCTGGTTGAGGAACGCCTGCTGCGCCCGTCGGTTGTTGCCGTCCTCAATGGACACGAAGTCCTGCCAGACCAGCAGTCCGAGCTGGTCCGCGTGGTAGTACCAGCGGGCAGGTTCGACCTTGATGTGCTTGCGGACGGCGTTGAAGCCGAGGTCCTTCTGCGCCTTCAGGTCGAAGCACCAGCGCGTCGTCGCTGGGCGCGGTGTTCAGGCCGTCCGGGAAGAAACCCTGGTCCAGCATGCATGAGCGAGAAGATCGGCTTGCCCGTTGAGCGTGAGCTTCGGGTACCCGCCGACGTTCGCGACGCCGATGGACCGCATGCCGAAGTAGCTCTTGACCGGTCGCTGCCCGGCCGTGACCTCGAGCTGGTAGAGGTACGGGTCGTCCGGCGTCCACAGGTGCGGGTTCGGCATCGGGAGTCCGAGGTTCGTGTTGGCCGGTCCGGTGACCGTGCCGACCTGCTTGCCGTTCGTGTCCCGGGCGACGGCGGTGACGGTGTTTCGCGGCTGAGTTGACCTCGACGGCGAGGGTGCTCGGTGGCCAGGTCCGGCGTCATCTTGAGCGCGTCGACCGCCGCCGTGGGCAACGGGCTCCAGCCACACCGTCTGCCAGATGCCCGACGACGGCGTGTAGAAGATGCCGCTCGGGTTGCGCGACTGCTTGCCCTTGGGCTGGTTCGGTCCGGTCGTGTCGGTGACCGCGACGACGATCTCCTGCTCGACCACGGCGCTAGCGCATCGGTGATGTCCGCGCTGAACGCCGTGTAGCCGCCGGTGTGCTCGGCGACGAGCTTGCCGTTGACCCACACCTTCGCCTCGTAGTCGACGGCGCCGAAGTTGAGCCGCAGCCGTTGTCCCGCACCGATCTTCCAGTCGTGCGGCACGCTGACCGTGCGGCGGTAGAACATGTGGTCCTCGTGCCGTTCGAGCCCGGAGAGCTGCGACTCGATCGGGTACGGCACGACCACCCGCTCCGGCAGCCGCTTGCCGAACACCGGCTGCTGCCCGGCTTTCGGCGCCCGCGAACTCCCACGGCCCGTTGAGGTTGAGCCACTTCTCGCGTTCCAGCTGCGGCCGCGGGTACTCCGGCAACGGGTTGCGCGTGTCGACCTTCTCGCCCCACGGCGTCCTGAGCCGTTGCGTCGAGGAGTTTGCCACCGTGCGGCGGTCTTCTGCACCTTCCTGCCGTCCACCGCGAGTTCGCCCGCACCGTCGTAGTACACGCGGACCCGTTGGCTCTTCAGGACTTTCTCGGCTCAACCGGAGCGTGACCCGGCCGCGGCTCGCGGTGATGCACGTCGACCGGCATCGGCGTCGCGTCGACATCGACCCGCAGATGGTCCTTCAGGTCGCCGACCTTCGTGACGCGGCCGTCGAAGCTCCGCCGTCAGCGACCCGGCCGTCCTCGGACACCGCGGCGTTCCTGGGCACGACCTGGAAGTCCGGCCGGCGGCGTGAACGCGGACTCCGGCACGATCTGCTTCGGCGTCGACGGGCTCGACCAGCGCAGGAACATGTTCGCGCCGCCGGTGTCCTGGAACATCTCCAACCGGAAGTCGTACTGCGCGCCCGGCGGTCAGGATGATCGGCGCGCTGGTCTGCTCGACGGTCCCAGTCGCCGACCCAGTGGTCGATCACCGGCTTGCCGTCCACGAACAGCCGGAAGCCGTTGTCGCCGATGGCGTAGAAGGTGTAGTCGGCGGACTGCGGCACCGTGACGCGCCCGGTCCAGCGCGCCGTCGTGTGTTCGGTGCGACCGGCCAGAAACCCGAAAACCGAGGTCAGATCCGGGTGGTTCACCTCGGCGTCGAGCACGGTGCCCACCGGGTTCGCGAAGTCCCGCGCACCCGGCGCCGACATGCTGAAGTACTCGCCCTTCAGGCCGTGCACGGACTCGGCGGCTCCGGCCGGTGGTATCCCTGACGCGACACCCATGGCCAGCAACGTAGCGATGAGTGCGGGGGCGACTTTCCTCATCGGTGAGATCCCCTTCATTTTTACAACGTTGTAAGAGCGCTCCCATACATCCAGGCAGAAGGTTCGAAGGCGGGGCTACGGCCGAACGGAGGTATCGGGCATGACAAACCGGACAGGTTGCCGATCACCAGTCCCGGCTGCCGTACGGGAAGAACTTCGAGGAGGATGCAACGGCCGCGATCACGTTCTTCAGGTCGAGCCGACGTGGACCAGGCATGGGGCCGAGGACGCACACGGGTACCCAGTCGTGCTCTGGCGATTGCGGCAGACGTTCGGGATCGTTGCGTTCAACGGCCAGCCCGCCGGACGATACAGAACCGCCGGGGTGGCCTCGGACTTCGGCTTGCGCACCATGAGTTCAAACGCAAGAAACTGGTGCTTGCCGAAGGCTGTCTCAGTACAGTCGACATGGTCGACCCTGATCAAGGCGATGCGAGCCCACGGGATTTGCTGCGTGCCAGAGGGATCGGTGACTGTCACGCCCTCGCCGTCCACACGGAGCGTTCTGGAGCGCGCGAACCTCGCTCTTTTCCTCAACGCCCTCCGCGAACTCCACTTGTCGAACTCCACGGACAGCATGGACACAGACCCCAGGCCGAGCAGGAAGGCGTCTCGCCAAGGATCCCCGGAGAACATGTCCTTTCCCGCGTTCTCGTACAGGAAGATCCCGAATAACATGGCTCCGAGCCCGAACAGGAGCAGTAGCCAGCCGATCGACTCCTCGAACTTGCTGAAATCCTCGGGGTCCTCGTCACCGGTCCAGGACTGCTCGAAGATCTGAGTCGCCCGTGCGTCTTTCCGGGCGGTGATCTCGTCGACCAACCGGTTCAGGTCCTCCTCGGTGTGGCGGCGGCGCAGCGCGACATACTGGCGGCGGCTCAGCGCGGCGAGTTCCCGTGGCAGGTCGGCCTCGGCAGGGACCTCCACCCCGTCGAGCAGGACCGGGATCACCCGCATGCCCAGGGCGAAGGCCTCGACGATCTCCCGGCGCACCCAGTCGGCCGGGTCGTCCAGGCGCCGCCTGCCTGCTTCGTCGGCAACAGTCAGCCAGCGCGGGCCGATCACGACCAGAAGCACATCGCAGTCGCGCAACCGTCCCAGCAGTTCCTCGACGAAATCCGCTCCCGGCGGAATGGACCGGCTATCCAGGAACACCGAGTCGCGACCGAAACGCCCGGCCAGTACCCCATCGATCAACGGCGCGGCGGTCAAACTGTCGTCGCCCCGGTAGTTGATGAACACCCCGGCCACCGGCCCGCTCCCCTGCGTTGATCCAGATCTCGCGCGCCCGGCAGCGTAGCGCCCAGCCAGGACATCAGGAGGCGTGTTGTTCGGATCTGTCCATGACTTGGCACTCAATCAAAATGCGATCGAGCAGGGCCCTTCAGCGGGCGGTGACGACCGGCCCAACGGGGCGGGCAGCGCGGCGAGTGCCTGGATCCTGCGCGGTGGGAAGTCGGTCCAACCGGCCTGTGGCGCACGCTCGACGTGCAGGTGCCGATCGAGGAACCGCTGCCAGCGCCGCAGCCCGTCGACGGCATCGGCCACGGACAACTCGCCGGACTCGATCGCGTCGGCGAACTCGTCGAGATCCAGCATCCGCTGGTGGCGTCCGTCGACGGGCACCATGACATCGGCGTACAGGTCGCGCACCGTCACCGCACCGGACTCTGCCGAGATGTGCACCAGATCGACGTACCAGGTGGTCGGCCCTTCCGCGGAACGGTCCGTGCGCTCGGTGCGCTGCCACACCGGCACGGACATGCTCACGCCGAGGTCGAGCAGCACGAACACCCGTTCCACACAACCGTTTCAACCGGCTGATCACCACTCGGCGAAGCCACCGTCGTCATGTCGCCAGACCGGCGACCGCCACGCGTGCCCGACCTCGGCCGCACGGCGCACCGCCGCCTCGTCCACCTCGACACCCAGCCCAGGTCCGGTGGGCCGTGCCAGCCAGCCATCGACGACCCGGACCGGCGCCATGTCCACCAGGTACTCCGGATCGCTGCCGTGGTAGTGCATGCCCGCACTTTGTTCCTGGATAAGGAAGTTCGGCGTCGTGAACGCCACCTGCAGCGACGCCGCCAGCGAGATCGGCCCGAGTGGACAGTGCGGGGCGATCGACGCGCCGTAGATCTCCGCGAGCGACCCGATGCGGCGCAGCTCCGAGATGCCGCCCGCGTGCGCCGGATCTGGCTGCACGACCGCGACACCCGCGTCCAGCACGGGTTTGAACTCCCACCGCGAATACAGCCGCTCCCCCGTCGCGATCGGCACCGTCGACGCCGACACGACGGACGCCAGCACCTCGGCGGGCAGCTCGGGCAGCACCGGTTCCTCCACGAACATCGGCTGCACCTCTTCGAGCATGCGCACCAGACGCCGTGCCATGGCGGGAGAAACCCGGCCGTGGAAGTCGACGGCCAGATCGCGGTCGGGCCCCAACGCCTCGCGTGCCTGACGAGCACGCGCCAGCACCGCGTCGGCCTCACCGGGCGACGCGATCGGGCGCATCTCCGCGGTGGCGTTCATCTTCACGGCGGAGAACCCGGCGGCGACCTGCTGGGCCACCGCGTCGAACACATCGCCGGGCCGATCGCCTCCGACCCACGAATAGGCGCGGACGCGGTCACGAACCGGGCCGCCGAGCAGCTCGTGCACGGGTAAGCCGCGTGCCTTGCCCGCGATGTCCCACAACGCGTGGTCGAAACCGGACAGGGCCGACGACAGCACGGGCCCGCCGCGGTAGAAACCGCCGCGGCGCAGCACCTGCCAGAGGTCCTCGACGCGCAGTGGGTCCTGGCCGATCACCAGGTCGGCGAGCTCGTGCACGGCGGCGCGGACGGTCTCGGCGCGGCCTTCCACGACGGGCTCGCCCCAGCCCGTCACCCCCTCGTCCGTACTCACCTTCAGGAACAACCAGCGGGGCTCGACCAGGAACGTCTCGACGCCCGTCACCTTCATGAACTGTCCTTCTGCGCGGACCAGCCGCCGTCGACCACGATCTCCGCGCCCGTCACGAACGACGCCGCCGGAGAGAGCAAGAACCCGATCACCGAGGCCACCTCGTCCGGGTCGCCGAGGCGCCCGGCCGGGGTGGAACGCGCGCTGCGTTCGCGGTCCTCGATGGAAACCCGGTCCCACGCCGCCGTGAGGATGGGACCGGGTAGCACCGCGTTGAACCTCACCGAAGGCGCGTACTCGACGGCGAGCTGGCGGGTCAGTGCCACCAGCCCGCCCTTCGAGGCCGCGTACGCGCCGTGACCTGGGATGCCGAAGTGCGCGTGCACCGACGAGACCAGCACGACCGACCCACGCCGTTCAACCAACGACGGCAGGCAGGCCCGCACGCCGTGGAACGCGCCGCCGAGGTTGACCGCGAGCTGCCGATCCCACTCGGCGGGCGTGGTGAGGTCGAGCGGCGAGACGACAGCCGTGCAGGCGTTGCTGACCAACGCGTCCACACCGCCTTCGCTCAACTCGACCGCCCGTTGCCACGTCTCCGGGTCGCTGACATCGCCCTGGACGGCCACGTCACCGTCCAGGTCGACGCCGATCACCCGATACCCCTGCGAGGCCAGGTGTTCCGCCGTCGCCGCACCGATCCCAGCCGCCGCCCCCGACACCACCACACACTTCATCCCGCACTCCCCGAGTCGATCTTTATGAAGGGCGCTTTCATCCACGAGGTGGATGAAAGCGCCCTTCATACCCGTCGACATGCGGTGAGCCTGCCTCGCGTCCTCAGGGGTGTCAAGAATAAATACTAATTTATGTGCAGTACGCTGGACGGCGTGAGCTACCGCTACGAGATCACCCAGGCAGTCGTGCGGCAGGGCATCATCGCGATCATCCGCACCGCGGACACGCCGTCGGCCATCAAGGCATCCGTCCCGCTGCTGGACGCTGGGCTGACGTCGCTCGAACTCCCGCTGACCAACCCCGGTGCGCTGGAAGCGATCCAGCACCTGCGCCAGTCCTATCCGGACGCCACGATCGGCGCGGGCTCGGTGCTCGACGAGGCGTCGGCGGTGGCCGCGATCCGCGCGGGCGCGCAGTTCCTTGTCGCGCCGAACGTCGAACCGTCGGTCATTCGCGCCGCCCACCGCTACGGCGCCGCGGTGCTGCCGGGTGCCGCGACGGTCACCGAGATCCTGCAGGCGATGGAGGCCGGAGCGGACGCCGTGAAGGTGTTCCCGGCGCCCACCCCGCAGTGGATCAAGGACGTGCGGGCGGTCCTGCCGTCCGCGCCGCTGGTGCCGACCGGAGGCGTGGCACCGGCAGACGTTCCGGTGTGGCTGGAGGCAGGCGCGGTGGCGTGCGGGGTGGGCTCAGCCCTCGCCCGCACGCCGATCCAGGACATCCAGGCCCTGATACGGCCTTAGCACCACCACGTCGGCGTCATCAGTTGACGACCAGTCGAACGGCAGGCCGACGTGGGTCAGGTGCGCGCCCGAGTAGACGTGCCCGTCCCGGTCCACATAGGACTGGGCGGTCAGCCCCTTCAGGCGTACGCGGGACGATCGGCCGGGGACCTGCGGGGCCCCGGTCAGGTCGCCCGTGTGCCAGGCCAGAACCACCACACGATCGGTGCCGTTGTACTGCACGGCGCTGTCGAGCAGGTGCACCTCGCCGCCGTGCACGACCTCGCGAATCTCCTTGTACCGCTTGATGAGCACGGCAGCCTCTTCGCGTTCTTCCGAGCTCCAGTGCCGCACGTCGGCGCCGATGCCGAGCACACCGGCCATCGCGAGCACGAACCGGAACTTCAGCGAACGCGGCCGGGCGTCGAAGAACCCCGGCGCGTCCGTGACCCACGACGACATCAGGTGCGGGGCATGCATGTGCAGGAACCCGTGCTGGATCTTCAACCGGTCCAGCGGCGCTGTGTTGTCGCTCGGCCACACCACGTCGACGCGACCGGTCGTGGCCAGATCGGTCCGGCCACCGCCGCCCGCACAGCCTTCGACCAGGACGTGCGGATGCTCGGAACGCAGATGGTCGAGTACCCGCCAGTAGTTGCGGACGTGCGCGTCGTCCAGCTCGCGGCGCCGTTCGGTTGCTGGCCGGTTCATGTCCCACTTGAGGTAGCTGATCCGGTAGTCGGTGAGCAGCCGGTCCAGCGTCGCGACGACGAACTCGTACACCTCGGGCAGCCCGAGGTTGAGCAGCATCTGGTTGCGGATCAACGTGGGCTCGCGGCCCTCGGCCCGGTAGACCCAGTCCGGGTGCTCGGCGTAGAGCTGCGACTTCGGGCTCACGCACTCCGGTTCGACCCAAAGACCGAACTCGAGGCCCATCGCCCGGACGTCCTCCACGAACGCCCCGAAGTCCGGCGACTCCGGATACCAGTCGCCGAGCCCGCCGGTGTCGTCGTGTCTGCCGACGAACCAGCCGTCGTCCACGACGAACAGCTCCACGCCGAGGTCGGCGGCGATCCGGGCGAGTTCGAGCTGCCTGGGCAGCGAGACCTCGAATCCCGTTGCCTCCCAGGAGTTGTAGAGCACGGGTTTGCGGGCCTCACGGCTGCGGAGCCGGTCGTAGGCGTGCCACACCCGTGCCAGGCCGTCGGTCGAGTACGCCAGCGCCAGCTCGGGCGTCGTGAACGTCTCCCCCGGCCCGACCACGACCGGGCCGAGCAGTCCGGCACGCAGACGCGTGAGCCCGGACGGCTCGACCTCGGCCGTGATCTCCCAGGATCCGGACCACGCCAGCGACACACCCCATGTGTCGTCCACGGACAACCAGGGCGCGTAATTGTGCCCGGGAACGCCGTAGGAGCTGCCGATGCGAAACCCGCCCGAGGGCAGGTCCACGTGGTCCAGCTGGAACTCCCGCGCCCATTCGCCGTGCAAGAAGGACAGGCGTGGACGCGAGGTCGGCAGGCAGACGCCCGCCGAAGCGATGCGGTCGAAACGCAGATCTTGGGACGACGTGTTGGTCAGCTCGACCCACCGCGCCAGCACGTCGACCTCGGTCGATGGCCGGTAGCAAAGTACAGCGCGGATTCCGGCCACCGAGTCGACGAACGCCAGCCTCAGCACGCCGTCGCGCTCTTCCGAACCGTCGAAGGTGAACCAGGAGTCACCGTCCAGCTCCAGGTCCGCGCCCGTGAACGGTCGCTGCCCGCGTGGCACGTACTCCACGGGCGCGGCATCGGCCTCGGTGACGAAGTGGATCTCACCGAGGTTCTTCAGCGGCGAGGGCCCGACCTCCACCCCGTGCGGGCCCCACGCGACGAGTTCCGCCCACCTGCCACCAGGTTCGACGGCCACCGTGTACGACGTGGTCGCCATTCGCAGCGTCCAGGTCATTTGACTGCTCCCACCGCGAGTCCGGAGATGAAGTGCCGCTGGAACCGCAGGAACACGGCCACGGTCGGGATCGCCGCGATCACCGAGCCGGCCGCGATCACGTTCCAGTTCGACACGTACTGGCCCTGCAGGGCCAGCAATGCGGGCGTCACCGGCATCACCGCGGACGACCTCAGGACCGTGATCGCCCACAGCAGGTCGTTGAAGATCCAGGTGAACGCCAGCGCCGCCAGCGCGGCCAACGCGGGTCTGGTCATGGGCAGCACGATCCGCCAGAAGATCTGCACGGGCCCGGCGCCGTCGATCGTGGCCGCCTCCTGCACCTCGTTCGGCATCGCGCGCATGAAGCCCTGCAGCACGAAGGTGTAGAAGCCGAGGCCGAACCCGACCTGCACCACGATCAGCGCGACCAGGGTGTCGTAGATGCCGACCAGCTCGGTCAGCTTCGACACCGGCACCAGCAGGATCTGCGGTGGCAGCAGGTTGCCCGCGAGCATCAGCAGGATGATCGTGCGCCGGCCGGGGATCTCGAAGCGGCTCAACGCGTACGCGGCCGCCGAACTCAGGGCGAGCGAGAGGAACACCGTCGGCACGGTCACGAGGACGCTGTTCCACATCGCGCCCGCGCCGCCGTTGGTCCACGCGTCGCCGAACGCGGCGAGGGTGAACGACTGCGGCACCGCGGCGAGGCCGTTGGCGGCGATGTCGTCGAAGCTGCGGACCGCGGTGACCAGGACGGCCACGATCGGCAGCAGCCAGAGGACGGAGATCGTGCCCGCCACGGCGTGGAAAACCGCTGTTGGACATCAGTTCCTCCCGGAACGCGCGGACGAGGTAGGTCACGATCACGCCGAACGCCAGCACGAAGATCACGACCGCCAGCGCGCTCGCGTAACCGAGCTTGAGCGACTGGAACGCGGTCGAGTACATGTAGGTGCTGAGCAGCTCGGACGAGTGGTAGGGCCCACCGCGCGTCATCGACCACACCACGTCGAACGACCGCAGCGAGTCGATCACGATGACGGACAGCACGACGGAGTTGACCGACTCGCAGCTGTGGCCAGCGTGACGTGGATGAACTTCTGCCAGGCGGTGGCACCGTCCAAAGTGGCCGCTTCGTAGAGCCCGGGGTCGATGCCCTTGAGCCCGGCCAGGTACAGCACCATCACGTACCCGACCTGCCGCCACAGCGCGGGCAGCAGCACCGCGTACAGCGCCGTGTCCGGGTCGGCGAGCCAGCGGCGCGAGCTGTCAGCCGAGGCGAACAGCCCGCCCGGCTGGTAGAGAACCTGCCAGATCAACGACGTCGCGACCAGCGAGAACACCACCGGCACGAACAGCGCCGCCCGGTAGAAGCCGACGCCGCGACGTTCCTTCTGCAGCAACACCGCCAGGCCCAGCCCGCCGACCGCGGACAGCCCGCCGAAGAGCACGAGCCAGATCGCGGTGTTGGTGACGGCGGTGTGGAAGATCGGGTCGTCCGAACATCCTGGTGAAGTTGCCGACACCGACGAACCGGGGCGAGGACACCCCGTCCCAGTTCGTCAGCGCGAGCCAGAAACCCTGCAGCGCCGGCCAGAAGACCCAGAACCCCTCGCACCAGCAACGGCGAATCGAGCACGAACAGCAGCAGCGGATCGGGGCGGACCGCTGGTGAGACTTCTGGTCATCTCAGGCCGACCACACCTGCTGAGCGGCCTTCTGCCAGTCGCGCGAGGATCTTGTCGAGCTCGCCCGGCTGCTGCAGGAACTTGATCAGCGCCGCGTCCGCGGTCGGCTGCAGCGCGTCGCTGGAGTCGCGGTTGAAGAACTGGGTGATCTCCGTGGCCTCGTTGAGGTGCTGCCTGCCCTTCTGGACGAGCGGCGCGCCGGAGTCCTTCGCGTTCGGGTTGCGTCGGCAGGATGGTGCCCGAGGAGTTCTTGATGTAGACCTCCTGCGCCTCCGCCGTCGCCGCGTAGGTCAGGAACTCCTTGAGCTCCTTGACATGCGGTGACCTGGCGCTGGCGAAGAAGCCGTCGGTCGGGCCCTCCTCGGCGAGCGGCACGTCGGGTCGATGATCGGGAACCGGAAGAAGTCGATGTCGTCGAGCGCGTCCTTCGGTGCGGCGTCGGCGAAGAACGTGCCGGTGAGCAGCATGCCTGTGCGGCCCTGCAGCAACGCGGTCGTGGCCTCCTGGAAGCCGATCGCGGTGCCGTTGGGGTCGGTGTAGGGCAGCACTTCGCGCCACGGCGTGAAGATCGCCTTCACCAGCGGGTCGTCGAAGCGCTGCTTGCCCGCGAGCAGCTCACGGTGGAACGGCGCGCCGTTGATCCGGATGTTGAGGTAGTCGAACCAGCTCGACGCCGTCCACGGCGGGTCCGACCCCGCGCCCATGCCGAGCGGGATGACGCCCTTGCCCTTCAGGGTCTCGCAGAGCGTGACGAACTCCTGCCAGGTCTTCGGCGGGGTGACGCCCCACTTCGTGAAGTTGGACTTGCGGTAGAAGAAGCCCCACCAGTAGTAGGTGGTCGGCACGAACACCTTGCCGCTCAACGTCTTGAACGACGCGGGGTAGTCGCCCATCGTCTGCCAGACGTCGCTGACGTCGAGCAGCAGGCCCTTCTCCTCGTAGCCCTTGAGCAGCGCTCCGGGGTACCAGGTGTAGAGGTCGGGCGGGTTGGCCGAGGTGAGGTAGCTCGGCAGCTGGGTGCGGAAGGTCTCCGAGGCGACGGTGTTGACCGCCGCCTGCGAACCCGACTTGTCGTTGAACGCCTTGACCAGTGCCTCGATCGCCGCTTTTGCCGCAGGCGCCGAGAGGTTCGACTGGATCGAGACCGAGCCCGCGGTCTGCGCGACCGGGCCGGAGGACGCCGACGTGGCGCAGGAAGCTGTGCCGCTGACCAGTAACCCGGCACCCGCGGCAGCGGTGACGCGGAGGAAGTGACGCCTGTCCATGGCGGACAGATTGCGCCCACGTCATGATCAAGTCAAGAATAATTCATAATTTATGATGTGCAGTATGATCTGACCCCATGACCGAGAAGCGGCTACGGGGCGTGCACGGCCAGACCGTCGAGGCCCTGGCCGGCCGGATCCTGGCCGGCGAGATCGGCGAGGGCGACACCCTCGATCTCCCGGCACTGCGCGTGGAGCTGGACGTGAGCCTGACCGCGTTGCGCGAGGCGCTGAAGGTGCCTCACGGCCAAGGGCATGATCGACGCCCGGCAGAAGCGCGGCACCTTCGTGCGGCCGCGCTCGTCGTGGAACCTGCTCGACACCGACGTGATGCGCTGGCAGACCGTGGCCGACTCCGACCACAGCCTGTTCACCGAGCTCACCGAGATGCGCGTGATCGTCGAACCCGCCGCGGCCCGCCTGGCCGCCGAACGCGCGACCGACGCCGACATCGAGGCACTGTCCGCCGCCGTGGACCGGATGGCCTCCGCCCGCGACCTCGCCGCGACGGTGCGCGCGGACCTCGACTTCCACCGGCTGCTGATGGCCGCCACGCACAACGCGTTCCTCACGCAGGTCGAGCGGATCATCGCGATCGGCCTCGCGGAACGGGACAAGCTCGTGCACGGCAGCGTGGACGACGACCCGGTGCCGTCGCACCGCGCCGTGCTGGAAGCGATCTCCGCCCGTGATCCGGAGGCCGCGTACGAGGCGATGCGGGCGTTGGTCGACAAGTCGGGCGCCGACCTCGACCGGCTCCGCTGAGCTCCATCGGTTCTTAATCGATACGACACCATCGGGTCATGCGCAGGCGGTTGTGAAGGACTTTCACGTCCTTCACTATCGGGCCTCATGCGCCTGATCACGCTCGCCGCCGCCGTCGCGCTGACGATCTCCGCCGCACCCGTCGCCGTCGCCGCTCCCGCCGCCCCGAGGATCGCCACCCACAACGTCTTCATGCTGTCCCGCAACCTCTACCCGAACTGGGGCCAGGTCGCCCGCGCCGACCTGATCGACAGCACCGGCGTGCTGGAGGGCCAGGACGTGGTCGTGCTCAACGAGGCGTTCGACAACGCCGCCTCCGACCGCCTGCTCGCCAACCTGCGCGACACCTACCCGTACCAGACACCGGTACTGGGCCGCAGTCGCGCCGGGTGGGACGTCACGAGCGGCGCCTACCGTGACTCGGCGCCCGAGGACGGCGGGGTCGCGGTGGTGAGCCGCTGGCCGATCACGACGAGGATCCAGCACGTCTACCGCGACGCGTGTGGCGCGGACTGGTTCTCCAACAAGGGGATCGCGTACGTGCGGATCGAGATGCCGTCCGGGCCGGTGCACGTGATCGGCACGCACATGCAGGCCGAGGACTCCACCTGCACCAGCGCGCCCGCCGGCTACCGGGCCTCGCAGCGGGCCGAGATCAAGGCGTTCGTCGCCGGGAGGAACATCCCGGCGTCCGAGCCCGTGTACGTCGTGGGCGACCTGAACGTGGTCAAGGCGAGCGACGAGTTCCCGCGGATGGTGAGCGAGCTCGGCGCGAGCACGCCTTCGTTCACCGGGCACCCGTTCTCGTGGGACTGCGCGGACAACAGCGTGTGCCGCGACCAGTACGGGCCCGAGTACGCGTCCGAACAACTCGACTACGTGCTGACGGTCCAGGGGCCGGTGCTGCGCAACGAGACCCGGCGCGTGAAGAGTCCTGAGTGGTCGATCTGGTCGTGGGGCCGCAAGTACACCTACACCGACTTCTCCGACCACTACCCCGTGTTCGCTAGCTGAGCGCCGGAGCCACCGTGAGGCCGAGCTCGGGCATGCCCAGCCAGTCGAGGGTGCCGCCCGACTCGGCCAGCTTGATCCGCACGGCGTAGACGCTGAGCAGCAACGCCTGCAACGAGTCGACGCCGTAAGCGGCCCCGACGCCGTCGTCGCCGAGCCCGGTGATCTGGTGTGGACAGAGCCAGTCACCGTTCTCGCTCAACGGGTCCGGGCGCGGGGCGCCGAACCTGATCATCACCTCGCGATGCGATCCGTCCGGCGCCACGCCCTCGATCTGTCGTTCGGCGATGACCTCACCCAGCTCAAGACTCATACCGACATTGTGCCCAACGCACTCACCAGCCGCTTCGCCTGCACGACCGCCTTGCTCGAACCCTTGCGAGCCGCGACCTCCGCCAGACCGTCGACCGCACGGCCGGGCTTGAGCTGCTGCGCCAGTTCGACAGCGAGCTCGACGACATCCGCGACCCGGTTGTGCGTCCACAGTCGAGGCAACGCGGCGGCCAGTAGCTCCCACACCTGACGCGTGGCGCCGGAGCGGGCCGCGTCGCGCAGGGCGGGCACGACCCGGTTCAGCACGAGGTCGCCGCGTTCGAGCAGCTGGCCGGTGATCTCGCCGAGTGCGTTGCCGTCGAGCTGGTCGCGGGCCGCCAGCGTCAGGAGAGCGTCGACGGCGTAGGCGCGGTTGACCGTGAGCTCCGAGCCGAGCCCGTAAGCCAGCGCGAGGTCCATGCCGACGCCGACCGGCCCGTCGGCCTCCGCCAGCAGCGGCAACAGTGGGCCGTCGTTGCCGCGGGAATCCAGCCGGTGGGCGAAGTGCGGCACGAGGTAGGCGGCGACGACGTCACGTTGCGCGGGCAGCACCGAGGACCACCACTCGATCATCGGGCCCCACTCGTCGTAGCCGCGCCACTGCTTCTCCGGCTCCTCGAGTCCTGGCGTCACGGTCGCGAACAGCCTGGCCACCGTGTCTGACCGCTCCCATCGGTTGTAGGCGACGTAGGTGTGGGTGCGGTCGGCCAGCAGGACTTCCGGAGTGGTCCTGATCGCGAGCCACTTGCGCAGCTGCCGCCCGGCCTTGCCAGGCACCGAGGCGAACACACCGGCGTCCACGTCGTGCGGCAGCCGATGGAATGCCTGCCTGAGATCAAGCTGCCACGGCTCCCAGCCGTCCGCCTCGGCCTTCGCCAGCCGTTCGACGAGCGTCGCCGGGTCGATCAGGCCGGACATCTCGGTCGGTGTGGACACCAGCGCCGGGCGTGGCGAGTGCAGCAGGCCTTCCGCCACCTCGTGCAACCGCAGCGCGAGCTGCTCGGCGACGCTGCCCGACCGTGATCGCTTCAGCTGGACTCGCCACTGCCTCGCGAACCCCAGCGCCAGGTCGAACGGGCCGACCGGACGTGGTGGCGTGGTCGCCGCGAGGATGATCTCGGTGAACTCGGAGCGGGGGTCGCGCTGGGTGCTGTCGCGGTTGTAGACGTACGTGACTCTGTTCGCCAGCCACGGGTACTTGTCGAACGCGGGCTGCAGCGCTTTCGCCACCGCTTCCCGGTCCTGCCAGGCGAAGCGGACCAGCGCCTCGATGATCCGTTCCGCGGTCACCGCCCCGATGTGGCCCGAGTTGCGGCCGAACAGCGACAGGACCTCGACAGTCAGCTCGTCGAGCGTGGTGATCGGCTCCGGCCACGGACGTGGCGTGAACGGGGCGAGCGCGACGGCTTCTTCGGCGACGGTGACGCCGCCGAGCTGTGCGGCCAGGTCCGCGGGCAGCTGTTCGGCCAGCACCAGCAGCTCGGATTTGGTCGCGTCGCTGACTTTCGCGAGGTGCTTCAACGCCAGCTTGACCGCGAGTCCGCGCAGATCAGCCGACTCGTGCGCGAACAGCGTCGCGGCCGTCAGCACAACCTCGTCCGGGCGGGCGGCCGCGTGCTTGCCGAGCCACGCGAGCTGCGCGCGTACCAGCTTCTTCTCCATGCGGCCGAACACCCAGCGGCTCGCGTCGCACAGGAGGTCGAAGTCGAGCCGTTTCGCGTCGTCCAGCCATTTCAGCTGGTCCTGCGCGAGCGTGGCGACCGTCGAACGGGAGTCCGGCATCATCGCGACGTAGTCACGGGCGTGCGCCGCCGTCTCGTCCATCGTCGGGCCGATGGCCTCGTGCAGGGTGATGAACCCGGTCATCTCCCCGGCCGCGCCGCCCTGCTGGAGCCGGGCGAGGCACCCGTCGAGCAGCACGCCACGGTGGCCGCGGCCGAGCAGGAACTGTGGCCAGCCGAGCTCCCCGATGACGTTGCCCGCGCCGACCACCTCGAGCATGCGCGGGACCAGCGCGTCGTAGCCCGGCCCGAAGTCGGCAGGGCCGTAGCGCAGCAGGTCCAGGACGAACCCGTCGGAGTCCGGTGGGTTCTCCCCGCAGAACGCTCTGATCACCCGGTACAGGTCGTCGCGGTCCCTGTCGCGCGGCATCCTGGCCGCGAGCCGGACGACGAGGTCCGGCCACGGCAGGTCGCGCCGGCTCAGGACCTCGATCAGTGCGCTGATCGGATCCTGCTCCGGATGTTGCCAATGCTCCGTGACCCTGTTGCGCACCAACCAGGGCGCGAGCGTGGAGACATTGGGCAGCAGCGCGGCACCCGCGACCGCGAGCGTGTTCTGCAGATGCCAGGGGTTGTCGCCCCGGCGGTGCTCCCGTTCGTACTTGACCAGCTCGGCGGCGAGTTCCTTGTGCCGTGCGGGATCCACGCCGGCCAGTGCGACGCCGAGGTCGGCCGCGTGATCGGCCTTGATCAGCGCGCGGATGTCGTCGAAGTTCACGCCTGTCCCCCGACCATGTCCGCCGCCAGCACGTGCTTGCACTTGCCGCGCCCGCCGCGGTACTCGACCCACCACGCGCAGGTGCACGACTCGCCGTTGATCCGGTAGTCGCCGACCAGCGCGGTGTCGCCGTCCCACTTCACCGCGCCCTGCTCGACGAGTGCTTTCGCGTTGCGCAGCCGCGGGTTCATGGCCTGGACGTCCGCGCCGTCGTAGGGCAGCTCGCGGTGGAAGTACGCCGCCTCGGCCAGGTCGTACCCGACGCGACCGGCCGTGCCGAGCTGGGCCAGCGCGTCCTTCACCCGGCTCGTCGCGAGCCCGGACCGGTCCGCGAGATCCGCGATGTCCACGCGTGGCTCGAAGTCCAGCAACGCGCCGATCAGCTCGGCGTCGGTGTCCGCGTCCCCGGCCGCGAGCCCGTCCAGCACCCCACCTTCACCGGACAACCCTCGGTTCACCTCGGGCGACAGCACGAGCGTGAGCCGTTGCGAGCCGAGATCGACCTCCCAGCCGCTCGCCACCGGCTTCCCCGTGGCGGGCGGCCCGTACAGCCTGACGGCTTTCGCGAAGCGCAGCAACGGAACCAGCGCCTCCAGCCGGTTCGGCCCGGCCAGGCACACGGCGTTCGCCGACGGGGATCCGCTGAGCCGCAACGACTTCCCGGACGGCACCGCCCACACCGCCGCCCTGCCCTTGGGCAACGTCCGCAAGAACCGGGCGGCCTCGGTCGGCGCGAGCTCCGCCTTCAGATCGAACCGCGACGTGAGCACCTGTGTCTCCGCGAAACCGCGTAACCATCGTGGCGGGAGCGGCACCTTCTTCTCGACGACCGCGCCGTCGAGCGTGCCGACCTCGACGCTGTCGGGACCCACGGTCAGGTGCAGCGGATCTCCGGCGGTCACCCGTGCGAGCGCGCGCCGGAGCGGTTCGTTGACGTCGACGTTCGTGGTGCCACGGTCGTGCACCTCCCCGTCCAGTGCCGCCCCGAGGACGTCGAGCCGCGCGTAAACCCCGCAGCAGCCGGAGAAGGACTCGAACCGCAGCCGGTCCCCCGAACACGTCACGACGGGATCGCGCAGCCGTTCCGTGGTGGGCTGGAAGTAGCGCGTGCCCGCGATCTTCGCGATGGCGAGCAACGCCGTGGCGGCCTGCTGCGAGTCGCCGAGAAACCCGGTGAAGAAGCGAGGGTTCGGTGCCCTGCCCCCGGAAGTCTGCAACCCCAGAGCCCGCCGCGTTTCGTCGAGCCGGGAGTCGGCGACGTAAGCGTACGAGTGCATCAGGTCACGCTAGCGAACACACGTTCGACCCCGCAGCGAAACGATCGACCTGACTTCCTCGACCCGCCGCGATCGGGTGATCAACCCAATTGAGACCCACGCGACCTAGATCATCTTCTCCCGTGGACGCCAACGCCTGGACCCTGCAACGCCTTCCCGAGCTGAACCGGGCGATCCTGGCCAGGACGGCATCGCCGCAGGCGCTCGTGTACGCGTTGCGCACCGAGGCGTTCCCGTTGCTCGGCGTGCCGGAGTCCTATCACCCGGTGGAGGCCGAGCAGATCACCACGCTGCTCGGCATGTGGGGCTCGGCGTGCGTGCGCCACCACGTCGAACACGGTCTCGTCCCGGCCACCGACACACGGGCGATCTTCGACCAGCTCCGCATCCGCAGCGAACCGTTCCGCGAGTACCTGGGCCGGGTCGCCGCGCGCACCGGCACCGGGCATCCCGACCGCGACACCTACACCTCGTACTTCCACTGGAACCCGCCCGCGGTGCACGTCGAGTTCGCGGGCCAGCGCTGGACCTCGCGTGGCGTGGTACACCGCCTGTTCGCCGAGTTCACCCGGACCGCCGTCACCCCGGAGTTCTTCTCCGATATCTGGCTGCAGTACACGAACCACTGGGAGCCGGGAGACTTCCCGCCGAGCGATGCCGCGGACGTCGAGTTCATCGCGCGCGACTTCCTGCCTGCCGGACACCCCGGTGATGAGCAGCAAATGCGGCAGCACGGGCCTGCGGGAGTCCCTTTCGGATGAACTTGAACGCGGCAGGCGCAACCACCACCTCACCGCGTTCGAACGCGTCCCGCGCGGCGCGCTGACCGATCTCCTGCCCACCTACCCGGCGCCCGCACCCGATGCCGTGGTCAGCGTCGGCAGCTCCAGCCGGAAAGCGTACCCGTCGTGGAGGCGCAGCCAACCCATACCCAGCGTCATCACCTCGGCCAGCCGGCTGTTCCCACTCCTCCTGGCGGCCGCGGGCGGTGAGGTCGAGCGAGTTGTATGTGCCCATGAGCAGGTCATGCCGGCGCCCCGTAGGTGGAGTAGGTGTGGAAAACGCGCGCCGTCGGCGCAGGAACGCGCTAATGCCCGGCTGTTCGCCCGTCCACCTGCCACGCCGGGTCGTCGTGTTCGAGCTGGGCCTGGTTCTTGTAGTTGTACTCGACCGGCGCGACCGACGGGTCGAGCGGTGACGTGGAAGTCGTAGTTGAAGTCGCTGCCGTCCGAGGAGTACCAGGGAACGGTCCAGCCCATCCGCCGCCGGAACCGCTCCAGCCCTCCAGCGGCGCCCTGGACACGGCCGCGAACGAGGTGTCGCGCGCGTGCAGGTGGCTCAGATGGCCCACGTTGTCGATCGTGAACGAGCACGACGGAACACTTCGCCGTCGTCCCAGGCGGGGTCGAACATGAAGTGGTAGATCAGCAACTGGCTCCGGTTCTCGAACAGGTCCAGCAATCCCGATTCGGCCGCGTGGACCGTCGAAGGAGTAGTCCTTGGTGATCTCCACCATGGGCAGGCGGCGCCGCGCGGCGTTGACCTCGTCGCGGTGGCGGAACAGCACCTTCTTGGTCAAGAAGCTCGCACCGGGCCTTGAGCCATTCCTCGCGGGTGGTCACCTGCGGATCGGACGATGCGTCATCGCTCCCCTCCCTGGACGCAGCCGGGCAGATCGGCACACTCCCCTCCGCATACCCAGTGGTCCACTCCGTCAAGCCTGCTGGTCAGAGATAGCGGCGGACCAGATCCTCTCCTCCGTCTCCCTGCGCACGATCGGCCTCGCCACACCATCGTGCACCGCGACGATCGGCGGGCGGCAGACCTGGTTGTAGTTCGACGCCAACGCGTGGTGGTAGGCCCCCGTCGCGGGCACGGCCAGCAGGTCTCCCGCGTGCACGTCAGCGGGTAACGGCACGTCCGCTGCCAGCACGTCCCCGGCCTCGCAATGCCGTCCCACCACGGTCACCGGCGCTTGGGGGCCGCCACGGCCGACCAGCCGCACCGCGTACTTGGCGCCGTACAACGCGGGCCGCGGGTTGTCGCTCATGCCGCCGTCCACGGCCACGAACGTCTTGTTCAGCCCGTGTTTGACCGTAGCGACGCGGTAGAGCGTCACGCCGGCGTTCGCGACGATCGACCGGCCTGGCTCGATCAGGACGCGCGGTACCGGCGTGCGGTGCACTCGCACACTCGTAGTTCAGGCGATCCTCAGACGGTGCGCGAAACCGTTGATGTCAAAAGACGACTCGCCCGGCAGGTACGGTGCGCAGAAGCCGCCGCCCAGGTCGAGCTGCTGGATGCGCGTTCCGCACGAGGCGATCAGGCCGACCATGCGCCGCACGGTCTCCTCGTAGGACGCCACGTGCCGCACCTGCGACCCAATGTGGCAGTGCAGGCCTACGAGTCGCAGCGACGGCTGTTCGACAACGCGCAGGATCGCTTCCATCGCGGCGCCGGAAGCCAGCGAGAAGCCGAACTTCTGATCCTCCAGACCGGTCGCGATCGCCGCGTGGGTGTGGGCGTCCACGCCCGGCGTCACCCGGATCATGACCTCCTGGCCGTGCGTCGCCAGCGCGCCGAGCTGGGCGATCTCGTCGAACGAGTCGACGACAATCCGCGAGACGCCGTACTCCAGCGCCGCCTTCAGGTCCTCGGCGGTCTTCACGTTGCCGTGCATGATGATCCGTTTCGCGGGGAAACCGGCGGCGCGGGCCAGGGCGAGTTCGCCGGCCGAGGACACGTCCAGGGACAGGCCCTCGGATGCCATCCAGCGGTAGACCTCGGGGCAGGGCAACGACTTGCCCGCGAACACGACCTCCGCCTCGGGCAAGGCCCTCACGTAGTCCCGTGCGCGTGAACGCACCGTCGTCTCGTCCAGGATCTGGCACGGGGTGCCGAAACTGGCGGCGAGTCGGGTTGCCGGGACTCCACCGATGACGAGGTCACCCGAGGCCAGACTCGTTCCGTCCGGCCAGATTCCCTCTTCCAGCAGCGGCTCGGTGGCGCATCCGATGCTGGGGAGCAACTCCGCGAGTGTCATGGCTCAAGTGCACGCCTCACGAAGTCGCTTTCCCAGCACCCGGACGAGACCCTGACAACCAGGGTCCCGACCTTGACGCGATCCTGACGGGCACCGTGGCGGCGGCCACGCCCCGCGCGCCTTCATCGAGGCGAACAGCCGGCCCGCCCGTGCCCGGTCGTGGGTGCCGACGGCGACCCGTTCGATCCGTCCCGCGTGCTTGCCCCACCAGTCGCGTGGGTGTGCAGGTCCCACAGGCCAGGGACCACGTAGTTCCCGGCGAGGTCGACCGCGCGCACACCACGAGGCACCTCACGGTGTGCGCCGGCGACGATGATCCGGTCTCCGGCCAGCACCACCGTCGCGTTCCGCACGGTGGCCTGCCGGTGCCGTCGATGAGCGTGGCGCCCACCAGCGCCGTCACTCCGAAAGCCGCAGACGTGTCGGCCGCGGCAGGTTGTCCCATCGATCCCAGGACGACCGCTCCGACCGTGCCCTTGGCCAGCCAGGACAACATGTCCCGGCGCGCCAGATCCCCCACTGCTCCACCTTCCCCCGAAGAGTGTCTGATGACCACGCTACAGATCCGGGAGAGGTGGGGCAGTGGGGCAAACCACCGTCATGAACTGGGGTGAACCGCAGTTACGGCCGGGTCCACACCGCCACGTAGTCCACGGCCATCGAACGGCCCGGCGTCGTCTCCGGCGTCGGGGTCGCGCGGCCGGCCACGCCGTTGGGGAACGCGCCGCCCATCGCCACGTTCAGCAGGATGAAGTAGCCCTGGTGCGAGGTCATGTTGTTCCACGACGCGGCGTCCATCTGGTTCTGCCGCACCACGTGGTACTGCTGACCGTCGACGTACCAGCGCAACTGGTTCGGGCTGACCGAACGGTCCCACTCGAAGCGGTAGGTGTGGAAGTTGCCGGGGCACTGGCTGCCCGGACACGCCCGCGACGCACCGAGTCCGTTCGTCTCGTTGCACGGCCCGCCGGGGTTCACACCGCAGTGCAGCACGCCCCAGACGCTGTTGACGCCGTTGACGTTCTCCATGATGTCGAACTCGCCGATGCCCGGCCAGTTCCAGTAGTTGCCGCGGTACGGCGCACCCAACGCCCAGAACGCCGGCCAGTAGCCCAGCGCACCGGCTCCGGTGATGTTCGGCATCTGGATGCGGCCCTCGATGCGCAGCACACCTCCCGCGGGCGCCTTGAAGTTCGACCGGCGGGTCTCGACGCGCGCCGAGGTCCATTCGCCGTTCGCGGCGCGCCACGGGATGATCCGCAGGTTGCCGGTGCCGTCCAGGCGCAGGTTGTTGCGGTCGTTGGTGTAGCGCTGGATCTCGCCGGTGCCCCAGTTGCCGGGGCCGCCGGGATAGCCGTGGCCGGTGTCGACGATCCAGTTGTTGGCGTTCGGCGCGGTGTTGTTCGGGCCGTTGAAGTCGTCCGACCAGGCGAGGGACCAGCCTGGCGGGGTCGGTGGGACCGCGGCTTGCGCGACCCCGGACAACGGTACGACCAGCAGGAATCCCAGCAGGGCGTACCTGATTTTTCGAGCCACGATGATGACCTCTCTGTCACTATCGTTCGGCAGGGACCTTCATGGAAGCGCTCTCACACCCCTTCCGTCAACGACGAAGGGCGCTTTCGTCCACCTGAGGTGGACGAAAGCGCCCTTCGTCGATCAGGTTCCGTCGATCAAACGGGTGGCGAGGTCAGGGTTGAACTGACCGGCCGGGGTGTTGGGGGCGATACCGCAGTTCCCGTCCGACACACCAGGAGTCTTGACCCACAACAACATCTCCGCGCCACCACCCACCTGGGCGGTGACCCCGAGCTTGCGACCGGCGGGGTTGCACCACTGACCGTTGGACCGTTGGCGTTGCGGCTCGTGTCGACCACGAACCTGGCCGTGAAGCCGAGGGTGCCGACGACCGAGTTGGCGTAGCTCGTCGACTGGCTCGTGGTGTAGTAGTTCGACACGTTGACCGAGAAGCCGCGGACGTTGCGCACGCCCGCGGAGTTCAGCCTGCTCGCCATGGTGCCCGCCGCGACCCACCCTGCGTTGCCGCCGTCGAGATAGGCGTAGGTGTTCGGCGACTTCTGCTGGAACATCTGGGTGGCGTAGACCAGCATGCCAAGCCGTTCGTCGATCTGGGCCTGGGTCATGCACGCGAAGTCGCCGAGCGCGTCCGGCTCGATGACGACCACCGCGGGTTTGGTGCCGATCCCGGCCGCGAACGAGGAGATCCAGGTCCGGTACGCGGCCGACGCTGCCTGCGCCGCCACCTGAATGTCCGCCACAGGCGTCTCGGCCGGGGAGGTTGTACGCGACGAGCACCGGCAGCTTGTCGCTGGCCGTCGGCCGCGCCGGTGTAGCTCGCGACGGTGGAGCCGATGTTGCTGTCGTTGCCGAACCAGCGGGCGATCGGCTTGGAGCCGATGGACGACTGGATGCGCGCGGCACGGGAGTCACCGGGGTTGTTCCGGGCCCAGGTGGCGGGCAACGAGTTGGGGTTGACGTAGAAACCACTGGTCAGGTCGATGGGGCTGGCCGCGGTCGCGGGCGAGGCGGGTAGCAGGGAAAGGATCAGAGGGCCGTCGTGAGACGGACAATCCACCGCATTGTGGATCCCCTTTCGGTCGGGCTGCTTCCTTTCGCCCGCCACGGCACCGCACCGCGCAACGGAGCGGTGCCGTGGCGGGAGTTCTTTCAGCGGGTGTCGGCGAACGCCGCGATCCACGCGAGGGACGAGTTCCAGTTGATCGCCACCTCGTTCGTGGACCAGGACCCGATCTCGTCGATGTAGCACTTGGCCGGCGCGCAGCCGGGCAGGTTCTGTTGCGCCACGGGGTCTTGAAGGCCCGAGTTCGGGCCCACCGGCGAGCGAGCCTGGCGGGCGGGTTGGGCAGCTTCGCGTCGAGCTGGTGCGCCCAGTGCCGGTGGTGCTGGTTCGTGGCTGGCCCGCTCGCCGTAGCCGCTGACGAACGACTGGTTCAGGCCGTTGCGGCCGAGCAGGTAGTCCATCGACTCCAGCACGGCGTCGCGGTACTCGCGCTTGAAGCTGATGTCGTAGGCCGTCGCCATGATCATCGCCGCGTTCGTGGTGGCGCTGGTCGAACCCCAGGCGTAGGCACCGTCGCCAGGCTTGGACGGATTCGGGTAACCCTGCGACTTCTGGTCGCGCACATAGCCGTCGGCGACCTGCAGCACGCGGTGCGTGAGCCCCGACCACGCGGTCGAGCGGGAACTTCAGCGGCAACCGGACGATGGTCAGGTCGGCCAGCGCACCTGTGTCCTTCCAGGAGAATCCGGCCGGGGTGAGCTTCGTGGTCACGCGGTCGAGATACTCGCGTTCGCCGGTGGACGCGTAGAGCTCGGCGGCCGCCCAGGAGAATTCGTCGCTGACATTCGTGTCGTCGTACGGGCCGCCGCCGACACTGTCCTCGCGTGGAGCGAACCTGTCGGGGTTGGCCAGTGCGGCCCGCCACGCGGTCTCGGCCGCGGTCAGGCAACGTTCGCGAACGCCGGGTCCCACAGGGCCCAGATTCGTGCGCACTGCGCGCCCGCTGCGGCCAGGTTCAGCGTGGCGGCGGTCGACGGCGCGTGCAGGTACCGGGGCTGGGAGTCGTTGTGCGGCAGCATCGGGTGCGCGGTCCACGCCAGGTCGTGGATCTTGTGGTGCGCCATCCCGGCCAGCGGTTTCCCGGCGGGTACCTGCATCTTCAGCAGGAACTCCACCTCCCAGCGCGCCTCGTCGAGCACGTCGGGCACCCGGTTGCCCTGCTCGGGGATCGCCAGCAGACCGTCCCGCAGGCCCTCGAAGTCCAGGCGGTAGAAGGAACGCTCGTAGAGGTCCATCAGCTGCCACGCGGCGAGCGCGCCGTTCACCACGTACTTGCCGTGGTCACCGGCGTCGTACCAACCGCCGCTGGACGTCGAGCGAGTAGTCGCAGACACCGGGCAGGCAGGGCACCGAGATGTCGCCCTTGTTGGGCGCGACGCCGACGTGCCCGGCGGGCCGCGCATAGGCGTCGCCGACGTACTTCGCCTCGATCGGGATACCGCTGCGGTTGTGGTAGAAGTACGCCAGCGCGTCCCGGCGCAGGCTGTCGTAGGGCTTGGCGCGATGTCGAACGGGTAGCTGACCTGCGTCCCCCGACCGCGAGCGTGTAACCGCTTCCAATCTTGCGGAACGACGTGAAGTCGGCGATGTGCACGTGGTCGCGCGGTCATCGCGTCATCGCCCTTGACCTGCGTTTGTCCCGCTGGCGACGACCCGCCGGCCGCGTCACGCAGCTGCCACGGCAACGGCCGCGGTGGCTGCGTCGACGATGGACGCGCGCTTGGTACCCGACGGCCGGGTAGCCGTGCTGGTTCATCCGCACCGGCGAGCCGTAGTCCCAGCCACCGCCCGGCGGGATCGCGCCGCCGGTCAGCGACACGTCGTCAAGGCACAGCGTGTAGGCCTCCGCCGCACCACCGGCCTGGAACGCGACCTGCCCGTGCACGGTGGCCACGGTGGACGTTCCGGTGAACTCGAAGGTCTTGCGGAGTGCTGGTCAGCGCGGCCGGTCTTGTTGATCATCGTCGTGCTCGGCGGGGCGGCGAGCTGGACCGTCGCGCGGACCGTGACGTTCTTCGTGGCCGTGGCGGTGAACCGCGAGCGTGTAGGGCTGACCGGCCTCCAGCGGCACGTCGTTCTGGCCGATCATCGACTGCCAGGGGTTCACGGTGCCGGCCGGGACGTCGGCGCAGAGCCGCCCGACTCCACTCGCGACGGCGTGTTCCCGCTGCTCCACCAAGGAGTCTTCACGCTGTCGAACGTGCCGTTGAGCACGCGTTCGTAGCCGGCGGCGGCGGTCGCGGCAGGCGCGACACCGGCGATGAGCAGGAGCGGTAGGCCGGCAGCTGCCAGCCTGGTCTTCACGGACATACCGGAGCCCTCTCGGGTCGAAGGTCTCCCGGCGTACCGCAGCGTCGGGCCGAATGGTCACCCGTGCGGCCGCACATGTCAACGGTCCGGCGTCACCGAACTGTGATGCGGCTTACCTCTTCACATCGGGATGGCGGCGTGGTTACAGTCCTGTAAGCGCTAACAGTTTCCCCCGATCCGTCAGCGCACCCACCGGCACTCGCCGCAGCGTCGCAGCAGGTGAACGGTGTTTCATGGCCCGCCAAGCGCCCCGAATTCAGGTGTTACCGCTTGCGGACCATCCGCCAACTGGAGGTTTTGATGGGTGTTCGACCGAGGCGGGCGTTGCTCGCCACAACCCTGCTCAGCGCATTGGTGGCGACGGCGTGCGGCACTGAGCCCGCCGCATCGGGACAGACCACCCTGGTCGTCAAGACCTTCAGCCAGTTCGGCTACGCAGGAGCTGTACAAGGAGTACGAGGCGAGCCATCCCGGCGTCACCATCAAGGAGGAGAACATCGGCAAGCTGGGCGACTACCTGCCCAAGCTGCAGCAGTGGCTCGCCACCGGGAAGGGCGCGGGCGACGTCGTCGCGATCGAGGAGGGCATCCTCTCGCAGTTCATCGCGAAGCCCGACCAGTTCGTGAACCTGCTCGACCACGGCGCGGGCGAGCTCAAGGGCAACTTCCTGCCGTGGAAGTGGCAGCAGGCGTCCACTTCGGACGGTGGCAAGGTGATCGGGCTCGGCACGGACGTCGGCGCGCAGGGCATGTGTTACCGCACCGACCTGTTCGCCAAGGCAGGCCTGCCTACCGACCGCGAGGAGGTCGGGAAGCTGTGGCCCAGCTGGGAGAGCTACCTGGCGACCGGCAAGAGGTTCAAGGATGCGGGCACGGGCGCGGGGTTCTACGACGCCTCGGGCAGCCTGTACCAGAACATCCTGATGCAGCAGGGTGACCACACGTACTACGACACGTCCAACAAGCTCGTCATCGACAGCAACCCCGGTGTCAGGAAGTCCTGGGACCAGGTCATCGAGATGACGCGGGCCGGGCTGTCGGCCAACCTCGAGCAGTGGAGCCCGCAGTGGAACGCGGGGTTCAAGAACGGGACGTTCGCGACGATCCCCTGTCCTTCGTGGATGCTCGGCACGATCGAGAAGCAGTCCGGCCCGGAGAACGCCGGTAAGTGGGACGTCACCCGCGTGCCCGGAAACGGTGCCGTGCGCGGCGGTTCCTTCCTCGCGGTGCCCACCCAGAGCAACACCAGCAGGAAGCCGCGGAGCTGGTGAAGTTCCTGACCAGCGCCAAGGGCCAGACCGCCGCGTTCAAGTCGAAGAACAACTTCCCGTCCTCGCCGCAGGCCATCGACGACCCGGCCGTGCAGGGGTTCACGAACTCCTACTTCAGCAACGCGCCGGTCGGAAGGATCTTCGGCGAGAGCGTCAAGGCGCTCAAGCCGGTCTACCTCGGCCCCGACAACCTGCGATCGGCGACCGGGTCGGCAACGCGCTGCTGGCCGTCGAGCAGGGCAAGCTCCAGCCCGACGAGGCCTGGAGCAAGGCCGTCGACGACGCCAAGCGCCTGGTGAAGTGATGTCGGTGGACCTGGCGCCCCGTACCAGGACAAAGGGCGCCACGGAGCCGGTCCCGCCATCGCGGCGGCGGCCGCGGGACCGGTTCTCCCGAATCGACACGGCCTGGTCGCCGTACCTGTTCATCGCGCCGTTCTTCGTGATCTTCGCGGTCTTCGGGCTGTTCCCGCTCGGCTACACGGCCTGGGTGTCGTTGCACGAGTGGGATATCAGCGGCGCGGGCGGGTTCGTCGGCCTCGACAACTACGCGACCCTGTTCGCGGACCCCGATTTCTGGAACGCGGTCGCTCAACACCGTGGGCATGCTCGTGCTGGCGACCGTGCCGCAGCTGCTGTTCGCGCTGGTCCTCGCGAGCCTGCTCAACCAGAAGCTGCGCGGTCTCACGTTCCTGCGGATGGGCGTGCTGGTGCCGATCGTCACCTCGGTGGCGGCGGTCGGCATCGTGTTCAGCCAGATCTTCGACCGTGACGCGGGCATGGTGAACGGCCTGCTCGGGCTCGTCAGCATCGAGCCGGTCGACTGGCGCGCGGACAAGTGGTCGTCCTGGATCGCGATCGCCACCATGGTCAACTGGCGCTGGACCGGCTACAACGCGCTGATCTACCTCGCCGCGATGCAGTCGATCCCGCGCGACCTGTACGAGGCGGCGACCGTCGACGGCGCCTCGAAGGTCCGGCAGTTCTGGAGCATCACCATGCCGATGATCCGGCCGGCCGTCATCTTCACGGTGATCGTCTCGACGATCGCGGGCATGCAGCTGTTCACCGAGCCGCTGATCTTCGGCCAGGGCTCCTTCGCGATCTCCGGCGGCAGCCTGCGGCAGTTCCAGACGCTGTCGATGTACATGTTCGAGAAGGCCTTCCGCGACTTCGACTACGGGTACGGCTCCGCCGTCGCCTGGATGATCTTCCTGCTGATCACGCTGCTCGCGGTCGTCAACTTCCTCATCACGCGAAGGACGAGGTAGCCGTGCGCAACTCCCAGCCGCTCGTCTACGGCACCCTCATCGCGGGCATCGCGCTCTCGGCGTTCCCGCTGTACTGGCTCTTCGTCGTCGCCACCCGCTCCAACGACGTCGTCGGCGACTGGCCACCGCCGCTGCTGCCGGGCCCGAACCTCGGCGAGAACGTCGTTCGGCTCTTCCAGGCTTCGGACGCGAACTTCCTGCTGGGACTGATGAACTCGGCGCTGTCGTCGGTCGTGGTGACCGTGGCCGTCGTGTTCTTCTCCTCGCTCGCCGGGTTCGCCTTCGCCAAACTGAAGTTCCGCGGCCGCAACGCGCTGCTGCTGGTCATCCTGGCCACCATGATGATCCCGGTCCAGATGGGCATCATCCCGCTCTACATGATCATGGTGGAGCTCGGCTGGCAGAACCGGATGGAAGCGATCATCGTCCCGTTGCTGGTGTCCGCGTTCGGCGTCTTCCTGATGCGCCAGTACGCCGACCAGGCCATCCCGGACGAGCTGATCGAGGCCGCGCGCATCGACGGCTGCAGCACGTTCCGGATCTTCTGGACCGTCGTGCTGCCCGCGTTGCGTCCCGGCGCGGCGGTGCTCGGCCTGTTCACGTTCATGGGGACCTGGAACGAGTTCCTCTGGCCGCTCGCCGTGCTGGAGGCCGACAACCCGACGGTGCAGTTCTCGTTGAGCCAGCTCTCCACGACCTACTACACCGACTACACCCTCATGTTCACCGGCGCGCTGGTCGCCACGGTTCCGCTCCTGCTGGTGTTCATCGCGTTCGGTCGCCAGATCATCGGCGGCATCATGGAAGGGGCTGTCAAGGCATGACTTTCGAACCCGGTTTCCTCTGGGGCGCGGCCACTTCCAGCTACCAGATCGAGGGCGCGACCACGGAGGACGGTCGCGGACCGTCCATCTGGGACACGTTCTGCGCAACCCCTGGCAAGGTGGACAACGGCGACACCGGTGACGTCGCGGCCGACCACTACCACCGGTACCGCGAGGACGTCGGGATCATGTCCGAGCTGGGCCTGGGCGCCTACCGGTTCTCCGTTGCCTGGCCACGGGTGCAGCCACTCGGTTCCGGCGCGGTCGACCAGCGCGGTCTCGACTTCTACCGGCGGCTCGTCGACACGCTGCTGGCACAGGGCATCCAGCCCTGGCCGACGCTGTACCACTGGGATCTCCCGCAGCCGCTGGAGGACGCGGGCGGCTGGCCGGAGCGCGACACCGCGCTGCGTTTCGCCGAGTACGCGGCCATCGTGCACGAGGCGCTGGCCGACCGCGTCACGCACTGGACGACGATGAACGAGCCGTGGTGCTCGGCGTTCCTCGGCTACGCCACCGGACGGCACGCACCCGGCCGTCGTGAGCCCGCCGCCGCGGTCCGGGCCGCACACCACCTGATGCTCGGCCACGGTCTGGCCGCACGGGCGATGCCCGACGCGCGGGTCGGCATCACGCTCAACCTCACCCACGTCACCCCGGCCTCCTCTGCCGCCGCCGATCTCGACGCGGCGCGGCGGATCGACGGGATGCAGAACCGGATCTTCCTCGACCCGCTGCTGCTCGCCGCTTACCCCGACGACGTGCTGGCGGACCTCGCGCCGATCACCGGGACCGACCACGTCCAGGACGGCGACCTCAAGACGATCGCCGCGCCGCTCGACTTCCTCGGCGTCAACTACTACTCCCCCATGCTCGTCGGGCATGGGGGAGTTCCCACCGTGTCGGCGTACGTCGGCTCGGAGCACGTGCGGCAGGTCGACGGCGGCAGGCAGCGCACCGCGATCGGCTGGGAGATCGACGCACGCGGCCTGCTCGACCTGCTGCTCCGCCTCGAACGCGACTACCCCGCGATCCCGTTGTACATCACGGAGAACGGTGCCGCCTTCGACGACGAGGTGCACGACACCGCACGCGTCGCGTACCTCGAAGGGCACGTCCGCGCGTGTGCGGAGGCCGTGTCACACGGAGTGCCGCTGAAGGGCTACTTCGCCTGGTCACTGCTGGACAACTTCGAGTGGTCCTACGGCTACGCCCAGCGGTTCGGCCTCGTGCACGTCGACTACGCCACCCAACGTCGCACGCTCAAGGACAGCGCCCGCTGGTACGCGCGAGTGATCCGGCAGAACGGCCTGTGAGCGCTTACAGACTTGCTATGGTGCAGACATGACGACTCGGCCGCCCACCCTCGAAGAGGTGGCACAACGCTCAGGTGTCTCCACCGGAACCGTGTCCCGGGTCATCAACAACGCCAAGCACGTCAGCAAGAAGTCCCGTGAGGCGGTCGAGAAGGCCATCGCCGAGCTGGGATACGTCCCGAACACGATGGCCCGGTCGCTCGCGATGCAGCGCAGGGGCGCGGTCGTGCTCGCGATCTCCAGCGACGACCCTGCGCTGTTCGCCAACCAGTTCTTCGCCCAGGTCATCTCGGGCGTCAACGCGGTGATCGAGGAGACCGACCTCGAACTGCTGCTGGTGCTGGCCGCCTCCGAACGTGGCCGGGCCCGCTTCGCCCGCATACTGCAGTCACGCGGCGCGGACGGCGTCATGCTGCTGGCGCTCAAGGAGAACGACCCGCTGTCCAACATGGCCGAGACGAGCGGCGTGCCGGTGGTGCACGGCGGCCGGTCGCTCGACCACACGCCGCAGTGGTACGTCGACGCGGACAACCGCGGCGGCGCCCGGCTGGCCTGCGAATACCTGATCTCCCTCGGCCGGCGCAACATCGCCACCATCACCGGCCAGCTCGACACCCACGCCGGCGTCGCCCGCCACATGGGCTACCGCGAGGCCGTCGTGCTCGCCGGCCTGAGCGACCAGCGCGTCGCGCACGGCGACTTCAGCGAGGACAGCGGCGTGGCGGGAATGAAGCTGCTGCTCGACGAGCACCCCGACCTGGACGCGGTGTTCGTCGCCTCGGACGCGATGGCGGCCGGTGCGCTCGGCGTGCTGCGGGAACGCGGCCGGTCCGTGCCCGGTGACGTCGCCGTCGTCGGTTTCAACGACATCGTCACCGCGCAGCACACCCAGCCCGCCCTGACCACGGTCCGCCAGCCCATCGACGCGCTCGGCCGCGAGATGACCCGCATGCTCGTCCGCCTGATCAACGGCGAACAGCCGACGTCGCTGATCCTGCCCACCGAGCTGATCATCCGCGACTCAGCCTGAGCCCTCCCCGCACCTGAGTCCGCCACCCAAGTCGCTCCGGAGGACTCGATGGTGCGAACGTGCTTTTCGCTCCAAAACAGCAGGAGGGGAGTTCGGGGGCGGGACTAGCCGAGCTCGAAGCGGTAGCCCATCCCCGGTTCGGTGATCAGGTGCCGGGGATGCGCGGGATCGGCCTCCAGTTTGCGCCGCAGCTGGGCGAAGTAGACGCGCAGGTACTGGGACTCGTTGACGTGCATCGGCCCCCACACCTCCTGCAGCAGCTGTTTCTGCGACACCAGCCGCCCGGGATTGCGCGCCAGGACCTCCACCAGGCCCCACTCCGTGGGGGTCAGATGCACCTCGTGGTCGCCGCGGCGTACCTTCTTCGCCGCCAGGTCCACCACGAACGACGACGTCTCGACCACCGGATCACCCACGTCGCGCGTCAGCCCGCGCCGGACCGCCGCCCGCAGCCTGGCCAGCAGCTCGTCCATCCCGAACGGCTTGGTCACGTAGTCGTCAGCGCCCGCGTCCAGCGCCTCGACCTTCGCCGACGAGTCCGTGCGGGCCGAGAGCACGATGATCGGGATCGTCGACCAGCCACGCAGCCCGGCGATCACGTCCACGCCGTCGATGTCCGGCAGTCCGAGGTCGAGCACGACCACGTCGGGTTTGCCCTCGACCGCCACGCTCAGCGCGGATCTGCCGTCGTAGGCCGTCATCACGTGGTAGCCCCGCGCGCTGAGGTTGATCCTCAGCGCGCGGACGATCTGTGGTTCGTCGTCGACCACCAGCACTGACGTCATCGCGAGCTCTCTTCGTAGGCGGGTAGCGAGATCACGATGGTGAGCCCGCCACCCGGTGTGTCTTCCGCGCTGATCTCACCGCCCATGGCGGTCGGTGAAGCCCTTCGCGACGCTCAGCCCCAGCCCGACGCCCGGTGTGGCGTCACGGTCGCCGAGTCGCTGGAACGGCGCGAAAACCTTGCTGCCGGACTTCTTCGGCAGGCCCTTCCCGTGATCGACCACCCGTAGCTCGACGCGGGGACCGTGTGCGCTGGCCCTGATCGCGACCGGACCAAGCGGGTTCGAACGACCGTGGCGCAGTGCGTTGTCCACCACGTTCGCGACCACTCGTTCCAGCAGGCCGAGATCCGCGAGCACCTGCGGCAGATGCTCGTCGACCGTCACGGACACGACGTGCCGCTCCTCGACGCCCGCCAACGCCCGGGCCACCGCCTCGTAGTAGCTGACCGGCCGCAACACCGGCTCGACCGAACCCGTTGCCAGCCGGGAGGAATCCAGCAGGTTGTCGACGAGTCCGGTCAGCCGGTCGGCGGACTCCTCGACCGTCGCCATCAGCTCCAGAACGTCCTGTGAGGACAGTGGCAGCGTGTCGTCGCGCAGGCTGCCGATCGCGGCCTTGATCGACGTCAACGGCGTCCGCAGGTCGTGCCCCACCGCGGAAAGCAACGCCGTGCGCAGCTCGGTCGTCTCGACCTTGCGCTGCGCGTCCCGTGCCTCGTCGGCCATCCGCTGCTGCCGCAACGCCATCAGCGCCTGCCCCGCCGCGGCCTCCAGCACCCGCTGGTCGCTCGCGGGCAGCACCCGGCCCCTCAGCGCCAGGTGGATGTCGGACGTGACCATCACGTCCGCGTCGGCCTCGTCGGGGTCGTCGCACGGCCGCGGGCCGACGCAGGCGACGCGTTCCCAGCCGTTGCCCCGGCGTTCCAGCAGCGCCACCGACTCCAGGCCGAAGTTCTCCCGGATCTTCTCCAGCAACCGGGCCAGCGGGAACGGCGAGGTCAGCACCGTGCGCGCATAGGAGGCCAGCAACGCCGCCTCGGTCCGCGCCCGCGCGCCCTGCTCCCCCAGCCTGGCCGCCCGGTCGACCGTCAGCGCCACCACGGTCGCCACGACCACCATGGCCACCAACGTGATCACGTTCTCCGGCGAGTTCACCGCGAGGCTGTAGTAGGGCTCGGTGAAGAAGTAGTTCAGCAGCCCGGCGCCGATGACCGCGCAGAACAACGCGGGCCCGAGCCCTCCCGCGATCGCCACGACGGACGTGACGAGCAGGAACGCCACCAGGTCCGTCGAGTAGTCGACCTCGTCGCGCCAAAGCATTCCGAGCGCGGTGACCACCCAGGGCAGCACCAGCGACAGGCCCCACCCGATCAGCTTGCGGCGGCCGGAGAGCGGTTCGGCGGCGAACTTCCAGCGCAGCCCACGGCGAGCCTCGTCGTGGGTCACCATGTGCACGTCGATCGCGCCGGACTCCTGCACGACGGCGGCGCCGATGCCCTCGTCGAACGACCGCGCGAGCCGTGACCGTCGCGAGGTACCCAGCACGAGCTGTGTGGCGTTCACTCCTCGTGCGAACTCCAGCAAGGCCGTCGGGACGTCATCGCCCACGACCGAGTGGAACGCGGCACCGACGTCCTCGGTGATCTTGCGGGACCGCGCGATGTGCTCGGGCGTCACGCCGGTCAGCCCGTCGCCGCGCATCACGTGCACGACGAGGAGTTCCGCGCCCGCCCGGACCGCGATCCGCCGGGCCCGCCGGATCAGCGTCTCGCTCTCCGGGCCGCCGGTGATCGCGGTGACCACCCGTTCCCTGGTCTCCCAGGTGTCGGTGATCTCCTTCTCGCTGCGGTACCGCTGCAGCGCCACGTCGACCTGGTCCGCAACCCACAGCAACGCCAGCTCGCGCAACGCCGTCAGGTTCCCGAGCCGGAAGTAGTTGCCCAGCGCCGCGTCGATCCGATGCGCCTGGTAGACGTTGCCGTGCGCCAGCCTGCGCCGCAGCGCTTCGGGCGTGATGTCGACGAGCTCGACCTGTTCGGCGCGGCGGACCACCTCGTCCGGCACGGTTTCCCGTTGCCGCGCACCGGTGATCCGCTCCACGACGTCGTTCAACGACTCCAGGTGCTGGACGTTCACGGTGGAGAGCACGTCGATGCCCGCGTCGAGCAGTTCCTCGACGTCCTGCCACCGCTTCTCGTTGCGCGAGCCCGGCGCGTTGGTGTGCGCGAGCTCGTCGACGACCGCGACCTCCGGCGCCAGCGCGAGGATCGCGTCCACGTCCATCTCGGAGACTTCGAGATCACGATGCCGCATCATCTTGCGCGGCAGCACTTCCAGGCCTTCGAGCAGCACCGCGGTCTTCTCCCGGCCATGGGTCTCGACGAGCCCGATGACCACGGTGGTGCCACGCTCCCGGCGCCGGTGGGCCTCGCCGAGCATGGCGAAGGTCTTGCCGACGCCGGGAGCGGCGCCGAGGTAGATCCTCAGCTCACCCCGGCGACCGTCAGGCGACAGCGTCGATGGCACGGTTCAACGCCGTCACGTTGACGGTGGTGGTGAAGGTGCCGCCGGTGCTGGCCGACACCAGCTCGCGCACCTTCTCCACGGAAAGCCCGGACGCGCGAGCCACACGGGGCACCTGCAGCGCCGCGTACTCCGGGCTGATGTGCGGGTCGATGCCGGACGCCGACGCGGTGACCGCGTCCTGCGGCACCTGGTCCTCCGGCACGCCTTCACGTTGCGCCACAGCAGTCGCGGCGCTCTTCGATCACCAAGGTGTAGTCGTCATTCAGCTCGCCCTTGTTCGAGCCACCCGAGGCGGGCAGCGTCGCGGCGGACGGGCGCGGCTGGAAGTACTGGTCGCCCTCACGCACGACCGCCACGAGCGTGGTGTCCGTAGCCTCGGCGTTGGCGTACAGGCCGGGGATGCGGGACACGCCCCACACCGCCGTCGGGTAGAGCACACCGCAGCACGATCGTCAGTGCGAGCAGGATCCGAAGTCCCGCCCATGACTGCTTGAGAAAGTTGTCCATGTCAGCCGATCCCGGGGATGAGTCGCACGAGCAGGTCGATCAGCCAGATCCCGGCGAACGGCGTCACGATGCCGCCGAGGCCGTAGATCAGCAGGTTGCGCCGCAGCAGCGCCGACGCACTGGACGGCCGGTACCGCACGCCCTTGAGCGCCAACGGGATCAGCGCCACGATGACCAGCGCGTTGAAGATCACCGCCGACAGGATCGCCGACTGCGGGGTGGCCAGGCGCATGACGTTGAGCTGGCCCAGCGCCGGGTAGATCGCCGCGAACATCGCGGGCAGGATCGCGAAGTACTTCGCCAGGTCGTTCGCCACGGAGAACGTGGTCAGCGCACCACGCGTGATCAGCAGCTGTTTGCCGATCTCCACGATCTCGATGAGCTTCGTCGGGTCCGAGTCGAGGTCGACCATGTTGCCGGCCTCCTTCGCGGCCGACGTGCCGGTGTTCATCGCGACGCCGACGTCGGACTGCGCGAGCGCGGGCGCGTCGTTGGTGCCGTCACCGGTCATCGCGACCAGACGACCGCCCTCCTGCTCCTTGCGGATCAGGGCCATCTTGTCCTCGGGCTTGGCCTCGGCGAGGAAGTCGTCGACGCCCGCCTCCGAAGCGATGGCGCGAGCGGTCAACGGGTTGTCGCCGGTGACCATGACCGTGCGGATGCCCATCGCGCGCAACTCCGCGAAGCGTTCCTTCATACCGGGCTTCACGACGTCTGAAAGCCGGATGATGCCGAGGACCTTTCCGTCCACCGCAACGACGAGCGGTGTGCCGCCCTGCGCGCTGATCTCGTCCACGACCTCGCGGGCCGTGTCACTCAGCCCGAACGCCGACGCCGCACCCTTGCGGATGATCCGGTCACCGAGGTCGATGCCGGACATCCGGGTCTGCGCGGTGAACGGCACGAACTCGCCGGTCTTCTCGTACTCGCTCGCGGGTTCACCACCCGCCAGTTCGAGCACGCTGCGGCCCTCCGGCGTGCCGTCGGCAAGGCTCGCCAGCCGTGCTGCCGCGACCAGTTCGTCGTGGGACGTGCCGTTGACGGGGATGAACTCGGTGGCACGCCGGTTACCCCACGTGATGGTGCCGGTCTTGTCCAGCAGCAGCACGTCGATGTCGCCCGCCGCCTCGACGGCCTTGCCGGACATCGCGAGCACGTTGCGCTGCACCAGCCGGTCCATGCCCGCGATGCCGATCGCGGACAGCAGCGCGCCGATCGTGGTGGGGATCAGGCACACCAGCAGAGCCGTGAGCACGACGACCGACTGCTCTCCGCCGGAGTAGATCGCGAACGGCTGCAACGCGACCACTGCCAGCAGGAAGATGATCGTGAGCGTGGACAGCAGGATGGTCAGCGCGACCTCGTTCGGCGTCTTCTGCCGTTCCGCGCCTTCGACCAGCGCGATCATCCGGTCCACGAAGGACTCACCGGGCTTGGTCGTGATCTTCACGACGATCCGGTCGGACAGCACGGTCGTACCACCCGTGACCGCGCACCGGTCGCCGCCGGACTCACGGATCACCGGCGCGGACTCGCCGGTGATGGCCGACTCGTCCACCGTGGCGATGCCTTCGACCACGTCGCCGTCACCGGGGATGATCTCACCGGCCTCGACCACGACCAGGTCACCGATCTTGAGGTCGGTACCCGCCACGACGTCGCCGTTGACGAGCCGTGCGACCGCGTCCGTCTTGGTCCTGCGCAACGAGTCGGCCTGCGCCTTGCCCCGGCCTTCCGCGACGGCCTCGGCGAGGTTCGCGAACAGCACGGTGAACCACAGCCACAGCGTCACCGCGATGGTGAACACGCTCGGGTCGGTGATGGCGAAGACCGTGACCAGCACCGAACCGGCCCAGACGACGAACATGACCGGGTTGCGCAGCTGGTGGCGCGGGTGGAGCTTGCGGAACGCCTCGGGCACGGCGCCGGCCAGGTGTCCCCTGGCGACCGCCTGCTGCTTCGGCGCGACGGGCTTGTCGAGTGTGGTGGTCACAGCAAGGCCTCCGCGATGGGACCGAGAGCGAGTGCGGGAACGAACGTCAGCGCGGCGACCAGCACGATCGCGCCGGTCAGCAGCGATGCGAAGAGCGGCCCGGTGGTGGGCAGCGTGCCCGCCGTGACCGGCACCTTCTTCTGCGCCGCAAGGGATCCGGCGAGCGCCAGCACCGCGATGATCGGGATGAACCGGCCGAACAGCATGCACACGCCCAAAGACGACTGGAACCAGTCGTTGGTCACGGTGATGCCGGCGAACGCGCTGCCGTTGTTGTTCGACGCCGACGCGTACGCGTAAAGGATCTCCGACAGGCCGTGCGAGCCGGGGTTGTTCAGCACGGCCTGCGTGCTCGGCAGGATCGCCGCGATCCCCGCGCCGATCAGCAGCACGGTCGGCATCGCGAGCATCGTCACCGCGGCGGCCGTCACCTCGCGCCGCCCGAGCTTCTTCCCCAGGTACTCCGGCGTGCGGCCGACCATCAGTCCCGCCAGGAACATCGCGATGATCGCCATGATCAGGATGCTGTAGATGCCCGTGCCGACACCGCCCGGTGTCATCTCTCCGAACAGCATGTTCAGCAACGTTCCGCCGCCACCGAGCCCGGTGTAGCTGTCGTGCAGCGAGTTGACCGCGCCGGTCGACGTGCCCGTGGTGGCGTCGGCGAAGATCGCGCTGCCGGGGACGCCGAACCGGAGTTCCTTGCCCTCCAACGGCCTGATGCCCGCGGTCTCCGCGCCCCAGATGACCGCGAGCATCGCGGTCCAGATGCCGGCCATGACGCCCAGCAGCACATGACCCTGCTTCCTCTCGCCGACCAGTTGACCGAACGTGCGGGTCAGCGCGACCGGGATCAGCAGGATCAGGAAGATCTCGAACAGGTTCGACCACTCGTTCGGGTTCTCGAACGGGTGCGCCGAGTTGGCGTTGAGCACGCCGCCGCCGTTGGTGCCGAGCTCCTTGATGGCTTCCTGGCTGGCGATCGGTGCATTGGCGATCGTCCGGCCGTCAACGTCCACACCGGACTTGAGGCTCATCGTCACGCCTAACGCGATCAGGACCAGCGCCGCGACGAACGCGATCGGCAACAGGATCCTCAGCGTTCCCCGGACGAGGTCGACCCAGAAGTTGCCCAGCCGATCCGTCTGATGCCTGACAAACCCCCTGATGAGTGCGACCGCGACGGCGAGACCGACGGCGGCCGACACGAAGTTCTGCACCGTGAGGCCGACCATCTGGACCGTGTGGCCCATGACGGCTTCCGGCACGTACGACTGCCAGTTCGTGTTCGTCACGAAGCTGATCGCCGTGTTGAACGCCATGCCTTCGGAAACGTTGCCCCTGCCGAAGTCGAACGGCAGCACGGACTGAACCCGTTGCAGCACATACAGGAACACGATGCCGACGAACGAGAAGCCCAGCACGCCGTACGCGTAGGTGCTCCACTTCTGCTCGGTGTTCGGGTCGATCCGCGCGAACCGATAGATCGCGAGCTCTACCTTCGAATGCCTGGCAGCACGGAAAACCCGCGCCATGTAGTCGCCGAGCGGCCGGTACACGACCGCCAGTGCCGCGACGAGGATGCCGACCTGCACGAGGCCGGCCACGAGAGGTGACATCAGAACTTCTCCGGCCTGATGAGCGCGACGAACAGATAGACGATCAGCGACAGCGCGAGCACGCCTGCGACGGCGTTCGCGACAAGCCCCGTGCCGCTCACAACTTCTCCAGTCCGCGCACCGTCAGGCCCAGCACGACGAAACTTCCGATCAGCAGCAACGCGTAGGCCAGATCGGCCATGGCGCGCTCCCTTCAACGACAGGGTTTCCTTTGACACCAGGAAGCGTGCAGCACGGAACACCCTGTTCAGGTGGTGCCTGACAACGTCCTTACGGGCTTGGGGGCGGCCCTTACGCGTTCTTGATGCCGGGGAGACCTGGGTCTCATCCGATAGGGCCTATCGCGGTGACCGTGTGTGAGATCGTCGAGGTCATGACCCGACTCGACGTGCTGCATGCGGTGGCCGGCCTACTGCCCTCCGAGGGCCTGGCACGAGTAGGTGTCGACGGGGTGGACGGCGCGGGCAAGACGACGTTCTGCGACGAACTGGCCGGGGTGCTGCGCGCTCGTGGCCGCGAGGTCGTGCGGGCATCGGTCGACGACTTCCACCACCCGCGTGCGGTGCGGTGGAAGCGCGGCCCGGCCTCCCCTGACGGCTTCTTCCTGGACAGCTTCGACTACGCGCGGTTCACGGCCGACCTGCTCGTGCCGTTCGGCGCCGGGCGGCCGTTCCGGCGCGCGAGCCACGACCTGGCGACCGACGCGTATGTGGACGCCCACGCCGAGGTCGTGTCACCGCCGGCGCTCCTGCTGGTCGACGGGATCTTCCTGCACCGCGACGAGGTCGTCGACCACTGGGACTTCTCGATTTTCCTCGCCGTCGACTTCGCCGCGTCCGTCGCCCGCATGGCACAGCGCGACGGAAGTCCGTCCGATCCGGACGACCCTGGCAACCATCGGTACGTCGGCGGGCAGCGGCTCTACCTCGCCAAGTGCGACCCGGCGGCACGGGCCGACCTGGTGATCGACAACAACGACCTCGCCGACCCGCGCCTGCTCCCGCGCTGACGTACGGTGTCCCGCGTGACCAAGCCCGACCAGACCACCGACCGGCCACGCAAGCAGCTCCCCCAGTGCCCGCAGTGCGAGTCCGACGACCTGCGCCCCTACGGCAACGGTTCCAAGTGGATCTGCCCGACGTGCCGGTTCCTCGCGCCGTGCTGCGAGCCCGACACCGCCTGCCACTGGTAGATCGACCCCCAAATCGTTACCCACCGTGATAACGCCTGGTGACTTCGCCGCGAAGTACTCACCACAGCGTCACAACGGCGTACGGGGAGGGTTCTCATGGCGACCACGTTCTGGGCTTGGCTCGTGTCCGCGATCATCATCGTGCTGCTGGCCGTGGTGGTCCCGGCCCGCCTGAACATCAAGAGCATCCTCATCGACGGGCGGGGCCGCTACAGCCTGTCCCGGCTCCAGGTGATGCTGTGGACGGTCGTCATGCTGTCGCTGATCTCCGCGATGGCGTTCGGCAGGTTCGCCGCGGGCCAGGCCGACGTGCTCGGCTTCACCGTGCCGAACCAGGTGCTGACGTTGCTCGGCATCTCGGTCGGTTCCGCGGTCGTCGCGGCCGCGGTGAAGGTCACCAAGAGCTCGACGCGACCGGAGTCGGTGGCCGCCTACCCCAGGGGCGAGGTGTCCGGGCGGTTCCTGGAGATGCTGACCGTCGAGGAGGGCGCGTCGGCGGGCAAGACCATCGACGTGGCGAAGTTCCAGAACTTCATCATCACGATCCTGCTGGTGCTCGCCTACGTCGCGCAGGCCATCGCGGCGCTGCGGGCCGTCGCCATCCCGGCGGGTATCGGCGGGCTGCCCGCGTTCTCGGACACGTTCCTGGTGCTGCTCGGCGTGAGCCACGCCGGATATCTGCTGGGCAAGCTGGCCTCGCCGGCCGGCACCCCGGACGGCGGCACGATGCAGGAACGGATCGCGGTCGCACCCCCGGCACCCGAGCCGGCGGGCAACGGAGTGGCCGCACTTGCGGAAAAGCAGCCCGTGTAACGAAACCAGGTGATATCCACTCGCCTGTGATCGAGAGAGTGACCCGCGCGGAAGCGTGGGACCGCAAGATCGGCGGGGAACACCCGACCCAGGCCGCGCGGGTCATCCGCATCCAGTTCGACATCGTCTACGAACTACGAGACACACCGCGCGACACCTGGCCGGAGCCGTCGGCAGTGCCGACGGCTCTCGGCTATCTCGGCGAGACGTTCGACGAGGCCGGCTGGCCCGACCTGGCCCGACGCGCCTACCTCGAAGAGCTGGAGTTCCGCCGGTCGGACGACGAGTGTGCTGATCAGCCGCCAAGCCTACGATGAAGCCCTTGAGGCAGCGGCGAAAGCGGTCGAACTGTCGCGCACCCCGGACAGCATCACCATGGCACGCAACACTTTCGCCTTGGCCGCCGGGTACGCGCGCAGGTACGACGACGCGCTGGACAGCCTCACTGCAGTCCGTCGGCGAGTACCGGGAACGGCACGACGGCGACCCGTACGAGTACGCCGCGCTGCTGGCCGACGCGCTCACCGACCACGCGCTGATCCGCACGTTGAGAGCCGAGCGTGCCGAAGCCGAGGCCGCGATCGCCGAATCCCTTGCCATGCATCGGGAACTGGCCGCCGCGAACCCCGGCCGCTACCAGCGCGAGCTGGACCGCGCACTCGAGGTCGCGGCCCAGCTCGGCTGACTCACCGCGCGAGTTGGCCTTCGCGATCTTCCGCGCAGGTCGGCGTTCATCGCCGCCGCCTGGGCCTCGGAGACCTCGTTGCGGTCGTGACCCGAGCTGCCGGGCAGGCCACGCGCGGCCGAGTGCTCGTCGGCGTGCGAGTCGACGCACTCGGCCGCCGTGTCGACGGCCGTGGCGGGTGAAGCGGCGAGCAGGGTGATCGCGCCGGCGGCGAGCAGACCTGTGGCCAGTGCCGCGTGGACGCGCTTTCTCGTACGAGTCATTGAACTTTCCTCCATGCAGGGTGGGGGAATAGTGACTCAGCGGGCGTCCTTTGTGGATCTTGACGTATTCACAGAATACGAACGTCGTGGGCCGGAAGGCCGCTCCACCACCGCGCGTAACGCCGGTAGATCTGCGCTTCCCGCTCACCGAGGAACTTGTGCAGCGCCGACGCTTCCTCGGCCAGACCGTCCCATTGGGCCTCAGAAATGGCGTGGAACGCGGTCATTTCAATGGATCCGTCGTCGATCGGCCGCCAAACACCGGCGACGTGACCGTCAACGAGAAGTGTCGGCAGTGTGTCGCCGTTGTTGCGGATCACAGTTTTCCGGTACTCGGGCGGAATGATCCGGCTGCGGTCGGCGTAGGCCAGGAGTGTGCTGTCCCACATCGCCATCAGCCGCGGCGGCGCCGGAGTGTCCTCGTCCGGGACTGTCCGGCCTGCAACGTCGAAGTAGTCGCCGTGGCGTTCCAGCTCCAGCAGCTCCAGCGCTTCGCGGATCGTGGTGCGGGGCAGCATGGTGAACTGGTTGAGGTCCGGCACGGTCGCGGGCCCGAAGCCGGTGAGGTAGCGGCGGATCAGCTCGGCCAGGCACGCCATCCGTTCGCGCGGCTCGATCACCGCGGTCTGGAACGACAGCTTCGGTCCGTACGACCATGGCCCGCCGGTCGGCACCCGCACCAGCGGCGCGTACGACGCCAGCGCCCACCAGATGCCGGGATCGGCCACGTCGCCGACGTGGGAGTGCAGCAGCTCCTCCAGCTCCGGTTTCGTCCTCGGCACCGAGGCGAACTCGACCATGTGCGCCAGTACCTCGTCGGCCTGCTCGATCGTCAGGCCCATGGCCTTGAACCGTTTGTCGTGCAGCCGGGAGGCACGCAACGCGGGCAGCATCGCGTGGTGGAACACCTCGTGGTCGGCGGCCGTGACGGCGTGCAGCGTGATCCGCATCAGCGTCGCCTTGCGGACCGCGCCACTCGCGAACGCCGCGTCCAGGTCGGCCGGGTCGAACCCGGTGACCCGGTTCCACAGCGCGATATAGGGCGACGGCGCCTCCTGCGCCTGCAGCGCGACGATCCGGTCGATCGCGCTCAGCACGTCGACCTGTTCGCGCCGCAGCAGCATCTGCCGGTCCAGCGTGGCCCGGTTCAGCTGACGAGCGGTGAACGTCATGAACGCGATCTTCCGCTACCGCAGCTTGGACGGCCACCAGATTCGGCCGCCGATGTCGACCGACAGCGCGGGCACCAGCAGCGACCGCACCAGCAACGTGTCCAGCAGGACGCCGAACGCCACGATGAACGCGATCTGGGCGAGGAACAGGATCGGCAGCACGGCCAGCGCGGCGAACGTCGCGGCCAGCACCACACCGGCCGACGTGATCACGCCGCCGGTCAGGCTGAGCCCGCGCAGCGTGCCCTCGACCGTGCCGAGGCTCTGGGTCTCCTCGCGGACCCGGGTCATCAGGAAGATGTTGTAGTCGATCCCCAGCGCCACCAGGAACACGAACCCGAACAGCGGCACCACCGGGTCCGCGCCCGGGAAGTCGAAGAGGTGGTTGAACACCAGCGCGGAGACCCCCATCGTGGCCGCGAACGACAGCACCACCGTGGCGATCAGCAGCAGCGGCGCCAGCAACGACCGCAGCAGCAGCGCCAGCACCAGGAAGATCACCACCAGCACGATCGGGATGATCAGCAGCCGGTCGCGCTCGGACGTCGTCCTGCGTGTCCAGCTGGATCGCCGTCTGCCCGCCGACCTTCGCGTCCGCGCCGTCGATCGCCGTGCACGGCCGCGCGCATCCGTTGCACGGTCGCGACCGCCGCGTCGGAGTCCGGCGCGTCGGTCAGCACCGCCTCGATCCGCGACCAGCCCTTCCGCGGTCGCCGTCCGGCCGCGACGATCGCGCGCACGCCGTCCACTGTGGACGTCCGCGACGACGTCGGGCGCCTGCGCCGGCGTTCGCGACGATGATCGTCGGCGACGCCGGTGCCGCCGGGGAAGTGCCGGCGACAGCACCTCCTGCCCGGCGACGGATTCGACCTCGGTCAGGAACACGTCGGACTGCGCGGTGCCGGACGCCTTGAGCTGCGGCAGGAACGCGGCGCCGACGAGCAGTACGAGCGTCGTCACGATCCAGATCGGCGCGCGGCTGCGGCCGACCAGGCCGCGCGACGCGGCCCCACAGCCCGCTGGTCTCCGGGTGCGGCGAGCCGAGCTTCGGCTGGAACGGCCAGAACGCGCCGCGGCCGAACAGCGCGAGCACGGCGGGCAGGAACGTGATCGCGGTCAGCAGCGCGGCGCCGATGCCGATCGCGGCGACCGGGCCGAGGCCCTTGTTCGAGTTGAGGTCGCTGAACAGCAGGCACAGCACGCCGAGGATGACCGTGCCGGCCGAGGCGGCGATGGGCTCGATCGTGCCGCGCCACGCCGTGCGGATGGCGCGTCGAACCGGTCCGGCGTGTCGCGCAGTTCCTCCCGGAACCGCGAGACGAGCAGCAACGCGTAGTCCGTCGCGGCGCCGAAGACCAGGATCGACAGGATGCCCTGGCTCTGGCCGTTGAGCGCGAGCACGTCGTTCTTCGGCCAGCAGGTACACGACGAAGCTGGCGAGCCCCAGCGCGAACACCGCGGACAGCAGCACCAGGAACGGCAGCAGCGGGCTGCGGTAGACGAGGAGCAGGATCAGCGCGACCACCGCGCCCGCGACGAGCAGCAGCAGCCCGTCGATACCGCCGAACGCCTCGACGAGGTCGGCGACCTGCGCGGCCGGGCCCGGTGACCAGCACCGTCAGCCCTTGCGGCGCGCCCGGGCGCCGTCCGCGGAGCGCCAGCGACCGAGTCGCGGACCTCCTTCGCCGGGTCGAGCAGCACGACGAGCTGGGCGGCCTGGTCGTCTCGGCGCCGGGATGACCGGCGAGCGCCTGGAAGCCCTGGCCTCGCTCGGCGAGGAACTGCCTGTCGTCGTCGGTCAGCCCGCCGGTCCGTTCGACCACGACGATCGCCGGGATCGCGTTGGCGCGCTGGAACTTCTTCTGCAGCTCGGCGACCTCGGTGGCTTCGGCCGAGTGGGCAGGAACGCGCTGCTGTCGTTCTCCGCGACCTCCGACGAGCTTGCCCGCGTACGGCCCGGCGAACCCGCCGAGCGCGAGCCAGACGACGAGCAGCACCCCGGCCAGGACTCGCATCAGCACACTTCTTTCGATCGTCGAATCTTTCGATCGTCGAACTGTATGCTGACGACGTGAGTGAGGCAAGCGACAAGGAACTGGTCACGTTGGTGCGTGCGTTGGTCGATGGAGTCGAACAGGTTCCTGGAGATCTTCAGCGCGGCGCACGCGCTGCACCCCACCGACATGATCGCGTTGAACCTGATCATGTTCACCGGCACACCCATGACACCGGGCGCGCTCGCGAAGGCGCTGAACCTGAGCGCGTCGGCCACGACGTCCGTGCTGGACCGCCTGGAGAAGGCCGGTCACGTGACCGCGACCGCAGTCCTACCGACCGCAGGCGTGTCGAACTGCGCGTCCTCCCCCAGGCCCAGGCGCTGGCCGTGGCGTTCTTCCAGCCGCTGGCCCGCGAACTGACCTCCGCGTGGGAGGAGATGAGCTCAGCCGACCGCCAGGTCGTCGCCCGCTTCCTCGCCTCCACCACCAAGGCGACGGCACAGGTACGCGCGGCGGTGATCTCCTAGCCGAGTTTTCCTGCCGGGAGCCGGCGTCCGCAGACCACCAGCAGCAGGTCCTGCGCGAGGCCGCGCACCGGCTCACCCTCCCCGAACGTCCAGTCCAGGTCCGTTGCCACCAGCCGCTTGCCCTTCAGGTCCGCTTTGAAGTACTTGACATGGCTGGGTTTCACCTCATTCAGGACCAGGGTGAGCCGGTCGAGGGGCACCCGCCGGTCGAGTCCGAGCGCGACGGTGATGTCCAGGCCGTGGATCACGTCGTGCGACAACGCGCCGACCGGGCCACCGCCGGGAGGGGTCCACGGGTGGTCGATGTTGTTCTTCAGCGAGGTGAGCAGGTCTGTCGTGGACAGTGTCGCGGCATCCTCGCGGGCCATGCGGTCGGAGGCGCGGTTGAAGCTGCCTTTGGCTTTCACCATCTCCCAGAGCACCCTTCTGGTCGACGCGCGGAACGGCAGCGTCGTGTGCGCGACGACCTCCTTCACTCGCCAGCCCTCGCAGAGCGACGGCGCGTCCCACTGATGTGCGCTCAGGTCTTGTAGGAGTTCGGCCTGGTCACGCCGTTCCGCTCGGACCGCGTCCTTGATGTTCACGCCATACGTACGGATCGTCCGACGAAAACTCATCGGTCGCCGGGCCAACCCCAACTTAGTAACGACAATCATTTTCAGATACGCTCGGGTCATGGGAACCGAGGTCGTACTGGTAGCCGGACTCGCACACCACGACGTGGCCGACGAACTCTGGCGCGCGTCGCCGGAGTCCGTGCTGGTGCGGCACGACTTGAGCGGGCTGGCCGACGGCGTGGTGCGCCGGTGGGTCGACGGGCGGCTGACCGTGCTGGAACTCGCGCACGGTTGCGTCTCCTGCACCCTTCGTCTCGACCTTCTCCCCCTGCTCCAGCAGTTGAGCGGCCGGGTGATCGTGCACCTGGACCCCGCACTGGAGCCGGAGGCGGTCTGCTTCGCCCTGAGCGAGACCGACGTCGAAGTCGAAGCGGTGATCACCGTCGTCGACCGCACCACCTGGCTGGCCGACGCGACCGGCGAGGCCACGCTTGCCGAACGAGGCATGGGCGCCACCGAGGAGGACGAGCGGACAGTGGCCCAGGTCGTGGTGGGACAGGCGGAGTTCGCCGACGCACTGGTGCTGACCGGCGCCGGTGACGACCCGGCGCTGTCCGCCGTGCTGGACCGGCTCAACCCGCTCGCACCCCGCCAGGACCTGACCGAGTTGGACGTGTGCGCGCTGCTGGCCGCCATCCCCGGCAACGCGCGCCGTGGCCGGTTCGACGACGGCTTCGGATCGCTGCTGTACGGGCAGCCGCCGCTGGAACCCGCGCACGGCGTGTCGGTCGTCCACTTCGCGGAGCGGCGGCCGTTCCACCCCATGCGGTTGCACGAGGCCGTGGACGTGCTGATGGACGGTGTGGTGCGCACGCGCGGCAGGGTGTGGGTGGCGAGCCAGCCGGACGAGGCGCTGTGGCTGGAGTCGGCGGGCGGCGGGCTGAGCGTGGGCAACCTCGGGCCGTGGCTCGCGGCGGCGGACGACTGGCCCGAGGCCTGCGCCGAGCGGCGTGCGGCGGCCGCGCTGCAGTGGGACCCGTACTACGGCGACCGGTCGCAGGAGCTGGTCGTGATCACGCGATCGGCCTCGCCGGAGGAGATCACCGCAGCGCTGCGGGCCGCTCTCGTGACAGACGAGGAGCTCGCTCTCATGGGCGAGCTGGAGTTCGCCGACCCGTTCGCCGAATGGCGTGAAGAGATGGAACTCTGATGACTGAACGCACCCCGGTGACCGTGCTGTCGGGCTTTCTCGGCGCCGGGAAGACCACCCTGCTCAACCACGTGCTGGCCAACCGCGAAGGGCGGCGGGTCGCGGTGATCGTCAACGACATGAGCGAGGTCAACATCGACGCCGCCCTGGTCGCCGGACAGGGCAGGCTCGACCGCACCAGTGAGCGGCTGGTGGAGCTCACCAACGGCTGCATCTGCTGCACGTTGCGCGAGGACCTGCTCGACAGCGTCGGCGAGCTGGCGCGGTCGGGGCGGTTCGACACGATCCTGATCGAGTCCACCGGCATCTCCGAGCCCATGCCGGTCGCGGCGACCTTCGACTGGACCTTCGAGGACGGCACCAGCCTGTCCGACCACGCCAGGCTCGACACGATGGTGACCGTCGTGGACGCGGAGGGCTTCCTGCGCGAACTGACCGCGGGAGAGCTGCTGGCCGAACGCGACATGGCCGCGGCCGACGAGGACGAGCGTTCCATCTCGGACCTGCTGGTCGATCAGGTCGAGTTCGCCGACCTGCTGGTGGTGAACAAGACCGACCTCGTGACGACCGAGGAGCTCGCGACGCTCGAAGCCGTACTGAGCCGACTCAACCCGGCCGCCCGCACGGTGCACTCCCGCCACGGCGTGGTGGATCTCGCCGAGGTGCTCGACACCGGCCGCTACGACCCGATCACCGCCGCACAGGTACCCGGCTGGGCCGAGGAAGTGGCGGGCACCGGCCACGTACCCGAGACCGAGGAGTACGGTATCCGGTCGGTCACCTACCGCGCGTCCCGCCCCTTCCACCCCGCCCGGCTGATCGCGGCACTGTCCGATTGGGACGGTGTGTTGCGCAGCAAGGGTTTCTGCCACATCGCCACCCGCCCGGACGTCCTCGCGGTGTGGTCGCAGGCAGGTCCCAACCTCACGCTGGAGCCAGGGCAGCTGCTGGCGACCCCGCGGGCGCGGCAGGAGCTGGTCTTCATCGGCGTGGACCTCGACCGCGACGAACCACGCCGCCGCCTGGACCCGGCGTTGCTGACGGACGCCGAGTTCTCGGCCGGGACAGAGCACTGGCTCACGTTCGAGGATCCGTTGCCGGAGTGGGACACCACGGATCTGCACGAGCACGCGTCATGACGGGGCCGGAGTCGGTGCAAGGGAGGATCCCGCGTTCTACTGAGCTGGTGCGCACACCTGAATTCAGGAAGTTCTCATGAGTGAGACGAGCGATGCTCGATTGCCCACCCTCACCGCGGTGCGGTCAGCGTGCGCGGCGTTCGCGGGGGTGCCCCGCAACTGAGGTCACCGTTCATTCCGTGACGGATCTTTCGCCGCGGCTCGGCTCGGCCGTCGTGCTGCGGGTCGTCGTCGAATGGGACCGCCACGCTCCTGGCGGCGGCCGCCGCGACCTGGTCGTGAAGGTCCCCGGCTGGGGCGGCCAGTCGTTTCTGGATTCCCGTGATCCACTGCTGGACGGTCGCGAGGTGCGTTTCCTGCGCGGAAACATCCCTGACCTTCTGCCGCAGGGTCTCTCGGTTCCGCCGGACGCGGTGGTGGTCAGCGACGGCGGGCGAGAGTGGATCTTCATGCGGGACATCGCGGCGTCGTTGAACCGTCCGTGGACTCCTGATTCGGCCGGCGTGGCCGCTGTTCGCGCCGCTCTGCTGTACGCGCCGGGAGCCAGTGACCCAGCGCTGCTGGACACGCCGTGGCTGGAACGGCATGGTTTCGTCGCCTACCGGCATCACGTGGAAACCTGCCACGAGAATCTGGAGGCCATTTCCGGCGACTCGAGGCTGGACGGCCTGTTCTCCGGCGACGAGATTCGCCGCTTGCAGGGCTTCCTGGATCGAACGGACGAGCTCATCACGCGCGGATCGGCTGCCGCCGACCTTGGTCCACGGCGACCTGCATGTTCGCAATGCTGGCCTTGGCGCGGATCAGCAGCTGCTGCTGATCGACTGGGAGCATGTCGGCGTCGGCCCGCCTGGCCATGACCTGGCCACATTCGTTTCGCTGTATCACTTGTTCAACGGACAGGGCGAGCTCGATGAGCTGACCCTGGTGGAGGACTACGGGCGGGCGCTGAGCGCGGTGGCCGGTGCCGATCTCGCGGCGGAGGCGAGAATCGGCTACGCGCTCACGCATCTGACCTGGGGCCTGCATCTGCGGCTTGGCCCCCGGCCTGACCGCGGTCCGTCAGGGCGGTCATGGCGACACCCCGGAAGAACTGCGGCCGCACCTGGCGAACATACGCTCCGGATGTGCTCGGGCGTTGTCCCTGGCTCCGATTCTCGACTTCGATGCTTGACCATTTGACCGGTTTCCCGGTCAGCGCTGAGCGAACTGCTGGTTCGTCTGCTGCTTGACCATCGGCCTGATCGGCAGGGCGTTGCCGACCAGCCGTTGACCATAGATGTCGGTGACCGCGACGCGGCCGCCACAACCGGCACCGTCAGCGGAGATGAAGTAGTTGTAATCGGTACGCCGCAACTGCTTCCACGCACCGCCGGACGTCTGCACCTCGAGTCGTGCCACCGGATTGCGGTGGTCGATCGCCTGGATCGCGCACCACGACCGGGTGGATCCGTCCTTGTAGCGCAGGGACATGCCTCCCATGGCGGGGCTGAGCAGCTTCCAGGTCACCTTGATCTCGCCGACCTTCGGGTCGGCCAGCTTGGCGAAAGCCTGCTTGCTCAGGTCCAGCTGGCCGACCCGGCACGGCGACGGGCAGAGGTTGTTGACCCGCACCCTGATGGTCCTGCCATTGGCTCGCACTTCGCGTCAGCCGCGGTGGCGACCCCACCCGTGGTCATCACGAATCCGAGCACCACCAACGCGATGAGCCAATGTTTTCTCATGGTATTTCCTTTCGACTACCCAGCGTTCACGCTATTGCGGGTGGCAGGATCGTGGCACAACACCGATTTCCCGGGAAGCCCCGAATCACGCCAAAGGGGCACCGTCGACGCGCATTACCGGGTGGCGAAGGAAAATTCCGCAACAGCCCCATTGCGATGGTCTGATCTTCCGAAATTCGCGGACAGCGATCGAGTCGATTCGACGATGTGCGGGATCGTCCGACGAGAACTCACCGGTCCGCGTAGGGTCGTTTCGTGATCGAGACGCTGGAGTCGTTCCGGGTCGAGCTGACCGGCTACTGCTACCGCATGCTCGGCTCCGGCTTCGAGGCCGAGGACGCCGTGCAGGAGACACTCGTGCGCGCATGGAAGGCGTTCGACAGCTTCGACTCGTCCCGCGCCTCGCTGCGCACGTGGCTCTACCGCATCGCCACCAACATCTGCATCGACATGCTGCGCAGCTCCCAGCGCCGCGCGCTCGCCATCGACCTCGGCCCGGCAGGCGGTGACATCGGCGCGCCACTGCATGAACGCGTCTTCGTGCAGCCGGTGCCCGATCACCTGGTCCTTGCTCCGGACGACCAGGTGGTACGACGGGAGACCATCCGGCTCGCGTTCGTCGCCGCGCTCCAGCACCTGCCTGCGCGTCAGCGCGTCGTGCTGATCCTGCGCGACGTGCTGGCATGGAAGGCCCACGAGGTCGCCACGTTGCTCGACACCTCGGTCGCGTCGGCAAACAGCGCCCTGCAACGCGCCCGTGCCACGTTGCGCGCCGTCGATCCCGGCGAACCGCTGAACCCGGCCGACCCGGTGCAGAAGGCCCTGCTCTCCCGTTACTGTGAGGCCTTCGAACGGCACGACGTGCGCACGCTCGTCGCGCTGCTGCACGAGGACGCCACGATGTCGATGCCGCCCTTCAGCTGGTGGCTGCGCGGCCGTGCTCAGGTCGCTCTCGCGCTGCAGGACCCCAACGCGTCCTGTGCCGGTGCCTGGCTGGTGCCGGTCCGTGCGAACGGTTCGCCCGCGTACTGGCAGATGCGGCCCGGCATGGACAAGCCGTTCGGGCTGGTGTTCCTCGACGTGCGCGCGGGGCTCGTCACGGGCAATACGACGTTCCTCAACACCGACGAGTTGCTGCCGTTGTTCGGCGCACCGATGCGTTCCGGCTCGCCGTCCCGTATCACCGTGGACGACTAGGAGGAACCATGGCGATCCAGCCCATCATCACCACGCCGAACATCGAGCGGGTGCAGGCGTTCTACCAGCAGGTCTTCGGTGCGACGCTCGGGCGCCGGTATCCCGAGGACGGCCCGGTGTTCTACCAGGCGCTGGTGATCGGTGACGCGGAGCTCGGGCTCGTCGCCGAGGACGCCGACACCTCGGTACCGCCGCGCATCGTGCTGAGCATCGACGTCGCCGACGTGAACGCGCTGCTTCCTCGGGTCGACGCCGCTGGTGGCCGGATCCTCGGCCCGGCGAACGACATGCCCTGGGGGCAACGCGTCGCGCACGTGTTCGACCCCGACGGAAACCCGGTGAACCTCACCCAGGAGCTCTAGCCATGTGGGCGTGATCGCATCGCCCCGTCGCCGCCACGCCGTCGGAATCGATCCCGACTGGACCCCCTCGGGGGAGATCGAGGCCCCCACTCCAATCATCTCATCCGGTATCGACAGCGCGGCGACGGGAAGATCGACAACACCCGAGTTGTCCACAGGCGCCGAGTTGTCCACAGAAGCTCGCGACGGCGCCCTGACCGGCTGTTTCGTTCGGTACGCTGGAAATCGGGGGGATCCCGCGAAGCTCGCCTTATGACATCTAGGCTGGCGGGCGTGATCCGGATCGTGCCGTCCGACGAGGTGCCCTGGTCGAGCATCATCGACGCGTCCGACCCCGGCAAGTGCCGCTGCCAGCGGTACAAGGTCAAGGGCTGGATCTGGCGCGACTCGACGTTCGACGAACGCTACGCCGCGCACGAGGAGCAGTCCGCGCGAGGCAGCGGGCTGGTGGCCTATGTGGACGGTGAGCCCGCGGGCTGGGTCGCCGTCGAACCCCGGCGTGACTACCAGAAACTCCTCGGCATGCCCATCCCGTGGAAGGGCCGCGCCGAGGGCAAGGACGACGACCGTGTCTGGGCCGTCACGTGTTTCGTGGTGCGCAAGGGTTTCCGCAGGCAGGGCCTCACCTACGAGCTCGCGGCCGCCACGGTCGAGCACGCCCGTGCGAACGGGGCCACGGCGGTCGAGGCGTATCCGATGATCGCCGCGCCCGGTCAGACCGTCACGTGGGGCGAGATGCACGTCGGCGCTCGGCAGGTGTTCGAGGAAGCCGGGTTCGTCCAGATCACTCACCCGACCAAACGCCGCTTCGTCATGCGCGTCGACTTCGACGACTAGGTCCTCTGGCGGGGTTCGAAGAGATCGTCATCCCGACCAGGCGTCACTTCCCGACGCGTATCAACTTCGAGGAACAGATGGAATTCGAAGAGATCGTCATCAAGACCGAGCGGCTCGACTTCCCCGCGCTCGCCGCGGGTGACGGGCCGATCGTCGTGTGCTGGCACGGGTTTCCGGACCACCCGGCGTCGTTCGGGCCACTCGCCGAACGCCTGGTCGCGGCCGGGCGACGGGTGGTGGCGCCGTTTCTGCGCGGTCACCACCCGTCGACCCTTGACCAGCTGCCGTTCGGTGACGGGCTGACGCTGGCCGCCGACGCCGCGGCGGTGAACGCGGCGCTCTCGCCGGAGCCGCTGGACGTGATCGGCCACGACATCGGCGCCGGGGTGGCCGGGCGGCTCGCGGCGGTGTGGCCGGAGCGGGTGCGCCGCGTTGTCACGATGTCCGTGCCGCCGCCCGCGACGCTCAGGACGATCTTCAACGATCCCGCGCAGCAGCAACGGTTCTTCTATCTGTTCATGTTCCAGGTGCCGGGGGTGGCCGAGGGCCTGCTGAACGACACGCTGCTCGATTACATGTGGCGCACCTGGTCGCCGGGACTCGAAGTGCCGTCGTACGTCAGGGCCATGTACGCCGATCCGGCGCTGAGGGCCAACTCGTTGCGCCTCTACCGGGCGAACTTCGACCGGACGCTGCACGACCCCGAACTGGCCGAGTTGGCGCGGATCTCCGAGAAGCCCGCGCCGATCCCGATGCTCGTGCTCGGCGGGGCGGACGACGGTTGCATCACGCCGGAGAACTACGCCGACGCCGCCACGGGTCTCGCCCCCGGTTCGCGGGTCGAGATCGTGGCGGGCGGCGGGCACTTCCTGCAGCTAGACCGCCCCGACGAGGTCGCGGCGCTGGCGCTTGACTGGTTCGGCTGACTTGCGGATCCGGCCCCACGGCTTGAAGACGGACAGGATGTAGGCGAAGAGCAGCAACGTCGGCGCGACCACGACGGGGTGCATCAGGCCGGACGGGATCACCGCGGTCGGGTCGCCCGCCAGCATGCGCTCGCCGATCCGGGCCGCCTCGGCGACACCGGGGCGCAGCGAGAACGCGATCAGCAGCGACATGCCGACGTTCATGAACAGCTTGATCGCGACCCACCAGTACTTCACGAGCCCGTACTTGCTGCCGACGCCGAGGACCACGCCGGAGATCATGCAGACGATGCTGGCGCCGAACATGGGCCAGATCGCGAACATGTCGATGGCCTGGATGGCGACTCCGGCGGTGTTGACGTCCGAAGTGGACAGTGCCACCACGACGAGGATGCCCAGCGCGAGGTCGATGCCGAGCCACGCCGCCGCGCTGAGGACGTGCACGAGCAGCACGGCCTTGCGGGCGCGGCCACTGAGCTTGCGGGTGGTAGTCATCGCGGTGCACTCCTTCTCTCGTGGTGTCGCGTCCTACTCTCGCGACCACGAGCGCCCGCATCATCCGCTCACACTCTGATCTCGCGTACGTCAGATTGCGTACGCACCTTCGACGGTGTCTGGGCGACGATCATCGCTGTCAGCACGACGATCACACCCAGCAGCTGGGCCGCGGTCAGGTCCTGGCCCAGGGCGAGCCAGCCGACCAGGGTGGCCACCACCGGGCTGAGCAGACCGAGGAACGTCACCTGGGTGGCCTTGAGCAGCTTGATCCCGCGGAACCACAGCGCGTAGGAGATCGCCGCCCCGATCGTCGACAGGTAGACGTACCCGGCGATGTTCTGCGCGGTCAGGGTGGCAGGCAGGTCCTCGATCAGGAACGTCAACGGCAGCAGGACCACCCCGCCGGCCACGAGCTGCCAGCCGGTCGTCGCGAGCAACCGAGCGGGCGACACCCAGCGCTTGCTCAGCACGACCCCGGCGGCCATCACCGCCGCGCCGCCGAGTGCCGCCGCCACGCCGAGTCCGTCCAGCGCGGCGTTGGCGCGCAGCACCAGCAGGCTCACGCCGACCACACCGGCCAGTCCCGCGACGACGATCTTCGTCGTCAACCGCTGGTTGAGCACCTGGGTCGCCAGCAACGCGACGAACAGCGGCTGGATCGCGCCGACGGTCGCGGCCACCCGTTTGCTTAGCACTAAGACATATTATCTTAGCGCTAAGCTATCGTCGAGTGGTTTACCTCACCGCTAAGCAACTAGGATCGCGGGCGTGGCTGATCATCTGGACGTGGTGCTGGCACAGTGGCGTGAGCAACGGCCGGACCTGGACACGGGCCCGATGGGCGTGGTCGGCCGGGTGGGCAGGCTCGCCAGGATCTTCGACGCCGAGCTGAACCGCACGTTCGCGAAGCACGGCCTGGACCGCTCGTCGTTCGACGTGCTGGCCACCCTGCGCCGCAACGGTCGCAGGCTCACCCCGACCGAGCTGATGAAGTCCTCGATGATCACCTCGGGCGCCGTCACCCAGCGCCTCGACCGACTGGAGGACCGAGGCCTGGTCAGCCGCTCACCGAGCGAGGCCGACGGCCGGGGCGTGGTCGTCGACCTCACCGACGCGGGCCGCGACCTGCTCGACCGGGTGCTGCCCGATCACCTGGCGACCGAGGACCGGCTGCTCGCGGCGTTGCCCGGCATCGACCGCGCCGTTCTCGCGGCGACTCTGCGCACGTTGCTCGAGTCGCTCGGCGACGCCACCGACTAGCGCCTCAAGTCCTTGTGCAGCAACGTTCCGCGCGGCCCATACCCGTTCGAGGCGTAGAACCGGACAGCGCCTTCGTTCAGGGTCAGGATGGTGGCGTTGAGGGACGCGATACCGCGTTGGACCGCAGCCCGTTCGGCTTCAGCGACCAAAGTCCGCCCCAGGCCGAGATCGCGATACCCCTCCAGCACCACGGTGTGGATGTCAGCGGACCGGCGCGGGATCAGGATCTGGTGCGCGGGAGGGTCCGGCAGCGGCACGACCTCGGCCATGCCCGCGACCTGTCCGTCCACTTCGGCCACGAGGATCAGCACATCCCACCCGGCCAGCAGCGCGTCCTCGAAGTACCGGCGCACGGCTTCGGCGTCGGGCACCCGGAACGAGGCCGGGTCGAGATCCACATGCGCCTGGGCGTTCGCGATGCGCAGCCGGGCGAGTGACGCGACGTCGGGCAGCCGCGCCTCCCGAATGGTGATCTCCACCGGGCCAGCTTCGCCTCAGCGCGCCCCGACGGCAACCCCCAGCCGGTGGCCGCCGGTGTAGATGTTCATCGAGGTGCCGCGCAGGAACCCGACCAGCGTCAGCCCCATCTCCTCGGCGAGATCGGCCGCGAGCGACGACGGCGCGAACACCGCCGTCAGCACCGGAATCCCCGCCATCACGGCCTTCTGCACGAGCTCGAACGACGCGCGGCCGCTCACATCAGCACCGTTCCCGTGAGTGGCAACCGTCCGGAGCGGGTGGCCCAGCCGACCACCTTGTCCACCGCGTTGTGCCGGCCCACGTCCTCCCGCAGGCACAGCAGCGCACCGGACGCGTCGAACAAGCCCGGCCGCGTGCAGCCCGCCCGTGCGGTCGAAGACCCGTTGCGCGGCAAGGAGTTTCGTCGGGAACTCGGTGATCATCCGCGGGTCGAGCCGCACCGGGTCGGCCGCGACCTGCCACGTCGCGGTGGTGCGCACGGAATCCAGGCTCGCTTTGCCGCACAGGCCGCACGAGGACGTGGTGTAGAAGTTGCGTTCGATCGACGGGTCGGGCGGCGCCACGCCCGGCGCCAGGCCGACGTCCAGCACGTTGTAGGTGTTGCCGCCGTCGCTCGTGGCGCCCGCGCAGTAGCGGATGGACGCGATGTCGGAAGTGGCCCGCACGACGCCTTCGCTCACCAGAAACCCTGCTGCGAGGTCGAAGTCGTCACCCGGCGTGCGCATGGTGACGGCGAGGGACTTCCCACCGACCCGGATCTCCAGCGGTTCCTCCACCGCCAGCGTGTCGGGGCGTGCCGTGGCCGCGTCGTCGACCAGCCGCACCACGCGCCGCCTGCTCGTCACTCGTCCCATTCGCTGCCTCCCAGCAGATCGCGACGCACTCGTCGAACAGCCGAACCTCGTCGCCGGCCAGCGCCCGCACCGCCTTGGCCACCACCCAGCCGCGCGGCCACCACCTCGGGACCGCGATGCCCGCTCTCGCAACGCAATGCGCGATCAGCCGCGTACCGGCCGGAGCCTGCGCGGTCCCGATGACCTTCGCCGCGAACGGCAGCAACGCCTGCCTGCCGTGCGCGGAGCACTGGTCGTTCACGCACCGAGCCACGCACGCCAGCACGGGATGCACGCAGGCGGGCCGGTCCGACCACACCTCGCCCGCGAGCATCGACGTGAGCTCCATCAGGCAACAGCCGTGCGCGGGCGTGGGATGCCAGCCCCGCGAGAGCACGGGCAGCCGACTCACAGCCGTGGCCTCCCCGGCTGCGACAACTGGCCGGTCAGGACCGCACCCGCCAGCCCGAGCACCCGGCCGCGACGAACGCGAACGTCGGCCCTTGCGACGCAAGGACAATCGCCGCGATCAATGCCCCGGCCGCCTTCGCCGTGTAGAGCAGGCCGAAGTTCCGCGCTCCGTGCGACTCGCCGAAGTACTCCCGCACCAGCCCCACCAGCAAGGAGTAGCAGGACCCGGTGCCCAGCCCCGCCAGCGCCGCGCCGATCAGCACCCCGGTGAAGTTTCCCGAGTACAGCAACATGAACTGCGCCACGCCACCGGTTGTCAACGTCCACACCAGCGCTCGCCTCCTGCCGACCCGGTCGGAGATCCGCCCGACGAGCACGCGCCCGATCCCGGTGGCCGTAGCGAGCACGCTCAGCGCGACCGCCCCCAGCACCTGGTCCCGAACGAACAACGGCACGTACACCAGGTCGTACAACGACACCGCGGCCGCGAACGCCATTCCCCCGTACAGCCAGGCGAACGTGCCGCACCGCATCGCCTCACGCGGCCGGGACTCCTTGAGCGCGAACCGGTTCGGCACCCGCGCGCGATCCAGCGCCACTCGCGCGGCGCCACGTCGGACGGCCACCAGTGCTCGGGCGGATCCTTCATCAGCACGCCGGCGACCGCGACGACCAACGTCACCGCGATGGCCGCCTGCGTGAGGAACCCCGTCAGATCCCCTGGTTTCAGCAGCATTCCGGCGGCGAGCACGAACGGCACCGAGCCGTACGCGAAGGCCCCGCTGACGAACGCGACCTTTCTCGTCACCCGCTCCGGGAACCACCGCACCACCGTGCCCAGGCAGGTCGCGTAGACGAGACCCGCGCCGACACCGCCCAGGATCGAGTAGCCGAGCACCACACCGTGACCGAGCGTCAGCAGCCCGGCCCCGCACAGCAGAGCCCCCGCCCACATCGCGAGGCTGGGCTTCAGGATTCCGCGTTCTCGCAGCCACGCCACCGGAAACGCGACGCCCGCCTGACACACCGTCCACGACGCCAGCGCCCAGAACAGCTCGGGCACGCTCCAGCCGTCGAGCCGGGGAATGACCGCGCCGAAGCCGTACTGACCGATGCCCGCCGCGAGCATCGCCGCCCACGACGCCCACAACACCACCCGGCGTGGCCGACCCGACACCTCGACGTCGCTCTCCCCCACCCGGTAGAGCAGGCCGACGTGATCACGGACGAAAGTCGCGAGTGGCATGCCCTTCACCCTGTTCCGAGGATTGCATACAGTATGAGGTAGTCTATACCTCGGGAGCGCGGATGAACATGCCCTGGACGCTCGCCCGCCAGACCGCCCGTGACGCGGCCAAACCACTGGAGGCCGTCGAGCTCGCCCTGCCCGAGACACTCGGGATGGCGCTCGCGTCCGCCGTGCGCGCCCTAGCCCACCAGCCGACCTGCGACACGTCCGCGATGGACGGCTACGCGGTCACGGGCCTCGGCCCATGGACCGTCATCGGTCGCGTAAGCGCCGGGGACCCCGTGCCTTCCCGTCGGCTCCACTCCGGCGAGGCCTTCGCCGTGGCCACGGGCGCTCCGGTACCCGCGGGATCTGACCTGGTCATCCCAATCGAGCACTGCCGCCCCGCCGCTCCGGCTTCCGCAAGCCATGAGGGGGGTGACGGGTGACGAACTGCTGCGATCCGGGCCGATGTCCTGGTCGAGTGTGGGGCGACGTCGGTGGGCGGCAAGGACCACCTGCGGCGCGTGCTCGCGGAGTTGGGCGCCGAGATCCTGGTGAGCGGCGTGGCCTGCCGCCCCGGTCATCCGCAGCTGCTCGCGGTCCTTCCCGACGACCGTTGTGTCGTCGGGCTGCCGGGCAACCCGTTCGCCGCGCTGGCCGCGGTCGTGACGTTGCTGCAGCCGTTGCTCGGCGCCCTCGGCGGGCACGCGGCCCGCCCGCCGGTCACCGCCCGGCTCACCGAACCTCTGGCGCATCCCCGCGACACCCGCCTGATCCCGGTGATCAGGCAGGGCAGCGAGGTGATCCCCGTCGGCCACGACCGGCCTGGCTCGTTGTGGGGTGCGGCGCTCGCCGACGCGCTGGCGGTCGTTCTGCCTGGCCATCAAGAAGTAGCCGAGTTGTTGCCGCCTACTTCCTGGAACGCCAGCTGACCTTCGACGAGCCGGTCTCCGGGGCGTCGCGCACGATCGTCCGCACCGGCAGGCCGAGGAACTCGCTGAAGCGCTGGGTATGTTCGACGAGCCCGTCGACGTCGAACCCCGGCAACGGTCGCAGTTCCACGTCGACCGAGGTCTTCTTCATGACCCGCTTCCACAGCCCGGCGATCTGGCCGTCCTCGATGATCGTCGCGTAGAACATCCCGTTGTAGGTGGAGATCGGGATCTCGTCGTAGCGGGTGAAGAACGCGGCGCGGTCCTTGTAGCCGATGACCAGCTCGTCGTAGGCGGGCAGCAGGTAGGTGCCGGTGGCGGGCTCGAGGTCCGGCGGCAGCCAGTACTCCTTGCCGTCGAAGGTTTCCCGCACCAGGTCGCCGCGCACGGGATCGAGGCCCCGCGTGGCCTCCTTGATGCCGATGCCCGCCCAGTTCGCGAAGTCCGCGACGGTCGCCGGGCCGTGACTGCCGAAAAATCGTGAGGCCAGCACGGCGAGTGCTTCCTCGTTGCTCAACGAACGCTGGTGCGGCGCCCATTCCTCCAGCAGCACAAAGGTCTGCTCCTTGCCGCGCGGCGGGCCAGGCACCACCAGGCCCTCCTGGGCGAGATGGATGAACGTGAAGTAGCTCTGCTGCCGGTCGTCCGGGATACCGACCTGCGCCATCAGCTCGATCATCTCGCGCCGGGTCAGGCAGCCGCCGCCGGTCAGTGCCTCCACGAACGTCTTGCGCGCCAACGACATCAGCTCGGGCGTCATGCGGTGGTACTGCCAGGCCTTCGGAGTGAGCCGGGCGAGGTCGCGGGCGCCGAACAGGCCGAGCATCCACCCGATGTCCTCGGCCAGGACGTAGTGGATCGTGCCGCGCATCAGCCAGGTACGGACCAGTTTCCCGGAGCGCAACGCCTCCGCGACGTCGTCGATGCCCGCCGACCCGGTGCGCAGGCCGAGTGTCCAGAGCGACTGGCCGTAGTCCTGGGCCTGTACGGCGCCGAGGGTCCGGACGACGTCCTCCGCCGAGGCGAACCGGCCGATTCGCTGGTTGGCGAGGCGCAGTGCGGCGATGTCCATCGCGACAGTCTGCGCCCCGCGGCTCCAGTCCCGCTCAAGCCGGCCAGGATCCGGTGTAGCCCTCGGCCAGCAGCGTCGATCCCGCCACCGAGTCCACGACCGACCGCAGCTCACCGAGCTGTCGTTGGGTGTCGAAGGGCGTCGCGCCGGGCAGGGCGTGCAGCATCGACGTCATCCAGTACGAGAAGTGCTGCGCCTTCCAGACCCGTCGCAGCGCACGCGGACCGTACTCGTCCAGCGCGTCGGCGTCGTTCTTCAGCAGCGCCCGTTCGATCACCTCGGCGAGCACGCGGACGTCGGCGAGCGCGAGGTTGAGCCCCTTGGCGCCGGTGGGCGGCACGGTGTGCGCGGCGTCGCCGGCGAGCAGCATGTTCGCGTAGCGCATGGGCTCCGCGACGAACGAGCGGAAGCGCAGCACCGTCTTCTCGGTGATCGGCCCCTCGTTCAGCGTGAAGCCGTCCTGCCCGGCGACCCGTGCCTGCAGCTCCGCCCAGATCCGGTCGTCGGACCACGCCCCGGCGTCGGTCTCCGGGTCACACTGGAAGTACATGCGCTGGTGCGTTTCGGTGCGCTGGCTGATCAACGCGAACCCGTGCGGCGAGTGAGCGTAAATGAGTTCCGGCGCGCTCTTCGGTGCCTCGGTGATGATCCCGAACCAGGCGAACGGGTACTCGCGGAAGTACTGCGTGCGCTGGGCTTCGGGCACCTGCGCCCGGCAGATCGAACGCGACCCGTCCGCGCCGACGAGCAGGTCGCAGCTGATCTCGTGCCGCACGCCGTTGGCTGTCCGTGAACCGGATCGAGGGCTCGTCGATGTCCACCGCGGTGTCGCTGACGCCGAACCGCACGTCGCCGTGGTCGCGTTCGCGGGCGTTCGCGAGGTCGACGAACACGTCGGTCTGCGGGTAGAGCCAGACCGACTCGCCCACGAGCGCACGGAAGTCCACGCGATGGCTTTCGCCGCCGAACCGCAGGTCGATGCCCTCGTGCGGATGTCCGTCGCGCAGCACGCGATCGGACACGCCGGTGTCGACGAGGAGCCGGGCGCTGTCCGCCTCCAGGATGCCCGCGCGGACGGTGTTCTCGATCTCCTCGCGCGTCCTGTTGTCGACGACAACGCTGTCGATGCCGTTGAGTGCCAACAGATGCGAGAGCATCAGCCCGGCCGGTCCCCCGCCGACGATGCCGACCTGGGTGCGCGTCATCGCTGCTCCTTCGTGCCGTCTTTCAGCCTGATGTCGAGCATTTCGGTGAGCTTGGCGAACTCGATCCCGTGCAGATCCCGTACGACAACGCCGTCCTCGTCGATGAGGAACGTCGCGAAGTCGGTGTAGACGCGCGTGACGCACCTCAGCCCGGTGAGCGGGTAGGTGCACTGCGGCAACAACTTCGGCTTACCGTCGCGCGTGAGCAGGTTCATCATCACGAAGATCTGCTTTGCGCCGACCGCGAGGTCCATCGCACCACCGACGGCCGGGATCGCGTCCGGCGCCCCGCTGTGCCAGTTCGCGAGGTCGCCGCGCTCGGACACCTGGTACGCCCCGAGAACGCACACGTCGAGGTGACCGCCGCGCATCATCGCGAACGAGTCGGCGTGGTGAAAGTACGACGCGCCAGGCAGTTCCGTGACCGGGATCTTGCCCGCGTTGATCAGGTCGAGGTCGACGTCGGCGCCGTGTGCCTGCGGCCCCATGCCGAGCATGCCGTTCTCGGTGTGCAGCACCACGCCGCTGTCCGGCGCCAGGTGGTCGGCGACCTCGGTGGGCTGCCCGATGCCGAGGTTGACGAACGCCCCGGCCGGAATGTCGGCGGCGACGAGCTTCGCCATCCTCTGCCGGTCGATCATGCCGCACGTCCGATGTGGACGACGCGGTTCACGTAGATGCCCGGTGTGACAACATGCTCCGGATCGATCACGCCGATGTCCTCGACCTGGACGACCGTCGTCGTGGCGGCCGTGGCCATGATCGGCCCGAAGTTCCGGCCGGTCTTGCGGTAGACCAGGTTCCCGAACGAGTCCGCCCGATGCGCCTTGATGATCGCGACGTCGCCCTTGATCGGGTACTCCAGCACGAACCCCCGGCCGTCGATCACGCGGCTCTCCTTGCCTTCCGCGAGCGGCGTGCCATACCCGGTGGGCGTGAAGAACGCGCCGATTCCGGCCCCGGCCGCCCGGATCCGTTCGGCGAGGTTCCCCTGCGGCAGCAGGTCCAGCTCGATCCGCCCGGCCCGATACGCCTCGTCGAAGTGCCGCGAGTTCACCTGCCGCGGATACGAGCACACGATCTTCGCCACCCGCCCTTCCCGGATCAGCGCAGCGATGCCGTCCTCGCCCGCACCCGCGTTGTTGCTGACCACCGTCAACCCCTTGGCTCCGCTGTCCAGCAACGCCTCGATCAACTCGACCGGCTCGCCCGCCGGCCCGAACCCGCCGATCAGCACCGTGGCCCCGTCGGGCGTGTCCGCCACCGCGCTGCTCGCGGTGTCATGAACGTTCACGCTTCCTCCTGAAGCACCCGGCGCGCCACGGCGAACGCGTGGTTGGCAGCCGGCACCCCGAGATAGATGGCGCTCTGCAACAACACCTCGCCGATCTCGTCCACCGACAACCCGACCGTCCGCGCCGCCTTGACGTGCAACGCGAGCTCCTCCCAATGCCCACGGGCGACCAGCGCCGTCAACGTGATCGCGCTGCGCATCCGCCGATCGAGCCCTGGCCGCGTCCACACCTCACCCCACGCGTACCGGGTGATGAACGACTGGAAGTCCCGCGTGAAGTCATCCGGCGCCGCCCGGTCCACATGCGCGTCCCCGAGCACCTCCCGCCGGACCTTCATGCCGTCTTCGTAGGTCACTTGGCCAACTCCTCGATCAGCACCTTCGCCATCGCCTTCGGGTCCTCGGCGGGCGGCAGGTGCCCACACCCTTCGAGCACTCTCCGCGAGGCGGCCGTCATGGCTTCGACAGCACTCGGCGGCACGACGACATCGTGCTCGCCGGCGACGACGTGAACCTGAATCACCGGCTCGCCCGCCTCGAACACCGCCAGCGCCTCGCAGGCCCACGCGTACGAGTCGTTGTCCGCCTCGGCCAGCGAGCGCAGCAACGCCCCGGCGATCTCCGGCTCCCGTTCGACGAACCCCGGCGCGAACCACCTGCCCGTGGCACCCTCGACCAGCACCGGCGTCCCTGCCTGCCGCGCCAGCGCGGCCCGTTCACGCCACATCTCCGGCTCGCCGATCCTCGGCGCCGCGGCAACGCACACCACGCGCTCGATCCACGCGTCCGCCCGCGACGCCAGCTCCAGACCCACGACACCGCCGAACGAAACCCCGGCGTACCAGACACTCCGTGCGTTCTCCCGCTCGTCGATCGCCAGCTCGATGGCGTCCGCGATGTCCTGCACGGTGAACGGTTCTGTGGCCGCCTGCCCGCTGCCGTGTCCGGGCAGATCCCAGCCGATCACCTCGAACTCGTCGGCCAGCAGCGCCGCGCAGTCCCGCCACAGCACGACCACCGACGTGCCCAGCGAAGGCCCGACCAGCAGCACCCTTCTGGCGCGCTCGGACCCCGCCAGCCGGGTCAGCCTCAGCTCAGTCGCCATTTCTGTCAGACCCCTCTGAGACGATTGGAGTGGGGACCTCGCGTCCCCCCGGAGGGGGTCGAAGCAGAATCGATTCCGTAGGGTTGGCGGGCGTGGGGTCCGGGATGGGGATCGGCGGCGCCGGTGCTGGAGTTCCACCGCTTGAGCACCTCGTCCACGAAGGCGTCGGCCGCGCCGAGGTAACCGCGTACGTCCGTTCCGCCGCCCTGCTCGGCCAGCAGAGCCGAAGCGGCCTCGGCCGCGCGGCGGGCCATCGTCTCGGGGTACACCTGCAACCCCTCCACCAGCTCCGCGGCTTGCGACGCGGCGACCACGGCCAGCTCCAGCAGTCCGAGCAGCGCGGGCCACTCCGCGTGCCACGCGCCGTCGGGGCGTTCGTCCACCGCCCGCGCCGAACAAAGGTGGAGCTGCGCACCCAGCTGTGGCGCCCGCAGAGCGGAGCTGTTCACCAGTACCGAAAGCACCGGGTTCTGCTTGTGCGGCATGGTCGACGACCCGCCTCGCCCCGGCACCGCGCCCTCGCGCACCTCGGCGATCTCCGGCCGTCCCAAGGTCAGCACGTCCACGGCGATCACCCCGAGCGCGTCGCAGGTCCGCACCAGCGCGTCACCGAGACGCGTGATCGGCGCCCGGTGCGTGTGCCAGGGCAGGCCCGGCCACACCAGATCCAGCTCAACGGCGAACCGGGAAGCAGCCACCAGAGGATCAGCCAGCGTGGCGGCACGGGACAGCGTGCCCGCCGCTCCCCCGCACTGCACCGGCAGCCCGAGCCGCGCCCGGTCGAGCTCCGAGGCCGCGTCCAGCACCCCGCTCAACCACCGCGCCGCCTTCAGCCCGAACGTGATCGGCACCGCGTACTGGGTGAGCGTACGCCCCGCCATCACACTCGAACGATGCTCATCGGCAAGCCTGGCCAGGGCATCGGCGGCGCGCGCCAGATCCCCCAGCACCCGCACCAATCCGTCACGTGCCAACAACACCAGCGCCGTGTCCAGCACGTCCTGACTGGTCAGTCCGGTGTGGACAGTGACCGACACCCGAGAACGCAGCAGGGAAACCAACGGCAGCACGGGGTTGCCCGCAGCCTCGACCTCGGCGGGGTCCAACGCGGGCGTCCACCCGTCGACCGCCGCCGCCACCGCATCACCGTCACCGCCCAGGGCCCGAGTCCAGGCGACCTCGACCCGCAGCATCGCCTGGACCAGCGCGGGCTCGTCGAACAGACCGCCCGCGCGATGAGAACCCGGCAGCATGATCAGCCCCGATGCCGGGGAAAGGAGAAGAACACCGTCTCGTTCTCTCCCTGCAGGTGGATGTCGAACCGCAGCCGCCCATCCGGCTCCCGCTCCGCCACCAACCCGTCCACCGCGTCGGCGGCGTCAGGCAGGTAGATGCGCGTGAACAACCGGTCGAGCAGCCCGCGGGCGAACACCGTGACCGCGAAGAACGGCACCCCACCGGGTTCGACGGTGCTGAACCAGTAGTGCCCGGCCCGGTCGGTGCAACAACGCCCCCACCCGGTGAACCCGGCGCCACGCCGCCGCAACGAGCCGCCGATCTCCGGCACCACACCGGACGCGTCGGCCTGGCGGATCTCGAGCATCGCGTCCGGCACCGGGTCCCCGGCTCCGTCGTACACGTTCCCGTGCAGCACAACCGATCCCGCCGCACCGAACGGCACGAGCTCGCTGTCGCCCGGATAGGCCATCGCGTGGTGGAAGAACGGGCCGACGGTCTGCCCCGGCGTCACCCCGGCGGAAAGCTCAGTCATCGGACGCCTCCATGTGGGTCGCGTGGCTACCGGTCAGCACGATGTCCCAGCGGTAGCCGAGCAGCCACTCGTGCTCCGAGGCCGAGTGGTCGTAGGAGGCGATCAGCCGCCGCAGTGCGGCCGGGTCCGAGATGGACTGCGCGATCGGGTCCAGCGCCATCAGCTGATCGCCCGGGAAGTACATCTGCGTGATCAAGCGCTGCGTGAACTCCGTGCCGAACAACGAGAAGTGGATGTGCGCGGGCCTCCAGGCGTTCTGGTGGTTGCGCCACGGGTACGGCCCCGGCTTGATCGTGGTGAACGTGTACCGGCCGTCGTCATCGGTCAGGCACCGCCCGACGCCGGTGAAGTTCGGGTCCAGCGGAGCCGGGTGCAGGTCGCCCTGGTGGCTGTAGCGCCCGGCGGCGTTGGCCTGCCAGATCTCCACGAGCTGGCGCCGCACCGGCCGTCCGTCGCCGTCCACGACGCGGCCGTGCACGCGCATCCGTTCACCGATCGGCTCGCCGCCGCGCTGGACGGTCAGGTCCGCCTCGATCGGGTCGACGTCGGAGTGGCCGAACACCGGGGCGAACAGCTCGACGCCCTCGGGGTCGGCGCGCCGCGGCTCCTTCGTCGGGTGGCGCAGCAGGCTGCTGCGGTAGGGAGGGAAGTCCAGCAGCGGCGCACCCATCGGTGAGTCGGCCTGGATCTTCGCGATCTCGTCGCTGATCTCGTGCTGACTGGTCGTCACACTTCGGAACGCTATGGAAGCCGGGCCCGAACGTCGACTTGAGGCTTCCACTGAACGGAAACACCACCCAAGTTGACGCAGCTGAGACGACCACTCATATTGGAGTGAGCACCAAGAGCGAGGAGTGGCTGATGCCCAGGGCAAGCGTGCGGGAGCAGATCGTCGACGCGGCGTTCGAGCAGTTCCACCGGCACGGCTACAACGCGTGCGGAGTCAAGCTCATCACCGACAGCGCCGGTGTGCCCAAGGGCTCGTTCTACAACCACTTCGAGAGCAAGGAAGCGCTCGCCCTCGTGGTGATGGAGCGCTACGGCGAGACGCGTCACCTCGGCGAGCTGACGAACGAGAAGGTCACACCGGTCACGAGGCTGCGCAACCACTTCGAGTTGCTGGCCAAGGACATCGTCGACTACGGCTACGACCGTGGGTGTGTGTACGGCAACTTCAGCAACGAGGCTGCCGACCACATCCCGACGATCCGCGAGGGTCTCCAGCAGGCCTTCGACGCCTGGTCGAACGCCGTGACCGAGGCGATCCGGAAGGCGCAGGAGATCGGCGAGATCTCGTCACTCCAGGCGCCCGAGACGCTCGGCCGGTTCCTCGTCAACGCCTGGGAAGGCGCGATCGTCGGCGAGCGCGCGGCCAAGGACGGGTCGTCCTTCACCGCGTTCTTCGCCGTCGCGTTCCACACCGTCCTGAGCTGACACCGTCCTGAGTTAGCCACGTCACCAATATGACCGACCGTCTTACCCCTTGACGAAATCTAAGACGACCGGTCATATTGAAATGGTCAACCCAGAAGGGACGAAGGACATGAGCGAGATCAAGACCCGCTTCCGGACCGTCGACGGCCTCTCCATCCGCTACGCCGAGAGCGCCAAAACCGCTGGTAGGCCGGATGCGTTGTTGCTCAGCCCCTGGCCGGAGAGCCTGTACGCCTACGACGCGACCTGGGCGAGGCTGGCCGAGCACGCCAACCTCGTCGCGGTCGACCTACCGGGGTTCGGCCACTCCGAACTCCGCGCGGACCTGCTCTCACCGCGGGCCATGGGCGAGTTCATCATCAAGATCGCCGACGCGTTCGAGCTCAAGAACCCGCACGTCGCAGGCCCCGACATCGGCACGAGCGCGGCACTGTTCGCCGCGGCCGCGCATCCCGGCCGGTTCCGGAGCGTGGTCATCGGCAGCGGCGGCGCGTCGGTGCCGATCAAGCTCGGCAGCCCGTTGCACGAGTGGGTGCACGACGAGGACCTCGAGCCGTACCGGGCATACGGACCCAAGGACGTCGTGAACATCGCGATGGACGCCATCCAGGGCTACGAGCTGCCCGACGAGGTGCGCCAGGACTACCTCGCCGCCTACCAGGGCCAGCGGTTCGTCGAGCAGATGCCGTACGTCCGCGCCTACCCCGCCGAGCTGCCCCAGCTCAGCGACCTGCTGCCCACCATCGCGACGCCGGTGCAGATCATCGCGGGCAGGCAGGACGTGTTCGTACCGCCGGAGAACGGCGAGTACCTCGACGACCGGCTACCGAACAGCAAGGTCCAGGTCATCGACGTCGGCCATTTCGTGTGGGAGGAGGCCCCGCACGAGTACGCCCAGGCCGTCACGACCTGGTGGGACCAGAACTGAGCGAGAAGCAGGCGCGGGCGGGCGACGCGACAGGTCAACCGTCCGCGCCTACGCCGAAGTGCAGGCCGCGCCGTTGAGCGTGAACGAGCCCGGCACGGAGTTCGTGCCCTTCGAGGTGCCGTTGAAACCGACCGAGACCGTGCCACCGGGCGTGATCAACGCGGTGTAGCTCGCGTTGGTCACGCTGACAACCGGGCCGTCCTGCGCGACCGTCCCGTTCCACATCTGCGACACCGTCTGGCCATCGGGGAACCGCCAGCGCAACGTCCAGCCTTCGATCAGCACGCCGCTGACGTTGCGCACGGTCACCTCGGCCTGGAACGCGCCGGGCCACTCGCTGTTCATCCGATACGAAACCGCGCACGGCGGAGGCGGCGGTGCCGGGTTCACCGGCTTCGTCGTCGGCGCTACGGCCGGCGGCGCGACAGCGGGAGGCGGGGTCACCGGTGAAGTCGACGTCGTGCACTCCTGCGCCCACAGGCCGAGCTTCGCCTTCGACGCCTGGCTTTCGGCCTCGGTGAGCGGTCCACCGTCAACGCCCATGGTGCGCAGCACCCCGTTCCGCACGGCCAGCAACGCGTAGTCGGTCCCGTCCGACAGCACCACGCTCACCTCGCCCGGCGTGATGCTGCTGACCCAGACATCCTTTTCCAGCAACGTTTTCTTGGCGAACTCCAAAGCAGCGGTGGCGGCACAGGTGCTCGGCTGGGCGAGCAGCGAGATCCGGGCCTTCGTGCCGTCGGCCAGCTCGACCGTGCGCGGGTCGAGCACGGCGAGCACCTTCGTCGGGGGTTGTTCGTCCCTGATCGGTTTGGACGCGGTCTTCTCGGGCACCGGAACCGCGTTGGGTTCCACCGTTGTGCAGGCAGCGGTGAACAGGGTCAACAGCACCAACAAGTGCCGACGTGCGGGCATTGGACGACCGTATCGGTGCCGGAAGCGTATGCAATCGACCGTTCGGCGTTGATCAACTCACGCGTTCAGCCGTGGTCCACAGTCACCGTTGCGCCGGACGTTGCCCGCAGTTCACCCTTTCTTGGTGATCAAAAGTCATGATCACGACATTCCTCGACCCTGCCGATGGAGGTCTGAAGTGCAAACCCTGCAACCGCACTGGACACGTCGCATGCTCGCAGCACTCGCCATCGTGGCGTCCGTGCTGGGTGCCACCCTGGTCGCCGCCCCCGCCGCCGAGGCGCGGGTGTACCCGACCTGTTCACTCTCCCGTTGCGCGGCGGCCCGTTCGGCCGACGCCACGTGGGAGTCGAAGGGCTACCCCGCGACGCGCAACTGGTACAGCTGGCCGAACGGGCAGTACAACTTCGCGGGCGGCACGTTCCAGAACCGCGAGGGCCAGCTCCCTGCCGGCCACCGCTACCAGGAGTTCGACGTCTACCCGCGGGCCCGTGGCGCCGCGCGTGACGCGTACCGGATCGTCGTCGACCGGACCAACGGTCAGGTCTACTTCTCGCCGGACCACTACGGCAACTTCTACGCGCTGTACTGACGTCTCATGAACGGGCGCTGCGGTCGATCCACGACCGCAGCGCCCACCATGTGTGCAGCGTCGTCAGCACATGCGAGCGCCGCGAGTCCGGCGTCTCCCCGAGATCCACTTCCGTCAGCTCGACCAACCGGTCCAACCGGTACCGCACGGTGTTCGCGTGGATGTGCAACGCCGTCGCCGTCGCGCTGATCCGCCCGCCGTGGTTCAGGTAGCACAGCGCGGTGGCCACCATCTCGTGATGGAAAGCGCTCCCAGGATCGAGCGCGCCGAGCATCGAGTCGGCCAGAGTGTCCGCCAGCTCCGGGAACGCGGCCAGCGCCGTCTCGGCGGCCAGGTCGGTCAGCAGCTGCACGCCCAGCCGCGGCGGCGCCACCGGCAGCGCCCGCGCGCACATCGAGTAGATGGTGCGCAGCGACTTCAACGGCATGGCAGGCGACACCACGAGCAGATCGTCCGACCAGGACGGTGGCAGGTGCGTTAGCCCCGCGAGCCTGCCCTCCACCAGCCCGTACACGCCACCGAACGGGTGCAGCCGCTGTTCGAGGTTGCGGGCGTGGCTCGGGTCGGTGACATCCGAGACGACACAGTGGTACCGGCCTTCGGGACGCAGGCCCGCGCGCACGAGCTCGGACGCGTCCGGGAAGTCTCCGGTGACCAGAAGACGGCGCAGCACCTGGGTGTTGAGGTCGCGGGCCGTGCGGGACAGCTGCGTCTCCGCGGCGTGGTAGCCGCTGATGATGTGCCGTTCCACGGCGCCGACGTAGTGGTCGAGGTCGATCATGAAGTCGAGGATCGTGCCGTCGTCGACGCCCGACGAGCGCGCCAGCTCGACGCTGGCGCGGATGAGTTCGGTCCGGCCCGCGTGGACACCGCGCAGCAGGCCCGCCATCGACACGCCCTGAGCCGCGCGGTCGGCGCCCAGTGAGAGCGCTGCCGCGAAGTCGTCGTCGTCGGGCTCGCCGCCGCGTTCCAGGTGCGCGATGCCCTCGGAGAGCAGGAAGGCGATGTGTCTGCGGTTCTCGGTGGTGGGCAGGCGGGCGAC
>CAVYAD010000023.1:0-29277 GCA_963766275.1 uncultured Actinomycetota bacterium
TGGCGTGGCCGAAGGCGGTCGGGAAGCTCGTGCGGGAGCTGGAACGCGCGTTCGGGCCGATCGTCCGCGCCGTGCGGGAGAAGATCGAGCCGACGAAGACCGCTGGACTGCGCTGGTGGCTGTTCGGCGACCAGCCGGACGAGGCCGACGTCGAGCTGACGGCGGACATGGTGTGGGGGCAGTGGCCCGAGACCGTCGCGCTCTTCCGGCCCGCCGTCGACCGGTACGACCGTGAGGCCGGACTGACCGTGGCCAAGGAGAAAGCCGTCGTCGCGGTGGTGGGGGACGAAGATCGGCTGGTACCCGGAACGGACGCCGTCAAGTTCGGCGGAACATCGGTCATCCTGGCCGATGCCGGACATATGCTTCCGTTGGAACGCCCAGTGGAGCTCGCGAACCTGATTCGCGAGGTCGCCGCGAAGGCATAGCTTGGGGGAGCGCCGGTGCAGTACCTGGAGCCGCGGACGGACGTGCCCGCGAAGGAGGACTGGTCGACCGGCCTGATCCTCCAGGACCTGCGCTGGGGTGGACGCACTATTGGCACTGCCGCTGCCGTGGCCGCCGCCGGAGCGGTGGGCTGCGCCTTCCTGGCGGACACGATCGGCAATCTCTTCGCGATGCTGCTCTTAGGGCTGTTCGCAGTCTTCTGCTCGTTCGCGCCGTTGGTGTACCTGGCTCAGACACGTTCGAAGCGGCGGGGTCTGCTCGACGAGCCGTGGCGGCGGGTTGCCGCCACGCCCGCCGAGGAGCAGAAGGACGGGTACGACCGCCTGGTGCTCGATGGTCTCGTGCTCAGCGGCTGGTTCGCCGAGATGCAGGACATGGTGCTGGAACGGCAGGAGGTCTTCGTCTGCGGCCCGGATGCGGACGGGAAGGCCGTCGTCCGCGTCGCCGGGTTCGCCGAGATGAACCACGCCAAGGTCGACGCGGGGGAGTACGGGGCACGCGCGCGCGAGGAATGTCCGCTCGGTCGCCCGCTGGACGACCCGGCGACGGCGAAGGCGTTCAAGGGCCTGCGGTGGGGCACGAAGTCGTGGCGGTGGGCGGCGCTGTTCGGCGCGATCGGGGCCGCGCTCGTAGTGGTGAGCCTGTTCCCGATCGCGGTCGGCGGGCTGGTCGTCGGTGGCTTGGTGCTGACCACGTCGTTGCTGGCGCTCCCGATGACGATCGAGCTCGGCCGCTGGTACCGCGACGCCGTGAAGGCGGTCGAGAACTCCGGTGAATGGACACCGGTCTCGATCACGTTGTTCCCGTGGAAGCCCAACCAGCACGTCGCCGGGCTCGCGCAGATGCCCGGTGGGCTGGCGTTGGTGCAGTTCGAGATGCCGGACCTGCACGTGATCGCGAACATCGCCGACACCGGCGTCATGTGGATCGCCGGCACGCACGACGACGTGATCACCGTGGGCGTGCCGAGGGTGCCCGCGCTGACGTTCGCCGTGGTCCAGCCGGACCGGGACACTCCGAAGGAGGACCCGGTGCCGTGGATCCAGCGGTTCAGCCAGCCGGACCTGAGCGGACTCCCGCGTTAGGCAGGAGCACGCCGGGTGCGGCCGGGAGGACGGCCGAAGAGCCGTACGTGCTCACCGACGAGCCAGTCCTTCAACGGCGCCCACTCCGGGTGGTGGTTGAGCACGAGCAGCCGGTGCATCCACCAGTTCGGGTCGTCGGCGCGGGGGAACGCGGCGAGCCACGCGGCCCGGTCGTCCTCGGGGAGCGCCCAGAGGTACGCCAGCTGCGCCTGCGCGTCGGTGTCGAGCCGGGCGACGATCTGGCCGTTCTCGGTGTGCCACTCGACGCGTAGCTCGTACAACACGGCGAGGGCCTGTTGGTCGCCTTCCGGCGCCGTGACGATCACGGTATGCAGTCCCTGCGCCGCGGCTTCGGCGAGCAGGGTGCGGACGGACGTTTCGTCGTGCGGCAGTGCGCTGTGAGCGACCCCGACTTCTTGCGGCACGAGCTCCATGACCACGAATCTGATCACATCAGCAACTAATCCGGTGAATTTTATTGCTTCAGTGTTGACTGAAGTAAGTCCTCTCGCCGTTTCGGCGCCGCAGTTGCACAACGGTTGTTGTGTGGTGATCGGCCATCGACACCACACAACGTTTTCGCACTACAAAGAGGGCGTGAGAGAAACGGTCAGCAGAGAGGCCTCGGCTCGACGCCGGGGAAGTATTGCTCCCAGTGTCGAGTGGACAGGCGCGGCGTCGTAAAAGCGCACACGCGCGACGCTGTCGCTTCCACGTCGATGTCCCACACCCGGACCGTGCGGTCGGTACCGGTGGTGGCGATGGTGTGGCCGTCCGGGGCGAAGGCGACGCCCCACAGACGATCGGTGTGCCCGCGCAGCACAGCGCGCTCCGAGGGGGCGGTGGGGTCGCGCACGTCCCAGACGCGGACGAGGTCGTCGGTGGTGCCCGCGACGAGCAGGGTGCCGTCGGGGGAGAAGTTGAGGCGCTGCAGCGGCGCGCCGGTGTTCGGCACGCTGCCGAGCTTGCGCGGCTGTGCGGGGTCGCGGATGTCCCACAACGTCGCGGTGCTGTCCATGTTCGCGAACGCCATGACGTTGCCGTGGATGGCGACGCTCATGACCACCGCGCGGCCGGCCTGGCCACCGCGCTGGATGGGCCGTGAGTTGTCGTCGGTCCGGATACCGGGGTGAGCGCGGGGCTGTGCGGGGTCGCGGACGTCCCACAGCTGCAGTTCGCGACTGCCACCCGCGATGGCGAGGGTGCGGTCGTCCTCGGTGAACTGGAGCTGCTGCACGACCTCCACGTTCTCGATCGCCGGGACGGAGAACTGGCCCACGCGCGCCGGGGCGGCCGGGTCGGTGACGTTCCAGAGCTGGATCACGCCGGTGTTCTCCGCGACGGCGAGCAGCTTGCCGTCGCGGCTGAACCTCGCGGCGGAGATCCACTCGGCCCCGGTCGGCACGTCCGCGATCCGGCTGGGTGCGGCCGGGTCGGTGGTGTTCCACAGCGTCTTGCCCTCGAAGGTGGAGGAGAAGAGCACGTCGCGATGTGGGTGCATGGCGATCGTGACCGCTTCCTTGTCCGACGCCAGCGGCAGGCTGCCCACTTCCTGGGCGTGCCAGTCATCCCGCCGCCACAACCGGATCTTGCCGTCCGAGGACACCGTCGCGAAGAACCGGCCGCGCGGGTCGTAGGCGAGATCCCACACCGTCAGGCTGTGCTGCGGGTAGACGAGGTTGGCGAGGTCGAGCAGCCGGATCTCGGCGTCCGTGCTGGTCGAGACGAGGTAGCGGCTGTCGGAGCTGAACGCGAGGGACCAGAGGGTGTCGGTGTGACCGGCCATCTCGGCGGCGACGCCGGGGTTCCTGGGGTCGCGCAGGTCCCACAGCCGGGTGCTCTTGTCGCCGCCTCCGCTGGCCAGGAACCTGCCGTCCGGCGAGAACGCGAGCGTGTGCACGGAGAAGACATGGTTGGTGGCGGAGCTGAGCATGCTCGGTTTCCGCGGATCGGCGACGTCCCACAGCCGGACCTCGCCGTTGTCGCCGCCGGTGGCCATCATGCGGCCGTCCGGGGAGAAGGCGACCGAGTCGGAGGAGGTCTGGGCGCGGCTGCTCGGGTCGACGGTGCCGAGGTGGGCGCCGGTGGCGAGGTCCCAGAGCTTGACCGAGCCGTCCCAGGACGCGGAGCCGATGACGGTGTCCGCCGCGTTCAGCGCGAGGCTGTGCACGAGATCGGTGTGGGCCTCGACGGTGCGGACCGGGGTGGTGCCGGCGGCGGCGAGGTCCCAGAAGCGGATCGTGCCGTCCTTGCCGCCGCTGACCAGCGTGCGGCCGTCCTTGGTGAGCTGGACGGCCTGCACCTGACCGTCGTGGCCGTCGAGACGCGTCTTCTCGCGCGGTTTGCGCGGGTCACGGACGTCGTAGACGCGGATGAAGCCGTCCCAGTTCGCGGTGACGAGCAGCGTTCCGTCGGAGCTGAACACCATGTGGTGGGTCGCGTCGTCACCGGCGTGGGCCCGCCCGAGCTCGGCCGGGTGGTGGGGATCGGCGAGGTCCCAGAGGATCACGACCTTGTCGTCGCCGACCGTGGCCATGACCTTGCCGTCCGGGCGGAACAACGCGTACGAGGTCGCGTCGGTGTGGCCCTTGACCAGCGTGACCTGGGGTGCGGCGAACGTGCTGAGCAGGGCGTCACGGGCGGCGGGCAGGCCGGTCAGGCGGTAGGCCGCCAGCCGCAGCTGGGAGGCGAGGCCGGAGTCGTGGTCCTGCAGCACGTTCGCCTCGGCGATGGCCTTCTGCGCGAGCACCTGGGTTTGCTGCTCGGTGGTCTGTCGTTGCGCGCGCACCGCGAACACGGTGGCGGTGGTGGCGACGAGCAGCAGCACCGCCAGCAGCGCGACCACGCGGCGCAGGTTGGTGCTGCGGCGGCGTTCGACGGCGCTCTCGCGGATGGCCGCACCGGTGCCGGCGTCGAGGAACGCCTGCTCCTGGGCGTTGACCGCACCGGGCTCACGCTGGGCCCAGTCCGTCGCCTGCTCCAGCGGCACGCCACGATAGAGCCAGCCCGCGTCGCGACCGTGTGCCTCCCAGTCGGCGGCGGCCGCGGTGAGGCGGCGGTGCACCCGTAGGTCGTCACGTGCCTCGGCGAGCCAGTCCCGCAGGCGCGGCCAGCTGCGGATGACGGCTTCGTGGCTGATCTCGACGCTGTCGTCGTCGATGGTGAGGATGCGCGCGCCCGCGAGGTGTTCGACGACGTCGTCGGCCGCGAGCTCGGACCTCCTGACGCGGCGTTTGGTGTCCTCGGTGCCGTCGCCGGGATTCACGAGGCGCAGGAACACCTGCCGGGCCTGGTCCTGGTGCCCGTTGAGCCCGAGGTAGGCGTTCTCGGCGGTGTTCGCGATCGCGCGGGCGATGCCGCCGCTCTCGTGGTAGCTGGTGAGCGTGAGGGTGTTGCCGCGCCTGCGCTGCCAGGTCTCCAGCAGCGCGTGGCTGACGTGGGGGAGCACCCCTGGTTCGCCGGTGGCGTCCGCTACGAGCCGGGCGACGAGACCGGTCTCCAGCGCGCAGCCGACCTCGACGGCGGGCTGGGTGATGGCCTTTCTGCAGCTCGTCGGTGGTCATCGGCCCGACCACGACCTGCGCCTCCTCGCCGGCCGTCGGCCAGCTCGGGGTAGCGGGCGCAGTGGCCGTAGAAGTCGGCGCGCACGCCGATGACGGTCTTGCCCTCGCGTTGCGTGAGGCCGGCGATGAACTCGTCGCGGCCGGGCAGCGTGAAGATCTCCTCGAACTGGTCGACGACGAGGAGTCCATCGGTCCGCGGGAGCGTCCGGTGTGTGCCCGGTGTGATCAGCTCGCCGTCCTGCCTGGCCAGCAGGCCGGCCCTGAGCAGCGAGGACTTGCCCGAACCGGACGCGCCGACGACCAGCACCGTGTCGTGCTGCTCCAGCTTGGCGACGAGCTTGCCCACGAGCCGCTCACGCCCGAAGAAGCGGTCGGCGTCCTGCTCGGTGAACGCCTTGAGGCCCACGTAGGGGGAGGCTGTCTCGGCTTCCTCGGCCGAGGTCTCGCCGATCGCCCGCCAGCGCCGCTCCCACGCGTCCTCGTCGCCGCCGCAGGCCCGGACGAACCCGAGTGTGACCGCGAGGCTCGGGTAGCCGCAGGCCGCGGGCGGCGTCGGCCAGTGTGCTGGCGGAGTAGTGGCTGAGCCTGCCGAGTTCGCGGTAGCCGGGGGAGCCGGCCTTCTCGCGGAGCTTGCGGAGGTCGAAGGCGAACTGTTCGACGGGCCCGGCGAACGGGTCGAGCGGTCGTTCCGGGCGAGGCATGGCGGCGATTCTTTCATCCTCGCTCAGCTCGTCATACTCAATAACTTCAGTGTTGACTGAAGTAGATCCTTACCTGGTGTTCCTCTTCGCCGGGCAGGAACAAGCGTCTCGAACACCAGGAGGTGAGGGCCCCAGCGTTCGGTGCCGGTGGTCGGCGGCAGGGAGGCCGCGGCGTCGTACCGGTCGGTGAAGGCGGCGCCGGCGGTGATGGAGAGTTCGAACGCGAGCGCGGTCGCGGCGTGGTCGCCGAGGTCCGCGGCTGCTCGGAGTGCGGCGGCGCGGTCGTTCGCGACTGCGTCCCAGTCGGGGTAGTGGGCCTTGGCGTCCGGGCTGAAGGCGAAGCGGACGAGGTTGGGCTCGTCGGTCATGAGGGCCGGCGAGGGTGCGGAACTGTCGGTGCACGCCAGGACGTCGCCCGCGGGGGTGAGCACGCAGGCGGCGTTGGGTTCGAGGCTTCGAGAGGGCGTGGACGGTCGGCCGCAGTGCTGTGGGGGACGGGGGCGCGCAGGTGTTGTCCGCCTTGATGAGGCGGTACAGGTGGATGCGTTCGTCGGGGTCAGTGCAGTGCGTCGGCGAGGGAGGCGAGGACCTGGCCGGAGGGGGAGCGGTCGGTGCCGCGTTCGAGGCGGGTGAGGTACTCGACGCTGATGCCGGCGCGGTCGGCGAGCTCGCCGCGGCGCAGGCCGGGGGTGCGGCGGCGTTGCGTGGTCCGGCGGGGTGGTGGCTTCGCGGCGGGCGCGGAGGAATCGGCCAAGGGCGTTGTCGGCCATGACCGCGGAGTTCAGGGGAGTTGCGAGAAGACCGGTTTCAGGTCGCTCGCGAGCTGACCTACGACGTCCCCTGGTGGTTGCAGAGGCAGCGTGATCAGTCTTTGGTTCCCAGTTGTCACGGAAGTAGACGACGCCCATGACGCTCAATCTAGAGCTGCCGGCGGCGACGTCGAACGGCGGTAGCACTTGGGGGAGCAGACCTTCAGCGGCGACCTGATCGCGGAAGCACCCGTACTCCACGTAGTCGCTCGGAACCAGCAGTAGCACCTGCTGCGGCATGAACCGGGTGACGGCCTCGCGAAGTTCCCACTTGAGAGCCTCGCTGCCGCAGTCGATGCGCAGCAGCACAAGGCAAGCCTGCTTCATCAACGCGATGACATCGGCCTGCCATCGATCAGTCGTCGAGTACGTCCGTGCGGCACCAACCCGCGGCACTTCTTCGGCCGGGTCGCCCAAGCCCACGAGTGGGCCGTACCAGGAGAAGACCTTGGCCAGGATCTCCTCCTCGGATCGGAGGTTGAGGCCGTACCCGAGCGGCGCGTAGCGGGTCGAGACGTGACCGGTCACGTGGTCGTCCTTGAACGACCGCAGATACAGCACCGGCGGTCGCGGATCGAGCGCAATGATCTCGCTCGCGGAGCGGGCGAGGCGTCGTTTGGCCTGGAGGGTCAGGCGACCGCCGAGTCGGTAGCCAGGGAGGACCACGAGCCTGACGAACAGCACGATCGCGGCGGCGAACACCAGCCACGCAACCTCGCCGATGGTGCGGTCCAGGTTTTTGAAGGGGATCCCGCCGAACGCGGGTAGCAGGAATGCGTTGCTGCACGCGAGGACGCGGAGCGTCCAGCCGAGCGCGAACTGCGCGCGGTATCGCCAGACAGGTCTGTGTGACGCCACGATTACTCAGTGTAGAGGGGCCCTGAGCGGGACTCCCTGCTTTCCGGTTCGCGGGCGATGCTGTGGATCATGCGATATCGACTGTTCGGCCGGACGGGTCTGCGGGTCTCGGAGTTGTTGCTGGGCACCATGACATTGCGCTCGGAGGACGAGGCGCGGCGGGTGATCGACGTGTACGCCGATGCCGGTGGGAACTTCCTGGACACGGCGTCGGCGTACGGGGAGAGCGAGGAAGTTCTCGGCGCGGTGATGCGGCGGCGTGACCGGTTCGTGGTGGCGACGAAGTACACGTTGTCGCGGGACGTCAAGGATCCGAACGCGGGCGGGAACCACCGCAAGAACCTGGTGCTGTCGCTGGAGCAGTAGTCTGCGGCGGTTGCGAACGGACTACGTGGACGTGCTGTGGGTGCATCTGTGGGATCGCCACACGCCGGTCGAGGAGACGATGCGGGCGCTGGACGACGTGGTGCGGGCGGGGAAGGTGCTCTACGTCGGGGTATCGGACGCGCCGGCGTGGTTCGTGGCGCGGGCGAACACGCTGGCGGAGTGGCGGGGCTGGACGGCGTTCGCGGGGTTGCAGGTGCCGTACAACCTCTCAAGCGTGACGTGGAGCGGGAGTTGTTGCCGATGGCGTCCGCGTTGGGGATGAGCGTGGCGGCGTGGGCGCCGTTGGCCGCGGGGAAGTTCTCCGGCGGCACGCAACGTGTGGCGGGCCGGGTTGACCGCGCGGGACGTGCGGCGCGGCGAGGCGGTGCGGGCGGTCGCGGAGGAGTTGGGCGCGACGCCGGCTCAGGTGGCGTTGGCGTGGGTGCGGCGCACGGGGTGCTGCCGTTGGTGGGCGCGCGGACGCCGGAGCAGGTCGCGGACTGCCTTGGCGGGCGGAGGTGGATCTGCCGCCGGAATCGGTCGCGCGCCTGGAGGCGTCGGCCCCGTTCGAGAAGGGCTTTCCGGCGGACTTCATCGCGGAGTGCGAGGCGAGTCCGTTCGCGTTCGGTGAGGCCGTTGTCAGGTGATGAGGCCTGGCAACACTGCGGGGTGCGCTTGCGGCGCAACCAGATCTTGCGGGAACCGTCGCCGTAAGAGCAGCGTGCGGGAGAGTTCCCAGCCGGCGAACTCGGCGTGGATGGCCAACTGCGTGGTCGCGGTGCGGCGGGAGATTCCGGGCGGCAGACGCAGCGGCCGGTACTCCCAGTCCCCGTCGATCACCCCTTCGTTCATGGTGCGATCACCTGTATCCCTCCGTTGTCGCCGGACGTGACCGTGACACGTCCGGACTCCTGGTCGACGCTGACGGTGTTGGGCTGACGCACGGTGGAGTACCGGTGCTTCTCGGTGGGTTCTCCAGCGGCGACGTTGAGTCCGACGACCTCGTTGCGCTCGGTGAGCGTGATCCACGCGATGTCGCGCTTGGCGTCGTAGGCGATGCCGTAGGGCGTGCCGGGCACGGGATAGCGCTGGCGCATGATCAGCGGGTTGATGGAGAACGCGATGAACTCGCCGCCGCGGGTGTCGACGACGAGCAGGCGGCCGAAGCGGTCGGGCACGGCGTTGGTGGCGCCGTCTCCCGCGCGCAGGCCGGCGCCGCTGGTTTCGGCGCCCTTGTCGTCGGTGGTCATCTCGAACACCGCGCTGCGCAGCCGGTCGAGCTCGACGTTGCGGCCGTTGACCTCGAACTTCAGCGTGGTGTCGCCCTCGGTGAACGAGCCGCCTGGCGTGATCTGGCCGGGCGGGGTGGCGTTCTGAGCGGGGGAGTGGGCCGGTTTGGCGGCCTCGAGGGTCTCCGCGACCTGCAGCGGATCCTGCGACCCCTCGCTCTGGCCGCACGCTGTCAGCGTGGCGGTGGTCAAGAGCAGAGCTACGAGCCGGTGCAAGATCGGTTCCCTTCGAGAGGTCCGGCCTTCCAGCATCCCTGACGGGCGCTCATAGGTCACGCAAGGGGTGGGGTCAACTTTCTCAGCCCTGGTGGAACCGAGCTTGTACTCGGTTCCACCAGACCAAGTCGCGTTCCTCGCCCACTACTGGCTGTGGTGTGCGGGCCGCATCTACCGGCAGCTCAGGTAGCCATCGGTAAGGGCACGTTGACAAGTACCCACGCACGCCGTGCACGATCGCGAATGGTCACGGCAGCGACGACGTCAGCGGGCCCAGCGAGACCACACCGGCGACAAGAGAACCAGTCCCGGGTAGGACGATTCGAACGGGACGTGTGCTTGCACCTGGGGCACATCTGCGACGTGTATCGGGCGTCCACCAGCAGCACCGGTACACCAGCCCGGCGGGCCTTGTAGCTGATGTGCTGTTCGAGCTGGTGGAATGACCACGAGGACTGTATGGCTCGCTGGTGCCGGGTAACCGTGACCCGGTCGCGGATGCCTTGGAGTTCCTCCAGAGCGATGCCGCGACCGGTGCGTTCGGCAACAGCCACAATGTCCTTGGCGATACGGTGGTTGATGTGGGTGGCGTGACGCGCCTCTTTACGTGCTCGTTTCCTGAGGCGACGGTTTGCTGATTTCGTCCGCTTGGCTTGAAGCTCACCACGCTTACACGCGTGCCAGCGACGGTATCGTCGCAGGTGGCGGCCCTGAAAGTTGTCCAGGTCCGAGGTGGTGGCCAGGTTGGTGATGCCGCGGTCTACGCCGATCCAGTCAGTTGGGTCGAACTGAGGTGTTTCCGGCACTTCGCAGGTCGCGACAAGGAACCACGCACCGTCGCGGAACAGCAGATCCGACTCGCCCTGACGGTGGGCTCGTAGCGTCGCAAGCTGATCAGCCGAGCCGACGAACCGAATGTCCTTGAGCCGCCCGGTCGTGGTCCAGATGGACACCGTGCTCGCGTCATACCGCCATGAGAGGCACCGGTCGTCGAACGGCTGTGCCGCCGCTTTGCGAAACGTGATCGGCTTCGACTCGGCCTTGAGGCGGCGCTTGGACTTCTCTCCGCCGAGATTTCCGGCTCGGATGCCGGCGTACAGGTTGGCGTAGGCGTCAACGACCTTCTTCACCACGCGCACGGCAGGCTGAGCCGACAAGCCGAATCGATCCTTGATCCCGGAGTAGTAAAGTTTCTGCAACTCGTTGCGGGACTTCACGTTCAGCTCGAACGCAACTCGCGACGTGTAGTCCGCTGCTTCGTTGCAGGCTTGCAGTGTCGCAGCCAGCGCCGCCGCCTGAACGGGCGTCGGCAGCAGCTTCACCTGGACTACAAGCTTCACACAGAGGAGCGTATCGAACGCATGTTCGGCGACGTCCGTGGTCCGGTAAATCATCAGGAAAAGCTGGTTAGCCCCCCGCCATAGTTTCTATGATTACTTCAGTGTGGACTAAAGTTACAGATTCATCGAGTCGCACGACCCGGCCCGAGCTCAGGTCATACGAGGCAGCAACGAGACCAAGGGCGCCCCTGGCGACGGCGGTGCGGATGATGACGCTGCGTTCCTGCAGGATGTGGCGGTGCGCAGGGCCTGTTCGGCGACGCACGCGGCGAGGAACTTCCGCTCGTCCTTGTTCGGGGCGGTGGCTCGGACAGCGGGTTCGATGGTGCGCACGAGGGTGCTGATATCGCCTGTGACGTGGCCTTTTCCGCGTACGACGTCGATGGTGGCGCTGACCGCGCCGCAGTTCGCGTGTCCCAGGACCACGACGAGCGGGACGTGCAGGTGTTCGACGGCGTACTCGATGCTGCCGATGACGCTGCAGTCGAGCACCTCGCCCGCGGCGCGGATCGTGAAGATGTCGCCGAGTCCGTCGTCGAAGACGATCTCGGGTGGGACGCGGGAGTCGGCGCAGCCCAGCACGCACGCGAACGGGTGCTGGCCGTCGACGAGCTGTTCGCGCCAGTGGCCGGTGGCGTGGGGGTGGATCTGGCGGCCTTCGACGAAGCGGGCGTTGCCTTCGAGGAGGCGGTTCCAGGCGTCGTCCGATGCGGGGGTCGCGGCGGCGCTGGCGGCGGGTGTGGCGAGGGCGACGGCGCCGAGGCCGACGAACGCGCGGCGTGTTAGTTCGGGCACGGCGGGCAACGTAGACCTACTCCATTTGGAGTAGCAACGCGGGGTGTGTTTGCCATGAAGGGAGCTTTCATGGACCTCAGGTCCATGAAAGCTCCCTTCATGGCATTACGGAGCGTGGTCAGGGCATGGGGCGTTCGGGGTAGGCGAGGTCGATGGCGCTGACGTCGTCGAGTGCCGCCCTGATGGCCGGGGGCAGGGTGAGCTGTTCGGTGTCGAGGGAGGCGATGAGCTGGTTGGTGTCGCGTGCCCCGACGACGGGTGCGACGACACCGGGCCGGTCGCGTACCCATGCGAGCGCAACGCACAACGTTGAGCTCCCGAGCCCGTCCGCCGCCGTGGTGACCGCCTGCACGATCCGCGCCGCCCGCTCGGTGCGGTGTTGCTCGACGTATCCGGCGAAGTGGGCGGAGGCGCCACGGGAGTCCGGCGGCGTGCCGTTCCGATACTTGCCGGTCAGGACGCCACGCCCGAGCGGCGCCCACGGCAGCAGCCCGATGCCGTGGTGCAGCGCCGCGGGTGCGACCTCGCGTTCGATGCCGCGTTCCAGGAGTGAGTACTCGACCTGGGTGGAGATCAGCGGGTGCGTGGAGGGGGTCATGGCGGCGGTGGCGAGTTGCCAGCCGCTGTAGTTGGAGACGCCGACGTAGCGGACCTTGCCGGAGGTGACGGCGTGGTCGAGTGCGGAGAGGGATTCCTCGATGGGGACGTTCGCGTCCCAGGCGTGGAGTTGCCAGAGGTCGATGTGGTCGACGCCGATGCGGCGTAGTGAGCCGTCGAGGGCGTTCAACAACGCGCCGCGGGAGGCGCCGCCGCCGAAGGGGCCTTCGGTGCGGCGGGCGACGGCTTTGGTGGCGATGACGAGTTCGTCGCGGGGGACGACTTCGCCGAGGAGGCCGCCGAGGATGCGTTCGGATTCGCCTTCGACGTAGACGTCGGCGGTGTCGATGAGGGTGCCGCCGGCGTCGGCGAATGCCATGAGTTGGGTGGCGGCCTCGTCGGCGTCGGTGTCTCGGCCCCACGTCATCGTGCCCAGGGCGAGGCGGGAGACTCTGAGTCCGCTGCGGCCGAGGTATCGCTGTTCCACGTTTGCGATGCTAAGGGGTGATCATCGGCTGAGCCTGGCAATCGGTGTTACTGACCGGTAGGGTCTCGCCCGTGAAGCTCGGACTGAACCTCGGATACTGGGGCGCCGGCAACGACGCCGCGAACCTTGAGCTGGCCAAAGAGGCCGACCGCCTCGGCTTTTCGGTGGTGTGGGCCGCGGAGGCCTACGGCTCCGACGCGCCGACGGTGCTCGCGTGGGTGGCCGCGCAGACCGAACGTATCGACGTCGGTAGCGCGATCTTCCAGATTCCGGCGCGGACGCCTGCGATGGCGGCGATGACCGGTGCCACTTTGGACACGTTGTCCGGTGGCCGGTTCCGGATGGGTCTCGGTGTGTCCGGTCCTCAGGTGTCTGAGGGCTGGCACGGTGTGCGGTTCGACAAGCCGTTGGCGCGCACGCGTGAGTACGTCGAGATCGTGAAGCTGGCTCTGACGCGGGAGAAGCTGCGGTACGAGGGTGAGCACTACACGCTGCCGTTGCCGGATGGTCCGGGCAAGGCGTTGCAGCTGACCGTGCACCCTGTTCGTGAGCAGATTCCGATCTACCTGGCGGCGGTGGGGCCGAAGAACCTGGAGCTCACGGGTGAGATCGCGGACGGCTGGCTGGCGATCTTCTTCTCGCCGGAGTTCTCGGCCGAGTCGCTGGCGAGTGTGAAGGCCGGTCGGGAGAAGGCCGGTAAGACGATGGACGGGTTCGACATCGTTCCCACCGTGCCGTTGATCGTCGGTGACGACTGGAAGACCTGTGCGGACCCGGTTCGGGCGTACACGGCGCTCTATGTCGGCGGTATGGGCAGCCGTAAGCAGAACTTCTACAACAACTTGATGGTGCGTATGGGTTTCCCCGCTCAGGCGGAGGAAATTCAGGAGAAGTACCTGGCGCGTGACTACGCCGGTGCCATGGCCGCGATCCCGCTGGAGTTCCTCGACGCGACGTCGTTGCTGGGCCCGAAGGAGCGTATAGCAGACAAGATGAAGGCTCTCGCTGGCGCGGGGGTCACCACGCTGTCCATTTCGCCGATGCTGCAAGATCTTGAGCAGGGGATCGCGGGTCTTCGTACCGCGGCCGAGGCTTTGGATCTGGCAGGAGTGGGTAGTTGAGCTGGTTGCAGGCTCTGGTCCTCGGACTGGTCCAAGGACTGACGGAATTCCTGCCGATTTCCAGCAGTGCGCACCTGCGCATCACGTCGACGTTGTTCTTCAACAACGACGCGGGCGCCTCGTTCACCGCGGTCATCCAGCTGGGTACCGAGGTGGCGGTGCTGATCTACTTCGCCAAGGACATCGGGCGCTTCATCAGCGCCTGGTTCCGCGGCCTGTTCAGTGCCGAGGCGCGCAAGGAGAAGGACTACAGGCTCGCCTGGTACGTGATCATCGGTTCCGTGCCGATCTCGGTTCTCGGGTACCTGCTCAAGGACGAGATCCGGACGTCGGCGCGGAACCTGTGGATCACGGCGACGATGCTCATCGTGTTCGGTCTGCTGCTCGGCCTGGCGGACCATCTGGCCAAGCACCAGCGTGACGAGCTGCGGATGAAGGACGCGATCGGGATGGGGCTGGCGCAGGCGCTGGCGCTCATCCCGGGCGTGTCCCGTTCGGGTGGAACGTTGACGGCGGGTCTGTTCCTGGGGCTCAACCGTGAGGCGGCGGCGCGGTACTCGTTCCTGCTGGCGATTCCGGCGGTGTTCGGGGCGGGGTTGTTCTCGATCCCGGACGTGCTGGAGCGCACCGGTGGGCCGGCGGAGGCGTCGATTCCACAGATGATCGTGGCGACGATCATTTCGTTCGTGGTCGGGTACGCGACGATCGCGTGGCTGCTCAAGTACGTTTCGAAGCACTCCTACTCGGCGTTCGTGTGGTACCGGCTGATGCTGGGCCTCGTGCTGATGGGGCTGCTGTCGATGGACTTGCTGCAGCCGATCTAAGGTGGGGCCGTGGCCACGGTGATCCTGCTTCGACATGCGCGTTCGACCGCCAACGGTTCCGGTGTGCTCGCCGGGCGTTCACTCGGTGTCGGGTTGGACGAGCGCGGGCAGGCGCAGGCTCTCGCTCTGGTGGAGCGGTTGAAGGACGTGCCGGTCGCGGCTGTGGTGTCGTCGCCGTTGCAGCGGTGTGAGGAAACCTTGGCGCCGCTGCTGTCGGATCGTTCGCTGGAGGCTCTGGCGGAGCCGGATGTGTCCGAAGTGGACTACGGCGCGTGGACCGGTAAGGCGTTGAAGGACCTGTACTCCGAGCCGTTGTGGTCGGTGGTGCAGCAGCATCCTTCCGCCGCTGTCTTCCCTGAGGGTGAAGGGCTTGCGCACGTGCAGGCGCGTGCGGTCGCCGCGGTGCGGGCGCATGACGCGCGGATCAGCGAGGAACACGGTCCGGGTGCGGTGTGGGTGTTGTGCAGCCATGGTGACGTGATCAAGTCGATTCTGGCTGACGCGCTCGGTGTGCACCTGGACGGTTTCCAGCGGATCGTGGTCGACCCGTGTTCGGTGTCGGTGGTGTCGTACACGCCGACGCGGCCGTTCGTGTTGCGGGTCAACGACAATGGCGGGGATCTGACCGGGGTGGTGCCGCCTGCGGAGGAGAAGAAGCCCTCCTCCGAGGCGACCGTCGGTGGTTCTACCGGCTAGCTCCTAGTCCTGTTCGGGTCCTAGTCCGGGAGCACGAGCTGGATCTCGCGGTGCAGGCCTGCCGAGTCGACCGCGGGGTAGAGGCTGACCTCGCCGTCGGACCAGCGCGCGACCAGGACGCTGTAGTTCTCCGGCCGGGTGGGCGGGAAGTTCTGGTTCTTGCCGCCGATCACGCCGATGAGGTCCTTGGTGCCGCGGTTGATCCACGGTCCGCCGCTGACGCCGCCGGGGAGTCCCTTGCAGTCCAGCCGCTGCCATGACGCGCCGTCCGGGCGGCTGGTCGAGTCGCATTTGAGTGGCTTGTTCGACTGGGGATGGCCGGTGGAGGGGTAGCCGTAGACGGTCATCGCGCTGGGCAGCGGGTTGTCGATCTTCAGCCGCAGCGAGGAGCCGGTGACCTGGGCGATGTTGCGGCCGTCGTGTGGCTCCATGACGAGGAACGCGAAGTCGTAGCGGGAGCCGCCGTTGACGTCCTTCTCGCCTGCCCAGCCGTCGTGCAGGTAGGTCGCCACGGCGCGCCAGGTGCCGTAGGGGGCCTGGCCGTCGTGGTAGCCGGGGGTGAAGAAGATGTTGCGTTCACCGGAGACGCAGTGCGCGGCGGTGACGACGATGTTGCCTTTGGGACTGTCCACAATGCTGCCGGAGCAGCTGTGCTGGTTCGGGTTACCCCCGGAATCGCGGTTCCCGGTAGCAGCGCGGCGAGGAGCGCTGCGGCTGCGATGGTTCTCAACATGATCACCACGATGCCAGGCGCCGCTGACACCGCCCCGACATCAGGAACTGGCGCGTGCCGTTAGGTAGCGCTGTTCGGGAACGCTGAGCGTGAGCTTCGCCGCCCGCGCGTACTCGGTGCGCGCTTTGTCCGGTTCTCCCGCCAGGTCAAGGAGATGCGCCCGCACAGCGTGCACACGATAGTGGTCGAGGTCCAGTATGGACAGTTCCTCCAGAGCCTTCCGCGGTCCGTGGACCATCGCGACGGCCACGATCCGGTTCAGCGCCACCATCGGACTGGGCGCCGTGACCGCGAGCAGCTCGTAGAGCCCGAGAATCTCCCGCCAGTCGGTGTCCTCGGCCTGCTTCGCGTCGGCGTGCACGGCCGCGATCGCCGCCTGCAGCTGGTACGGGCCGACCTGCGTGCGTTCGAGGGCGGTGCGGATCAGTTCGGCGCCTTCCGCGATCGCGTCGTGGTCCCATCTGCCGCGGTCCTGCTCGGCGAGCGGGATCAACGCGCCCTGATCATCCGTGCGGGCCGGCCGACGTGCGTCCGTGAGCAGCATCAACGCCAGCAGCCCGGTCAGCTCCCCGTCCGCCGGTCTGCGTTTGTGCAGCTGACGGGTCAGACGGATCGCCTCCGCCGTGAGATCGACGCGCACCAGGTCGTCGCCCGAGCTCGCGGTGGAGCCCTCGGTGAAGATCAGGTACAGCACGTGCAACACCGCGGTCAGATCCTGCGGCGGCCGGAACTTCGCGCCTTTGATCTTCTGCTTCGCGCGGCTGATCCGTTGCGCGACCGTCGCTTCCGGCACGAGGAACGCCCGCGCGATCTCCGCCGTCGTCAGACCACCGACGGCTCGGAGCGTGAGCGCGATCTGCGAGGCCGTGGTCAGCGACTCGTGACAGCACAACGCGAGGATCGTGAGCGTGTCGTCCTGCGCGGGCACCGGATCCGGTGGCGCGGGCGTCAGCGCGACGACCTTGTCCTCACGTTGCCGCCGAGCCGCCTCCGACCGGTACTGCTCGATCCACCTGCGGCTGGCGGCCGTGATCAACCAGCCCTTCGGGTTGTCCGGCACACCCTGCTCAGGCCACTGCTGCGCCGCACCGAGCAACGCCTCCTGCACCGCGTCCTCACACACGTCGAACCCGCCGTGCCGTCGCACGAGCACGCCGAGGACCTGCGGCGCCAACTCGCGCAGCAGGCCGTCGATCTCCGGCGTCGTTCTCACAGGTCCAGCATGCTCATGTCGAAGATCGGCCGGATCTCGATGCCGTCGTTATGGGCGTCCGGCAACGTCGCCGCGTGCGCGACGACCTGGTCGATCGTGTCCGCCTCGACCAGGTAGAACCCGGCCAGGTACTCCTTGGCCTCGGCGAACGGCCCGTCGGTCACGACGACCTCGCCGCCTCGGATGCTCACGCCCTTGCCGGTCTCCGGCCCCGCGAGCCCCTCGCTCACGACCAGCTCACCGGACGCGCGCAGCTTGCCGGACAGGTCGTAGTGGGCCTTCCCGAACTCCATCTGCTGCTCGTCGGTCAGCTTGTCCCACGCGGCCCGCGACTTCGGGTTGCTGTAGATCAGGATCAGGTACTTCACTTCCGGCCTCCCGCTGATGGCTGGCTGGCGAAAAATCTTCTCATCACCATGTCGAGACCGCGGATCGTGCTTCGACACCGGAGTGTCAGACAGTTCGCAGCACTTTCCGGAGGCTTGAGATGACCAGCACCCTGACCCAGGACGAGACCGAGATCCGCCAGCTCATCACCGACGGCGAGGAGGCCATGCGCGACCGATCACCTGAACGCGTCGTCGCCCGCTACGCCGACGACGTCGTGTCGTTCAGCCTGGCACCGCCGCTGCGCAACTCGGGTCTGGCCGCGCGGGACCCGGAGGCGTTGGCGGGCTGGATGGCCGGGTTCACCGGGCCGATCACGATCGAGCACCGCGACCTGGAGATCGCGGTGTCCGGTGACGTCGCGTTCGTGCACGGCCTGGCGCGGATGGCGGCCGTGCCGGTCGGTTACCCGGAAGGGTTCTCCATGTGGATGCGCACCACCATCGGGTTGCGGCGCCGCAACGGTCAGTGGCTGGTGACGCACGAGCACCAGTCCACCCCGTTCCACATGGACGGATCATTCCTCGCCGCCACCGACCTGGAGCCCTGATTCACCCACCCTTGTTGATCTGAGCGAAAAGCACGTTCGTACGAATGGGCCGTACGAACGTGCTTTTCGCTCGACAAGAAAATGCCGAGGCCCGGACCGTGCAGGGGGTCGGTCCGGGCCTCGGCGTCTGGGGTGGTGGTCCTACTTGACGTTCACCGCGGCCCAGGCGCGGTTGACCGCCGCGTACTCGGGGCTGGTGGCGCCGTAGAGGTCAGCCGTCGCGGCCAGGGTGCCGGTGCGGGCTGCCGCGTACTTGGTGCCGGAGGTGAACTTCGTGGTCAGCGCCCGGTACCAGATCTTCTCGGCCTTGGCGCGGCCGATGCCGGTGACGGGCTGGTTGTCGAACGTGGGGGAGTCGTAGGCGACACCGTTGATCGTCTTCTTGCCGCTGCCCTCCGACAGCAGGTAGAAGAAGTGGTTCGCGATGCCCGAGGAGTAGTGCACGTCGACGTTGCCCGCGGTGGAGGACCAGTTGTCGAGGCTGCGGCCGTCCTTGGAGGGCTTGTCCATGTAACGCAACGGCGTGCCGTTGCCGCGGATGTCGATCTTCTCGCCGATCAGGTAGTCGCCGACGTCGGCGGCGTTGGCGGCGTAGAACTCCGTGGTGGAGCCGAAGATGTCGCTGGTGGCCTCATTGAGACCACCGGACTCGCCGGAGTAGACCAGGCCCGCGGTCGCCGAGGTGACGCCGTGCGACATCTCGTGGGCGGCGACGTCGATCGAGGTGAGCGGTTTGCGGTTCTGCGCGCCGTCGCCGTAGGTCATGCAGAAGCAGCCGTCGGACCAGAAGGCGTTGCTGTAGTTGTTGCCGTAGTGGACCTTGCTCAACGCGCCCACACCGTTGTTCTTGATGCCGCTGCGACCGTGGACGAACTTGTAGTAGTCCCACGTCTTCGCGGCGCCGAACGCGGCGTCCACACCGGCGGTCGCCTTGTCGGTGTAGGTGCCGTTGCCCCACTTGTTGTCGGCGTCGGTGAACAGCGTGCCGGTGCCGGAGGAGTTGTTGAGGTTGTTCACGGCCTGGTTGCCGCGCGCCGGGTCCTTGAGCTGGAACGTCGCCCCCGACTGGGTCGTGCTCAGCCCGACGGTGCCACTGAAGGTGGACTGGCCGGTGCCCTCGGCCACGTGGATGCTGTCGAAGGACAGCAGCGTCGCGCCGGTGCGGGCGTCGGTGAACGTGTGCAGCTCACTCGGTGTCTGGTCGTCCTTCACCGAGTGCGTGACGGTCTCCCACGCGAGCGCGGCCGTCTGGTTCAGCGCGAACACCACGAGCTTCGCGTCGGCCGCCGCCGAGGACGCGGGAGCCGAGGTGTCCACACCGGACAGTGAGGCCTCGGAGGCCTTCGTGACGCCGGTGACCTTGCCGGACTTCTGCGCCACGACCAGGTCGCCGCCGATGACCTTCAGCCCGTTGAGCGTGCGGTCGAAGCGGAAGTGGTGCGTGCCGTCGGCGTCACGCACGACGTCACGCGGAACGAGCTGCTCACCGCCGGACAGGCCGAGCGCCGAGGAGATCGTCCCCGTCTGCTCGGCTGCCGCGTGCAGAGCTTCCTGTTTGGCGAGCAACGGGTTCACCGGCTGCGGTGCCGCGCTGGCTCCCAGAGTGCCCGCGCCGGCCAAAGCCGCCGCCGACACCAGGGCGGTGGTGATGCCCAGGGCCTTGCGTTTCATGAACGCTCCTTGTTCCGGTGCAGGGGGCGCTCGCTCCGGCGTTACAGGGGTGCCGGATCGAACACCGTGGAACAACCCGACATCGTTGTGTGACCGGGCGTGGTGATCGTATTGCGCTGAGTGCATGAAACACCGCACTCCCAAAGTGCGAGATTGCTTCACGAATTGAGCTGCTCCGCTGGTCAGGAGATCGTCATTTGTCCGAATGGTGGAACAAAACGGCAGCTCAACAGCCCTGGAAACACGACGGAAACAGACCCCGTCGCTCCAGCGAATGGTCTAGCCCATTGCGCTGCTCAGTGCAGCCCTACCGGAGGGGATCTTGTTTAGTGTTAACGCCGTGAACTGAGACCTGGGTCACAGGTCTAGAGGCCCAGGCGGGTCACTGCGTTGTCTTCAAGAGGGTTCGCGGTCCGGATGTATCGGTGCACGGTGCGCGGGTTCGTCCATCGCCCCTGCCGCATGATCTCCCGGTCGCTCGCCCCGCCCAGCGCGGCCTGCGTCGCGAACCCCGCCCGCAGCGAGTGCCCGCCGAACAACGCCGGATCCAGCCCCGCCTTGGTCGCGTAGCGCTTCACCAGCTCCGCCACCGCACGCCCCGACATCGCCCGGTCCCCGACACCACCGTGCCGGTTGATCACCGGGAACACCGCGCCCGTCCGTCCCGTGCCCGCGTAGCCGTGGCAACGGTGCAGGCCGTTCTCCGTGAGCTGCCTGCCGTCGAGCACATCCGCCCAGTCCGCGTACGCGCACACCGGACACGTCGGCCTGCGACTCCCGCGCGGCAACACCACCGTCTGCTGGTGCTTGCCCGTCTGGTCCGTCTTCGTCGTCCCCAGCCGGATCAGCAGCAACGGCTCGTGCGTGCGCGGATCCACATCAACGGTGACGTCCTCGAACTCGATCTGCGCGAGCTCACTGCGCCGCAACGCGCCCGCGAACCCCACCAGCAACAGCAACGCGTCCCGAACGCGCGCCGGACCATCGTCCGGGCGCTCACCCAGCAGCGCTTCGAGGGTGTCGAGCAGCACCGGACGCTTGCGCTTGGGCTGCGACTTGCGCGACCTGCGGATACCGCGAAGGGTCAACCTGCACAACGTCGCTGCGCGTGGGGCTCGGCAACCCGTTCGCCGCGTGCACCGCCGCGATCGCCGCCGACTTCCGTTCCAGCGTCGAAGGCCCGAACGCCGGTGACCCGTCCGGCTTCACCGTGTCCGCGGCCGCCGCGAGATACACCGCCACGTCCAGCGGATCCGCCGGCAGCGCCTGCCGCCCTTCGGCCTGGCACCAGCCCGCCCACGCGATCCAGTCCGACCGGTACGCCCGCACCGTGTTCGGCGACTGCGCACTGCGCAGATACCCCGCCAGCGACGCCGCCTGCTCGTCGTCGAACCGCTCACGCACCCGCGCGAGCGCATCGGTGTCGACCAGCACCGAGTGCGACACCCGTACCAGTGCTTTCTGTACGGGCTCCGGCAAACTCACACCCGAGATCCTAGCCCTCTGATCAACTCCGCGACCTCGCGCGGCGCGAACTCCAGCGCGCTGACCCCGACGCCGATCTCGAAGCAGGAACGGCCGGGATCCGGATTGGACCGCGCGTACAGGAACAGCTTGATCCCCGTGACCTCCAAGAGGTTCTGCGCCGCCCGCTGCGCCTGCTCCCGTGACATCGGCAGATGAACGTGGAACATCGTCGTGCTCGGCACCACGCTCCCTGGCCCACCGGGTCTGCGCTTCGAGATCTTCGAAGGAGGGGAGCTGGCCGCCGATGTCGCGTTGCGGCAGCTCGATCTGCCGGGTGTCCGGGGTGACGCGGCCGCTGTCGAGCAGGCGCCGCAGCATCTCGTGCGGGTGGCGGCGCGGGCTCACGTGAGACGACAACGAGCGCTGGATCTCCATCCACGAATCCTAGTTCTTGCGAACAAGTTGCAATAGAGGTCAGGCGGCGGCTGCCCGCAGGCGTTCGTCGAGCTCGGCCTCGTCCGCGACGAACCACAGCTGCCTGCCCCGGTTCGACTCGTAGACGAAGTCACGCAACGCCGCGCTCGCCGCCACGTACTCACTGATGTCGCCGATGACCGCCACCCGGAACCCGTACTGCTGCAGCTTCTGCACCACCGCGCCCGCCACCCGCGTGCGCAACCGGAAGAAGTCCTCGCTCAGCCGCGCCACCGGCAACGCCAGCCACTGCACGTCCTGCCCCCACAACGTGGCCATCAGGTCCACAGCGGACTGTTCGTCGCAGATCGGCGCGCCGTCCGGAGCACACATCAGGACACTCGCGCCGTGACGCGTCTGCACAACATCAGCCATGCCGAGCACGTTAACGGTGGTGCACCGGCGCCGTCGCGTCGAATTCCGGCAGGTGGCGGGCAAAGAACCGCTGCGAGCTCTCCACCTCGAACCCCGGCACCTCACCATGGCCGCCGGGGTTGAAACGGTCGAGCTCAAGAGTGAAATGCCTTTCGGGATGCCTGCGAGGGGCTCCCGTGGCTCAGAACGATCGTGAGGGGGAGCACCCACCGTGTGTCGGTACCGCGGTAATGGGTCTCACCTCCTCAGGTCGATCACGTCACGCGGACAGTATCAGTCGGCACGCACGCGACGCGCGATGATCGCGGCGTGCGGCCGCCTGCCCGGATCGACGCGGCTTTCCGTTGACTCCACCAGGAAACCCGCGTCGACGAGGAGCTGTGACATCTCCTCGACCGACCAGAAGTAGGCGGTCGTCACGGCGTGCGGGAACGGCTCGACCCGCGGCCCCTCGAACATCCCGAGCAACAGGCTGCCGCCATCGCGCAGGCATCGGGCGAACTCGCCGAGAACGCGGGGCACGCCCTCGGGGACGGCGTGGATGATCGAATACCACGACAGGATCCCGGCCACCGACCCATCGGGCACACGGAGGTCGTGCAGGTCGGCGACACGGTAGTCGTTGCGGGGAAACCGCGACCGGGCGAGCTCGACGAAGCGCGGCACCAGATCGACGCCCTCGATGTCGCAGCCCTGGCCGCGCAGGACATCGGTCCACTGGCCCGGCCCGCACCCCGCGTCGATCATGCGCCCGGACACGTCACCGGCCCACCCGGTAATCGACTTCCAGTCCTGCTCCTGCATCCACTCCGGAGAACAGGCCAGATCGGCGTACTCCTCCGCCCGCGAGCCATACGCGTCGCGCACCTCATCGACGGACACCAGACACCCCCAGCATCGAACGATCCATCCAGGACACCCCACCCCGACCGCGTAATGCGCAGGCGTGCGGGCGGCGGACCGGGTTACGGTCGCGCCCATGCGTGATCTTGCCGCGTTGCCCAAGGCCCACCTGCACGTGCACCTGGAGAGCACGGTGCGGGCGGACACCCTCGCGGAGCTCGCCGACCGCCACGGCGTCGACGTGACGGCGTGGGCAGGGGAGTTCGCGGGGTTCGAGCAGTTCGCCGCGCACAACGGACTCGTGCGGGACTGCCTGCGGCGGCCCGAGGACTTCAGCCGGATCGCCTACGAGTTCTGCGCCGAGGAAGCAGCGCAGGGGACCCGCTACACCGAGGTGACGTTCACCGCGGCAGCGCACGGGGAACGGCTCGGGGATCCGGACATGCCGCTCGAAGCGGTACTCGCCGGGCTCGCCGCAGGACAGACCGCCCACGGCATCGTGTGCCGTGTGATCGTGGACCACCCGAGAAGAAGGTCGGTCGAGCGGTTCGAGAGGTCGCTTCGGTTCGCGCGCAGGCACGCACAGGTCGTGGCGATCGGGATGGCAGGAGCGGAGGAGTATCCGCTCACGCCGTTCGCCGCGGTGTGCCGTGCCGCACGGGAGGATGGGATCGGGCTCGTGCACCACGCCGGGGAGTGCTGCGGAGCGCCGAGTGTCGCCGAAGCGGTCACCGTGGGGCTCGCCGACCGGATCGGACACGGGTTCCGCGCGCTCGAAGACCCTGAGGTCGTCGCGCTGCTGAGGGACCGTGCCGTACCGCTCGAAGTGTGTCCGTCGTCCAACCTCGCGTTGGGACTGGTCGGATCCATCTCCTCTCATCCGTTGCCACAGCTCGTCGACGCCGGGTTGATCGTCACGCTCAACACCGACATCCCCTCCTCGACCGGCGTCACCCTGACCGAGGAGTACACCTTGGTGCGCGAGGCGTTCGGCTACGACGACACCGCGCTCGCGGCACTGAGCCAGGCCGCCGTCGACGCGTCCTTCGCACCCGAGGACGTGAAAGCGGCCCTGCGTCAGGACATCGCGACCTGGCGGGACGGCTCGTAACAGACCAGGCCGTGCCGTGACGCCAGCAACGACACCAGATCCACCACCCGACGCCACTGCGGCCACACCACATGCACGATCACCGCGTCCGTGCCCACCGTCAAAGCCCCCTCCCACGGCACCGGCGACGAAGGGTCCGGCGCGGTCTGACGTAACTCGCGCACGAACGCCGCCACCGCCACGTCGAACGCGCCCAACGGCGAAGGGCGCAGCTCGGCATAGCGGGCCGCCGCCTCCGCGAACGACGCCGGGCCGGGCGAGCGCCACACCACCAGATCGAACGGGACGTCCATCACGCCACCTTTCCGAACAACGCACCCAGCCGGGGGATGCGGGCGGTGATCTCCGCCGGATCCGCGAAATCCCACTGCTCACCGGCCGGTTCCGGCGACAGCAGCACCTGCAGGCCACGCGCCGCCAGCACCTCGGCGAGCTCGCCCTCGGCCACCTCGGAGAACGCCTCGTCCGCCACGGAGTCGAGGCACTCCCAGTCCGGCCACTCGTCATCCGCCCACGCGTGCACGCCACCACGCGACGCCAGCAACCGGATGTGCGGCACATCGGCCAACGCGTCCGGCGAGGCCACCACCGCCGAGAACGTGGCACGGCCCAGCCCGACCAGCCACGCCTGGAAGTAGAAGAAGCCGTCGTCGGAGCACAGCCCGGCGCAGATCAGGTCGGCGGCGTGCCAGTGCGCCCACGTGTCGACCTGGCGGCGCACCTCGTCGAGCCGCACCGCGAAGTCGACGATCTCCGCCGCGGGCAGCCCGGCCAGCGTGGCGGTCAGCCACTCCAACCGGCCGTCCTGGTCGGAGGCCTCCACCGACGACCTCTCGACCAGCGCCCAGAACGCGTTCAGGTCCATGGCAGCCACGCTAGCGACAGGGTCTGACAATTTTGGACGCCCGCGCGCCCACCAGCGACAACGGCCATCACGATGCCTTCCCGAACAGCGCCCACAACCGCGGCAGCCGGCGCGCGATGTCCGCGGGATCCTCCATCTCCACATCCTCACCGCCGGGCGACACGTCGAACGCCCGCACCTGGCCCCGCGAGCCCAGCAGATCGTCCAGCTCACCACCGCCCGCCGCCTGCCAGTGCGCCCACGTGTCCACCCGCGCCCGCACCGAGTCCAGCAGCACCGCGAAGTCACCGATCTCACCCGGCGGCAGCAACACCAGCCGCGAAACCAGCCACGCACGCCGTTCGTCCTGGTCAGAGGTTGCGACAGCAGACCCCTCGACCAGCCCCCAGAAGCCGTCGAAGTCCATGTCGAGCACGCTAGCGAGCGGGTCTGACATTTATTGGCGCGAGCGATCGTCGCCTCCTGACTATCCTTGAGCCCCAAATGGACACCCCGCTCGCTGAACTGCACAAACGCCTGCCCGAGCTCATGCCGCGTGATCAACGCCGGCTCGCCAGGCGCCTCGATGGCGTACGCCGGGTCAAGGACCCCATGGCGCGCCGCAAGATCACCGAGGAGATCGCCGCCCTCATCGAGGAGGCGGCGCTCACGGTCGCGCTGCGCCGGGAGTCCGTTCCCAAGATCACATACCCGCAAGAGCTGCCGGTCAGCCAGCACAAGGACGAGATCAAGGACCTGATCGCAGCGCATCAGGTCGTGATCGTCGCCGGCGAAACCGGCTCGGGTAAGACCACCCAGCTGCCCAAGATCTGCCTGGAGCTCGGCCGCGGCGTCATCGGCCTGATCGGCCACACCCAGCCGCGCCGCATCGCCGCCCGCACCGTCGCCGAACGCATCGCCGAAGAGCTGAACACCAGCTCGGCGACACGTCGGCTACAAGGTCCGCTTCACCGACCAGGTCCGGCGACGACACCCTCGTCAAGCTCATGACCGACGGCATCCTGCTCGCCGAGACCCAGACCGACCGCACCTTGAGCAAGTACGACACGATCATCATCGACGAGGCCCACGAACGCAGCCTCAACATCGACTTCCTGCTCGGCTACCTCAAGCAGCTCCTGCCCAGCCGCCCCGACCTCAAGATCATCATCACCTCGGCGACGATCGACCCGCAGCGCTTCAGCAAGCACTTCGACGAACGCCCCGATCATCGAGGTCTCCGGCCGCACCTACCCCGTCGAGGTCCGCTACCGGCCGCTGCGAGCCGAGGACGACGACCAGACCCAGGGCATCATGCAACGCCGTCGACGAACTGCAGCGCGAAGGCCCCGGCGACGTCCTGGTGTTCCTCTCCGGCGAGCGCGAGATCCGCGACACCGCCGACGCGCTCAAACAGGAAGACCTGCGCGGGCACCGAGATCCTCCCGCTCTACGCGCGCCTGAGCGTCGGCGAGCAGCACCGTGTGTTCCAGCGCCACACGGCCGCCGCGTCGTGCTCGCCACCAACGTCGCCGAGACGTCGCTCACCGTGCCGGGCATCAAGTACGTCATCGACCCCGGCAACGCCCGCATCAGCCGCTACAGCCACCGCACCAAGGTCCAGCGCCTGCCGATCGAGGCCGATCTCCCAGGCCAGCGCGGACCAGCGCAAGGGCCGCTGCGGCCGCGTCAGCGAAGGCATCTGCATCCGCCTCTACGCCGAGGACGACTTCGAGGCCCGGCCCGAGTTCACCGACCCGGAAATCCTGCGCACCAACCTCGCCAGCGTCATCCTGCAGATGAAGGCCATCGGCCTCGGTGACATCGCCGAGTTCCCGTTCATCGACCCGCCGGACTACCGCAACATCAACGACGGCATCGGACGCTGCACGAGCTCGGCGCCATCGACGACGCCGAGAAACAGCTGACCCCGACCGGCCGCAAGCTCGCCGCGCTGCCCGTCGACCCGCGCCTGGGCCGCATGGTGCTCGAAGCCGACACGAACGGCTGCCTCAAAGAGGTCATGATCATCGCCGCGGCCCTGTCCATGCAGGACCCCCGCGAACGCCCGGCCGACCAGCAGGAAGCAGCCACCCAGCAGCACGCGAGATTCGTCGACAAGCAGTCCGACTTCGTCACGTTCCTCAACCTCTGGCAGTACCTCAAGGAACAGCAGAAAGAGCGCAGCGGCAACCAGTTCCGCAAAATGTGCAAGAACGAGTTCCTCAACTACCTGCGCGTGCGCGAATGGCAGGACATCTACCTGCAGCTACGGCAGGTCGCCAAGCAGATCGGCATGCACCTCAACGAGGAGCCCGGCGAGCCGCAGAACATCCACATCGCCATGCTGTCCGGGCTGCTCAGCCACATCGGCGTCAAGGACATCCTCAAGAAGCAGGCGCCGGGCGAGAAACGCCGCCCCATGACCGAGTTCCTCGGCGCCCGCAACGCCAAGTTCGCGATCTTCCCCGGCTCCGCGCTCGCCAAGAACCCGCCCCAGTGGGTGATGGCCGCCGAACTCGTCGAGACCAGCCGCCTCTGGGGCCGCGTCGCGGCCAAGATCGAACCCGAATGGGCCGAACGCCTCGGCGAACACGTCGTCAAACGCCAGTACTCCGAACCGCACTGGGAAACCAAACGCGGCTCAGTGGTCGCGTTGGAGAAGGTGACGCTCTACGGCGTGCCGATCGTCGTCGACCGCAAGGTCAACTACGGCCGCATCGACCCCGAACTGTGCCGTGAGCTGTTCATCCGCCACGCGCTCGTACAGGGGGAGTGGACCACGCATCACCGGTTCTTCCACACCAACCGCGCGCTGCTCGAAGAAGTCGAAGAGCTCGAGAACCGTGCGCGGCGCCGTGACATCGTCGTCGACGAGGAAACCCTCTACGAGTTCTACGAGAAACGCGTCGGCCCCGATGTCGTGTCCGCGCGGCACTTCGACACGTGGTGGAAGAAGCAGAAGGACAAGAACCTGCTCACCTTCACCAAGGACATGCTCGTCAACGAGCGCGCCGACGTGAGCCCCGACGCCTACCCCGACCAGTGGCGCCAGGGCGAGCTCACCCTCCCGCTGAGCTACCACTTCGAACCCGGCACGAAGAACGACGGCGTCACCGTGAAGCTGCCGCTCCCGGCGCTGACCACGATCGACGACGACGCGTTCTCCTGGCAGATCCCCGGCCTGCGCCACGACCTCGTCGTCGCGCTCATCCGCTCACTGCCCAAGCCGATCAGGCGCAACTTCGTGCCCGTCCCCGACGTCGCCACCGCCGTCCTCTCCCGCATCAAGCCCGAGGAGACCAGCCTCCTCACCGGCGTCGAACGTGAGCTCAAAGCACTCACCGGCGTCACCGTGCACCGCGAGGACTGGCAGCTCGACGCCGTCCCCGACCACCTCAAGCTCACCTTCCAGGTCGTCGACGAGAACAACCGCACACTGGCCGAGGGCAAGGACATCGCCACCCTCAAGGACAAGCTGCGCGGCGAGGTCCGCGAGTCGCTGAGCCAGGCAGCCGGACACCTCGAACGCGCCGGCCTGACCACCTGGGACCTCGGCACGCTGCCGAAGACCATCGAGCAACGCCAGTCCGGCATCACGGTCACCGCCTACCCGTCGCTCGTCGACCAGGGCGACACCGTGGCGATCAAGGTCCTCGACACCCCCGGCAGGCAGGCCCACGCCCACCGCCGCGGCGTGCGCAGACTGCTGCTGCTCAACCTCAACTCGCCCGTCAAGCACCTGCAACGCCACCTCGACAACGCCGCCAAGCTCGCGCTCACCCGCAACCCGCACGGTGGCGTCGCCGCACTGCTCGCCGACTGCATCATGGCGGCGGTCGACCGGCTCATGGGCGAACCCGCGTGGGACGAGAAAACCTATGCGGCACAACTGAAGAAGGTCCAGGCCGCGCTCAACGAGACCACCTGGGTGGTCGTGCGGGAGGTCCGCAAGGTCCTCGAAGCCGCCCACGACGCCGAACTCAAACTCGGCGGCCTCAAGGGCGCCCCGGACTCGGTCAACGACATCCGCGGACAGCTGAACGCGCTGGTGTACAAGGGGTTCATCACCCACACCGGCTACGACCGGCTGCCGGACCTCGTGCGCTACCTCAAGGGCATCGCGCGGCGCGTCGAGAAGGTTCCCGAGAACCCGCGCCGCGACCTCGACTGGACCGACAAGGTCCACCAGGTCCACGCCGAATATCGCGAACTGCGCGCACAGAGCCCCGCCGACGAACCCTCGCCCGAACTCGACGAGATCCGCTGGATGATCGAGGAACTGCGGCTGTCGTACTTCGCGCAGACCATCGGCACCCGCTACACCGTCAGCGACAAGCGCATCTTCAAGGCACTCGACGCCGTACCCCTGTGATCGAACCCGTTCGAAGAACTCCGTGAAAGGCAAAGACCGG
>CAVYAD010000024.1:0-146253 GCA_963766275.1 uncultured Actinomycetota bacterium
TATGCGAGCGCTCCGAGAAGATCAACAACACCCTCCGCAACACCCATGGTTAAGAAGCCTAGTGGTCAATTGCGTCTTGCCAGGTAGAACGTGGAGGACGCCCGGCGTGACGAGTGTGACGATCACGCTGCAAGCCCAAATTCTTCTTGGGCAGGCGCCGCGAATGGGCGCGTGCACACCTTTCCCGCAGCTCCACTTCAAGAGCGCGGTCGAGAGGCCCGGCCAGGGCGAAGCGCGCGCTGGTACGAGAGAGGCCGATCACCGACCGCCGAAGTAGAAGCACATCGGCTGGACCCGGTAGCATTGGAACACTCCGAGGCCGGAGTCCCCGAAGAGAGACCCGTCGCACCCGCTGCAGGCCGGCGCGCCGGTCGAGCCGGACTCCCCCACGTTCGCCGAGCTCGGCGTCCGCGCCGAGATCGTCGAGGCGCTGGACGAAGCCGGCATCGACCCGCACGTTCGCCATCCAGGAGCTGACCCTGCCGCTCGCGCTGGCCGGCGACGACCTCATCGGCCAGGCCCGCACCGGCACCGGCAAGACCCTCGGCTTCGGCGTGCCGATGCTGCAGCGCATCGACACGCCGCGGCGACGGCACCCCGCAGGCGCTGGTCGTCGTCCCGACCCGTGAGCTGTGCGTCCAGGTCGCCCACGACCTCACCGACGCCGGCAAGCACCTCGGCGTCCGGGTGCCGGCGATCTACGGCGGCCGGCCCTACGAGCCGCAGATCGCGGCGCTGCGCAAGGGCGTCGACATCGTCGTCGGCACGCCCGGCCGGCTGCTCGACCTGGCCGAGCAGGGCCACCTGGTGCTCGGCAAGGTCGGCGTGCTGGTGCTGGACGAGGCCGACGAGATGCTCGACCTCGGCTTCCTGCCCGACATCGAGCGGATCCTGCGCGATGGTGCCCGACGAGCGGCAGACGATGCTGTTCTCGGCGACCATGCCGGGCCCGATCATCACGCTGGCCCGCACGTTCCTGACCCAGCCGACGCACATCCGGGCCGAGGAGCCCGACGAGGCGCGATCGCACGAGCGCACCCGCAGTTCGTCTACCGGGCGCACGCGATGGACAAGGCGAGATGCTCGCCCGGGTCCTGCAGGCCGCGAGCCGCGGCCTGACGATGGTCTTCTCCCGGACCAAGCGCACCGCGCAGAAGGTCGCCGACGAGCTGGCCGAGCGCGGTTTCGCCGCCGCCGCCGTGCACGGTGACCTCGGCCAGGGCGCCCGCGAGCAGGCGCTGCGCGCGTTCCGCTCCGGCAAGGTCGACGTGCTGGTCGCCACCGACGTCGCCGCCCGCGGCATCGACGTCGACGACGTCACGCACGTCATCAACTACCAGTGCCCCGAGGACGAGAAGACCTACATGCACCGGATCGGCCGCACCGGCCGGGCCGGGCGCGACGGGTGTCGCGGTGACGTTGGTCGACTGGGACGAGATGCCCCGCTGGAGGCTGATCAACAAGGCGCTCGGCCTGGGCATGCCGGAGCCGGCGGAGACGTACTCCACGTCCGACGCACCTGTACGCCGACCTGGGCATCCCGGAGGGCGCCACCGGCCGGCTGCCGCGGGGCCAGCGCACCCGGGCCGGCCTGGACGCCGAGATCGAGGAGAAGCTGGCGGTACGGCAAGGCGCGGCGCAGCGCAGGCGCACTCGGCAGTCGTTCCGGCGGCCCACGAAACGGCGAGCAGGAGGCGGCGGCCCCCTGAGTCGACTGAGGAGACTCCGACCAGGCCGAAGCGCTCCCGCAGCCGTACGCGCAGCCGTTCCGGTGTGCCGCTCGAAGGCGAGGCGGCCGAGGTCTCGGCGAACGGTGACGCACCCGCCGCGGACGGGGAGAAGTCCACGTCGGACAAGCCCCGCAGGCGGCGGCGTCGCCGAACCTCTGCCGAACAGGCCGCCTCCTTCGGCAGACTGATCACATGTCGTCCCCCGGTTCCGACGTCACCGACATCGAGGACGTCCTCGACGAGCCCGCTCCGCAGGAGCAGGAGCAGCAGCCCGTCGAGGTACGTCCACGCGCCCGGACGTGGCGCACGCGTGCCGACTTCATCGCGGTCGCGCTGATCGCGGTGGTCGCGCTCATCGTGTCCGTGCTGACGTGGGCGTTCAGCGACGCACGTGCCACGACGTCGGTCACCGGGCCGTCCACCTGGCCGCAGTTGCCCGAGGTGACCGCGTTGCCGCCGTCGCTCGCCGAGGTCTGGCGGGCGCCCAGCGGCGCGACGAAGTCTCCGGTGGTCATCCAGACCCAGCTCAAGGAGACGGGCGAGGAGAAGCCCTCCACCGTGGTCACCGGCGACGGGGGCGAGGTCACCGGGCGCGACCCGCTGACCGGTGACGTGCGGTGGACCTACGGGCGTGACCTGCCGCTGTGCGTGGTGGGCACGGCCTGGGGCCGTGCGATGGCCCTGTACTCCAAGGGGACGAACTGCTCCGAGCTCAGCTCGCTCGACGGCGTCACCGGTGAGCGGCGCAACCAGCGCAACGGCGACGCCGAACCGGGCACCGCGCTGCTCAACGAGGGCTCGCACCTCATCACGACCGGCGAGAAGTTCTTCGAGGTCTACCGGCGCGACGACCTCGTGCGTTCGCTCGAGTACGGCCGGCTGCGCGCGATCGTCAACCCGAACAAGCAGCCGCGTGTCGGCTGCACGTTCGGCTCGGTGGCCGTGACGTCCGGCCGGTTCGCGGTCGTCGAACGCTGCCCGGACGACGCCACGGACCGGATCACGGTGCTCAAGCCGAACCCGGACAAGTCCGACGAGCCGAAGGTGTTCGCGAGCGTGCTGACCGGCGGCAAGAACGCCCAGGTCGTCGCCGTCACGGACAAGCAGGTCGCGGTGGCGTTGCCGAACCCGAGCAGGCTGGTCGTGTTCGACGCCGAAAGCGGTTCGCTGATCACCGAGACCCCGATCGACGTGCCGTCCGCGGACTTCGCCGACCCGCCCAGCCACGTGGCGCGCTCGTTCACGACCGCCACGAACATCTTCTGGTTCACCGGTTCGAAGACGATCGCGCTGGCACACGACTCCCTCACTCCACTGTGGACGGCCGAGGGCACGCTCGGCGCCGGCACGACGCTCGCGGGCCGCGCGGTCATCCCCGTGCGCGAGGGCCTGAAGGTGTTCGAGCAGGCCACCGGGCAGCTGGTCGGCACGATCCGGGTGAACCGCGACGGCCACACCGGCCCTGTGCAACTCGCCACAGCGGGCCCGGTCGTGCTCGAGCAGCGTGGCGAAACGCTGGTCGCGCTGCGATAGTTCGTTGCGTGTACTCGCAGATCAGCCCGCACCGGGCGCAACGTGTCGACCTTCCGGGCCGCTACGGCACGATCGCGGCGTTGCGCGCGCCCGCCGTGGACGACGCGTTGCGCACGACGGCGCTGCTGGTGCCGGGGTACACGGGTTCCAAAGAGGACTTCGCCCCGATGATCGACCCGATCGCGGACGCCGGTTTCGAGGTCGTCGCGATCGACCTGCCCGGCCAGCAGGACTCGTCCGGCCCTGACGACGAGGCGCTGTACCGCCCCGGCCCGCTGGGCTCGGTCGTGGCCGAGCTGATCGAGAAGATCGCCGCCGAGGGCAGGCGCGTGCTGCTGCTCGGCCACTCCTACGGCGGTCTGGTGTCACGGGCGGCGGTGTTCGCGAGCGCCCCGATCGCCGGTCTCACGCTGATGTCGTCCGGCCCGTCCGAGCTGCCCGCCGGTGAACGCCGCACGGTGCTGGAGGTCGGCGAGCACGTCCTGGCCGAGCAGGGCGTCGAGGGCACGCAGAAGCTGAACGAGCTGCGGTCGGCGCAGAACCCCGCGTGGGTCGCGCTGCCGCAGGAGCTGAAGGACTTCTACCGCAACAGGTTCCTGGCATCGGCCGCCGCGGCGTTGCTCGGCATGGGCAACGGCCTGCGCTACGAGCCGGACCAGGTGGCCAAGCTGTCTCGTGCGCTGCGTTCGTCCGGCACGCCCTGTCTGGTGGTGTGCGGTGACGGCGACGACGCGTGGAGCCCAGCCGCCCAGCGCGACATGGCGGAGCGGCTGGACGCGGACTTCGCGGTGCTGCCCGGTGTCATGCACTCCCCCAACACCGAGGCACCGCACGAGCTCATCGCCACGCTGCTGCCGACGTGGCGGGCCTGGCTGACCCCGTAGAGCCAGCCAGGTCGCTCAGCTCACCACAGGCGCAGCGTGATCTCACGCTCGTCGCGGACGAGGCTGTTCGGGTACGCGCGCAGCTCAGCCTTCGCGAACGCCTTGCCCCAGACGAACGCCTTGTCGTTCGCCGTCACGTTGAGCGTGATGGTCTCGAACCCACCGGTGCAGCTGAGGTTCTCCTTGTAAGCATTGCCCTGCGCGATGTTGCCGAACACCGACTGCGTGACGTTCAGGTTCAGGTACGCCTGGGCACCCGACTGGCAGGCGTAGGTCACCTTGACCTCGGCCACCGCACCCAACGCCTTGATCTTCGCGGGCGACTCGACGCGCACGGCGGCGGTCGACGGCGACTGCGCCGCCACGTCCGCCATCACCGGCGCGACCGACGCGAGGACCGCGCCGCCCACGACGGCGGCAACGGCGAGAGCCTTACCCCCGGAGAACTTCCTCATGTTGCTGTCCCCTCATTCACTCCGTCCGTTGTGGACGGAAACCCCAGTCCGGCGCACAGGCCGGCGACGATGAGAACCACGGGCAGGTGCCACAGGAAGTCGAAGGCGCTGTGCACCAGGACGACGACGACCGCCGCCATCGCACCCGCCCACAACGCGGTCCCGCGCCCTCGCCACATCGCGATCAGCACGGCCGCGACGACCCCCAGCGCCAGCAACAGCCCGACAGCCCCCAGTTCGACGAGCACCTGCAGGTACTCGTTGTGCACATAACGCATGACCCGCATGCCTTCGTTGCCCGAGTCGAAGAAGAAAGTTCCGTTTCCTGGCCCGGCGCCGATCAGCGGCGCCTTCGAGACGAGCTCCAGCGCGGCTCCGGTCGCCCCACTGCGATCCGGTGAGCTGAACGAGACCCGCGACGCCAGCCCGGCCGACGCCAGATACGCCGCCACCGCACCGCCGGCGACCAGCACCACCGCGACCGGCACCACGAACCGCCCGAGGTTCGGCAGCCCCAACGCCACCGCCAGCCCCACGACCAGCCCGGCGATCGCGATCAGCGGCCGCGGCTCGTCTGCCTGGCGGATCGTGGGCAGCAACGCGACCACCGCGACCACCGCCCCGATCAACGGCGGCGCCGCGTGCGTCAACGTCTTCTTGAAGCCCTGGAACGCGCACAGCACCAGCAACCCGGCGACCAGCGCGATCACGCCCGCCCTGCTCATCGTCGCGCCGATTCCGGTGCACAGCAGGAAACCCGCCACACTGGTCATCAGCGTGGGCCGCAACACCAGCGACAGCACCGCACCCGCGGCCATGACGGCCGCCGCCGCGTTCGGGTACGTCAAGGTGGACGCCGCACGGAACAGTCCTTCCGCCACCGTCGTCCAACCCGGCACCCGGAACACCACCGCGACCCACCCGGTGAGCGCGACCAACGCACCGACCCCGGCCACCACCGTGGCCAGCAGCTCACGCTGAGCCTGATCAGCCTGCGAGGCAACAAGAACAGCGCCGACGAACACTCCGACGGCAGCCACCGTCGGCACCGCGCTGATCAGATCACCTTCGAGCAGACCGCGAACGAGCGCCCACACTCCGAGCGCGCCGCCAAGCGAGACGAGCAGGCTCGGTTTCGGCCGGGCGAGCACGACGGCCAGCCCCACCAGGAGCCCGGACAGCACCCGGCCCGGCAGGTAGTAACCACCTTGCGCGACAACAGCAGCAGCGAATCCCGCGACCACCAACAAACTCGGCAACGGCAGCGCGACCGTTTCCCGGCGCGCGCCAGCACCAACTCCCAGCACCATTGAAGCCCCCGGCTTTCGCCCGCCTCCCCAAGCGGGTCGAGTGCACTCTAGGTGGCGGAGAGTCCCGGCGGAAGACCGAAAACCTGTCAGCTCAACAGCACTGCGGCAAACGTCCCAAGCAGCATGAACGGTCCGAACGGCAGGGTGCTCTTGAGCGTCACCCTTCGCAGTACCAACAGGACCAACGACACCGCCGCCGACAGGACGAACGCGAGTGCGGCCCCGAGCAGCAGCACCGGCCAACCCAGCCACGCGAGCGCCATGCCGATCACACCGGACAGCTTCACGTCGCCGTAACCCATCCCGGCCGGGTTGAGCAGCTCGAGGCAGTCCACCACCGACCGGCTGGCGCTGAGCCCGCGCGAGCGTGAGGTGCTGGCGCTGCTGCAGGAGGGCTCGTCCGTCCCGGCGATCGCGCGCACCCTGTACGTCAGCCCCTCGACGGCCAAGACGTATGTGTCACGCCTCTACGACAAGCTCGGCGTCTCGAACCGCTCCCAGGCGCTGATGGTCGCGCTGCGGAGCGGGCTGATCCGGAACGACGCCGCCTCGGCCTAGGCCCACCAGAACGTCCACAGGGTCGCCGCCGAGATCACCAGCACCACCAGTGAGGAGACCGGCGCACGCCAGTCAGCGAACCGGTCGGCCACGAACTGGGCCGCCACCGCCAGCAGCGCGGCGATGATGTGCGCGGTGACCGTGAAGCCACCAGGACCGGGCAGCTCGTGGGAGTTCGCGTAGAACTGGACGCCGATGTTGCCCAGTGCGAGCAGCACCAGGCCCACCGCGAGCACTCCACTCACAGCACGCAGGAATCCAAAGGTGCGCGACGGCCGCCGCTCTGCTGCTTCCACTTCCACTCCCGCCACCCTACGGGGCCAGTAGTGACCACGGTTCGATGGCCGGGGTGGCCGCCTGACCGTCGGGACAGCTGCGGCGGAAGTCGCACCACTGGCACTGGCGACCCGTGACCGGCGGGAACAGGATCTCCTGGTCACCGCCCGCCTTGAGCGTCTCCGCGGCCAGATCGATCTCGTCGGCGGCCTCCTCGGCGCGGCGGACGTGCCGGGCCATGGACTCCTCCGTGTGCTCCCACACCGCCACCGAACCGGACGGCAGGTGGTGCAGCTCGACGCGGCGGCACGGCTTGCGCAACGTCCGGCGGGCGGCCAGCGCGTACAACGCCAACGCCTGCGAGCCGCGGGCGTCGTCGGAGGTCAGAACGTGGCGGCCGGTCTTGTAGTCGACGATCACCAGCTCGCCGTCGCGGTAGTCGATGCGGTCGACCCGGCCCTCGGCGACGATCTTCTCGGTAGGCGACGACACCCAGCGCTCCACGCCCAGCGGCTCGAAGGCCACGTCCAGCGACGACACGTAGTCGTGCACCCAGCCGCACGCACGTGACCGGTACTCGGCGGCCTGGTCCACGTCACGGAAACCCTCGGACTTCCACTGCCGGTTCACGAGCGCCACGGCCTGCTCCGGCGTGCGGCGATCCGCGGGCAGGTCGAACAGGGCCTTCAACGCGTTGTGCACGACGGCGCCCAGCGTGTTGTGCGCCCAGGCACCGCCACGCGGTGGCGAAGGGCGGTCCAGGTACGTCATCCGGTAACGCCTTGGGCAGTCAGTCCACGTCGAGAGCTTCGCGGGCGTGACGCGCACGAGCCGACGCGGTGCCGTGGTGCCGAAGTCGAAGCCGAGTTGTTCCACCCAGCCCAAACTACTCAGTCACCCTGACAGTGTTCGAGGCCCCTGCTCCGCAGATGGCGGCGACTTCGCCGAGAAGTCGGTCGTCCGGCCGACGCGAACTCGCGTGAGAATGTCCGCTCATGGAGATCTGGCACAACCCGCGCTGCTCCAAGAGCCGCGCCGCGAAGCAACGCCTCGACGACAAGGGCGTCGAGTACACCGAACGCCGCTACCCAAGCTCCTCGAACACGACCGCGCCAAGTGGATCGCGCACATGGTCGAGAACCCGAGCCTCATCGAACGCCCCATCATCATCGCCGGTTCCTAGCGCCCACATCGAGCGATGAAGGGCGCTTTCATCCACCTGAGGTGGACAAAGGCGCCCTTCATACCTCACGACCCGAGCGCTAGGAACCGGCGATGAAGCCCTGCACCGACGAGGCGACGAGCTGCACGGCGATCGCGGCCAGCAGCAGACCGGCGATCTTGGCCATGAGCAGGATCCCGCTCTCCTTGAACACCTTGATCAGCAGACCGGCGGACCGCAGCGTCCCCAGCAGGATCAGGTGCACGGCCACGATCGCCGCGGCCAGGGCAAGGTAGGAACCCCAGCCGTCGGCCTGCCGCACGAAGACGATCGTGGCGGCGATGGCGCCGGGTCCGGCCAGCAGTGGCGTGCCGAGCGGCACCAGGGCGATGTTGACGTCCTCGACCTCGGGGTGGTTCGTCGCGCCCTTGCCGGTCAGCAGGTCCAGCGCGATCAGCAACAGCAGCAGCCCGCCCGCGCCCTGCAGCGCCGGGATGCCGATGTGCATGTACGCCAGGATCGAGTTGCCCGCGACCGCGAACAGCGTGATCACCAGGAACGACACCAGCACGCCCTGACGTGCGGCCCGCTTGCGTTGCTCGCGCGACTTGCGGCCGACCAGCCCGAGGAACACGGGCACGGTGCCGGGCGGGTCCATGATCACCAGCAGCGTGATCGTGGCCTCGATGAACAGCCGCACGTTGAACAACACAGCCGTACCGCCTTATCCCACGAGGATCTTGCCGCCGGTCGCCCGCTCGGCCAGAGCATCCAGCATTTCCGGCGCCGTCGTCTCGGCGCCGAGCCGCACCGTCTTGTTCGTGCCGTGGTAGTCACTCGACCCGGTGACGATCAGGCCGAGCGACGAAGCCAGCGCCCTCAGGTCGGCGCGAGTGTCAGCATCGTGGTCCGGGTGGTCGATCTCAACACCCGCGAGGCCCGCTTCAGCCAACGACCGCACGACGTCGGCGGTCACGATCGGTCCGCGTGACACGGCGAAGGGGTGTGCCAGCACCGTCACGCCGCCGGCCTCGGTGATCATCTCGATGGCGCGCTCGACGGGCGTGTCCGTGCGTCCCACGTAGTACTGACCACCGGTCAGGAAGGTCGCGAACGCCTCGTCGACCGAGGAGACGACACCGGCGCGGATCAACGCCTGCGCCAGGTGCGGACGACCGGCGGGAGCGTCGAACGGCAGCCGTTCCATCAGGTCGACCGGGTCGATCGGGAAGCCGTCGTCGCGCATCATCTCGGCCATCTTCTGCAGCCGGTGTCGCCGTTCCTCGCGCAGCCGGGACTGCTCGACCATCAACGCGGCGTGCGTCGGGTCGTAGAGGTACGCCAGGAGATGCACGGTGACGGTGCGGCCACGACCGTCAGGGCACGCGCACGAGAGCTCGGCGCCACGGACGAGCCGCAGGCCAGGAGGCAGTGCGGCGGCAGCTTCGGCCCAGCCGGCCGCCGTGTCGTGGTCGGTGATCGCCACCGCGTCGAGCCCGGCTCGCGCCGCCGCCTTCACCAGTTCGGCAGGGCTGTCGGTGCCGTCGGACTCGGTCGAATGGGTGTGCAGATCGATGACCACGTCGTCCAGTGTGGACGACGCGGTGCACGAGCCGTGTTACGGGACCATCTTCTTGCCGCGCGCCGCCCGCTGCGCCTTGATCATCGAGAACCGCTCGGCCTGCGCCTTCTTGTCGCCGAAGGTCAGCTCCGAGATGGCGTCGTAGACCTCTTCGGGGTCCGGCAGGAACTCCAGGCGGTTCAGCGCCTGGATCTGACCGGCCGACTCCACGATCAGCGTGCCGTAGCCGAACATGCGTCCGCCCACGGTGCGTTCGTAGGTGAGGTCGGTGACCTTGCTGATGGGCATCATCGCGACCTTGGTCTCGAAGACGCCCGAGGTCAGCATGAACCTCTTGTCGGTGACGACGATCCGCTCGACCCACCACTCGACGATGAAGTACGCGAGGCGCAGCAACACCAGCAGAGCGGCGTACCAGAGCACGTTCTGGATCACGCCGGCATCGGCCGGGAGCAGGTACGAGATCATCATGAAGCCGGCGAGCAGCGCCGCCGCCTCCAGAACGTCCCAGATCAGGTACGACCAGTGCCGTCGCACCCTGATGACCCGTCGCTCGCTCGACAGCAGATAGTCGTCGGGGTCACGTGGTGCGAACATGCGCTACCAGCCCTTCCTGGTACCAGCCGATGCCCTGTCCAGCTCTCCCGGCCAGCCGGGAAGAGACCTAGAACAATTGTCGCACGAAGGTGATCAGGGCCTCAGCCGCAGTTCGCAGCGAGTTGAGGATGTTCTGCACCAGCTGCGCGGCCTGCTGCGGCTCCGCGATGAGGAAGAACAGCAGCAAGGCGATTCCAGCGAAAGTGAGGATCTTCTTCAAGTTCACGGTGTCCACCCCGTCCGCGGTCCGCACCCGTTTGGCGCCGTTCGTGACCGTTGTACAGCACGATTCAGTGCCTTGGTGGATTTGTACCGCAGCTGGGGTAGTCGACTGCACCGCCGTTCCGGGGTGACTACGCTACGTGATCGTGACGGGGAGCAGCGAGCGCACGATCCGTTGTGTCGGAGGCATCGTGCATGACTCGAACGGGCGACTACTGCTCGTGCGACGAGCCAACGCGCCTGGTGAAGGCATGTGGTCGATACCAGGCGGGCGCGTGGAGCCAAACGAGACCGACGTGGCTGCTGTGACTAGGGAACTGGCCGAGGAGACGGGACTCTCCGTCACCGTCGGCCGCCTCGTCGGCAGCGTCGAGCGGCCGGCCCCGACCGGGGCTTTTTTGATCTTCGACTACGAGTGCCAGGTCAGGTCGGGTGTGCTCCGAGCGGGCGACGACGCATCGGATGTCGCCTGGGTCGACAGTGCGACGTTGACCACACTTCAGACCACCGAAGGGCTGCTGGAAGCGCTTTCCGAGTGGAACTGCCTGCCGAGGACCTGACCGGGGTTCACGCGATCGGGGTGGCGTTCAGCGCCAAACAAGACGCTGCCCATAGGCCTCGGTGGTCGCCAGAGTGGTCGCCGAGACGTCACCGTCACGCACCTGGACGAGCCGCAGCTCACCACCCTCGTGGGCCGCCCACCAGACAGGCCTGCCCAAAGCCGACAATGCGGGCACGAGGTCGAGCCCCGACCCGCTCGTGATGACGACGAGCGGCGCGTCGATCGGATCGACCGCCTTGGCCAGGTCGCCCACCGGGTCTCCGGTGACCAGCCGGGGCGGGTTCTTGCGCAGGACGCCGCAGGCGACCCCGAACAGCCGCAGCCGCTCCGGTTGGTCGGCCCACACACAGGCCTCCAGCCAGGCGTACGCGTCCTCGTCGGTCAGGTCGGCGGGCGCCACCCCGATCCCGGCCTTCGCGGCCACCTTGACCGTCTTGGGCAGCTTCGGCAGCACCGCCCCCGGCGCGAGCTCCAGCGCGCAGTGCAGGCCGAGCGCGGCCTTGGTCGGCCCGGCGACGAGCTGGCCGGCCTCCGCGGTCTGGTAGCGGTACGAGTACTGGTCGAGCCCGAGCAGCAGGCCGGCGGTCGTCGCGACCTCCACGAGCCCGATCGGCCCGCCCGCCTGCTTCGCCGCGGCCACGACGGCCGGGTACAGCAGGGCGGCGCGGCGCACCTCGTTGGTCTGGATCACCTGCGTGCTGACGAGCTTCCGCACGCGTTCGGCGCGCTCCAGCAGGAAGTCGCGGAAGAGCGGCCAGGTGCTCTCGTCCGCGCCGTAGGTCCCGCCCAGCGACGGGTAGTAGTTCGACAGCTGGTGGAACGGTTCGGCCTGCACCAGCCGATGTGCCGCCGCCAGGAGGAGCTCACCGGTGGCGAGCTCCTCCCTGGCGGCGGTCAGCAGGTCGGCGATCTCCGGATCCGCCGCGGCACGGGACGCGAGGTGCTCGTAGAGCGGCGACGTGCTCGCCGCCTCCGCCGCGAACTCGCGCAGACGCTGCTGTGCCAGATCCAGAGACGTCACGTCACTCCTTGGGCTCGGGGCGTCCCGGCTGCTCGCCGCCACGAGCGTCACCGTACGACTTCTTCGGCACCATGACCTTGCGGCGGAAGATGCACACGACCGTGCCGTCCTGCTTGTAGCCGCGGGTCTCGACGTACACGATGCCCCGGTCGTCCTTGGACTTCGACGGCGTCTTGTCGAGCACCTCGGTCTCGCCGTAGATCGTGTCACCGTGGAACGTCGGCTTCACGTGGCGCAGCGACTCGATCTCCAGGTTGGCGATCGCCTTGCCTGAGACGTCGGGCACGCTCATGCCCAGCAGCAGCGAGTAGATGTAGTTGCCCACCACGACGTTCTTGCCGAAGTCCGTCGTCTTCTCCGCATAGTTCGTGTCCATGTGGAGGGGGTGGTGGTTCATCGTGAGCAGGCAGAACAGGTGGTCGTCGTACTCGGTGACCGTCTTCCCCGGCCAGTGCCTGTAGACCGCTCCGACCTCGAACTCCTCGTAGTACCGACCGAACTGCACTGCGCCTCCAGCCAACGTGTGATCGAGATCTGCCCCAGGTGGGGAGACAGTGTGAAGGCAGGGGGAGTACCCTCGGCAAGCGGTGTGTGAGTTTCTCCACCACCAGATGCCCTTCGCCCTGAGGAGGTGAGGACCCTAAATGAGCAAGGACCCCCACCCTGCCAGTACCAAGCGCGTCCTCACCGAGGTGATCTTCTAGCTTTCTGAGATTCCCTGGTCAGGACGCTCGTCGTGCTTGTCGTTCTTCGCGCCGACGTGTGTACCTGGAGGAACTCACCATGCCCAGCCTGCCCTCGATCCGCGGCCGTGGCGCCCAGCAGCGTCCGGTCGGGCATGTTCCCGTGCCCCTGTCGCACTACGTGGTCGACTGCGCGGTTTACGTGGACGGCAAGCGTTTGCCCGGCCGTTGGACGCACACCGATGCCGTCAAAGAGGTCCGCAAGCGCAAGGACGGTTTCGTCTGGATCGGCCTGCACGAGCCCGACGCCGAGCAGATCGAGGGCATCGCGGAGACGTTCGGCCTGCACGAGCTCGCCGTCGAGGACGCGGTGCACGCACACCAGCGCCCCAAGCTCGAGCGGTACGACAACACGCTCTTCATGGTCTTCAAGACCGTCCGCTATGTGACGAACGACTCCGCCGACTCCGCCAGTGAGATCGTCGAGTCCGGCGAGATCATGGTGTTCCTCGGCAAGGACTTCGTCATCACCGTGCGGCACGGCAACCACTCGGGCCTGTCGAAGCTGCGCCACGTGCTGGAGGAGGACTCCGAACGGCTCGAGGTCGGCCCCGCCGCCGTGATGCACGCGATCGCGGACCAGGTGGTGGACAACTACCTCGACGTCACCTCCCACATCGAGTCGGACATCGACCAGATGGAGGAGCGGATCTTCGCGCCGCGCAGCCAGGTCAGCGCGGAGCAGATCTACCTCTTCAAGCGCGAGGTGCTTGAGCTGCGCCGCGCGGTGTTCCCGCTCGCGAACCCGTTGCGCCGCTTGGCGGAGGGCTACACGCCACTCATTCCCGAGCAGGTGCGCTCGTACTTCCGTGACGTCGACGACCACCTCACCGAGGTGTCCGAGCGCGTCACGGCGTTCGACGAGCTGCTGACCACACTGGTCGACGCGACGCTCGCGAAGATCACGCTGCAGCAGAACACCGACATGCGCAAGATCACCTCGTGGGTCGCGATCATCTCCGTGCCCACCATGGTCGTCGGCGTGTACGGCATGAACTTCGACCACATGCCCGAGCTGAAATGGAAGTTCGGCTATCCCCTGGTGATGTCGCTCGTCCTCATCGCCTGCCTGACGCTCTACCGAATACTGCGCCGAAATCGCTGGCTCTAGTTCCGATTTCGCTCGCCGTGTTCGTAGGGAGTGTTTGCCATGACCAGAATCCTCACCAACATCCGCTTCTGGATCCTCGCGTTCCTGCTCTGCTGGATCACCACCGTGTTCGTGCTGATCTCGGGGACGCCCTGACATGTACGAGCGGCTCACGAACCTGCGGTTCTGGCTGCTCGCCTTCCCGGTCGGCTGGCTCACGATGGTCTTCGTGCTCATCGCGGGCTGGCCGGATCCGGGCTCGTCCTCACCGGAGGAACTCGCAGCGGACGTGACGAGTTCCTTGCGCCAGCAGGACTTCCACCAGCTGCAGCCGTTGCTGGCCGTCGGCGGCGAGGACGTGGCGAAGGCGACCACGGAGCGTTTCGCCACGGCACGGGTGGACCGCGGCGTCTACCGCGACGGCGCCGTCGTGATCGAGTACACCCTCAACGGCACGCGTTCGGAGTTCAGGCTGCCCGTCGAGGAACAGGACGGCCGGTACGTGGTGAACGCGGTGCTCACTCCCACTGGGTGACGTCCCAGGTGAACGGGATCCCGTGTCCCTCACCGATTCCGAGCGACAACGAGATCCCGGCCGGCCACAGCTTCAGCATCAGCGCGAACCGGTAGTCGATCTCCCGCCGCGGCTCGAACACCAGCAACGCCAACGGTGTCGTCGACGTAGCCTTCGCCGCGGCGTCCGCGAGCACGGCCCGCCCCATCGCCCGGTCGGCGGGCGAGACGTACTGCCACACCACGGAATGCCACACGACCGTGAGCACGTCACGTTCGGCGCGCGCGAGCTGCTTCTGCAGCCACACCGGCCCCGCCTCCCGATCGACCTTCACCGGATCCATCGCCGCGAGGTCCATCGCGTCCCGCAACCGGTTCCACCGTCCGAGCTGGTCCGCCCAGACGAACGAGCTCAGGTGCAGCCGTCCATCCTCTGTGGACAAGTCGACCGGACTGAGGTCACACCCCGCCCGGCCGACGACGCGCAGCCGGTGCGTGAGGTCGGCGGGCGGCCTGCCGGTCCACTCCGGGTCGAGCATCAGCATGCTGTCCTCGTCGCCGAGCACCGTGCCGTCGTCGAGCCGGTACCCCACGTGGTGCGGCCGCAGGTTGAGCCCGCCGCTCGCACCGACCTCCAGCAACCGCACGCAGAACGGCACGTGCCTGCCCGCCGCCTTCGCCGCCTCCTGCGCCGCGACCAGCAGTCCGCCGTAGAGCGGCGCGTTGCGGCCCGGTTCGTTCGTCTGCACGACCGTCGAGCCGATCCGCTGCCTGAGCCGGTCGGCGTGGTCGTTCAGAGCCGGCAGCGCGTCTTCCCAGAGCGTCGGCAGGTGCGGCTGCCCGCCGACGGACGGATAGTGCTTCGCAAGGCCAGGCGCGCGCCCCTCGAGCACAAGACGGTGCACCGCGCCCGCGAACCGCAGCCCGGGCACGGTGCCCTCCCGGTCGCGTTCGGCGCCCGCCATGATCCTGGCGGTGACGCCGCCCTGCCGGAGGTCGGCGGCGGCGTCGGTGAGGAGTCGTTGGGTCAGCGGACTGCGCTCGCGGCACCCGTGGGCGGCCGCGCTGAACAGCTCGGCAAGCACACCGAAGACGCTAACGGCAGTGGCGTCCCGCGTCATCCGCACAAAGCTTGATTACCCTCGGGTGATGCCCAGGGTTTTGGCAGTGGCAGACGAGATCGTCGAACAGCTGTGGACCGACCAGGTCCACCAGCACTCCGGCGTCGACCTGATCGTCGCGGCAGGCGATCTCCCCTTCGACTACCTGGAGCACCTGGCCAACGCGCTGGACAGACCACTGGTGTTCGTGCCGGGCAACCACGACGTGGACCTCTCGGGCTACTCGAACGTGCGCGGCCTGTGGACCAAGGCGGGCGTGCCGGTGCGCTGGCCAGGGCCGACGGGTGCGGTGAACGCGGACGAGCGGGTGGTGGACGTCGCCGGGCTGCGCATCGCCGGGCTCGGTGGTTCGATCCGCTACAACAAGGGCCCGAACCAGTGGACGGAACGGCAGCAGGCCCGCCGCGCCCGCCGGGTGTCCCGGCTGGCCGGGTGGCGCAGGCTGCGGGACGGACGTGGCGTGGACGTGCTGCTGACCCACTCGCCGCCGCTCGACTGCGGCGACGAACCGGACGCGCCGCACCGGGGTTTCGGCTGCCTGCGCACGCTGGTCTCCCGCCTACGGCCGCCTCTCATGCTGCACGGCCACATCCACCCACACGGCGTGCCTAAACCGGATCGCCATCTCGGCGACACCCGCGTGGTCAACGTCGTCGGCTACAAGGTGCTTGACGTGCCCACTGGTTCGGAGGTTCGGCGGTGAAACGTGACACCGGGTTTCCGCTCGCGGACGCCGAGAACGACTTCATCAGAGCCCGCCGCCGCCAGGTGATGTCCCGCCTGGCCGCGTGGCTGCGCCGTGAGCCCGACGACGTCAACATCATGCTGCCGTTCCACGAGGTCGTGGACGCGCTGGGCATGCTGTCCGAGAAGCGGCTCGGCCTGCAGAGCATCCGGCTGGACTCGATCGTCGGCAGCGTCGACCGCACCCGCGACTTCGACCGCCGCTTCCGGCCGACGTCCGGCCGGGTCCGGGAACGCTGGCAGCGCCTCGCACTGGCGCAACGCCGGGGCGAGAGCATCCCGCCGATCGAGGTGTACCGGATCGGTGAGCTGCACTTCATCAGCGACGGCCACCACCGGGTCTCCGTGGCGCACGCGCTGGGGCTGACCTCGATCGACGCCTACGTGACGCAGGTGATCACTCGCATCAACTCCGCGGGAATCCGCTACCGCGGCGATCTCATCGTGAAGGACTACCGGCGGCTCTTCCTGGAACGCGTGCCGCTCTCCGGCGAGGCCCGTGCCGCGGTCGTGCTGTCGGACCCGTGGGACTACGCCGAGCTCGGCGAGCACATCGAGGCGTGGGGCTTCCGGCTGTCGCAGGACGAGTGCCAGTACTTCGACCGCGGCGAGATCGCCCGCCGCTGGTACGGCGAGGAGTACGGGCCGGTCGTCGCGATGCTGCGGCAGGCGGACATGATCGGCGACCGGACCGAGACCGAGGCCTACATGTGGGTCGCCGGCGAGCGGTACCGCCTGATCCGCACCCACCGCTGGGACGCCGACGTGATCAACGCTGTCCGCGAGGAAACTCGGTCGCACGGCCGCGTGGATCGTAGCTAGCTTGCGCGGGTGACTGATCTTGTCTCCGCACGCCTGATCCTGCGCCCGTGGACCCCCACCGAAGTGTCCGCGGTCGTGTCAGGCCCGCGTTCCGCCGAGTGGGCAGCCGACTTCCCCGCCGAGGGCGACGTCGTGATCGCCGGCGTGCTCGCGGAGAACCCGGAGTGGCTCTCGCCGAACGGGCACCGCCTGATCATCGAGCGGTCCTCGAACGAGGTCGTGGGCTCTCTCGGCCTGTTCTGGCCTCCAGCCGATGGCTGTGTGGAGATCGGCTACGGCGTCGTGCCGTCCCGGCAGGGCCGCGGCTACGCCACCGAAGCCACCGTCACGCTGACCTCGTTCGCGCTGGCCTCCGCGGACGTGCACACCGTGCACGCCAGCGTCGAGCGCGCGAACCCCGCCTCGGCCCGAGTCCTCGAGAAGGCGGGATTCGAGCAGTTCGACAGCACGGACGAGCTGCTCCGGCTCAGGTGCGGTCAGGGAACTCCACCGGTCAGCTGACCGGCCCGAACTCCCGCTCCAGCACCGCGGGCCAGTCGTCCTCGGCGAGACCGCCCGCGACCAGGACATCGTTCGAGCCCAGCGCGCTCAACTGGACCGCACGCCACAGTCGCTGCCCTCCGCCCTTCGCGATCAGCACGATGGCGGCGTGGATCCGCTCGACGTCCTGGTCACCGGTCTTCGCCTTGGCGAGGTTCGACAGCGCCTCTATCGCCGCGCGATCGCCGAAGTCGCGTTTCACCCGCTTTTCAACACGTTTCGACACGCTCATTCCGGTGGCCTCCGCATCAGGTATCGGACGGGCCGGTCCAGCACCTCGTCCGTCTACACCCGCAAGTAGTACGCCACGCGCTCAGGACACGCTCACCTCGGTGTCACCCTCGGGGACTCCGCGTCGGGCATCGGGCGAGCCTGGTCCAGCACCTCGTCCGTGTACTTGTCGAGCAACCGGGTGCCGATCTGCTGCGCGTACCCGAAAATCACGGCCCACAACAACAACGCGGCCGCCGACGGTATCCCGATCAATCCACTCGTGACGCCCGCTCCGAGCGCCAGGATCCCGACCACCGCGAGCGCCGCACCGAGCATGATCTTGATCAGGGCCTGATAACCGATCATCACGTACGGCGAGAGCGATGGCCGGCGACGTAAGAGCAACACCACCGCCGCCAGCACCGCACCGAACGACCCCAGCACCTGCACCAGCCACACGTCCACGCCGGTCGCCTTGGCCGTGCCACCCGGACACACCGTCGGCAGCGCGTTCTCCTTGGGGTCGACGCAAAGCGGGATGATTCCCGGCTTGATGATCCCGACGACCCCGAGCACCGTGTTGATCACGAACAACACCAGCGACGCCGCGATCAGCTTGTTCCGCAACGCCCGCGACCCGGCGTGCGCGAAGTCCGAGTTGTCGTACGCCGCCCGCAACGCGTCCACGACGATCGCCCGCTCGACCGCGGGCGTGAACTCCCCCGGCCGCAACGCTTCCAATGCCCGGCGCCGCGGATCTTCGTCGTCCAGGTACTGCCCCACCCGCGCCTGCAACCCCGGCAACCGCCCAAGAAACCCGCGCTCGGCCGAGATCGTCGCCACCTCGGCCTCGTGCAACGCGCGCCAGGCCCGTTCGATGTGCCAGCCCGACCACCACGAGGGCACCATCTGCCACCACGGATCGCGGTCGTTCAGCATCGCCTCCACCACGGCCGCCTGCGCCTCGGCGGTGCGCCGCCACACCTCCCCCTCAGGATCGACCGGATCCGGCGGCCCGAGCGCGGCGAGATCCGCGCGGACCCGGTCCAACCGGGACTGCACGACGAGTCGCCAGTCGGTGACTCTGGGTCTGCGCTCAGCCATGAACCGATGGTGACAGGCACCCCTGACAATTTCCGGGGCCATCCGTGTGACGTGCGGAAACGTCACCCGAACACCCGAAACCGGCTAGTCCGGGTCGGAACGCTGAGTGTTCGAGCGGCGATGGAAGTGCCGCCAGGCCGGACCGACCTGACGGCACTTCCAACGATCTAGGCGGTCTGTGAAGGCTCGACCAGCGCACGGAGCCGGGGAGGCATCCTCTTCTCCAACCCGTACGGTTCGAGGTGGGCCTGCAGCACGCCCGTGAACGCCCGCTCCACCGAAGCGGTGTCCCAGTTGTCGCTCTCCAGGATCGGCTGCTTGAAGTACGGCTGCCCCACGATGTGGAGCTGACGTCCGTTGCAGCGGATGACCTGCCCGGTGATCCCCTCGGAGCGGTCCGAGAGCAGGAACAGCACCAGCGGCGCCACCTTGCCGGGCGTGCGGTCGGCGGGAATCGCACGCAGCGATCGTTCCGACTTCCACACCATCCGCGTGTGCGCGACGGGGCACACGGAGTTGACGCGGATGCCTTCGGACTCGAGGTCGAGTGCCCACGAGTAGCTCAGCGACGCCACGGCTCCCTTGGTCGCCGAATAGGTGCCCAGTTTGCGCTGACCGAACGACGCTCCCGACGAAATGTTGATGATGGATCCGCCGCCGAACCCGCGCATGGCTCGCATCGCCGCGATTCCGACATAGATGACGCCGAGGACGTTCACCTCGACGACTTCCTTGATCGTCTCGGGATCGTCTTCCCACGGCAGGGACTCGTAGTTCAGGCCCGCGTTGTTCACGAGACCGTCGATGCGGCCGAATTCGTCCACGCACAGGTCGACGATCTTGGCCGCCTCGCTCGGGTCCGCCACGGTGTGGGTCGAGGCGACCGCACGACCCCCGTAGCCGCGGATGTGCTCCGCGACCCGTTCAGCCAGGTCACTGTCGTTGTCGTTGACCACCACGGCCGCGCCCGCCAGCGCCGCGTGCATCGCGTAGGCCTCGCCGAGCCCTCGGCCCGCCCCCGTGATTACGACCGCTTTTCCGTCCAGGATCCCCATCGCACGCTCTCTTTCGTCCTTCGGCGGTATCCCGACCCCCCTGTTGGTCCCGGGGATGTGACCGCCTTCGTCCAGCGTGCGGACAAACCGGAGTTGGCGCAGGAGATGTTTCGATGAGACGTCGTCGCGGAGCGCCCAATGGCAGAACGGAGTTCGGCCGGACCGATGGCCTTGACTAATCGGCACCAGATTGGGGTCTTAAGCCCTAACCCGATCGAGTGACAAAAGAGAGGCCGCCTTCCCAAAGTAAGGGAAGGCGGCCCCAAACAAAACGAGAATTCAGCGTTCCGCGTAGGTCAGGTTCCGGCCGCTCGACGGGTCGAACAGCTGCACCTTGTCCGCATCGAACCAGATTTCGGCCGAGGCGCCCTCGGTGGCCCCGGAGGCCGACGACAGGCGCGTCACGAGCGAGATGCCGTCACCCGGCACGTCGTCCGCTCCCGCGTCCGCCGCGAGCTCCTGGAGCTCGGCCGAAGCCGCCTGCTCGCCCGTGAGGTTGAAGTAGGCGTACTTGTCCGAGCCCATCGACTCCAGCACGTCCACCTGCGAGGTGAACTTGCCGCCCGCGGACAGCGCCGCGGCGTCGACCAGTGCCGCGTCCTCGAAGTGCTCCGGGCGGATGCCCATGATCACCTCGCGGGGCGCGTCGGCGCCCTCCACCAGCTGCCGCACCCGGTCCGTCAGCGCCACGTCTCCGAGCACCGAACGCAGCGAGCCGTTCTCCAGCGACGCCGGCACGAAGTTCATCGACGGTGAGCCGATGAATCCCGCGACGAAGAGGTTCGCCGGGTGTTCGTAGAGGAACTGCGGTGCGCCGATCTGCTGCACGACACCGCCGCGCATGACCACTACCCGGTCGCCGAGCGTCATGGCCTCGGTCTGGTCGTGCGTCACGTACACCGTCGTCGTGCCGAGCTGCTTCTGCAGGCGCGACACCGACGTTCGCATCTGCACGCGCAGCTTGGCGTCCAAGTTGGACAGTGGCTCGTCCATGAGGAACGCCTTGGGGCTGCGCACGATCGCGCGTCCCATCGCCACCCGCTGCCGCTGCCCACCGGACAGGTTGGACGGTTTGCGGTCGAGGTGCTGAGTGAGGTCGAGGATCTCCGCGGCCTCGTTGACCTTGCGCTCGACCGTGGCGTTGTCGACCTTGGCCAGCCGCAACGGGAAGGCCATGTTCTCCTTCACCGTCATGTGCGGGTAGAGCGCGTAGGACTGGAACACCATCGCGATGTCGCGGTCCTTGGGCGCCTTCTCGTTGACGCGCTGCCCACCGATGCGCAGCTCGCCGTCGGTGATGTCCTCCAGGCCCGCGATCATGTTGAGCGTGGTGGACTTCCCGCAGCCGGACGGCCCGACCAGGATGATGAACTCGCCGTCGGCGATCTCGAGGTTGACCTCCTGCACGGCCAGCGCGCCGTCGGGATACCTCTTGGTCACCTTGTCCAGAACTATCTCTGCCATTAGCAACTCACCCCTTGACGGCGCCGGAGGTCAGACCCGCGACGATGCGGCGCTGGAAGAACAAGACGAATCCGATGATCGGAATGGTGATCACGACGGCGGCCGCCGCGATCGACCCGGCCGGGTCCTCGAACTGCGAGCTGCCGGTGAAGAACGACAGCGCCACCGGGACGGTCCGCGACGACTCGGTCGAGGTGAGCGAGATCGCGAACAGGAAGTCGTTCCAGCAGAAGATGAACACCAGGATCGCCGTCGTGAACACACCCGGCGCGGCCAGCGGTGCGATGACGCGACGGAACGCCTGCCCCGGCGTCGCACCGTCCATCTTCGCCGCTTTCTCGAGCTCCCAGGGGATCTCGCGGAAGAACGCCGACAGGGTGTAGATCGCGAGCGGCAGCGCGAACGTGATGTACGGCAGGATCAGGCCGGGCCACGTGTCGAACAGGCCGAGCGAGCGCTCGATGTCGAACAGCGGTGACACGAGCGAGACCTGCGGGAACATCGCGATCAGCAGGGAGACGCCGACCAGCAGGTTCTTGCCGGGGAAGTCCAGCCGGGCGATGGCGTAGGCGGCCATCGTGCCGAACACCACGGCGATCGCGGTCGCGATGATCGCGATGCCGATCGAGTTGACCAGCGCCCGCGTGAACTCCGACGTCGAGAAGATGTTCTTGTAGTTGTCCAGACTCCACTCGCGCGGAATGAAGTTGCCGTCGGCCAGCGTGGCCGACGACTTGAAGGACAGCGACGCGATCCACAGCACCGGGATCAGTGCGTAGATCACGACTACGGCGTTGAGCAGACCCCAGCCGACCTTCTTGCCGGTGGTGTCGGCTCCTCCGATACCAGCCATCAGCGCTTCCCCCCGTCGTCGCTGCCGGGAGCAGCGGTGCCGAAGAGCTTGATGAAGACGAACGCGATGATCGCCACCATGATGAAGATCAGCACCGACATCGTCGACCCGATACCGAGGTTCAAGCCCTTGATGAGGTTGTTGTAGGTCAGCATCGACACCGACGACGTGCCCTGCGAGCCCGCGGTGAGCACGAAGAGGTTGTCGAAGATGCGGAACGCGTCCAGCGTGCGGAACAGCAACGCCACCAGGATCGCCGGCTTCATGATCGGCACAGTGATCCTGATGAACCGCTGCCACCCGTTGGCGCCGTCCATCGCCGCGGCCTTGAGCAGATCGTCGGGGACGAGCGCCAGGCCTGCCATCATCAGCAGCGCCATGAACGGCGTCGTCTTCCAGATCTCGGCAAGTCCCACGACCATCAGCGCCGGGATCTTCTCCGTCAGCACCGGATCACCGCCCAGCGCCTCCGCGAGGTAGCCGGTGCCGGGCGTCCAGGCGAAGCGCCAGGAGAACCCCGCCACGACCGTGACGATGCCGTACGGGATCAGCGACGACGTGCGCACGATGCCGCGCCCGACCAGTGTGCGGTGCATGATCAACGCGAGCGCCATGCCCAGCACCAGTTCGACCGCGACGGTCGTGACTGTCAGAAGGACCGTCACCCACACCGCGTTCCACCAGTACGGACTGCTGAGCACGGTGACGTAGTTGTCGAACCAGATCCACTCGGTCCGGTCCGGGAACTTCAGGTCGAACCGCTGCATCGACAACAGAATCGAGTAGAGGATCGGCCAGCCGGTCACCGCGACCATGGTGAGCGCGGCGGGCGCGCAGAGCAGCCAGCCGAGCTTGCGCTCCGCCTTCTTGCCCTCGCTCAGCGCGACTTTCTTCTTGGGCCGGGCGGGTTCCACCGCCTCCGCCTTCACAGCGTCTTCCCTGGTCGCGTGACTCACGGCAGCACCCCCTTGGAGTCGAGTGCGTCCTGCAGTTCCTTGCGCAACCGGTCGGCCGTCGCCTTCGGGTCGATGTTCCCCGGCGGCGACAGGATCGTGGAGATCACCGTCGAGACGTTCTGGTAGGCAGGCGTGCGCGGCCGCACACTCGCCTCCTTGAGCGTCTGCTTGATGTCGTCCTTCATCGGGTACGCCTCGGCCATCTCCGGGTCGTCGTAGACGGACTCGATGGTCGGGGGCACACCGTCCTTGAGCGCGGCGAGCTTCTGGTTCTCCGCGTTACGCAAGCACAACACCGCATCGAACGACTCGTCCACATGCGCCGTGTAGTTGCTGACGGCGTAGTTGATACCGCCGACGGTGACCTTCGCGGTGTCACCGCTGACCGCCGGATACGGCGCCCACTTGAAGTTCTTCGCGAAGTCCGGCTTCTTCTGCGCCGCCGCGTAGACGTACGGCCAGTTGAGCTGGAACGCCGCGCTGCCACCTTCCATGGCAAGGCGCGCGTTGTCCTCGGCCGCGTTGGAGAACGACGGGTCGATCGCCTTCGACGTGGCGAGCTTCTTCAACGCCGCCAACGCTTCCACGGCCTTGTCGTCGATGACGGCCTTGGTGCCGGTCTCGTCGATGATGGTGCCGCCGTTGGAGTTGACCAGGGTGTTGAACAGCACGACGAGCCCCTCGTACTGCTTGCCCTGTCCCACGATCTGGCCGGGCTTCCCTTCCGCCACCAGCGCCTCGGCCATGGAGATCATCTCATCCCACGTCTTCGGCGGCGTGGGCACGAGGTCGGAGCGGTACCACAGCAGCTGGACGTTCGTGTTGTCCGGAGCCGCGTAAAGCTTGCCCTCGTACGTCGCGGTGTCCAGCGGCGTCTGCAGCGTGCCGCTCTCCACCTGGGACTTGACGGACCCCGTGAACTCCTTGAGCCAGCCCGCCTCCGCGAGCTCCGCGGTCCACGTGACGTCGAGCCCGAGCACGTCCATGCTGTCGTCTTCGGCCGCAAGTCTGCGCACCATCTGCTCGCGCTGGCCGTCCGCTTCACGCGGAAGCTTGTTGTAGACGATCTTGTATCGTCCACCGGCCTTGGCATTGCAGTTGTCGACGATCGCCTGGAAGTTCTCCTGAGGATATTTGTAGACGTTGACGGTGATGCCGCCGTCGCCCGACCCGCACGCCGTGAGGGTTCCTGCCGCGAGTACCGCGGCTCCCACTCCGGCGGCAAGTCGATAGCGCCGTGTCCCACCCATCGGCCCTGCCTCCTTCCCGACTACACGGAGGAGCCAGACCGCAGCGCCCGGCACCTCGTCGTGCCACCGGCCGCACCGGGCGGACCGGTGCACCGAACCTAGGCCGGGTGATCAGGAGCCGCAACCAAGGGAAGCAACGATTCAGAACCAATCGAATTCTTTGCGTCTCAATTGCCAGGGTTGACCGGCCGCATCGCGAGCTTCGCGAGCAGGTCACGCCCCTTTTCCGCCGACTTCGGGTGACAGAGCACGTCATACCGCCCCGCAACCAACTGACTCGCCGACTGGAAATCCCGCTTACCCCGCGCCGACCCGTACCCGACCGCCGCGAACACCAGCCCGAAGAACACACCGGTGATCAGACCCGTGAGCACCGGCCCCACCGTCACCCCCGGCTCCGGGCTGAAGAGGGTGAGAAGCAAGCCGACGAACAGACCGAACCACGCGCCACTCGCCGCCCCCGTGGCCAGCACCCGCCCCCAGGTCAGCTTGCCGGTGATGCGCTCGACCAGCATCAGGTCCACGCCCACGATCATGACGTCCTGCACCGGAAAGTCGTCCAGCGCAAGAAAGTCGACCGCCCGCTGCGCCTCCTCGTACGTGGCGTACGAACCGATCGGCCACCCCGTCGGAGGGGTCGGCAGGCGGGGCGGGACGCCGGGCCGGTTCGGGTTGGCGAACGGACTCGTCACAGGGACCACCTCTGTCGGACGCGCTGATCGTTCCATCCTGCCAGTGCCCGGTGCGCCGTGCTGAGACGCCTCCGGGTGGTTTGTCGGTTTCCCTGCCGGCCAGGGCTACGGCTTGAACACGACCACGTGTTCCTCATCGCGGTGGGGACTGAGGAACCGCCAGTCCTCTTCGCGCACCGAACCGACCCTCAGCACATCGATCCTGAAGCCATCCGTCAGCGAGATGGTCAAGTCACCCCTAGTCCGCCTCATGTCTGGTGAGCCGGTGCGAACTCGATGCCTTCGAACTCGAACCGGGCCTGGTCGATCGCGTCCTCCACGTTCGCATGCCACGTGTCGGAAACGACGTTCCACTCCTCGTCGCAGTAGAAGAGGTACACAGCACCCGCTTCATACCTGGCCAACGCCAGACCGCGAACGACGGAGGCGAAGCCGGTGACGGAGTGGACGGTGGCTCCGGTCGGCCGCTGTGCCGCACCGACCGGTGCGAACATGAACACCTCGGCGCCGTCGAGCTCCGCAGGAGCCTTCCGTTTCACGCCACAATCCTCACCGATCAGTCCTTCTCCCGGACAAGCGCTGACAACTCCGCGACGATCTCGGTCGCAACCATCACATCCGTCAGCTCGACCAACCGGGAATGGTAGGCGCGATCGATCTCGAGCTCATCCTCGTAGATCCACGAGCACAAGAGGTCGAAGGCGAGCTCAAGCTCGCCCGCCGCCACAAACTCGCGTACGTCGACCTTCACCGAATCACGTGTGACAGGAGAATCATCGAGCAATCTCAGGATCGCAACCGCGAAAGGTCGCATATCCATGTTCCTCCGCCACTTCACGGCGGTTACGCCTCGCTGAGGTAGAGCTCGTATACCTCGTCGTTGCCGAGCGCGCCGTCGTAGAACCGCACCTCGTCGACCGATCCCGGCCAGTACGCCGTCGTGACGCCCGCCTTGCGCGCCGCACCGACCGTGAAGCCACCCGTGCCGTTCCACGGCGTGTTGACCGTGCCCTCGCCAACGAGGTTGCTCTGCACGTAAAGACGCGTCTGGCCGTTCTCGGCGTCGTAGACACCCACCAGGTGCGTCCACACGCCGAACTCCTCCACCTCCGCGGAGACTGCCGGCACCGTGACAGGTGCGGCGTCCGTGTCGGACTCGGTCACCTCGAACGTCCAGTTGCCGAGGTGATCGCGGTCCCGCAGGAAGCCGAGCGAGAAGCGGCTGCTGCGCTCGCCGTCGCCGCTGACCGCGATCTGCTTGCACTTGCGCTCGGTGCACTTGGCCGAGAGGTTGACCCATGCGGACACGGTGAAGCTGCGGCTCGTGTCCACGGCCAGAGGAGCGGTCACGACACCGCCCGTGAGAACCGCGCCGTTGCCGGACTTGCCGGGGCCGAACGTGGCGCCGGCGGACAACGTGCCGGAAGCGCCTGTGACCGCGTCGACGGTCGAGGTGCCGGACTCCTCGTCGAGCTGCCAGTGAGCGGCCAGTGGCGCATCGGCCTGGCTGACGCCCGCGGTCAGGCACAACGACATGACCGCAGCGGTCATCGCAAGTACTGCACGCATGAGAAACCCCCACGTAGATCGTTCAGGACGGCTCGCGCGCCTCCCACAGTCACGAGCCGCGGTCATCGCGGTTCACCGACATCGCAGCCCGCCGGTGAACTGTTGCTCAGCTTGTCGGCATAAGTGGATGCTCGGAATCGAACTCGAACGTCTCGATCGCGGCATCGGCCGGAAAGACCGAGTGATCTCGCCAAACTTGAGCGACATCGACCAGAAGGTCAGTGATCCGTTCCAGTTCGACCCTCCCGAACGCCTGATTTCACGCCGCCGCCGAAGAATATCCGGCGTGTCACCGCGCACGCACGTCCAATTCTCAGTGCAGGACGGGCTTGAGGAACGCCGTGAGCTCGGGCAACGCCTCCGGCGGGACCTCGTCGAGGTGCTCGGTCAGCTGCAGCAGGATCCGCCCACCACCGAGATGCTCTGCCGCGAAGCACGGCGCATCGGACAGAACCTGTTGCACACCACCCAAAGCAGCCACCTGCCGCGCTCCCAGCAACGTCGCCCAGTGCGGCCCGCGAGCGAGTTCCGCGGCCATGAAGAGGGCCTCGTCGAGCCCCACCCCGGCGGCGACCTCGTGCGTGGTCCGCACCCCGACGCGGTCCAGCGTGATCCAGCCGCCGGAGGCGCGGACCAGCGTGGCGCCGGAACGCAGGGTGTAGAGCCAGTCCTGTTGCACGGCATGGGAAATCCAGCCGCCGAACAACGACCGTGACGCGGAAACCGCTATCTGGTGCGGAAACTCGGGATCGTCCTTCAGCATGATCTCGGCGCACCAGCCACCGTCGACCAGAGGCAGGCCCTGCGAGTCGAGCTGCACCAGCTGGACTCGGAGGAAGGACGGCAGGTCCGCCAGAGCCGCGTCCCAGCCGGAGACCGTGAAGTCGCCAGAAGAGAGCAGGAGGCGGGCGTAACCCGGTGGACCCCACGGCGTTGTATCCGATGGCACGTAGTCGCGGGCCACCGAGACGAGCTCGCCGACCGACGCCGGGCACAGGGGCACCAGCAGGTCGGTGAAGAGCTCGCCGAACCACGTGGCCAGCACGGTGCGGTCGACGCCGGCGAACGTGTCCAGTTCCATGCGGACCACGTGCGGCGTCGACACAGGTCTCGGGAGTGTCAGGTCTGTGCTCAAGGTGAGCGCGACCCTATGGCCATCAACGAGAATCCGTTAGGGGCCACTCTCGTGAAAAGAGTGACCCCAACGGGCTAGCGCCAAGACATCAGCCGCGGGACTGGTAGTCGCGGAGCAGGCCGCGGGAGATGATCGTCTTCTGGATCTCCGACGTGCCCTCGCCGATCAGCAGGAACGGGGCCTCGCGCATCAGGCGCTCGATCTCGTACTCCTTGGAGTAGCCGTAGCCGCCGTGGATGCGGAACGACTCCTGCGTCACCTCGGCGCAGTACTCGGAGGCGATGAGCTTGGCCATGCCGGCCTCGACGTCGTTGCGCTGGCCGGAGTCCTTCAGGCGCGCGGCGTTCACCATCATCAGGTGCGCGGCCTCGACCTTGGTGGCCATCTCGGCGAGCTTGAAGGCGATGGCCTGGTGTTCGGCGATGGCCTTGCCGAACGTCCTGCGCTGCTGGGCGTACTCGATGGCGAGCTCGAAGGCGCGGATCGAGATGCCGCACGCGCGGGCGGCGACGTTCACGCGGCCGACCTCGACGCCGTCCATCATGTGCCGGAAGCCCTGGCCGGTGACCCCGCCGAGGACCTGGCCGGCGGCGATCTCGAAGCCGTCGAACACCATCTCGGTGGTGTCGACGCCCTTGTAGCCCATCTTGTCGATCTTGCCGGGGATGGTGAGACCGGGCAGGACCTCGCCGTAGCCCTCGGGCTTCTCCACCAGGAACGCGGTGAGGTTCTGGTGCGGCTTCTCGGCGCCCTCGTCCGTCTTGACCAGCACCGCGGTGAGGTTCGACGTGCCACCGTTGGTCAGCCACATCTTCTGGCCGTTGATCGTGTAGCCCGACTCGCCGCGAACAGCGCGCGTGCGGATCGCGGCGACGTCGGAGCCGAGTTCGGGCTCCGACATGGAGAACGAGCCGCGCACCTCGCCGGTCGCCATGCGCGGCAGGTACTTCTGCTTCTGCTCGGGCGTGCCGTGCTGCTTGAGCATGTGCGCCACGATGAAGTGGGTGTTGATGACGCCGGAGACGCTCATCCAGCCGCGCGCGATCTGCTCGACGACGAGCGCGTAGGTCAGGAGCGACTCACCGAGGCCGCCGAACTCCTCCGGGATCGTCAGGCCGAAGAGGCCCATCTCCTTCATACCCTCGACGATGTCGGCGGGGTACGTGTCCCCGTGTTCCAGCGTCTGGGCGTGCGGAATGATCTCCTTGTCCACGAACGTGCGCACGGTCGCGAGGATTTCTTCCTGGATGTCCGTGAGACCCGCGGTCTGGGCGAGGCGCGCCATCGCACTTCCCTTCCAAGGCTTGGTTACCGGCGAGTATGGACCGGTTAACGCCCGTTTGCGACCGCGGTGTGCTCTCCGCAACACAGTCGCGCCACCTGTACCGAGACAGGATCCCGAACTGGGGGAACCGCGCACCCACACGCCGCGAACTGCTCGGCGGGCCCGGCTAAGATCCGCCGCACCTTAGTAAGGGGGGAACTCGATGACCTACGACCCGTACGGCAACAACCCGAAGCAGCCGGGGGATCCCTATGGCCAGCCTGGCCATGGAGCGCCGCAGACGCCTGGTTACGGAATGCCGGGGCAGCAGCCCGGCTACGGATACCCGCCGCCGCCCAAGTCGCAGCAGAGCGCGGTTCTCGCGCTGGTGTTGTCCTGTGTGGGCTTTCTCTGCTGCCTGACCGCGCCGGTCGGCATCGTCTTCGGCCACATCGCGCTGGGCAAGATCAAGCGGGGTGAGGAGGACGGTAAGGGGATGGCACTCGCCGGCACGATCATCGGATACGTCGTGGTCGTCGGCTACCTGCTGTACATCGTCGCGATCTTCGCGCTGGGCTGGTACGGCTACAACCAGGAGCTGAACCGCTAACTGGCGAGCGCGATCTCCAGCGCTCCACCGCAGTGACGGCAGACGTCCGCGAAAACGTGGACGTCTGCGTCGCATCCGGGGCAGTTGCGCATGCTGCGCTCGAGCAGGTCGTCCTCGCGACGCTTGAAGAGCCACAACCGTCTCGTGCCCTTGCCGTTACTTGAACGTGACATGCCCAAGAGCATGCACCCCACCGGGGGCCGCACCGCAAACTTCGGTGACAGATTGTGCGCCACTTCACCCGTTTCGAACGCAACCCGTGACGGCCGAACACGTCCGGTAATAGTTGGGGTGAAGTGGCGCACAATCAGTAACGGAGAATCAGTCCTCGGGCGGGGTCCAGACGTTCGACCGGGACATGCCCGCGGCCCGGCCCTTGCCGGAGATCACGAGCGCCATCTTGCGGGACGCCTCGTCGATCATCTCGTCACCGAGCATCACCGCGCCGCGCTTGCCGCCCGCTTCCGACGTGAAGTAGGAGTACGCGTCGAGGATGTTCTCGGCGTGGTCGTAGTCGTCCTGCTTGGGGCTGTAGACCTCGTTGGCCGCGTCGATCTGGCCGGGGTGCAGCACCCACTTGCCGTCGAAGCCGAGAGCCGCCGAACGACCGGCGACGCGCTTGTAGCCGTCGACGTCGCGAATCTGCAGGTAGGGTCCGTCGATGGCCTGCTTGTCGTGTGCCCGCGCGGCCATCAGGATCCGCATCAGGATGTAGTGGTAAGCGTCGCCGACGTCGTAGCCGGGCGGCTGCTCACCGACCACCAGCGACTTCATGTTGATCGACGCCATGAAGTCCGCCGGGCCGAAGATGATCGTCTCGACGCGCGGGGACGCGGTGGCGATCGCGTCGACGTTCACGAGCCCCAGCGCGTTCTCGATCTGGGCCTCGATGCCGATCTTGCCGACCTCGTAGCCCATCGTCTTCTCGATCTGCGTGACCAGGAAGTCGAGTGCCACGATCTGTTCGGGTGTCTGGACCTTCGGCAGCATGATGCAGTCGAGGTTCGCGCCCGCACCCTCGACGACCTCGGTGACGTCGCGGTAGGTCCACTCCGTCGTCCAGTCGTTGACGCGGACGACGCGGGCCTTCGAGCCCCAGCCACCCTCGTTCAACGACGCGACGATCGTCTTGCGGGCATCCGGCTTGGCCAGCGGTGCGCAGGCGTCCTCCAGGTCGAGGAACACCTGGTCCGCCGGCAGCGTGCGCGCCTTGTCGATCATCTTCTGGCTCGAACCGGGGACCGCCAGACACGAGCGACGGGGACGCTGCTGGTCGACCACTGGAGTACCTCCTTGTACCGGCCGGTAACTATGAGCGCCACAGTGGCACGCATCGCTTCCAGCCGCATATTCGCTGAGTCCCGTTTCACACACGAGTTCGCGCCGGTCGTCCGGTCTCCCCTTCGGGTCAACCGCCGAAGGCGATTCGGCCCGAAGCGGAGGCCGGACGACCGACTTCCCGGCGAACTCGTCGCCGTCTGCGGAGCAGCGGCAATCCAACACTGGCAGGCTGAACCGGTGGAGATCACTCGAATCTTGGACGCGGCGCTGCGAAAGGCGGCGGCCGTGTGGATCACCTCGCCCGGTCACGAACCGCGCCTCGTGCACGCTCATTGGCGCAACGACGCGCTCTGGGTCATCACCGGCGGCACAGAACAACAGGTGCCCGGCCTGAGCGACGGAGCCCAGGTCACCGTGACCGTCCGCTCTCCCAGTACGCACTCGCACCTCATCGACGCCAAGGCTGTCGCGACGAGAACCGAGCCGGACGAGGAGACGACCCAGGCGCTGAAAACCGCGCGGCTCAACACCAAACCGGAGTGGGACGCCGTCTACCGGCTGGAGTTCAGCGCATGATCACGGTGCCGGAGGGCTTCGGTGACGGCCTCGGTGACGGGGCCGGGGAGTGGGTCGCGAAGCTGCCGAAGCTCGCCACGAAGGCGTGTTCACGGTGGCGGCTGACCCCGGACGGCGCGTTGATGAACGGGTTCTGCGCGGTCGTGCTGCCCGTGCGCCAGGCCGATGGGCACCCCGCCGTGCTCAAACTGACCTGGGTCGACGGGGAGACGGAGCACGAACCGCTGGCCCTCAGGCTCTACGACGGCAACGGTGCGGTGCGGCTGCTCGACCACGACGCGGAGCTCGGCGCGTTGCTGCTGGAACGCCTCGACCCGCACTCGCTCGACGACGAGCCGATCGAGCGGGCCGTCAGCGTGATCGGCGACCTGCTGCGCCGTCACCGCGGGATCCAGGCGCCGGACGAGATTCGCCGGTTCTCCGGTGAGCTGAAAGACCATCCGGCAGTGCCCCGCAAGCTGCTCGACGCCGCCCGCGAGGCCGGGACCAGGCCGATGGGCACGACACTGGTCAACGAGGACCTGCACTACGAGAACGTGCTGCGTGGCGACCGCGAGCCGTGGCTGATGATCGACCCGAAGCCGCTGTCCGGTGATCCCGAGTACTGCATGATCCCGTTGCTGTGGAACAGGTTCGACGAGCTGGACGGCCGCAGGGGGCTGACCGACCGGTTCCTCGCGCTGTGTGACGCCGGTGAGCTGGACGTGGAGAAGGCACGTGACTGGACGTTGCACCGGGCGGTCGTCAACTGGATCTGGTGCCTGGAAGAAGAAATGGACGTGGCCGTGATCTGCGCCGAGATCGCCGGGTGGGCGGCCCGAACCTGATCTAGCCTGGTTGTCGTGGTGGCTGTGAACCGGGTTTACATCGCTCAACTGGCCGGACTTCCCGTCTTCGGCCCCGACGGCGAACCCGTCGGCAAAGCCCGTGACGTCGTGATCAGTCTCCGCATCGACCGGCAGCCGCCGCGCGTGCTCGGCATGGTGATCGAGCTCGCGACGCGCAGGCGGATCTTCGTGCCGATGCTGCGCCTCACGTCCATCGAGCCGAACGCCGTCACGCTCGCGACCGGGTCGGTGAACCTGCGTCCGTTCCACCAGCGCGCCAACGAGGTGCTCGTGATCGGCGAGCTGCTGGACGCCAAGATCAAGTTCGACAACGGCGGCACGGCGACCGTCGTGGACGCCGCGATGGAACCCACCCGAACCCGCGACTGGCGGATGGTCCGCATCGCCGCCCGCCAGCGCACCGGCAGGCTCGTCCGCAAGGGCCCGGTCCAGGTGTGGCGCTGGGAGGACGTCAGCGGGCTGAGCGTGAACGAGATCGCGGGTCAGCCGCAAGGCGCGCAGCAGCTGCTGGCGGTGTTCGAGGGCATGCGCGCAGTGGACGTGGCGACCGCGATTCACACGTTGCCTGCCAAGCGCCGCTACGAGGTCGCCGACGCACTGGACGACGAACGGCTCGCGGACGTCATCGAGGAACTGTCCGAAGAGGACCAGAAGGACGTCATGTCCCACCTGGACGAAGAGCGCGCCGCGGACATCCTGGAGGCGATGAACCCGGACGACGCGGCGGACCTGCTCGCCGAACTGTCCGAGGTCACCAAGGACCGCCTGCTCGACCTGATGGAGCCGGAAGAGTCCGAACCGGTCCGGCGGCTGCTGGAGTACTCGTTCGACACCGCCGGTGGCCTGATGACACCCGAACCGATCATCCTCACCCCGGACGCGACGATCGCGGAAGCGTTGGCACGCGTGCGAAACCCGGACCTCACCCCGGCTTTGGCGTCGATGGTCTTCGTGTGCCGATCTCCCTCCGCCACACCGACCGGCCGCTACCTCGGCTGCGTGCACATCCAGCGGCTGCTGCGCGAACCACCGTTCGACCTGGTCGCCGGCGTGCTCGACACCGACCTCGCCCGGCTGTCGCCGAACGCCTCGCTGAGCGAGGTCACGCGCTACTTCGCCGCCTACAACCTGGTGTGCGCCCCGGTGATCGACGAGACCGACCACCTGCTCGGCGCGGTCACCGTCGACGACGTTCTCGACCACCTGCTGCCGAACAACTGGCGCGAGACAGGACTGAGCCATGCCTGAACTGCCCCGCCGCAGACTCGACCAGCCACGCGAACCCCGCGGCTTCCGCCTCTCGATCGACCCGGACGCGTTCGGCCAGTTCTCCGAACGGCTCGCGCGCTTCCTCGGCACGGGCAAGTTCCTGTTCTGGCAGACGCTGCTCGTCATCGCCTGGATCACGCTGAACCTGGTCGCGGTGTCGCTGCGATGGGACCCGTACCCGTTCATCCTGCTCAACCTGGCGTTCTCCACCCAGGCCGCCTACGCCGCGCCGTTGATCCTGCTCGCGCAGAACCGGCAGGACGACCGGGACCGGGTGTCGCTGGAGGAGGACCGGGCGCGCGCCGCACAGACCAAAGCGGACACCGAGTTCCTCGCACGTGAGCTCGCCGCGCTACGGCTGGCGGTCGGCGAGGTCGCCACGCGTGACTTCATCCGTGGCGAGCTGGACAAGCTGGTGAAGGAGCAGAACAACCAGAAGCGCGTGCGCTCGTGATCAGGCACCAATGGAAGTGCGCCGGATCACGTCGTGAGCTGTCCACTCGCGACCAGGTCTGACAGGACCTCGTGGATCGCCGGTGCAGTCTCGGCGTGCGCCCGGTACTCGTCCCGTGTGACGTAGGTGAGTTCGGCGATCTCCGCGGTCGGCACCGGTGTGCCGAGGAGCTCGGCGGTGAAACAGGTCATGTCGACCATCGCGCCTTCGCCCTCCCCGTACGCGGGAGCGACATAGCGCTTCAGGTGGGCGGGCGCGGAGATCTCGATCCCGAGCTCCTCCCGCACCTCCCGGCGCACGGCGTCCTCGAGGGACTCACCCGGCTCGATCTTGCCGCCGGGAAGGTAGAAGGCCTTCTTGTTGCGTGAGCGCACAACGAGGAGGCGGCCAGCCTCGACGTGCACCAGGCCCACCACGGTGATCACGGATAGATGTCGTCCGCGGCCAACCGGTCGCAGGTGCGACCGAAGGCCTCCAGTTCACCGGGCCCGAAACTCTCCCCGAAGTGCTCCGCGACGCCCGCCAGATGTGTGGCGGAGGCGCTGCGCAGACGTTCGGCGCCCAGCGGTGTGAGCACGGCCACGATGCCGCGTCCATCACCGTCGGCACGTTCCCGTCCGACGAGCCCAGCACGTTCCAACCGGTCCACCAGGCGGGTCACGCCAGAACGGGACAGCAGGACGGCATCGGCGAGTTCGGTCATGCGCATGCGCATGGAAGGCGTCTCGGCCAGTTGAACCAGCACGTCATACGCCGCGAGCGAAAGGCGCTGCTCAGCAATCAGTTCGGTCTCGAGGACCCGCGTGATCCGTGCATGCGCGCGGAGAAACGATCGCCACACCCCGAGCTCGACACGGGTGGGCAACCGGGAACTACCCGATTCCGGCACGGACGTCGATGTTACGGACAGCTCGCGTCCAGCTACGACCTGGGCCTGTGGACGAAAGTGACCGGCCGGTAGGTCACGTCTTGGCCGGACGTAGCATGGCTGGTGTGACAACCACGCAGCCCCTCCCCACGGTCGAGGACGTCCGCAAGGCGCTCGCCGGGGTGCAGGACCCCGAGATCCGCCGTCCGATCACCGAGATCGGCATGGTCAAGGACGTCGAGGTCGCCGCGGACGGAGCCGTGGTCGTCGGCATCTTCCTCACCGTCGCGGGCTGTCCCATGCGCGACAAGATCACCAAGGACGTCACCGCCGCCGTCACCGCCCTGGACGGTGTCTCCTCCGTCCGCGTCGATCTCGACGTGATGAGCGACGCCCAGCGCACCGAGCTCCGCAAGACCCTGCGCGGCGGCGCCGAGGAGCCCGTCATCCCCTTCGCCCAGCCGGGCTCGCTGACACGGGTGTACTGCGTCGCGTCCGGCAAGGGCGGCGTCGGCAAGTCCTCGGTCACCGTGAACCTGGCCGTGTCGATGGCGGCTCGTGGCCTGTCGGTCGGCATCGTCGACGCGGACATCTACGGGCACTCGATTCCCCGCATGCTCGGGACCGAGGCCCGCCCGACCCAGGTCGAGAAAATGATCATGCCGCCGCAGGCGCACGGCGTGAAGCTCATCTCGATCGGCATGTTCACGCCGGGCAACACGCCGGTCGTGTGGCGTGGGCCGATGTTGCACCGGGCGTTGCAGCAGTTCCTCGCGGACGTGTTCTGGGGCGACCTGGACGTGTTGCTGCTCGACCTGCCGCCGGGCACCGGTGACGTGGCCATCTCGGTGGCCCAGCTGGTGCCGAACGCGGAGATCCTCGTGGTGACCACGCCGCAGACCGCCGCCGCCGAGGTGGCCGAGCGCGCCGGTTCCATCGCGCTGCAGACCCGCCAGCGGGTGGCCGGTGTCATCGAGAACATGTCGTGGCTGGAGATGCCGGACGGCTCGCGCATGGAGGTCTTCGGCGCGGGTGGCGGCCAGGCCGTCGCCGAGTCGCTGACCCGGACCATCGGCTCCGACGTGCCGCTGCTGGGCCAGATCCCGCTGGACCCGCGGGTGCGGGAGCACGGCGACGAGGGCACGCCGGTCGTCGCCTCGGTGCCGGACTCGCCCGCCGCTCAGGTGCTCAACGAGATCGCGAAGAAGCTCTCGGTCCGCTCCCGTGGCCTCGCCGGCCGCCTTCTGAACGTCTCCCCCGCCGGCCGCTGACCCCTGCTTGAGCGCGCACGCGGGACCCCGCGTGCGCCAGGAGCGAACGAAAGCTCCCCGCGTGCACTTCAGAAGCGGGGGGTCAGGTGGCGTCGGGGTCGTACGGCGGCCGCTCGCCGGGAGCGAGCGGGCGCTGCTCGGGGGCCGACGCGGTGGGTGGCGTCGGGTAGCCGTTCGACTTGGTGGGCTCGGGATCGTCGAAGAGGTGCTTCGTGACCGCGCGCTTGGGGTCGAAGTTGCGCAGTTCGCGGAGGTCTTCGAGCGGCTTGCGCAGCTGCTCGAACTCGGGCCCCATCTCCTGCTTCAACTGTTCCCGCGCGCCGGTCGCGTACTCACGCACCTGACGCACCGTCTTGCCCAACCAGGCTGCCGCGGACGGCAGCCTTTCCGGCCCCAGGATGAAGAGACCCGCGACCACGATGATGAGGATCTCTACCCATCCGATGCTGTCGAACACGATCCCCAGCCTACTTGTCAGTCGGACTTGAGCGTCACGTCGAGTTTGAGCTCACGGCCCTGCCGTGCCAGCACGACCTGCACCTTCTCGCCGATCTCGTGCTCACGAACGGCCACGACCAGCTCGGCGGCGTTGCGGACCATCCGGTTGCCGACCTTGGTGATCACGTCGCCCTCCTGGATGCCGGCAGCCGCGGCCGCCCCACCAGCGGGAACGTTCTGCACCTGAGCGCCTTCGGAGGTCTCGGCGGAGACGGACTTGACGTTGACGTTCATGTCCGCGTGCTTGACGGAACCGCTGCGGATCAGCTCCTGGCCGATCTTGCGGGCCTGGTTGCCGGAGATCGCGAAGCCGAGGCCGACCGAACCGCCGGTCTCGGTGCGGATCGAGGAGTTGATGCCGACCAGGGCACCGCGCGAGTCGACGAGGGCGCCACCCGAGTTACCGGGGTTGATGGCGGCGTCGGTCTGGATCGCGTCGTAGGTGACCTGAGGGCCGCCGTTCTCGCCTGCGGCCGTCACGGGGCGGTGCAGGGCGGAGACGATGCCCTCCGTGACGGTGTTGGAGAGCTGCAGCGGCGAACCGACGGCGATCACGGTGTCGCCGACCTGGAGTTCGTCGGAGTTGCCGAACTGCAGGACGGTCGGGTTCGTGACCTCGACCTTGATGACCGCGAGGTCGGTCTTCGGGTCGCGGCCGACGACGCGGGCCGGGGCGCGGGTGCCGTCGGTGAAGACGGCGGTGAGCTTGGCGGAGGAGTCCTGGGCGGCGGGGGCGACGACGTGGTCGTTCGTCACGATGTAGCCGGCGCCGTCGATGACCACGCCGGAGCCGACGCCCGCGACGTTCGCGCCCTTGAACTCGATGGACACCACGCTGGGCGTCACGCGCTTGGCGATGTCGGAGACCGAGCCCGCGGGGCGTTCCTTGCCCTCCTCGACCTCGGCCAGGGTGACCGTCGAGTCGGTCAGCGGGTTGCCCGCGCGGCCGATCAGCCAGCCGGCGAGGCCGCCGACCGTGCCGACGAGAAGCGCGGCGACCATCAGCAACGCCAGTGCGGTCGGCTTCACGCGACGACCGAACAGCAGCTCGGGGATGCTCAGCTGGGGACCGGGCTCGGGCTTCTTCTCAGCCTCGGCAGGTGGGTCCTCACCGACAGCGGGCGGGCCGATGACGGCGCCGGCGGCCGGGTCACGCCACGGGTCGGCGCCGGACTTCTCCCAGAACACCGGATCGATGTCGGGGTCGGGCGTGCCGACGGGCTGGTAGCCGGGTGGGCGCTGCAGGAGCTCGCCGGAGCCCTGGCGGCCGAAAGCCGTCACGAGCGAGTCGGGCGGCGGCGGCGCGGACTGGAGCTGCGGCACCTGCACGTCACGCGTGGCGAACGCGCCGGGCACACCGTCCGGGCGGCCGAAGGCGGTGGCGTAGGAGGGGTCGACCGGCGGCTGCACAAGGGGCCGGGGCCGGAGCCTGCGATGCGCTCCGTCGTCCACTCCGGAAACGGGTGTGGACGTCTGGCCGTTGGGCGACTGCTGGCTCATCTCTCCCCGTGTTTTCCGCTAGGAGTTGCAGCCCACAGCCTGCCTGAAGAGCGGTGAAATGACTGTCAGGGGGTACCGACGAGCACGGCGCGCGCGTTCTCGTGCAGCGCGGGCACGGCCGGTGAGTCGTTGTTGTTGCTGTCGGGCGTGGTGAACGCGAGCGCGCCGAGCAGCATGCCGCCCACGACGACACCTGCGCCCTGACGGGCACGGCGACCGCTGAACCAGCCCTGGCTTCCGAGCGGCTTCGACGAGCCCAGCACCGGCCCGGAGCCGAACGCGGGCTTGTCCGTGCGCTGCATGGTGACGAACTGACCGTCCTCGGTGATCGCGAGCCCGTCCGGAGCGGACGGCAGATCGACCTCCTGCGGGATGGCGCCGAGCCTGTCCAGCAGCGAGGCCGACGCCGTCGGCGTGACCGCGGTGCGCACAGCCGAGCGCGCCTGCTGCTGGGTGAACGTCTCGAAGGCGCAGAAGCCGCAGCGCTGGATGTGCGCCGAGACCCGCTCGTGTGCGATCGAGGACAGCTCCCCGTCCACGAACGCGACTACGGCGTCCGGCAACAGGTGCTGCTCAGGCAGGCCCCAACCACGCAGGTCGGTCATGCAGAGTCCTCCAGCAACGATTCCTGACGACGGCGTTCGAGCGCGACCTTCAGCGCCTGGCGGCCCCGGTGGATCCGGCTCCTCACGGTACCCATCTTTACCCCCAAAGTGGCGCCGATCTCCTCGTAGGAGAGTCCTTCGACGTCACACAGGACGACGGCGGCACGGAACTCCGGCGGGAGCTCGTCCAGCGCGGCCTGCAGATCGGGGTCGAGGTGGTTCTCGTCGTAGATCTCCTCAGGCGACAGGTCGTCGCCTTCAAGGCGGTCGTTGTCCTCGGGCAGCGCTTCCATGCGCACGCGAGAACGCCTCCGCGCCATGTCGAGGAAGAGGTTGGTGGTGATGCGGTGCAGCCACCCCTCGAACGTGCCGGGCTTGTACGACGCCAACGACCGGAACACGCGGATGAACGTCTCCTGCGTGAGGTCCTCGGCGTCATGCTGATTGCCGGTGAGGCGGTACGCCAGCCGGTAGACCCGGTCGGCGTGCTCGCGGACAATGGCGTCCCATGAGGGCGGCGTCCAGTCGGCCGTCTCGATGGGCGCGACGGCCTCCGGCGAACTCGACTGCGTGCGCATCAGGTGTTTCGGCACCTCCATGTGGGCCGCCCGGCGACCCTTATGCGGCTCAACGGTCGACGGGTCCGGCTTGTTCCCGCCTCGAGCCTGGCTTCTTGCTTACGTACCTTCTCCTGCCAGCTTTAAACGATCGTGAGAGTGGCCTGAGAGCACCCTGAGAATCTCGGTTCGGGCCGCGTTCACCCGTTTTGGGCACTCGACGCACTAACCTGCGTCCTTGTGACACCGGAATCGGCCCTGCGGGAGTACGTCGAGCAGTACCTCCCCGAGGACGACGTGCACCTGGCAGCACGAGCACGCGGCCAGGAGCTGGGCTGCGTGCCCATCGGCGCGGGCGGAGGCGCCGCTCTGCGCTTCCTCGCCACCGCACTCCAGGCCAAAGCCGTCGTCGAGATCGGCACCGGCGCGGGCACCAGCGGCCTCTACCTGCTGGCGGGCATGCCCCAGTCCGGCGTCCTGACCTCGATAGACGTGGCCCCCGAACACCAACGCGCCGCCCGCGAGGCCTACACCGCCGCCGGCATCTCGCCCTCGCGCACCCGCCTCATCATGGGCAAGGCGCTCGACGTCCTGCCCCGGCTGACCGACGCGGCCTACGACCTCGTCTTCGTCGACGCCTACAAGCCCGAGTACCCCCAGTACCTCGAACACGGCGTGCGCATGCTCCGCCCCGGCGGCGTCATCGCCTTCGACAACGTCCTCTGGCACGGCGCCGTCGTCGATCCCAGCAAGCGAGACGACTCCACCCAGGCAATGCGCGACATCGCCCGCCTCGCCCGTGAGGACGACCGCCTGGTTCCGGTGATCCTCCCGCTGGGCGACGGCCTCCTGGTCGCCGCCCGCAAGCCCTGACCTAGCTCTGGGCTTCTGAGCGAAAAGCACGTTCGTACGAACAGGCCGTACGAACGTGCTTTTCGCTCAGAAAAATCAGTAGGCGCGGACGCCCTTGCCGAGGACGGTGACGCCGCTGGCGGACACCGTGTAGCGCTCACGGTCCATAGGAGCGTCTACGCCGATGAGGGCGCCATCCGGCACCACGACGTTCTTGTCGAGAATGGCCCGCCGGACGACAGCGCCCTTCCCGATCCGCACGCCGGGCAACAGCACCGATCCCTGCACAACCGACCCGACCTCGACGATCACATCCGACGAGACCACCGACCCGTGAATCTTCCCGGAGATGATCGCCCCCGGCCCCACCATCGAGTCCTCCGCGGATCCACCCGCGATGAACTTCGCCGGCGGCAACGGCGGCGTGGCCGTCCGAATCGGCCACAGCTGGTTGTAGAGGTTGAAGATCGGATGAACAGACACCAGATCCATGTGCGCGTCGTAGTACGCATCGATGGTCCCGACATCCCGCCAGTACCCACGATCACGGTCCGTCGCCCCAGGCACCTGGTTGTCCTGGAAGTCGTAAACGTGCGCCTTCCCGCGATCCACCAGCATGGGGATGATGTCGCCACCCATGTCATGGTCGGAGTCAGGGTTCAACGCGTCCCCACGCAGCGCGTCCAGCAGCGCCTCGGTCGTGAAGATGTAGTTGCCCATCGACGCGAACGTCACCTCGGGGTCGTCCGGCACGTGCGGCGGCTCGGACGGTTTCTCCAGGAACCGCGTGATCTTCCCGGACGCGTCCGAGTCGATGCACCCGAACGCCTTGGCCTCGTTCCGCGGCACCCGGATCCCGGCGACGGTGACCGCCGCACCCGACTCGACGTGCTGCGAGATCATCTGCGACGGGTCCATCCGGTACACGTGGTCGGCCCCGAAGATCACCACGTGATCGGGCTTCTCGTCGTGCACCAGGTTCAACGACTGGAAGATCGCGTCGGCGGACCCCGTGTACCAGCGCGGGCCCAGGCGTTGCTGGGCCGGGACCGGTGTCACGTACTGACCGAGCACATTGGACAGGCGCCACGTGGTCGAGATGTGGCGGTCCAGTGAGTGCGACTTGTACTGCGTCAGCACGCAGAGCTTCGCGAGCCCCGCGTTGACCAGGTTCGACAGCACGAAGTCGACCAGCCGGTAGTTGCCCCCGAAGGGCACAGCCGGTTTCGCGCGGTCGGCAGTCAGCGGCCATAGGCGCTTGCCCTCACCGCCAGCGAGCACAATTCCGAGAACGTGCGGCTGTCCCTTCACGGTATGTGACCCTATCCGTGCGAACCCTCCCGAACCAGAAGCAAACCGGTTTGTCCCAACGGGGACCGCCGTGATCTACGGTGGGTGCGTGCGAGTTGCGCTCATGACGCGGGAGTACCCGCCCGAGGTGTACGGCGGCGCCGGTGTGCACGTGGGATTCCTCGTGCCGCATCTGCGCGAACTCGTGGAGGTCGACGTCCACTGCTTCGGGGCGCCGCGCGGTGACGCCGCGGCGCACAACCCGCCGCACAGCCTGGAGCAGGCGAACGCGGCGCTGAGCACCCTCGCCGTGGACCTGGAGATGGCGAACGCCGTGTCCGCCGCGAACCTCGCGCACTCGCACACCTGGTACGCGAACATGGGCGGCCACCTCGCGAAACTCCTGCACGGGATCCCGCACGTGGTCACCGCGCACTCGCTGGAGCCGCGCCGCCCGTGGAAGGCCGAGCAGCTCGGCGGCGGGTACCGGATCTCGTCGTGGGTGGAGCGGACCGCGTACGAACACGCGGACGCGGTCATCGCGGTGAGCGAGGGGATGCGCCTCGACGTGCTCGACGCCTACCCCGCGCTGGACCCGGCGAAGGTTCACGTGGTGCGCAATGGGATCGATTCCACGGCCTACCGTCCCGTGACTGAGACGGACGCGCTCACTTCCTACGGCATCGATCCGGAAAAGCCGATCGTCGCGTTCGTCGGCCGGATCACCCGGCAGAAAGGTGTCGGACACCTCGTCGCCGCGGCACACGAGATCGACCGGGACGCGCAGATCGTGCTGTGCGCGGGCGCGCCCGACACGCCGGAGATCGCCGAGGAGACGAAACAGGCCGTGAGCGAGCTCGCGGCGGCGCGTCCCGGCGTGTTCTGGATCCAGAAGATGCTCCAGCCCGCCGAGGTGCGGCAGATCCTCAGCCGCGCGACGGTGTTCGTGTGCCCGTCGGTCTACGAGCCGCTCGGCATCGTGAACCTGGAGGCGATGGCGTGCGGCACGGCGGTCGTCGCGAGTGACGTCGGCGGCATCCCCGAGGTCGTCGTGCACGGCGAGACCGGACTGCTCGTTCACTACGACGAGCACGATTTATCGACATATCGACGTGAGCTGGCCCAGACCATCAACGAGCTCGTCACAGACCCCGGCCGGGCCGCGCGGTTCGGCGCCGCCGGCCGTAAGCGGGCTGAGCAGGAATTCTCGTGGTCCGCGATGGCGGAGCAGACGGTCGAGGTCTACCGCAGTGTGATTTGAGACACACTCGCCCGGGGCAACCCCGACGTGTGAACGCCGCCTTTAACCAGTAGTGACGTTGTCGTTTCAACTGGTGAGGGGCGAAGGCCTGTGCGATGTGCTGCCGTGCTGGGTCTGACGGTTCTCGTCGCGGTCTCCGGATGCGCGACAGCACCGAAGGCCACACCGGCCGCCGTCACGCTCACCGTCGACGGACTCAAGCTCGCGCAGGCCTCTGACCTGCAGTCGGAGGCCGAGGCCCAGCTGGCGTACACGCTGGAGTACGGCTACGTGGCACGGGCGGGCGCGGCGGCGGTCAGCTGCTGGTTCGCCAAGACCGGGGTCGACTCCGAGGTGGACAAGAAGCTCTGGTGCGGGCCCGTCCAGGTGCCGGGCACCGGGGCGACCACCGACTGGGTGCCGGTGCCGCTCAAGGAAGTCACCAAGACCGGTGACGAGGTCCGCTACGAGGTGCAGCCGCCGCAGGTGCCGGAGAACGGCAGCCGCAGCACGCCCGCCAACACGCTGATCCGCACCGACGGCAAGGAGTTCGACCCGAAGAAGCAGCAGGACCTCATCGCGGGCAAGGACTTCCTCGCGGTGCTGCCCGACGACGGCAAGCGGTCGAACTCCGATCTCGGACTCGGCAACGTCGACGTCAAGCTGCGCGACGACCTGCTCGCGACCTCGGTCAGCGGCTGGGCGAACCCGGACAGGTGGCACACCGCCGACGGCACGCTTCGAGCCGAGCTCGGCTCGCGGCTGCGGGTCGTGCGGATGAAGGTCGAGAAGCTCAACGAGACGGACAGCGGTTTCCACCGCACGAACTGGCAGGGGTTCGCCCCGCAGCCCTCGGAGCTCGCACTGGAGCTGCCGGGCAAGCGCCAGACGCTGCCCGCCGACCGCCTGCCGGCGAACGGCTCCGTGTTCGTCGTCTACACCGTGCCCGACCCTCAGGCAGGCACCGAGTCGCTGATGCTCGGCACGCTCGGCGCCAAGTCGCTCGAACAACGCGTCGAGATCCCGTCCGGCAAGCGCACCGACACTCCGCTTCCGGCGTTGCAGCGCGCCGCGGGCCCCACCCAGTTCCACGAGCAGACGCAGAAGATCAGGCTCGGCGCCAACCCGATCGGCATGAAGGTCACGGGGATCAAGCTCGGCAGGCAGCGGCCGGTCAAGCTCGGCCAGAGCCAGTACGACGTCGCCACGATCTCCGCGCCGGACAAGGCGTTGCTGGAGGTGCGGCTGGAGGCCACCGGCGACGTGCCGGACACCGCGGCGGGCGGGCTGACCAAGGACCTGATCACCGTGGCACTGCCGGACGGTTCGGTCGCCAAGCAGGTCGGCGCCCGCTACGACGGCGGCCCGTTGCCGTTCGCGATCGTGGTGGAGATCCCGGCGGACACCCGATCGGTCTCCGTGGGCCTGGTCGACGGCAACCTCGAACTGCCGAGGCTCGGCCGCGTCGCGCTCATGCCGGTCGACGCGCGCCTCACGCTCGCGTTGGAGTTCTGAACGAGCATCGCGGCGAGCGTCAACCAGCCCAGGATCACCAGCACCAGACCGCCCCAGCCCCACTCGCCGTACGCGGTGCTGCCCGCCGTGCCGCCGACGCTGCTGCCGACGTAGAACCCGCACAGGTACAGCCCTGATGCGTGGCCACGGGCGTGCGACGGCGCCCGCGCGCCGACCCAGCCACTCGCGGTGGCGTGTGCCGCGAAGAACGCCGCCGTGACGATCGCCAGACCGAGCGGCACCCACAGCAGGCTCGCGAGCGCGCCGAGCGCCAGGACGCCGATGCACATGAGCAGCACGCGCCCGCGGCCGAGCCGGTCGGCGAGCTTGCCCGCGAACGCCGCTGACGTGCCACCGAACGCGTAGAACAGGAACACCAGCGACTCCAGCCACGACGGACCGCTGAGCTGGAAGCCCGCGACGTTGTAGAAGGAGGTGAACGACCCGACGAGCAGCACGGCGACCGCGTAGAGCGAGAGCAGCACCGGGTCCTTCAGCGCCGCGGTGATCCCGCGTGGCGCGCGCTTCGGCTTGCCCTCGGCCTTCGGCAGGAAGCACACGACGACCATCGCCGCCGCCAGCCCGAACGCGCCGGTGAGCAGCACCGCCCCGCGCCACCCCAGCCAGTCGACGGTCATGCCGCACAACAACCTGCCGAGCATGCCGCCCGTGCTGTTGCCCGCGATCATCGCGCCCATCGCGGCGCCCAGCTTCCGAGCTGTCCAGCTCGTCCGCGAGGTAGGCCATCGACGCCGCGGGCACTCCCGCCGCCGCGACCCCCTGCAGGACCCGCAACACCAGGAACATGTCGTAGTTCGGCGCGAACGGCAGCACGATTCCCAGCAGCCCCGCCAGCAGCACGCTGACGACGATCACCGGCCTGCGCCCGACCCGTTCGGACAGCATCGCGATCGGCACGACCACCACGGCCAGCGCCAGCGTCGCCGCCGAGAGCGAGAGCGACGCGCCGCCCGGTCCCAGCCCGTAATCCTCGGCGATCTGCGGCATCACCGGCTGCGGCGCGTACAGCAGCGCGAAACACGCGAGCCCGGACGCGGCGATGGACGCGGTCAACCTGTTCACGCAATTGACGCTAAGCCATACGTCCAATACGGAAATGCGCGAGAATCAATCCATGAATGAATTGGAGTTGGCCCCGAAGCTGGCGGTGCTGAAAGCGCTTGCCTCCGACGAGCACGTCACGCGCGTCGCCGAACGGGTCGGGCTCCCCCAGCCGACGGTCAGCCGCTGGCTCGCGGAACTCGGCGAGCAGCTCGGCGCACCGCTCGTGGTGAAGACCGGCCGCCGGGTCCGCCTCACCCGCGCGGGCCGTCTGCTCGCGGACGCCGCCGTGCGCTCGTTGGCCGCGCTGGAGCCGGGCCTGCGCGAGGTCGAGGAGGAACTGGACCCAGAGAAGGGCCGGGTCGTGCTCGGCTTCCTGCACATGCTCGGCCGGTCCGTGGTGCCGGAGCTGGTCCGCGGCTTCCGCGCCGAACACCCGCACGTGCGGTTCGGCCTGATCCAGAACGCCCGCCAGGTCGTGGTGGAGAAGCTCCTGGCGGGCGAGATCGACCTGGCCCTGGTCGCGCCGCCACCCATCGGTCCTGAGTTTGAGTCAGCCGTCCTGTTCGAGCAGGACCTGATCATCGTCGTGCCGTCGACGCACCGGCTGGCCACCAAGAGCTCGGTCCGGTTGAAGGACCTCGCCGACGAGGAGTTCATCATCCTGGAGCACGGTTACGGCCTGCGTCAGATCACCGACGACATGTGCGCCGCCGCCGGGTTCACGCCTCGCATCGCCTTCGAAAGCCAGGAGATCGAGACCGTGCGCGGCCTGGTGGCGGCGGGGCTCGGCGTCGCGCTGCTGACGCGTGCCGAGCTGACCCCGCCACCGGGACTCACCGAACTACCGCTGACGCCACACGCGGGCCGCGTGTTCGGCCTGGCGTGGCTGAAGGACACCCCGCTGCCGCCCGCGGTCCGCGCGTTCCGCGACCACGCCCTGACTGTCAGACCTGCCTGAGATGATTGGAGTGGGGGCCGCACGCCCCTGGGGGCCCGCGAGTCGGAATCGATCCCGCAGGTCACGACCCCCAGCGCTGGGATCCCGACCAGGTCCGCAGGTACGACTCGGCCCCGCCGAGCAGGTCCTGCACAACCTGGTCGCCGCCGAGCTGCCGCACCTGCTCGACCCAGTCCGGCACCAGCCCGACATGAGCCCCACCGTCGGTGTTGATGTCCCACACACGTTCACCGGTCCGCTGCCGGTCGACCAGCGGCCCCTCCGGGTAGCTGCGGAACGGATAGGTGACGCCAGTGCGAGGCGACGGGTGCGAGCCCACGCCGTTGTAGTCCGTGCCGAACCCGAGCCCCACGCCGTACTTGTCCCGCAGCGCCTTCGTGGAGGCCGCCTGCGACACGAACCCGTCCGCGTCGAACTCGTACGACGCGACGAACCCACCGAGCTGGTAGACCTTCTCGGTCCACTGCACGTCCATCCAGCTGTGGCTCGACAGGATGCCGGGATAACGGGCCTGGGTGGCCATCTCCAGGGTCCGGGACGCGGCCTTCACGCTCATGTGATCGATCTCGATCATCATGTGCCGGCGCATCATGCCCTGCACGGCGTACTCGCCCAACGACGTCAGCCCGCGCACGTTGCACCGCTTCGCCGGGTCGTACGCGGGAGCGACGGCAGAAGCAGGAATCAGCGCGTTCGGACCGACCGAGCCGATGGGGTTGTCCTGCTGCGGGCCCTTGCACTGCTCCGTCTTCCACCACGTGCCGGTGCGCAGGAACTGAGCCGCGTTGATCACGCCGCCGGACGTGCCGGAGTCGAACCTGACGCCGCACAACGCGTTGTCGTACTTGTGGCACAGGAAGATGCTGCGCACGCCGAGCGCGTGGACCTCGTCGAGGCCACGGTCGATGGCCGCCTTGTTGCACAACGGCAGGTCGAGGATCTGGCGGCAGCCGAAGAGCTCTGAGGTCTCGATGCCGAGGATGACGGCGAGCTTGCCCGCGGCCACGACGTCACGGGCCTGCTCGGGCGTCGTGACGATGCGGAACCAGCCCTTGCCGGGGCCGCCGAACACGCGGTCGACGAAGTCCTGCAACGCATAGGTGCGCTTGGCCTGCAGGCGGACCGACTCCATCTCGTTGCAGCCGCGGTCCTTGAACGGGTAGATCTCGCACAGCGCGGCGTTGCTCGTCAGGTCCGACACGAGGATGCGCTGGCCGCCGCGCCAGGCCCGTTCGAGCCAGGCGTAGTAGTTCTGCTGGTGCGAGACGGTCTTGTACGAGGGCCAGTCGCGGAACGTCGGCCAGCCCACCGGGTCGTGGCCGTCGAAGTCGTTCGTGACGAGTGCCTCGAAGATCGCGCCGAGACCGGCCGGGTGGTGCTCCGGGCAGTCCTTCAGAGCGTCTCCGGCTCCCTGCTCGGAGAACTGATCACCGCAGATCAGCCTGCCACCGAAGGCCTCGTCGGTCATGAGGTGGTTGTGCGCGTCGACGAACCCGCGCACCCGGCCCGCGCTGTCGGTGCCGCGGAACGGTTCACCCGTCACGTTGATCTGCGAGTCCTGCGCGGGCCGTGCCACGGGCTCCCACCAGGGCGGAGCCGCCGAGGCCGGGGTTAACGCCGCGAGGACGAGCGAGACGGCGAGGACGAGACGAACGATCACGAGCGCTCCTCAGGAACGTGTGGGGGCGCTCACATCATGCCGTCCGGCGCCGCCGTCTCATATGGGCAGATCGTCGGTACTTAGTGCTTGCGGGCGTAGCTTTCGGCCAGTTCGATCAACGTCCGCGCGCCGAACCCGGTGGCTCCGGCGACGACCTCGTCGTAGACCTTCTCCGAACGGGCCGGGCCCGCGATGTCGAGATGCGCCCACGGCACGTCGCCGACGAACTTCTGCAGGAACAGCGCGGCGGTGATGCCACCCGGTCCGGGCGGGCACTGCTTGTAGTCCGCGACCTCGCTCGTGACCGCGTCGACGTGCTCCTCCAGCAGCGGCATCCGCCACCAGCTCTCGCCGACCCGCGAGCCCGCGTCCACCACGAACGCCGCGATCTCGTCGGACGCGGTGAACACGGCGCCGGTGCGCAGGCCGAGCGAGACCTTCATGGCGCCGGTCAATGTCGCCACGTCGACGATCAGGTCCGGGGACAACGTCTTCACCGCGTATGCCATCGCGTCCGCGAGCACCATGCGGCCCTCGGCGTCGGTGTTCTGCACCTCGGTCGTCGCGCCGCCGTAGTGCCGCACGACGTCACCGGGGCGGTAGGCGGAACCCGAGACGTGGTTCTCCGCGCACGGCACCAGGCCGGTGACGCGGATCGGCAGCTGCCTGCGTGCCACGGCCATCAGCGCGGAGATCACCGCGCCGCCGCCGGCCATGTCGGTGCGCATGAGATGCATGCCGTCGGCGGGCTTCACCGAGATGCCGCCCGTGTCGAACGTGATGCCCTTACCGACGAAGACCAGGTGCGGGCCGCCGCCGTCGTAGGTCAGCTCGATGAACCGCGGCGGGCGCGAAGATCCGCCGCCGACCGCGAGCACACCGCCGAAGCCCTGCTGCGCCAGCCACTTCTCGTCTCGCACGACGGCGTGCAGGCCGGGGACCTTCTCGGCGAGCTTGGCGGCCGTGGTCGCGAGCCAGCGCGGGTCCTTGACGTTGGACGGCGTGTTCGCGAGATCACGCGCCAACGACGTGGCGGTGGCCAGGGCGTGCGCCTTCAGCGCGGCCGAGGTCAGCACCTCCTCGAAGCCGGGGTCGGCGACGACGAGCCGCAACGACGTGACGCGCTTCGGGCCGTCCTCGCCGGAGACCTTGAAGCGGTAGCCGCCGAGTGCCACGCCCAGCACGAACGCGCGCACCCTGTCGGCGTCAGCGTCGGTGGTGAGCAGCACATCAGCGGTCTTGGGTGCGTCGTCACCGGTCAGCGCGCGCACCAGCGAAGCGCCCGCGGTGCGGTAGTCGCCCAGCGTTCCTGGACCGACACCCAGCGTCCACATGTCAGCCGCACGGTGCCGGAGGGTCTCACCCGCCTTGCCGGTGATCTCCGACGTGTCGAGGTCGTCGCCGCCCGGTCCGAGCGCCGGGCCGGTGGCCGCCAGCACGACCGTCGGCACGCTCCGGCGTGGCGTGACCGCCACCTCGACGTCCACGAGCTTGGTGGGCACTTGCGGCACCGTCGAGCGCACGACTACGACCTCCCCATGTATTCAAGACCGCTCATTCTGACTCAGGCGCGGTCTGGACGAAGCGATGCCCCGGTTCCACTGTGGAAACCGGGGCGTCAGGTACTTCTCTCGCCGGGAGGCCTCAGCCGGCGGCGGCCTTCAGCGCGTCGCCCAGAGCGCTGGCCTCGTCCGCCGACATCTCGACGACAAGGCGCCCACCACCCTCGAGCGGTACGCGCATGACAATGCCGCGTCCCTCCTTGGTGACCTCGAGGGGACCGTCGCCGGTCCGGGGCTTCATGGCCGCCATCGCGTGCTCCCTCCGTCAACATCTTCCCCGTCCGGCCAGGCCGGATCTGCTCCATTCTCCCCTATGCCGACTTGAGCGCGAAACCGAACCGATCTTTTGGCGAGTTCGGGTGACAGTTGTGGATCTTCACTTGTCCCAGCTCAGTGCCCGTTTTCACTTCTGCGCAACACTTTCGGCACGCCTCGGCGCGGCGTGACAGACTCAACAGGGTGCGAGCCCGTTCCGCGCTATTCGACGTCTACGGCGGCCACCTGCGCGAGCGCGGTGGTGCCGCCACCATCGCCGCCCTCGTCCGGTTGCTCGACCCACTGGGCTTCGCTCCGCCCGCGGTCCGCACCGCCGTCTCCCGCACCGTCCGGCAGGGCTGGTTGCAGCCCGTCCGGCTGCCTGACGGGCCCGGATACTCGATGACACCTCGCGGGGAACGCAGGCTCGACGAGGCCGCCGCCCGCATCTATCGCACCCGGCCGTCCACGTGGGACGGTCGCTGGCACGTGGTCGTGCTCGAGGAGATGCCGGGCCGTGACTCACGTGATCACCTCGCCTCCTCGCTGCAGCTGCTCGGCTACGGCGCACTCGGTCCAGTGACGTGGATCGCACCCCGGCCCTCCCCGGAACTCGCCGACGTGCTGGCCGCCGCGGAAGTTCTCGCACGAACTTTTCACGGTTCACACGACGGTCAGGACGACGAGCTCGCGTCACGGGCGTGGGACCTCGCCGAACTGGGTCTCGACTACGCGGGCTTCGTCGCGCACTGGGAGCCGCGCGTGTCCGTTGTGGACGCATCCGACGACGCGGCGGCGTTCGCAGCGTCACAGCAGCTCCTGCACGCGTGGCGGAAGTTCCTGTTCCGCGATCCGGGTCTTCCTGCTGAACTGTTGCCCGAGGACTGGCCGGGACTCGCCGCAGCGTCGTTCTTCGACGAACAGACCCTGCGGCTGGCGCCGGGCACGAGTCGGTTCGTCGACGAGTGCCTGCGGCAGGTCCGCAACGTTTCCACTGCTTGATGGAGGTCCGAGTGTCCGAGCTCCTCGTCGATGACGCTGACGGAGTGCGCACGTTCACGTTCAACCGTCCCGAGGCGTTCAACGCCTTCACGATCGCGTTGAAGGAGTCGTTCCTCGCCGCGCTGCGGGAGACGGCGGCCGACGATTCGGTACGGGCGGTGGTGATCACGGGTGCGGGCCGGGCGTTCTGCGCGGGTCAGGACCTCAAGGAGCACATCGGGCTGCTCGCGGCGAACGACCCGGCGCCGTTGCACACGGTGGAGAAGCACTACAACCCGATCGTGCGTGAGCTGATCGGCATGCCGAAGCCGGTGATCGCCGCGGTCAACGGCAGCGCGGCCGGTGCGGGCGCGTCCTTCGCCTACGCGGCGGACCTGCGCATCGCCGGTGCGTCGGCGAAGTTCCTGATGGCGTTCGCGAACGTCGGCCTGACCGCGGACTCCGGCGCCTCCTACACGCTGCCTCGCCTGATCGGGTACGGCCGCGCGATGGAGATGATGCTGCTCGCGCAGCCGGTCGGCGCCGAGGAGGCGTTGCGGGTCGGCATGGTCAACCAGGTCGTTCCCGACGAGGAACTGCTCTCCACCGCGCACCTGCTCGCGGCCAAGCTCGCGGCCGGTCCGACCACGGCGTACGCGAAGATCAAGGAAGCGCTGGCCGCCGCCGCGGACGGCACGCTGGAGGACGCGCTGGAGGCGGAACGCCGCACCCAGGCCGACTGCGGCGCGACCGAGGATCACCGCGAGGCGGTCGACGCGTTCGTCAACAAGCGCAGGCCCAAGTTCGTCGGTCACTAGTCGCGTTTGAGCTGCACCCCAGCTCAGCCAGTTGTAACGTCGGTCACAGCCACCTAGGGAGTGGCTGACTGGGGTGTAGCTGATGAATGTTCTCGACGAGGTCGATGCGGCCGTCAAGGCGCATGCGGCCCAGCGACAACGACTCGCGCAGGCTCAGGCCGAGGTGGCCGAGCGGCGCTTCACCGATGAGATCCCCGACGTCGTCCGGGTGACCGTCAACGGCACGGGCGACCTGCTCGACATCGAGCTCGCGCCCGGCTGTCTCGGCCGCCAGACGCATCTGCTCGGCGGGCAGATCACCAGGACCGTCGCGAACGCGCGCAGGCAGGCCGCGGTGGCCGCTCGCGAGGCGCTGACCGAGGTGCTCGGCGAACGGGCCGCGAACTGGCTGGCCGGTTCCGAGGAACCGAAACCGGTGCGGCGCAGTCAAACCGGTCGACCGGGTGACACCGACGCCTATTTCGAGGACAAGAGCGCCACCGGATTCCTGAAGGAGGAGCCGTGGTGAGCTTGAACGAGCTCGAAATCCTCGTCGCCGAGCGGACCCGCGAGTTCCACGCGTTGCGGGAACGGGCGGCGGAAGCGGCGGGCAAGGTGATCGGCGAGCCGGTCGCGGGCGGCGCCGGACTGGTCCAAGTGGACACCACGGGCCAGTTGGCCGGCATCGAGTTCGATCTGGAGAAGCTGCGGTCGCTGGACGAACGCCGCCTCGGGCGGCTGCTCGTCGACGCGATCCGCACCGCGGAGACCAAGGCCGTGGCGGTGCGAGAAGTACTACTGGGGGAGGGAACGTGACGTCACCAGCAGGCGGGATCATCGGCCCGGAGCATCCGATGGCGAAACGTGGCAAGGAACTGGCGGGCTACCACGTCGTGCCACGTCAGCTCGCGATCGCGGGCGACGAGCTCAAGTCGACCGCGAGCATGTTGGGCGGCCGGGTCAGGGGCGACCTGGAGGCCACGCACCTCGGCGTGGACGCACTCGGTTTCCTCGGCAAGGAGGAGGACGCGCCGAGCAGGTACAACTCCGCGATGGGGCAGTGCGTCGACCACTTCGCGACGCTCGCCAAGACCTTGCAGGCGGCGGGCGACGTCCTGGTGCAGGTAGCGGCCCACTACGCGGCGCTGGACGACTCGTATTACGAGAAGTTCGGCCGCATGGACGACCACTAGGGGGATGGCATGGGAACGCCAGTGTGGCCGACCGAACAGGACGGCAAGATCCGCGAGGTGGCGAACGAACTCGGTGACACCGCGGCCATCGCGATTCTGGACAAGCTGAAGGACATCCTCGGCGACGCTCCCAAGGTGGAGCGCTTCGCGGAGGTCTGGTCTCCGGACACGATGGAGCTCCTCTCGAACGCGCAGGAGGACTTCGGCAGGTGCGTGTCGAACATCAACGACGTGTGGCAGGGCCCCGGCGCCGATGAGTTCAAGGCGTGGGCGACCAAGTACCACAACTCGTTGAACGACTTCAAAGGTCAGCTCGACACCATGCGCAAGTGCCTGTTCGACTGCAGCAGGACGATCACCAACGTCTACAAGCTGGCGATCGACCTGGTCGCCACGATCGCCTCGCAGCTCGTCAAGCTCACCACCGGCATCGCGGGCTCGGTCCTCAACCCGTTCAACATCGCGGGCGTGCTCGGTGGTGTGCTGGGCGCGTTCATCGAGAAGGCGGGCCAGCTGATCGGTGAGGGGCTCATGCGGATGCAGGAGTACCGCTCGATCATGTCCGAGATCGACAGCAAGGTCGCCTCGCTCGCGGACCTCGTGCCGATGGGGCACATGGTCTCCGAGACCGGCAACTGGGAAGTCAGGCCTGCGGCTTAGCCCTGAAGCAGGCCGCGATGTGGTCGTCGACCATGCCGGTGGCCTGCATCAGCGCGTAGCACGTGGTGGGGCCGAGGAACTTGAAGCCGCGGCGCTTCAGTTCCTTGGCCATCGCCTTCGACTCCGCCGTCACGGCAGGCACGTCCGCGATCGTCGCGGGCCGCACGTGATCGGATGGCGCGAACGACCACAGCAGATCGTCGAGATCCACGTCCAGGTCGAGGATCAGGCGGGCGTTGTGGATCGCCGCGTCGATCTTCATCCGGTTCCGCACGATGCCCGCGTCGGCCATCAGCCGTTCCACGTCGGCCTGCCCGAACTCCGCGACCAGCTTGGGGTCGAAGTCCACGAAGGCCGCGCGGAACGCCGGGCGCTTGCGCAGGATCGTGATCCACGACAGGCCGGACTGGAACGCCTCCAACGACATCCGCTCGTAGAGCTCGGGCGTGCCGTGCAGCACGACGCCCCACTCGGTGTCGTGGTAGTCGATGTAGTCCGGAGTGGAGTTGCCCCAGGGACAGCGTTCGATCACCGGTACTCCTCGGCGAAGCGGGCGAACCGCTGCAACGACCTGCGCAACATCAGTACGAAGAGCGGTTTCACCAACGGGTAGAAGAACGGCACGTCGAGGCGCTCCGTCCACACGAAACGGCTGCCGCGCACGGCGAACACGCCCGTTCCGCGAACGACCTTGCCCAGGTGCTCGACCTCGACGGCGTGCGGCGGGTCCCAGCGCGTGATCCGCATGCGGTCCGAGACGCCGAACGTCACGGCGTCGATCTCGCTGCCGACCGAGCGCCCGTCGCCCTTGACCACGGACACGCGGGTGCCGAAGACCCACTCCGACTGGCGTTCCCAGTCGCTCATGGCCTCGAAGATGACGTGCGGTGGCGCGGCGACCTCCACCGTCAGCTCAAGCTCGGTCACTCTCGAGCTCCTCGACTCGTGCCCGCAGCGTCTCGACCTCGCCGGCGAGCCGCTGCAACGCCCAGTCGACCTCGCTCATCTTGTAGCCGCGGAAGACCTGCTGGAACTTCAGCTCACGGACGTCCTCTGGCGTGACGTCGTCGGAGGGCAGCCGCGTCGGCGAGGCGCCGGGCGGCAGCGGCGCGAGCTCCTCGCCGCGCCCGAACACCAACGCCGCGAGCAGGAACACCACTGCCGCGACGGCCACCATCACGATCAGGTAGATAAGCGCGTTGGTCACGCGACGATCGTGGCACAGCTCAGGCAACGGCGAGCGAGCAGACCAAGCCGAATGATCACGACCCAGGTGATCAGGCTGGCGATGCTCATCGGCAACGACTGCATCAGCCGGGCCACGTCGACGTGCGCGGTGGCCGCGATGATCGCGAGATTGCCCAGCAGCACCAACCCGACGGCCACCACCGCGATGGTCGCGCCGAGCCTGGCCAGCAGCCTCGTGTCGTACTTGCGGGCCAGGATCCGGCCGAGGACCAACGTCACCAGCGCGACACCCGACGCGATGCCGCTGGTCAGGTCGTTGGCCTTCGCGATGAACAGGTACCAGGCTGGCGGCATCGTGCCGAATTCCTGCCACGGTCCAATGAGGAGCATGCGGCCGTACTCCCACGCCATGTGCATCAACGGCAGCACGATCGCGAGCCAGACGAGCGTCCGCGTGCCGTAGGCGACGGCCAGTTCGGCCTGGTAGGAGTTCGCGATCTCGCGGACCGGCCCGAACTCGTCGACCGCACGCCTCTGGGCTTCCTCTTCGGTGAAGCCGCGGTCGAGGTGTGCCTCGGTGGCGTCGGCAAGGCTGTCGCGGGTCTCCGTGAGCAGCTCGCGGACCTGCTTCTTCGAGCCCTGCAACCGTGACCCGAGATCGGTCACGTAGCGCTCGATCACGTTGCTGTCGATCACGTCTGTGCCCACTTGCCGTCACCTCCCAGCACGCCGTCGATGACCGTCGTGAACTCGCGCCACGCACTGCGCTCGGCGTGCAGCGCCTTCTGACCCGCCTGCGTGAGCATGTAGGTGCGGCGCTTGCGGCCACCGACCGTGCTCCAGTCGCTGGTGACGTGCCCTGCCCGCTCCAGCCGGCGCAACGCCGGGTAGACCGTGCCCGTCGGCAGGTCCAGCGCGCCGCCGCTGCCCTGCTGCAACGCCTCGATGATCGCGTAACCGTGCAGCTGCCTGCCGTCGAGAGTGGCCAGCAGCAACGCGTCCAGGTGACCACGTAGCGCGTCGGGCTTCATGAGTAGCGACTCTACTGATGCGGGCCCTGGGCGGACCCCGAGATGCCCCTGAGTTGTCCCTGATATCGGCCGCGAAGGCTCGTTAAGTAGTGAGGCTACCTATAGCGTCCAAACCTATGAGCGCAGTAGATCTCGCCCGGCTCCAGTTCGCGTTGACGACATCGTTCCACTTCCTGTTCGTGCTGCTCACGCTCGGGTTGGTGACCCTGCTCGTGATCATGCAGACCAGGTTCACGATCACCGGGGCGCCGGTGCACGAGCGGATGACGCGGTTCTGGGGCCGGATCTACGTCATCAACTACGCGCTGGGAATCGTCACCGGCATCGTGATGGAGTTCCAGTTCGGGCTGAACTGGTCGGGGCTCGCGACCTACGCGGGCGACGTGTTCGGGGCGCCGCTCGCGATGGAGACGCTGATCGCGTTCTTCCTGGAGTCCACTTTCCTGGGACTGTGGATCTTCGGCTGGGGAAAGCTGAACCGCTGGGTGCACCTGGCGTTGCTCTACCTCACGGCGCTGACGGCGTACGCGTCGGCGTTCTGGATCATGGCGGCGAACGGGTTCCTGCAGCACCCCGTCGGCTACCGGGTCGAGGGGAACGTGTTGCGGCTGGACGACTTCGGCGCCCTGCTGAGCAACCCGACGTTCACCTCCGCGGTGTGGCACGTGATCTTCGCGGCGATCACGGCCGGCGGCGTGTTCATGACCGGGGTGTCGGCGTACCACTTCATCAAGCGCACGCCCGAGGTCGACTTCTTCCGGCGGTCGCTGCGGATGGGCGTGATCACGACCGCGCTGGCCACACCGTCGCTGATCGGCGCCGGGTTCGCGCAGTTCCCGGTCATCGCGGAGTACCAGCCGGGCAAGACCGACGCCATACCGGGGATCGGCGCGCCGCTCGGGTTCATGATCCTGATCGGGATGTCGCTGACGATGGTCAGCTGGTTCACCCTGCCGTTCCTGATCAGGGACACGGTCGTCCGGATGCGCTTTCCGTTGTACTTCATGGTGATCGGCATCCCGCTGCCGTTCTTCGCGGCCATCTTCGGGTGGATGTTCCGTGAGCTCGGGCGGCAGCCGTGGCTGGTCTACGGGCTGCTGCGCACCGAGGACGCGGTGTCGCATGTGGAACCACGGCAGATCCTGTTGTCGCTCATCGTGTTCACGTCGTTGTTCGTCGCTGCTGGCTGTCATCGACTGGGCGTTGATCGCACGTGCGGTCCGCCGCGGTCCTGACATGACGCCTGCACCGGTCTCGCCGTTGGTGGTGACTCTCTGATGGAAACTCTCTGGCTGATCGTGCTCGGCGTACTGACCGTCGGGTACTTCGCGTTGGCAGGCTTCGACTACGGCACTGGAATTCTGCTGCCGTTCCGCAGACGCGACGAAACGTTGCACCGCATGACGCCCTTCTTCCTCGGCAACGAGGTGTGGCTCGTCGCGGCGATCGGCGTGTTGTTCGCGGCATTCCCGCGGCTCGAAGGCGAGCTGCTGTCCGGCGCGCACAGCACGTTCACGCTGATCCTGGCCGGGCTGGTGCTGTTCATGGCGGCGGTGCAGCTGCGGTTGTGGTGGTGGCTGGTGTTCACCGGCGCGCTGACGGTTTCTGTTGGCTGGGGGCTGTTCCTGGCGCATCTGCTGCACGCGCCATGGCCGGTCGCTCTCGTGATGCCGGTGTTGTTCGCGGTGCACGGCTGGGTGTTCCAGACACGCCGGTGGCCGCTGTTCCCGGTGACCGCACTGCTCTGCGCGCTGCCGATCCCGCTGGCGTTCAGCTCGATCGACGTCAGCGGGCTGATGGCGCACACCGACACGCTCGGTCTGCTCGCATGGGTCGCGGTCCCGATCATTCCGCTGGTGGTGTTGCTGCAATGGTCGATCGTCGCCATCTCCTCGCGCTGATCCCGATCCCGTTCCTGGTGCTGGCGCAGGCCGAGCTCTTCGCCTCCACGCTCAGTGGTGGCGGCGGTTTTCTCCTGCTGTGCCTGGTGATCGGCGCACGAGTCCTCGTCTGGTGGATCCACCGCGAGTGGGCTCATCGGGCCGCCGAACGCACGCGGTCAAGACTCCGCGAGGCGTTCCTGCGCTCGCCGGGAACGAAAGCCGGCGAGGTCGCCACGCTGGTGACGCGCGGCGTGCATGACGTGACGCCGTACGTCGTCGGCTATCTACCGCAACAGATCCTCGCTGTCGCGGTGCCACTGGCTGTCGTCATCAGGCTGGCGTTCGCGGACCTGACCGCCGCGTTGACGATCCTCGTGACGCTGCCGTTGATCCCGATCTTCGGTGCGCTGGTCGGCGCGCACACCCGTGAACGCACCGCCAGGCAGTGGGCCGCGCTGGCGACGTTGGGCGGGCATTTCCTCGACGTGGTCAAGGGCATCGGCACGCTCCGCGCGTTCAGCCGGGCCGAGGCGCAGTCCGCGACGGTCCGGACGCTGGCGGCGCAACACACGACCGAGACGATGTCGGCGTTGAAGGTGGCGTTCCTGTCGGCGTTCGTGCTGGAGCTGGTCGCCACGATGTCGGTGGCGCTGGTCGCGGTGCCGGTCGGGCTCAGGCTCCTCGGCGGCGGCGTGCCACTCCACACCGCCCTGCTCGTCCTTTTCCTTGCCCCGGAGGCGTTTCTCCCGCTCCGGGCGGCGGGTGCGCAGTACCACGCGAGCGCTCAGGGCCGCGAAGTCCTGGCCAAGGTGCCCGTCCACACCGAATCCGAGGGCATCACGCCGCCGGACCTGGCGAACGCCGAGATCGTGTTCGACAACGTCTCCGTCCGTAGCCTGGAGAACTTCTCGCTGCGCATCGAACCCGGCGAACGGGTCGCGCTGGTCGGGCCGAGCGGCGCGGGCAAGAGCACGATCCTGGGGCTGCTGCTGGGGTTCGTGCGGCCCGACCACGGTCGCGTGCTGTCGGTGGCGTCGACCTGCGCGAAGATCGACCAGAGGCGATGGCTGGACAAGCTGTCGTGGGTGCCGCAACGGCCGACGCTCGTACCTGCGAACCTCTCGTCCGGCGAGCAGCAACGGCGTGGCGCTGGCCAACGCACTCGACCGGCAGCACGCCAAGATCTTCCTGCTCGACGAACCGACCGCGCACCTCGACGCGGACACGGAAGCACTGAGTGCTGCAGGCGACCAGGGAGTTCACCCGCGGCCGCACGGCCGTGATCGTGGCCCACCGACCGGCGCTGTTGAACGAGGTCGACCGGGTGGTGACGGTGTGAAGCTCGCGATCCTCATCGGCACGCTCGCCGAGCTCGCCGGCGTCGGACTCACCGCCACCGCGACCTGGCTGATCATGCGCGCCGCCGAACACCCGCCGATGCAGGCGCTGACCGTGGCGATCGTCGCGGTCCGCACGCTCGCGCTGGCCAAGGGCGTCCTGCGCTACCTCGAACGCCTCACCAGCCACAAGGCCGTACTCAGCCACGCAGTCGAGCTGCGCGGCCAGGTCTACGACGACCTGGTGCGCCGCAAGCACATCCCGTCCGGCGCGGCACTGACCCGCATCGTCACGAACGTCGACCAACACCTCGACGCCAAGCTCCGCACCACCCTGCCGTGGATCGTCGCGGCGATCGTCGGCGGCACGGTCGATCGCCGTCTCCGGCGTCTCGCTGCCACTGATCGGGGGCCTGCTGATCAACCTCGCCCTGCTCCCCTGGCTGGCCTCCCGCAACCGCGAGGACCTCACCCCGTTGCGCGCGAAGCTCACCGAGCAGGCCGCCGAACTCGTGCACAGCAAGGAAGAGCTGACCGCCTACGGTCTGTTCGAAACCAGGCTCTTCGAAGCCACAAGGACCGCGAAGACGTTGTCCCGCAAGGAACGCACCAGAGATCTGACCCCGATCGCGATCGCCGTCCAGTTCGGCGCGGCACTGCTCATGCTCACCCAGCACGAACCGGCGTGGCTGATCATGGCCGCCATCGCGACGTTCGAGATCACCGTCCCACTCGCCGCGCTGGCCAGGCCGACCCCGGAACCGACCGACGAGCCAGAACCCGCGATCATCACCGAAATCCCGCATCTACAAGGCAAAACGGCGATCGTCGGCCCGAGCGGCACGGGCAAGACCACCCTGCTCAACGCCATCGCGCACCGGCTGGAACCGAGCAGGGGCGCGCTGGCCGATGCGCACGTCTTCCACACCACGGTCCGCACCAACGTCATGCTGGCCAAACCCGACGCCACCCAGGAAGAGCTGGACCGGGCAGCCGGGATCGCCGAGCTGGACCTCGACTGGGACCGGGTCGTCGGCGAACGCGGCGAGGAGATCTCCGGCGGCCAACGCCAACGGCTGATCCTCGCCAGGTCAGTGCTGGCGAACCCGGAGGTCCTGCTCATGGACGAGCCGACGGAAGGACTCGACCCCGAACAGGCCGACCGCGTGCTCACGAAGGTCCTCGACAACTGCCGGGGCACCGCACTGGTCGTGACGCACCGGGAAGAGCAGCTAGCGCTCTTCGACCACGTGCACCATCGGGGGCCGGTCCGCCACGACGACATCGGTCGAGTCGGGTAGCCACTCGCCACCGACCTGCACGAACTGCGTCAACGGCCCGGATTCCAGCGGAACACCGCACCGGGCCAGCGCAGTGCCCATGATCTGCGAGGACATCGCACCGAGCTGCAACAGCGACCTGTTCCGATGCTTGCGCACGCCCAAGTTCACCTGCGCCAACGCCTGCAACCCGTACATCCGGTGCACGTCGAGCAACAGCCCGATCTCCACGCCGTAACCCGCCGCGAACGGCACGGACTCCAAAAAGGACCGAGTGGCCGCATACTCGCCACCGAGTGGCTGCACCACACCGGAAAGCTCCGGCCGCAACGTGTTCAGCAACGGCCGCGCGACAAGCTCGGTGACCCGCCCGCCGCCGCTGCTCTCCAACCGCAACGGCCGCCGGTAGAAGCCCTTCACCAGGTGGACATCGGCATCGAGCAAAGGCCCCAGCAGAGCGGTGACGAACGCGGTCTCCGGGTCCACCAGATCGGAGTCCAGGAACACGATCAGATCACCGGAGGTCGCGGCCAACGACCGCCACAGCACCTCGCCCTTGCCCGGCAAGGGTTCCAGCCACGGCAGGACGTCCTCGCGCAACACCACCCGCGCGCCCGCCTCGGCAGCGACCTCGACCGTCCGGTCCGTCGAACCGGAGTCCATCACCACCAGCTCGTCCACCAGGGTCCCGAGCAACGGCCGCACCACGCCGACGACATCGCCGACGGTGGCTTCCTCGTTCAACGCCGGCAGCACGACGGACACCGTCCGGCCGCGCTTCGACGCGACCAGTTCGTCGACCGTCCAGGAAGGCTGCTGCCAGGTGTGCGTGGCGAACCAGGCTTCGACAGCGGGCAGCATCAGGCGAGCGCCCGCACCGCTCGGGCAGGCGGACGGGTTCCCGTCACGCTCGCGACCATCTCCACGACCTTCCTCGCCTGCCGCACGTCGGATGCACGAATCGCGCGTGCTCCGGACATCGCGGCCACTGTGGCAGCCGCCAGCCGGAAATCCTCATCCCCCGCGGGGATCGTCACCACGTCCAACGTTTCGGTGACCGATGGCAATTCCAACTCGCCGTCGAATTCGATGATGTCCGCACCCTGATCAATGGTCTGGCCCAACGCGTCCGCGCTGGTCAGATGCGCAACGACCAGCACTCGGTCTTTCGGCAGCTCAGTGACGCGGAATCGGTTCACGCTCTCCAGCGTAAACAGTGACCTGGCTCACAGCCCCTTGCTACCCACGAGTAGCAATCTGCTTTACTCCCCAGTAACAACCCTGTGTGATCTACGTCATGGTCAAGGAGGACCAGAGTGCGACGATCACTTGTTCTAGTGCTGGTACTCCTCACATCCCTGCTCGGTGCTCCGGTTGCCATCGCGGCTCCAGGGCACTCCATCTCGTACCAGACCATCCCCGGCGTCGGCGGCACGCCCATCAAGGGCTTCGTCATCGAACCGACCGGTCAGGGCAACGGTCCCTTCCCGTTGCTCGTCATGCCGTCCAGCTGGGCGGTGCCGAACATCGAGTACGTCGGCGCGGCGGCCAAGCTCGCCAAGCAGTCCGGCTACGTCGTGGTCAGCTACACCAGCCGCGGCTTCTACGACTCCGGCGGCGAGATCGACATCGCCGGACCCGACACCGTTGGCGACGTCAGCAAAGTCATCGACTGGGCGATCGCCAACGCGAAAGCCGACGGCACGAAGGTCGGTGTCGCAGGGATCTCCTACGGTGCCGGCCAGTCGCTGCTCTCGGCGGCGAACGACCCGCGGATCAAGGCCGTCGCCGCGTTGAGCACGTGGACCGACCTCGCCCGCTCGCTCTACCCGAACAACACCGTGAACAAGCAGGCCGTCGAGGTCCTGCTGGCCTCGGGCAAGCTCACCGGACGTCCAGGCCCCGTCCTGCGGGAAGCCGAGGACGCCTACCGCGACGGCAGGTTCTGGGAGGTCGTGCCGATCTCCGCGGGACGGTCGGCGGCGTCGAAGATCGCGCAGATCAACGCCAACGGCACCGCGGTCATGCTCGGCAACGCCTGGAACGACGGCATCTTCGCGCCGGGCCAGGTCGCGGACTTCTACTCGAAGCTCACTGGCCCGAAACGGCTCATGCTCTCGCCGGGTGACCACGCCACCGCCGAGCTCTTCGGCGCGGCGGGGCTGCCCAACGAGATCTGGGACTCGGTCGGGCGCTGGTTCGACCGCCACGTCAAGGGCGTGGCGAACGGCGTCGACACCGAGCAGCCGGTGCAGCTCAAGCCGAACAACGGCGGCACGTGGCGGAAGTTCGGCGCGTGGCCGGCGGGTAACGTGGACACTCTGCAGCTGGGCGCGAAGAAGTTCTACGCGGGCTGGCCGACGGTGGCCGACAGCGGCACCATCCTGTTGTCCGGTGCCCTGCAAGGGTTCCTGAACATCCCGACCGGCGTGGCACTGCCGTTCGTCGACCGCAACGTCGCCGGGGTGTGGAGCGGGCCGCAGTATCCGAGCGGCGTGACCATCGCGGGCACGCCGAAGCTCAAGCTCACGGTCACACCGAGCGCGGAGACGACCACGTTGTTCGCGTATCTCTACGAGGTCGGGCCGCTGGGCCTGGGCTCGCTGGTCACGCACAAGCCGGTGAAGGTGACCGGCGCGGGACGCACGCAGAGTATCGACGTCGAGCTCGAACCGACGGTGTGGAACGTCGGCGCGGGCAACCGGCTGGCACTGGTGATCGACACCGTCGACCCCCGGTACGTCACCGAATCCACGCTCGGTTCGAGCGTGACCGTCGGGGCGTCCAGCCTCACGGTGCCGAAGGCGTAAGAATGTCCGGGTGGACCTCACCCGGCAGCAGGTGCTCTTCCACCGGATCCATCACCACGAGTTGGACCGGCGGATCTCCGGCGCGGCCGAGCTGGAGGTGTTCTCACTGGGCGTCCAGGACAACACCTCCGGCTCGGCCCTGCTGAGTCTCGCGGCCCGGCTGGACTCGCCGTCCGTCGACGAGTTCACCGTCACGTGGACCGTGCGCGGCGCTCCCCACCTGCACCGCGCCGGTGAGCTGAAGGCGTTCGCCCGCGCGCTGTGGCCGTGGAGCGACGCCGACGCGCTCTCGCGGGCGTCCCGGCCGAAGGTCGACGACATGGTGACGTCGTTGCGGCACATCGCCACGGCCATGCGGTCGATCGTCACCAAGCCGACGACCAAGGGCGATCTCAGCACGGCACTGACCCCGTTGGCGCCCAAGCAGACGATCGAGGAGTGCCGCGGCTGCAAGACCTCGCACGTCAGCGACCCGATCTTCCGGCTCGCGGCGCTACCGGCCGGGCTGCGGATCATCCCGGCGGAGAAGACCGTGACGTTCGAACGCATCCCGCAGTGGCCGGGGGTGCCGAAGAAGACCGCGGGATTCGACGAACTGGTGCGCCGATACCTGACGTTGCACGGCCCGGCCGGACCGTCCGAAGTGGCCTCCTACTTCGGCACGACCGCGCGTGAGGTCAAGAAGAGGTGGCCGGACGACCTGGTCGAGGTCACCGTCGAAGGCCAGAAGGCGTGGCTGCCGGAAGGCATGGAGATCGCCGACGCCGAACCGCCCGAGGTGCGTTTCCTGCCGCCGACCGACCCTTACCTGCAGGCCCGTGACCGCGACCTGCTGCTGCCGGACAAGGCCGCGCAGAAGGACATCTTCCGCATCCTCGGCAGGCGCGGCGCCGTGCTGGTGGACGGCGAGATCTCGGGCTCCTGGCAGGGCAGGGTGTCCGGCAAACGGTTCGACGTGACGGTCACGCCGTACCGGCCGCTGCCGGAGCTCCTGCCTGAGGCCCAGATCCTGGCCAAGGCCAAGGGACTAGACGACGCACGCGTCCAGGGCAACTGACACGTCATCCGTCACGACCAGCGACTTCAGCGCGCCGTGCGACACGAAACCCTTGTCGCGCAGTTCCATCAGCCAGTCGACGAGTCCTTTGTAGTGACCGTCGACGTCGAGCAGCACGACCGGCTTGGTGTGCATGCCCAGCACATGAGCTGTCCACACCTCGAAGAACTCCTCCGCGGTGCCGATGCCGCCCGGCAGGGTGAGGAACGCGTCCGCCTTGTCGTCCATCATCTTCTTGCGTTCCCGCATGGTGTCGACGACGTGCAGCTCGGTGGAGTCGCGGTCGGCGATCTCCCTGGTGGCCAGCCCCTTCGGGATGACACCGAACGTCTGCGCACCACCGGCACGCGCTTCCCGTGCCACCGCGCCCATCATCGAGGTCTGACCGCCACCCCACACGAGGTTCCATCCGCGCGCGGCGATCTGGCGACCCACCTCGGCGGCGAGGTCGATGTAGCTCTGGGGAACGGTGGACAGCGACCCGCAGTAGACGGCGACGTACATCAGTGCGAGTCCGCCCATGCCTGGTGCGCTTCCTTGACCACACGCACCGCGTCGTCGATGTCGTCGGTCAGGTGCAGCAGCGCGAGGTCCTTCTCGCCGACCTTGCCGCCTTCCAGCACCGAGCTCTGGATCCAGTCGTACAGCCCCTGCCAGTAGCTCTTGCCGAAGAGCACCACCGGGAACTTCGTGACCTTCTTCGTCTGCACCAGCGTGAGCGCCTCGAACAGCTCGTCGAGCGTGCCGAACCCGCCTGGCAGGCAGATGAACGCCTGCGAGTACTTGATGAACATCGTCTTGCGCACGAAGAAGTACCGGAAGTTCACACCGAGGTCGACCCACGGGTTGAGCCCCTGCTCGAACGGCAGCTCGATGCCGAGCCCGATCGAGAACCCACCGGCCTCCGAACAACCCCGGTTGACCGCCTCCATCGCACCGGGTCCACCACCCGTGATCGCCGCGAAACCGGCCTGCGCCAGTGCCGCGCCGAGGTCACGCCCGAGCTTGTACTCGGGGTGGTCACGACCGGTGCGCGCGGAACCGAACACGGTCACCGCGCTGGGAACCTCGGCCAACGCGCCGAAACCCTCGACGAACTCGGCCTGAATCCGCAGCACCCGCCACGGATCCGTGTGCACCCAGTCCGTCGGCCCACGCGAGTCGAGCAGTCGCTGGTCCGTCGTCGTGAGCTCGTCATTGCGGTCGCGTCGCAGCACGACCGGGCCACGTCGCTTCTCCTTGGGGTGTTCGTCCACCACCCCGTTCTTATCCTCACTCATCACAGAGATCCTAGTGATCAGGCAAGCAGAAAACGCTTAAGCACGTCGAAACACCCGGTGATCTGCTGGACCGGGACGTTCTCCTCCTGCGTGTGCGCCAGCGTCGGATCCCCTGGCCCGAAGTTCACCGCCGGCATCCCCAACGCCGCGAACCGCGCCACGTCCGTCCACCCCAGCTTGGCCACCGGCGTCCCACCCGCCGCCGCGATCAGCTCCTGCGCCGCGGGGGCACCCAGACCCGGAAGAGCACCCGCCGCGAGGTCCGTGACCGTGACGTCGTAACCCTCGAAGACCGTCCGGAGGTGCTCTTCGGCCTGCTCCGGCGACCTGTCCGGCGCGAACCGGTGGTTGACGCTCAGCACGCACTCGTCCGGCACCACGTTGCCCGCGACCCCACCGGTGATCTTCACGGCCTGGAGCCCCTCGCGGTACGTGCAGCCGTCGATGTCGACGACCCGCGCCTCGTACTGCTCCAGCCTGCGCAGCGCCTCACCCATGCCGTGGATCGCGTTCTTGCCCATCCAGCCCCTGGCCGTGTGCGCGCGCTTGCCGGTCGTGCGGATGTCGACGCGCATCGTGCCCTGACAGCCCGCCTCGACCGTGCCGTTGGACGGCTCGCAGACGATCGCCAGGTCGCCCTTCAACCACTCCACGAGGTCTTTCTGGATCCGCGTGAGGCCGTTGCGCTCGGCCTCGATCTCTTCGCAGTCGTAGAAGATGAACGTCAGGTCGTGGCTCGCGTTCTGGCTCAGCGCCGCGATCGCGAGCATGACCGCGTCGCCGCCCTTCATGTCCACGGTGCCGCAGCCATGCAGGATCTCGCCCTCACGACGGCTCGGGAAGTTCTGGTTGATCGGCACGGTGTCCAGGTGCCCCGCGAGGACGATTCGCCTGCCCTTGCCGAGGTTCGTCCGCGCCAGCACCGCGTTGCCCGATCGGGTGATCTCCAGGTGGGGGGCGTGGAGGCGCAGTGATCGCTCCACGAGATCCGCGATCTCCGCCTCCTCCCCGGACACGCTGCGCACATCGACGAGTGCGGCCGTCAGATCGATCGGGTCGGCAAGCAGATCAAGGGTGTCGGACACGTTCGTCACCCTACTCAGCCGGCTTCCCCGCTAGACCGTTCAGCCGATACCTTGCGCCACGTGATCAGACGCACACTCCTCGTCATCTCGCTGATCCTCATGGCGACCGGGTGCGGCGAGGCTCCGGCGGCGTGCGACCGGCAGTGCGGCGAGATCCGGGTCCTGTTCGCGGCCCCCTGCGGGTCCCAGCACAGCGGCACGCCCGCCGAGTGCGCCGGCTGGGTCAACCGCGTCAGCACCATGACCCGCAAGCTCGACAAGTCACTCAAGGGCAGGCCCGTCGAGCAGGACGTCAGCGAGGTCCTGCCCCGGCTGATGACCGCCGTGGGCGACTTCGAGTCCCACCGGTGCGCCGAGGTCCGCGTGGACAACGTCTCCGCGACCGACGCCCGCCAGTCCAAGTGCAACGAGGCACTCATCGCCACCAGGGGCGACCTCGGCTCTCTCTACTTCTCCGCCGACGTCCCGGACTAGCCGGTCACGACGCCCTGGCAACCAGGCTGGGGCGTGCCGGACTAGGCTGTGAGGCCGTGAGCACCGCATACGGCATCGGCTTGGCCACTGTGACCCCGGACGGCAGCGTCCTCGACACCTGGTACCCGTCCCCTGCCCTCGGCGAGACGACCGACCTGGGCACGACCCGGCTCTCGTCCGTGGAGATCGCAGAAGCGCTCGGCGAGTCGGCCGCCAAACTGCTCGGCGAGGACCTGGAGCGCGGCGTCGAGGTCGTGGGCGTGAAGGTCGCGATCGACCTCGACCAGGCCCCGGCCGACACCTACGACATCTGGCTCAGGCTCCACCTGCTCAGCCACCGGCTGATCAAGCCGCACGGCGCGAACCTGGACGGCATGTTCGGCCTGCTCACGAACGTCGTGTGGACCAACCACGGCCCCTGCGCGGTCGACGGCTTCGAGCAGACCCGGACCAGGCTCCGCGTCCGCGGCCCGGTCACCGTCCTCAGCGTCGACAAGTTCCCGCGGATGGTCGACTACGTGGTCCCGTCCGGCGTGCGGATCGGCGACGCGGACCGGGTCCGGCTCGGCGCCCACCTCGCGGCGGGCACGACGGTCATGCACGAGGGCTTCGTCAACTTCAACGCCGGCACGCTGGGCAGCTCGATGGTCGAGGGCCGCATCTCCGGCGGCGTCGTCGTCGGTGACGGCTCCGACGTCGGTGGCGGCTCGTCGATCATGGGCACGCTGTCCGGTGGCGGCAAGCAGGTCATCTCCATCGGCGAGCGGTGCCTGCTCGGCGCGAACGCGGGCCTGGGCATCTCGCTGGGCGACGACTGCGTGGTCGAGGCCGGTCTCTACATCACCGCGGGCACGAAGGTGACCCTCCCGGACGGCGAGATCGTCAAGGCCGTGACACTCTCCGGCCAGTCGAACCTGCTGTTCATCAGGGACTCGGTGTCGGGCACCGTGCTGGTGAAGCCACGTAAGGGCACCGGCGTCGAACTGAACGCCGCACTGCACGCGAACGACTGAGCGGGAGAAAATCGGTGTCCGGGGCCCGGTCTGCGAAGGCAGGCTGGGCCCTTGCCTTTCCGGCTAGCGTTCGGACCAGGAGGTGCACGTGTTGAAGCAGCGGATCGAGTTGAACGCTCGCGCGGCGATCGCGCGCACCCTGGAGGGCGCGCAGTCCGAGGACTCCTTCGTGGAGTTCAAGACGCTGTGGCCGGTCGACCACGGCCGGGCGGCGCGGCAGATCGCGGCGCTGTGCAACGCCGCGCGCGGGTCCGAGGTCATGTGGGTCGTCGGCGTCGACGAGAAGGGCCGCTACGTCAAGGGTGCGCTGGCCGAGGAGCTGTCCACGTGGTGGCCGAAGGTCGAGAGCCATTTCGACGGCGTTGCGCCGGGACTGACCACGGTCGCGTTCGACTGGTCACCGGGCAGGACGGTCGTCGTCCTCTCACTCCAGACCGACAACGCGCCGTACGTGTTCGTCACGAAGAAGGAGCCCTACAGCAGGGAAATCCCGTGGCGATCCGGTGAACGCACCCGAAGTGCCCGCCGGGGCGAGGTGCTGGAACTGCTGGTGCCCAAGCTGGACATGCCCGGCTGGGAGTTCGTCAGCGCCCGCGCCACGCTGAGCCAGCACTCGCCGACGCTCAGGTTCGAGGGAGACCTCTACCTGGAGACGAACCAGCCGTTGTCGTTGCCGCACCACAGGTGCCACTCGTACGCGACGTACGGGGGCGACACCGACACGGTCGAGCTGGCGTTCAGCTTCCGCACCAACAGCCGGGACGTGCGGGCGGTAGAACGGGTCGTGCGGGTCGCGGAACCGGCGGTGCTGCACGTCAGCGCGGACGCCGACGTGGAGCTCGACTCGTTCCAGGACCTGTGGGACCTGCACTGGCACCTCGTGCTCGGCCTCGGGCTGAGCGGCGAGGAGATCAGCACGAGCGTCCGGCTCACCACGGACGCGGTGCCGCCCAACCAGTTCACCCGCCGGGTGTGGTCGGCGCTCAAGCCTTGAGGCGCTCGGCCGCGGCCGCGATCCGTTCGTCGGTGGCGGTCAGCGCGATCCGCACGTGCTGGGCGCCGGACGGTCCGTAGAACGTGCCGGGCGCCGCGAGGATGCCCCGGTCGGCCAGCCACGAGATGGTCTCCCAGGCGTCCTCGCCCCGCGTCGACCACAGGTAGAGCCCGGCCTCGGAGTGCGACACGGCGAACCCGGCCGCTTCCAGCGCGGGCTTCAGCACGGTCCGGCGTGCCTCGTAGCGGGCGCGCTGCTCGGCCACGTGCGCGTCGTCGTCCAACGCCGCGCGCATGGCTTCCTGCACCGGCCGCGGCACGATCATCCCAGCGTGCTTGCGCAGCTCCAGCAGCCCCGCGACCAGCTCCGGGTCACCGGTGACGAACCCGGCCCGGTAGCCCGCCAGCGAGGACGACTTGGACAGCGAGTGCACGGCGAGCACGCCGTCGAACGAGTCCACAACGGACGGATGCAGCACGGAGACCGGCGCGGCCTCCCAGGCCAGCGCCAGGTAGCACTCGTCCGACGCGACGACCGCCCCGACCTCGCGAGCCGCGGCGACCGCCTCGCGCAGCTGTTCGGCCGTGAGAACTCGGCCGGTCGGGTTCGACGGCGAGTTCAGCCACACCAGCCGAGTCCCGGCGGGCGGCTTCTCACCGTCCTGCAACCGCACCACGGTCGCACCGGCCAGCAGCGCCCCCACCTCGTAGGTCGGGTACGCCACGGCGGGCACGCAGACGATGTCACCGGGGCCGACGCCGAGCAGGGTGGGCAGCCACGCCACGAGCTCCTTGGAGCCGATCGTGGGCAGCACCGCGGCCGGGGACAGCCCGACGATCCCGTAGCGCCGTTCGACGGCGGCCACGAAGGCCGCACGCAGCTCGGGCGTGCCGTGGGTGGTCGGGTAACCGGGGATGTCGGCGACCGACGACAGCGCGGACTGGATCACCGCGGGAACCGGGTCGACGGGCGTGCCGACGGACAGGTCGACCACGCCACCGGGGTGCTTGCGCGCCTTGGCGGCGTGGTCGGCCAACGAGTCCCACGGGAAGTCCGGCAGTGCCGGCCCCCTGCGTGAAATGATCAATGCCCCTCGGCCTGCGGCTCGAGCTCCTTCACGAACTTCGGGTCGGCGCTCACCTTGCCGACCTTCGAGGCGCCCCCAGGCGATCCGAGCTCATCGAAGAAGTCGACGTTCGCCTTGGTGTAGTCCTTCCACTCATCGGGGACGTCGTCCTCGTAGTAGATGGCTTCCACCGGGCACACCGGTTCGCAAGCGCCACAGTCCACACACTCATCGGGGTGGATGTAGAGCATCCGGTCGCCTTCGTAGATGCAGTCGACCGGGCATTCCTCGATGCACGCCTTGTCGAGCACGTCCACGCACGGCTGGGCGATCACATAAGTCACTGCGCTCTCCAACTTCATCTTGGTCCACACCGCGCAAGCCGGAGAGTACGCGGCACGTACGAGTATCACCCGGTCAGGCTTGCCTTAGCTGCACTCGTCCGGCCTGGTGCGCCACGTCACATCACCTGCCGAGACGAGCCCGCCCGAGACGAGAATGAACGCGTGCACACCGTGGATCACCTGGAATCGCTCTGCGCGCGAGCATGGCCCGTCCTGGCAGAAGTCCCGCTAGGAGACTGGTTGATGCGCGCCGCGGACGGGTTCACCGGCCGCGCCAACAGCACGCTCACCTGCGGCGATCCCGGCGTGCCGATTCCGGATGCGCTGGCACGCGTAGAAACGTTCGCACGCGAGCACCGCATCAAACCCGCTGCACACGTCGTCATCGCTTCCCAGTGTGAACGAGCGATCGCCGGCGCGGGGTGGAAAGTTGATCTCGATCACCCCGGCGGCGCGGAGTCGCAGGTCATGACGGGTCCGCTCGCGAAGTTCGCCCACGGCGTAGCCGAGCATCGCGATCTTCCCGGATGGTGGGAGCTCACGGCCGGATCCGAGGTCACCGCCGCCAAACGGCATGTGCTCGGCAGTGGGGAGAATGTCTGCTTCGCGAGCATCGAGGAGAACGGCGCGATCATCGCCGCCGTGCGCGGCGCCGTCGTCGAGGACATCCTGCACGTCTCACGGCTCGAAGTGCGGCCGGAGCACCGCCGCCGCGGCCTCGCGTCCAGGATCATGGCCGAGCTCGCGGGCTGGGGCGTCGAGCAGGGCGCCACGACGTGCGTGCTCCAGGTCGCCGAGCACAACACGCCCGCGATCAGGCTCTACGAGGAGCTCGGCTGCAGCGAGCACCACCGCTACCGCTACTGGGTGCCCGCGGGTTCGTAGAGGCCCGGCCGGTTGGCCGCGTTGCGCGCCATCGCCGCGCCCACGGCCACCGCGCCCGGCAGCATGCCCGCGACGAGCAGCAGCATCGTGCGCCAGTCGTCGAGGAAGAAGTAGCCGCCGCCGGGTTCGAGGTAGCCGAGTCCGAAGATCGTGAAGAACCACACCAGCAGTGGTGCCGCGGCGGCCGAGAGCCGGTCGGACAGGGCGGCCGCCCACATCACCAGCACCGGTGTCGTGACGAGCGCGACCACGATCATGATCGGGAACGGCAGGTTGCCGATGCGCGGCAGCAGCGAGCCGTCCAGGCGCAACGGCAGGAAGAACGCCTCCAGCACGGCGAGAATCGCTGCCTGGAGACACACGAGCAGCAGTAGAGCTCCTCGCCCACTAGCGCTCACCCAGGCCTCCGAATAGATCCACCGCCACACCCTCTGCCTGCCCCTTGGCGAGCACGTAGTACTCGGCGTGGACCAGCGGCTGGGCGATGCCGTTCGACAACGCATATCCGTCGTCCCACACACTGACCTGCGTCGCGTGCGCGCGCAACGCACGACGCTTCGCGGTGAGGTGTTCGGAGACGTCGATCACGGTCGTGATGTCCTCGTCCGGCGTGACGGGCAGCTCGCCGGGCTCGGGCAGCCGGAACGACTCCGGCACGGTCTCGAGCGCCGCCACACCGGCCTTGGTGGCGTCCCGTGAGGTCACCGCGTAGAACACCCGCTCCACGTCCGCGACCTGCGCACACGCGGCCATGGTGATCTCGTGCGCGCGGATGTGGTCCGGGTGGCCGTAGCCGCCGAACGCGTCGTAGCTGACGACGACCTGCGGCTTGACCTCACGCAGGATCTCGGCGAGCTGGCCCGCCTGCTCCTGGACGGAACCCTGGACGAACGCGCGGGCGTGGGCGTTGGACGGCACGTCGACCATGCCGGAGTCACGCCATCTGCCGATGCCGCCGAGGAACCTGTGCTCGGTCACGCCGAGTGCGGCGCAGGCCGATCTCAGCTCGCCGACACGGAAGCCACCGAGCTGGTCCGCCGCGTCGGCGGCGAGATGTGCGAGTGCGGGCGGGATGATCTCGCCCTCTTCCCCCAGCGTGCAGGTGACGACCGCGACGTGCGCGCCGGCGGCGGCGTAGCGCGCGATCGTGCCGCCCGTCCACAGACTCTCGTCGTCTGGGTGGGCATGCACGAAGAGCAAGCGTGGTGGGGCAGTCAGCGTCACCGAAATAGCGTAAAGCCTGTGTTTGGTGGCCCCTCCTCCGGAGGGGCGGCGAGATCGTCGAGGAGTCGGTCATCCGGCCGAATCGTCGGCACCGAATTGGGCTTCGCCGAATTCGGCACCGACGGTTGACCGGATGACCGACACGATCTCGCGGCCCCACGCCCAGCAGCGGCGTGCTCAGACCACAGCTTTTTCCTCGGCGAAGTGGCACGCGGACAGCGTTCCCTGCGGCCCGCCACGCCGTTCCAGCTTCGGTTCTTCGGTGGCGCAGATGTCCTGGGCCTTCCAGCACCGGGTCCGGAACCGGCAGCCCGACGGCGGGTTCACGGGCGACGGCACGTCACCGGTCAGCACGATCCGCTGACGCTGGCGTTCCTTCTTCGGGTCCGGCATCGGCACCGCGGACAGCAACGCCTGCGTGTACGGGTGCATCGGCCGGCCGTAGATGTCTTCCCGGTCACCGATCTCGATGATCTTGCCGAGGTACATCACCGCGACGCGGTCGGAGATGTGCCGCACCACCGAGAGGTCGTGCGCGACGAACAGGTACGCCAGCTTGAGGCGTTCCTGCAGTTCCTCCAACAGGTTCACGACACCGGCCTGCACCGAGACGTCCAAAGCGGACACCGGCTCGTCCAGCACCAGGAACCGAGGGTTCAGCGCGAGCGCCCGTGCGATGCCGATGCGCTGCCGCTGCCCGCCGGAGAACTCGTGCGCGTAACGGTTGCGGTGCTCGGGGTTGAGGCCGACGAGCTCCATCAGTTCGTTGACCCGTCGCTGCGCGCCGCCCTCCACACCGTGGATGTGCAACGGTTCCGCGATGATGTCGTTGACCTGCCACCTGCGGGTTCAACGACGCGTACGGGTCCTGGAAGACGATCTGGATGTCCTTGCGCAACGGCCGCAAGCTGCTTGTTGCTCATGGACGTCAGCTCGCGGCCCTCGAACTTCACCGAGCCCGACGTCGGCTTGTGCAGCTGCAGGATCGCCCGCCCGGTGGTGGACTTGCCGCAGCCGGACTCGCCGACCAGACCGAGCGTCTCGCCGGGTTGCAGCGAGAACGACACCCCGGACACGGCCTGCACCGTGCCGACGTTGCGCGGGATGATTCCCTTGCCGCGCACGGGGAATTCCTTGACGAGGTCCGTGACCTCCAGCAGTGGTGCGGTCACGGCCTGATCTCCTCGTCGAGCAATGATCCGTGCACGGCGGTCACTTCGAGCGACTCGTCGGGGTTGGCCGCGGCGAAGGCCGCCGGGTTCTCGATCGTGCCGATCTCCTCGTGCAGGAACAGCCGGTGCGGGCTGGTCGATCGTCGCGAGGTGCTCCCAGCGGTGGCAGCGCGTCCGGTGGTTCGCCGCGCCCGCCTCTTCCAGCTCGGGCTCCCACTCGTGGCACACGTCGGTGACGAGCGGGCAGCGCGGCGAGAACGAGCAGCCGGTCGGCAGGTTGACCAGCGAGGGCGGCGCGCCCTTGATCGGCGTGAGCCGCTTGCCCAGCGTGGCCGGGTTCGGCACCGAGCCCGAGCAGTCCGAGGGTGTAGGGCATCCGCGGCTTCTCGAAGACGTCGTCGACCGGGCCGGACTCGACCACCGTGCCGCCGTACATCACCTGCACGCGGTTCACCATGCCCGCGACCACACCGAGGTCGTGCGTGATCATCACGATCGCCGCGTCGGTCTCGGACTGCAGGCGCAGCATGGTGTCGAGGATCTGCGCCTGCACCGTCACGTCGAGCGCGGTGGTCGGCTCGTCGGCGATGATCACGCTCGGGGTCGTTGATGATCGCCATCGCGATGACGACGCGCTGCCGCATACCGCCGGAGAACTCGTGCGGGTACTGCGACGCGCGCTTGTCCGGCTGCGGGATGCCGACGAGCTCGAGTGACTCGATCGCCTTCGCCCACGCCGCCTTCTTGGAGACGTTGTGGTGCGCGCGATAGGTCTCGGCGAGCTGCCACCCCACGGTGTAGACGGGGTTCAGCGACGTCATCGGGTCCTGGAAGATCATCGAGATGTGCTTGCTGCGGAACGGCTGCATCTCCTTGTACGTGCGGCCGTTCAGCTCCTCTCCGCGGTAGCGGATCGAGCCGTCGATGATCGCGTTCTTGGGCAGCAGCCCCATGATCGCCATGGAGGACACGGACTTGCCGGAGCCCGACTCGCCGACGATGCCCAGCACGTCACCGGGGTGCAGGTCGAACGAGACGTTGCGCACGGCGCGAACGTCGCCGTCATCGGTCGGGAACGTGACGGACAGGTCCTTGACCGACAGCAGCGGTGCGGTGGTGTCGTCAGCGCCGTCCTCGGACGGAAGGAAGTCCTCTGACATGTTCGGAAACAGTGGTCATGTCAGGCACGCACCTTCGTCTGCCTCGGGTCGAACGCGTCGCGCAGGCCGTCACCGATGAAGTTGACGGCCAGGGAGAGCGACACGAGCACGATGAACGGGACCCAGAACAGCCAGGGCCGGTTCAGGAACTGCCCGTAGTTCTCCAGCACGATCACGCCGAGCGAGGTGTCCGGGGGCTGGACGCCCAGTCCGAGGAACGACAGCGCGGCCTCGGTGAGCACCGCGGCCGCGATCGCCAGCGTGGCGTTGACGGTGATGCTGCCGATCATGTTCGGCACCAGGTGCTTGAAGATGATGCGTGGCGTGGTAGCGCCACAGGCCCGTGCCGCCTCGATGAACTCCCGCTCGTGCCAAGGAAAGCGTCTCACCGCGGGTGATGCGGGCGATCTGCATCCACGCGAACGCGGCGAGCACCAGCGCGACGACGTACCAGCTGCCGGAGAAGCCCTTCACGACGATCGCGGCGACGGCGATCTGCGGGATGATCAGCAGGAGGTCGACCAGGCGCATCAGCGCCGTGTCCACGAACCCGCGCAGATAGCCTGCCAGCGCACCGAAAGTCACGCCGATCGCGGTCGCGAGCGCGGCCACGATCAACGCGATCTGCAGCGAGTAACCCGTGCCGCGCATGAGCAACGCGAGCATGTCCTTGCCGACCTGGGTGGTGCCAAGGGGATGCGTGCCGCTCATCGGCTGATAGGACTTGCTGGACACGTCCTCGAAGTCGTAGGTCCAGATGAACGGACCGAGGAACGCGAAGAGCACCAGGAAGACGAACACGCCGAGGCTCACCATCGCGAGCCGGTGGCGCAGGAAGCGCCGCATGACCAGCTGGCCCTGAGTACGGGTCTTGGCGGCGTCGAACTCGTGGGCGCCTGCCTCGGCCGTGCTGCTGACCACGCCGCCCTCGGACGTCAAGTTGATGTTAGCCAAGACGAATCCTCGGGTCGAGGATGCCGTAGACGACGTCGGCAACCAGGTTGAACAGCACGATCAGGGTCGCGGTCACCGCGAGCCAGCCCATCAGCATCGCGGGGTCGAACTGCCGCACGGAGTTCACCAGCAGCGTGCCCATGCCCGCCCAGCCGAACACGGTCTCGGTGATGATCGCGCCGGAGAGCACGGCGCCGAAGTTCAGCGAGAACAGCGTGGCGACGGGGATGAGCGCGTTGCGGAACGCGTGCCGGAAGATGACCCGGCTCTGCGAGATGCCCTTCGCCCGCGCGGTACGCACGAAGTCCGAGTGCAGGATCTCCAGCATGGAGGCACGTTCGAACCGGCTGTACGCGGCGAAGCTGATCAGCATCAGCGCGAGCGTCGGCAACAGGAACGTGCCGGTGTACTTGAATATGACCTCGCCGATGCTGCCGCTGAACCCTCCCGGCCGCGGCCCCGCGGTGGTGAGCCAGCGGTCCAGCCCCATCGACTCCAGCACGTTGTTGAACTGGATGCCGTAGTTCTTCACGATCACCGCGACACAGAAGATCGGCATCGAGAACATGAGGAACGCGGTGCTGGTCGCGAGGTAGTCGAAGATCGAGTACTGGCGCACGGCGGCGAGCACGCCGACCGAGACACCCAGTGTCAGCGCGAGCAGCTCGGCGCCGATGACCAACCGCCCGGTGGTCCACAGCGCGTCGGTGACCGCGGGGAACACGGCCTGCTTCGCCTGGCCCAGCGCGATGCTCTGACCCCAGTCGCCGCCGAGGAAGTCGGTGAGCCAGTTCCAGTAGCGGATGGCGATCGGCTGGTCGAGTCCGAGCGAGACCTCGGCGGCCTTGATGTCGGCCTCGGTGACACCGGGCCGGAAACGCATCTCCGCGAGGGGGTTGCCCGCCGTCGCCACGAGGACGTAGCAGGCGAAGCTGCCGATCAGCAGGATCGGTATTGATATCAACAGACGACGAATGATGTAGCGAATCACGACAAGCTCCTTGGGCGGCACCCGGCTGCCGGGGGGTGAGGCCGGGCACGGGAACCCCGCTGCGCGGAATGTACGCGCGGTACGACGTGCGGGGAACCCAGGCGAACGGGGCCGGACCTGTAGGCCCGGCCCCGTTCCCTCAGATCGACCTCGTGTTCTTCACAACCCGGTTACGGCTTGGGCTGCCACTCGTTGGCGTTCCAAAGAGCGCCGTAGTAGCTCTGGAAGTACACGCGGTCAATGCCCTTGAACGCCCACATGTTCGGCATCTGGAACAGCGGGAGCGAGCCGTACGAGTTCGCGATCTCCTCGTCGGCCTTCTGGAAGTACTTCAGCGAGTCCGCGATCGAGGTCTGGGACACGGCCGACTTGAGGGCCTCGTCCGCAGCCGGAACGGTCAGGTTCTGCCAGTTCTGGCCACCGCCGGTCTCGTAGATCGACTTCTTGGAGCTCTTGAACACGTCGCCGGACCACGCGAACAGGGCGACGTCGTAGTCACCGTTGCTCACGCGCTCGTCGAGGAAGTTCGGGTCGGTGTCGTCCTTGACCTCGATGCCGGCTTCCTTGCACTGACCCTGGATCAGCTCGACGGTCTGCTTGCGGCGCGGGATGTCGGTGTGGCTGATCCGGAAGGAGGCGCGCAGGCCGTCCTTCGCGAACACGCCGTCGGCACCCTGCGTCCAACCGGCGTCGGACAGGATCTTCTTGGACGCGGTCGCGTCGCCCTTGGCCTTCTCGCCGTAGACGTCCTTGTAGCCCTCGTCCTTCGGGAAGAAGATCAGGCTGCCCAGCGGCTTGGCGTCGGACTGCACCTCGGTGATGAGCTTGTCGATGATGTCCTGGCGCTTGACGCACATGAAGAACGCCTTGCGGATCTCTTCCTTCGACAGCGCCGGGTGCTTGAACTGGACGTCCAGGTGCTCGAACGACAGGCCGGGGCCCGCGCCGAAGGTGATGCCCTGTGCGCTCAGTCCCTTGAGCTTGGTGGCCGCGTTCGCGTCCGGCTGGGCGAAGGAGTTGACGGAGACCTCACCGTTCTCCAAAGCCTGCGCCTGTGCGACGGGGTCCGGGATGGCCTTCATGACGATCTTGGAAGGACCACCGGCCTTGCCGACCCACTTCGGGTTGCGCTCGAGCGTCACCGACTGGTTCGCCTCGAACGACGTCAGCATGTACGGGCCCGCTGCCGGCATGAGCTCCTTGGTGAAGCCGTTCCACTTCTCGTTCCAGAAGTCCGCGGCCTTCTGCAGCTCTTCGGGGCTGCTGGCCGGGGTCAGCTTCGTGATGTCCGCGATGCCGGCGCCCTTTTCGAGGATGTGCGCGGGCAGGACGTCGGTGTTGTACAGACCCTCGTAGTCAGGGTAGGGCGAGTCGAACGTGCCGACGAACGTCTGGTCGTCCTTGCACGAACCGGTCATCAGGTCGTAGCCCGTGGTGCCCGCCGGCTTGAAGTACTTGCCGCCGTCGGCCTTCTTCGACTTCGTGCTCGCGGCGAACCACGCCATGTAGAAGTCGTCGCAGTCCCAGGCTTCGCCGTCGGACCAGGTGACGCCCTTCTTCAGCTTCCAGGTCACGACCTGCGGGGACTTCGAGGTGAGCTCGACGCCCTCCATCACGTCCTTGTTCAGGAGGACCTTGTTGTTGCCGTTCGTGATGTGCGCGCCCGGCTGGACGAGCACCAACGCGAAGGTGTTGTAGGACTGGTTGCCGTCCTCAGTCGCGTTGTTGTAGGTCGTGAACGGCTTGTCGACACTCACGACGACCTGTTCGCTGGACTTCGTGTCCGGCGCGGTGTAGCCGTCGGCGGACTCGCCGCGCGCTGTCGCCATCTCGGCGACGGTCGCGTCGTTGCCGTCCGCGTCCGTGCTGCCGCCACCACCACTGCAAGCGCCAAGCACGAGAGACGCGCTGCAGAGCAGCGCGATCGCCGGCAGTGCTTTGGATTTCCTCATCGACACGTGCCCTCCTAGCACTGGGCGGCCGACCTTGTCAGTGGACACGCCCATAACCGTGATGTGCCATACGCGCCCCGAACCGGCACATCGTGGGCAGCACGGTAAGAACCCTTAGAGGTGGCGGTCACTACCCAAGGGGGCGATCGTGACCCAATGGAGACACCTTGTAGCGCGCCGCAATGGCCCGATTACCGGGCGAATGCGTTCGTTAACCGGGCGCGCAGAATTCTGTGAAGAAGGGCGACCGAACGTACCAACGTGAAATCACGCGCGTCCAGCGATTTACGGCTTGTCTCTCACTTGTCGAGACGCCGCCATTCGGGTGCACCGCTGAGCACGCCCGCGAGCGGCGCCCCGGTATCGACCCCTGAGACTGCCGTCGGAAGCAAACCAAGAAGATCCACTACCTGGAACAGCGGCAACGCGACCGCCTGAGCCTGAAGCTGTGGCTCGATGAGAGTGAGCGCGTCGGCGAGCATCGCCTTGCCACCCAGCGCGCCGTCGATCTCGGCCTGGATCAACTGGTCGCAGAACCCGGCCGGGTTGACCGGACTCGGCGTCGCCCCGTCCGGAGCGTCCCCCGCGCACCCGTACTGGCTCGCCAGGCCGGCCGCCGAGTCGCCGGCGTCCACCCGCGGGGTCACCGCGAGGTCGATGTCGTCCTTGAGCAGCTGGACGGTGAAGAGGTCGTCGGCCTTCGGCGTGACGATGTCGGCGGCGATCCCCCGCAGTGCGAGCTGCGCCTTGATCTGGGTCGCGACCGTGCCGTACGGCTCGGCCTTCTCGGCCACCGCGATCTTCAGCTTGAGCGGCTTGCCGTCCTTCGTCCAGACACCCTCGGTCCTGACGTGGCCGGTCTCGGCCAGCAGCGCGTCGGTCACGGCGAAGTCGAGCGTGTTGCCCTTGATCACCGCCCGGTACCCGGACCGGCTCGGCGGCACCACGAACGAGTCGGCCCTGAACTGCGCCGACGGTCCACTCTGGACGCCCGACGCGATGAGCGCGTCACGGTCGAGCGCCGCGACGATCGCCCTGCGGACCCTGACGTCGGCGAGCTGCTTGCTGGCCGGACGGAAGAGAACCTGGACGACCTCGTTGCGCGGCACGGGTTTCGTGGCCAGACCAGGCACCGTCTTGAGCGTGTTCACGTCCGCCGCGTCAGCCTTGAGCAGTGCCGCCTGGTTGTCCCCTTTGGACAGTGACTCGACCATCGCCTCGTGCGTGGATCGCCGCAGCACCACCCGGTCGAGCGTGGTCGGCGCCTCCCAGTACCGGTCACTGCGCTCGAGGATGACCTCCCCGCGGGGCTCGTCGAGTGAGCGCACCGCGAACGGACCGGCGGTGGCCGGGAAGTTGGTGCTCAGCACGTTCGACCAGGTGCCCGGCGCGTCCTTGAGCAGGTGCCCCGGCAGCAGGTTCGCGAACAGCGACCGCCAGCCGGGGAACGGCTTCCCGAACGCCACCTCGACGACCTTGCCGCCCTCGCGGGAGCTGATGTTGTTGATGAGCCGGTACCCGGCCGGGTCGACGACACCGGGCTCGCTGCGCATGCGCTGCCACAGGTAGTAGAAGTCCTCGGCGGCGATCGGCGCGCTGTCCGACCACGACGCTTCCTTGCGGATCGAGTACGTGACCGTGAACGGCTCGGCCTTCGTGACCTTCGCGCTGACCATCAGGTTCCGGTCGAGCTGCGGTGCGCCATCGGGCCCCGTGCGGAACACCGACGGCAGCAGCAACGAGCTCAGCGCGGTGGTGATCTGGCTCTGCGCGGCGACGGCGTGCGGGTTGTAGCCGCCTGCCACGTCGTCGACGCCGACGACGATCTCCTTGACCTTCGGCCCGGTGGTCGTGATGACCGGCGCCTCGGACTTCGGCACCAGGGGCGGAGGCGGCGCGTTCGTGCATGCCGCGGTGCCGCACAGAACGGCAGCGGCAAGCACTCCCCCGAGTCGCCTCATGGTTCCTCACATTGCCAGAAGGGTGTTGACGTCGTACGGGCAACCCAGGTTTTCGTCACCCGCACCCAGTTGGTGGACGCCCCGCTCGGGCCCCAGGTTGCGTCACAGCGAGTAGTGAACGATGAAGGGCGCTTTCGTCCACCTGAGGTGGACAAAAGCGCCCTTCATCCTTGTTCGGCTGTTGGTGCTCAGCCGCGCGCCTTGAGGCGGCTGCGCTCACGACCACGCAGGTTCACGTCCAGGGTGACCTTGCGCACGCGCACGATCTCCGGCGTGACCTCGACGCACTCGTCGGAGGCGCAGAACTCCAGCGCCTCCTCCAGCGAGAGCCTGCGCGGGCGGGCCAGCGTCTCCATGACGTCCGCCGTGGAGGACCGCATGTTCGTCAGCTTCTTCTCACGGCACACGTTCACGTCGAGGTCCTCGGCGCGCGGGTTCTCGCCCACGACCATGCCCTGGTACGCGTCCGCGCCCGGCTCGACGAAGAACGTGCCGCGGTCCGCCAGCTGGATCATCGCGTAGGCGGTGATGGAACCGGTGCGGTCCGCGACGAGCGAGCCGTTGTGGCGGGTGCGGATCTCGCCTGCCCACGGGCCGTAGCCCTCGGACACGGCGTTCGCGATGCCGGTGCCGCGGGTCTCCGTCAGGAACTCCGTGCGGAAGCCGATCAGGCCACGCGACGGAACGACGTAGTCGAGCTTGATGCGGCCCGAGCCGTGGCCCGACATGTTCTCCATGCGGCCCTTGCGGTTCGCCAGCAGCTGCGTGACGGCGCCGAGGTGCTCCTCGGGGCAGTCGACCGACATGCGCTCGAACGGCTCGTGGATCTTGCCGTCGACCATGCGCGTGACGACCTGGGGCTTGCCCACGGTCAGCTCGAAGCCCTCGCGGCGCATCTGCTCGACCAGGATGGCCAGCGCCAGCTCACCGCGGCCCTGCACCTCCCAGGTGTCCGGACGCTCGGTCGGGAGCACGCGCACCGACACGTTGCCGACGAGCTCGGCGTCGAGACGCGCCTTGAGCACGCGGGCGGTCAGCTTGGTGCCACCGTTGCGACCGGCCAGCGGCGAGGTGTTCACACCGACGGTCATGGAGATGGCGGGCTGGTCGACGGTGATCCGGTCCAGCGGGACCGGGTTCTCGGCGTCGGCCAGCGTGTCGCCGATGGTGATCTCCGGGATACCGGCGATGGCGACCAGGTCACCCGCGCGGGCGACCTCGGCCGGCACGCGGTCCAGCGCCTCGGTGATCATCAGCTCGGTGATGCGGACCTTGAGCGGCTCGCCGTCCTCGCGGCACCAGGCCACGGTCTCGCCCTTGCGCATGGTGCCCGCGTGGATGCGGCACAGCGCGATACGGCCGAGGAACGTCGACGCGTCGAGGTTCGTGACCAGCGCGCGCAGCGGACCGTCGATGTCGACGACCGGAGCGGGGATGTGCTCCATCAGCACCCGGAACAGCGTGTCCAGGTTCTCCTCGTCCGGCAGGCCGCCGTCCTCGGGCTGGGTGAGCGAGGCGCGACCGGCCCGCGCGGAGGCGAAGACGACCGGCAGGTCCAGGACGGACTCGTCGGCGCCGACCTCGGTGGCCAGGTCGAGCAGCAGGTCGTGGGCTTCCTCGACGACCTCGGAGATCCGGGCGTCAGGGCGGTCGACCTTGTTGACCAGCAGAATCACCGGCAGACCGGCGGCCAGCGTCTTACGCAGCACGAACCGGGTCTGGGGCAGCGGGCCCTCGGAGGCGTCGACCAGCAGCACGACACCGTCCACCATCGACAGAGCGCGCTCGACCTCACCACCGAAGTCGGCGTGGCCGGGGGTGTCGACAACGTTGATGATCACGTCACCGTCAGGCGTGTGCCGCCGGACAGCCGTGTTCTTCGCGAGAATGGTGATGCCCTTCTCACGCTCGAGCTCGCCGGAGTCCATGACCCGGTCGACCAGCTCGGCACGCGCGGAGAAGGCGCCAGACTGGCGCAGCATTGCGTCGACCAGCGTCGTCTTGCCGTGGTCGACGTGCGCGACGATCGCGACATTGCGCAGGTCAGTGCGCGTCTGAAGGGCAGGCGCGGTGGCCGTGGGCACGCAGAACTCCTAGAGCTTCGAAGGCGTTGGAGGGGCTCGCGCCGGACACGTTGTTGCGCACAGCCGTCCACCAGAGTACCGGCCGCGTCGGCATTACCACACATGTGTGCCGAGTGAAGTGAGCCTCACCTACTCTAGCGATACCGGTCGGAGTGGAGTGCAACCAGTGGGCAAAAAGCTCAAGAAGAAGTGCTGCAGGTCGAAACCCCAGTGCAAGCGCTGTCCCATCCCTGCCCTGTTCAAGGCACGTGACAAGGCGAAGAAGAAGGCGGCGAAGAAAGCTGCGAAGGCTGCCAAGAAGGGCGCGTGAGGGACGGCTGGGGGTGGGTCGATGGGGCGGTTGAGCTGGTTCGGGGTCACTCGATCGGGGGCGGTGGAGGGCGATTGGGGTGCGATACGTGCCGAAGCTCACCTCGCCGGACGCCGCAACGTAGGTGCTGGAGACATCTGAGGCCGAAGGGCTGGTCTGGCGGCGGGCGTCTGGTGGTCCGAGCAGCGGCTAGTGCTGGAGTTGCACGGCCTCGTTGAGCTTCATGAGCTCGGGTGCGGTCCGTGTCGCCTCGAACTCGGTGATCTCGTACTTGACGAGCTTCTGCTCGCACCACGGGTCCGTGGCGAGCAGGGCTTCGAGCTTGCCCCTCGGCATGGGGCGCGTGATGATCACGCCGCCCACCCTGGGCACCTGACGCCCGGACGCGAGGAAGTAGCCCCGCTCGTACTGCTTCTCGACCCAGGCACGATGGTCGGGGAGGGCGTAGTCGATCTGTTCCAGTGGCGCGGCGTACTTCAGCAGCACGATGAACATGTTCCAACGGTAGCCCTATACTCGTGATCGTGCGCACTCTGAACGCCTTCTGGCAGGCCGCTTTCAGGCGGCCGGAGTAGCTGTGCGCTAAAGCATCCACTCAGCCGCCCGCGACGGGCGGCTTTTTTGTGCGTTCGTCACGGGTCGGCTCTTGATCACGAAGGGCTCGAAACCATGATCCGCTTGTCCGCCATCACCCCGTCCGGCCAGCCGACGCTGGGCAACTACCTCGGGGCGCTGCGCACGTGGGCACGTGAGGGCACGAAGGACGACGTGTACTTCATCAGCGATCTGCACGCGATGACGTCGTCGCACAATCCGCAACGTCTGCGATCCCTGACCAGGGAACAGTTCGCGGTGCTGATCGCGTGCGGCATCGAGCCGGAGAGCACCTGTGTGCAGTCCGACCTGATCCGCGAGCTGGGGGCGTTGAACTGGGTTCTTGAGTGCACCTGCACGTACGGCGAGGCCGCGCGCATGATCCAGTTCAAGGAGAAGTCGCTCGGCCGCGACTCGGTGCGCCTGAGCCTGCTCACCTACCCGGTGCTGATGGCCGCGGACATCCTGCTGCAGGGCACCGCCGAGGTCCCGGTCGGCGAGGACCAGCTCCAGCACGTCGAACTGGCCCGCGCGCTCGCCCGCCGCTTCAACCACGCCTACGGCGAGGCGTTCATCGTCCCGACCGCGGTCGTGCCGAAGGTGGGCGCGCGGATCAAGGACCTGTCCGACCCGGCGCGCAAGATGGACAAGTCGGCGCAGAACTCGGCGGGCGTCGTGTTCGTGCTCGACGAGCCGGACCTGGTGCGCCGCAAGATCCGGCGGGCGGTGACGTCCACCGAGGGCGTCGCGAACCTGAACGACATCCTCACCTCGTGCACCGGCAAGGAGCCCGAGGACTACACGAGCAGGTTCGCCGACCTCAAGAACGTGGTGGCCGAAGCGGTGGTCGAGGAGCTCCGCCCGGTCCGCGAGCGCACGCTGGAACTGCTCGCCGACCCCGCCGAGCTCGACCGCATCCGGGCCGCGGGCGCCGCCCGCGCCCGTGGCCGGGCCCAGCACTACCTGGACGCGGCGCTGCGCCTCTCCGGGCTCAGTTGAGGAGGTCCTGAAGGGCGGGCACCAGCACCCGGTCGGCCGGGAGCCAGTCCAGCCCCGGCAGCTCGTCGGCGGTGACCCACCGGACAGCGTTGTGCTCCAACGCCTCCGGCTCACCGCCGGCGAGCGACGCTGCGAACACCCGCAGCACCATGTCCTTCTTCAACGGCACGTCCGGCCCGACCTGCGCCCCCACCACGATCGGCACCCCGAGCTCCTCGACGCACTCGCGCACCAGCGCCTCGTCGGCCTTCTCGTCCTCCTCCACCCGGCCGCCGGGCAGTTCCCATTGCCCCGCATGACTTTCCGGGAACGCCCGCTGCTGCGCCAGCAACCGTCCATCCCGGACGATCGCCGCGCCGACGACCACCTTGGCCGCACCGAGCTCCGCACACCGCTGCGCCAGCGACGCGGAGCGCTTCTCCAGCACCCGCAACGCCATCCCGCGCCCGACCGTCATGTCCGCGAACCGCCCGACCACACCGCCGACGGTCGTCCAGCCGACCCGGTCGACCACCATCGTCCCGGCCCCGGTGACCACCAGATCCGTGTGCAGCTCCAGAAACTCGCCCGCCGCCGACACACCGGACAAATCAGCGCGGGTGACCGTGAGCTTCACCCCCAACGGTCCCGTCAGCACATCCCCGACCCCCAGCAACGGTCCGGGCACCTTGACCCCGAACTCCGCGATCAGTGACGTGTCCAGCAGGGCACCGGCGACAACAGCGACAGGCGCGTCGACCAACGCCGACGCTCGCAACTCAGGCACCCGCGTTGACTACCAGGACGGCCACCGGATCTCAAAACGCGCACCACCGGCAGGTGACTCCGCCGCCCGCACCGACCCCCCGCGCCGTTGCACGAGATGCGCCACCAACGCGAGCCCGAGCCCGAACCCACCCGACGACCGCCCGCGATCCTCCTCGACCCGATAGAACCGGTCGAACACCTTCGTCCGATGCTCAACGGGAATCCCATGCCCGTCGTCATCCACGATCAACCGCACATCCCGCCCCACCGGCACCAACGTGACGGTGACCGTCGAATACGCATACCGCCCCGCGTTGCGCAGCAGGTTGTCCAGCACCAGCTCGACCTCGGACTGCTTGGCCGCCACCAGACACGCCGACGGCGGCGCGTTCAACCGCACCAGCAACTCCGAGTCCAGCCTGGCCATCGCCGCCTCCGCCGCCAGCACCAGATCCACCGCCTCCGCCCGAGGCGGCGCCGCCGTGTCCGCCCGCGCCAGGATCAGCAACGCGTCCACCAGCGCACTGAGCCTGATCGACTCCTCGACCACCGACTCCAGCACCTCGATCGAGAAGTCCGGATCCGGATGCGCCACCGCCACCTCGGCCTGCGCCCGCACCGACGCCACCGGCGACCTCAGCTCGTGCGCCGCGTCCCCGGTGAACCTCCTGAGCCGATCACTGGCCTCGTCCCGCCGCGTCAGCAACGCGTTCAACGCCTCCGCCAACGCCTGCAACTCGTCCCGCGACGGCGGCACCGGCAACCGTTCCCCGTGCGGCAACTCCCCCGCCGCCACCCGCATCCGCTCAACAGGCCGCAACGACGACCGCACCGACAACCACGTCGCGATACCGACCAACCCCGCCACCAGCACCGCCGCGAACGCCAACCACCGCGTCCCCAACGTGTTGGCGTTCTCGTACCCGAGCAACACGTCGCCGTAGACCTCGAGCCGCGGCGTCCCGTCCCCCGCGAACACCACCTGCCCCCGCCACCGATACGCCGACGCCCCTTCGAGCCGCAACACCGGTTGCCCACTCTTGAGCGACCGAATGTCCTGCGCCGTCAACTCCAGCGGCGGCTCTCCGTCAACCGGCACCCCGGACACGTCGAGGATGCGCGGCTTCGCCTGTTGCAGCTCCTGATCCACCGCCGTGATCTGGATGAGCCCGATCAACGACGGCGCCAGCCCCGTGAACGCCAGCAAACACAACAACGCCACCCCGGTGGCCACCACGGTGATGCGAAAGCGCAGCGAGCGCCGCAACCACCAGCGGCGAGGATTCACCTGTTGCCCAACGCACTGTCCAGGTCCGGAGTGGACGCGATATACCCGTGCCCCCGCACCGTCCGCACCACTTCCCCCGCCCCCACAGCATCAAGCTTGCGCCTGAGGTACCCCACATACACCTCGACCGCATTGCGCGTGGCGGCCTGCTCGTCCCCCCACACCGTCCGCAGCAACTCGTCCTTCGTCACCACCGACCCGGCCCGCGACGCCAACACGTCCAGCACCGCGTACTCCCGCGGACTGAGCGACACGTCCTGCCCGCCCCAGCTGACCTCACGCAACCCACGATCGATCATGAGCTCCCCCAGCGTCAGCTTCCGCCGCGCCCCACCTCCACGCCTCAGCAACGCCCTGACCTGCGCCACCAACACGACAAAGCTGAACGGCTTGACCAGATACCCGTCGGCCCCCAGATCCAGCCCGTCCGCCTGGTCGACCTCCCCGTCCTTCGCCGACACCATCAACACCGGCGTCCGCACCCCGTCGGCCCGCATCCGCTGCAACACCCGATACCCCGACAGCCCAGGCAACATGATGTCCAGCAACACGACGTCAAAGGCCCCCGTCAACGCCACCCTCAGCGCCGTGGGCCCATCCGCGGCCGTCACGACCTCCATGCCTTCGGCCGCCAGCCCACGCTCCAACGCCCGACGCACGCCGACTTCGTCGTCCACGACCAGCACTCGAGGCTTCACACCGCACAGCATGCCGCTACCACCCGCGAACCGCCCGCAACATCTCAGCCGACTCTCAGCGAACGACACGGAGACGACCCCCGTGTGTGGAAGATCGCCTGCCAGGACCACTACGGCGCTACCATTGCGGGCCGCATCCGTTCGAGTTGCACGCCTTGAAACGGACAGCCGAGGAATCCTCGTACCAGCCCTGGAAGATCGGCCTCGACACATTGCGCCATGACTTGCCATCGTCGAAGCTCACCTGGGCGAACGTCTCCCCGTACACCTGACCGGACCACGCCCGAAGGAGCAGGTTCCGCCTGGGTGTTCCGCTCGGGTCGAGCCACCGGGGCAAGGTAGAACATCGGGATCCCGCTCACCATCTCACTTCCCATTCGCTCTGATGGATGAGCGTGTGGTGGTGCCTGCACAACAGCACGAGCGTTGCCGACGGAGGTATCGCCCCGTCCGACCCACCCAGCACCACCGCACCTACAAGACGCAACCCCAACGCAACCGGCAGCCGCCAGCAGCAAACCGGCGTGCCATCGACACAAACCCAACCGCGCAATGGGGTCCTTGATCAGATTGGCGGGGTCTGGGGCGGAGCCCGGAACACAGGAACGGCCCGCAAGCAACCGTACCAGCCACGAAACAGGCGCCCGACCAGCACAAACGCTAGTCTCAGCACCATCTCAGCAACGTCCCCGCAAGCTAGACATCACTAGCCCTTGGAGGAGGGGACCCGAATGAACAAGCGAAAGGTGACCGTGGCCGCAGCAGCGGCCGGAGTGGTCACCGGCGTAGCAGGCCTGAGCCTGCTAGCCATGCCAGCAGGCGCAGGCCAGCCACCAAAGCTCCCTGCCATCGACGCGGAAACGCTGGTCCAGCAGGTGCTGACCGCGCAACCGAACGCGTTCGGCGGCACCGTGACGGCCGACAACAAGCTGGGACTCCCGGCAATCTCGGAGATCCCGCAGCTGGCCGACGGCAAGCACAGCGCCCGGATCTGGACGGACGGCAACGGCAAGCTCCGCCTGGCGCTCCCGAACGGTCAGTCCGAGCAGACGATCGTCGACGACGGCAAGGACCACGTGGTCCTGGAACTCCCAGGACAACGAGGTCACGAAGTCGGAGCACAAGGCCGACAAGGCCCCGGCAAAGCCGGACGAGGCGAAGTCGATCGACCCGGCCACCGCGGCCAAGGAGATCGTCAACCTCACCAAGGAGTTCAGCGACATCAACGTCGACGGCACCGCCAGGGTGGCGAACCGCGCCGCCTACGAGCTGGTGCTGACGCCGAAGGCGAGCGAGAAGACGTTGATCCGGGAGGTCCGGATCGCGGTCGACTCCGAGCTGAAGATGCCGCTGCGGGTTTCCGTGCACACCAACGGCACGGCGGACCCGGCCGCGCAGATCGGCTTCAGCGAGATCAACGTGGGCGCGCAGGACTCGAAGCTGTTCGAGTTCACGCCGCCGGCCGGTGCGAAGGTGACCACGCCGGAGGCCAAGGAAGAGCAGCAGAAGCACCGGCCCGAGGTCGGGTTGGAGCAGGCGTTGCAGGGCAAGGACCCGCAGATCTTCGGCAGCGGCTGGGACACCGTCGTGGGTGCGCGCATCCCCGGCGAGGCCATGACCCAGGTGCCCGCCGAGGCGCAGGGGATGGTCGACCGGTTCACGAAGAAGGTCAGTGGCGCGTGGGGCAGCGGCAAGCTGTTCAACACCAAGGTCGCCACGATCCTGATCGCTGACGACGGTCGTGTCGTCGCGGGCGCCGTGCCCGAGCAGGTCCTGTTCGACACGATCGGACAGGTGAAGTGACCACCTCGACCAGCGCGCCGGTGACAGCACCCACCACGGGGGCTGTCGCCGCGCGGACCAAGGGTCTGCGCAAGGAGTACGGGAGCACGGTCGCCGTGGACCGCGTCGACCTCGAGCTGCCGGAGGGTGCCGTGCTCGGCATGCTCGGGCCGAACGGGTCGGGCAAGACGACGACGATCCGCATGCTGCTCGGGTTGGTGCGGCCCACACAGGGGGAGATCGAGCTGCTCGGAAGGCCTCTGCCAGATGGGGCCGAGCAGGCGCTGCCGCACGTCGGCGCGCTGGTCGAGGGTCCGGGGTTCCACCCGTTCCTGTCGGGGCGGGAGAACCTCGTCAGGTGCGCGGCGTTCGAGCCACTTCTGCCGAGGAAACAACAGAAGCAGGCGGTGGAGGACGCGCTCGAACGCGTCGGGCTCGCACAGGCCGCGCACCGCAGGTACCGGGGGTATTCGCTCGGCATGAAGCAACGCCTCGGCCTGGCCGCGGCGTTGCTCGTGCCGCGCAAGCTGGTCGTGCTGGACGAGCCGACCAACGGTCTCGACCCGGCAGGCACCAGGGAAATCCGCAAGATCATCGCGGATCTACATCAACAGGGCAGCACCGTCCTCGTGTCGAGCCACCTGCTCAGCGAGGTCGAGGCCACCTGCACGCACGTCGCCGTGCTGCACCGCGGAACCGTTGTGGCGCAAGGAGAACTGACCGAACTGCTCCAGGCAGGCGGCAGCGCGCTCCAGGTGATCACGCCGGACGTCGAGGACGCGCTCAGCGCACTGCGCCAGGCCAGGATCTCCGCACGGCCGCTGGGTGAGGGACTGCGGATCGAACTGGCGGGCACCAGCGCGCCGCAGGTGATCGAGACGCTCGTCAAGGCGGGCGTGCCGCGTGTACGAGGCCACGCGGTGGAAGACCGGGCTCGAGGAGCTGTTCGCGCGGCTCACCGAGGCCGAGGAGGCCGAACGCGGAATGTCCGCTGTGGACACGCTGGACGGGGGACCTCGATGATCACGCGTCAGCTGGGCTCCGAGGTGCGCTGGATGCTGCGCAGGCCGCGGACGCTCATCGGGTTGTTCGGCCTGATCCTGGTGCCGATCATCATCAGCTTCGGCATCTGGACCGCGGGCGAGGGTGACAGGCGGGCCTGGCCTCGCCGCGATCCTCAGCGGCAACGGCATGGTCGTGCCCATCTTCACCCTGTTCCTGTCGCTCAACCTGTTGCTGCCACTGGTGGCATCGATCTGGGCGGCGGACGGACTGGCGGGCGAGGCGCAGCACGGCACCCTCAGGGGCCTGCTCGTCGCACCGGTGTCCCGCATCCGGCTGCTGTTCGTGAAGCTGTTCGGGATCACCGCGATGTCGCTCTTCGCCGTCACGCTGATGGCGGTCGTCGGCATCATCTCGGGCACGGCGTTCCTCGGCACGAACGGCATGATGACGCTGTCCGGCACGACCCTCAACACCGCGGAAGGCTTGCTGCGCATCGCCTTCTTCATCGTGCTGGTGACGTTCCAGATGGTCGCGGTCGGCGCGGTCGCACTGGCCATCTCGTCGGCTACCGAGCACCCGCTGGTGGTGCAGGCGGCGACGATGACCGGGATCATCGTGTTCGCGGTGCTGGGCCAGTTCTCCTCGCTCGACTGGCTGCACCCGTTCCTGATCACGACCGGCTTTCCCGGCCTCATCGACGTGATGCGCGACCCGATGCCGCTCGAGCAGATCTGGGACAGCACGCTGCTCGCGGGCTGCTACCTGCTGATCGGCACCGGACTCGCCGCGATCCGCCTCGCCACGAAGGACAGCTAGCGCCGAAACCGCCCTCGCTGTTGATCACCTGCCCGGTGATCCACTCAGCGTCGTCGGTGCAGAGCCAGGAGATCAGCCGGGCGGCATCGTCCGGCTGACCCCAGCGGCCGAGCGGCATGCTGCTCCCGCACCCACTCTCCCGTTCGTCGCTCGCGTAGCCGGTGTCGACCGGGCCGGGGTTCACCGCGTTGACGGTGATACCCCTGCCTGATCAGCTGGTGCGACAACGTCGACATGATCCCGACCAGCGCACCCTTCGACGCCGCGTAGGCGACCTGACCCGGCATCGGCCCTAGATTCTGGCCGGACGTCATGAACACGACCCGCCCCCCGGTCTCTCCTTCGTGCTGCCGCGGCAAACGCTTGCGCCAGCAGGATCGACGACCGCGTGTTCACCGCGTAGTGCCCGTCGATCATCGCCGCGTCCAGCTCACCCAGCGGGCCGTCGCCGCCGGACTGCGCGCGTGGTTGCACACCAGCACGTCGACCCGGCCGTAAGCTTCGACCGCGGCCGCCGCGACAGCTGGTCGGGCGCGTCCGGCAGAGGAGATCGGCCCCGAGGTGCTCGACCCGGCCGTCGATGCCCGCGATCACGTCCTCGATCGAGTCCGCGCCCCACGGTTGCGCGGCGTCATGCGCCACGTGGTGCTGCACGAACAGGTCAGCGCCGAGCCCGGCCAGCCGCGCAGCGATCGCATAGCCGATGCCCTGCCGCCTGCTCACACCCGTGACCAGCGCGACCCGTCCCCCAAGAGATCCCATGAGGACCATTCCTAGCCGATCCGCGCAACGCCGTCCAAGTCAATTTCGAGCCGCACCCGGTCCCCGATCGGTCACCGGCCCCACAGCCTCGTACTCCTCGCCATCGATCTCGACGAGCAGACGCACGTGATCACGCCGGTGCACCCGCTCCACAACGGTGCCCTCCAACGGACCCGCCGCGTCCACACGCAACGCCGTGGCCCGCAACCCGACCCGTCCGGCGTCGAGCCCCACGAACGACCCCGGCACGAACTTGTTGCACCCCAAGAACTTCGCCGTCTCCACGTCCACCGGCGCGGACCACACCTCGGCCGGCGGGCCGACCTGAACGATCCGCCCGCGAGACATGATCGCCACCCGATCGGCGAGCGTGAAAGCCTCGTCGTGGTCGTGCGTCACGACCAACGCGGTCGTGGCAGCCTCCCGCAGCAACCGCGCCAGATCGACCGCGAGCTGCTCCCGCAACGCCCGGTCCAGCGCCGACAGCGGCTCGTCCAGCAGCAACAACCGCGGCGAGGGGGCCAACGCCCGCGCCAACGCCACCCGCTGCTGCTCCCCGCCGGACAGCTGCGTCACGCGTCGCGCGGCATACCCGTCCAGCCCGACCAGCTCCAGCAACGAGACGACGCGCTTGTCCCGCTCCTCGCGATCCATCCGTTGCATCCGCAGCCCGAACGCCACGTTCCCGGCCACCGACCGGTGCGGGAACAGCTGCCCGTCCTGAAAAACCAGCCCGAACCCGCGCCGATGCACGGGCACGCCACCGAGATCGGCGCCGTCCCACCGCACGAAACCGGAAGTAGCCTTCTCCAGCCCGGCGACCGTGCGCAGCAACGTCGACTTCCCGCACCCGGACGGCCCGAGCAACGCGACGACCTCGCCGTCCGCAACGGAAAGTGACACGTCCGACACGGCGCTCACAGGTCCATAGTGGACAGAGACCGAGTCAAGTTCCAGCGCCATCAGAACTCCCCGCTGCTCGGCACGCGCAACCGCTCGATCAGCAGCACGCACCCGATCGTGACGACCATCAGCAGCGCGCACGCCGCATAAGCCATCTGGCTGTTCAACTCCCCCGGCCGCGACATCAGCCGCGCGATCACCACCGGCAACGTCGGCGCGTCCGGCCGCGCGAGGAAGCTCGTCGCACCGAACTCCCCCAACGCCACCACATACCCGAACCCGGCCGCCGCCACCAAGGACCGCCCGACCAGCGGCAGGTCCACCTCACGCCACACGCGCAACGGCGAGGCGCCCAACGTCGCCGCCGCCTGCCGCAGCCGTTCGTCGACCGCGCGCAACACCGGCAGCACCATCCGCACGATCAACGGCGTCACCACCAACGCCTGCGCCAACGGCACCAGCAACGGTGACGTGCGGAAATCGCCCGGCAACGCGTCCATCGTCACCAGATACCCGAAACCAACCGTCACCGCGGACACCCCGAGCGGCAGCATCAACGCGGTGTCGAGCACCTCGGCGATCCGGCTGCCCGACCGCCGCAACCCGACCAGCACCACCGCCGAGAACACCCCGACCACCAACGCCACGAGCGTCGCGTCGAACGCCGTCCGCACCGAGTTCAACGCCGCGTCGACACCGGTCACCGCCAACGTCCCGCGTTCACCGCCGCGTCGCCAGCGCCTCGTACCCGGCGAAGCTCCAACCGTCCCGTGTGGACAGCGAGCGCGTGACCAGCCCGACCACCGGCGTCAGCAGCGCCACCACAACAGCGACAGCCGCACCGACGACGTACCACTCACCGCCGGTGGGCCGCCGCGCCAGCTCTTCCCTGTCGCGCAACGACAACGCGGTCTCCCGCCGCCGCCGGGCCAACGCCCCGAGCACCAGCACGGCCAGAACCGCCACGAACTGCAGCAACGACAACGCCGCCGCCCCGGACAGGTCGAACAGCTCGACCGTCCGCAGGTAGATCTCGGTCTCCAGCGTCCGGTACCGCGACCCGCCCAGCACCAGCACGACACCGAAACTGGTGGCGCAGAACAGGAACACGACCGCCGCGGCCGACCCGATCGCCGGCGCCAACGCAGGCAGCACCACCGAGAGGAACGCCCGCGGCCGGGACGCCCCAAGCGCACGAGCCGCGTCCTCGGCCCGCCGATCCGTGTGCGCCCACAGCCCGCCAACGGTCCGCGCGACCACGGCGACGTTGAAGAACGCGTTCGCCAGCACGATCGGCAGCACCCCGCCGTCCGGCCAGAACGCCCGGAACGCCAGCCCAACGACGACCGTCGGCAGCACGAACGGCACCATCACCGCCGCCCGCACGAACCCAAGCCCGCGCAAACGGCACCGGGCCAGCACGAACGCCACCGGCATCCCGGCGAGCACCGCCACCACCGTCGACGCGAGAGCCTGTCCCAGCGTGAACCCGACGAGCTCCCAGGTCTCGCCGGAGAACAGCGCGTCGACGACACCGCCCTCGCGCAGCCCCAGCGTCAGGATCGCCAGCACCGGCCACGCGAAGAACAGCCCGAGGAAGGCCAGCGGCAGCAGCGCCGCCGCCGACCAACCGGAACGGGCCGAGATCCGGCCCGTGCGAGTGCCTAGCCCTGCACGATCTTGCGCCACTGCTCGACCCATGCCTCGCGGTTGTCCTTGACCTTGTCCGCGGGCAGCGACTGCGGGTTCGTCGGCAACGGCGCGTCCTTGGCCCAGGACTCGGGCAACGCGACACCCTCACGCGAGGGGTAGACGTACATCTGGTCGGCCACCTGGGCCTGGAACTTCTCGCCCAGCAGGAAGTCCAGCACCTTCTTCGCGTCCTCGGGGTTCTTCGCCCCGGCCAGCACGCCCGCGTACTCGACCTGGCGATAGCAGGTGTTCAGCACGGCCTTCGTCGCGCCACCCTCGGCCGACGGCGACGACGCGTAGGACACCACGATCGGCCGGTCGGCCTTGAAGTCCTGGTTGTAGGCCTCTTCCCAGCCGCTCACGACCTTGACACCGTTGGCCTTGAGCTTGGTCCAGTACTCCTGCCAGCCGTTCTCGCCGAACTTCGCGATCGTGCCGAGCAGGAAGGCGAGCCCCGGCGACGAGGTGGCCGGGTTCTCCACGACCAGCTTGTCCTTGAACTTCGGGTCGACCAGGTCCTCGTACGAGGTGGGCTCGACGCCGCCGAGCTTGGCCGGGTCGATGTTCAGGCACACGTCGCCGACGTCCACCGCGTGCAGGCGGTTCGAGTCGTCGGCCTTGTACCGCTGCGCGCCCTTCGTGGCCTCCGGCGAGGCGTACTCGGCGAAGACGCCCTCGCCCAGCGCACGCGAGGCGAACGTCGAGTCGACGCCGAACGCGATGTCGCCGATCGGGTTGCCCTTGGTGAGCGTCAGCTTGGTGGTGAGCGCGCCCGCGTCACCGCTGGGAATCTGCTTGATCGTGATGCCGGTGGCCTTCTGGAACTCCTCGACGACCTCGGCCTTCACGACGTACGAGTCGTGGGTCACCAAAGTGACCTCGTGCGTCTGCGGCGTCGACGTCCCGGTCGAGCAACCGGTCAGCGCCAGCACGGCAACAGCAGCGAAAATTCTTTTCACAGAGATCTCTCCCTACGCCGGTATGACCCGGATCAGGTGGACGGTCGAGGGCTTGCGAGCCCTCCTCTCAGCCCGGCGCTTCACCGGACTCCCGTGGCAAACGCGCAGCTTACGTGACGTAGTGGGACGATCAGGACATGGCCGAGCTGTTGAGCGACGATCAGTTGAACGACGTGCTGCCCAAACTGCCCGACTGGACCGCCATCGACGCGGCACTGGTCCGGACCGTGGAGCTGGCGAGCTTCCCGCAGGCGATCGCGGTGGTGAACCGGGTCGCGGAGATCGCGGAGAACGACAACCACCACCCGGACATCGACATCCGTTGGCGGACCCTGACATTTCGGGTGAGCACCCATTCCAAGGGAGGAATCACCGCGCTCGACGTGTCTCTCGCCGAAGAGATCGACGGAGTGCTGGACGCGATGGCCTGACTCGGTCAAGATGTGCGTCGCCGCCGCCAGCGGATATGAGAGGGAACACCCTCATGCGGTTGCGCACACCTCTTTTTGTGGTGGCTCTGGCAGGAAGCCTTCTGATCGCACCGGCAGCGGCGCAGGCCGTACCTTGTGCCGTGACAGACGTGATGATCAAGGCCAGTGCGGCGTGGGTCACCAAGGGCACCGACCTCAAGGCGAACAACTGGTCCAACGCGAACTTCCACACCGGCAACATCGCGCAGGTCCGGACGACCGGGATCAGCAACCACAAGACGTGGCCGTGGGTGAAGGCGAACCAGTTCCTGCTGCCCGTCGACCCCGCGAACCCGTACGCCCCGGACCCGCAGTCGAGCGGTGAGGCCTACCTGGCCGTCTCGTTCTTCCACCCCGAACCCGAGGTGCTCCAGCCGCTGCGGGACAACCTGCGGGCCCAGGCGAAGACCGGGAAGCACGACTACTGGAAGTCGCCGGACGCGCTGAACATGTCGCTGCCGTCGTTCACCGAGGTCGCCGTGCGTGACCTCGACCAGGACCTGCTCGACTACTCGTACCGGTCGTACCGCAGCCTGAAGAAGCGGACGTTCAACGAGGCCACCGGCCTGTGGGGTCTGCACCTGCAGACCAACGGCTGGGCCGCGCAGGGCCTCGCGAAGGCGATCCTGATGCTGCCTTCGGACAACCCGTACCGCGCCGACTACGCGAAGACCCTGCGCAGGTCCGCGCAGACGCTCAAGCTGCTGCAGCGCCACGACGGCTTCTGGGGCTTCACCGGCAAGGACTCCGCCACCACCGCGATGCTCACCTACGCGTTCGCCGCGGGCATCAACGCGGGCGTGCTCGACAAGGCCACCTACCTGCCCGCGGTCCAGAAGGGCTGGGCGGCGCTGCTCACCGCGATCGACGCCGACGGCCTGCTCGGCTACGTGCAGGCCCGCGGGTCGAACAAGCCGGCTTCAGCGACCGACACCGCTGGGTTCGGGGTCGGCAGCCTGCTCATCGCCGGGCAGCAGGTCGTCCGTCTTACGCCGGGCTGCTAGCCCGATCGCGACGAGCGTCAGCATCCCGGCCGCCGGATAGCCCCAGCCGAGCAGCACGAAGATCCAGGGACGCGGGAAGTCCCAGATGTTCGGCTGGGCCAGCAGCAGGAACGAGATCAGGAAACCGCCGGTCAGCAGTGCCCACAGGCCGGCGGTGATCTTGCACAGGAGATGTCCGCCCTCGTAGACCAGCCACAGGAGGGCGGGCACCATCCACACCCAGTGGTGGCTCCACGAGATCGGCGAGACCAGCAGACCCAGGAACTGCACCGAGATGATCAGCGCCAGCGTGTCCCTCGTCCTGCTGACCGCGAACCACGTCAACGCCGCCGCGACCAGCACGGCGACGAGGTAGATCGGCCCGGTCTTGACGTCGTAGCCGACCGTGCGGCTCAGCGCCCCGCGCATCGACTGGTTGATCGCGCTGCCGACCGGCCCGACCCGGCTCGCGTCACCGAGCAGCTGGAACCAGAACTTGTCCGACTGCGACGGCGAGATCACCCAGCCGATGCCGTAGGTCGCGGCGAACGCCACGAACGACCACACCGCGGCCATCCAGCGCTTCGTGATGAGGAAGTACAGCCCGGAGATCGCGGGCGTGAGCTTGATGCCCGCCGTGAACCCCACACCGGCGCCGCCGACCCAGTTCCGCGCGCTCGCGAGCGTGCCGATCAGGATCGCCGCCAGCACCAGGTTGATCTGGCCGTAGTTGAGCGTCGTGCGCACCGGCTCGATCCACAGCACCAGCGCGGTCCACATCATCACGCGGCGCGGGTCGTGCAGCTTCAGCAGCTTCAGGCTCGTGCGCACGATGTAGTAGAGGCAGCCGAGACAGATCAGCTGCCAGACCCAGCGAGAGGCCTCCCACGGGATCCAGCTCATCGGTGTGAAGATCGCGGCCGCGAAGGGCGGGTACGTGAACGGCAACGGGAACACGTCCGCGTACTGGTCGAGCCGCCACTCGTACAGGTCGCCCTTGAACAGATGCGGCGACCCGTTCCGGTAGACGAGCAGATCGATCATGGTCATCTTCGCCTGAAGCTTGACCATGAGCAGGTGCCCGAGGGCCGACAGGGCGAGCAGCCACGGCGCTACGGAGAGCACACGCGCTTCCACAGCACGGAGTTTCACCCCGAAAACGTTACCCGAGGCAACGTTCGTGGGTACCCCGGCGTCATACACATGGGAGATCGCAGTAGGGGAGTTTTGAATCATGTCTGTTGACCTTGTTGTTGCCGCTGTCGCCGCTCTGGCCATGCTGGGGGTCGCGTTCGGAGTGTTCGCGGTGGCCGCTCGCACGAAGAGCAGCCTCTGAATCCGTTGTAGCGCAAAGGAAACGGGGAGCCTCCACAAGGGAGACTCCCCGTTTCGACCTTTCCGGGGGGAGGAAAGGGGCTTGGCTGGTTAGAAGTAGTGCGCCCGGCCACCGATCGGCTTGCCGACGGCGCCGAGTACGGCCAGGATCGCGCCGATCACCAGCAGCACCACTCCGATAGTCGTCAGGATGCTGATACCCATCAGCCAGCCGACGACGAGCAGGATCAGGCCGAGAACGATCATGACACCTCCAGGTGGGGAATCCTTTTCTTGGCTACCCCACAGAGGTCGGTACAAACCTAATCGAGTGAACCAAGTAGTTCGCGCACCTCGACGGCTTCCTCGCGCTCGTGCGTCTCGTAGATGGACAACGCCTCGCTGAGATGGACGTGAGCGGGTTCACGATCCCCGGCGGCCAAGTGAGCTTTCGCCAGCATGACGAGCATCTTGGCGACCTCGAAGGTGTCACGGGCGCCGCGCAACAGCCGGATGGCCGTCTCGTAGTTCGCGATCGCTTCCGCGCACCTGCCGAACTTCAGGTGAACGTCGGCCATCGTCTCGTAGATCAGACTGATGGTCAGGTCCGCAACAGGGCGGTCGAGCTCCACGAACAGCCGGTCCGCCTGGAGGCAGAGCTCGAGCGCACGCTCGCTCTCACCCGCCAGGTGATGAGCCCTGCCGTACGCGCCGAGAAAGGCCGCCTTCTCGTACTTGTTCTCCAGATCGCGGCCCATGGGGTACACCCGCCGCAGGGCCTCCAGCGCGTCCGCGTGTCGTCCCTGCACCTCGCACACGTAGGCGAGCCCGCGCGCGATGTTCAGCTGCCCGTGTTCGTCCCCGGCTTCGATGTCCAGGCGCAGCCCTTCGTGCATGTACACCTCCGCCTTGGCGAACTCCCTCTTGTGGACGAGGACGCCGGCGAGCGCGCGGTTGAGGCGCGACTGCGCGAAGGCGCTGCCTGCCCGTCGCGCCGCGGCCAGCCCCCGCGTCTCGATGTCCTCGGCGTCGTCCAGGAGTCCTCGGCGCAACAGGGAGAGATGCATCGAGTAGGCGAAGTGCCAGAGGACGTCGTCCGCGCCCGCAGCCTCCATCTGCGTGTACACGCCCAGCAACACCCGGTGTTCGGTTGTGTACCAGCGGTACGCGGCGTCCCTGTCCGCGACCGGCCCGACCACCGCGAGCTCTGCGGGCGGAGCCGGGTCCGGCCAGCGAACGGTGGGCTCGTACAACTTCCAGGCCAGCCGGGTCGTGTGCAGGTAATGGTCGAACATCCGGTTCTGCGCATCGGACCGCTGGTCCTGCGGTAGCTCGGCGGCGCGTTCCTCGGCGTAGTCGCGCAGCAGGTCGTGGAGCACGTACCGCCCGGTGCTCGTTCTGGTGGCGAGGCTGCCCGCGACGAGCTCGTCGAGTGCCCGCCTCGCCCGCGCGAACGGCAACGCGGCGAGACTGGCCGCGGCCGCGGCCGCGAAGTCCGGGCCTGGATGCAGCCCGAGCAGGACGAACATCCCCGCCGCCGCGTCGCTGACCGACCGGAGCGACCACGAGAAGACAGTCCGGATACCGGTCGTGGGGTCGTCGATGTCCAGCGCCTCGAGCCGCTCCTGCTCAAGTTCGTCGGCGAGGGCTACGAGCGAGTCGTCGTACATCGCTCGGGCAGCGACGATGCCCAGTGCCAGCGGCAGGCCCGCGCACCGCTCGATCAGGCGGGAGACCGCCGCGGGCTCGGCCGCGATCCGCGCCGCGCCGATCCGCTCGGTCACCAGGTCGAGCGCGGCCTGCTCGTCCAGCACATCGAGCGCCACGGGTTGCGCACCCTCTCGCGCGACAAGTCCGCGCAGGCGGTTGCGGCTGGTGATCAACACCAGGTTGGCCGCACCGCCCGGCAACAGCGGACGCACCTGCTCCACGTCACGGGCGTTGTCGAGCACCACCAACACCCGGCGTTGCGCCAGCGCCGACCGATACGCCGCGATGAGGGCGTCCTCCGACTTCGGGATCTGTTCGACGCCGAGTGCCAGCAGGAAGTCGCGGGCCACCGCCGGTGGGTCGACCGGCTCGGCCCGTGTGTCGAAGCCGCGCAGGTTGACGTAGAGCTGGCCGTCCGGGAAGCGATCAGCGATCTGGTGCGCCCACTGGAGCGCGAGCGCGGTCTTACCGACCCCGCCGATGCCGTTGATCGCCGAGATCAGCACGGGTTCGCCCGGTCGCGCGGCAAGCAACCCGGTGAGCCGCGCGAGCTCGTCCTCGCGGCCGACGAAGTGCGGGATGGCGGCCGGGAGCTGGCGGGGCACGGACAAGGAGGGGATCTCTCCGCTGAGCACCTGCCGGTGCGCCTCGCGCAGCCGTTGGCCAGGGTCGACACCGAGCTCGTCCGCGAGGTACGCGCGGACCTCCTCGTAGACGGCGAGTGCCTCGGCCTGCTGGTTCGAGCGGTGCAGTGCGAGCATCAGCTGTGCCCAGAACGTCTCCCGCAACGGATGCTGTCGCACCAGCGACTTCAGCTCGGGCACCAGCACGTCCGTCGACCGCGCCAGGTCGTCGTCGATACGGCGTTCCAGCGCGACAACCTGTTCCTCCAGCAACAGCGGCACATCGTCGCGGTGCAGCGGCTCGGACGCGACGTCGGCGAGCACCGGCCCCCGCCACAGCTCCAGCGCCGTCCGGTGCTCGCCTTGTGCGGTCAACGCGCGGAAGCGGGTGAGATCGAGCTGTTCCGGGGAGACCTCCGCGGTGTAGCCGCCGGACACCGTCCGGACGCAGTTCGCCTCGCCGAGCGACTGCCGCAGCCGGGCCACGACCATATGCAACGTCTTGTGCGCACGGTCCAATGCGGGCGGTGCGCCATCCCAGACCCGGTCCACCAGCTCGTCGACGAACACGAACTCGTTGGCGCGCAACAACAACGTTGCCAGCAGCACTCGGCCCCGACCGGCGGGAACGGCGACCGGTTCACCGTCGAGCAACACTTCGAGCGGGCCCAGCACCCGGTACTCGGCTCTCACGGCGTCTTGGTTTCGATCGAGTCGAGCAGCTCCCGCGCCCGCCGCACATCGTCCTGCGCGTAGTCGCCGTCCGGCGAGCCCTCGATGATCTGTACCGCCTCGGTGAGGCACTCCCGCGCGCGGGCAGGCTCACCTGCCGCGATGAGAGCCGTACCGAGCAGGATGAGGCCGTCGGCCACGTTGCTCCAGTCGCGCATCTGCCGCCACACCAGCAGCGCCCGCTCGTAGCGGTCGACGGCTTCGGCATGCTGCCCGAGGCTGAGATAGATGTCGCCCAGGGTCTCCAGGTTCCCGGCAGGTCCCTCGTCCTGACCGTTGTACTCGGTTTCGGCGAACTTCTCGGCTGCCTGCAGGCAGAGCTCGAGTGCTCGGGCGCCTTCGCCGACCGTGTGGTGCGCTCTGCCGAGTGCGGCGAGGTGGCGGCCGAGCTCGAAGCTGTCGCGGTGGTCCGCGATGCGCGGATGAATCTCCGCCAGCACGTCAAGCGCCTCCGCGAGACGGCCCTGCCGCTCGTACGTGAACGCGAGCCCGCGCCGCAGATGTGCCTCCGCGAGAACGTCGCCACCGGGCTGCGCACACCGGATCGCCTCTCGCAGGTGGAACTCGCTCACGTCGAATTCCTCGGCGCTGATGTGGGTGGCGGCGAGCCTGCGGTGCATGAGGCTCTGCGCGTCGAAGTCACCGAGCCGCTCCGCCGCCGCCAGCCCGAGGCGGTGCCCGACCGCGGCTGCACGGATGTGTCCCGTCCGGGAGAGGTAGCCGTGCATCGTGAACATCAGCCGCCAGGTGAAGTCGTCCGCACCAAGCTCGCCCGCTCGTTCGACGGCGCTGAGCAGCACCTGGTGCTCAGCGCCGAACCGGACCCATGCCGCGTCCGAGTCCGGGACCGGTTCGAGCAGCACACCCGGCGCGGGCGGCTCCGTCACGATCGGAGCGATGTTGAACTGCAGCAGCTGCCAGCACGCGTGCGCGGTGTGCAGGTAGTGGTCGAACATCCGGCGCAACGCCTCGGCCCTCGCCTCGGCAGGCAGCTCGGCCACCCGATCCGCCGCATAGTCGCGCAGCAGGTCGTGCTGCGCGTACCGGCCGTTCGCGCCGATGTGGGCGAGGCTGCCGGAGACGAGCTCGGTGAGCGCCCGCCGGGCCTGGACCAGCGGGAGCGCGGCGAGGCTCGCGACCGCGACCACCGTGAAGTCCGGACCCGGATGCAGGCCGAGCAGCACGAACACCCTGGCCGCCGGTTCGCTGACCGAGCGCAGCGACCACGAGAACACCGCACGGATACCGGTCGTCGGGTCGTCGATGTCGAGCGCGTCGAGCCGTTCCTGATCGAGCTCGTCCGCGAGAGCCGTGAGCGAGTCACCGTACGCCGCGCGGGCCGCGACGATGCCGAGCGCGAGAGGTAGACCCGCGCACCGCGTGACCAGCCGTGCCACCGCGTCCGGTTCGGCGCCGACCCGTGCCGAACCGAGCCGTTCGGTGAGCAGGTCGATCGCTTGTCGCTCATCCAGCACGTCGAGCGCGACCGGTCGTGCACCCTCTCGCGCCACCAGCCCGCTGAGCCGGTTGCGGCTGGTCACGAGCACCAGGTTGGCCGCGCCGCCGGGCAGTAGCGGCCGCACCTGGTCGACGTCGCGCGCATTGTCGAGCACCAGCAGAATCCGCCGTTTGGCCAACGCGGACCGGTACGCCGCGATGAGGGCGTCCTCGGACGGCGGAACCTGCTCGACACCGAGCGCCAGCAGGAAGTCGCGGGCAACCGACAGCGGGTCGACCGGGTCGGTCTGGGTGTCGAAGCCCCGCAGGTTGACGTAGAGCTGGCCGTCCGGGAACCGCTCGGCCTGTTGGTGAGCCCAGTGCAGCGCGAGCGCGGTCTTGCCGACACCACCGATGCCGTTGATCGCCGAGATCAGCACCGGTTCGCCGGGCCGGGTGTCCATCATCTCGGTGAGCCGGGCCAGCTCGTGCTCACGGCCGACGAAGTGCGGGATGCCTGCCGGGAGCTGGCGCGGCACGTCAGCAGGCGGGCAGCTCACCGCTCAGCACCTGGTGGTGGGCATCGCGCAGCCGTTGACCGGGATCCACGCCCAGCTCGTCGGCGAGGTGCCTGCGGACCTGCTCGTAGACTGCGAGCGCCTCCGCCTGCTGGTTCGAGCGGTGCAGCGCGAGCATCAACTGCGCCCAGAACGTCTCCCGCAGCGGATACTTCTTGATCAACGACCGCAGCTCGGGCACCAGCACGTCGGTCTCGCGGGCCAGGTCCTGGTCGATGCGGCGCTCCAGCGCCACGACCTGTTCCTCCAGCAAGGGCGGCACATCGTCGCGGTGCAGCGCCTCGGACACGACGTCGGCCAGCACCGGCCCGCGCCACAACTCCAGCGCCGCGCGGAACTCGCCCTGCTCGGCCAGCGCCCGGAACCGGGTGAGGTCGAGCCGTTCCGGGTCGATCTGCGCGCTGTACCCGCCGGACACCGTCCGGACGCAGTTCGCCTCGCCGAGCGACTGCCGCAGCCTGGCGACGACCATGTGCAACGTCTTGTGCGCCCGGTCCACGTCGGGTGGTTCGCCGTCCCACACCCGTTCGACCAGCTCGTCGACGGACACGAACTCGTTGGCGCGCAACAGCAACGTTGCGAGCAGGATGCGCCCGCGGCCGGCGGGAACGGCGACCGGTTCGCCGTCGAGCAGCACCTCCAGCGGGCCAAGCACCCGATACTCGACGATCACAGTCCGGGATTCTAGGTGCGCGACGTGAGACGCGCGTTCGACCGGCGGCGCCGCGAAATGCGAGCCTTCGACACATGGAGGGTGTGAGCAAGACAGCGTTGTGGGTCGCATCGATGCGTGCGACCGAGGCGGCACGGCCTGACCGGCTGCACTCCGACCCGCTGGCCGCGGCCTTCGTGGCGGCTTCGGGCGCTGAGCCGATCGGCGCGCCGCCGGGCGCGGCGGAGTTCCTGGCCATCCGCACGCGCTTCTACGACGACTTCCTCGACGACGCCTTCGTGCCCCAGGTGGTGCTGCTCGCGGCCGGTTTGGACAGCCGCGCGTTCCGTCTGTCGTGGCCGTCTGGTGCGTCGGTTTTCGAGCTCGACCTGCCCGAACTGATGTCGTTCAAGGAAACGGTGGTGGCCGACTCCGGAGTGGTCGCGGCCTGCTCCCGTGTGGTCGTGCCGATCGACCTGCGCACCGACTGGGCCTCCGCGTTGCTGGCCGCGGGGTTCGACACGTCGGTACCCACCGCGTGGGTGGCCGAGGGGCTCCTGCAGTATCTCAGCGCCGAGGAGAACGACCGCCTGCTCACGACGATCAGTTCGTTGTCCCTACCGGGGAGCGTGCTCGCGTTCGACCACCTGGAGAGTGCCGCGGCGGAGAACTCTGTCGTGGCCGATGTGAGCTCGCGGGTGCGGGCGATGGGGGCCTCGTTCGCCTCGGGGCCGGACGATCCCGCTCGGTGGCTGGCCTCGCACGGCTGGACGTCGTCGACGGCCCGTGTGCCCGCGCTGGGGCTGGCTTACGGGCGGCCGTTGCCTGACTTCGTGGATCTCGCGGCGTCGAACCTGACGGCGTTGTGCACCGCGACTCTGGCCTGAAAACGCCTGAGGGCCCCTCGGGAGAGGGGCCCTCAGCGTTGGTACGTCAGACGTTGAAGCGGAACTCGACGACGTCACCGTCGGACATCACGTAGTCCTTGCCCTCCATGCGGACCTTGCCCGCCGCCTTCGCGTCGGCCTTCGAGCCCGCCGAGACCAGGTCGTCGAACGACACGACCTCGGCCTTGATGAAGCCCTTCTCGAAGTCAGTGTGGATCACGCCGGCGGCCTGCGGGGCGGTGGCGCCCTGCGGGATCGTCCAGGCGCGTGCTTCCTTCGGGCCCGCGGTGAGGTAGGTCTGCAGGCCGAGGGTGTGGAAGCCGGCGCGGGCCAGGGAGTACAGGCCGGGCTCGTGCTGGCCGATCGACTCCAGCAGCTCCAGGGCCGACTCCGCGTCCAGTTCCAGCAGCTCGAACTCGACCTTCGCGTCGAGGAACACCGCGTCGGCCGGGGCGACCAGCTCGCGCAGCTCCTTCATGCGGGCCTCGTCGCCGAGCACGCTCTCGTCGGCGTTGAAGACGTAGAGGAACGGCTTGGTGGTGAGCAGCGAGAGCTCACGCAGCAGCTCGCCGTCCACTTCGGACTGTGCGGAGAACAGTGTGCGGCCGGAGTCGAGGATCTCCTTGGCCTTGTTCGCGTTGTCGAGAACGAGGCGGCGGTCCTTCTGCATCCGCGCCTCCTTCTCGATCCTCGGGATGGCCTTCTCGAGGGTCTGGAGGTCGGCGAGGATCAGCTCGGTGTTGATCGTCTCGATGTCGCTCGACGGATCGACGCGGCCGTCGACGTGCACGACGTCCGGGTCGTCGAACACGCGGATGACCTGGCAGATCGCGTTCGCTTCGCGGATGTTCGCGAGGAACTTGTTGCCGAGGCCCTCGCCCTCCGACGCGCCCTTGACGATGCCCGCGATGTCGACGAACGACACGACGGCGGGCACCTCGCGCTCGGAGCCGAAGATCTCCGGCGAGCTTGGTGAGGCGCGCGTCCGGCAACGGCACGACGCCGACGTTGGGCTCGATGGTCGCGAACGGGTAGTTCGCGGCGAGCACATCGTTGCGCGTCAGCGCGTTGAACAGGGTGGACTTGCCGACGTTGGGCAGGCCGACGATACCGAGGGTCAAACTCACGAAGAGCGAGTCTACGGCAGGCGACGGTGATGTCTGATTCCCGCGAGCCATTGCTCGTTCGCGCTGGCAGGATCGATGGCATGGTCATAGACGAAGAGCACGCCTACCGGGTCTGCGCAGCGCGTGACGCCCGGTTCGACGGGTGCTTCATCCACGCGGTCCGCACGACCGGCATCTACTGCCGGCCGTCGTGCCCCGCGGTGACCCCGAAGCGCCGCAACAGCCAGTTCTTCCTCACCGCTGCGGCCGCGCAGTCCGCGGGATTCCGCGCCTGCCGCCGCTGCCTCCCCGACGCCACGCCGGGCTCACCCGAGTGGAACCTGCGCGCCGACCTGGCCGGCCGCGCGATGCGTCTGATCAGCGACGGCGTGGTGGAACGCGACGGCGTCTCCGGCCTCGCCACCCGGCTCGGCTACTCGGAACGCCACCTCACCCGCGTGCTGACCGCCGAACTGGGCGCCGGGCCGTTGGCCCTGGCCCGCGCCCACCGCGCCCACGCCGCCCGCCTGCTGATCGAGACCACCGAGATGGCGTTCGCGGACATCGCGTTCGCCGCCGGCTTCGCATCGGTCCGGCAGTTCAACGACACCATCCGCATGGTGTTCGCCTCGACCCCCTCCGACATGCGCGGCCGCGGCAAGGCCCCGGTCGGCACGCCGGGCAGGATCGTGCTGCGCCTGCCGTACCGGCCACCGTTCGACTCGGCCGGGTTGCTGAGCTGGTTCCGTGCACATGCGCTGCCGGGTGTCGAGGAGGTGACCGCGGACTCGTACGGGCGGACCTTGTTGCTGCCACATGGCGAGGCGACCGTTCGGCTGACGTTCCCGGTGGACCACGTCCTGTGCTCGTTGCGGCTCGCCGACGTGCGCGACCTGGGCGCGGCGGTCTCGCGGGTGCGGCGGCTACTGGACCTCGACGCCGACCCGGTCGCCGTGGACACGTTCCTCGGCGCCGACGCGGTGATCGGTCCGCTGGTCCGCGCGGTGCCCGGTATCCGGGTCCCCGGCAGCGTCGACGGGTTCGAGACCGTGCTGCGGCTGGTGGCCCCGTTCGCCGGCGTGCCGTTGAAGGTCCCGGACGGCGCGCTGACCCACCTCTACTCCGCGGGGGACCACCCCGTCACGGAGGCACTGTCGAGCGGCAGACTCCTGGTGGACGTGGGCCGCTCCTTCGAAGACCTGACCGAGGAACTCGCACCGCTCGTCGGCACCCATGTCGCCGACGAGGTGGCTATGCGAGTCCTGGGCGCACCGGACGTGCTGGTGCTGCCATCGGGAATGCAGGACCTGGTCTCACACGGTCCCGACTGGCGGCCGTGGCGCTCCTACGCGAGCGCACACCTGACAAGGAAGGCAGCAACATCATGAGCGTCGCCCACTCGTCCACTGTGGACACCCCGGCGGGGCCGTTCACCGCGATCGTGGCCGCGGACGGCGCGGTGCTGGCGAGCGGCTGGACCGCCGACATCTCCCTGCTCACGCCCCAGATCCACGCATCGCTGACGCCGTCGTCGATCTCACCTGTCACTGACCTCGGCGACGTCACCAAGGCCGTGGTCGCCTATCACGAAGGTGATCTGACGGCGATCGACGGTATTGAGGTGCGGCAGAAGTCCGGGCCGTTCATGCAGCACGCCTGGGACGTCCTGCGCACCGTGCGGGCCGGCGCGCCCGTCACCTACTCCGAGTACGCGTCGATGTCCGGGCGACCGGCGGCGGTACGGGCGGCGGCTTCTGCGTGCGCACGCAACTCCGCGGCGTTGTTCGTGCCCTGTCACCGGGTCATCCGGATCGGCGGAAACCTGGGCGGGTTCCGGTGGGGGCTCGAGGTGAAGCGCTGGCTGCTGGCCCACGAGGGTTAGGCCAGGTTGATCTCCGGCGGGCCGGACACGGTCACCAGCTCGGTGCCGCACCTCGGGCACTCGCTGGTGACCGGCCAGGTCAGGCCGGAGTGGATCGACCTTTCGATGCCCAGCCAGTCGTCCTCCCCCGCATCGCGGCAGATGTGGCAGCCGACCCGGTAGTTCAGCCTGACCCAGGGCTCGGCTGCCAGTTCGGCTGCTTTCAGTTCGGGGTCCTGCTGGTCGTCGAACGGCGCCCACCAGGACGTGATGCGGCAACGGAGGCGGCGTTCCTCGCCGTGGTCCGCGGCGTCGAAGGCGGTCACCGCGATCGGGGCCGGGTGCTCCTGCTCCGAGCAGAGGCCGTGCGGGATGCCGTGCTGCAGCCGCATCGTCCTGGCGACGCGGCGGCAGACGAAGCAGTCGTGGGTCAGTTCCAGGCGGTTCGACCACACGAAGTGGGCGGCCGGGGTGGTGGTTACTCGCGCGGTGACTTCCACGTGGGACAGCACGGTGCGAGGTTAGAGGCGGGGGTGCGGTTCGTCCACACGCGACAGCCGTGCTCACACGAGCACGAGGCGAGGTCGGCCCGCGGGCGTCAGGCCAGCGAGACCTCCAGCGTGGAGCCGCTGCGCGCCTTGCGGACGCGGAGGCGGGTGGGGATGCGTTGGCGGAGTTCCTCGACGTGGGAGACCAGGCCGACGACGCGGCCGCCCGCGCGGAGTTCGTCGAGGGTGTTCATGACGATGTCGAGGGTGTCGGAGTCGAGGGTGCCGAAGCCCTCGTCGACGAAGAGGGTGTCGAGGAGTGCGCCGCCGGTTTCGTTGGCGACCACGTCGGCAAGGCCTAGGGCCAAGGACAAGGACGCGAGGAAGGACTCGCCGCCGGACAGGGTTTTGGCGGGGCGTTCGCGGCCGGAGTAGTCGTCGAGGACGTCGAGGTTCAGGCCGCCGCGAGTGCCGCGGGCGCCCGCGGAGTCGGAGTGGACGAAGCTGTAGCGGCCCTGGCTCATGCGTTGCAGGCGGGCCGAGGCGGCCACGGCCACCTCTTCCAGGCGGGCGGCCAGGATGTAGGAGCGCAGGGTCATCTTCTTGGAGTTCTGGCCGCGGCCGTTGATGACGTCGGTCAGGGCGTCGAGTTCGGCGTAGGTGGCTTCCAGCGGGGCCAGGGAGGTGCGTTCGGCGCGGAGGCGGGCGGCCAGTTCGCTCACTCGCTCGAAGGCGCCGCGGGCTCGGCTCAGGGTGGTGGCGGCCGCGGAGGCGGCGGCGCGGGCCGAGGAGGCCTTGGCGGTGACGTCGGCGAGGTCGACCTCGGTCGCGGGGTCCACGCCTGCCAGTTCCTCGAGGGTGGACTGGGCGGTGGTGCGGTGGCGTTCCCAGGCGGCGATGCGGTCGTCGAGGGCCTGGAGCTTGATGGCGGGGCGGGCGGCGGACAGGGCTGTGGACACGTCCGGGAAGCCTGCTTCGGCGGCGAGGGTGGCGACCAGGGCCTGTTGTTCGGTGACGCGGGACTGGGCGGCGTCGCGGGCGGCCCGGCGGTCGGCGAGGTCGACGAGGGCCTTGGCGAGGCGGAGCAGGTGGTCGCGGCGGGTCAGGACGTCCTCGTGGTCGCCGCGGGCCTCGTCGAGACGGGCGCCGCGCTGTTCCACGACGGTGACGAGGGACGAGTGTTCGGTGCGGAGGCCGACGAGGTCCTGTTCGACCTTGGCCTTCTCCGCGCCGAGGTCTCGGGTCTTGGCTTCGAGGCCGACGAACTCGTTCTGGCGTTGTGAGCGGGTGCGGGCCAGCGTCAGAGCCGCGTTGTACTCGGCGAGTGCGGCCGCGGGCTCGTCCGAGCCGAGGGTCTCCCAGCACTGCTGGATGCGCAGCTCGGCCTCGTGGCACGCGCGTTCGGCCTCGTTGCGGCGGTTCAGGGCGGACTGTTCCTCGCGGGCGGCGTCTTCCTCGTCGGTCGCGTCCACGCCGCCGAGCATCGGCTGGGCGGGGGCGGGGTGGCTCGGGGAGCCACAGACCGCGCAGGGTTTGCCGCGCTTCAACGCGGCGGCCAGTTCGATGGCCATGTTCTCCAGGCGCTGCTGGCGGACCTGCTGGAACACGTCCTTGGCCTTCTGGTGCACGTCGATCGCCTGGTGCAGCTCGTTCTTCGTGCGTTCCAGTGCCGCGACCCCGATGGGGAGCGCCTCGGCGGCGGCCGCCTTGGTCTTGATGCCCTCCAGGCGGGCGGAGGCTTCGACTGCGGCGTCGAGCTGGGCGCGGCACTGCGTGAGGCGCTCCGGGAGCACCTCCAGCTCGGCGCTCAGGGCGAGCAGGCGGCGTTCGACCTGGTAGGAGGCGTGTTTGAGTTCGGAGAGCCTGCGCTCGTCGGCTTTCTGGCGCTCCGCCTCGGCCGCCAGCTCACCGAGGCCGCCCGCTTCCTCGCGGTAGCGCTCGGCGTCGGCCCGTAACGAGTCGCCGGTGTAGCCCAGCTCGGCCAGGACCAAAGCCGAACGGGACTCGTCGCGGACCGCGAACTCGTAGGACTGCTGGAGTTTCGCGATCTCGGCGTTCGCGGGGACGACGGAGACGGCCCGGCGGGCCTCGTCACGTTCGGCGAACCACGAGGCCGAGTCGGCGGCTTCCACGCGGGCCAGTGCCTCGCGGGCCTCGCGAACGCGGCGGATCTGCTCGGCCTGCACGCGGGCCTGGGCGAGCAGGGCGTCCGCGCCGTCCGCGACACCCGCCGTCTCCACCGACAACGCGTCAGCCTCGCGGACAGCGGCGGAAAGCCGCTCCAGCACCGATTCCAGCCAGCCAGGCTCGTCGGACGGTTCCTCACCCGCCGCCTCGGCCACCCGGTGCACCAGCTCGTTCGCGCCCCGGCGGCGCTCCTCCAGCACCCGGCCGGCGGTGACCCGCCTGTCGCGGAACCACTTCTCGACGTCGAGGAAGCGCTCGGTGCCGAAGAGCTTCTCCAGCAGCACCTCACGTTCCGCGGTGTCCGAACGCAGGAACCGGGCGAACTCGCCCTGCGGCAGCAGCACGACCTGGAAGAACTGCTCGTACGACATGCCGAGCATGTCCTCGACGGCGCGCGCCACGTCGTCGATGCGGGTGATGCCCTCGCCGTCCCAGCCCTCGAGCCACGTCAGCGAGCACTTCGCGGGCTGGGTGGTGAAGCCGCCGCCGCGCTTCTTCGGGCGGTCGAACTCCGGCGAGCGGACGATGCGGAACCGGCGGCTCTGCACCGTCAGTTCCAGCGACACCTCGGTCGGGATCTCCGGGTCGGCGTACTCGCAACGCAGCTTCTTCACGTCGCCGCGCGCGCCCGGCACGCGGCCGAACAGCGCGAACGCCACGGCGTCGAGCAGCGTCGTCTTGCCCGCGCCCGTGTCGCCGTGCAGCAGGAACAGCCCGTCCGCGCCCAACTGGTCGAAGTCGACGAACTCGGGACGCGGGTACGGACCGAACGCGGTCAGTTCGAGGCGATGCAGTCTCATTGCTCCTGCTCCCTCGCCACCGTCGCGAAAGCCTCACGCAGCAACGCTTTCTCCGCCTCCGTGGGCTCGGATCCACGCGCGTCCGACACGAAGCAGCAGGCCACTTCCTCGTCGGTCCGGCCCCGCACCCGTTCCGCGTAGGTCATCGAGTGCTGCTGCCCCTGCTCCGGCCGCCACTCCACGTGCACTGCGTGCTCGAACCGCTTCTGCAGCTGCCGCAACGCGTCCATCGGCCGCACCTGGTCCGTCAGCACGACGGACAAGAAATGATCTTCCAACGGAACGTGCGCCGGATCGGACAGCACGTCCGCGAGCGTCCCCGTCACGGTGGCCAACGACCGCGGCACCGGCAGATCCCGCCGCTCCACGCCGACCAGCCCACCGGCGTCCAGTTCCACCAGCCAGACCGACTTCCGGTGCCGCGCCTCTGAGAACGAGTACGCCAGCGGACTTCCCGAGTACCGCAGGTTCTCCGCGAGCGTCTGCGGCCCGTGCAGATGCCCCAGCGCCACATAGTCCACACCGGAGAAGACCTGCATGGACACGTCCTGCACGCCGCCCACCGCGATGGTGCGTTCGGACTCCGACGGCGCCCCACCGGTGACGAACGCGTGCGCCAGCACCACGGACCGCGCCGAACGACCGGCCAGATCGGCCCGGATCCGCCGCATCGCCTCGGCCAGCACGGGAGCGTGGCCCTTGTCGGCCACCCCGAGCACGTGCCGGGCAGGTTCCGGCTCCAGGAACGGAATCCCGTACACCGCAACGGGTCCGTGCTCGTCGGACAGCTCGACCGGCTTGTCCAGCAACGAGATCGACGTGCGCAGGTGCAGCCCACCGGCCGCCGCGAACTCGCCGAACACCCCGATCCGCGCCGCCGAGTCGTGGTTTCCCGGCGTGATGACGATCCGCGCCCCGGCAGCGCGAATCCGCATCAGGACGCGCGCGCACAACGACACCGCGTCGGCCGACGGGACCGCGCGGTCGTAGAGGTCGCCGGAGATGACGACGACGTCGACCTTTTCGGACGCGACCAGGTCAGCGAGGCCGCTCAGCACCGACTCCTGCTCGACGAGCAGGTCGCGGCCGTGGAACGTCCGTCCCACGTGCCAGTCGGAGGTGTGCAGGATCCGCATGCCACCAACCGTAGAGACGAGGTCTGACAAAACTCCGGGAGGGTTCCCGGCGTGTCACCCGATCGAGTTCAACATCGGTGAGGGAGCATCATCGGTGCCGTGACCGCAGTGATCATCACCGCCTCGCTCGTCCTGGCCCTCGTCTGTGCCGGGGCGCTGGTGTTCGTCTGGCGCCTCTATCAGGACAGTGTGCGACGGACCGACGAGGCGTTCAACGCCATCCAGACCGAACGCGCGCGCGTCGACGCCCAGCAGGTGGCCCTCCAACGCTACGAAGTGGCGTTCTCCAGCGTGTCCGGCCGTGGTGAGCTCGGCGAACAGGTGCTCGTCGAGACGGCGCGCGCCCTCGGCCTGAGGGAAGGCCTTCACTTCACCCTTCAGACAGATGTGGCAGGCGGCGGCTCGGTCCGTCCCGACATGGTGCTCACGGTCGGCGGCGGCCGGATGGTCCCGGTCGACTCGAAGATGTCCATGGCGTGCTGGGCCGAAGCGGTCGAAACGGACGATCCGCGCGAACGTCAGGACGCCCTGCGCGTGCACGTCCGCAACATCCGCTCCCGCGCCGCCGAGCTGGCGGGCAAGGGCTACCAGCGCTGGGCGGACGCGATCTACGGCACGATCATGTTCGTGCCCAACGACGGCGCCGTCGTGGCCGCGCTGGACACCGACCCCGAACTGCTGCGCTGGCTGCTCGACCGGCGCATCTTCCTGTGCGGCCCGACCGGCTTCGCGGTGATCGCGTCCGCGGCGATGTTCGCGGTGACCGAACGGGCGCTGGCCGAGGACGTCGAACAAGTGCGTCTGCAGGCCGGCCGGGCCAACCGGGCCGCCGACACCGCCATCGACGCGGTCAACCTCTCCACCACACACCTGCAGCGCTTCCTTTCGGCAAGGCGCCGCGAACTGGACGCGCTGGAAGGCTTCCGCGCGAGCGTGGAGCCACTGACCGAAGCCTCCGCCACCCCCACGCCACTGCCGCTGGTCCGAAGGGCGGACGAACAGTCCGCATAAAACGCACGGAGCGTGCAGGCAGGTTGCTTATGGGTGAGAAACCCACGGACTAACGAACACCGAATGGCCGAACGGCTACCGTGTGCCGCGTGAGTGAGCAGCGTGACCGGCAGGCCGTACTTGACGAGGCCGAGGACTTCGACACCGTGCCGTGGAACTACCTCGCCATCGGCGGGTCGTTCAAGGGCGTTCCGTGGTGGGCAGCGATCCTGTGCGCGCTGGTCCCGGCCGCCATCAGCGCGTACGTCGACATCAGCGCCACCAAGACCATCGGCTGGACGTTCAACATCGCGTTCTTCGTCGGCGCCCTGGCCGGCATCCTGCTGGTCCAGCGCCGCAGCCTGTTCGCTCCGATGGTGCAGCCGCCGCTGATCCTCGCCGCCACCGTCCCGCTCCTGGTCATGCTCACCGGCGGGGTGGAGAAGGGCGGCCTCGCCGCGATGGCGCTCGGCCTGGGCAAGCCGCTGATCGACAGCTTCCCGGTCATGGCCATCACCACCGCCGTCACCGTGGCGCTGGGCATCCTGCGGATCTTCCTGGAGAAGGACCCGAACCGGCCAAGCAAGGACGAGGTCCGCGAGGCCAAGGCCGAGCTGAAGGCCCGCAGCAAGCCCGCCCGCAAGCCGGCTCGCGAGGACTCCGAGGACCGCCCGCGCCGTCCGCGTCCCGATGGCGCCCCGGCCCGCCGTCCCCGGCCCGAAGGCGCGCCTGCCCGCCGCCCACGTCCGGAAGGCGCCGGACGCCCGGCAGGCGAACGCCGCCCCCGCCCGCCGCGCGAGGACCGCTGATCGCCTGGGGCCCCGGCGTCGACCAGGCCCTCCGCACCCTCGGCTGAAAACGACGAAGGGCGCTTTTGTCCACCTGGGGTGGACAAAAGCGCCCTTCGTACCAAATCTGGGCTAGCGGACGAGGTCCTTGCGGAGCTCGCGCGGCAACGAGAAGGTGATCCGCTCGTTCGCCGTGGTGATCTCCTCGACCTCGCCGTAACCGTGCGTCTCGAGGAACTTCAGCAGCTCCATCACCAGGAGGTCCGGCACCGAAGCGCCCGACGTGACGCCGACGGTCTCGACGCCCTCGAGCCACGCCGGGTCGACCTCCTTGGCGTAGTCGATCAGGTAGGAGGCCTTGGCGCCGTGCTGCAGCGCCACCTCGACCAACCGGACCGAGTTGGAGGAGTTCTTCGAGCCCACGACGAGCACCAGGTCGCACGACGGCGCCATCGTCTTCACCGCGGTCTGGCGGTTCGACGTGGCGTAGCAGATGTCGTCCGACGGCGGGTCCTGCAAGTCCGGGAAGCGGTCCTTGAGCTGGCGGACGCGCACCATGGTCTCGTCGACCGAGAGCGTCGTCTGCGACAGCCAGATGACCTTGTTCGGGTCGCGCACCTCGACCTTGGCCGCATCCTCTGCCGTGTCCACGAGCTGCACGTGGTCGGGCGCCTCACCGGCGGTGCCCTCGACCTCCTCGTGACCCTCGTGGCCGATCAGGAGGATGTCGTAGTCCTCCTTGGCGAAGCGCACGGCTTCCTTGTGCACCTTGGTCACCAGCGGGCAGGTGGCGTCGATGGTCCGCAACGAGCGGTTCGCCGCCTCCTCGTGCACAGCGGGCGACACGCCGTGAGCTGAGAACACGACAAGTGCGCCCTCAGGAACCTCGTCCGTCTCGTTGACGAAGATGGCGCCGCGCTCGGACAGCGTCTCCACGACGTAGACGTTGTGGACGATCTCCTTGCGCACGTAGACAGGGGCGCCGTACTTCTCGAGGGCGAGCTCGACCGTCTCGACGGCACGATCAACGCCCGCGCAGTAACCACGCGGCTTCGCCAACAGGACTCGCTTGGGCATGACACCAGGGTACCCAGTGCCGTTCCTAGGCATTCGAGACGCAGTTACGGCAGGCTGGTGGTCATGAAGCCACTGCCGTTGCCGGTCCGGATCGCCGCTGGACTCGCGGTGACCGCCCTCGAACAGGCGCGCAGGCTGCCGCAGCAGCTAGCCGGACTCCCCCTCACGGTGGTCAGCGAGGCAATGCAGTTGTCGATGCGCGTCCAGCAGCATGTGACCGAACTCGCCATCAAAGGTGACGATGTCCTCTCCGGACTGAGGCCGGTCGAGGACGAGCCGGATTGGGCGACGTTCGACGAGGACGAGACGCTCGTCACCGCCGTCCCGGATGACGAGCCCGCTGTCGACGATCCGTGGGAGGAAGAGGAACGTGCACTCGCCGAGGTGCCGGAGTTCCTCCCGAGCTACGACGAGCTCTCGATCGCCCAGCTCCGCGCCCGGTTGAAGAACCTCAGCGTCGACAACCTCGAAGAGCTGCTGCACTACGAGAAGGACCACGCCGCGCGGCCCGAGTTCGTCGGCATGTTGAACCGGCGGATCGCGACGGTCAAAGCCCAATCGTGAGCGACGGGAAATCCACGCCGGAAAACCCCTGGCCGGTGCGGACGGTGGCGCGCAAGCTGCTCGACTGGATCAACCGGCTCGGCGACGTCTGGGTCGAGGGCCAGGTCACCCAGCTCAACGCGCGCAGCTCGACGGCGTTCCTGACGCTGCGCGACCCGAGTGTCGACATGTCGATGTCGATCACCGCCAACGCCGGGATGGTCCGCGAGCTGCAGCTCACCGAGGGCAGCCGGGTGATCATCCACGGGAAGATCAGCTTCTACCCGAACCGGGGCACGCTGTCGTTGCGCGCCGACGAGATCCGCGCGGTCGGCATCGGCGAGCTGCTGGCCCGGATGGAACGGCTGCGCAAGCTGCTGCACGCCGAGGGCCTCTTCGACCCGCGCCGCAAGCGCCGGCCGCCGTTCCTGCCGAACAAGATCGGTCTCATCACCGGTCGCGCGTCGGCGGCGGAACGGGACGTGCTCACGAACGCGCGTAACCGTTGGCCCGCAGCGCATTTCCGGGTCGTCAACGTCGCCGTGCAGGGCCCGACCGCGGTGACGCAGGTGATGACCGCACTGTCCACTCTGGAGAAGGACCCGGAGTGCGACGTGATCATCATCGCCCGCGGCGGCGGCAGCGTGGAGGATCTGCTGCCGTTCTCCGACGAGGCGTTGTGCCGCGCGGTCTCCGCGTGCCGCACGCCGGTGCTGTCCGCGATCGGCCACGAACCGGACACCCCGCTGCTCGACCACGTCGCGGACCTGCGTTGTTCGACTCCGACCGATGCGGGCAAACGGGTGGTTCCGGATGTCGCCGAGGAGAGTGAACGGGTCCGCCAGATGCGCGATCGCGGCCGCCGCGCGCTGCACGGCTGGGTGGACCGGGAGCGCCGTCTGCTCGACTCGTTGCGCTCCCGACCAGTACTTTCGGATCCGTACGGTCCACTGGAACGCCGTGCCGAAGAAGTGAATCGGCTTCGCGACCAGGGCCGTAGGGCCGTTATGCAACGCCTCGATCGGGAGGACGTCCACCTGTCAGGGACGAAAGCCCGCTTGACGACCCTCGGACCAGCCGCCACGCTGGCCCGCGGATACGCCGTTGTGCAACTCGTCACACCTGACGGGCCCGACGGCGTGTTGCGGTCTGTGACGGACGCCCCGAGCGGAACACAGCTGCGGGTACGCGTCGTTGACGGAGCAGTGCGGGCAGTCGTGACCAGCCCGGAAGCCGACACAGGAGGGGGAGGTACCGATGATGCGTGATGCCGTGTTCCTGCCCCTGACCATGGAGGCGGCCGGGGACTGCGCGTCGGGACTGCGACACAAGGCGGAGGCGGCGAACCGGGCCGCGGCCGAGTGCTGGACGGCGATGGTGGGCGACTGCGACACCAAGAGCCGCCGCACGCTGATCCTCACGTTGCACGATCTGAGCGAGGCCACCGCCGGGACGGTGCAGTACCGGCGCGTCGCGGAGGCCGAGGCGCTCATCGACGAGGCGGTGCGAGAGGGTGACGGCGAGGAGTTCGCGGAGGCTCTCGTCGGGTACGACCTGGCCGTCGCGACCGTGCTGAGTCGCCTGAGGAGCCAGTCCGCGTGAGTTCGGAAACACTGGGTTACGAGTCCGCCCGTGACGAGTTGGTCGAGGTCGTCCGCAAGCTGGAGGCCGGTGGCCTCTCGCTGGAGGACTCCCTCGCGTTGTGGGAACGCGGTGAAGCGCTCGCCAAGACGTGTGAGCAGCATCTCGCCGGCGCACGTGAGCGAATCGATGCAGCTCTCGCTGTGGTCGAGGAGGACGTTTCCGAGGCGTGATCCCGTGCAAGGATTCAGTTTGCCGATCACAGACCCGGCACGCTGAGTAGTCGCATGGAGGCGCGCAATGGTGAACACCCCCGCGGAACGACGTCGCGAAGCCCCCGACCGCAACCTGGCATTGGAGCTCGTGCGCGTCACCGAGGCAGCGGCCATGGCCGCGGGCCGGTGGGTGGGACGTGGCGACAAGAACGGCGGTGACGGCGCCGCGGTCGACGCGATGCGCAAGCTGATCCACACCGTCTCGATGCGCGGTGTCGTCGTGATCGGCGAGGGCGAGAAGGACGAGGCGCCCATGCTGTTCAACGGCGAGGAGGTCGGCAACGGTGAGGGCCCCGACTGCGACGTCGCGGTCGACCCGATCGACGGCACCACGCTGATGGCGAAGGGCATGCCGAACGCGCTGGCCGTGCTGGCCGTCGCCGAGCGTGGCGCGATGTTCGACCCGTCCGCCGTGTTCTACATGGAGAAGCTCGCCGTCGGCCCCGAGGCGGCCGACGTCATCGACATCACCGCACCGATCGTGGAGAACATCCGCCGCGTCGCGAAGGCCAAGCACAGCGACGTGTCCGACGTGAACGTGTGCATCCTCGACCGCCCACGGCACGAGCAGATCGTGCACGAGGTGCGTCAGGCCGGCGCCCGCATCCACTTCATCTCCGACGGCGACGTCGCGGGCGCGATCGCGGCGGCCCGCCCCACGAGCGGCGTGGACATGCTCATCGGCATCGGTGGCACGCCGGAGGGCATCATCGCCGCGGCGGCCCTCAAGTGCGTCGGTGGCGCCATCCAGGGCCGGTTGTGGCCCAAGGACGACGAGGAGCGCGAGAAGGCGATCGGGGCCGGCCACGACCTGTCCCGCGTGCTCACCACGAACGATCTTGTTTCGGGTGACAACGTCTTCTTCTGCGCGACCGGTGTCACCGATGGTGACCTTCTGCGCGGTGTCCACTACCGCGCCGGTGGCTGCACCACTCAGTCCATCGTGATGCGCTCGAAGTCCGGCACCGTTCGCTTGATCGACGGCTTCCACAGCCTGCACAAGCTGCGCGAATACGCCTCGGTGGACTTCGATCTGCCCGAGGACGTCCAGCAGCCGCTGCCGTAAACGGTGAACTGTGAACACTCGGTAACCATCCGAGTGACCCTAGTGACCATGTGACTTTCGTCCCTAGTTTCCGAACTGACCCCGGCAACCCTGCGCCGGGTTCAGGAAAGGAAACTCAACGATGAGGGCACGTTCGTTGTTCTCCGCAGTCGTCGTGGCCGCTGGCGCCCTGCTCGCCTCGGCCGTCGCGGCTACCGCGGCTCCTGCTCCGACCACTGACGGCGAGGTCTCGCCGATGATCGTGGGCGGCACCCCCGCCTCCCAGGTCTACTCGTTCATGGTGTCGCTGCAGAGCACCTCCGGCAGCCACTTCTGCGGTGCCTCGCTGGTCAAGGCCAACTGGGTCGTGACGGCGAAGCACTGTGTCCAGGGCTCGTCCCCGTCGTCGATCCGCACCCGGATCGGCACGACCAACCGCACCAGCGGCGGCACGGTGACCGGCGCCTCGCGGATCATCACGCACCCGTCCGCCGACCTGGCGGTCGTGCAGCTCAACACCTCGGTCAGCCAGGCCCCGATCGCGATCTCCGCGGCGTCCGGCCCGGTCGGTACCGCCACCCGCATCATCGGCTGGGGCCAGACCTGCCCGGTCCGCGGCGGCTGTGGCGCTCCGGTGACCCTGCAGGAGCTCAACACCTCGATCGTCGCGGACAGCCGGTGCTCCGGCATCGCCGCGGCTTCCGAGATCTGCACCAACAACACCGGTGGCAACAAGGGCGCCTGCTACGGCGACTCGGGTGGCCCGCAGGTGAAGTCCGTGTCCGGCCGGTGGGAGCTGATCGGCGCCACCAGCCGCAGCGGTGGCGGCGCGACCTGCGCGACCGCCCCGTCGATCTACGCGGACGTCTCGTACTACCGCTCGTGGGTCAGCAGCAACGTCGGCGGCCTGTAACCAGGTAACCGTATTCCGAGGGCCCGTCTCCCATTCGTTACCGGGAGGCGGGCCCTCGCTCTGCAACCTGAGTGATCCTCCCGTCGTCTATATCGGCAAGGGATGGAGCTCACGAGGGGGTGCGCCATGCGGATGTTGCTCGCGGCGGTCGTATTGATGTCGGTTGCGGGATGCGCACAGGGGGCCGTGCTCGCGGAAACCCCGACAGCGCCACCACCTTCGTCGTCTTCAGTGCCTACTTCCACGTCTGCGGCGCCTTCCGCTCCTTCTCCGACTTCGGAGACTCCGCCTCCGCCCCCGCCTCCCGCACCGGTGGTGAAGCCGACGCCGTGCGACATCAGTGACGGCGCCTGCATCAGGCTCTCCACGAACGAGACCTGGGTCGTGCGCGGCGACAAGATCGTCTATGGGCCGGTGCCGATCACGAGTGGCCGCCAGGGCTACGAGACGCCTGTGGGCAAGTTCCCGGTGCTGCGCAAGGTGAAGAAGGACTGGAGCAAGCCGTACAGCGCCTGGATGCCCAACTCCGTGTACTTCACCGAAAGCGGCATCGCGTTCCACGAGGGCTCGCTGACCGTGCCGTCGCACGGCTGCATCCACCTCGGCCCGGAAGCCTCGCTGTACTACTACAACAACCTCTCGATTGGCGAGACCGTCCAGGTGGTCGCATGACGATCAACTCGGCGTGAAGGTTCAAGTTCTCCCATAGTGGTTACCCCGTCACAGAGGGGTGATCGAGATGCGAGTTCTTGTCGCGACGGTGTTCCTGCTCCTCGGTTTCGCGGTCCCTGCGTCCGCTCAGGCGGGCTGCACCGTCCACAACGGAGCGTGCCTGGAGAAGCACTCGAACCGGGCGTGGCTGGTCTTCAACGGCAAGACGAGCTACGGCCCGGTTCAGATCAGTCACGGTAAGCCGGGGTACGAGACCCCGGTCGGCACGTTCTCCGTACTGCGCAAGGTGAAGAACGACTGGAGCGTCCCCTACAACGGCCCCATGCCGAACGCGGTGTACTTCACCAGCAACGGCATCGCGTTCCACCAGGGTGACGTCAACGTCCAGTCGCACGGCTGTATCCGCCTGACACCTGCCGCCTCCCTGGTGTTCTACGACAACCTGGCGATCGGCGAGAAGGTTCAGGTTCTGCCTTGAGTTCTACCCGATGGCTGCCCACCAGCACCCGTCGTCGCGCCCCATGACCGAGGCGCGACCGGCGAGGCCGGTGGGCAGCCATCCAACCAGCCGTTCGAGCTCCTTGCCCACGACGACGAGCGCGTTGGCCTCGTTCACGGCCAGGTTGTCGAGCAGCACCGGCACGTCGACGGCACTGAAGTCCACATCGGACACCGGTCGTCCCACCGTGTCCCGGTTCGCGCGGACCACCTGCCAGCCCTCGTAGCCCTCCCACTCGACCTCGTCGCCGTCGATCAGGTCCATGAACTCCTCGGACGAGACCTTCGGCGAGATGAACGCGACCGTCCCGCCGAACCGCCCGGCGAGCGTGGCGAGGCGCCGCGGATGCTCCAGCCTCCCCGGTTCGGCTGTCGTGCGCAGATACGCGACCCCGAGCCGGCGCGCCACCCGTTCGACCGCGCCGTGCACACCTTCCTCCAGCGCCGCGACCACCCGCTCGACATCGCGGCTGACGTTGAGCGCGTCCGGCAACGCGAGCTGCACGACCGCGAACCCCGGCGTCACCGCGACTTCGGGTGACAAGAATTCCGGCAGCGTCAGCTCGACCAGCACGTCGGTCCCCCAACCGGACGTGTCGAGCGCGGCGTCGACCCGGCGTTCGACCAGGTCGGCGAGCGGCTGCCAGTAGACGCTCGGCGGTCTTACGCGCGTGGTCGGCCCCACCCACCACGGCGTTCCGGGCATCATGTCGGCCCAGTAAACGTGAATCACAGATCCCCCCAGGGTTGCTCGCTGCGCGTCCCCCTGACACGCGCAACCCGGCCGTCCAACGCTGCCGAGGATACCGAGAGACCCTGTCGTCCGCCTGACTTCGCACTGGCGCACCCCGGTAGGCCGGCTCGCTCTGTACCGCGACCGGCCTGCCGGAGGAGCTGCGACTCGCTAGCTCGCGTTGCTGGAGTGCCCGGGGAAGAGGTGCGCCTGCGGGTTGAGCGCGACCGCGATGTTGTTGACCGCCGTCGCCGCCTCCCCGAACCCGGTCGCGATGAGCTTGACCTTGCCGGGGTACTGCGCCACGTCACCGGCCGCGTAGACCCGGTCCAGCTTGGTCCTCATCGTGGTGTCCACGACGACCGCGCGGTGGTCGAGCTCCAGCCCCCACGACTCGATCGGCCCGAGGTCGGCCGTGAACCCGAGCGCCGCGACAACCGTCTGCGCGGGCAACGTCTTCACGTCCTCACCCTTGACCTTGACGTCCACTTCGGACAGCGGCTCGCCGCGCAGCGCCAGCACCTCGGCGTCCGTGATGATCTCGACGCCGAGCTCCCTGACCTGCCGCACCGTCGCCGCGTGCGCCCGGAAGTTGGCCCTGCGGTGGACGATCGTGACGCTGGCCGCGATCGGGTGCAGCGCGAGCGCCCAGTCGAACGCCGAGTCGCCGCCGCCGACGATCACGACGTGCTGGTCCGCGTGTTCGTTGAGGACAGGCACGAAGTGCACCATGCCGCGCCCCAGCCAGCCGTCGCCCGCGGGCAGCGGCCGCGGGTTGAACTCGCCCATGCCCGCCGTGATCAGCACAGCGCCGGTCTTGATCGTGCTTCCGTCCGCGAGGCCGACGGTCAGATAGTCCTCTGTGGACTCCAACGTGCGCGCCTGGCGGCCGAGCAGGTAGGTCGGCTTGTACTGCCCCGCCTGCTCCACCAGCCCGTTGACGAGATCACGCCCTCGAATGGCGGGAAACCCCGCCACGTCGAAAATCATCTTCTCCGGATACATCGCCGTGACCTGGCCGCCCGGTTCTGGCAGGGCGTCGACAAGTGCGACGTTGAGTTCCCGGAAACCTGCGTAGTAGGCGGCGAACAGCCCCGTCGGGCCGGCGCCCACTACGAGGAGGTCGACGTCACGCTCCATGATGTTGGTGCCCTTCTGCCAGTGGTGGGTGGCAGTGCTGTGATCGACCATAGAGACTCGGAAGCATGTCTGAACAGGAGTACCGCGTCGAGCACGACACGATGGGTGAAGTGCGTGTGCCGATCGACGCATTGTGGCGCGCCCAGACCCAACGCGCGGTCGAGAACTTCCCGATTTCCGGTCGAGGCCTCGAACGCGCCCAGATCCGCGCACTCGGCCTGCTCAAGGCCGCGGCCGCCCGCGCGAACGCCCAGCTCGGCGTACTTCCCGAAGACGTGGCCGCGGCCATCGCCTCCGCCGCCGACGAGGTCGCCTCCGGTTCCTGGGACTCGCACTTCCCGGTCGACGTCTTCCAGACAGGTTCCGGCACGTCATCGAACATGAACGCGAACGAGGTCATCGCCACCCTCGCCACGCGTTCACTCGGCCGCGACGTCCACCCGAACGACCACGTCAACGCGTCCCAGTCGTCCAACGACACCTTCCCCACCACCCTGCGCGTCGCCGCCACCGAGGCCGTGGTCTCCGACGTGATCCCCGCCTTCGAGCATTTGGCGTCGGTGCTGTCCTCCCGCGCTTCCGAGTGGTCCGACCTGGTCAAATCCGGCCGCACCCACCTCATGGACGCCGTGCCGATCACCCTGGGCCAGGAAGCAGGCGCCTGGGCGGCCCAGGTCCGCTACAGCGTCGAACGGCTCCTGTCGTCCGTCCCGCGCCTGGCCGAGCTCCCGATCGGCGGCACCGCGGTCGGCAGCGGCCTCAACGCCCCGGCCGAGTTCGGCGCTCTGGTCGCCGCCGAACTGGCGTCCGCCACCGGCCTGCCGCTGACCGAGGCCCGCGACCACTTCGAGGCCCAGGCCACCCAGGACGGCGTCGTCGAGATCTCCGGCCAGCTGCGCGCCTCCGCCGTGGCCCTGTTCAAGATCGCCAACGACCTCCGCTGGCTCGGCTCCGGCCCCCGCACCGGCCTCGGCGAGCTCGCCCTCCCCGACCTCCAGCCGGGCTCCTCGATCATGCCCGGCAAGGTCAACCCGGTGATCCCCGAAGCCACGATGATGGTCGTGGCCCAGGTCATCGGCAACGACGCCGCCGTCGCGTTCGCCGGCTCCCAGGGCAACTTCCAGCTCAACGTGATGCTGCCCGTCATCGCCCGCAACGTACTGGAGTCGGCGCGTTTGCTCGCGGCCGTCGCGCGTTTGCTGGCGGACAAGGTCCTGGTGGGCGTTGTTCCCGCTGTCGACCAGATGCGCGAGTACGCCGAGTCCTCGCCGTCCATCGTCACGCCGCTGAACCGCTACATCGGCTACGAGGAGGCGGCCTCGATCGCCAAGCAGTCCCTGAAGGAACGCAAGACCATCCGCGAGGTGGTGCTGGAACGCGGCCACGTTCCGTCGAAGCTCACCGAGGAACAGCTCGACGCCGCACTCGACGTCCTGCACATGGCCCGCGGCGGCCGCTGACCTACCGTTCCGGCGCCGTTTCGCGCGGCGCCGGACTCAAGTGCCGGAAAACCGGTTGCCGGGCCGACCGCCAGTTGACCAACATGGCCGACATGGGTCGATGAGCAGTAGCGCACGTGCGGGCTGAAGACGGGTCGAGTCACTCCCCGTCTCCCTCAGCCGTGCCACCCGAAACCCGCATCGCCTGAGCCGGTGCGGGGATTCCTCATCCGTGCACCCTGAAACTCGGCGGATCCATGAGTCATCTTCGCAGTTTTGGCATGCCCTCTGACGGCCCCGACCGGAAAGCCCTGTGGGTGGTGAAAGAACTCGGTCTACCCGCCATCGTCAGGGCCTGCGTGTCGTGCAGGTCCAAGCGCCACCACCCCACCGAGAAGTTCCGGGTCAACGCAAGCGGCAAGCTCCTCGACGTCTGGATGCTGATCAGCTGCGACCAGTGCGGCCGCACGTCGAAAGTCCCCGTCCACGAACGCATCCACGTGCGGGCGCTCGACCACTCGCGGCTGCTCAGGTTCGAGAACAACGACCCGGCCATGGCCCGGGACCTGGTCATGGACACGGCGTTCGCGGGCAGGTCCGGCTACCAGCTCGACTGGCGCGGCACCTGGCAGCTGGAGACCGACATGCCGTTCTACGAGCTCGACAGCGAGGACGCGCCGCCGCTCGTGGTCTTCACCAGGTTCGAGCTCCCGGCACCTGTTCGAGTCGAGAAGCTGCTGACGGCCGGGTTCGGGCTGAGCCGGGCCGTGGTGCGGGACATGGTCGACTCCGGCCGGATCCGGCTGCCCATGGCCGTCGACGCGAAAGTCCGCGCGGACTTCAGCTTTGCCGCCGGAGGTACCTGCTAGTGGGACGATCTGGACGTGAAAGCACTGTCGATCGTGGCCACAGGCACCTGGCTGTACGCGCACACCAGGCCCATGCCAGTGGCCATCGTCCGCGTCGACCACGACCACTGGTACGAGACCGCCAAGGCGAACGGCGACCTCGAGATCGGCGAAGTTCCCAGGGTCGACGCGGAGGGCCACGCCTACTACGTCTCGTACAGCAACATCCGCGAAGGCGGAACGTTCCTGCCGGACTCGCGAACGCACTATTCGCTCGGCGAGGCCAGAGCCGACGCCGAGTCACGGGCGCCGTCACCGATCACCTGGGACTAGGAGTACATCGCGAGCCAGATGGCGATGTAGTGGCAGATCGCCGCCACCACAGTCGCAGCGTGGAAGAACTCGTGATACCCGAACACCGACGGCCAGGGATTGGGCCACCGAGTCGCGTAGAAGACCGCGCCGACCGTGTAAAGCGCCCCACCCACCAGCAACAACACCAACGCCGCGACGCCGGCGTGCTGCAGCAACTCGGGCAGCACGAACACGGCAACCCAGCCGAGGGCGATGTAGATCGGCACCCCGAGCCACCGCGGCGCGTGCGGCCAGGCGAGCTTCAGGGTCACGCCGGCCAGCGCGCCGATCCACACGACGGTCAGCACGATCCGGCCGGTGCCGGGATTCATGGCCAGCAAGGCGAAGGGCGTGTAGGTGCCGGCGATGAAGACGAAGATCATCGAGTGGTCGAGGCGCTTCATCCACGTGCGTACGCGGTCGGACTTCCACGTGACGCGGTGGTAGAGCGCGGAGACGCCGAAGAGGCCGAGGACGGTCGCGCCGTAGACCGAGGTGGCCAGTGCGGCGCGGCCGGACACTGTGGACGCCGCCAGGGCGATCAGGGTCGCGCCGGTGGCGACGGAAGCGATGAAGGACCAGAGATGCAGCCATCCACGCAGGCGCGGCCGCAGTCCGGGCTGTGGGGGAAGGGTCTCTGTGGTCACAAGGACTCAGGTTACGCGACCGTAGGTTACGGACCACGGATCAGTGATGAACGTTGCACGGCGTACGCTGTTCGGACGTGGCACTCCGCACCCGTGTGAAAGACGTCGCTATCCACCTCTACGAGTGGATTCTCCGGCGTGAGTTGAGCGGAACACAGGTCCCCAAGCACGTCGGCGTCGTTCTCGACGGCAACCGGCGGTGGGCGCGCGAGGCCGGGTTCACGGATGTCGCGCACGGGCATCGGGCAGGCGCCCGCAAGATTCTCGAGCTGCTCGAGTGGTGCGGTGACTCGGGTGTCCAGGTCGTCACGCTCTGGATGCTCTCCACGGACAACCTCAACCGGGACGCCGAAGAGCTGGCGCCATTGCTGGACATCATCTCCGACATCACCGACGAGCTCGCGGCGGACGGCAACCCGTGGCGGGTGCGGCACGTCGGGGCCATCGACATGCTGCCCAAGGAGCACGCGGAACGGCTCACGAACGCGTCGGCGCGCACCAAGGACCGCACGGGCATCCAGGTCAACGTCGCGGTCGCGTACGGCGGCAGGCAGGAGATCGCGGACGCGGTCAGGAAGCTCCTGCAGTCGCACGCCGAGCGTGGCGGCACGATCGAGGAGCTGGCGGAGGTGCTCGATGTCGACCACATCGCCGAGCACCTCTACACGTCCGGGCAGCCGGATCCGGACTTGATCATCCGCACGTCCGGTGAGCAGCGGCTTTCCGGGTTCATGCTGTGGCAGTCCGCGCACTCGGAGTTCTGGTTCTGCGAGGCGTACTGGCCCGGCTTCCGCCGCACGGACTTCCTGCGGGCGATGCGCGAGTACGCCAAACGCCACCGCAGGTACGGGAACTGAGCAACTGAAAGGGGCGCCCACCGTGACGGTGGGCGCCCCTTGGTTCAGACGACGAAATCAGTCGTCGTCGCCCCACTCGGCGCCATCTTCGATGCCGCCGGCGGCACAGGTCTCGGTGATCGAGGGCGAGTTCACCGGAACCGCTCCGCCGAACACACCGACGTTGTTGCCACACACGCCGCCAACCAGGTTCAGGTTGTTCGCGTTGCCGACGATCAGCAGCGGCGCGTTCTCCCACTCGTGGCCCTGAACGGCCATCGCGGGGCTACCAGCGGCCAGGAACGCGGCAGCCACACCGAGGGCGGCGACAGCCTTCTTCAGCACGATTTTTCTCCTCATGAAGGTTTAACGGGGTGAAACAGATCTGGGGGCGCCAGAAATGACGCCCCCAGACGCAGAACCAAGAGCGAGATCAGCCCTCGTCGACGATGCCGCCGGCGGCACACGTCTCGGTGATCGACGGGGAGTTGATCGGCACGGCGCCACCGAAGACACCGACGTTGTTGCCACAGGCACCGATCGTGCCGTTGAGGTTGTTGCCGTTCAGCAGGACCAGCAGCGGGCCGTTCTTCCAGTGGTGGCCACCGTGGCCCTCGCCCGCGAGGGCGACCGGGGCGATGGCGATGGACAGAGCAGCGGCTGCTGCGAACGCAGCGGCAGTCTTCTTCAGCACGTCATTCTCCTTCATGTCGGGTCATCCCCGTCATTTCCGGAGTCTTCGGGGATCTCCGGACGGTGGGGTCCTCGGGCGCAAAAGCTATCGCTCTCGATCTCGATTGGCGCGCCCGTTGACCCCATTGTGTGACGCCAAGATCAACAACATTCCCCCATCAGGTGGTCTTCGATTCACGATTCGGTCGCGAGTAAGGCCCTGTGGTAGACGCTCTAAGCTCTCCGGCTCATGGACGCTGGTGAGTTGGTGCGCGGATATCTGGTGCTGGGGCTGCGGCTCGGGCGCCTCGTGTCCGGATTCGTGGACTCGTTCACCGGGCGACCCCGCGCTGAGCCGCGCCGTCGACAACGAGCCGCGCCTGGACCCCAAGGCCCTGGCGGCCCACGCGTGGGAGCTGCGCAAGGAGCTCCCCGGCAGCGATCTGGCCGAACAACGCAAGCAGTTCCTCGACGCGCACCTCAGGGCGTTGGAGTGCACCGCGCGCAAGCTCGCCGGCGAGCGCATCACGTTCGTCGACGAGGTGGAGCAGTACTTCCAGGTGCGCGTCCGGCCAGGTGAGGAGGACGCGTACGCGCAGGCGCACCGCAACCTCGACGTCCTGCTGCCCGGCCGCGGATCACTCGCCGACCGGCTCGGCGACTTCCGTGCGGACGACGAGGTGCCCACACGGCGGCTCCAGGGGTGCGTACAGGCCCTGTCGAGCGCTCTGCGGGACCGCGTGCGGCGCAAGTACGCGCTGCCCGAGCAGGAGATCGTGGAGTACCAGGTCGTCACGAACAAGCCGTGGAGCGGCTTCAACTACTACCTCGGCGGCTACCGCAGCCGGGTCGCGATCAACGCCGACCTCGGCCACCGCATGTCGAACCTGCCGCATCTCGTCGCGCACGAGTCCTATCCGGGCCATCACACCGAGCACTGCCGCAAGGAGGCGGGCCTCGTCGAGCAGCGCGGACACGCCGAGCAGTCGATCTTCCTGATCAACACGCCGCAGTGCCTGATGGCCGAGGGCATGGCCGACCTCGGGCTGCACGCCGCGGTCGGGCCGGGCTGGGGACTGTGGACCGAGGGCATCTTCCGCGACCTGGGGTTGCGAATGGACGGCGAACTGTCCGAAAAGGTGGAGTCGGCGGCATCAGGCCTGCTCACGGTCCGACAGGACGCCGCGCTGCTGCTACACGATCGGGGTGCGGATTCGGATGACGTGGTTGCGTATCTGCGCAGGTGGCTGCTAATCCCGGACCGCCGGGCACGGCAGATGGTGCGCTTTCTGGCCGATCCGCTGTGGCGCGCGTACACCACCACTTACGTCGAGGGAGTGCGTCTGGTGAAGGCCTGGCTCGACGTCCGCGCGCCCGGCGAATCGCTCGACTCCCGCTATCTGAGACTTCTCGACGAGCCTCTGGTGCCGAAATCACTCGAATCCCAGGTCAGGGACGGTCTGTCGTGGCTGGCGCGTAACACCCAGGAAAACGGGGTCTGACCAGCAAAAACACGTCTGCGGTCACGTTTCGTTCTGTTTTCGGGCAGATGACAAATCGGGATTCACCTGTGTGGCTTCGTGCAGACGGGGCACCACCGCAGGTAACTTCGAAAGTGGCGGGACGCGACCACTGCGGACCGCGCAGGGAGGTCCTGATCGTGGCAGACAACGTCGCGAGGGGGCCGGCACCCGGCCCTCGTGGTCGACCCGCCTGAGAAGGCGAGACGATCAATCAGGGTTGTGCCTGGCCCAGCGAGGAGCGGACGCGGGTGCCGCGTTCGTGAGGGAGTTGCCGTGAACGCACGACGTCCCGCGAGCCGTTCCTCAGGCTCATCGCGCAGTTCCTCCTCCAGGCGCAAGTCCGCCGCCCCAGCCGTCACCACATACGTGCTGGACACGTCGGTACTGCTGTCCGACCCGCTCGCACCCACCCGTTTCGCGGAGCATGAGGTCGTGCTCCCGCTCGTGGTGATCAGTGAGCTGGAGGGCAAGCGCCACCATCCCGAACTGGGCTGGTTCGCGAGGGAGGCCCTGCGCCTGCTCGACGACCTGCGCTTGCGGCATGGTCGCCTCGATTCACCGATCTCCGTAGGGGATCTGGGAGGCACCTTGCACGTCGAGCTCAACCACTCCGACCAGGAGGTGTTGCCATCAGGCTTCCGAACGGACTCCAACGACGCCCGGATCCTCGCCTGCGCGCTCAACCTTGCCGCTGAGGGGCGCGATGTCACCCTGGTGACAAAGGACATGCCGCTGCGGGTCAAGGCCGGATCGGTCGGCCTTCCGGCAGAGGAGTACCGGGCGCACGACGTGACCTTGTCAGGCTGGACGGGAATGTCCGACCTGGACGTCGATCAGTCGCTGATCGACGGTCTGTTCAAGGAGAACGTCGTCGACCCCACCCTGTACGAGGACCTTTCGCACATCGCCGAAATGCCCTGCCACACCGGTCTCCGGATGCTGGCCGGCACGTCGAGTGCGCTGGGCCGGGTGACCGCGGACAAGCAGATCAAGCTGGTTCGCGGAGATCGGGAGGCGTTCGGGCTGCACGGCAGATCAGCCGAGCAGCGAATCGCATTGGATCTCTTGCTGGACTCCGAGGTCGGCATCGTCTCGCTGGGCGGACGTGCGGGCACCGGCAAGTCGGCACTGGCGCTGTGCGCCGGGCTCGAAGCCGTGATGGAACGCAGGCAGCACCGCAAGGTCGTGGTCTTCCGCCCGCTCTACGCGGTCGGCGGCCAGGAGCTCGGTTACCTGCCCGGTTCCGAGAACGAGAAGATGGGGCCGTGGGCGCAGGCGGTGTTCGACACCCTCGGCGCGCTGGTGAGCCAGGCTGTGCTGGAGGAGGTGCTGGACCGCGGAATGCTCGAGGTCCTGCCGCTCACCCACATCCGCGGCCGCTCGCTGCACGACTCCTTCGTGATCGTGGACGAGGCGCAGTCGCTGGAGCGCAACGTCCTGCTGACCGTGCTGTCGCGACTGGGCAGCAACTCGCGGGTGGTGCTGACGCACGACGTGGCGCAGCGCGACAACCTGCGGGTAGGCAGGCACGACGGCGTCGCCGCGGTGATCGAGAAGCTCAAGGGGCACCCGCTCTTCGCGCACGTCACCCTGACGCGTTCGGAGCGGTCGCCGATCGCGGCGCTCGTCACCGAGATGCTGGAAGAGGACTACGCTTCCTGAGTTGGTCCTGAATGGACGACGGCCCCGCGCAATCCGTTGCGCGGGGCCGTTTTTCGTGTCCTAGTCGAGTGCGCGTTTCATGAAGCCGCGCAGACCGAGCGCACCGAACCCCGCGATCGACACCACGAGCGCGAGCAGCGTGATCAGGTACGGAATGTGCGGTACGCCCGGCACGAGCTCCGCGCGCATGCCCTCGCTCACGTACGTCAGCGGGTTGAGCGCGCAGACCACCTTGAACCACAACAGGTCGTCGCTCAGCGATCGCCACGGGAACTGCGCGGAACCCGTGAACAGGATCGGGGTCAGGATCACCGCGAACATGATGTTGATCCGCCTCGCAGGCACCGAAGTGCCGATGACCAGACCGACCGCCGCGCCCGCGAGGCAGCCGAGCACGATCACCAGGAACGCGCCGGGAAGGCCCGCCCACGGCCAGGAAATGTCGAGCATCAGGAACCCGACCGGCACCATCAGCACCGCCGCGACGAGCCCGCGCAGCGCACCGAACACGATCTTCTCGACAGCGACGAGCGGGATGGAGATCGGCGCGAGCAGCCGGTCCTCGATCTCGCGGGTCCACGAGAAGTCGAGCACCAGCGGCAGCGTCGTGTTCTGCAACGCGCCGAGGAACCCGTTCATCGCGATGATGCCGGGCAGCAACACCTGGGCGAAGTCGTCCTGGACATACCCGATGTCCCCCAGCACCTTGGCGAAGATGAAGAGGATGAAGAAGGGCTGGATGATCACCTGCGCGAGGAAGCTCGGCAGCTCGCGGCCCGTGACGAAGACGTCGCGCCACAGGATCGCGTTGAACGTCCTGAGTTGGCTCACCGCAGCTCCCTGCCGGTCAGGTGGATGAAGACGTCTTCCAGGCTGGGCTTGCCGATCGCGACGTCGCTGACGACGACGTCGAGGTCCCGCAACGTGTTGAGCACCGCGGGCAGCGTGATCGCCGTGTCCACGTCGGTGTAGACGCGGAACATGCTGCCAACCTCCTCGACCCGCTTCACTCCGTCCACTTCGGACAGTCCGGTGCTGATCTTCTTCGGCTCGTGGCCGTTCATGCTCACCGTGACGCTGACCGTGTTGCTGCCGGGCAGGCTCTTCGTGAGCTCGGCGGGCGTGTCGAGGGTGAGCAGCTTGCCGTGGTCGACGATGCCGACGCGGTCGCACAGCTTCGCGGCCTCGTCCATGTCGTGCGTGGTCAGCACGACCGTGACGCCTTCCGCGTGCAGTGCGGCGACGCGCTCGTGGACGAAGAGCCTTGCCTGCGGGTCGAGGCCGGTGCTCGGTTCGTCCAGGAACAGCACCTTCGGACGGTGCATCAGCGCGCGGGCGATCATCAGCCGTTGCGCCTGACCTCCCGACAACGTGTCCACGAGCGCCTTCGCATGGTCCTTCAGGCCCATCCGCTCGAGGATGTCGTCCGCCAAGCGCTTGCGTTCCGTGGCGCCCATGCCGTGGTAGGCCGCGTGGAACAGCAGGTTCTGCCGCACGTTGAGCGCGCGGTCGAGGTTGTTGCGCTGCGGTACGACCGCGAGCAGCTGCCGAGCCCGCTTGGACTCGGCCACGACATCGACGCCCTCCACGAGCGCCTGCCCCGCCGTGGGACGGACACGCGTGGTGAGCACGCCGACGGTGGTCGTCTTGCCCGCGCCGTTCGGACCGAGCAACCCGAACACCTCGCCGCGGCGGACGGTGAAGCTCAGTCCGTCCACCGCGGGCTTTTGTCCCGTTTTGTAGACTTTGCGGAGATCTCTTACCGAGGCCGCTTCGTCCATTCTCACCATCCCCCTGGCAATGGCCTGCCCTCAGCGAACCCAGCCGCCGACTGGATGCCGAGCACAGCCTTTTCGTGGAATTCCTCCAGCGAGGTCGCGCCCGCATACGTGCAGGCCGAGCGAACGCCGGACGTTATCGCGTCCAGCAGATCCTCCACGCTCGGGCTCGCCGGGTCCAAGCGCATTTTCGAAGTCGAGATGCCTTCTTCGAACAGCCCCTTCTTGGCCCGGTCGAACGCGTTGTCGCTCCGCGTCCGGGCGGTGACAGCGCGTTTCGACGCCATTCCGAAGGATTCCTTGTAGAGGTTTCCACGCTCGTCACGCTGCAGGTCGCCGGGCGACTCGTAGGTGCCGGCGAACCAGCTGCCGACCATCACGCTGCTCGCACCGGCCGCGAGGGCCAAGGCCACGTCGCGCGGGTGCCGCACGCCACCGTCGGCCCACACGTGCTTGCCGAGCCTGCGCGCTTCCGCCGCACACTCCGCGACGGCGCTGAACTGCGGCCTGCCGACCCCGGTCATCATGCGCGTGGTGCACATCGCGCCGGGCCCGACGCCGACCTTGATGATGTCCGCGCCCGCCTCGACCAGGTCCCGCACACCCTCGGCCGTGACGACGTTGCCCGCGGCGATCGGAACACCCGGATTGGCCTCCTTCACGGCCCGCAACGCCGTGAGCATCTTCTCCTGGTGGCCGTGCGCGGTGTCGACGACCAGAACGTCCACACCGGCCTTGACCAGCGCCTCCGCCTTGGCCCGCACATCGCCGTTGACCCCGACCGCCGCCGCGATCCGCAGCTTGCCCTCACCGTCCGTCGCGGGCCGGTAGACCTCAGCCCTGAGAGCCGCCAGTTCGGTCAGCACCCCGCTGAGCCGTTCCTCGGCGTCGATGCCCAGCGCGATCTTGTGCGCGCTGTGGTGCAGCTGGTCGAAGACATCCTGCGGCTTGGTGTCCAGTGGAAGCTTCAGCACGTCGGTGTTCATCACGTCGCCGATGCGCGCGAACCGATCGACCCCCGTGCACGCCGCCTCGTCGACGACACCGATCGGCCGGCCACCGTCGTCCACCACGACCACCGCGCCGTGCGCCCGTTTGTGCAGCAGGTTCCACGCGTCCGCCACGGCGTCGCCCGTGGTGAGCGTCAGCGGCGTGTCCCACACCGGATGCCGCTACTTGACCCACGCGATGATCTCCGCGACCGCCTCGGTGGGCACGTCCTGCGGGATGACGACCAGCCCGCCGCGCCGCGCGATGGTCTCGGCCATCCGCCGCCCGGCCACCGCCGTCATGTTGGCGACGACGATCGGGATGGTGGCCCCGGTGCCGTCCGAGGTGGACAGATCGACGCCGAACCGCGACTCCACGGCACTACGGCCGGGAATGAGGAACACGTCGTCGTAGGTCAGGTCGTAAGAGGGTCGATGCCCTTCGATGAACCGCACGTGCCACGACGGTACCCGCAGCATCTCGATTGGGCAGTCAGCCGCGTCACGGCGTCCAGACGTAGCCCGTGGTCGTGGTGACCACGACGAACCCAAGACGCTCCAGAATCGGCCTGCTGTCCTCGGTCGCGTCCACCTGCAGGTACTTGATGCCCTGTGCGAGGGCAACACGCGCACGGTGCGCCACGAGCGCGCGGTAGATGCCCTTGCCGCGCCACTTGGCGAGCGTGCCGCCGCCCCAGAGCCCACCGAACTCGGTGCCCGGCACGATCTCCAGGCGTGCGGACGACACCACCTGGCCGTCGGCCTCGGCGATCACCACGACGGTGTTCGGGTCGTCCTTCTTCTCGATCAGGTAGTCGGCGAGCCAGCTGCTGTCCCGGCCGAACACCTCGGTGGCGGTGGCCGCCAGCCGATGCAGGTCGGCTTCCTCCTTGGTCTCGCGCAGAACGATTCCGTCTTCGAGGACGACCGGTGCCGCCATTTCGTCGGCGAGGCCGATGAGGACGGTTTCGCGGCCGTCGGAGACGAATCCGGCGGCGGTCAGCCGTTCGGGCAGGTCAGCGGGCTTGTCGTGACCCCAGGTCTTCCACTCGACGGCCTGGCCGCGGGCGGCGAAGAAGTCGCGTTGGCGTGTGATCAACGTGTCCAGTTCGGCGCCGTCGACCCCGAGGTCGGGTGGGCCGCCGATGAAGCCGCGGCGGTGGTCCCAGGCCACCCGGTGGACGGGAGCGTCGTACACGGCGTCGGGGTACACCTGCCACTCGGCGGAGCGAGCCTGGGTGTCGAAGGCGTTGAGCAACGCGGCAGCATGGGTCACTGGCCTGACGCTATTGCCGCAGGTCGGCGGGCCGCACGCGATTTTCGTGCCGATCAGACCGGTCCGGTATCACCCGGATCGTGCCCCCTCGATGTCCCCCACGCCGCCAACCTGGCGGCGATCAGGCCTCGGGATTCGGTTGTGCGGTGGGCAGAAGTGCCCGCACCTCCTCGATCGTCGTCGCCTCTGACGGGTCCTTGTCCGGGCGGTAGCGCACGACGCGGGCGAAGCGCAGTGCGACGCCGCCTGGGTAGCGCGGCGAGACCTGCACTCCATCCAGTTCGATCTCGATCACCAGCTCCGGGCGGACCGTCACCACCCAGTCGTTCTGTTCGGTGGCGATCTCCTGCAGTGCCTTGGTCTGCCACGTGAGCAGCTCGTCGGTGAGGCCCTTGAAGGTCTTGCCGACCATCACCGGCGGGCCACCGTCCTGGTCGCGGGCGCCCAGGTGCAGGTTCGACAGCCAGCCGCGGCGGCGGCCGCTGCCCCACTCGACGCCGAGCACCACCAGGTCGAGCGTGTGCACCGGTTTGACCTTCAGCCACGCCTTGCCGCGGCGGCCGGCCGCGTACGGCGAGGCCAGCGACTTCACCATCACGCCCTCGTGGCCCGCGGCCATCGCGGCCGTGACGACGGCGGCGGCCTCCTCGGGCGACGGGTCCAGCACGCCGGGGATGACGTGCCGGCCCGCCACCTGCCGGAGCGCGGCCAGGCGGTCGCGCAGCGGTTCGTCGAGCAGGTCCTTGCCGTCGAGGTGCAGGCAGTCGAAGAAGTACGGGTGCAGCAGCAGCTCGCGTTCGTCCTGCGCGCCGAAGCGGCTCATCGTCTCCTGGAACGGGCGGGGTCTCCCCTCGTCGGTCAGCGCCAGGGTCTCGCCGTCGAGCACCACCGACGTGCACGGCAGCCCGCGAACGAGCTCGACCAGCTCGGGCACCGTCTTGGTGATCTCGCGCAACGTGCGGGTGTAGACGTGGACCTCGTCGCCCGAGCGGTGCACCTGGATGCGCGCACCGTCGAGCTTGTGCTCCACCACGCAGCTGCCGACCTCGGCCAGCGCCTCGTCCAGCGACTCCGCGGGTGAGGCCAGCATCGGCCGCAGGGGACGTCCGACCTCCAGCCGGAACGCCTCCAGTACCGCCGCGCCGCCGTCCAGCGCGGCCACCGCCGTCTCCGGTAATCGGCCGGACAGCATGAACGCCCGCCGCACCGTCTCGCCCGGCACGTCCGCGGCCGAGGCGATCGCGTCCAGCATCACGCCTTCGAGCGCGCCCTGCCGCAGCTCCCCCGTGAGCAGGCGGCGTAGGAAGTCCTGCTCCGCCTCCGTCGCCCGGCCGAACAGGGCCGCCAGCAGGTCGACCCGGCGCTGCGCCGAACCCTTGCCCGCCGTCCCGGCCAGCTCGCCCAGCGCGGCGTCCACCTCGGCCACCGTGAGGCTCGCCGTGGCCGCGGGAGGCCCGGACTGGTCGACGACCGTGCGCCAGCCAACGCCGATGCGACCCTGCCGCGGCGTGCCGATCAGGAACGACACCACCGCGATCACGACATCGGGCGTCGCCCCGCGCAGCAACGCCGACAGCGCCTTGACCTTGGCCAGGCGCGACCGGGTCGCCGCCACCGCGGCCGACGTGTCGACTACTTCGGAAAGGTGCACGGTCTCATGGTGCACCCGCGCACTGACAATTTCTGGAGGCTCAGGTTAGGCTGAGCTGGACGACCGTTCTACCTGGGGGTTTACCTCGTCATGCGAGCTATCAAGATCATCGCTGCCGCACTGCTCGTCACGGCCGCCGCTGTCACCGTCACCACGGTCGGCCCCGACGTCAGCGACAAGCGCGAGCACCTCCTGCAGGGCGGCGTCGAGGAGCTGCGCGAGCACCTCCTCTAACCGGAGACGAGCGCGATCTCCCTGACCGCTTCGCGCAGGCGGTCAGGAGTCAGCGCCGCGTAGCCCAGCACCAGCCCGGGCCACATCGGCGTGCGCGTGTACTGCGCGAGTGCCCACACGTGGATTCCACGCGCCTCGAGCGCGCTCTTCAACGCGAGGTCATCCGTACCGTCGGGCATGCGCAGCACCACGTGCAGACCGGCCGCGACTCCGATGGGTTGCCACAACGGCAGGTGTTCCGCCACAGCCTCCAACAACGCGTCCCTCCGCTTGCGGTAGAGCGCGCGCGTCCGCCGCAGATGGCGGTCATAGCCGCCCGTGCGCAGCATGTGCGCGAATGCGGCCTGAGGGATCGTGCCGGTGCCCATGTCGTTGTACCGCTTGCGATTCACGATGTCGTCGCGCATCCGTTCGGGCACCACGAGCCACCCGAGCCTGAGCGCGGGTGCCAGCACCTTGCTCGTGGTCCCCTGGTACACCACGTGCTCCGGCGCGAGCGCCTGCAACGCCCCCAACGCCGGCCGGTCGTACCGGTGCTCGGCGTCGTAGTCGTCCTCGATGATCAACCCGTCACTCTCGCGAGCCCACTCCACGAGCGCCCGCCTCCGTTCCGGATGCAGCACGACACCGAGCGGGAACTGGTGTGCGGCGGTCACCAGCACCGCCTTGCAGTCCGTTTTGGACAGTAGATCGACCCGGATCCCCTTGTCGTCAACGGGAATCGGAACGGTTCTGAGGCCATGCGATCGCAGCATGTTCTCGCCGCCGAAATGGCTGGGTTCCTCGATCGCGATGCTGCCGTCCAACCACCGCGCGGTCAGCTGCAACCCGTCCGCCGCGCCGTTCGTGATCACCGCATCCCGCGCGATGACCGCCCGCACGCGCGCCAGGTAGTCGACGATCTCCTTGCGCAGCCCCACAAAACCGGCGGGGTCCGGGTAGGCAAGATCCTCGTCCGCGAGTCCGGCGAGCGCCGCCCGGTGCGCGGCGACCCACTCGGCCCGAGGGAACGCACTCAGCGCGGGCAGTCCGGGCCGCAGGTTGAAGCGCCATCGCGGCGGCGGCTCGGGCACACCACACACGCCGGCGGGCCCCAGGCTCGCCACGGTCGTCCCCGAACCTCTCTTAGCGGTGAGGTACCCCTCGGCGACGAGCTGCGTGTACGCCGACGTCACGGTGCCCCGCGCGACCTCCAGCTGCGCGGCCAGGTCGCGGCTCGACGGCAGCCGCGTGCCGGGAGCGAGCCGCCCGTCCCGGATCGCCCGGCGCAACGCCACCTCCACGCCACGGCGCCGCTGATGCTCGGGCAACAGCAGCTCGCGAAAAGTGGTCCAGTTAGCAGCCATCGAAGTGGAGCTTAAACCTGGACCAGTTCGGGGCGAGGCTCTTGGACATGAAACTCGGGGTGGCCGCGGGAGCGACAGCGGCAACGATCGTGGGGGCGTCCGTTCCGATCACGGGGATGCTGGACGGCTACCCGGTCCTGACCGGCCAGGCCATGCGCTACGCACTAGGCGCGGCCGTGTTGTTGCTGGTGGCGCGCCGTCTGCCGATGCCATCGTTGCGCGACATCCTCCCGCTCCTCGGCGTGGTCGCGACCGGGATGCTCGGCTTCAACGCCCTCCTGATCGCCGCGCAGCGCTACGCCGAGCCGGGCTTCGTGGCCGCGGTGATGGGCGCTTCGCCGATTGCCTTGGCGCTCTTGGCACGCAAACGGTCCACGGCAGCCGTTGTCGGCGCGGTGGTGGTGGCGGCAGGCGTGGTGGTGTTGTCCGGCGGCGGCGCGTGGCACGGCCCCGGCCTGGTGCTGGCACTGCTCACGATGGCGGGCGAGGTGTGCTTCACGCTGTTCGCCGTGGGAGTGGTGCGGCGGCTGGGCGTGCTGGGCGTGGCGACCTGGACGTGTCTGCTGGCGGCCGTGATCGGGGCCGTGCTGGGGACGTTCGTCGAGGGGTGGCGGGTGCCCGACGCGCGCCAGACGTTCGCGCTGGTGGTGCTGGCCGTGCTGGTGACGGCGCTGGCCTTCGGACTCTGGTACTTCTCCGTGAACCGGCTCGGCTCTGACCGCGCCGGGGTGCTCATCGGCCTGATGCCGGTGTCCGGGCTTGTGGCGTCCGTGTTGCTGGGGGTGCAGCACCTCAGTTCGTGTCCGCCGCCGGAGCCGCCACGGTCGCACTCGGGTGCGTCATCGGCCTCCGCAGGAGCACACACCACACACACGAATCCGGCCGGGTTCCCCCAAAATCAACAATAGCAAGTGGGTCTGACAGTCCAGCGGAAGTTGTTGCCACGTAAGGGTTGTCAGGGCTTGCCGAGGAACGACGACATCGCTTCCGCGGCGTCCTTCAGTAGCGAGAGGCGGTTCGCGGCCTGGCCGTCGAGCGTGGTGAGCACGGTCAGCGCGAACCAGACGATGGTCGCAACCACCAACGCCCCACCGAGCGCGCCGGACGGTTCGAGGCCGACGTAACGAGCACCGAGCACCGCCGCCAGCGGGATCAGGCCAGCACCAGGCTGCGCACCGCCTCCAGGGAGACGCGGCGACCCTGCAGGGGGGTGAGGCGGATCGGCGACAGGAAGGTCGTCGAGGGCGCCGCGCACCAGGACGTGAATCAGTCCGACGACCTCGGCCAGCAGGTACTCGCGGGTGTCCGCACGCGGCAGCACGATCGCGAGGTCGAAGGAACGCAGGTGCTGCGCGCACTGACGGCAGCGGTCGCGCCAGGTGGCACGGCTCAACGGGTTCGAGAGGTGGACCTCGCGCCAAAGTCCCATTTCCAGCACCAGGGCGGCGCGGCTCAGCATGCGCAGCAACAGAATGCGGCGATCGGTGAGCGTGCGGGGCTCGGTGAGCACGAGGGTCAGCGCGAACAGACGGTGCAGGAGTGCGGTTCGTGGTTGTGTGCGGGCCATCCGCCGGATCTCCAGCCACGCGCGCATGAACGAGATCGGCGCGATGACGAGGTTCGCAGCAGCGCCACGACAAGTCCGGCGAGCATCGCCGACCAGACGTTCGCGGCGATCCGGTCCAGCAGTTCGGTGGTCGACCCGACCTCACGCCACAGCAGGTAGGCGCCGCCGAGTTGCCCCGCGACGAACGACACTGAGATCAGCAACAACCATCGCGTCGCCATCCTGCCGATGAGCAGGAGCAGCACGAAGGCCGCGGCGACCCGACGAACGCGCCACAGAGATAGGCGAACACGGCCAGCACGGACCGATGACCGAGGGGCAGCGTGAGGGCCAGAAACGGGACGTAGAGGAGGACTCCGAGCAACGGGCTGACGAAACCGTCGACGCGACGTCTGCGCCCCTCCTGCCGTGCCAGCCAGTGGTAGGAGGCGCGGTAGGCACGCGCGAGCTCGTCGGTCGGCCCGTCTGTCGCCACCGCGCGCAAGGCCGCTGAACGGCCGTGCGCCCCCTCGCGCAGGACGCGTCGCACCTGCCTACGGGCGTAATCGATGTCCGGGAACCTCACGGCCAGAGGTTCGCGGCTGAGCGCTCAGGCGTTACCGGTGACGACCGCCATCTGCCGCGCTACCGCCAGCAAGGTGCGCAGCTCGTGAGAAGTCGAGTAGTCACGGGTGTCGATTTCGGCTGCGTGGCGCTCCCTCAGCCCGGCATGCACCTCATCGAATATCACCTGCTGCGCGGCGGTGAACCGGCCGCACTGCGCCAACGCCGCACCAAGACAGTGCATGTCCACGTCGGCGCAGTCGCCTTTCGAGTACCAGAACCACACGGCGTGAAGGGCTGCCTCACGCGGTGCGCCGTGCCAGCACAACGGCTTGTTCGGGTTGTGCGAAGCAGAGTGCGGCACGCGGTAGCCGAGCTGTTTGGCGCGGCGCCTCAGCAGGCTGTACGCGTGAAGTTCGGCTTGCCAGGCGGTGTGACTCGCCCGCAGGAGATCCAACGCCCGCGGCAGGGCATCCGGATCCGAGCCGTAGTTGCCCGCCACCGTTTCCAGGAAGCTCAGCGTCTGCGCGAAGCCGATCGGGCGGTAGCGCTGGACACAGCCTTTCAGGCCGTTGATGCGCACGTTCAACGGCAATGAGGTGTCGAGCACCTTCCTGGCGGAACTCGCGAAGCTCACGTGCCACACGTTAATGGAGCGAAGCGCGCGCTTCGCTCCATTAACCGGGTCACGTCAGATCCGGGCCCTGCGAGCGCAGATCGTCCACATGCGACATCGCGTCGCGCAGCTCTCCCAGCCACGTGTCAGCGTGCTTGCCCACCAGGCGGACCGACCAGGCCAGCGCGTCCGAGCGGGAGCGGGCGATGCCGGCGGCGACCAGGGTGTCGAGCACCTGGCGCTCCTGGCTGGCGCAGCCGCGTCATCACCGGCACCGACGAGGCTGGTGAACAGCCTGCGGGTGCCGCCCTGGACGGCGCCCCACGCGACCTTGCGGCCGTAGCGGTGCTCGGCCTCGGCGTGCGATCCGATCCGCTCGGCGCGGGTGTCCTCGCGCCAGCGGTAGATGCGGCCGGCCTCGGCCGCGGCGCGCGAGGCGTCGTCGAACTCGCCCTCCAACGGAGCCAGCGTGCCCACGACGGTGATCTCCTCGCGGTCGATGATCACCTCGGGCGCGCCGGTGAACCAGCCGTCCGGGAGCCTGCCCGCGAACCAGGCTGCCGCGTCGTCGGCAGGAGGCAGGTCAGCCTGTTGCCAGCCGCCTCGTCCTCGCCATCCACGTCCCATTTCAACCACCCCTGATTACATGATTACGTTGTAACTGACGTTACGCCTGCAATCAGGTAGTGGTGTTCGCCGACAGCGAAGTGACCAGGGCATCCACCGAGACGACCGGTCGGTCGCATACGTAACCGCGGCACACGTAGGCAGCGGGCGCCTCGTCTACCAGCGGCCGGTCCTCCAGCAACGGGACTGATGACGGCTCTCCGGCCACGACGACGCCACCGCCGGGCACATGCGCGACCGCCGCCGCCCACAGCGATGAACGGCGTGGGTCGTCCCCCGCTCCCACCACGGCCACCTGCAAGGGGCCACCGACCAGAGCTTCCGCGACGGTCAGCCAGTGGCCGGCGAAACGGGGCGCACGCGCGGCCAGCAGGCCTGCACGCGTGACGGCGTCAGAGGCCGCCGAGCGGTACCGCCCAGGAGCGCTGACCAGCAACGACGCGGTCAGCAGTGCAGAGGCCAGCGAGGACGCGCCGGACGGCGAGGCGTTGTCCGTCGAGTCGGCCGGGCGGCGCACCAACGACTCGGCGTCGTCGGCGGTGTCGTAGTAGGCGCCTGGCGAGTCCGGCACGGCGAACCGGGCCAGCGCCGTGTCCAGCAGCCCGCACGCCAGGTCGAGCCAGCGGATCGAGCCGGTGACCTGGTGCAACGCCAGCAGACCGTCCGCGACGCAGCCGTAGTCCTCCAGCACGCCGAAGGACGGTCCCGCGACGCCGGAACGCGACGTCCGCAGCAACCGGCCCTCCACCAGGTGGACCGACGCCAGCAACGACGCCGCTTCCGAGGCCGCCACGATCCACGACGGCTCACCGAAGAACGCGCCTGCTTCGGCCAGCGCCGCGATGGCCATGCCGTTCCACGCCGCGATCACCTTGTCGTCACGTCCGGGCTGCGGCCGCTTCGACCGCAACGCCAGCAGGGAGGCACGCACGTCCTCGCCCGGCTCCGAGACGAACCGCAGGGTCGACTTGCCGTCCTCGAAGTTCGGCTCCTCGGTGACACCGAAAGCCTCGGCCGCGTCACCCAGCTCTTCGAAGGACCACACATAGGTCAGGCCCTCGACGCCCTCGGTGTCCGCGTCCAGCGAAGCCGCGAAACCGCCCTCAGCCGTCCGCAGCTCCCGCACCAGGAACGCGGCCGTGTCCCGTGCGACGCGCGAGTACCGCTCGGACCAGGTCACCCGCGCCAGGTGCGTGTAGAAGCGGAGCAGCAAAGCGTTGTCGTACAACATCTTCTCGAAGTGCGGCACGACCCATGACGCATCGACGCCGTAACGCGCGAAACCGCCGCCGAGCTGGTCGTACAGGCCACCGTTCGCCATCGCGTCGGCCGTCACGGTCGCCATCGACAGCGCCTGGATCGACCCGGTGCGTTCGTGGTGGCGCAGCAGGAACTCCACCACCATCGCGGGCGGGAACTTCGGCGCGCCACCGAATCCGCCGTTGCGCCGGTCGAACTCGCCCAGCAACGACACGACCGCACCGGACAGCGCGGCGGAATCCACAGTGGACGGAGGAAGTGGCGAGGCGAGCCGGGAGATCTCGTCGACCACGGCCGCGGCGGAGGCCAGCACGTCGTCCGGCTGCGCGACCCACGCCGCCGTCACCGCCTCGATCACCTGGCGGAACGACGGCATTCCCGGCTGCGGCGAAGGCGGGTAGTAGGTGCCCGCGTGGAACGGCCGCGCGTCCGGTGTCAGGAACACCGTCATCGGCCAGCCGCCCTGGCCGGTCATGGCCTGCGTGACCTCCATGTACACGGCGTCGACGTCAGGACGGTCCTCGCGGTCGACCTTCACCGAGACGAAGTTCGAGTTCAGCAGAGAAGCGACTGCCTCGTCTTCGAACGACTCGTGCGCCATCACGTGACACCAGTGGCAGGCCGCGTAGCCGACCGAGAGCAGCACCGGGACGTTGCGCCGCCGGGCCTCCTCGAACGCATCCGGGCACCACGGCCACCAGTCGACCGGGTTGTCGGCGTGCTGCAGCAGGTACGGGCTGGTCGCATCAGCTAGCCGGTTCATGCCGTCCACACTAATTCGGCAGCGCGGACGGCGACTCTCGATCAGACTCGACCTCGTGTTGCTCACCATGACCACGACCCATCAGCCGGCGACCGATCTCGGTCACCTGCTGCACAAGCACCCGGACCGGGCCCAGTCGTTCTCGACCAGCTCGGGTACCGCGCATGTCTTCTACCCGGCGGCGACGGCCGAGGAGTGCACGGTCGCGCTCCTGCTCGAGGTCGACCCCGTCGCGCTGGTCCGAGGTCCCGGCAGCACGCTCACGCAATACGTCAACGACCGCCCGTACGCGGCCGGGTCGTTGCTCACGGTCGCGCTCGGCAGCGTGTTCCGCACCGCGATGAACGGCCGCAGCGACAGCCGCGCCGAGCTCGCGCGGACGGCGATTCCACTGGTCATCCGTATTCCGTCGCTGCCGTATCGGCTCGCGGAGCAGCTGTTCACGCCGCTGGGCTGGACAGTCGAGATCACCGGGCACGGCGACTCGCGCTACGGCGACGTCACGCTCACCGGCACGGTCAAGCTCAGCGACGCGATCAAGCACCTCTACGTGCTGCTGCCCGTCCTCGACGGCGGCAAGCACTACTGGGTCGCCGCCGACGAGGTCGACAAGCTGCTCAGGGCAGGTGACGGCTGGCTCGCGACGCACCCGGACAAGGAGCTGATCACCACCAGGTACCTGGCGCGCAAGCGGCCGTTGATCATCTCCGCGCTGGAACGCCTCGCCGAGGTGGACGAGGTCGAGCCGGAGGAGCTGGACAACGCGCTGACCGAGCCGAAGATCTCCCTTGCCGCACAGCGCAAGGAGGCCGTGATCAAGGCGCTGAAGGACGCACGGGCCAAGCGCGTGCTCGACCTCGGCTGCGGTGGCGGCGCGCTGCTGCGCGAGCTCGTCAAGGAGCCGGAGTTCACCGAGATCCAGGGCGTCGACGTGTCCGCGAAGGCGTTGCAGGAGGCGGCCCGCAAGCTGCACCTCGACCGCATGTCGGACCGGGTGCGCGAGGCTCGCCGCGGCGAAGTCGATCTGCGCCAAGTTCATCTTCTTTCCGCTGGCGACCCACAAGGACGAGGCGCTGCAATACACGCAATGGTGCCGCGCCCGCGGCATCCGCACCAAGGTCCACACCGGCGGCGTGTCGCGCTCGGGCCTCGTCGCAGATGTGCGGCTACGACATCCTGTCGTGGCTCAAGCCCGACATCGCCGCCCACATCAGCGGCGGGCCGATCCCGATGAGCGATGACGACCTCGACAAGGTGATCGACACCACGTGCGTTCGCCATCGAAATCTGCTCGTCGGGCAATTACGGCTCGACCAAGCGCGCGGTCGAGCGGATGCGCGCAAAGGGCCAGCTGGCGCGGCTGACGCTCGGCACCGACACGCCGGGCGGCACCGGCGTGATCCCGCGCGGCATGCTGCGCAACATCTGCTACATCGCCTCGGTCTGCGGCGTGCCGCCGGCGGAGGCCGTCGCCATCGCCACCGGCAACACCGCCAAGGCGCACGGCCTCGACGTCGGCATCCTGGCGCCGGGCCGGCCGGCGGACATATCGTCTGCGGGCCGGTCGAGGGCTCGGCCGGCACCAGCATCGGCGACGCCATCGGCCACGGCGACCTGCCGGGCATCGCCTATGTCATCGCCGACGGCGAGATCGTGGTCAGCGGCAGCAGCCGCCAGACGCCGCCGCCGAAACGCAAGCTGTTCTTCTCCTGCTGCGACGTGCACGGCGGCACGTTCGCGGCGTAGCCCGGATTGACGTGCATCCGAGTCCATAACGTCTCATAGACCCCGCATTCCGCGCGTCATGCGGTGTTACAGCGCTAAGCCTTCGCCCGCCTTCGCGCCAACCGAGCTCGCAAATCTCCTCGTTGTGCTGGCCGAGCGTCGGCGGCGGCGTGTCGATGCGCGGGCCGCCATGGGCGAACGTGAACGCCGCCAGCGGCACGCCGAAGGCGCCGTCCATGCCGTTGCCGCCTGGCGTGGCGGTGGATGACGCCGCGGCTCGGCGAGCTGCGGATCGGCGACCGCCTCGCCCATGGTGCGCACGCGCGCCGCCGGCACGTGGCGGGCCTGCAGGAACTCCTCCCATTCGTCGGCGGTGCGCGTCAGCATGATCTCCGCCAGCACCGCGATCTCGCGGTCGTGGTCGGCGTCGCGCTCGTCGTTGGTCTTCTTGATCATCTCGGGGCGGCCGAGCAGCGTCCACAGCCGCGCTGCTGGCGCAGGTTGCTGGCGCCGAGCATCACCAGCGCCGTCCTTGGTCTCGAACGCGCCGTTGGTGGCGTGCGGATGGCGGTTGCCGTGCGGCTTCGGATGCGCGCCGTTGCGCAGATAGCCGGTGAGCATGCGAGCTCATCAGGATCATCGCCACGTCGAGCATCGCCATGTCGATGCGCTGGCCGCTTGCCGGTGCGCTCGCGCTGGAACAGCGCCGCCGAGAGCGCGAACGCGCCGGTCATGCCGGTGGCGTAGTCGACCGCCGGCGAGCCGATCTTGACCGGATGCACGTCCTTGGTGCCGGTCATCGCCATGATGCCGGAGGTCGCCTGGATCACGTGGTCGTAGGCGGTCTGCTCGCCGCGCGGCCCGTTCTGGCCGAACGCCGAGAACGAGGCATAGATCAGCCGCGGATTGATCTTCGACAGCGCCTCGTAGCCGAGCCCCAGCGCCTCGAACGCGCCGGGCCGGTAGTTCTCGACGAACACGTCGGCGGTGGCGACCAGCTTCTTGAGGATCTCGCGGTCGCGCTCCTGCTTCAGGTCGAGCGCGATCGAGCGCTTGTTGGAGGCCTGGGTCAGGAACGCCGTGCCCATGTTGCGTGTGGTTGAGCGCCTTGTCGGTGCCGGAGCTGCGGCTCTGGTCGGGATCGTCGGGATGCTCGACCTTGATCACGTCGGCGCCCAGCACGCGCGAGCTGATAGGCCGCGAACGGCCCCGCCAGCACATGGGTGGCGTCGATCACCCGGATGCCCTCGAACGGTCGCATGGCGTGTCCTCCCTATTGCGGCTTCAGGCCGGCCGCCTTGGCGATCGCAGCATTGCGCTTGAGCTCGGCCGCGACATAGGCGCCGAATTGCGGCTGCGTCATCGGGTCGAGCGGCTCGCCGCCGATCGCCGCCATCTGTTTCCGAAACTCCGGCGACTCCGAAATTTTGCGGGTCGCTTGGTAGAGCCGTTCGACGATCTCGGGCGGGGTCTTGGCCGGCGCGAACAGCCCGACCCAGAAGTCGAAATCGGA
>CAVYAD010000025.1:0-194191 GCA_963766275.1 uncultured Actinomycetota bacterium
CACGCTCGGCTCGGGCGCCGCGAACTCACCCTGATGCCTCACGACCTCCCACCCGCGCGGCGCCGTGAGCCGCATCGCGTGCTCCTCGCACAGGTCGTAACTGTGCGGTTCGGAGTACGTGGCAAGCGGTCCGACGACTGCGGTGGAGTCCGCATAGGCGTAGGTGAGCGTGGCGACAGCCGGGTTAGCACACCCGGTTCGCGAGCACCGTCTCACGCTCCGCACGATCGGGGACGATAGCGCGTCCTCGCGAGGCTGTGTGTGAGGCACGCTGTGTTTGGTCGGAGGCCGAAGCAACTAGGCTGCTCGGTTGTGGTGATGGCAAGGGGTTCACGGCAGCAGGATTCGCCGCGTCGACGCAACCGGGACCGACACGGCCGAGGCCTGCGCGGCCCCCTCTACCCAGCCACCCTCCCCGCCGCCCGCTCCCGCGCCGAACGCTTCGACGCCCTCGTGATCGAGGCACTCGAACCCATCGAGGCCCGCTGGCGCACCGAGCTCACCCAACTCGACGTGGCCGTCGACGACGTGCCCGGACGTGCAGGTCGAAGGCGAGGACGGCGTAGTCGAGGACGGCAGCGTCCCCCTGGCCCGCCTGATGCCCGCCGCCACCGACAACCGCGCCCGCATCGTCCTCTACCGACGCCCGCTGGAAGCCCGCGCCAAGGACGGCGCCGACCTCGCCGACCTCGTCCACGACGTGCTGGTCGAACAGGTCGCGAACTACCTCGGCCTGGACCCCGACGTCGTCGACGAGGGCTAGCCCCCCATCTCATTTGGTGTCGCCTCTCACACCTGCAGCTTTTCGCGGATGAAGGGCGCTTTCATCCACCTCAAGTGGACGAAGGCGCCCTTCATCAGCAAGTTGGCGGTAAACCAAAAAAGTTGATCGAGGGCCGAGAGGCCGAGGCGACTTCGGGCAAACCCCGGCTTCGGTGGTGGGGTCCCGTCACGAGTCGTGCCACAGCCCTGCTGCGACCGAGAGGGTGTGTCAACCGGACACGCTTTCGTCCGGTTGACACACCCTCTCGGTCGTGGCTCGCTCTTGGTACGAGACGGATGGGACACCGCCGCCGCACCTACAAGCCGCAACCCACGACGCAACCGGCAGCCGCCAGCACAAACTGGCGTGCCATCAACCCGCTCGTGGCGCATGGGGTCCTTGATCAGATTGGCGGGGTCTGGGGCGGAGCCCCAAAGCAGCCGCCACACGCCGCCCGCAACGCGCCCACCCACGGACCACGCGCCCACCTACGGAGCCCGCCGGCCGAGTCGGTATCGCGGTCAGGAACGTAAAGAGAGCCGCCGCAGCCTGAGCCAGCAGCAGGAAGTCCCGCAACGTCGAAGACATCTCCACCCGCACCTCCGCAGCAGCCGAAGGCAACGGCACCCCCACCAAATGCCCCCAAGCCCGCACAACCGGCACCTGCTGCCCATCCACCGTGAGCCGCCACCCCGGCTCATCCTCCGCAGCAAGCACGAGCACCCGCCCATCCCCACCGTTCGAAACCCGCACCGCGACATCCGGCAACGACACATTCACCGGCGCCACCCCCGCAGCCGCCAACTCAACCGGCGGCTCCCCACCAGTCCGAGCCCGCCGGGCAAGGTCCGGCGCCGACAACACCCCGGTATCCCCGCCAACCTCACCCGCAACACCGGCCGCCCATCCGACGCAGGCGGCGCCACCGACACCATCTCCCCCGCAACCTGCCGCACCCGATCAGCCGCCCCCGACGACGGCATCACCACAAAGGACACCCCCGACGACGCCGCTTGCGCCAACGTCACCCCAACCGCATTCGCAGACCCGTCCAACAACGACGACGTCCACCGCCGCAACCGAGCAGGCGACGACGTAGTCGGCACCAGATCGTCATCCCCGAACGCAGGCATCCGGCCCGCAACCTGACGCGTCGGCGCCCCAAGGATCAGCACCGACCGCCCGGTCCGTTCCAACTCTGCCGTCAACGAGGCACTCAGCCAAGTCCCCCCATCAGCTCGCAACGGCCCCGACCGCAGATCGAGCGTCCCGGCCACCCCCAGGCTGACCAGCGTCACCACCCCGACCACATACACAGCCCGACGAACGGAAGCCTGCCCCGCGATCCCCGGCGCCACCCCGCGCTGACACCCGGCCAGCACCACCTGCACCAGCCCCCACGACAGGATCACCAGCGGCGTCCCCGGCCAGGCCTTCACCGCCGCGACCGCCGCCAGCGCCCCGATCGCCAGAATGATCACGAACAACCCCGGCAACATCGCCGCGGAAGGCCGCAGCACCGCCGCCGCGAAGGCCGCCGCCACGAACACCGAACACACGATCAGGTTCGGCGGCGGCGAGTCATAGGCCGCACCAAGCCCGTTCAGCACCATCTCGGGGTGCTGCAACAGCACCGCCGGCCACGGCAACGTCAACGCCATCGGCAACAACACGATGGCGAACAACGCCGCGATCCGACGCGCACCACCGGACACCGCCACGAAGCCGATCAAGGCCCCCACCAGCGTCACAACGTGACTCAACGGCGAGAACGCGCCGATCACCGCGACTCCGATGGCCGTCCCGGAGGCCATCGCCAGCCAGGCGTGCGTCGACGAAGCCCGCAGCACCGCGTACACACCCGCGAACACCACAGGCGCGACAACGTGCACGACGACGACGTCCAGCCGCCCCTCGGCCACAGCGGTCGTCGACACCGGCAGTAAGCCGTAGAAGGCCGCGACCACCGCGCGCACGGACGCCGTACGCGCATGCCGCGCGACGCGATGTAGGCCGACAACGCGGCGAGTGGAATATCACCCAGAAGAAGGAGGGCGATCGCGAACTGAGGGCCGCCGGGGATCAATCCGAGGAACGCCAGCGCGGCGGGCGCGGGGGCCGCGGTGCCGCCGGAGACCGGGTGCCACGACGCCAGGTAGGTCGACCACACCTCCGCGGTCGTGCCGATCGGGAGCAGGCGACCCCTGCCAGGTCGAGGCCGAGACGCGACCAGTTCGCGATCAGTGCCAAGGCGGTGAGCCCGAGCAGCAACAGCAACGGCGGCGCCAGCAACAGCGAGCGCAGCATCCGGCCCTGGTCGACTTCGACGAAGACCAGCCCGGTGCGTGGCCCCGGCGACGGGCGAGAGCGCGGGGACGGCCTCAAAGCACCCGGCAGGGCGGCGTCGACCGGGACGACGACCGGCGGGCGGCGCAGGCCGGCGACACGGGGACGGCCGCGGGCACCGGCGGGCAGCGCGGACGGGCCGACCAGCGGAAGGTCCACTTCGGACGGTTCGAGCCACGCCGAACCAGCGTCGGTCGCGGGCAAACGACCCAGAGCGGCGTCGGCTTCGACGCGGCGGCGGATCAGGAACGCCGCACCCGCCCTGATGGCGTTTCGAAATCTGGTGAGTCTGCTGGTGAAGAGGCCGCGGACGACCGCGGAACCCCGGCGCGCGCGGCGTCCTTCGAACAACCTGCCGCGGGTCAGCAGGTAACGCGCGGCGCCGACTTCGGCGTGTGCGTCGGCGAAACGCCGGAGGAACAGGAACCCCAACGCGCGCAGCAGCGACAGGAGAACCAGTCGCGGCACTCCGACGAAGAACGAGAAACCTGAACAATTGACCAAGAATGTCCGCATGCCGTGCGCGCGGTCGACGCCACGAAACGACGGACCCGGACGGGCCATCGCCGCGTCCAAACGACGTGCGCCTTTCGTGGCCGCACGAGCGTGCCGCATGCGCGCGACCGGAACACACAGGACCAAATGACCGGCCCTGTTGGCGCGCCAGCCGAAGTCGAGGTCGTCGCGCAGTACCGGCATCGCCTCGTCGTAGCCACCGAGCGCGTGCCAGACGTCCCGCCGGATCAGGGATCCGGCCGAGGAGACAGCAAGCACCTCGGTGCTCTGCTGGAACGACGCACTGTGCTCGGCCGATGACAGTCCGGTCTGTCGGTGACCGGACGCGTCGATGGACAGACCCGCCTCCACAACGAGCCGAGAATCCACCCAATCGAGGCACAGTGGGCCCAGGACCGCAGCCGAGGGTGACACCTCCGCTGCGGTCAGCAACGCCGCCAGGCAGTCAGGCTCCGGCGCGCTGTCGTCGTGGAGCAACCACAGCCATTTGCCGGGGTCACCCCACCTTTCGACGGCGTGCTCGACCGCGATGCGCACGGCCGTGCCGAAGCCCGTGCCGCGCGGCAGCGTCAGCACGCCGTCCAGCAGATCTTCCGCCTCCGCCAGTACTTTCGCGGTGCGATCGTGGGATCCGGTGTCGACCGCGATCACGTGCCGAGGGCGAATTCGCTGTCGCCGCAACGCGGACAGCGCCGTGCTGAGCCACTGGTCGCCGTCGTGGCACACCAGGACGGCCAGCACCGGCGCGGTCCGGAGCCTCGGGTGAGGACTTGTCACGTCCCCAAGTTAAGGCAAAAAGATCACGCTTCTAGACGGCCCGCTTCTTCAGCTTGCGGCGTTCCCTCTCCGAGAGACCGCCCCAGATGCCGAAGCGCTCGTCGTGCTGGAGCGCGTACTCAAGGCATTCCGAACGCACCTCGCAACCCAGACAGATGCGCTTGGCCTCCCTCGTCGAACCACCCTTTTCGGGGAAGAACGCCTCGGGATCCGTCTGCGCGCACAGGGCACGTTCCTGCCAGTCCTGCTCGTCGGCTGGGTCGAACAGGTACGAGAGTTCGCCCTGAACAACCGGCTGCGCGACGTGATCTTCTTCGAATTCCTGCATTTCGTCCGCCTCCTCGCCTTCCGCTCTCCCCGGTTGGCGGACGCCACACGTCGCTCCCACAACGACGAATGACACCGATGTGATTACACCCGCGTCACAGCAAGGGGTCAAGTGGAGTCCACACGTCGGGGGATATTCGCGCAGATGGCCGCAAAAACCTTGACTGGCAGCACAGACAGTGATCCACGTGTCGCAACAGGTGCCCGAACGGCCCACGACACCAGCCGACACGCCACACTGGAGGGGTGAAGCGATCAGCGGTTCGCCCCAGTCCACTGTTCCTAGGCCTGCTCGCGGTGACCGCCGCTGGAGCGGCCCTCACCCTGCTCGAAGGCAATGTCGCCATCATCGCGGGCACCATCCTCTTCGTACTCGCCGGCTGGGCCGTGACGCTCTGCCTGCACGAGTTCGGGCACGCCGCCGTCGCCTACAAGGGCGGCGACTTCTCCGTGCGCGACAAGGGATACCTCACCCTCGACATCCGGCGCTACACCGACCCCGTGCTGAGCATCGTGCTGCCGCTCATCCTGCTCGCGATCGGCGGCATCCCCCTTCCGGGTGGCGCTGTGTGGATCAACCACCACGCACTGCGCTCGAAGAAGATCGAGTCCTTGGTCTCACTCGCGGGACCTGCCGCGAACCTGGTGATCGGCGGCCTGCTGATCGCGATCGTGGCGTTGTTCTCGCCTCCGGCCGCACTCAGCGCCGCCATTTCGTACCTGGCTTTGTTGCAGGTGTTCGCGTTCGTGCTGAACATCCTGCCGATTCCCGGTCTCGACGGCTGGGGTGTTTTGGAACCGTTCATGTCCTACCAGGCGCAGCAGTTCGGCGCGAAAGCCCGCCCGTGGGCACCGCTGGTCCTCTTCGCGGCCCTGATCGGCTTCTCCGAGGTCAACGCGCTGTTCATCCAGGCGTCGACGTCGGTCTTCGAGATCATGGGCGGCAACCGGGTCGACGCCTACTACGGCGCCAACACCTTCACGTTCTGGCGCTCCCTCTAGGCGTGTGACGCCTCTGTGGAAGCATGGGACGGCGTGAAGGTCGTAGCACTGGTCGGCGGAGTCGGCGGCGCGAAGTTCCTGCAAGGGCTCAAAGCACTGGGGGCCGACGTCACCGCGGTGGTGAACACCGGCGATGACGTGTGGATGCACGGGCTGCGCATCTGCCCCGACCTCGACACCTGCATGTACACGCTGGGCGGCGGGATCGACACGGAACGCGGCTGGGGCCGCTCCGGGGAGTCCTGGACCGTCAAGGACGAGCTGGCCGCCTACGGCGCCGACCCGACGTGGTTCGGGCTCGGCGACCGGGACATCGCCACGCACCTCGTCCGCACCCGCATGCTGCGCGCCGGCTACCCGCTCTCCGCCGTGACGGAGGCGCTGTGCGACCGGTGGCAGCCGGGCGTGAAGCTGCTGCCGATGTCCGACGACCGGGTGGAGACGCACGTCGTCGTCGAGCTGGACGGCGAGGCGAAGGCGATCCACTTCCAGGAGTGGTGGGTCAAGCACAAGGCCGCCGTGCCCGCGAAGTCGTTCGCGTCCGTCGGCGCCGAGACCGCCACCCCCGGCCCCGGCGTGCTGGACGCGATCGCCGAGGCCGACGCGGTCATCCTGGCCCCCTCGAACCCCGTCGTGAGCGTCGGCACGATCCTGAACGTCCCCGGCATCCGCGACGCGCTGCGCAAGACCGAAGCGGGCGTCGTCGGCCTGTCGCCGATCATCGGCGGGAAACCGTTGCGCGGCATGGCCGACGCCTGCCTCGACGCGATCGGCGTCGACACCTCCGCCGAGGCCGTCGGCCGCCTCTACGGCTCCCGCAAGTGCTCCGAGGACGGCATCCTCGACGCCTGGCTGGTCCACACCGGCGACCGCGCCGACGTCCCCGGCGTCGCCGTCCGCGCGGTGCCGCTGCTGATGTCCGATGTGGACGCCACGGCCAAGATGGCCCGCGACGCGCTCGAACTCGCCGGAGTCGACGTTGACTGACCACGCCGCGGCCGCCCTGGAGCTGCTGCCGATTCCCGGCCTACCGGAATTTCGCCCCGGCGACGACCTGGCCGCCGCGATCGCCGATGCCGCACCCTGGCTGCGCGACGGTGACGTCCTCGTCGTGACGTCCAAGATCCTGTCCAAAGTGGAGGGCAGGCTCGTCCGCGTGCCCGCCGACCCCGACGAACGCGACCGCATCCGCCGCGAACACGTCGACTCCGAGTCCGTCCGGGTGATCGCCCGCAAGATGCGCACGCTGATCACCGTGAACAAGCTCGGCATCGTCCAGGCCGCCTCCGGCGTCGACGCCTCGAACGTGGCAGGCGACGAGATCGCCCTGCTCCCACTCGACCCCGACGGCTCAGCCGCCGCGTTGCGCGCCTCGCTGAAGAACCTGCTCGGCGTCGAGGTGGCCGTCGTCGTCACCGACACCATGGGCCGCGCCTGGCGGATGGGCCAGACCGACGCCGCGATCGGCTCGTCCGGCATCCGCGTGCTCCACAACTACGCGGGCTCCGTCGACGAACACGGCAACGAGCTCGTCGTCACCTCCGTAGCGATCGCCGACGAGATCGCCTCCGCGGCCGACCTCGTCAAGGGCAAGCTCGGCGCCGTCCCCGTCGCCGTCCTGCGCGGCTTCGAGGTCGTCGACGACGGCTCCTCCGCCCGCGACCTGACCCGCCCGGTCGAGGAGGACCTCTTCCGCCTCGGAACCGAGGAGGCGCTCGCTCAGGGCCGCGCAGAGGCCGTCCTGCTCCGCCGCTCGGTCCGCTTCTACTCCGACGAGCCCGTTGATCTCGCCGTCGTCCGCAGGGCCGTCGGCGCAGCCCTGACCGCACCCGCCCCGCACCACACCAAGCCGTTGCGTTTCGTCCTCGTGCGGGAGAAGCGCGACGAGCTGTTGCAAGCCATGCGCGAGCAGTGGGAAACCGACCTGCGCGCCGACGGCTTCACCGACGACCAGATCGCGCGCCGGGTCCGGCGTGGGGATCTGCTGGTGGAGGCGCCGGAGATCGTGGTCCCGTTCCTGGTCCGCGACGGCGCCCACGACTACCCCGACACGCGTCGCTCCGACGCCGAGAAGACCATGTTCACGGTCGCCGGTGGCGCCGCCGTTCAGGGACTGCTGGTGGCTCTCGCCGCCGAGGGCCTCGGCTCGTGCTGGGTATCGTCGACGATCTTCTGCGCGGACATCGTCCGGTCCGTGCTCGGCGTCCCCGCTGACTGGGAGCCGCTGGGCGCGGTAGCCGTCGGACATCCGCTCGAACCGCTCGTCCCGCGCGAGCCGCTGGAAGGGCTGATCGAGCTGTGACCCTGCACGCTGACGCCGTCTCGACCATGCGGGCCTTCACCGGCCAGGACGCCCTCAGGGAGGCCTACCTCGGCTTCCTGGCGGCCCGCGAGGACGCCTGCCTTCGCTCCTGCGAGCCCGGCCACCTCACCGCCTCAGCCCTCGTCCTGGACGCCACCGCCGAGCACGCGTTGCTGACCCTGCACCCGCGCGTGGGCCGGTGGCTGCAGCTCGGCGGCCACTGCGAGCCCGGCGACGCGTCCCTGGCCGCCGCCGCACTGCGCGAGGCCACCGAGGAGTCCGGCATGCGCGGCCTGCGCATCGAACCGACCCCGATCCACCTCGACGTGCACCCGATCACGTGCTCACTCGGGATACCGACGCGCCACTTCGACGTCCGCTTCCTGGTGCGCGCCCCGGTCGGCGCACAGCCCGTGCGCTCCGCCGAGTCCGTCGACCTGCAGTGGTGGCCCCTGGACTCGTTGCCGGACAACGTGGACGACCTGCACCCACTCATCGAGTCCGCACTCGCCCGCCTGCGCTAACCCCTCGTCGCCCTCGAGCGAAAAGCACGTTCGTACGGCCATTTCGTACGAACGTGCTTTTCGCTCAATAAGCAAGGGTGTGGGTGGCGAACCTGGGGCGCTAGAACTTGCGGTAGTCGCGCGGCGAGAACCTCGGCGCGCGGCGCGGCCGCCGCATCCCCGCAGCCTCCAGGTAGCGGACCGCCCGGTGCCGCTGCGGCAGGTACGGCGCCAGCAGTTCCATCATCCCGTCGTCATCGACCGGCGTGCCGGTCAACGCCCACCCCACGTTCTTCGCGACGTGGTAGTCACCAACGCTCACCGCATCCGGGTCGCCCCAAGATCGTTGCGCTACTTCGGCTGACGTCCAGACCCCGACGCCAGGAACCTTTTCGAGCAGCGCACGACCTTCCAGGCCACGCATTTCCGCGGCTTTCTCCAGCCGATGCGCGACCTGGGCAACGTTGATCAGCGTCCGTCTGCGAGCCCCGTCCAGCCCGCACTGGTGCCATTCCCAGTCCTGCAGGCTCAACAACTTCTGCGGCGTCGGCGGAACCTTCAACGCGACAGGCCCCGGCGCAACCTCCCCGAACCGCCGCCCCAACTCACGCCACGTCCGAAACGCCTCAGTCCCCGTGACCTTCTGCTCCAGGATCGAAGCGAACAGCAGATCCCAGACCCGCCCGGTGGAGCCCAGCCGCAACCCCGGCCGCCGCCGCCGCGCCTCGGCGATCACATCGTGATGAGCAACGAACTCGTCAACCGGATCATCCGCCCCGAGCAGCGCGGGCAGGCCGTCCAACAACCACGCCCCGCCCTCTCCCCAGGCATCAGCCTCAACCACCTCAGCGGTTCTCCGGACATGCAAAGTCCCCGCCCCGCAAGGCGTGTTCGCCGCGAACCAGATGCCACCCTCCGCAGAGAAGGACGGATCACCGGGTCCGCGGCGCAACGGCCCCAACACCGCGCCCAGATCCAACGGGAACGGTGGTGTCCAGGACCGACTAGGCATCCGTCGAGAAGCGCACCCCGGCCTCGGGCAGCACCACACCCGGCCAGACCCGCGCCCCACCGATCAGCTCACACCGCGCCCCGATCACGGCCGCGTCACCCACCACGGCGTCCCGCAGCACGGCACCGGCCTGAACCAGCGCACCGGCCCCGACGATCGACCGCTCCACGATGGCGCCTTCACCGACGACCGCACCGTCGAACAGGATGGCCCCGTCGAGCACCGCCCCGTCCGCGACCGTGCAGTTCGCGCCGACCGCGGACCCGCCACGGATCGTCGCGCCGGCGTGCACGGCGGAACCTTCGAGCACGAGGTAGTCACCCGGCTCAGCGACCGCCGCCGACGGCGCGACTCCGCGCACGAGGTCGGCCGACCCCTGCACGAACGCCTCCGGCTTGCCGAGGTCGAGCCAGTACGTGGCGTCCACGTGGCCCTGCAACCGACGACCGGATTCCAGCAGCCCGGGGAACGTCTCGCGCTCCACCGACACCGGCCGCCCGGCCGGAATGGCGTCGATGACCTCGCGGCGGAACACGTAGCAACCCGCGTTGATCTGGTCGGTCGGCGGGTTCTCGGTCTTCTCCAGGAAGGCCTGCACGCGACCGTCCTCGTCGGTCGGCACGCAGCCGAACGCCCGCGGGTCCGCGACCTTCACCAGGTGCAGGGTCACGTCCGCCTCGTGCTTGCGGTGCGTGTCCACGATCCCCGTCAGGTCGACGCCTGACAGGATGTCGCCGTTGAAGACCATCACGTCGGGTTCGCGGAGCTTGTCCGCGACGTTGCGAATGGCACCCGCCGTGTCGAGAGGCACTTCCTCGACCACGTACTCGAGTTCCAGCCCGAGCCTGGATCCATCACCGAAGTATTCCTCGAAAACCTCGGCCTTGTAGGACGTGCCCAGCACCACGTGGGTGATACCGGCCTCCTTGATCCGCGACAGCAGGTGCGTCAGGAAGGGCACCCCCGCGGTCGGGAGCATGGGTTTGGGAGCGGACAGGGTCAGCGGGCGAAGACGGGTCCCTTTGCCCCCGACCAGCACCACAGCTTCGACGCCGTGCACCTTTTTCCTCCTCCGCGTTACGACAGGCCGTTCGACGGAATACTCTGACACGAAGCCGATCGTCATACGGGATCTGGTCCCGGCAAGGAGCTAAATCCAACATGGACCCCCGCGACCGGGCCGACGCCATGCTCGCCCGCGCCCGCGCACGTGGGCGGAACATCGTGACGCCGGACAACATGACGTCTCCGATGGACGCGTCGGACACGCAGCAGATCCCTCGAACGCTGGTCAACGCGATGGATCCGCGGCTGGACCCGGACTCGACGATGATCCTGCCGCCCGGCCAGATGAGGCCGCAGCAGGGCCCTCCGATGCAGCAGCAACACGGTCAGCAGCAGCACAACCAGCAATACGGCCAGCAGCAAGGCCAGCGGCCGGGCGCGCCCATGCACCCGCAGACCCAGCCGCTGCCGGTGGCCGCGGCCGATGACGCGGAGGTCACACAGGTCGTGCAGCCGGGCATGATCCCGACCGTCTCGCACCACCAGCAGACCCGGTCGTCGTTGTCGCAGCGGCTCGACGGCGGCCTGTGATCTTCAGCTGAGTTTCAGCCGGGGTGTTCAGCGGCGGCGCGTGAGCAGCTTCACCCGCAGCTCCAGGCCCGCCTTCACGACCGCCCGGAACGGCGCCCACAGCACGCCCCTGTGCCGGTCAGCCAGGTACTTGTAGGCGCTGCGGTGGTGTTCGGCCAGCATCCGGTCGCTGGACCGGGCGGTGGAGTGGCCGCCGATGTGGACGACCTCGGCTTCGGGCACGTAGACGTTCTGCCACCCGGCCCGCGACACGCGTTCGCCGAGGTCGACGTCCTCGAAGTACATGAAATAGCCCTCGTCGAAGCCGCCGACCGAGTCGAACGCCCCGCGGCGCATCAGGAAGCAGCTGCCGGACAGCCACCCGGCGATCCGCTCGACCGGCGTCTGCTCCTGCCGGTACGCCTTCGTCCACGGGTTCGAGGGCCACACCACGGCGAACAGCGCGTGGCCGATACCCCTGCCGACCGAGGGCAGCAGCCGGGCCGACGGGTAGATCTCACCGTTGGGCTCGCGGATCAGCGGGCCGAACATGCCGCCGCGCGGCCAGCGGGCAGCGGCCTCGATCAGCGTGTCGATGCTGCCGGGACCGAACTCGATGTCCGGGTTCGAGATCAGGATCCAGCCGACCTCGGGGCCGAGTGCCTCGACGCCACGGTTCGCACCGCCGCCATAGCCGAGGTTGCCACCGGTGGGCACGAACGCGACGTGCTCACGTTCGGCCGCCACCTGCTCGGGCACGCCGTCGGTGGAGCCGTTGTCGGCGAGGATCACCCTGGTTTCGCGGGTCGTCGCCTTCGCGAGGGTGTCGATGAACGGTGCCAGCGTCTCGCCAGGCGAGTACGTGACCGTCACGACACCGAGTCCGTCGCCGTAGTTCACGCGCGACACATTAGTGGTGTCCGATTCAGCGGTGGCGACGCACCAGAGCCGCACGCTCATAGGCCAGGCGGTGGCGTTCCGCGCTCACGGCCCACGAGAAGTCCTTCGCACGCTGCTGCCCGGACGTGGCCAGCGACGACCGGCGGGCCGGGTCGTCCAACAGGTCGGCGATCGCCGCCGCGATGTCCCCCGCTCCGACACCGCAGTACGCGACCGCCTCGCCACCCACCTCGGGCAGCGACAGTCTTCGGGTCGTGAGCACGCAGGCGCCGCACGCCATCGCCTCGAGGACCGGGAGGCCGAAGCCCTCGCCGAGCGACGGGTAGGCGACGAGCTCCGCGCCGCCGAGGAAGCCGGCGAGCTGTTCGAAGGGCAGGTAGCCGGCGCGGATCACCCGGATCCGGTGCGGCACGGCGTCGAGCGCGCGCTCGACCTGGCTGTCCCAGCCGGGCTGACCGGCGAGCACCAGTGCGGGCGGGTTCTCCCGGCGCGCCATCGCGCTGGCGAAGCCGCGGATCAGCGCGGGCACGTTCTTGCGGGGTTCCAGCGCGCCGAGGAACGCGACGTAAGGCATGTCCCCCAACGACAACGTGCGGCGCACCGTCGTGATCTCGTCCGGCGACGGCGGGTGGAAACGTTCGGTGTCGACGCCGTGCTGTGCGATGTGCAGCACCCGCCGGTCGGCCCCGGCGACCCGCGCCAGTTCGCCGGCGGTGGCCTGCGAAGGCACCACACACAGGTCGGCGCGTTTGAGCGAGGCGCGCGTCCACATACGGAAGAAGCGCGCCTTGACCGAGGAGTGCAGCACCGGGTCGGTGAAGAACGTCGCGTCGTGCAGCGTGACGACGGACGCGGCTTTGCTGGCCAGCGGCATCGTGTAGTGCGGGGAGTGGACGACGTCGATGCCCAGCGTCCGGACCAGGCGCGGCAACGTGGTCTGCTCCCAGGCCAGGCGGGCCGTCCTGGTGGCGACCGCGTCGGTGGCGCGGACCACGCGGGCATTCGGGGCGATCTTGGTGAAAAGATCTTCGTCGCGGGGCTGGCACACAACGGAAATGCTGGCGCCGTCGGCGTCCAGAGCGGCGACGAGTGAGTCGACGTAACGGCCGACGCCGCCACGGTCTGCTGGCACCGCGGTCGCGTCGATCAGCACGTTGAGTTCAGCAGTCCCCACGATCAGCAGCGTACGGTCAATACGAAATCCATATACACCGAACGCATCAACTGCCCGTTACGCGTGGCATTCCCATACACGGCGCGCAGTCTTTTCCCAGGTGAACTCACTCGCGCGAGTGATGCCGGCCTCAATCGTGTGATACGGATCAGCCAGCACCGCACGCAGTCCCTCGGTCAGTGAAGCCAGGTCTCCGCGCCGCACCACCGTTCCCGCGCCGCCGGCCACCTCCACCAGCGCCGGGTCGTCGGAGTGCACGACCGCCGTTCCCGCCGCCATCGCCTCCAGTACCGGCAGCCCGAAACCCTCGGCCAGACTCGGCGCGGCGAGCACGGTGGCTCCGGCCAGCACGCTCGCGAGCCGCTCGTCGCCGACCCGGCCGAGCAGGTGCACGTGCGGTGCCTTCAGGTCGACGCCGCCCCACCCCTGCGGGCCGATGTGCACGAGCGGGACCTTGAGGCGTTCGGTGGCGCGCACAAGCAGTTCGAAACCCTTGCGTGGCTCGATCGTGCCGACCGCGAGGACGTACTTCCCTGGCAGATCGTCGGGTTTGCTCGTCGCCTTGAGGTTCGTGACGCCGTTCGGGATCACGTGGACCGGGACGTCGACCCGCACACGTTCCCGGAGCTGGTCCGCGACCGCCCGCGTCGGCACGACCAGCGCGCGGGCTTTCCGTGCCGCGTGCGTGATGACCTTGCGGTGCCAGGCGACACCGCGCGGCGTCAGCGTCTCCGGATGCGTCCACGGCACGACGTCGTGCACCGTCACCACCGCGCCTTCGCCGGGCGCGAGCGGCGTCGGGGCGTGCACGTGCGGCCCGAGCCTCGGCGGAAGTCCCCGCTCCCACAACGCGACCAGCACCCGCCTCGGCACCCTGATCACGCGGTCGGCGCCGGCCGTCGCCGCGCTGGTCACCGCCCACTCCGGCGGCGCGGTGGCGGTGAGGGCGGCGAGCAGCTCGGCCGTGTAGCGACCGGTCCCGCCGGGAACCGGCGCGTTGAGTTGCTCGGTGAGGACTACGAGCTCGGGCACGTCGCGTACCGTCTCACGCCGTGCAGGCACTGAGCACCGTGGTGGTCGTGACGTGGCGTGGCCGTGACCACATCACGGCGTGCCTCGACGCGCTCGCCGCCCAGAAGAGTCCACATAGGACGATCATCGTCGACAACGCCTCCGACGACGGCACAGCCCAGCTGATCAGCGGACACGAGGTCGTGCGGCTCCCGCGCAACCGGGGATACGCGGGCGGGCTCGCTGCGGTCATGGCGATGGTCGAGACGCCGTATGTGGCGTGGCTCAACGACGACGCGGTGCCGGACCCGTCCTGGCTGGCCGAGCTGGAGACCGCGCTGGAAGGCGACACGGGCGCTGCCGCGGCCACGTCGTCGGTCCTGCTCACGGACGGCTCCACGCAGTCGGTCGGGGTGGCGTTGACCGCTGACGGGTACGGCAAGGACGTCGTGCTGGCCGGCCGTGAGGTGTTCGGGTTCTGCGGCGGCGCGGCCCTGCTGCGGACCTCCGAGCTGCGGGCTGTTGGCGGGGTGCCCGCGTCGTTCTTCTGCTACTACGAGGACACCGACACGGCCTGGCGGCTGCGACTCGGCGGCCACCGGGTGATCTCGGTCGGGCCGGCGCGGGTCCGCCACAGGCACGGCGCGAGCACGCGGCCCGGCTCCAGGCTGTTCCACCGCTGGAACGAGCGGAACCGCCTGCTGATGCTGCTGCGCTGCGCCCCGGCATCGATCGCGCTGCGTGAGTTCTTCCGCTTCCTGGCGATCACCGTGCTGCTGCCGTTCAAGAAGGACGTGCCGAACGCAGCCAACTTCCGCATCGGGCTGAGGTCCCAGGTGCTGGCGGAAGTCGTGCTCCGGCTTCCGGTGACGCTGGTGCAGCGGCTTCGGGTCACGACGACGATCTCGCGACGTCGCGTCTGGCGGGAATGGGCAGGCCGCTGATCATGTCCGATGACGAGAGACGCTTCATCACCTTCGATCCGGACCGCGACCCGGACAAACCCGGCCTCACGCCGCAGCGGAAGCGACTCGCCTGGTTGCTGATCCTCGGCGGCACAGCCGGGATCATCGGCGGTGCCGCACTCGGCATGACCGTCTCCAGTGGCTTCGCGGTGATCGGCGGGCTCGGCGCTCCTGCTGTACACGCTCTTCATCGGCATCGGCGCCCCGCTCGTGCTGACGATCGGCGGCCACCGCGTGCTGATGGACCAGTTCGGGCACGTCGAGCGTTGCGTGGTCGAGAGCGCCAAGGAGTCACGAAACCGGAGCGGGCCCCGCGTCAGCTACGTGCTCGGCTGCCCGAGCGGCGAGTTCAGCGTGACCCTGAAGGGGAGCAAGCCGATCAGCGCGAACGAGGAGCCGAGCGACTGGAACCTGCTGATCGTCCTCGTCCTCGTCCCGGTCGGGCTGATGACCGGTGCCGTCTTCATCGCCAGGGCGATGGGCAGGCGGAAACAGTAGCCGCGAGATGGAACCTGTCCCTGGTCACAGACGTCAAGCAGCCATGAGCCGTCCGCTCCCACTCATCGCGATCGGACTCGCCGCCATCGCCGCGGCGGTCGTGCTGGGCGCGGTCGTGCCCGAGAACTACCAGCTCGCGGTGCTGATCCCCTGCGGGCTGCTGTCGATCGCGTTCGCGTGGGGGCTCGGCAAGCTGAGCGAGCCGTGGCTGATCCTGCCCGCGCTGATGATCGTGATTCCGGGCACAGCTGTGCTGGTCGGCGATGGTCACCGCGTGTTGATGGACCTCGTCGGCTCCCCGGAGACGTGCGTGGTCAGGTCCGTCGAGGAGCTGCCCGGCGGCGACAACCCGTCGTTCGCACACCACGTCACCTGCCCGGACGGCGCCGAACTGCGGATCGTGGTGCGCGGCGAGCCGGAGAAGAAGATGCAGCCCGGTCCGGCCACCGTGTTGCGGCACGCGTGGATGCGGCCGTTGCTCGCGGAACGGAACGACTGGTCCCAGGGGTGGGTGTTCGGCGTACCGATCGCGATCTTTCTCCTGCTGATCTGTGCGACCACACTGCGGGCGCGCAGAGTGATGAGGCAGGCTTAGGAGGTGGATCGCGCATCACTGCCTGTCGTCTCCGTCATCGTCGTCAACTACCGGGGCGCCGATGACACGATCACCTGCGTCCGGGGCCTGAGCGAGCTGGACTACCCGGCCGAGCTGCTGCAGGTGATCGTCGTCGACAACGAGGCGTTCGACACCGCGCGGCTGGGGCGCGAGCTGCCAGGAGCGCAGATCGTCACGTCCGAGCAGAACCTCGGGTTCGCCGGCGGATGCAACCTCGGTGTCGAGCACGCCACGGGCAGCGTGCTGGCGTTCCTGAACAACGACGCGCGCGCGGACCGCGGCTGGGTCAAGGCCGCGATCAAGGTCTTCCACGCCGAGCCGTCGGTCGGGGCGGTCGCGAGCAAGGTGCTCGACTGGGACGGCGAGAAGATCGACTTCGTCGACGGCGGGCTGACCTGGTTCGGGATGGGCTACAAGCGGCACGCGGGGACCGTCGACGACGGCAGCCACGACGGGCCGAAGGACGTGCTGTTCGGGACCGGCTCGGCGATGTTCGTGCGGGCGGAGGTCTACCGCGAGCTCGGCGGGTTCGACGACCGGTTCTTCATGTTCTACGAGGACGTCGACCTCGGCTGGCGGATGAACCTGCGTGGCTGGCGGGTGCGGTACGAGCCGTCGTCGCTCACGTTCCACCGCCACCACGCGTCGATGAGCTCGATCGACCACAGCCGTGAGCTGTTCCTGCTCGAACGCAACGCGCTCTGCGCGCTCTACAAGAACTTCTCCGACGAGACGCTCGCGCAAGGTGCTGCCGGCCGCGCTCGCGTTGTGCGTGCGCAGGGCGACCGCGCGCGGCGAGATCGACGCGACGCAGCTGGAGATCACCCGCAGGCCGTCGGACCCCGCGCTCGACCGCGAGCCGGTCGGGATGTCCCGCGAGTCGCTCGCCGGGTTCCTCGCCATCGACCAGTTCGTCGAGCTGATGCCGTCGCTCGCCGAGTCGCGCAAGATCGAGCAGAGCAAGCGCAGGCTGTCGGACACCGACCTGGTTCCGTTGATGCGCAAGGCGTTGGAGCCCGCGTATCCGCTGCCCCGCTACCTCGCCGCGCACGACATCCTCATCGACGTGCTCGGTCTGGACGAGGTCTTCGGCAGGCCGCGCAAGATCCTGGTGATCACCGGCGACGCGATCTCCGAGAAGATGGCCGGGCCCGCGATCCGCGCGTGGCACATGGCCGACGTCCTGTCCGGCGAGCATCAGGTGCGGCTGGTCACGACGAACCCGCTGTGCACGCCGCCGGACGCGCCGTTCGCCATCGAACGCGCGCGGCCGAAGGAGCTGCCGCCGCACGTGGCGTGGGCGGACGTCGTGGTGTTGCAGGGCCACGGGCTGGAGATGGTCGGCGAGCTGAAGAAGCCGTCCTCGACCAAGATCGTGGTCTGCGACATGTACGACCCGATGCACCTGGAGCTGCTCGAACAGGGCAAGGACAAGACGGACGAGAAGCGCGCCCTCGATCTGGCGGCCGTGACGAAGGTGCTGAACACCCAGCTCGAACGCGGCGACTTCTTCCTGTGCGCGTCGGAACGCCAGCGGCACTTCTGGCTCGGCCACCTGGCGGCGCTCGGGCGGCTCACGCCGACGTTGTACGACAACGACCCGACGACGCAGTCGCTGCTCGGCATCGTGCCCTTCGGCCTGTCCGGCAAGCCTCCGCAGCGCACCGCCCCGGCGATCAAGGGCGTCGTGCCGGGCGTGACCGACGCGGACAAAGTCGTCATCTGGGCAGGCGGCGTCTACAGCTGGTTCGACCCGCTGACGCTGATCCACGCGATCGACCACCTGCGGCAGCGGCGGTCGTCGGTAAAGCTGCAGTTCCTCGGTATGAAGCACCCGAACCCCGAGGTGCCGGACATGGACATCGCCGGGCAGACGCGCGGGCTCGCCGCGTCGTTGGGGCTGACCGGTGAGCACGTGTTCTTCAACGAGGGGTGGGTGCCCTACAACGAGCGCCAGAACTGGCTGCTCGACGCGGACTGCGGCGTGACGACCCACTACGAGCACGTCGAGACCACGTTCGCGTTCCGCACGCGGGTGCTCGACTACCTGTGGGCCGGGCTGCCGATCGTCACCACGTCCGGCGACTCGTTCGCGGATCTGGTGCTGCGCGGAAGGTTTGGGCGTCGTCGTGCCGCCGGAGGACCCGGAGGCGCTGGCGGACGCACTGGAGAAGGTGCTCTACGACGAGGAGTTCGCGGCCGCGTGCCGTGAGCGCATCGCCGTTGTCCGTGAGCGGTTCACCTGGGAGACGGCGCTCGCGCCGCTGGCGGAGTTCTGCCGCAACCCCAGGCCCGCGGCGGACCGTCTGCCGGGCTCCGCGCCGATGGTGCGAACGCCGGGGTTGAGCAAGGCGGACAAGGTGAAGCGGGACCTGCAGCTGGTGCGCGAGTACCTGGACGCTGGCGGCCCGACGGAGTTGGCCAAGCGGGCGACGGGGCGTCTGCGCAAAATCGCGCGTGGTGGCAGGTAAATGGCGAGATCCCCGAAACCCCTCCGGGTGCTGCTCGACGGCACCCCACTGCTCGGACACCGCACCGGGATCGGCCGGTACACCTCGGCACTGGCCGAAGAGCTGGCGTCGATGCCGGACGAAGTAGACATGCGGGCGGTGGCGTTCACGTTGCGCGGCTGGCGCGCGTTGCGGCACGTGCTGCCGCACGACGTCACGGGCGCGCGGCATGCCCGTCGCGGCACGGGCGTTGCGGCAGATGTGGCTGAGCGGACCGTTCCCGCCGGTCGAGTTGCTGGCCGGGTTCACCGACGTCATGCACGCCACGAACTTCGTGCTGCCGCGGCACGATGCGCGCGGCCGGGGTCGTGACGATCCACGACCTGGCGTTCCTCGACAGCCCCGGCGACCTGCCGCCTCGCGACCGCCGCCTGCCGGAACTGGTCCGGCTGTGGGCTCAGCGCGCGGACGTGATCTGCACCCCGACCGCGGCGGTGGCCTCCGTGGTGGCGGACCGTTTCTCGGTGCCGCTGGAGAAGATCGTCGTGACGCCGCTGGGCGTCGACCCGGCCTGGTTCGCCGCCCGTCCACCGTCCGACACGTTGCGCGGCCGGCTCGGGCTGCCGTCCGAGTACCTGCTGTTCGTCGGCGCCGACGGCCCGCGCAAGGGCCTCGAATACCTGGTGAAGGCACACGCGGCCGACCCGTCGTTGCCACCGCTGGTGATCGTCGGCCCCGGCCGGTCCGGTGTGGACGGTCGAGTGCTGCGCACCGGATATCTCCCCGACGTGCATCTGCGCAGCGTCGTCGCCGGCGCGACCGCCCTGGTGCTGCCGTCGCGCGACGAAGGCTTCGGGCTGCCGGTACTGGAAGCGTTGGCGTGCAACGTTCCCGTGGTCTGCTCGGACGTGCCCGCGCTGCGTGAGGTCGCCGGTGGCCACGCGCTGCACGTGCCGGTCGGCGACGTCGAGGCGTTGGCGGCGGCGTTGGCTCAGGCCGTCGCGGCGCCGAGGACGCCGACGGCACAGGCGGAACGGCGGGCGTACGCGTCCGGGTTCACCTGGCGGCGATGTGCGGAGCTGACGCTGGAGGCGTACCGGCGCAGCAGGGCCTGATCGCGTTCGAGGGGTGAGGCGTCAGGAAACCCTGACGCCCCAACGAGCTTCACCGAGAATGCGGCCTCGGTGAACACCTGTCGAGCTGGCTCATCGACACCTGTCGCGAGCCCGTCATCACGGCAACGCATTTCAGAAAGCGCTGCCTGTCGGCATCCGCTGTCGCGGGACGCTGGGGGGTGCGCCCGGAATCGAACATGCCGAATAGGTTCTCGTACTTGAAACGGCGGTACCAGACCGGTCACCCCAATGGACCAGCTCAGGTACTGGGAGCTACCACGCCCGCCTTGAATGCCTCCGAAAGGGCGCTACGCCAGTGCGGCAACGGACGTAGTCCCGCCGCCGCCCAGGCCGCACCCGACAGCACCGAGTAGGCGGGTCTGGGCGCCGGACGTGGGTAATCAGCGGTGGTGCAGGGCGAGACGCGGGCCGGGTCGGCGCCGAGCTCCTCGAAGATCGCCCGAGCGAAGCCGAACCAGGTCGTCTCGCCGCCGCCCGTCGCGTGCAGGAGGCGGGCCGACGGACGAACCGACGCGAGCTCCAGAAGCCCGGCCGCGAGATCGTGTGACCACGTCGGCGAGCCGAGCTGATCATCCACAACGGACAGTGCAGGACGTGAGGACTCCAGTGCCGCCATGGTCTTCACGAAGTTCGAGCCGGACACGCCGTACACCCACGCGGTGCGGACGACCCAGCCGCCCGCCGCCAGCACCCGGCGTTCACCTTCGAGCTTCGTGCGCCCGTACGCGGACTGCGGTGCCGACCGGGTCGGCAGGCTCGTACGGCCGGTCGCCGTCGCCGGAGAACACGTAGTCCGTCGACACGTGGATCAGCGGCACGCCGGCTGCGGAGCAAGCCTCGGCCAGGAGGCCGGGGCCCACGGCGTTGACCTCGAACGCGCGGTCCTCGTCGGTCTCGGCGGCGTCGACCGCGGTGTAGGCCGCGCAGTTGATCACCGCCGAGAACCCGGACACGTCGTCGGCGGTCACACGAGTGACGTCGAGCTCGGACGAGGACACCGCGCGGACGTCGCCGGAGAGCGTTGCGAGGTCGTGGCCGAGCTGGCCACGACCACCTGGAACGAGGATCACCCCGGTCAGCCCTTCGCCGGCTCGGCGCGCTCCTTGAGCGGCTCCCACCAGGCGCGGTTCTCGCGGTACCACTCGACGGTGGCCGCGAGGCCCGCCGAGAAGTCCACCTGCGGCTTGTAGCCCAGCTCGGCGGAGATCTTGGAGATGTCCACGGAGTAGCGCCGGTCGTGACCCTTGCGGTCCTGCACGGGCTCGACGGAGGACCAGTCGCGACCGGTCGCGGCGAGCAGCTTCTCGGTCAGCTCGCGGTTGGTGAGCTCGGTGCCGCCGCCGATGTTGTAGATCTCACCGGCCCGGCCGCCCTCGGCGACGGCCTGGATGCCCCGGCAGTGGTCGTCGACGTGCAGCCAGTCGCGCACGTTCAGGCCGTCGCCGTAGAGCGGGACCTTCCTGCCGTCGATCAAATTGGTGACGAAGAGCGGAATCACCTTTTCGGGGAACTGGTACGGCCCGTAATTGTTCGAACACCGAGTGATGCTCACAGGCAGTCCATGAGTGCGGTGGAACGCGCGCGCCAGCAGGTCGGAGGACGCCTTCGAGGCCGAGTAAGGCGAGTTCGGCTCGAGAATCTGCGTCTCGGACCACGACCCTTCCTCGATCGAGCCGTAGACCTCGTCCGTCGAGACGTGCACGAACCGGCCGACGCCCGCCTCCAGCGCGCCCTGAAGCAGCGTCTGCGTGCCGAGGACGTTGGTCAGCACGAAGTCGGCCGAACCGGCGATGGAGCGGTCGACGTGCGACTCGGCGGCGAAGTGGACGACGACGTCGGCGCCGCGCATCTGCTCGGTGACCACCTTGGGGTCGCAGATGTCGCCGCGCACGAACTCGAACTTGCCCTCGACCGGCGCGAGGTTCGTCTCGCTGCCCGCGTAGGTGAGCTTGTCCAGCACCACCACCTCGGCACCCGCGAAGGCCGGGTACGAGCCGCTCACCAACTCCCGCACGTAGTGCGAGCCGATGAACCCGGCCCCGCCTGTCACCAGTACGCGCATGCTGATTTCCTCCCGTGGTGTTTCCGCGCTCGCAGTCTGTCACGAAGTCTGTCGGTGCAACCCACAGCAATGTCACGTCGTCTGTCTTATAAACGACTAAACTCGGAGTAGTGGGGGAGGAACCAGCAGTGGAAGGCAGGAGCCTGCCGGTACGGGTCACGGGAACCCGGCCGTCCACCGCTTTCCGCGCATTCCTGATCACCAGCCGAATTTTCGTCGCACTCGCCTCGGCGGCTGTGCTGCTCGTCACGTCCTACGGCTGGGCGAGGATCAGGAACGCTAACGACGGCATCCCCAAAACCGAGGTGATCTCGGACGAGATCGCGGCGAACGCAGGCCGCAAGCCGCTCGACGGCGCCGTCGACATCCTCCTGGTCGGCATGGACAGCCGCACGGACGCGCAGGGCAACCCGCTGTCCAAAGAGGTGCTCGCGCTCCTCAACGGTGGCTACGCCGACGGCGAGCAGAACACCGACACCATGATCCTCGTGCACATCCCGGTGGACGGCACGCGAGCGGTCGCCATCTCGTTCCCCCGCGACTCCTACGTCGACCTCGCGGACGGGTTCGGCAAGCACAAGCTCAACTCGGCGTTCGCCCGCCAGCGCAACACGGTCGACCAGGAGCTGCGCGCCAAGGGCGTGACCGACGAGGCCCGGATCCGGACCGAGTCGATGGCCGCCGGCCGCAAGACGTTGATCAAGACGATCGAGAAGATGACCGGCGACAAGGTGCGGATCGACCGGTACGCCGAGGTCAACCTGGCGAGCTTCTACGAGGTCACGAAGGCCATCGGCGGCGTCGAGGTGTGCGTGAAGGAAGACACCTACGACCGCGACTCGGGCGCGGACTTCAAGGCGGGCCCGCAGACGATCGAGGGCCGAGCGGGCACTCGCGTTCGTGCGGCAGCGCAAGAACCTGCCCGGCGGCGACCTGGACCGGATCGTGCGGCAGCAGGTGTTCATCGGCGCGCTCGCGAAGAAGGTGCTGTCGACCGGCACGCTCACCGACACGAGCAAGCTGGACGCACTGGTCGAGGCACTGCAGAAGTCGGTGATCCTCAGCCAGGGCTGGGACATCACCACGTTCGCCGAGCAGATGCAGGGCCTGGTCGGCGGAAACATCGAGTTCCGCACGATCCCGGTCGGCGACCCGATGGACACCTACGGCGACGGCAACGTGCTGCCGGTGAACCCGGCGCAGGTCAAGTCGTTCATCACCGGGCTCGCGACGGACAAGACGTCGAGCAGTTCGTCGCCGACGCCGACGACCACGCTGCCCGCGCCCCCGAACTCGGCTATCACCGTGCAGGTCTTCAACGCGGCCGGCGTGCAGGGTCTCGCCGCCCAGGTGATGAACACGTTGGTCGCCAAGGGTTTCAAGCGCGGTGTCACGCAGTCGGCCACGCAGAACAGCGACACCACGGTCGTGAGGTACGCGACCGGCGAGGAAGGCGCCGCGCGCAAGGTCGCGACCGAGCTCGGACCGAACGTGACGGTCGAGGAGGACGCCTCCGTCCGAAAAGGACAGGTGCAGGTCTTCGTCGGCTCGGACTACCAGTCGGGCACCGGCGAGGACGACGGGGTTGACGCGCAGAACGCGCCGGGCACACCGTCTTCCACGAGCAGCACTCCGCCGATCACGGCGGGTGGACTGGTCTGCGTGAACTGACCGGAATTGCCCGCGTCACGGGGTTACGGTGGTTACGCTGATCAGACAAATCCGTAGCTGGAGGAAATCCCGTTGAGCACTGCCGCACGCGCGAAGAAGACCGTACTGGTCATGGGCCGTACGGTCGTCGTGCTGGTCGCCGTGACAACGTTGGCGTTCTCCGGCTACTTCTGGACGGCACTGCGACTGGTGCAGCAGAACACCAACACCACGAACATCCTCGAGGTGCTGGACGACATCCCGAACTCGCCGCCCGTCGAGGACGGCGCCATCGACATCCTGCTCGTCGGCAGCGACAGCCGCACCGACGCGCAGGGCAGGCCGTTGCCCGCGGACGTGTTGCGCAAGCTGCGCACCGAGAGCACCGAAGGCCTGAACACCGACACGATCATCGTGATCCGGGTGCCGCGCAACGGCGGCAAGGCGAACGCGATCTCGATCCCCCGCGACACCTACGTGCCGATCGCGGGCTACCGCGAGGACAAGATCAACTCTGCGTACGGCGCGGTGAAGTACCTGACGGCGGAACGGTTGCAGGCCGAGGGTGTGCGCGACCAGCAGGAGCGCGAGCGCAAGTCGGACGAGGCCGGCCGCAAGGCGTTGGTGCAGGCGGTGCAGGACCTGACCGGGATGCGCGTCGACCACTACGCCGAGATCAACCTCTACGGCTTCTACCTGCTCACCGAGGTGATCGGCGGCGTTCAGGTGTGTCTCAAGGCCGGCACGTCGGACCCGAACTCCGGTGCGAACTTCCGCGCGGGCGAGCAGACGATCTCCGGCGGCGACGCGCTCTCGTTCGTGCGGCAGCGGAACATGCCAGGCGGTGACCTCGGTCGCATCGCCCGGCAGCAGGTGTTCATGGGCCAGGCGATGAAGCAGCTGCTGTCCGCGGGCACGTTCACCGATCCGGCCAAGATGAACGGGCTGCTGGACGCGGTGTCGAAGTCCGTGGTGATCGACCAGAAGCTCGACCTCGCCACGCTGGCGACGCAGGCGCAGGGCCTCGCGTCGGGCAACGTGGAGTTCGCCACGATTCCGGTGACGAACATCGACGCCCGCAACGAACGCGGCCAGAGCGTGGTCACGGTGGACCGCGAGGCCGTGAAGAAGTGGGTCGCGGAGCTCATCGGCGAGACGCAGGCGCCACCGACATCCGCGACCACCCCGACCACCGGGTCGCGTTTCGGCGGTGAGAAGCTGCTCTCGCTGGACGGCGCGCATGCTGCCGCCGCACAGCAGGCTTCCGTGCCCTGCGTCGACTAGGAGTTCATCCGTGAGCGTGACCGAGATCCTCTTCACGCCGCTGCTGAAGGCCGATTCGGGTCGTCCGCTGATCACGCACTACGACGACGCGGCGGGCACCCGCGTCGAGCTGTCCCGCGCGACCATCGCGAACTGGGCGGCGAAGACGGCGAACTGGCTGCGCGACGAGCACGACGTCGAGCCGGGCGACCCGGTGGCGGTGCTGCTGCCCGCGCACTGGCAGACCGCGGGCCTGCTGCTGGGCGCGTGGTGGTGCGGTGCTCGGATCGTGGGCGCCGACGTCGAGGCGAAGGTCGCCGTGGTGCCGCCGGGCGGTTCCGCCGACGCGGACGTCGTGGCCGTGGCCTCGTTGCACCCCATGGGTTTGGGCTCCGGCGCCCCGGTCGACTACCTCGACGACGTGCGCGTGCACGGCGACGACTTCACGCCGTGGGAGCCCGTTGCGGGCTCCACCCTGGCGCTTGGATCGTCCACCGTGGATGCCGTGGTGGCCGAGGCGCGCGAGCTCGGCGCTCAGTTCCCCGGCGAGCCGCGCGTGCTGTCCACTCTGGAGTGGAACGTTCCTTCCGGTGTGATGGAAGGATTTCTGGCCGTGCTGGCGGCCGGCGGCTCACTGGTCCAGGTGAGCAATCCCGACGCGGGCCTGCTGGCCGCGCGCCGGGACACCGAGAGGATCACGCAGCAGCTGAGCTGAGCGCCCTCTTCTTGAACAGCACACGGTCGAGCGAGTAGGCGCCACCGTTGAAGCCGAGCGCGAGCGCGGCCGCACCGAGCACGATGACCAGCTCCGAACCGCCCTGACCGAGCAGGCCGTTCGGCAGGTGGACGATGACCCACGCACCGAGCATGTCGACGGCGAGCAGCAGGCCGACGACCGGCAGCGCGACCCCGGCGACCAGCGCGACACCGCCCGCGAGCTCGACGATCGCGGCGAACCACGCGGAGATCGTCGGCAGCGGCACACCCATCTTCTCGAAGCTCGCGGACGTGCCGGCGAGCCCGAACTCGGTGAACTTCTGCCAGCCGTGCGCGATGAAGACGATGCCGACGCCGAGACGTCCGATCAGTGCGGTGACGTCCTTGACCATGGTTACTGCTCCCCGATCCTGTCGTTCAACTGTCACTAGTTCAACTTCGAACCAAACTAGTGCAGTTTTTGACAACCTCATGATTTCGACAGGAAGACAACAGCTACTTCTTAAGTTGGAGCCCCTCACCCTTCGCGTTCGTCAGCGACAGTGCCGAGCCCTCGATCTTGTAGGCCACCTTGCCCGTCAGCACGGCGAGCACGGATTTCTCGACGAGAGTCTCATCCTGACCGCACGCTTTGTCGGTGTGCACCAACGACTCGAACGTGATGCTCTGACCGTCCACTTTGTAGGATGCCGAACCGTCGTTGCAGCCGCTGCGCACCCCGACCTTGCCGCCGGCGAACTGGAGACTGGCGGCCACACCGGTAGGGACCGACGATGCGGCTTCACCGGTGATGAGACTGGTGACCGTCCAGGTTCCGCCTTCGAGCGCCGCGGGCGGCACCGGCGCCTCGGGAGCGAGCTTGATCTCCGCGTCCGACCCGGTGATCACCATGTTCTCGCCGTCCATCCGCCACGACGGTGTCGCGCCGAGGACCTTGGACACCCACTCGTCCTGCGTGTGCAGGTCGGGGTTGGGGCAGCCCATGGCGGTCATGCTGAAGCCGTCGAGCGCGAGCTTCCCGCCGTCGAGCGAGACCTTGCCCTGCATCTGGTTGCAGCCGGCGCGCGCTAGCAGCCGCCCGTCGTCGGTGAATCTCAGCTCCAGCGCCGTCCCCGTGACCAGGGCGCGCGGCTTGCCCTGCTCCGTGACCGACGTGGAGGTGAACGCCCTGCCCTGCATGTCGCCGCCTCCCCCTGCTTGCCTGTCACCGCATCCGGCGGCCAGAAGTGCGACGGCGATGACGAGAACTCGGTAGCTCATGTGGTGATGACGGAACACATGGCCTCCCGGGTTGCCCGAAGTACGGGCCGTCCATCTGGCGCGCATCGGCGTGCCGATGGCTCTTCAAGTTGGGGGTTGACAGCGGTTCGCCCATGGGGCCTACTTAACCCAGAGGTTAGATAACCAAGTGGTTAGGTACGAGATGGACCAGCTGAGCGCCACTTTCGCCGCGCTGGCGGACCCCACCCGTCGCGCGATCCTCGCGCGGCTCACCGAGGGTCCCTGCTCTGTGAAGGAGATCGCCGAGCCGTTCGACATCAGCGGCCCGGCGATCTCCAAACACCTGCGGGTGCTGGAGAAGGCCGGTCTGATCACCCGCGGCAGGGAAGCCCAGTGGCGCCCCTGCCAGCTCGACGCGACGCCGTTGAAGGAGGTCGCCGTGTGGGCTGACAACTACCGCCGCTTCTGGGACGCGAGCTACGCACGCCTGGACGCACTCTTGACCGAGATGAAGGAGAACGAGAAATGACCACCACCTACGGCACCGAGGTCACCACGCCGTCCGCCACGTCGATCACGATGACCCGATCCTTCGACGCCCCCGCGTCGTTGGTGTGGAAGGCCTTCACGACGCCCGCCCTGGTGCAGCAGTGGCTGCTCGGCCCCGACGGCTGGGAGATGCCGATCTGCGAGATCGACCTCCAGGTCGGCGGCAAGTGGCGCTACGGCTGGGCGTTGCCTGACGGCACTCGCGGATTCGAGATGCACGGCTCGTACCAGGAACTCTCACCCCACTCGCGAATCGTGCACACCGAGCACTTCGAGGACAACCCGCCGGCGACCGTCATCACCACGTTCACCGAGGTGGACGGGCGGACGACGATGTCGGCCACCATGAACCTCGGGTCGCGCGAGGTGCGAGACGCGGTGCTGGCCTCCGGGATGTCGGATGGGGCAGGGCGCAGCTATGAGCGGCTGTCCGAGCTGCTGCCGACGTTCTGAACCCGGTTCCAGGACCCCCTCTGCCGCACGGGTAACTTGAGAACTCGGTACAGCGGAGGGGGTGGCTCATGACCGGATACCGCGACATCGCGGACGAACTGATGAAGAGCTCGGTGCGCATGTTGCCGCAGCGGGTCTTCTTGTTGCCGAGCTCCCAGACCCAGCCGGTGACGACCGCGTTGCCCCAGGTCTTGTTGTAGTGCTTGAAGTGGCTGTTGCCGTCGGAGTCGGTGTTGCTGTAGACGCCGTCAGGCAGCCAGCCCTGGTTGTTCGTGCACTCGTTGCCGTTGCCGCTGCCCGCGCGCATCTTGATGCGGTACATCGTGGTGCCGATGCTGACGTACGCGACGACCTGGCTGTTGAGCGGTGACGGGATGTTCTTGATGTAGTTGAACTGGGTCTCCCTCCTCGTTGGTGGAGCCAGCCTCCTTATTCGGACGAAACAGCCCTTGCCCGTAGCAAACCCGTACTACCGTGGACGCCTTCCGCTCGCTCTTGCGGCGTTCGAGGTGCGGCAGGTCGTGCCGGTGGGCGAGGTGCGGCTGTCCGTGCTCGGACCGCAAGGAAACCGAAGCCCTGACCCAGTACGAACAGGCGCTGGCCCTGTACCGGTTGTGCGGCAACGAATACGCGGAGGCCCGCGCACTGAACGCCATCGGCGAGAAGCTCGCCTTCACGGGCCGTGCGTCCGAAGCCCTGCCGTACTGCACTCAGGCGTTGGCGGTGATGAGCGACGTCGCATCGGCCCGCTCGTCGTGGCGGCGGGCTCTGGAGATCATGGAGGGCCTTGGCCACCAGAACGCGCTTGCGGTGCGCGCGAAACTCACCCCGTAGAGCTGAGGATTCGCCCGGTCGTGGCGGGTGCTCGGAGTTACTTTCGGCTGATGGGACGCTTGTTCGTGGTTACGGCTCTTCTGCTCGGCGCCATGGTCGTGGGTGCGCCTGGAGCTTCCGCATCCGCTCCTGGGCGCTGGGCGATCCAGCCGTGCGGTTCCGGGCTGAAGGCGCTCTGGTTGCCGCGGGTCGAGAAGTTCGGCACCGATCTGGCGTGCGCGACCAAGGAAGATCGCGCGGCGCGGGTGAAGGCGGCGGTGGACAGCGGGAGTCCGACGCGAATGATGAACGTCGCGATCGCGTTCGCGCAGCAGATCTCGGACAAGTCGGTGACCGTCGAGTCGCCGTGTGTGGCGGGAGCGAAGGCTGCGATCGGGGAAGACGTCATCGGCACCTGCGTGGCCGCCTGAGCGACCACGCAGGTGTCGGCTCAGCCGTTGAGGACGGCGCGCGACATCACAACGCGCTGCACCTGGTTCGTGCCCTCATAGATCTGCGTGATCTTGGCATCCCGCATCATCCGCTCGACCGGGAAGTCACGCGTGTACCCAGCCCCACCGAACAGCTGCACCGCATCCGTCGTGACCTCCATCGCCACATCCGAAGCGAAACACTTGGCAGCAGCGGTGATGAAGCCGATGTTCGGCTCCCCACGCTCAGCCTTGGCAGCCGCGACGTAGACCATGTGCCGAGCGGCCTCGATCTTCATCGCCATGTCGGCGAGCATGAACTGCACACCCTGGAAGTCCGAAATGGACTTACCGAACTGCTTGCGGTCCTTCACATACGCGACCGCTGCCTCAAGAGCACCCTGCGCGATACCCACAGCCTGCGCACCGATCGTCGGTCGCGTGTGGTCCAGCGTCCGAAGCGCCGTCTTCAGACCGGTACCGGGCGCACCGATGATCCGCGACGAAGGGATCACACAGTTCTCGAAGTAGATCTCACGGGTCGGCGAGCCCTTGATGCCGAGCTTGCGCTCCTTCGGGCCGACCGAGAAACCGGGGTCGTCCTTGTGCACGACGAACGCCGAGATACCCGCGGACTTCTTGGCCGCGTTGGGATCGGTCACGGCCATGACGGTGTACCAGGTGGACTCACCGGCGTTGGTGATCCAGCACTTGGTGCCGTTCAGCACCCAGTTGTCGCCGTCCAAAAGAGCCCGCGTGCGCATGGAGGCGGTGTCGGAGCCGGCCTCACGCTCGGACAACGCGTAGGACGCCATCGCCTCGCCAGAGGCGATGGACGGCATGACGAGCTGCTTCAGTTCCTCGGAGGCCGAGAGCAGGATCGGCATGGTGCCGAGCTTGTTGACGGCCGGGATCAGGGAGGAAGAGCCGCAGACGCGGGCGATCTCCTCGATCACGATGCAGGTGGCCACGGAGTCCGCGCCCTGGCCGTCGTAGGCCTCGGGGACGTGGACGGCGGCGAAGCCTGACTTCACGAGGGCGTTGTGGGCCTCTACCGGGAAGCGCTCGTTCTCGTCGACCTCGGCCGCGAACGGCTTGATCTCCTTCTCGGCGAGCGAGCGGACGGCCTCTCGCAGCGCCTCGTGCTCCTCGGCGAGCTGGTAGGTGCCGAAGCTCGGGTTCACCTTGTTACCTCCCGGTAGCGAATACTCGGCACGATGTTAGCGCCCGTTCACGTCGGGTGCTGATGTGCTGTTGAGCACTCAGAGGGACTTCTGCAGAGCCGCGTCCTTGTCTAGTACGAGCTGCTCGAGTTCCGCCTGGAAGCGGGCGATGCGCTCCTGCAGCGCCGGGTCACCCGAAGCCAGCATCCGGACAGCGAGGAGACCGGCGTTGCGGGCGCCGCCGACTGAGACCGTGGCCACGGGGACGCCTGCGGGCATCTGCACGATGGAGAGCAGGGAGTCCATGCCGTCGAGGTACTTCAGCGGCACAGGCACGCCGATGACGGGCAGCACGGTGGCGGAGGCGACCATGCCGGGCAGGTGGGCGGCGCCGCCGGCGCCGGCGATGATCACGCGCAGGCCGCGCGAGGCGGCGGAGGTCGCGTAGTCGATCATGCGCTGTGGGGTGCGGTGCGCGGACACGACGCTCACCTCGAAAGGCACGTCGAACTCGGCCAGCGCCTCGGTGGCTGCCTTCATCACCGGCCAGTCCGAGTCGCTGCCCATGATCACGCCGACCTGCGTCACTTCGCACTCCCGTGGATGTCGTATCCGTCGTTCCAAATACCGGTGGACAGCCAGTCCGCGGCCAGCCGCGCGCGCTGGCGGACCTCGGCCATGTCGTTGCCGAGGAACGTCACGTGCCCGATCTTGCGGCCCGGACGTTCCTCCTTGCCGTAGAGGTGCACGTGAGCGTCCGGGAAGCGGGCGAACAGGTGGTGCACGCGCTCGTCCGGGCCCATCGCCGGAACGTCGCCCGCGCCCAGCACGTTCGCCATCACGACGGCGGGGGCCATCAGGTCGGTGCGGCCGAGCGGGTAGTCCAGTACCGCGCGCAGGTGCTGCTCGAACTGGGAGGTCCGAGCGCCCTCGATCGACCAGTGGCCGGAGTTGTGCGGGCGCATCGCGAGCTCGTTCACGACGACGCCGTCCGCGGTCTCGAACAGCTCGACGGCCAGCACGCCGACGACGCCCAGCGCGTCGGCGACCTTCAGCGCGAGCTCCTGGGCCGCTGAGCCGTCCAGATCAGGAGCGGGTGCGAGGACCTCGACGCAGATGCCGTCGGACTGCACGGTCTCGACCACCGGCCACGCGGCGCCCTGCCCGAACGGTGAGCGCGCGACCACGGCGGCGAGCTCGCGGCGCATCGGCACGCACTGCTCGACCATCAGCGGCGTCCCGGCCTCCAGCAGCTCGGGGACGACCAGCTCGGCACTGTGCGGCTGGTTCAGCATCCACACGCCGCGGCCGTCGTAGCCGCCGCGGATCGCCTTCAGCACGGTCGGCCAGCCATGGGCAGCGCCGAAGCGGAGCACGTCGCGGACCTCGTGCACCTCGGCGAACGGGGGCACCGGCAGTCCCAGCTCGGCCAGCTTCACGCGCATCTTCAGCTTGTCCTGCGCGTACTGCAGCGCGTCCGGACCGGGGTGCACCTTCACGCCGTCCGCGACCAGCGCGCGCAGGTGCTCACCCGGCACGTGCTCGTGGTCGAACGTGACGACCTCGCAGCCCTTGGCGAACGCGCGCAACGCGTCCACGTCGGTGTGCGTGCCGAGCACCACGTCCCGCGCGACCAGCGCCGCGGGGTCGTTCTCGGAGACGGCGAGCACGCGCAGGGACTGGCCGAGCGGGATCGCGGCCTGGTGCGTCATGCGGGCGAGCTGCCCGCCGCCGATCATTCCGACGACGGGGAGACGGGTACGAGAGTCCACGGTTCAGGCATTCTACCTGCGACTTCTGAGCCACTCACCAGCAGAGCCAGCCGCCGGGCGGTGACGCTGCCCTCAGGCGCGGTGTGGATCACCAGCCGCTGGTCGTGCTCGGGCGCGCTCACCACCTCGCCGTCGAACTGCGCCTGCTGAACGGCCGCACCCCCATGGCGGCCGTTCAGCAGGACTTCGACCCGTGGCACGCGATCGTGTCGACGGTCCGCGCACAACGAGAGCTCGGTTTCCGGCCGCGCTATCCCTCCGCGTGGGCGGCGATGGGCTCGGGCGCGCTCTGAGACGCGGCGACGTCGCGGCGGTGTGAACGCGAAGGGCGCCAACCGCCGCCGCGGCGCAGCAGCCGGAACGTGATGTAGAACGCCGCCACGGCGATCAGCACGCACACGAGGAACTCCATCACACGGAACGTGCCGAGGCGTTCGATCGGCTGGTAGTCGACGTACGTGCCGGCGGCCGACTTCGTGCTGCGCATGCAGCTGCTCGGGATCGCGAACCGCTCGCACTGCTCGGCGACGGGCACCGATTTGAGGGTGGTGTCGACGAAACCGTCGCCGAGCTGGAGCGCGCCCTGTGGAACTGACGTGGTCTGGTCCCAGCGGGCGATCGAACGCTCCGCCGGCAGGTAGCGATCGCGCACGGTGACGGCCAGGATCGCTCGGATCATCGTGTAGAAGACGAGCGTCGCGGCCATCGCGGTGACCGTGTGCCGCGTGAGCAGGCCGGCGAGCACGCCGATGCCGAGGCCGAGCAGCACGTAGCCGATCTGCACGATCGGGCTCGCCTCGAACATCCCCCATGTCCGGTTCTGGTCGCCGCGATAGCCGTCGCCGGCGCCGACGCAGATGCCGAGCACCACTGCGATCGCGCCAAGGACGACCAGCTTGCCGCGCAGCCAGTTCGTCGGAGTGACGTCCTGCCCCCACGCCACGAAGTAGGTGCGTTCCTCCAGCTCGCGGGCGATCAGCGGCGCACCCCAGAACATGCCGATCACGGCGCCGAACGCCGTCTGCACGATGAGGCCGTAGAAACCGCTCAACGGGATGGTGGACGTCATGCCGTCGCTCAGATCCGTCGACAACAGCGCGAACGCCGCGACCACCGCGACCACGGCCGTGCTGATGATGGTCCAGCGGTGCTGACGCCAGGTCAGCCAAGCGAGTGCGTTCACGCCGCACGCTCCAGATGCGCCACGACGAGCTCCTCCAGTGTCACGTATCGCGCGGTCCACGGTTCGGCGATCTGCGCGCCGCCGGACCGCACCAGGTACTGGGACTGCGACTGACTGTGTTTCGCGAGCACGACCGGCCCCTCGACCGGCACGTCCGAAACACGTGGCCCCGTATAGAGAACGTGCTCTTCCAACAGCTCGTCGGTGTCGCCGTTCATGAGCAGCCGTCCGTCGGCGAGCAGCAACAACCGGTCGGCCACGCCACCGATCTCCGCCACGACGTGCGTGGAGAACACCAGTGTCATGCCGTTGTCGTTCACCTCGGTCAGCAACTCCCGCATGACTTTCCGGCGTGCGAGAGGGTCCAGTTCGGACAGTGGCTCGTCCAGCAGCAACACGTCCGGCCGCGCCCCCAGGGCCAGTGCCAGCGTGACGTGCGTGCGCTGACCACCGGACAGATCACCGATCTGCAGTCGGCGCGGCACCTTGAACCGGGTGAGCCACTCGTCCGCGCGGTCGTTGTCCCACACGGTGTTCAGGCGTTTGCCGAACTCCAGGACGTCACCCGCCTTGAAGCTCTTGTACATCGGCTTGTTCTGCGGGACGTAGGCGACGCGACCCGCGATCGACGTGTGCCCCGAGTCCGCGGGCAGGTGCCCGGCCAGCACGTTCAGCAGTGTCGACTTGCCGGAACCGTTGCCTCCCACCAAAGCCGTGACGCTTCCCGCCGGCAGTTCGAAGGAGACGTCACGCACCGCCCACTTCGACACTTCAGCCGCGATCACGCTCATTGCGCTCCCCCGCTCAGCACCTCGCGCACCAGCGCGTCGATGTCCTCGTCCTCCAACCCGGCAGCGCGTGCCTCCGCGACCCAGCAGGCGAGTTTCTCGCGCAACGGGCCAAGGTCCTCGGGGGCGGCGGACCCCAGCGACGCCTTGACGAAGGTGCCGGACCCCTGACGGGCCTCGACCAGCCCGGCGAGCTCAAGCTCGCGGTAGGCCTTCAGCACGGTGTTCGCGTTGACCCCGCTGCTCGCGACGACGTCGCGGACCGTCGGCAGCCGGTCGCCCGGCTGTAGCCAGCCGAGCCTCAAGGCCTCCCGCACCTGCCTGCCGAGCTGCAGGTAGGCGGGAAGACCGCTGCCGCGGTCGACGTGGAACTCGACCACGCACGCTCCCCAGATTGTTCTAGTGGACTAGGACAATAGAACACTTCTGCCGCGCTTGAAAAGCCACGCGGGGGCCTTTCGTTACCTCTGGGGTAACGAAAGGCCCCCGCGTGGCATGAGGGGGACGGGGAGTGCGGGCGCGGGACAGGGGTGTCAGCGCCCGAGCGAGGTGAGCAGTCCGCACGCCTCGGCGTGCGTGTCCGGAAGGTGCTCGATCCAGACCTTGGCCGGGCCTGCGGGCCGAACGTTCGGGTCGTCCGCGAGTCGATCAGCGGCGAGAACGCGCAGGTTGGAGACCCGACGGGCGAGCAGCTCGTCCCGGCGGACCAGCACGGCGGCGACGCAGGGGCCGAGCGTCGCCAGCGTCTCGCCACCGTCGAAGACAGTGCGCAACGCGTCCGAGACCAACGTCATCGCGACCACACGGGACCACCCGGAGGCGCGGTGCACGTCGAGGCGCAGCAGCACGAGCGCGTAGTCCAGCGCCACGACCGGGGTCTCCCGGTACACCTCACCCAGCCGCGTCCTGAGGTAGGCCGCGGTGGCCAGCCCGGTCAACGGGTCATCGGCCGTGCAGTCGCCTGCCTGCTTCGTCACCACATCGGCCCATCCCAGCGCTGTCATCCGCAGCATCCGTGAAGGGAGCGCGTCGACGTTGGGCGACACGATGCGCGAACCGTCGGCCAGCACCGCGTGCAGCGCCGCCAGGTCCAGCAGCGTTTCGCTGAGACCCGCTCCCGCCTCGGCGCGGGCGCGGCCGAGCCGCACGAGCGCGTCGGAGGGGTCGGTGTTCTCGAGCATCGCCGCGCACACCTCGTCGACCTCGGCGAGCGGCCAGTCTGCGGGGAACGCCCAGCCTGCGGCCATGGTGGCGGTACGCCACCGTGACTTCAGCAGGCGTTCCGCTGTTGCGACACCCACCCGGTCTTTCTCCCTTCGATCTCCGATTCCAGGTGGGAGACGCAGCCGTGGCCGACTCGTGACGCAACCCGCGCGGGGGATTGAGATGACTCTGCCTGGCGTCGTAGGTCACACTGAGCGCCGCGAGGAGGGACTTGAGACTTGGCGACCGTTCCTGCAGACGTCCAGGGGCCGAGCGACGCGGAACTCATCGAGTCCGTGCGCGGAGGCACCATCGACGCCTACGGCCAGTTGTACGAACGGCACGTCGCCGCGGCCTACAACCTCGCCCGCCAGTTGGCCCGATCCCAGGCCGAGGCGGACGACCTGGTGTCCGAAGCGTTCGCGAAGGTGCTGGACACGCTCCGGGCGGGCCGTGGGCCCGACTCGGCGTTCCGGGCGTACCTGCTCACGGCGCTGCGGCACACTGCGTACGACAAGACCCGCCGCGACAAGAAGCTCGACCTCACCGAGGACATGACCGACGTCGCGCCGCCGGTGGCGTTCAGCGACACGGCGGTGGCAGGGCTGGAGCGCTCGATGGCCGCCCGCGCGTTCGCCGCGCTGCCGGAGCGCTGGCAGATGGTGCTCTGGCACACCGAGATCGAGGGCCAGTCGCCCGCCGAGGTCGCCCCGCTGCTCGGGCTGACGGCCAACGGCGTGTCCGCGCTCGCCTACCGCGCCCGCGAGGGCCTCAAGCAGCAGTACCTGCAGATGCACCTGGCCGAGACGGAGACGGAGCGCTGCAAGGCGACCGTCGACAAGCTCGGCGCCTGGACCCGCGCGGGCCTGTCCAAGCGCGAGGCGACCCAGGTCGACGCGCACCTCGACGAGTGCGGCCGCTGCCGCGCGCTGGCCGCCGAGCTCGCGGACGTCAACGGCGCGCTGCGGATCTTCGTCGCGCCGCTCGTGCTCGGTGCCGGCGCCACGACCTACCTGGCGATCGCGGGCACGACCACCGCCGTGGTCGGCGCTGGTGCCGCCGCGGGCAGTGCGGGCGCCGCCGCCGCCTCGATCCCCCGCCAGCTGATCACGGTCGGTGGTTCCGCCGCCGCGGTGGCCGCCGCCGTGGTGATCGCGCTGACCGCGGGCGGTGGCGACCAGCGGTCCCCGCAGGTGCAGGCCGCCGAACCGCCGCCACCAGCCCAGACCCAGGTCGTGCAGCAGCCGACTCCGCCCGCGGTGCAGCTGCCGTCGCCGACCACACCTCCGCCTCCGCCGCCACAGGTGCCGTCCCCGGCGCCCACGACGCCGGCACCCCCGCCCGAGCCCCCGGCTCCGCAGCCCCCGCCGCCCGCCTCGCTCACGCCGACGGTGCCGATCGGGTTCACGCTCACACCCGGCGAGGAGGCCAAGGACCTGCCGATCACCGTCCGGAACACGGGCGGCACCGCGGCACCTCCCGCGGCGATGACGCTGACCCTGCCGCCGGGCGTGCTGTCGACCGGCGGACCCGCGTCGTTCGCCGCCCGCCTCCTGCAACCAGACGGCGCCACCGACCAGACCGTCAACTGCCCGGCCGGCGGCGGCACGATCACGTGCACCACTCCGCAGGGCATCGCGCCGAACGGGCAGGCGACGTTCCTCTTCCGGCTGCGCGCGACGCACGAGGCGACCAGCGGCACCATCAGCGGTTCGATCAGCGCGGGCGCCGCGATCTCCGTCAACATCAGCGTCGCCGTCGAGGTGCCGCCGGTGAACGACGACATCGAGCTCACCGTGTCGACCTGGCACGAGGTGCACTGGGACCCACGCGTCGACGTGAAGGTGCGCAACACGGGCCCGCGGCCGGGCACGTTGAAGCTCGACGTGTCGTCGTCATCGAACATCGTGATCTTCACGCCGTGCCGTGAGTGCTCGCGGACGGACAAGAACTCCATCCGCTGCGTCACGGACCTGGAGCAGGAAGACAAGTTCCGGATGTCGATCTGGGCGTTCGGGCTGCCGCACCGCGGCGGGACGATCACCGTGACGGCCTCGCTCGGCAACGCGACGAAGTCCGTGACCGTGCCGGTGAAGATGCGGCCGGACCACCCGCCGGTCGACGACGTGCCGCCACCTGCCACGCCGTCACCGGATCCGACCACGACCGTGCCGCCGACGACGACAACGCCGCCGACCAAGCCGACCGTGCCCACGGACCCGTCGACGCCGGGCAGGCCGACGTTGCCGCTGCCGTTGCCGACCCTGCCGCCGGTGCTGACGCCGACGCCCGCGCCGACACCGACCACACCGCCGTCGACTCCGGTGCCGACCACGCCACCGCCGACCTCGAAGCCGTGCGATCCGTGGCTGCCTCCGATCCTGCGGCCGCCGCTGATCCCGGACCTGCTGCCGTGCCGCCCGCCGCGAAGTTGACCTCCGCGGGAAGTTGATCACTGTCTGCGCTGGTCCCGTCCCTCTGGGTGGCCGAAAGGCACACCCGGAGGCGGGGCCGCGGAGCATGATCCGTAAGCTGCCCCGGTGCTGCCAGTCGTTCGGCGTGCCCTGAGCCGCTTCCCTGAACCTGTTCAGTTCCTGCTCAACAAGCACCGCGAAATGATCAGGTTCGCCCTCGTCGGCGGCACGACGTTCCTCATCGACAACGGCGTCTGGTACCTGCTCAAGCTCACCGTGCTGACCGACAAGGTCGTCACCGCGAAGGTCATCGGCGTGCTGGTGGCGATCATCGCCTCGTACGTGCTGTCGCGCGAGTGGTCGTTCCACACCCGCGGCGGCCGCGAACGCCACCACGAGGCAGCACTGTTCTTCCTGGTCAGCGGCGTGGGTGTGGCGATCAACATCGCCCCGCTGTGGCTGTCGCGGCACCTGTTCGGCCTGCAGTCACCGGTCGTGTCGGTGATGACCGAGGAGATCGCGGACTTCGTGTCCGGTTCGATCATCGGCATGCTGCTCGCGACGGGCTTCAAGTTCTGGGCGATGCGGCGCTGGGTGTTCCCGGACGCTGGTGCGCGACCTGACCGGCGTGTTCACCCGATCTCCGTAGACTGCGCTGGTGTCCCTAGCCGAAACAGTGGTCTCCAGGTTTCCGGAGCCGATCCGATCGATCGCGCTGAAGCATCGTGAGCTAGTCAAGTTCGCCCTGGTGGGCGGCACGTGCTTCGTGATCGACACGGTCCTGTTCTTCGGGATCAAGACCGTCGTCCTGCCGAACAACCCGGTCTCGGCGAAGATCATCGCGACGCTGGTGGCGACGATCGTGTCGTACGTGCTGAACCGGGAGTGGTCGTTCCGCACCCGTGGCGGTCGCGAGCGGCACCACGAGGCGGCGCTGTTCTTCCTGGTCAACGGCATCGGCATCGTGCTGAACTCGGCACCGCTGTACATCGCGCGGTACGCGTTCCACCTGCAGGAGCCGCACGTGTCGCGGTTCACCGAGGAGGTCTCGGACTTCCTGAGCGCGCAGATCATCGGCACGCTCATCGCGATGGCGTTCCGGTGGTACGGCTACAAGAACTGGGTCTTCCCCGAGCAGAACGCCCGCGGCGCCCTGCCGATCGACGAGGAAGAAGCCCTCGGCCACTCCTGATCTAACGCGGTGTCATCGGCGCCTTCCAGGGGATGCCGACCACGTCCTGTGCCTTCGGCACCGGCAGGAACACCGCGAACGTCGCCGGCCGCGCCGTCGACAGCTCCAACCGGCCGCCGTCCGCGTCGACCAGCGCCCGTGCCAGCGCGAGACCGACACCGGTCGAGCCGCCGCCGGAGACGCCGCGTTCGAAGATGTGAGCGGCGAGATCGTCGGGCACGCCCGCGCCGCCGTCACTGACCTCGACCACGACCGTGCCGTCCTCGCCGCGTGCCGTGACGACGACAGAGCCCTCACCGTGGCGCAGCGCGTTGTCGAGCAGCACACCGATGGCTTCCCGCAGGCGCGCAGGAGTGGCGCGGGCGAGCAGGCCCTCGGGGACCCGCACGCGCAGCGACCGGCCCTGGCTCTTGACCTGTTCCCGCCACTCCTCGGCGATCGCGTTGATCGCGGGGCGCAGCTCCAGCGGCTCCGCGCCGACCGCACGGGCGGCGCGGGCGGCGGCGAGCAGTTCGTCGAGCACGGCGGCCAGGCGTTCGGCCTGTTCCAGTGCCGCGCGGGCCTCGGCGGCGGTGTCCGGTTCCGGGTGGTCGGCCAGTGCCTCCAGGCGCAGCTGGAGCGCGGTCAGGCGGCTGCGCAGCTGGTGGGAGACGTCGCCGACCAGCTCACGTTCGCGTTGGACGAGGCGGGCGAGCGCGGCGGCGGACGTGTCTAGCGCATCGGAGACCGCGTCCAGCTCAAGGATGTTGTAGCGCTGCACGTCCTCACGGAAGTCGCCCGCGCCCAGGCGGGACGCACGGGCGGCGACGTGGCTCAGTGGCCGCGAAAGCGTTTGCGCGGTGACGATCGCGACGACCGTGCCGGTGCCGACGGACAACGCCAGCAGGAGCAGCACCACACCTGCGACCTGGGCCTGGGTCGTGTGCATCGGCCCGGAGGGGACCTCCAGGCGCACGGTGCCCTGCTGCGCGATCGTCAGTTCCACGGTCAGCGGGTCGTCCCCCGGCGACGGGCCGACGACGTTCGTGGAACCGCCGGACTGCACGGTGAGGCGTCCGTCGGTGGGGACGACGATCTTGACGGCCTCGATGTCGACCTTCTGCTGGCGGGCGAGCTGGTCGTCCAGGAGGGTCGCGATCTTCTGGGCGTCCTCGGTGAGGGTGCCGCGGGCGTTGTCCTCGACGAGCTGAAGCGCCGTGTAGCCGAGCGGGATGCCGAGCACGAACCCGGTGACGGCGACGGCGAGCAGGATCGCCCGCAGGATGCGGCGGCGCATCAGTCGGCGTTGAAGCGGAAGCCGCGGCCGCGCACGGTCGCGATGCGCTTCTCCGCGGAGTTCGGGGTGCCGTCGCTGAGCTTTCGCCGCAGCCACGACATGTGCATGTCGAGTGTCTTGCTGCCCTTGAGGTCCGGGTCGTTCCACACCTCGGAGAGGATCTCGTCGCGGCTCACGACCTGGCCCGCGCGCTGGATCAGCACCTTGAGCAGCTCGAACTCCTTGTTCGCCAGCTGGATCTCACCGCCGTCGACAGTCACGCGGCGGGCCGCCAGGTCGACGCGCACACCGTTGACCTCGAGCGTGCCGGGGGCGCGACGGCGCAACAGTGCGCGGATGCGGGCCATCAGCTCCGCGAGCCGGAACGGCTTGGCCACGTAGTCGTCCGCGCCCGCGTCGAGCCCGACCACGAAGTCGACCTCGTCGGCGCGCGCCGTGAGCATCAGTACCGGGATACCTCTGCCGTTCTGCCTGAGTCTGCGGCACACCTCCAGGCCGTCCATACCGGGCAGCCCGAGGTCGAGCACCAGGAGATCGATCCCCCCGGCGATCGCGGCGTCGAAGGCACTCGGCCCGTCTCCAACGACCTGCACTGAATAGCCCTCCCGCGTCAACGCGCGGGAGAGCGGTTCCGCAATGGCCGGATCGTCCTCGGCCAGCAACACCACGCTCACGGCACCCAGCGTATTCGTGGAACGATCGCCGCGTGTCACGCCACGATGCTGATCTCGAACTCGCCCTCCGCCTCGCCGACGCCGCCGACGCGATCACCGCCACCCGTTTCCGCGCGCACGACCTCGCCGTGGAGCGCAAACCGGACCGCACGCCCGTGACCGACGCCGACGTCGCGGTCGAGGACGCCATCCGGGCCGTGCTGGCCGCTGAACGCCCCGACGACGTCGTGATGGGCGAAGAACGCGGCGGCACCCTGGACGCCGCACGGGTCTGGGTCCTTGACCCGATCGACGGCACCAAGAACTTCCTGCGCGGCGTACCCATCTGGGCGACGTTGATCGCGCTGGTCGTCGACGGTGTTCCGGTCGTGGGCGTCGTGTCGGCACCCGCGCTCGGCCGTCGCTGGTGGGCGGCGGCGGGTAGCGGCGCGTTCGCTTCGGACGCCTCCGGAGAGCGCGCGATCTCCGTGTCCGGGGTGCGCTCTCTCGAAGACGCTTACGTGTCCACAACGGACATCAAGTCGTGGGTCGAGCACCACTCGCGCGAGGCGTTTCTGCGGCTCGTCGACGCCACCTGGGAGAGCCGCGCGTTCGGCGACTTCTACCAGCACTGCCTGGTCGCCGAGGGCGCCATCGACCTCGCGCCCGAGGCCGTGGCGAACCCGTGGGACATCGCGCCGTTCCAGGTGCTGGTGACCGAGGCAGGTGGCCGGTTCACCGATCTGTCCGGTGTGGAGCGTTACGACGGCGGCAACGTACTGACGTCGAACGGACACTTGCACCACAAGGCCCTCGAGCTCCTGCGGAGTGACACCTGAGCGAGTGGGGATCTTCACCCGTACAGCGGACAATCACTGGACTAAATAGCGCAACAGGCAAGAGGTGTGATCACATCTGCGCCGCACGCCCGTGGTTCTACGGGCGCTTCTCCCCGAGAAATGCACTGAGGAGTATCACTTCATGCGCAAGACTCTGCTTCGCATCTCCGCGCCGTTCGTACTCGCCGCGGCGGCCATGGGCGCAGTCGGCACCGCTCACGCCGGCGAGGACGCTGCCGGCGGCACCGGTGCCTGCGACCCCAACTTCGAGGTCACCGACAACGGCGTCGAGAACTTCGACAACGCTTTCAACACCTGGATCTGCGGCGGCGAGGACGTCGGCCGCGGCGCTGCCGAGCTCGTCGCCGGCGCGTACACCGGCATCGGCACCACGCCGTCGCTGCTGGCGACCAACGGCAGCGGAATCGTCAGCGGAGTCCTCGGCGGAGTCCTCGGCTGAGTCCTCGGCTGATCAGCCAGCGGGGGTCGTGATCGACTCGGACCGTGTCGGGTCTGCCCCGTCGGTCACGACCCCCGCCGCTCCGCGTGCCACCTGTGCCCAGGCCAGCCGGCCGAAGAGGTAGTGGCACGCGACGAACTCGCTGTCGAAGCGGGTCCAGTCGTAGCGGTTGCCCTGCTCGCACCAGAACACCTCGAAGCCCGTGTCGTCGACGAGCAGGCACCACCTGCCATCGAGCTCCTGGCCGATGCTGACGACATCGTCAGGCACGCCGATCTTGTTGAGCCACTCGGGCAACGTCTCCACGTTCATGCGGTGATCTCCGTGAGGTAACCGAGCGCGACGAGGTCCGCGACGGGGTAGGTGGTGCGGTAGCGCGCCCCGCCGCCGGGCTGACCGAACCAGGGTGCGCTGATCGTGCGGTGCACCGGCAGGTCCCTCGTGACGAGGTACCTCCGGTAGCCCTCGTCCGCTGTCTGTGGCGGCAGGGACCGCTGCGCGAACGGCGTGCCCGCGGCCGAGAGAACCCTGCCTTCCGGGGTGCCGAACCGGTCGAGTTCGGCGCCGGTCTTGACGATCTCGGCCTGGCAGTCCTCATAACCGCCCTCACGTTCGACCGGCCACCTCGGGGTGCCGTCCTCTGCGACGAAGAGGGCTTCCCAGTCGCGTTCGTGCATGCCCGCGAGCGAGTCGTGGCCTTCCAGGAGTGCCTGGACGGTCGGGTGGCCCCTCCCGAGGCCTGCAGAGGGTTGCGCGGACTGAGGGAAGGAGGTGTCGAGCTGCTCCGGGTGGTCGCCAGGAGCGAACCTCGGAGTGAGGTCGGCTTCCTGCTGGGCCGGGGGTGGCAGCTGGCGCGCCGGTTTCGGGGCCAGGCGCGGGGCCTGGCCCGTGGCGAGGAAGACAGCCATGAACCAGCTGCCGACCGCGGCCGCGGTGTAGGTGTGGCGGGCGATGTCGCCGACCACGCCGGGGACGCCCGACAGGGCCTGGGACTGCTCGCGGTTCTCCAGGCGGTCGGTGATCGGGTTGGACTGCTGGCCGAGGTCGACGCCTGCCACGGGGGCGGAAGTGGCCGAGACCGCGGACGCGCCGGTGTAGTGGGGGCCGAGGGTGGGCACGCCCGCGGTCACGTCGTCGCCAGTGATGACGTCCTTGCTCGGCGCGTCCTTGGCGATGGCGTCCTTCGCCGGGTCCTTGGCGAGCGCGTCCTTGGCGCCTGCCTGACCCTGCTGGCTGGGCTGACCCGGCCCGCTCTGGCCCTGGCCGGGCTGGTTGCCGAGCTGAGTCTGACCAGGCTGACCGCCCAGCGGCCCCTGGCCCGGCTGGCCCGCGAGCGCCTGTCCTGCCGATGCGACAGCACCCGGCACGGCGGCCTTGGCCGCACCGGACGCGGCCTGCGCACCCGGCGTGCCCGCCTTCGGCTCCGAGGCCTTCGCCTCCGGAGCCTTGGTCTCGCCCGGCCGCGCACCCTGCTGCCCAGCCTGGCCCTGCTGCGCGGCACCCGGCTGGGCACCGCCCTGCTGGCCGACGACAGCGGCGCCGACCTGACCAGCCGGAGCGGGAGCGCCGGTGACAGCACCAACCGCACCGCCGACAGCACCACCGATCGGACCACCGACCGGACCACCGACCGGACCACCCGCTGCCGCGCCGCCGATGGTCGGGCCCGTCGGCGTGGTCGGGACGGTCGGGGCGGTGGCCTGAGGTGCGGGCTGGCCGTGCAGTTCGCCCAGCATCATCGGGCGGTCGAGCACCGCGGCCGAGGCCTGCGTGGTGCCTTCGGCGATCGGGCCGAGTGTGCCCTGAACGCTCGGGATCGCGTCCGTGACCACGTGCGCGGTGGCGGGCAGGGCCTCGACCGCGGGAGCGAGCACCGGCGGGACGAGCTGCGAGCCGTCGCCGCGACCGTGTGCCGGGCCGGTGTCGCCGTCGCGACCGTTGCCCTCGCCGCGGCCGGAACCGTCGCCGTCGAGGACCGGGGCGGTGACCTCGCGGCCACCGGGCACGGCGTCGACGACCGGGGTCACCACGGCGGCGGCGGGAGCGGTCACGGGCTTGGCGGCGTCCAGTGCGGGGCCTGCGACGTCCTTGGCCGTCTCGACGACAGGAGCGACCACGCCGGCGACGGGCTGGAGCACGGGGGCCAGTGGTGCGGTCGCCTTCTCGACGACCGGAGCGACGGTGTCCGTCACGGGTGCGACGACCTCGGCGACCGGCGCGACCACGCCGCCGACCAGGTTACCGACGCCGGGCAGCAGGCCGACGCCGGGGCCGTGGGCGCCGGGCGAGGTGTTGACGGGCGGGGAGGCGTGGCTCATGTCCACGCCGCTGTCCAGGCGGATGGCGGAGGACAGGGTGTTCTGGAGGTTCGCGACGTTGGCCGCGGCGCCTCGGGTCAGGGTGTCGAGGCCGAGCAGCGCGTTGGGGTTGCCGGTGCTGGCGGAGGCGTGCGCGGCGTCGTTGTTCTTGGCCAGGGTGACGAGCTCGCGGACGATCTCGACCTTGGCGGCGCCGACCTGTTTGGCGGCGTGGTCGAGGCGGTCGGCGGCGGCGCGACAGCCCTTGGCGGCGCGCTGCAGGTCGCCGTCCGGTGCGACGATCTTCGACCAGCGGCCACGGGCGGCGTCGCCGGTCGGGCCGGAAAGGCCTTCGAACGCACGGGACGCGGAGCCGTCGGCCGAGCTGCCGAGGCGCGTGATCTTGTCGCCTGCGTCGCGCCACGCGGTGGCGCTGGAGCGCATGGCGTCCTCGTCCGCCTTCGGCCACGAGACGCCTGCCTTGGCGGCGACCTCGGTGAGTTCGGAGGGAAGCTCGATGCCCATGTCAGCCGTCCAACCTTCTCATCCCGGCCGAGTTGCTCTCCTCGACGTGCCGGTACGTCTCGGCCGTCGCGGCGAGCTTGTCGCCCACATCCCCCAACGACGTCGCGAACGCCGTCAACGCCCCGGCCGTGGCACCGGAAGGCCTGTCATGCGACGCGGCGAAACTGCGCCCCACCGCGTCATCGCCCCAGCAGGCGCCGAACGCCGCCAGCGCCTTGTCCAGCGCCCCCGCGACCTCGCCGGCCTGCGAGGCGAACCCGCGCAGCTCGCCCGCGCCCGCGGTGAGTTTGTCGAGATCGGCCGAATATCCGGTCATCTCGCCCTCCTGTCGATGAGCTCGGAGTCGAGCCAGCTCTCCCGCTGCTCGTTGTCCTCGTCGTCGTCAACCCGGCGACGAGCAGGCTGCTGAGCCACCTCGGGCTCGTATTCGTCACGCTTGAGGTCCGCGGTACCGGACACCAGCGCCTCCGGGTCCGTGGACGCGGGCAACACGGCGCTCAACGCCTGGTAGGTGCCCTCGGCGGCGTTCGCGGCCGCCGCGTTCACGGTCCTCACGATCAACTCGGCCAACTGCTCGGGCCGGTGCCGTCGATATGCCACATCGGACAGTTCCAGCGACGTGAGCTCCCCCCTGCCGCCCACCACCGCCGTGACTGTCCCATCCGGACTGCTCGCCTGGCCCGACACGGCCGCCAGCTCCCGCTGGACCGACGCCAGCTGCTCGCGGCTGCGCCGATAGTCGGCGAGCAGCTCATCGACCTGCGCACGGTGGTCGTCCACCGAGTCCCCCTCACACGCATAGCCCTGGGCTCGGGCTCTTGGACGGCGTTGCCTTTAGATCGGTTCCCGCCCGATTCAGTTACGTACGATCAACGACGTGATCGCGTTCGAGGATCTGCCGGCAGGCCGAATCATCCCGCTCGGCGAGGTAATCGTCGACCGGGACGACATGGTGGACTTCGCGAGGAAGTTCGACCCCCAGCCGTTCCACTTGGACGAGGAAGCGGGACGAAACTCGATTTTCGGTGGTTTGTCCGCATCCGGCTGGTACACGGCCTCGCTGTGGATGCGCACGTACGTCGACAAGGTCGTCAGCGACTCCACGTCACAGGGCTCGCCGGGCGTGCGGGAACTGACCTGGCACGCGCCGGTGTTCGCGGGCGATCGGCTGACGTTCCAGGTCGAGATCCTGAGCGCGCGTTTGTCGAAGAGCAGGCCGGACCTGGGCCTGGTGGAGATGCGGGGCACGGCGCACCGGGGCGAGGAGCTGGTCTACCGGTTCGTCTCCACCGGGATGTTCACCGCGCGCGGCTGAGCTACTTCGTCAGCGCTCGCACGACACGTGAGGGGCTGGGGCGGCTCAGCTGCTCGGCCATCCACACCGAGCACTCGACCAGCTTGTCCAGATCAACGCCGGTCTCGATGCCGAGCCCGTCGAGCATCCAGACGAGGTCCTCGGTGGCGAGGTTGCCGGTCGCCGACTCCGCGTACGGGCACCCGCCGAGACCACCGGCGGACGAGTCGACGGTCGTCACCCCACAACGCAATGCGGCCAGAGTGTTCGACAGCGCCTGCCCGTAGGTGTCGTGGAAGTGCACGGCCAGCCGCGAGACGTCACGGAAGCCCTCCAGCAGCGACTCGACCTGACCCGGCGTCGCGACGCCGATGGTGTCGCCCAAGGACAACTGCGAGCAGCCCAGCTCCAGCAGCCGCTCGACCGACGGCCACGACCTGGGCGCGCGGCACGGCGCCTTCCCAGGGGTCGCCGAAGCACATCGACACGTACCCGCGCACGTCCAGACCTGCGGCCAGGGCACGGGAAACGGTCGGTTCGAACATCTCGAACTGCGAGTCCAGCGTCCGGTTCAGGTTCCGTGACGCGAAGGTCTCCGTGGCCGAGGCGAAGATCGCGATGTGCGTGACACCCGCCTCCAGCGCACGATCCAGGCCGCGCTCGTTCGGCACCAGCACCGGATAGACGACCCCTGGCCGCTGGTCGAGGCCCTCCAGCAGTTCCGCGGCGTCGGCCAGCTGCGGCACCCACTTCGGGTGCACGAAGGACGTGGCCTCCAAAACGGACAGTCCCGCGTCGGCCAACCGCGACAGGAACTCCAGCTTCACCGCGACCGGCACGACCGCGGACTCGTTCTGCAGGCCGTCGCGTGCGCCGACCTCCCAGATCGTCACCGCGGAAGGCAGCGACCCGGACGGGACCACGTCGGGCAGACCGGCCTCACGCGCGCCCATCGAGCGTCCTCGGGTGGAAGTCGTCGTCGGGGTTGTCGTTGACCTCGCGGTACAGCAACGTGTGCACCTTCTCCACGGACGGGATGTCGTCGAACTCGAGCGGCTCGTCCGACGCCGACTCGATGATCAGCGTCCCGCAGCCGAGCACGCGGTCGAGGAGGCTGTGTTCGAAGCGGACGCTGTTGATGCGCGACAGCGGGATGTCGAGGCCGGTGCGCTTGAAGACGCCTTCACGGGCCATGACGCGTTCCGACGTGATGATGAAGTGCGTGGTCCGCCAGCGCACCAACGGTGCGAATGTGAGCCATACCACCAGTACTAGACCGATCACGGACAGCGCGATCCACGCGATGGTGGCCCATGACTGGTCCACGAGGAGCCCTGCCAGGTACGTGCCGAGCGCGACCACCACCAGCAGCCAGAACACCGGGAAGATCAGCATCTTCCAGTGCGGATGCCTGTGGATCACGACGTGCTCGCCGGAGCTCAGCAGGTCGTCGGGGTAGGCCATGGGCCAACCCTAATCACGCCGGGCGCAAATGCACCACGTCACCAGCGGACACGCCGTGGTCCACCCGCATCGGTTCCGCGCACGACCAGGACGTGCCGTCCGCCTCGATGCGTTGCGCGGTCCCGAGCAGCTGCACGCCGCCCGCCAGCTCGACGCGGACGCGCTCGCCGACGGTGGCCGAGTGCGACTGATACTCCTCGTGGATGCCGGACGCGAACGCGTCGCCGCCGTTCTTGCGCCACACACCTTCCAGCACGGCCAGCTCGGTCAGCAGCCGGACCGCGAGCTCCGCGCGGTCGAGCGACGGAGGCGCCCACGTCCGTCAGCGACGTCGGCGCGAGGCCACCGGGTGCGGGCTGCACGTCGTCGGGCAGCTTCGCCACGTTCAGGCCGATGCCGACCACGACGGCCTGCCCCTCGCCCGCGGTGATCTCGGAGAGGATGCCTGCGCCCTTCTCCGCCTTCGGGCCGAGCAGCAGGTCGTTCGGCCACTTCAACGACGCCTCGACACCAACCGATTGGGCGACACGCACCAGGGCGACGCCGGCGATCAGGTTGAGCCACGGCAGCCGCTGCGGGTGCACGTTCGTCGGACGGAACAGGACGCTGACGTAGAGCCCGCCGGGCGGCGAGGACCAGGTGCGGCCGCGGCGGCCCTGCCCCGCGCTCTGCTCGAGCCCGATGAGGACGCTGCGGTCGGGCGCGCCTTCGACGGCGGCCTTGGCCAGGTCCGCGTTCGTGGACCTGGTGGTCTCCACGACGTCGAGGGCCGAGTAGGGACCGTGGGGTGCGACCAGCCGCGCGCGCAGCGCTTCGGCGTCGAGTGCGGTGTCCATCACACCAGGCTATTGGAACGGGAGAGCCTACGTGCCACCTGAGATGACCAACAGGTTGCTGTGGCCTGGACAACTGCACGGCGCCGTTCAGCAATGCTCTCGTTAGGCTGCGACCCCATGAGCAGTGCGACCGAGCCGATCGGGACCGTCCCCGCGGACGCCCCGGACGTCCACACCACCGCGGGCAAGCTCGTTGACCTCTACCGGCGCAACGACGAGGCGGTTCACGCCGGCTCGGAACGCGCGGTCGAAAAGCAGCACGCGAAGGGCAAGAAGACCGCCCGCGAGCGCATCGACCTCCTGCTCGACCCCGGTTCGTTCGTCGAACTGGACGAGCTGGCGCGGCACCGGTCCACCAACTTCGGCCAGGAGAAGAACCGCCCGTACGGCGACGGCGTGGTGACGGGCTACGGCACCGTCGACGGCCGTCCGGTGTGCGTGTTCTCCCAGGACGTCACGGTGTTCGGCGGCTCGCTCGGCGAGGTGTACGGCGAGAAGATCGTCAAGATCATGGATCTGGCGATCAAGACCGGCCGTCCGATCGTCGGCATCAACGAGGGCGGCGGCGCGCGCATCCAGGAGGGTGTCGTCTCGCTCGGCCTCTACGGCGAGATCTTCACCCGCAACGTCCGCGCGTCCGGCGTCATCCCGCAGATCTCGCTGATCATGGGCTCGAACGCGGGCGGCCACGTCTACTCCCCCGCGCTGACGGACTTCGTGGTGATGGTCGACCAGACCTCGCACATGTTCATCACCGGCCCCGACGTCATCAAGACCGTCACCGGCGAGGACGTGACGATGGAGGAACTGGGCGGCGGTCGCACGCACAACACCAAGTCCGGCAACGCGCACTACCTCGGCAGCGACGAGGAGGACGCGATCGCGTACGTCAAGGAACTCCTGTCGTACCTGCCGTCGAACAACCTCTCCGAGACGCCCGCGTTCGAGGGCACGCTGACCGAGGGCTCGATCTCCGACTCCATCACGCGACACCGACCGCGAGCTCGACACGCTCATCCCGGACTCGGCGAACCAGCCGTACGACATGCACGAGGTCATCACGCGCGTGCTCGACGACGGCGACTTCCTCGAAGTGCAGCCGCTGTTCGCGCCGAACATCCTGGTCGGCTTCGGCCGCGTGGACGGGCACTCGCGTCGGTGTCGTCGCGAACCAGCCCACGCAGTTCGCCGGCTGCCTCGACATCGACGCCTCCGAGAAGGCCGCTCGGTTCGTGCGCACCTGCGACGCGTTCAACATCCCGGTGCTGACGTTCGTCGACGTGCCCGGCTTCCTGCCCGGCACCGACCAGGAGTGGAACGGCATCATTCGCCGCGGCGCCAAGCTGATCTACGCCTACGCCGAGGCCACCGTTCCGCTGGTCACCGTCATCACGCGCAAGGCGTACGGCGGCGCGTACGACGTCATGGGCTCCAAGCACCTCGGCGCGGACATCAACCTCGCGTGGCCGACCGCGCAGATCGCCGTCATGGGCGCTTCGGGTGCGGCGAACATCGTGCACCGCAAGACGCTCGCGGCGGCGGCCAAGAACGGTGAGGACGTCGACGCTCTGCGCGCGCAGCTCCAACAGGAGTACGAGGACACGCTGTGCAACCCGTACCAGGCCGCTGAGCGCGGGTACGTCGACTCGGTGATCCCGCCGTCGTACACCCGCGGTTACGTGGCGCGCGCTTTGTCGATGCTGCGCGACAAGCGCGAAACCCTGCCGCCCAAGAAGCACGGGAACATCCCGCTGTGACCGCCGACGAGAAGCCCTTCCTGCGCCTGGTCAAGGGCACCCCAGACGACCACGAGTTGGCGGCTCTGACCGCCGTCATCGCAGGCTTGGCCTCCGCCACCCCTGCCGCGGACACCTCCACCCGCCGTTCCGAATGGGCCAACCCGGCCCGCCAGGTCCGCCGTCCCCTGCACCCCGGCCCCGGCGCCTGGCGCGCCTCCGGCTTCCCCGGCTGATTTTTTGGAGCGAAAAGCACGTTCGTACGGCCTGTTCGTACGAACGTGCTTTTCGCTCAGATCAACAAGGGGTTAGCAGGGGACGCGGCGGGAGGCGATGTCGAGGCCGACGGCGACCTCGCGGCAGCGGTCCACGCCGTCGACCTTGAACTTGAGGGTCCAGAACACGCGCCCGTACGACTCGGTCCGCTGGAGCACCTGCGTGCTGTCGCCAGGCAGCGGCGCATGGTCGCGCAGGGTTTGTGCCACCTGCGTGAGCAGCGCGTTCTCCGCGCGGTCGACGGGGTCGGCGAACGGCCAGATCGGCACGCCGTAGCCGATGGGGTCGCTCGCGAGCACGCCTCCGACGGCACACGACCCGATGAGCACGCCGAGCCCGGCGAGCAGTGATGCGATCCGTCTGCGCTTGCCTTCGCGATCGGAACCGCGTTCGGTGAGGACAAGCACCCAGCGCTTCACTCCATCGAGGGTGCCGCCGGAGGAGGTGATCGCGCATCAGTAGTCCTACGCAATCCTCCGACCGGGCCTCATGGCGTGCCGTCTACGCGCTGTGCGTGGGCTTCTTCATGATCTTGCTGGACACGACCATCGTGAACGTCGCGATGCCCGCCATGATCGACGGCCTGGGCGCGTCGTTGAACGACATCATCTGGGTCAACAGCGCCTACCTGCTCACGTTCGCGGTGCCGTTGCTGCTCACCGGCAGGCTGGGCGACCGGTTCGGGCCGAAGCGCGTGTACCTGGTCGGGCTCGTGATCTTCCTGCTGTCGTCGCTCGCGTGCGGTCTCGCCGGCAGCGCCACGATGCTCATCGCCGCCCGCGCCGTGCAGGGTCTGGGTGCGGCGGCCATGACCCCGCAGACGATGGCGTTCATCACCCATCTCTTCCCGCCGGCGAAACGCGGCGCCGCGCTGGGCCTGTGGGGTTCGGTGGCGGGTTTCGCCACCGTGTCCGGGCCACTTCTCGGCGGACTGCTGGTCACCGGGCTGGGCTGGGAGTGGATCTTCTTCGTGAACCTGCCGATCGGCGTGGCCGCGCTCACGCTGGTGGTGCTGTGGGTGCCGGATCTGCGGCCGGGCCGGTCGCACCGGTTCGACGTGCCCGGCATCGTGCTGTGCTGCCTCGGCCTCGGGCTGGTCGTGTTCGGCGTGCAGAACGGTGAGCACTACCACTGGGGCCGCGTGGCCGGGCCGATCACCGTCGCCGAGATCATCGCGGCCGGAGTGGCGCTGCTCGTGGCGTTCGTGCTGTGGCAGGCGGCAAAACGCAACCCCGAACCGCTGTTGCCGTTGCGCATCTTCGGCAACCGGAACTTCTCGCTCGGCAACATCGCCAACATCATCATCGGCTTCTCGGTCACCGGGCTGTTCGTGCCGCTGGTGCTGTTCGTGCAGACAGTGCCGAAGCTGTCGGCGTTCGAGGCGGGCCTGCTCACCGCGCCGACCTCGTTGATGTCCGGACTGGTGGCGTTCTTCGCGGGACGGCTGTCGAACGGGCCGGGCGCGAAGTATCTGCCGATCACCGGCTTCATCCTGCTCGGGCTCGGCATCGGCACCATGACCCTGCAGCTGCGGGGATCTCCCTGGGTGCTGTTGCCTGCGCTCGTTGTCGTGGGCGCGGGCATGGGGATGGTCTATTCACCGCTCACCAACATCGCCACGAAGACGCTCGATCCGCGGTTGATGGGTGCGGGCGCCGGGATCTACAACACCTCACGGCAGTTCGGTGGCGTGCTCGGCAGCGCGGGCACCGGCGCCGTCCTGCAGGTCACGCTGGCGGCGACGGGCGACTTCACCACGGCGACGCGCGCCTCGTTGCTCATGCTGGTCGCGTCCACGGTCATCGGGGTGACCGCGGCGGTGCTGATGAAGCGCGAAATCGGCGTGCAAGACTCCGGGCGTGCGTCTGATCCTGGCCTCCCAGTCCACCGCCCGTCTTAACGTCCTGCGGTCGGCGGGCGTCGAGCCCGTCGTCCGCGTCTCCGGAGTCGACGAGGACGCGTTGATCGCGTCGCTCGCGAACCCGACACCGGAGGAGACCGTCGTCGCGCTGTCCGCCGCGAAGGCGGAGGCGATCGAGTACGACGACGAGTGCGTGGTGATCGGCTGCGACTCGATGCTGCTGTTCGAGGGCGACCTGGTCGGCAAGCCCGGCACGGCCGAGGTCGCGCGGGAACGGTGGCAGCGGGTGGCGGGCAAGAGCGGCGCGCTGATCACCGGCCACACCGTGCTGCGCGTGTCCGGCGGCAAGGTGATCGACCAGGCGTCGGGCGCCGAGTCGACGACCGTGCGGTTCGGCACGCCGACCGAGGAGGAGCTGGACGCCTACATCGCGACCGGCGAGCCGTTGGACGTCGCGGGCGGGTTCACGATCGACGGCCTCGGCGGCTGGTTCATCGACGGTATCGACGGCGACCACACGTCACGTGATCGGCATCAGCCTGCCGCTGACCCGGCGACTGCTCGGCCAGGTCGGTGTCACCGTGTCCACAGCTTTGGTAAGACGCTGGTCACAACTCGACTTTGGGAACAGGGCAGACGGCCCCCAGTGCAACGCGTTGGGGGCTACAGCGGGAGGAACGCACCTGCGATATTCCCTGCACCTGACGCAACGCAGGCACATCGATCTGGCGCGCAGGATCGCAGCTCGGTGTTGTACGGAGCTGACCGACTTCCGACGCCCCCTATCCGCTCATCCCCGCACAGGAGATGACCCATGTCGTTCGTCCAGACCTACACGCAAGCCCAAGGTATTCGGCCTGACCATGCTCGCGCCCTCGTGCTCGGTGCGCTCGCGGCTGCTCGGCAAGGGCACGTGGCTGGCTCGCCGACACGCTCGACAAGATCGGCACGACTTCACAAACCTGCTGCAGGTCACCGTGATCCCACTGGTATTCACAGCGATCGTCGTCGGCATCGACAGCCTGCGGAACCTCGGCGGCGGCCGCACCGCCGCCCGGCTCGGCGGCAAGACGTTGCTGTGGTTCGCGCATCACGTCGTTCATCGCGGTGCTGATCGGCATCGCGGTCGCCACGATCAGTCAAGCCCGGCCAGGGCGTGCAGATCGAACCCGCCGCCGGTCGCCGTCGACAAGCTGGCCAAGCGCGCACCGGGTGACGTGGAGCTCGTTGCTCAAGAACCTCGTGCCCGACCAACATCTTCAGCGCGTTCGCCGAGGGCAATGTGCTGCAGGTCGTGTTCATCGCGCTGCTGTCGGCTACGCCACCTACGCGCTCGGCGAGCAGGCCGCGCCGTTCGATCTGGTGCGACCGTCGTTGTTCGACATCATCCAGAAGGTGCTCGGCTGGATCATCCGGCTCGCGCCGCTGGGCGTGCTCGGCCTGATCGGCAACGCCTTCGCCACCTACGGGAACCAGTTCATCAAGCCGCTGTTCTCGTTGATCTGGCCGGTGTACCCGGCACGCTGCTGGTGCTGTTCGTGGTCTACCCGCTGCTGCTGAAGTTCGTCGGCAAGGTCAGCCCGCTGAAGTTCTTCCGCAAGTCGTGGACGGCGCTGGAGTTCGCGTTCGTCTCCCGCTCGTCGGGCGCGACGCTGCCGTTGAGCCGGCAGACCGCCGTCGAACCTCGGGGTCGGACCGGGTTACGCGGACTTCGCCGTGCCGTTGGGCACCACCACCAAGATGGACGGTTGCGCCGCGGTCTACCCGGCCTGGCGACGATCTTCATCGCGAACATGTTCGGCGTGCAGCTCAGCTTCGTGCAGTACCTCGGCATCGTGCTGGTCGCCGTGTTCGGCTCGCTGGCCACGGCGGGCACGACCGGCTGGTTCACGATGCTCACGCTGACGCTGAGCGCGTCGACCTACCGGCCGAGGTGATCGCGACCGGTGTCGGGCCGTGGTCTTCGCCATCGACCCGATCCTGGACATGATCCGCACCGCGACCAACGTCGCCGGTCAGATCACCGTCCCGGTGCTGGTCGCCCGCAGCGAGAACCTGCTCGACGACGAGGTCTCCCCGAGCCCCCGCCGCTGCTGCCGAGAAGGAGCCGGAGCCTGAGAGAAAGACGCCTGAACGTCTCGGGCACGGGCGGAGCTGCGACATCTGCGGCACCGGTGTGGGCCAGCCGGGCAGCTGCTCCCGCTTGGTGCCGTCGCCGTGCAGCCGATGTTGCGGTCCAGCCGGAGAACACCTGCGCGAACGTGTCCTGCACTGGCCGTCGACGCAGCTGCGGGCGCACGACGTCGCGCGCCGAGCTCGTTGACGTCGTGCAGCGAGAGATATCCGCCACTGGCCATATAGGCGGCGCGCGTCGCGACCACGTTCCGTCCGGCCGACCAGCACCTCGCCGAGGACCTTGCCGTCGAGCTCGCCCGCGGACCAGGCCACGCCGACCGTCGCCGACCGTGCAGTGCAGCGACTTGGCGTCGATCACGGCGCCGCCTGGCGGTGATGTCGTCTCGAAGAGACGGTCCCGCCGCCCCGTCAGCCTGATCCGCCCGCCGCCGGTGCCGCAGAGCAGTTCGATCCTGGTACTGCCGACCGACTTGCCGCACGATGGACATGGCAGACGGGCGTGCCGCGGCGCATTCCGCCGTCGCGTGCCGGATTCCCGAATCGTGTGGTTCGGGCCTGCAGATAGGCGAACACCACGCCCCGCGATGACCATGACGACACCAGACGGCTGCGATAACCTGCACGGACCTGGCCCCACCCACATCGCAGATTGTGACCGATGGGCCCACGATGGTTGTGAAGTGGGCCGTCTCTCCCTCTCGAAGTTCACCGGGTGTTTCCGTAGACTGCGGCACCAGCCGAGCCGTAAATGGCCGGTCCAGCAGGAGGTACGACGCCGGTCGCTGCACAAGGTACTCATCGCCAACCGCGGTGAGATCGCCGTCCGGGTCATCCGCGCCTGCCGTGACGCCGGTCTGACGAGCGTCGCCGTCTACGCCGACCCCGACCGGGACGCGCCGTTCGTCCGGCTCGCCGACGAGGCGTTCGCGCTCGGCGGCAACACGCCCGGCGAGAGCTACCTGTCGTTCGACAAGGTGCTGGACGTCGCCGCGCAGTCCGGCGCCGACTCCGTGCACCCCGGCTACGGCTTCCTGTCCGAGAACGCCGACTTCGCCCAGGCCGTGATCGACGCCGGGCCTGATCTGGATCGGCCCGTCCCCGCAGGCCATCCGCGACCTCGGCGACAAGGTCACCGCGCGGCACATCGCGACGCGTGCGGGCGCACCGCTGGTGCCCGGCACCAAGGACCCGGTCAACGGTCCGGACGAGATCATCGCGTTCGCCGCGGAGCACGGCCTGCCGGTGGCGATCAAGGCCGCGTTCGGTGGCGGTGGCCGTGGCCTGAAGGTCGCCCGCACGATGGAGGAGATCCCGGAGCTGTTCGACTCCGCGGTCCGCGAGGCCGTCACGGCGTTCGGCCGCGGCGAGTGCTTCGTCGAGCGCTACCTGGACAAGCCGCGCCACGTCGAGGCCCAGGTGCTCGCCGACAAGCACGGCAACGTGATCGTGGTCGGCACCCGCGACTGCTCGTTGCAGCGCCGCCACCAGAAGCTGGTCGAGGAGGCGCCCGCGCCGTTCCTGACCGACGAGCAGCGCGCCAGCATCCACTCCTCGCGCCGAAGGCGATCTGCCTGGAAGCCGGCTACTACGGCGCCGGCACCGTCGAGTACCTGGTCGGCGCTGGACGGCACGATCTCGTTCCTGGAGGTCAACACCCGGCTGCAGGTCGAGCACCCGGTGTCGGAGGAGACCACCGGCATCGACCTGGTGCGCGAGCAGTTCCGCATCGCCGCCGGGCGAGAAGCTGCGGCTCACCGAGGACCCGACGCCGCGCGGCGCACTCGATCGAGTTCCGGATCAACGGCGAGGACGCCGGCCGCGGCTTCCTGCCCGCGCCGGGCACCGTGACGACGTTCGTGGCGCCGGCCGGTCCGGGCGTGCGCGTGGACGCCGGCGTCGAGTCCGGTTCAGCGTGATCGGCGGGCAGTTCGACTCGCTGCTGGCCAAGCTGATCGTCACCGGCGAGAACCGGGACGAGGCGCTGGCCCGTGCCCGCCGCGCGCTGGACGAGATGGTCGTCGAGGGCATGGCGACCGTGCTGCCGTTCCACCGGGTGATCGTGCGGGACGCGGCGTTCACCGCCGAGAAGCCGAGGGCTTCACCGTGCACACGCGGTGGATCGAGACCGAGTTCGACAACAAGATCGAGCCGTTCGCCGGTGACGGCGCCGAGGCCGGCGAGGAGACGCCGCGGCAGACCGTGGTGGTCGAGGTCGGCGGCCGTCGCCTGGAGGTGTCGCTGCCCGGTGACCTCGCTGTCGGCGGTGGACGTCCGGCGGCCGCGGCCGAAGAAGCCGAAGCCGCGAAGCGCGCCGGCGGCAAGGGCCGCGGCCGTGTCCGGTGACGCGGTGGCCGCGCCGATGCAGGGCACCATCGTGAAGGTCGCCGTCGAGGACGGTCAGACCGTCGAGGCGGGTGACCTGATCGTCGTGCTCGAGGCGATGAAGATGGAGAACCCGGTCACCGCGCACAAGGCGGGCACGGTCACCGGCCTGGCCGCCGCTCCCGGCGACCCCATCACCCAGGGCACCGTCATCTGCGAGCTGAAGGACTGACGTCCCGCCGACGAACGACGAAGGGCGCTTTTGTACACCTGAGGTGGACGAAAGCGCCCTTCGTCGTGAGCGACCTAGGATTGGGTTGTGAGCGACCCGGCACGAGACATCCGCATCGGTGACACCGAGCGCCAACAGGCGTTGCAGGTGCTCGGTGAGCACATGAGCGCGGGCCGCATCGACATCGAGGAGTACGGCGAGCGGTCCGCGAAGATCACCACCGCGAAGACCCGCGGCGAGCTGATGGCGTTGTTCTACGACCTGCCCGACCCGCGCCCCCAGTTCGCCACGCCGATGACGATGATCCCCGAGCCGTCCATGGCGCCCGCACGCAAGTGGGAGGGCGCGGTCGTGCCCGTGGTCGGGGTCGCCGTGGTAATCCTGTTCTTCGTCGCCGTGAAGAGCCCGTTCATCTTCCTGCTCATCCCCGCCTTCGCGCTCCTGTGGGGCCAGTGGAACGGACGCCGACGCTGAAACCGTTGCTGCTGCTCGACCTCGACGGGGTGCTGCGCTCGTTCCCACCCCTGGCACCGGAGATCGCCGAGATCGCGTCGCCTGGCGAGGTGATCGGCGAGGCGCTGGCGTTGGTGCGCACGGCACGGAAGCAGTGCTTCGTGGCGTTGCTGTCCAACGCGACCACCAGGCTCGAAGCGGACCTGGAACGGCTCGGGCTCGACGACGAGTTCGACGCGGTCTTCAACTCTGCCCGGCTCGGCGTCGCGAAGCCCGATCCCGCGATCTTCCGGCGGGTGCTCGACGAGCTCGGCTACCCGACCGCCGTGTTCTGCGACGACACCGAGGAGAACGCGACGGCCGCGTGCGAGGCCGGGCTGGACGGCGTGCACGTGCCGGACACGAACGCGTTGCGGACGGCGCTCGCGGTGCGCGGGCTGATCCCGCCGACCGTGCTGCTGATCCTCCCCGACCGCGACGAGGCCGGGAAGCTCGCCGACGAGCTGCTCGCCGACGGCTGGGGGCCGTGCGCGGTGCACCGGGACATGCTGGCGGGTGAGGACGACGCCGAGGACGTGGACTGGGTGATCGAACTGACCACCGCACCGGACGGCACCCCGGCGGCGGCGCACCGGGCCGAACTGGACGAACTCGCGGAACGGCACGACGGGTTCACCGGCGAGCACTAAGTTCTGGCACGTGGAACCAGTTGAGATCAACGCGGGCGAGTACTACCTGAGGGCTTTCCGCAGTGACGACCGCATCGACGACGCGCCCGCGATCGCCGAGGCGTGGGCGGACGAGGACACCGCGCGCTTCCTGCCCCGGATGAACGTCAACAGCGTCGACGCCGCCAAGATCTTCGTCGGATGGCTGGAGATCGGCTGGAAGTACACCAGCCGGGTGTCGTGGGCGGTGTGCGACGCGACGACGGCCGAGATGCTGGCCGGCGTCATCATCCGCGACGTCGACACCATGTACGGCACCGGCGAGGTCACCTGCTGGGCCCAGCCACAGCACCGGGGCAAGGGCGTCATGCCGATCGCGCTCAACTCAGCGCTCGGCTGGGTGTTCGGCGGGCTCGGCCTGCACCGCGTCCAGTACCGGCACGCCGAGGCGAACAAGGCCTCGCAGCGCATCGCGGAGAAGTGCGGGTTCACCCTCGAGGGTCGACTTCGCGACGAGCAGATGGTCGATGACCAGCGCGTGGACATGCTGCTGTGGTCACGGCTCGCCACGGACGCCTACCCCGAACAGCTACGGTGACCGGCCATGCGGATCACGGCGCTCCTCCTCGTTGTGGTGGCGCTGGCCGGATGCACGGCCGCGCCTGACCGGAGCTCCGGCGAGAGCACCACCCCCACGACGCCGACGACCTCGGTCACGCGCGTCGAGCTCACGCCGAGGCCGCGGGCGATCCCGCTCGACGGCACCGACCCGTGTGCGGTGCTGACGCCCGACCAGCGCACGGCGCTGAGCCTGGACAACCCGCCGAGCCCGTACGTCGAGCCGAGCTTCGGCGGCGCGAAGGCGTGCACGATCCGCAGCACCACCAGCGGCAACGTCGCCAGGCTCGCGCTCGTCCTCGTCTCCGGCGCCGACGTGTGGCTCTCGGACAACGCCCAGGTGGAGTACGAGATGGGCACGATCGAGGGTTTCGCGGCGATTACCGTCCGCACACCCGACATGGAGGACGTCTGCAACGTCGAGGTCGACGTGGCCGAGGGCCAGTTCCTCGACGTCATGTTCCGCGACGGCGGGAATTCCACTGCGGTGCAACAAGATCATCTTTGCCTCGGAGCGCGTCGGGTGGCCGAGGCGGCGATGGCCAGTTTGCTCCAGACGCTCTGACCCACACGGGCGGATGTCACGCATCCCACTCCCCAGCGTCACGTTGGGTGGTTAGAGTGTCGACGCGCTTGTACGCACAACCGCCGGAGGTCCGCGATGCCGCCAGGGGGACGCAGCGGGGCAGACACCTCGCCACCCGGTTCGCAGCATGAGCTGCACGTGGAGCCGGAGGCGATCCCGGCGTTGCGGAACACGTTCTCGACAGCGCTGACGAAGCTCGACAAGCAGATCGAGCTCGCCATCACCGAGTTCCGCGTCCGGCCATGGGCGGGCGACCCGGTCAGCAAGGAGGCCGCCGAGGCGTTCAACGACCGCTCGGTGAGCGACGGCGACTCCGCGCTGCAGGCGCTGCTGAACTACCAGCGGCAGCTCAAGACGGCGATGGACAACCTCAACCAGATCGAGCGCCAGTACAACGTGGTCGAGGGCGACAACACCGGCATGATGAACAAGAGCGGGTGCTGACATGGTCGACCACCGCTGGCAGGGCTACAGCCACAAGGAACTCTACGACCGCATCAACGCAGGTCCCGGCGCCTCCGCCTCCTTCGCGTCGATGGAACGCTGGGCAGGCGTCTCGGCCGCGCTGAGCGAGATCAACGACGACCTGCACAACGGCATCACGAAGTCCGGCGCCCAGTGGCGCGGCAAGGCCGCCGAGCAGGCCCAGGCAGGCCTCACCCCGATCGCCGCGTGGGCCGACAGCGCCCGCGGCGGCTCCGACGTGATGCGTTACTCGGCCGAGCTCCAGGCAGGCCACATCTCCAAGGCCCGCGCCGACATGCCCGCTCCGGTCAACGTGAGCGCCGAACAACCCGGCGCCCTGGTCACCGGCCTGACCCACCTCTTCGGCGGCCAGACCGACCACGAGAAACAAGAGGCGGCCCAGGACGCGGCCGAACGCCGCGCCCGCGAGGTCATGTCGACCTACGCCTCCTCCACCACGTCGAACACCTCGACGCTCGGCCAGTTCTCCCAGCCCCCACAGCTCCAGATCACCTCCTCCGCCGTGACCCACAACTCCGGCCCCGCCGTGGGCACCTCCGGCGCCTGGGTCGTCGGCCCACAGGGCGCCACCGGCGGCGTCTCCCGCAACCGCACCGGCTCGGGCCCGAAGACCTCCTCCGCCCCGCCGCCACGTGGCGGCGCCACCGCTCCCGGCACCTCGACCCGTTCCGCGGGCGTCTCGTCCCCCGCCACCTCGGGCAAGGCCCCCGGCAGCACCACCTCCACGTCCTCCGCCGGCACCTCGGGCCCCTCCGGCACGGGCACCGCGGGCCTGGTCCCCGGCCAGCGCACCTCCGGCCGTTCCACCTCCGGCACCGAGAAGCGCGAGATGGAAGAGGGCGCGACCGCCGCATCCGGCGCCGCCATCGGCCCGGCCCTCGGCCAGTCCGGAACGGCCTCGGTCAACAACCCGGCCGCCCCGTCCATGGGCGCCACGGGCACCGCCGGCGCGGCGAACAACAACGACCGCGTCCACGCCCGCGCCGTCCCACTTCCGCCGTCCTACGACCCCTTCGGCGGCATGGGCCCCCGCAAGGCCGAGGACGAGGAAGACACGCTGCACAAGGCAGCCGACTATCTTCGTGAACGAGACGACATCTACGGCGTAGGCAGCTACACGCTGCCCGTCATCGGGGAGAGCACGACCGACTGATGACACTGTTCGGCTTGGATCTCGGGACGAGCGACACGCGCGACCCGGTGACCATCTCCAGCCTGGAATTCGACATCCTCTGGGAACACCTGGGCCTGGAGACGATGCCGCTCGTCCTCAAGGTGCCTTCACCAGGCAAAACCCGCGACGAACGTCGCGCCCTCGAAGACCAGGTCTGGCGCTCCCTCGCCGCTCGCGGCCTTGGCAGCCCCCGCGCCCTCGACCCCACCCTCGAAGACCTGCTGCACGTCCTGAACCGCCCCCAGAAGGAAATCGACGCTCGCATGTGGGTCCACGACCGCAGCGTCCGCATCCTCGCCGCAGGCAAGGGCCAGGCAGGCGTCCTCGCCATCCTGGACTCCGGCAACCTCACCCTGCGCCCCGCCGAAGCCGACGGACTCCCCCGCGAGGCTCTGACAGCCCTCCCCTCGGCACCGGCAGGCGAGGGTCACTCCATCACCCTGCCCTCCGCCGACCTGGACGCAGCAGCCACCTCAGCGACCTCACCCGAGGACCTGGAACAAGCCCTACGCGGCCACGGCCTCCGCTCCGACGACGCCCACACCCTCGCCGAAATGGTCCGCGACGCCACCCACCGAGGCCAGTTCGGCGCCGCCGCCCGCGACAAGTGGGGCAAGCGTGTCCGCCCCGACCGCGTGGTCGCCTTCTACGACACCCCGAAGGGCCGCTACCTGCAGATGCGGCGAGCCACCCCGGGCCAGCCTCCGTGGTCGACGATCACCCCCGTCGACTACCGCCGCCTCCACCACCACCTGGTGGAACTGCTCGCCGAAGCCGCAGGCCCGAAGCCTGGCCCCTGAGGGCCGCCGCAAGGACTCTGCCGGCGAATCGCGGGACCCTCGACGTCCTTGGGCGAAAAGCACGTTCGTACGGGCATTCCGTACGAACGTGCTTTTCGCTCAGTATGCGAAGGGGGCTATCCGGGGCCAATCCCCGAGCAGGGCCGCGTCCTCAAGTCGTTCACATAGTCATCCGGCGCCCCTGCGGCCTCAGCCGCATCAGCCACAACCCCGATGTACCGCGCCGAAGGCAACCCACCCTCATACGCGTCCAACACGTACAGCCAGGCCACCACAGACCCTTCAAGCGTCTGCACTCGCAGACGGATCTTCTTGTAGAGCCCGAGCGCACCCTCCCACCGGTCCAGCCGCGACTCATCGCGCGGCGAAACGTCGTAGAGCACGCAGAACGTCTGCTGGTCAGGCTCCTCGACGATGGTGGCGAGTGCCCCTTCCCAACCGAGGTCCTCGCCCCCGAACGTCATGCGCCAACCGACGAGCCAGCCGGTCCCCGCGAGCGGGGAGTACGGGGCTCGCTCCATCATCTGGTTCGGATCCATGTTCGACCCGTACGCGGCATAGAGCGGCACGTCCGACAGAGTAGCGACCCAACGATCAGCTTTCGGTACTGACGACACGGTGGATTCGGCCAACGCGTACGGTTGTGCCCGTTCAGCAGGCTCGCAGAAGGGAACTGATCGTGACCCGCATCGTCATCATGGGCGGCGGACCCGCAGGTTACGAGGCAGCTCTGGTCGCGGCGCAGCACAGTGCCGACGTGACCCTCGTCGAGAACGACGGCGCGGGTGGCGCGTGTGTGTTGTACGACTGCGTTCCGTCGAAGACCTTCATCGCGTCGGCCGGTGCCCGCAGCGCCTTCCGCAATGCCGGTGAGCTGGGCATTCAGACCAACAACGACCAGGCGCACGTCGATCTGCCGGTCGTGCACGGACGGGTGAAGGGCCTTGCGCTCGCCCAGTCCGCCGACGTTCGCGCACGCCTCCAACGAGAAGGCGTGCGGCTGATCAACGGCCGGGCGAAGTTCGCCGACGACTCCAAGGGCCTCGCCCAGCACCGCGTGCTGGCGACGACAGCTGACGGCAAGGAAGAGGTCCTCCTCGCCGAGGTCGTGCTCGTCGCGACGGGTGCCACGCCGCGCGTGTTGCCCGGCGCCGAGCCGGACGGCAAGCGGATCCTGACCTGGCGGCAGATCTACGACCTTCCTGAGCTGCCCGAACACCTCGCCGTCATCGGCTCGGGTGTCACCGGTGTCGAGTTCGCCAGCGCCTACACCGAGATGGGTGTGAAGGTGACCATGGTCTCGAGCCGGGACCGGGTGCTGCCCCACGAGGACGCCGACGCGGCCGCGGTGCTGGAGGACGTGTTCGCCGAGCGCGGCACGGCCGTGGTGAAGCACGCGCGTGCGGACCGGGTCGAGAACGTCGGCGACGGCGTGCTGATCCACCTGGAAGACGGTCGCACGATCGAGGCATCGCACGCGCTGATGACCGTCGGTTCGGTGCCGAACACGAACGACCTCGGCCTCGACAAGATCGGTATCGAGCTCGGGCGTGGCGGCTACCTCTCGGTCGACCGGGTCAGCCGGACGAACGTCAGCGGCGTCTACGCGGCAGGCGACTGCACCGGCATCCTGCTGCTGGCGTCCGTCGCGGCCATGCAGGGCCGCATCGCGATGTGGCACGCGCTGGGCGAGGGCGTCAGCCCGATCAAGCTCAAGACCGTCGCCGCGAACGTCTTCACCAACCCCGAGATCGCCAGCGTCGGCATCAGCCAGCAGGCGATCGACTCGGGCGAGGTGCCCGCGCGCACGATCATGCTGCCGCTCGCCACGAACCCCCGCGCGAAGATGGAGGGTCTGCGCCGCGGTTTCGTGAAGCTGTTCTGCCGCCCGGCCACCGGCGTGGTCATCGGCGGTGTCGTGGTCGCGCCGAACGCGAGCGAGCTCATCCTGCCGATCGCGCTCGCCGTGCAGAACCAGCTGACCGTCGAGCACCTGGCGACGACGTTCTCGGTCTACCCGTCACTTTCGGGCTCCATCACCGAGGCCGGCCGCCAGCTCATGCGCCACGATGATCTCGACTGAGTAACGACGAAAACTCCAGGGGCATCGAATCACCCCGTGCGGGCGTATTCGGTACATGTTCAACCGCCTCATCGCTGGGGTGCTGCTGTCCGCCCTGGTGCTGACCGGCTGCGCCTCGCCACCTGAGCTACCCACCGCACCACCGACGCCGCCGTCGACATCGGACACGTCCGCGACATCAGCCGCTTCGCCGACTCCGGACGCCATCGGGCTGCCACCGTCGGAGCCCACCGAGGTGCGCATCCCGAAGATCAACGCCGTCTCGTCGCTGATCCCGCTGGGACTCGACCCCGACGAAACGGTCGAGGTGCCGCCGGTCGAGCAGCCCATGCAGGCCGGCTGGTACCGCCACGCCCGCACGCCGGGTGAAGCGGGCCCCTCGATCATCCTCGGCCATGTCGACGGCAACAAGCAGCCGGGAATCTTCTTCCGGCTCAAGGAACTCGCCGAGGGAGACGAGGTCGTGGTGTCCAGAAAGGACGGCACCACGGCCAAGTTCCGGGTGCGCAGGAAGGAACAGATCGCCAAGGACAGTTTCCCGACGGAAGCCGTCTACGGCGACACCGACGTACCCGAGCTGCGTCTGATCACCTGCGGGGGCAGTTATGACCAGGCAGCCCGCAGCTACCGGGACAACGTCATCGTCTACGCGACGCTCATCTGACCGGAACTCCTGGGAGAACCGGAGACACCCGGTCCCGCGCAGCCACAACCGAAGAAGCCGAAGCCACCGGTCAAGAAGCCGAAGGGCGCCCCGGACACGGGCGGCGGCGGCACGGCGTAGCTCACCCTCGACGTGACGCACGCCGACGACGTGCGTCACGTCTCATTAGGACGAGCAACGAAGCCACCGGATGTGCGTCAATGAGTTCGTGGGGACTCGTGTCTTGATCGCGGTGCTGAGCGTGGCGCTGGCCACCGCCTGCACCCAGGGCCCGGTGACGAAGCCGACGGCGGCGACGAGCAGTGATGCCGCGCCGCCGCCGGTGGTGTCGCCGTTGGGCAAATCCGATCCGATGGAGCTGCGGATCGAGCGGATCGGCGTGCGGTCGTCGTTGATCGCGCTGGGCCTCGGTCCGGACGGTGTCGTCGAGATGCCGCCTGCCAACGAGGGCATGCAGGCCGGTTGGTACAAGACGCACGCCAAGCAGTGGATCATCGTCGGGCGGATCGAGAGCAACAAGGCCCGCGGGGTGTTCTACCGGCTGAACGACCTGCAGCAGGGCGACACCCTCGAAGTGTCCAAGAAGGACGGTTCGGTCGCGCGCTTCACGGTGTCCGGCACCGAACGGGTCATCCGCGACGACTACTTCGCCGAGGCCGTCGCGAAGGACGCCGACGAAGAAGGCCTGCGCCTCATCACGTGCGGCACCCGCGACAACGTCATCGTCCACGCCACCCCCGCCGCTTAGCACGACGAAGGGCGCTTTCGTCCACCTGAGGTGAACGAAAGCGCCCTTCGTAAATCTCTAGTCCTCGACCCAGTCGAAGGTCTTGGTGACGGCCTTCTTCCAGTTGGCGTACTCGGACGTGCGGCGGGCCTCGTCCATCTGCGGCTCCCACTGCTTGTCCTGCGCCCAGTTCTCGCGGATGTCGTCCTCGGTCTTCCAGAACCCGACCGCGAGACCCGCGGCGTAGGCGGCACCGAGCGCGGTCGTCTCGGCGACGACCGGCCGGATCACCGGCACGCCGAGGATGTCAGCCTGGAACTGCATCAGCAGCTCGTTCACGACCATGCCGCCGTCGACCTTCAACGCCGTCAGGTCGACGCCGGAGTCGGCGTTCATGGCATCGAGCACCTCACGCGTCTGGAACGCGGTCGCTTCCAGCACCGCGCGCGCCAGGTGGCCCTTGTTCACGAACCGGGTGAGGCCGACGATCGCGCCACGGGCGTCGGAACGCCAGTACGGCGCGAAAAGACCGGAGAACGCGGGCACGAAGTACGCGCCGCCGTTGTCCTCGACCGAACGCGCGTGCTCCTCGATCTCGGCCGCGGTGCCGATCATGCCGAGGTTGTCGCGCAGCCACTGCACCAGCGAACCGGTGACCGCGATGGATCCTTCCAGCGCGTAGACGGCGGCGGCGTCACCGATCTTGTAGCAGACGGTGGTGAGCAGACCGTTCTCGCTCATCACCTTCTCGGTGCCGGTGTTGAGCAACATGAAGTTGCCTGTGCCGTAAGTGTTCTTGGCTTCACCGGGCGACAGGCACGCCTGGCCGAACGTCGCCGCCTGCTGGTCGCCGAGGATGCCCGAGATCGGGATGCCTGCGAGCGCACCACGTTCGCGGACGTTGCCGTAGACCTCCGACGACGACCGGATCTCCGGCAGCATCGACATCGGAATGCCCATGTCCTCGGCGATGGACGAGTCCCACGCCAACGTGTCGAGGTCCATCAGCATGGTGCGCGACGCGTTCGTCGGGTCGGTGACGTGCACGCCGCCGTCGGTGCCGCCGGTCATGTTCCACAGCACCCACGTGTCCATGTTGCCGAACAGCAGGTCGCCTGCCTCGGCCCTGGCCCGCGCGCCCTCGACGTTGTCGAGGATCCAGCGGACCTTGGGCCCGGAGAAGTAGGTCGCCAAAGGCAAACCGACCTTGGCGCGGTAGCGCTCCTGTCCACCGCCGAGCGCGCCCAGCTCCTGGACGATCTTGTCGGTGCGGGTGTCCTGCCACACGATGGCGTTGTAGACGGGCTCGCCGGTGTTCTTGTCCCACACCACCGCGGTTTCGCGCTGGTTGGTGATGCCGACGGCGGCAATGTCCGAAGTGGTCAGATCGGCCTTCGCGAGCGCGCCCGCGGCGACCTGGCGGGTGTTCTGCCAGATCTCCATCGGGTCGTGCTCGACCCAGCCCGCCTTCGGGAAGATCTGCTCGTGTTCCTTCTGGTCGACCGACACCACTCGACCCGAGTGGTCGAAGATCATGCAACGGGTCGACGTGGTGCCCTGGTCGATCGCGGCCACGTACTGGGACATGCGGATGAGTCCTTTCAGACCGGGAGAACCAGGAAGAGCAACGCGGCGAGTGCGGCACCCGCCATCGGACCGACCACGGGCACCCAGGAGTAGCCCCAGTTGGCGTTGCCCTTGTTGCGGATTGGCATGAGGAACGCGTAGGCGATGCGCGGACCGAGGTCACGCGCCGGGTTGATGGCGTAGCCCGTCGGGCCACCGAGCGAGGTACCGATCACCAGGACGACGAACGCGACACCGGCGTAGCCCAGCGCCGAGTTGCCGAACTGCGGGACGCCGTCGGCCGCCGCCTTCGCTCCGGGCGACAGCAGAATCCAGGCCACGAGCACGAATGTGCCGATGACCTCGGACACGAGGTTCCACACCTTGTCCGGCACCGTCGGACCGGTGGAGAAGATCCCGAGCGTGTTCTGTGGCTCGTCGTGCGTGTCGAACTGCATCTTGTACGTGGCCCAGCAGAGCATCGCGCCGACGATCGCACCGACCATCTGGCCGAGGATGTAGAACGGAACGTCGCCCCACGGCGTCTTGTCCGCGATCGCCAGGCCGAACGTGACCGCCGGGTTGAGGTGCGCGCCGCTCGGGTTCGCGATGCTCGCGCCCGTGAAGACCGCGAACGCCCAGCCGATGTTGACGAACAGGAACCCGGTGCTGTTGCCGAGCGTGTTCTTGAGCACTTGGTTGGCGACCACACCGGTGCCCAGGAGGATGAGGACAGCGGTCCCCAGCAGCTCCCAAACGAAGATCGAGCCTGCGCTCATTCGCCGACCTCCCTGTGTTTGTGGCACAGGAGGGAGCGCAAACCCGGAGGTCAGGCCGCGCCGCCCGCCCACAACGTGCTCGGACGCTACTTCTACTACTGATCAGCTGTCTATGCCGGACGGGAGGGGTCGGGTCGTTTTTGGGCCATTGGGACCTGGCGCGCGCACCCATGGGCGGACAGCGGTGGCTGAAGGTAGCGTGAGGCGAAGTCGGCACAGGGAGGCGTCTGTCGTGGCAACGCGCAAGAACGCAGCTGCACCACAGCAAACCCCCGTCACCCCTCCGATCACCGGCAGGCTGGGGCCCGCCGAACGCGAGGAGGCGTGGCAACGGCTGGAGGCCGAGACCTTCGACCTCGTGGTGATCGGCGGTGGTGTGGTCGGTGTCGGCGCGGCACTGGACGCGGCCACCAGAGGCCTGCGCGTGGCCCTCGTCGAGGCCCGTGACCTGGCGTCCGGCACGTCGAGCCGTTCCTCCAAGCTCTTCCACGGCGGCCTGCGCTACCTGGAGCAGCTGGAGTTCGGTCTGGTCCGCGAGGCACTGCGCGAACGCGAGCTGATGCTCACGCGCATCGCACCGCACCTGGTGAAGCCGGTGGCCTTCCTCTACCCGCTGAGCAACCGTGTGTGGGAGCGCCCGTACACGGCAGCCGGCCTGTTCCTGTACGACACGATGGGCGGCGCCAGCTCCGTGCCGGGCCAGAAACATCTCACCCGTGCGGGCGCCCTCCGTCTGGTGCCCGCGTTGAAGCGCGATGCGTTGATCGGCGGCATCCGTTACTACGACGCGCAGGCCGACGACGCCCGCCACACGATGATGGTCGGCCGCACCGCCGCCCACTACGGCGCTGTCGTGCGCACCTCGACCCAGGTGATCGGCTTCCTACGCGAGGCCGACCGGGTCTCCGGTGTGCGCGTGCGTGACGTCGAGGACGGCCGCGAGGTCGACGTGCGAGCGCACGCGGTGATCAACGCGACCGGTGTCTGGACGGACGAACTGCAACGGCTCTCCGGCTCGCGCGGCCGGTTCCGCGTGCGGGCCTCGAAGGGCGTGCACATCGTGGTGCCGCGCGACCGGATCGTCGCCGAGGCCGGGATGATCCTGCGCACCGAGAAGTCCGTGCTGTTCGTCATCCCGTGGCGCAACCACTGGATCGTCGGCACCACCGACACCGACTGGAACCTCGACCTGGCGCACCCGGCCGCCACCAAGCACGACATCGACTACATCCTCGAACACGTGAACTCGGTGCTCGCCACACCACTCACTCACGACGACATCGAGGGCGTCTACGCGGGCCTTCGTCCGTTGCTGGCCGGGGAGTCGGACTCGACGTCGAAGCTCTCCCGTGAGCACGCGGTGGCCCGTGTGGCGCCTGGTCTGGTGGCGATCGCCGGCGGCAAGTACACGACGTACCGGGTGATGGGCGCCGACGCCGTCGACGCGGCCCACGTGGACCTGCCAGGGCGGATCCAACCGTCCATCACGGACAAGGTCCCGCTCGTCGGCGCCGACGGCTACCACGCGCTGGTGAACCAGGCCGACCAGCTGGCCGCCAAGCACGGCCTGCACCCGTACCGCGTCCGGCACCTGCTCGACCGCTACGGCTCGCTGGTGCACGAGGTCCTGGCGCTGGCGTTCGACAACGCCGAGCTGCTGAAGCCGATCCCCGGCGCCCCCGACTACCTCCAGGTCGAGGCCGTCTACGCCGCGTCGCACGAGGGCGCCATGCACCTCGAGGACATCCTGACCCGCCGCTTGCGGATCTCGATCGAGTACGCCCACCGCGGCGTCGACTCGGCCGAGGCCGTGGCACGTCTGGTCGCACCGGTGCTCGGCTGGGACGACGACGCGGTCAAGCGGGAGATCGAGGTCTACAACGCCCGCGTCGACTCCGAGCGCACCTCCCAGACCAAGGCCGACGACCAGGCAGCCGACGCGGTGCGGGCATCCGCTCCGGAGGCGCGTCCTCAGTTGACCGAACCGGTGAGCTGACCTCGGGCATGCTGTGAGGCATGTCTGGGGTTGATCGACGAACATTCCTGATCGCCGGCGCCGCCGTGGCCGGTACCGCTGCCGGTACCGCCCACGCCGCCGCGGCGCCCGCGTTCTCACACGGGGTCGCTTCCGGCGACCCGCTACCCGACGGCGTTCTGCTGTGGACCCGCGTGGTGACTTCTTCGCCGGTGCGCTGGGAAGTCGCGGCCGACGCCGCGTTCACCCGAATCGTCCGGCGCGGCGTGACGCGCACCGGACCTGACCGCGACCACACCGTGAAGGTCGAGGTGTCCGGGCTCCGGCCCGCATCCCGCTACTGGTACCGCTTCCGCGTCGACGGCGTGACGTCGCCGGCCGGCCGCACCAAGACCGCGCCTGCTCCTTGGGACGACTGCGACTCACTGCGGTTCGGCGTGGTCTCCTGCTCGAACTGGATCGCCGGCTACTTCGCCGCCTACGGCTACCTGGCCTCGCGCGACGACATCGACGCCGTGATCCACCTCGGCGACTACATCTACGAGTACTTCGATCCGGGCGTTCGCGTCACCGAACCGCAGCGCGAGTGCGAAACGCTCGCCGACTACCGGACCCGGCACGCCCAGTACAAGACCGACCCGCACCTGCAGCAGTTGCACGCGGCACACCCGTTCGTCGTGACCTGGGACGATCACGAGTCCGCCGAGAACTCGTCCTCGATCGGCTCACCCGTGCACGACCCCGCCACCGAGGGCCCGTGGGGCGCCCGACTCGCCGCCGCCACCCAGGCCTACTTCGAGTGGATGCCGGTCCGGGAAGGCAAGCTCACGCGGCGCGTGCGCTTCGGCAAGCTCGCCGATCTGACGATGCTGGACCTGCGCAGCTACCGCACGCCTTCGACGATCCTGGGCGACACACAGCGGTCCTGGCTCGTGGACACCCTGACCGACGGCTGCGCGCGGTGGAAGCTGGTCGGCAACTCCGTGATGATGGCGCCGCTGAAGATCCCGCCGCTGCCGGGCCTGCCGCCGTCGAACCCCGACCAGTGGGACGGCTTTCCCGCTGACCGGGAGATCGTCCTGAGGGCGTTGGATCGGGCCGGCTTCAAGAACACCGTCTTCCTGACCGGCGACATCCACTCGTCCTGGGCGATCAACGTGCCGCTCGGCGACAAGCCGGTGGCGTCCGAGTTCGTCGCCACCTCGGTCACGTCGGACAACTTCGACGAACGGATCGGGATTCCGCCGCGGACCGGGTCGCTGGCGATCGAGGCCCAGTTCATGGCGCTGAACCCGCACGTGAAGTTCGTGGAACTCGACTCACACGGCGCTTCGGTGCTCACGGTCACGCCGGAGGAAGTGTGCATGGACTGGCACTACGTCGCCGACAAGCGCGACCCGAGCACCGCCGTCGCCAAGGCCCACACGTTCCGGACCCGGCACGACACCGCTCAGGTCGAGCGCGTGCTTTAAACGATGAAGGGCGCTTTCATCCACCTGAGGTGGACAAAAGCGCCCTTCATCCAGAAATCAGGCCAGGGCGGCCAGGGCGGCGTGGACCATGACGCGCACGCCGACCAGCAGGGCACGCTCGTCCAGGTCGAACGTCGGCTGGTGCAGGTCACGCTGCTTCTCGACGCCGTCCCACACACCGAGGCGCGCGAACGAGCCGGGAACGTGCTCCAGGTACCACCCGAAGTCCTCGCCACCCGAAGACTGCTCGGTGCCGGCCAGGGCGTCGTCACCCAGAGCGGCCTCGATGCCCGCGCGCAGGATCTGCGTGGACTCCCGCTCGTTCACCACCGGCGGCACGCCGCGGCGGTGGTGCAGGTCGAAGCCGACGCCCGTGGGCAGCAGCAGTCCCGTCACCAGGTCCTTGACCAGCGGTTCGAGCTCGGCCCAGATGTCGCGGTCGCCGGTGCGCAGGGTCCCGCGCACCAGACCGTCCTGCGGCACCGCGTTCGGCGCCTCGCCCGCGTGCACCGCGCCCCACACCAGGACGGTGCCGGAGCGGGGGTCGACGCGGCGAGACAGCATCGTCGGCAGGCCGGTGATGACCGTGCCGAGCGCGTGCACCAGGTCAGCGGTGAGGTGCGGCCGCGAGGTGTGGCCGCCGGGCGACGAGAGCCGGAGCTCCAGCAGGTCCGAAGCGGACGTGATGGCGCCGATGCGGGTGCCGATCCGGCCGACCTGCAGCCGCGGGTCGCAGTGCAGACCGAAAATCCGCTCCACACCGTCGAGACCGCCTGCGGCGAGCACGTCGAGCGCACCGCCCGGCATGACCTCCTCGGCCGGCTGGAAGACGAACCGGACCCGGCCGGGCAGTTCGGTGGCCGAGGCCAGCGCGAGTGCCGTGCCCAGCAGAACCGTCGTGTGGGCGTCATGACCGCACGCGTGCGACACACCGTCCACAGTGGACGAGAACGGCTGGCCGGTGTTCTCCTGCAGCGGCAGGGCGTCCATGTCGGCACGCAACGCCACGATGCGTGGGCCGCGGCCCACGTCGCAGATCAGGCCGGTGCCGCCGGGAAGCACGCGAGGCTTCAGACCGACCTCGCGCAGCAACTTCGCGATGAGCTCGGTGGTGTTGTACTCGCGCCGGGACAGCTCGGGGTGGGCATGGATGTGACGGCGCCAGGCGACGACGTCGGCCGAGTGAGCCTTCAGCCAGTCGTCGAGCCAGGCGGGACCACGGCCCTCTCCCAGATCATCCACAGGAGACATGCTCACCCCGGTGGGGTCGACGAGCATCTCGGTGGACGATTTCATCGGAGAGCCGGAGGGTCGGGAGTCCAGGACCGTCATGCCGTACCTCCGCGGGCCAGCAGGCGTGCGCGCTGCTGGGGGTCGGTGGCTGTCGCGATCGTCGTCCAGGCCATGGCGAGCGCTCCTTCGAGCACCGCACGGTCGGCGGACGCCGACGCACAGGCGGTCGCGAACTCTAGTTGGTGATTCACCGCGTCTCCGCAGTCGATGGCGATGGTCGGGTGGATTGCGGGCAACACTCTGGTGACGTTGCCCATGTCGGTGCTCCCGATCTTCTCTCGCTGTTCCTGCTCGGGCGAGAGCGGACGTCTTCCCAGCTCAGTGGCTGCACGCCGGTAGGCGTCAGCGAGCCACGAATCGGGAGTCAGCTCGGCGTAGATCGGTGAGACCTGCTCGACCTCATGGGTGCAGCCGGTCGCGAGCGCACCGGCTGAGAAACAGTCCCGGATCCGGTTCTCCAGGCGCTGCAACGATTCCAAGTTCTCCGCCCTCACATCGAACATCGCTGATGCACGGGCGGGTATTACGTTGGGGACCGTTCCGCCGTTGGTCACGATGCCGGTGACCATCTGGCCGGGCTCGAAATGCTGTCGCAGCAGGCTGATCGAGATCTGCGCGACGGTGACCGCGTCGGCGGCGTTGATGCCGAGGTGTGGGGCGGCGGCCGCGTGCGACGGCTTGCCCGTGTAGTGCACCTCGAGGTCGGTGATGGCCAACGACCTGGCGGCGCACGACTCGTACGGCGCCGGGTGCACCATCATCGAGAACGAGACGTCGTCGAACACACCCCGTTCCAGCATCAGCACCTTGCCGCCGCCGACCTCTTCCGCCGGGGTTCCGATCACCTTGACGGTGATACCCAGTCGGTCGGCGATGTCACGCAACGCGAGTGCCGCGCCCACGGAGGAGGCGGCGATGACGTTGTGCCCGCACGCGTGCCCGACCTCGGGCAACGCGTCGTATTCGGCGCAAAGTCCCAGTACGAGGTCGCCGTCGCCGAAGGTCGCGACGAACGCCGTGTCAAGGTCCGCAACACCGCTGTCGACCTTGAAACCCTCGCGGGCGAGCAGGGAGGTGATCTTCTCGGCGCTGCGGTGCTCCTCGAACGCCAGCTCAGGCTCGGCGTGAATCGAGTGCGACAGGTCCACCAGCGCGTCCGAGTACCGCTCGACGGTCGAGCGTGTGCTGATCTTCAAGTCGGTACCCATTTGCCACCATCCTGCATCACCACCCGTTGGACGCAGTGCGCTGATGATGATCAACCGGCTGGCCGGTCGCAGCGCTGCGCCAAGCGGCGAGCGAGTTTCGGTCTGACCGATCAACGATGACGCAAATGGTCGAGAAGCACGCTTAATTTTGACTATTACGTCCCATCATTTGGGACGAATCGTCTCAGTGCGAACGATCGTCGGTCAGCCCTTCTTGGCCGCCCGCTCCTTGCGCCATGCCGCCCAACGACGCTTGTTGCGGTAGTAGACCAGCACAAACAGACCCAGCGCGATCCCGCCGATCCACAGCTTGCGCTTGGTCTCCTGCCGCACCTCGGGCGACGGCTCCTGCGGGGCGTCCACGCTCGGAGCCGGGTTCACAGTCGTCTGCGCGGCCACCACGACAGGCGTGTTCACGTCGTCCTGCGCCATGGCTGTCCCGGCGATTCCGAAGACACCCATCAGCGCGAACACGCAGGCCAGCAGCAACCTCGACATGGCCCGAACTCTACCTCGAATACCACGTTCGAAGGTCACCCAAACTAGCTAAGCGATCACCCTCCGCGCCCTGCCTTAGCGCACGCGGGGAGCTTCCGTTCGTTCCTGGCGTACGTGGGGTCCCCGCGTGAAAAAGTCAGTCAGCCTTGTGGGTGAAGGCGGCCAGGAGTTGCTCGGCGGCGAGGGTGGCGGTGAGTTCGCCGGAGCGGACCTTGCGTTCGAGGTCGGGGGCCAACGAGCGGACGGCGGGGTGTTCGCGCAGGGAGCGCCACAGCTCGTCGTGGACCATCATCCAGGTCCACTCGACCTGCTGGCGGCGGCGTCGTTCGTCGAGCTCCCCGGCGTCCCGGAGGGTGGACTGGTGTTCGAGCACGCGGGACCACAGCTCTTCCAGTCCGGTCCCGGTGAGGCCCGAGCACGTCAGCACCGGCGGATGCCACAACGCGTCCGGCGATCGAAGCAGCTTCACGGCGCCCGCGAGCTCACGTGCGGCCTTGCGGGCGTCCAGCTCGTGCTCGCCGTCTGCCTTGTTGACCGCGATGACATCCGCGAGCTCCAGGATCCCCTTCTTGATGCCCTGCAGCTGGTCGCCGGTGCGGGCGAGGGTCAGGAACAGCGAGCAGTCGGTCATGTTCGCGACGGCCACCTCGGACTGTCCGACGCCGACCGTCTCGACCAGCACCACGTCGAAGCCCGCGGCCTCGACGAGCACGATCGTCTCGCGGGTGGCCTGCGCGACGCCGCCGAGCGTGCCGGAGGTCGGCGATGGCCGGATGAACGCGTTCGGGTCGACCGAAAGCCGCGACATGCGGGTCTTGTCGCCCAGAATGCTGCCGCCGGTGCGGGTGGACGACGGGTCGACGGCGAGCACCGCCACCCGGTGGCCCTTCTCGACCAGCGCCATGCCCAGCGTGTCGATGAACGTCGACTTGCCGACGCCCGGCACGCCGGTGATGCCGACGCGGGTCGCGTTGCCCGACTTCGGCAGCAGCTCGATCAGCAGCTCCTGCGCCTTGGCGCGGTGTTCGGCACGCGTCGACTCGACGAGTGTGATGGCCTTGGCCAGCACGCCTCGATTGCCGTCGAGGACGCCTTTCGTGTACTCGGCGACATCGATCACCCTAGCCATGGTGCCCGAGCTGATCTGCGAGTTTCACCAGCAAATCCTTGGCGGCGTCCGCGATCACGGTGCCCGGCGGGAAGATCGCCGCCGCACCAGCCGCGTACAGCTCGTCGAAGTCCTGCGGCGGGATCACGCCACCGACCACGATCATGATGTCGCCACGCCCGAGCTTGGCCAGCTCTTCGCGCAGCGCGGGCACCAGCGTGAGGTGGCCTGCGGCGAGCGAGGACACGCCGACGATGTGCACGTCGGCCTCGACGGCCTGGCGCGCGACCTCGTCCGGTGTCTGGAACAGCGGGCCGACGTCGACGTCGAAGCCGAGGTCCGCGAACGCCGTCGCGATCACCTTCTGGCCGCGGTCATGTCCGTCCTGGCCCATCTTGGCGACCAGGATGCGGGGACGGCGGCCTTCCTCCTCCGCGAACGCCTCGACGACCTCGCGGCAGGCGTCCACGTTGGACACTGAACCGACCTCCTGCCGGTAGACACCGGAAATGGTGCGGATCTGGGCGGTGTGCCGCCCCCACACCTTGCCGAGCGACTCGGAGATCTCGCCGACGGTCGCCTTCACGCGGGCGGCGTTGATGGCGAGCTCCAGCAGGTTACCGCCGTTGTCCGTCGCCCGCGTCAACGCGTCGAGCGCACTGTCCACAGCGGACTGGTCGCGCTCTTCCTTCAAGCGCCTGAGTTTGTCGAGCTGCTGGACACGCACGCCCGCGTTGTCGACCTTGAGCACCTCGATCTGCTCGTCGGTGCCCACCAGGTACTTGTTGACGCCGATGACGGGCTGACGGCCGGAGTCGATGCGCGCCTGCGTGCGGGCGGCCGCCTCCTCGATGCGCAGCTTCGGGATGCCCTCGTCGATCGCGCGGGCCATGCCGCCGGCCTTCTCGACCTCGGAGATGTGCCCCCACGCCTTGGCGGCGAGCTCGGCGGTGAGCCGTTCGACGTACGCGCTGCCGCCCCACGGGTCGATCACGCGCGTGGTGCCCGATTCCTGCTGCAGCAGCAGCTGCGTGTTGCGGGCGATGCGCGCGGAGAAGTCCGTCGGCAACGCCAGCGCCTCGTCGAGTGCGTTGGTGTGCAACGACTGCGTGTGTCCCTGCGTCGCGGCCATCGCCTCGACGCACGTGCGCGCGACGTTGTTGAACACGTCCTGCGCGGTCAGCGACCAGCCGCTCGTCTGGCAGTGGGTGCGAGGCTGAGCGACTTCGGGCTCTTGGGGTCGAAGCCCTTGACCAGCTTCGCCCACAGCAGGCGCGCGGCCCGCATCTTGGCGATCTCCATGAAGTAGTTCATGCCGATCGCCCAGAAGAAGCTGAGTCGCGGCGCGAACGCGTCCACGTCCAGCCCGGCCGCACTGCCCGCGCGGATGTACTCGACGCCGTCCGCGAGCGTGTAGGCCAGCTCCAGGTCGGCGGTCGCCCCCGCCTCCTGCATGTGGTAGCCGGAGATGGAGATGGAGTTGTACTTCGGCATCTTCTGGCTCGTGAAGCTGAAGATGTCGGAGATGATCCGCATCGACGCCTGGGGCGGATAGATGTAGGTGTTGCGGACCATGAACTCCTTGAGGATGTCGTTCTGGATCGTCCCCATGAGCTGCTCCGGCTTCACCCCCTGCTCCTCGGCCGCCACGACGAACAGCGCCAGGATCGGGAGCACCGCGCCGTTCATCGTCATCGACACGGACATCTTGTCGAGCGGGATGCCGTCGAACAGCGTGCGCATGTCGTAGATCGAGTCGATCGCGACGCCCGCCATGCCGACGTCACCGGCCACCCGCGGGTGGTCCGAGTCGTAGCCGCGGTGTGTCGCGAGGTCGAACGCGACACTCAGGCCCTTCTGCCCGGCCGCGAGGTTGCGGCGGTAGAAGGCGTTCGACTCCTCGGCCGTCGAGAAACCCGCGTACTGGCGCACGGTCCACGGCTGGTTGACGTACATCGTCGGGTACGGGCCGCGCAGGAACGGCGCGATGCCGGGGTAGGTCTGCAGGAAGTCCAGACCGTCCACATCGGACGGGCCGTAGACCGGCCGGACCCCGATGCCCTCCGGCGTCTCCCACACCGGCAGGTCGGTCTCGTACTTGGCCGACGGGAGCGGGCCGAGGTCGATGTCCGCGAAGTTCGGGATCATCGGCTCGACTCCCAGGAAGTCGAAGGTGTCGTTCAGGATTTCCAGCGCCGGGCAGCCCATGTAGACGTAGCCGTCCACCCTCGCGTCGCTCTTGCGTCCCGCCAGGAGTACCCGCTCCGCACCCGCGGCACGCAGCGCCTCGACGGTCTTGACGGCCAGGTCGGCATAGCTGGTGTCGCTGCCGCACACGACCGCGATCCTGGCTCCCGACTCGGTGAACTTCGCCGCGACTTCCCCGGCGGTCTTGGTCGGGCCCGCGTTCGGCGTCGCGAAACCGCCCGCGTTGAACAGGTTCGCGGCGAACGTCGCCCGCGCGGTGTGCGCGGAGACCGGGCCGAGTGTGGCGAGGAAGACCTGCGGGCGTTCCGGCTGCGCGTCCGCGAGATCCCGCAGCTCCTCGAAGGCCTGTGCATAACGCACCCTCGGCAGCCCGGAATTGTCAGACCTGCCTGAGACACTTGGGATGGGGGGCGAATCCCCCCTGGGGGCCCGCGAGTCGGGATCGATTCCGGAGGGCGGCGCGGCCGGCAGGTTCGCGGACAGCGACGGGCTTCTCCGGTCGTGAGGTTCGGGAACTCGCTGACGCCGGTGATCGGGTCGCTGCGATCCGCGAGCCGCGCCGACCGCTTCGCCCACGTGGCCGCGATCCGGTCGGCGACCAGCGAGTGCGCGGCAGGCAGGCCACCAGCGCGTTCGATCTCCTGGAACCACGACCAGGCGCGCGCGGCGAGCTCGTCGGTCAGCTTCTCGACGTACCAGGACCCGGCCGCGGGGTCGATCACCTCACCGAGGTGCGACTCCTCCAGCAGCAGGTTCTGCGTGTTGCGGGCGACGCGGCGGGCGAACTCGTCCGGCAGGCCGATGGCCGCGTCGAACGGCTGCACGGTCACCGAGTCGGCGCCACCGAGCCCGGCGGCCAGCGTCGCGATCGTGGTGCGCAGCATGTTCACCCACGGGTCGCGGCGGGTCATCATCGCCGAAGACGTGACCGCGTGCTGCACCTGCGGCACGTCCACGCCGGACACCTCGGCCACCCGAGCCCACAACCGGCGTGCGGCGCGGAGCTTCGCGATGGTGAGGAACTGGTCGGCGGTCGCCGCGTAGCGGAACTCCAGCTGCGCGAACGCCTGCGCGACGGGAAGCCCCGCGTCCGTCAGCGCCCGCAGGTACGACACGGCCAGTGCGATGGACGCGCCGAGCTCCTCGGCGTCCGATCCGCCCGCGTCGTGGAACGGCAGCGCGTCGACCACGACGGTGCGCAGGTGAGGGAACTGCTCGTTCGCCTGCTTGATGACGTCAAGAGCGTCGCCGGAAGGCACCAGCGCAAGATTGCCGATCACCTGCTCGGGCAGCAGCGGCGCCTGGTCGTAGATCCGCAGCATCGTGCGGGCCGCGTCGATGTCACCGTCGAGGACGATCGGCGCGAGATCGAGATAGACGTCGCCGAGGACGCGTTCGATGGAGTCGGCGGGGACGGCGAGCCACAGCGAGGTGACGCCGCCCTCCAGGTCGTTCATCACGGCGACCGGGTCGGGCACGGCGTGGCGCTGGCGGATGTCCCAGCCCTGCTTCGCGGGCGCGAGCGCGTATGGGACGGAAGGCGCGTCGCCGGCGGTGTAGAGGGGCTGCAGCTCGATGCCGTCGTAGGTCTTCGTGACCAGGGAGTCGAAGCTTGCGCCGGTCTTGCGGAGCACGGCGTCGACCAGCTCACGCCACTGTTCCCGCGACGCCGCGGGGAACTCGTTGGGGCGGAATTCGGCAGGCAAGGCCAACTCCATCATGCGTTGCAGTGTTACCGACCGGTACGCGTGCGGCTATGTGAGGTTCACCGCCGTTAACGATGCAGTGAGGTCTGTTGCATGGGTCTCGTTCGATGAGAATCGAGCCTGAGGTGGTTCCTGAGGGTGCGGGCGGTCGGCCCGCATACCGGTGTTGTATGTGGGCCGTCCGCCCGTGCCCTCAGGGGCCGCGTCAGGCCCGGCTATCGCGAACACAGACCCATGCAACAGACCTCAGTCTCTCAGGAAGAATGAGCAGGTGGAAAACGGTGGCCAGGAGCGGTTGATCGCGGCTCGGTATCGGCTGCTGCACCTGCTCGGCCAGGGGTCGATGGGCACGGTGTGGGCGGCGCGCGACGAGGTACTGGGCAGGCAGGTCGCCGTGAAGGGCATCCTGCACACCCCCGGCATGCCCGACGTCGAGGCCGCTCAGCTGCGGGAACGCACCATGCGCGAGGCCCGTGCGGTCGCCGCGCTGTCGCATCCGAACCTGGTGACGCTCTTCGACGTCATCCAGCACGACGGCGATCCGTACGTGGTGATGGAGCTGGTGCCGTCGCGCAGTCTCGGCGAGGTGCTGCAGGACCAGGGCTGCCTGACCGAGAAGCAGGGCGCGGCGGTGCTGGACGCGGTGGCGGCCGCGCTGGAGTCCGCGCACCGGGCGGGCATCACCCACCGGGACGTGAAACCGGGCAACGTGCTGATCGCCGACGACGGCCGGGTGAAGCTCACGGACTTCGGCATCGCGCGCAACGTCGCCGAGGCCACCATGACCGCGCGTGGCATCACGCTGGGCACCCCCGCCTACATCGCGCCCGAGGTGGCGCAGGGCGGTGACGTGTCGGCGGCGGCCGACCGTTGGTCGCTGGGAGCGACGGTCTGGGCGGCCATGGCGGGTGAGCCGCCGTACGTGGGCCGCAACGTCATGCAGACGATCAACTCGGTGATCCACGGCGACGTGCCGGTGCCCGCGGGCGCGGGCCGGCTCGCGACGGTGATCAGCGGGTTGATGCGCAAGGAGCCGGGCGAGCGGATCTCGCTGGTCGACGTGCGGCGGCAGGTCTACCCGCTGCTGCCGGAGCCGGGCACGGACGCGTTCGAGACGCGGGCGGCGGTGCCGTTGCCGGTGGTCGTGCGGCCGAAGCCGAAGATCGAGCCGGACGCGCCTCTCGCCGCCGACCCCGGTCCGCTGCCGTTCCTGGTCACCAAGCCGATCCCACGTGAGCGCAGCGCGGCGACGACCACGTTTGTGCTGGTCGCGGCCATTCTGTTGTTCGTGGCGGGCTCGGGTGGCGGGTTCGCGCTGACGCGGCTGGTCGCGGGCGCCTCACTACTGCCGCCGACCGAGCAGACCGTGCAGACGCTGCCCACGTTGCCCGCCTCTCCGACGCTCGTGCAGCGTTCGGAGTCGGCGGTGACGGCGATCGGCGACCAGGACGGGAAGTTCACGCTCAAGGTCGAGCAGAGCTGGGCGATGTACGCCGAGCAACGCGCCGCCGACCAGCGCGTACCGGCTTCCGCCGTCGTGCACTTCGTCTCGCCGACCGGGGCCTACGAGGTGGCGGTGCAACGGTTCCCCGACTACTACCCGAAGTACAAGATCGGCGGGTACGTGGCCGCGGTGCAGGCGCGCTGGGCGAACCGGTTCTTCGGCGGGGACAAGGTACCGACGCCGAACCTCTCGGGAGCGCGCTCGGAGGACGGCATCCAGTTCGTCTACAAGACCGTGGAGGGTGACGAGCCGACCTCGTTGGGGAGGTCGCACTTCTCCCGTGTGCTGCCGTACGGCAACGACCTGTGGGTGGTGGAGGTCACCGTCCCGACCGAACAGGAGGACGCGGCGCGGGAGCGGTTGTTCGACGCGATCGCCTCGACGTTCGCCCCGGTTTAAGCTCTCGCGGTGACTCCAGAAGAGCTGGCCGGCAAGGCCGCGGCAGAGATCCAGGACCGCACCGGCGTGGCGAAGCACGACATCGCGATCGTGCTCGGCTCCGGCTGGCGACCCGCCGCCGAACTGATCGGCGAACCCGCCGTCGAAATCCCCGTCGGTGAGCTGACCGGCTACGAGGCTCCGACCGCTGTCGGCCATGGCGGCACCATCCGCTCGGTCGTGGTGGGTTCGAAGAAGGCGCTCGTCGTCCTCGGCCGCACCCATGGCTACGAGGGCAAGGGCATTGCCAAGGTCGTGCACAACGTGCGCACCGCCGCCGCCGCGGGTGTAGGCACCGTCGTGCTGACCAACGCCGCCGGTGGTCTGCGCGAGGGCATGTCCGTCGGGCAGCCCGTGCTGATCTCCGACCACCTGAACCTGACGGCCGCGTCACCGCTGGTCGGCGCCCGGTTCGTGGACCTCACCGACCTGTACTCGCCGCGGCTGCGGAAGCTGGCGCAGGAGATCGACCCGTCGCTGGAGGAGGGCGTGTACGCGGGGCTTCCCGGCCCGCATTTCGAGACACCCGCCGAGATCCGGATGCTGCGCACGATGGGCGCGGACATGGTCGGCATGTCGACCGTGCACGAGGCCATCGCCGCGCGCGCCGAGGGCGTCGAGGTGTTCGGCCTGTCGCTGGTCACGAACCTCGCTGCGGGCATCACCGGTCAGCCGCTCAACCACGAGGAGGTGCTCGAGGCCGGGGCTGCCGCCGCCGTGCGGATGGGCACGCTCCTGCGTGAGCTGGTGGACCGGGCATGAGCCTGACGCCGGCACTGCGTGACGCCACGTTCCGGTGGATCGCCGACGATCCGTCCGCCTCCTCCCGTGAGGAGCTGCAGGGCGTGCTGGCGCGGGCGATGGGTGGCGATCCGGCCGCGCTGGAGGACCTCTCGGACCGCATGGCCGGTCCGTTGACGTTCGGCACCGCCGGGCTGCGCGGGCCGGTGCGGGCGGGCACGAACGGCATGAACGTGGCCACCGTGGTCCGCACGACCGCCGGTCTGGCCGCGTGGCTCGGCTCGCCAGGGCTCGTCTACGTCGGGCGTGATGCCCGGCACGGGTCGGAGGAGTTCTGCACGGCGGCGGCCGAGGTGATGGCTGCCGCCGGTTTCGACGTGCGGGTGCTGCCCGGACCGCTGCCGACGCCGGTGCTGGCGTTCCTCGTGCGACGTCATGGTGCGGTGGCGGGGATTCAGATCACCGCGTCGCACAACCCTCCCGCGGACAACGGCTACAAGCTCTACCTGACCGGCGGTTCGCAGATCGTGCCGCCGTCGGACGGGGAGATCGAGAAGGCGATCGAGGCCGTGCCCGCCGCGGTGTCGGTGCCTCGGGCGGCCACGTTCACGACGGTGTCCGACGCCGAGGTCGACGAGTACCTGGAGCGGGCTTCCTCACTGCCGCGGCAGAACGCGCGCGGGTTGAAGATAGCGCTGACCCCGATGCACGGTGTCGGTGGCGCGTTCGCCGTGGAAGCGTTGCGGCGCGCGGGTTTCACCGATGTGCACGTGGTGCGTTCGCAGGCCGTGCCGGACCCGGACTTCCCGACGGTGGTGTTCCCGAACCCCGAGGAGCCCGGCGCTTCGGACGAGCTGCTGGCGCTGGCTGCCTCCGTCGACGCCGACCTGGCCATCGCGCTGGACCCGGATGCCGACCGGTGCGCGCTGGGCGTGCGGGACGGTTCGAAGTGGCGGATGTTGCGCGGCGACGAGACGGGAGTGCTGCTCGGCTCGCTCGTGCTGTCGACCACCGAGTCCGCGGATCCTTTGGTGGCAACGACGATCGTGTCCTCGTCGCTGCTGCAGTCGATCGCCGGCGCGCACGGCGCCCGGTACGCGGAGACGTTGACGGGCTTCAAGTGGCTGGCGCGCGCGGGCGAAGGTCTCGTGTTCGCTTATGAAGAGGCGCTCGGCAACTGCGTCGACCCGTCGCACGTGGCCGACAAGGACGGCATCTCGGCCGCCGTCGTGGCAGCGGATCTGGCCGCCGGCCTGAAGGCTTCGGGTCGCTCGCTGCTCGACGCGCTCGACCAGCTCGCGCTGGACCACGGCCTGCACCTGACCGACCAGGTTTCCTTGCGCTACACCGATCTCAGCCTGATCGGCGCCACGATGGCCCGGCTGCGCTCGTCGCCGCCCGCCGACTTCGCGTCGGAGGACCTGCTCCCGAACGCGGACGTGCTGCGGTGGACGGCCGAAGGTGTGCGGGTGATCGTGCGCCCGTCCGGCACCGAACCGAAGCTCAAGGCGTACCTCGAGGTCGTCGAACCGGTCACGGACGGACTTCCATCCGCCCGTGCGGCTGCGTCTGCCCGGTTGGCCGAACTGCGCGAACGAGTTACCGCGCTGGTCAGCTAGACAGCGCGATCATCAGGCACAGCGCGGCAAGCGCGAATCCCCCGCCGGCCACCCAGTAAGGCCTTCTGGTCGGCGGGGCGATCGCGTTGCGACGCCCTTCCGTGACGGCCGCGACCGCGATCCGGCCGAAGATGTACGCGATCGAGCAGAGCCCCACGCCGAGTCCGAGCAACATCGTGTTGACGTCCCACGGGCTGTGGTCGAACCCCGGCCACAGCGACGCGAAGAGGGGCCCGAACCCGATCATCCCGATACCGACCGCAAGGCCGAAGCCCCAGGTGATGCGGCGCTGACGGGGACTGGTGGTCATAAGGGCAGTGGTCTTCATGGTCCCTCCTGTGTACACCCAGTAAGACGTGTCGAGGGCCGCGGGGTTCCATCCGCCGGGCAACGCGCTCCCTCACCGATAGGACGTTGCGGACCTACCAGTTCGTTGAACTATGTTGCCGCGCATGGAATACAAGCGGCGCGACCTGGCGCTCGCCTGTGTCAAGGTGATCGGCGTGGACGACGAGGAGCCGACCGATCCCGACTTCGAGTGGTACTAAAAGCGCCATGAGGCTGCTGCTCGTCCACCACACGCCGTCACCCGCCGTGCAGGCGATGTTCGAGGCCGTCGTCGCCGGAGCGTCCACGCCCGAGATCGAGGGCGTCGAGGTGGTGCGGAAAGCGGCGTTGTCCACAACCGCTGTGGATGTGCTGGAGGCCGACGGCTATCTGCTGGGCACGCCCGCGAACCTCGGCTACATGAGCGGCGCGTTGAAGCACTTCTTCGACACCGTCTACTACCCGTGCCTCGACTCCACGCGCGGGCGGCCGTTCGGGCTGTATGTGCACGGCAACAACGACACGACGGGTGCGGTGCGCAGCGTGGAGACCGCCACGAACGGGTTGGGCTGGGAGAAGGCGGCCCAGCACGTGCTGGTCACGGGTGAGCCGTCGAAGACAGACCTGGAGGCGTGCTGGGAGCTCGGCGCGACCGTTGCGGCCCAGTTGTCCACATGAATCCAGGGTTGTCCACAGCCTCTTGTCCCCAACCTGTGGACAACCCTGGGGATAGCTTCGAACGTATGTTCTAACGGCCGACGGCGCTCATGTCGGCATACCGCTCCCCGGCCACCGCCGAGGCAGGCACAGCGGCCTCGATCGCGGCGAGATCATCGGCGGACAGCTCCAGGGCCGCGGCAGCGACGTTCTCTTCGAGGTACTTGATCCGCTTGGTCCCCGGAATCGGCACGACGTCGGCCCCACGGTGCTGCACCCACGCCAGCGCCAGCTGCCCCGCGGTGACCCCACGGGCCTCGGCCAGCCCCGACAGCTCGGCCACCATCTTAAGGTTCGCGTCGAGGTTCTCCCCGGCGAACCGCGGCTGCGCGACGGCACGGAAGTCACCCGCGCCGAACGACGTGTATCGGCCAGTGAGCACGCCACGGCCCAGCGGCGAGTACGGCACCAGCCCGATACCAAGCTCGCGCGCGACCGGCACGATCTCCGCCTCGATGTCCCGCGACCACAGCGACCACTCGCTCTGCAGCGCCGTGATCTGGTGGACGGCGTTGGCCCGGCGCAACGTCGACGCGCCCGCCTCGGACAGGCCGATGTGCCGGATCTTGCCCTCGGCGACCAGCTCGGACATCGCGCCGACGGTCTCCTCGATGGGCGTGTCCGCGGGCACCCGGTGCAGGTAGTACAGGTCGATGTGATCAACGCCGAGCCGCTTCAGCGAGCCCTCGACGGACGACCGCACGTACTCGCGATCGCCGCGGATGCCGCGCTGACCTCCGTCGCGCACGATGCCGAACTTCGTGGCCAGCACGACGTCGGAGCGGCGGCCGGCGATCGCGCGGCCGACCAGTTCCTCGTTGATGTGCAGGCCCGTACATGTCAGCGGTGTCCAGCAACGTCACGCCGAGCTCCAGCGCCCGATGGATCACCGCGATCGACTCGGCGTCGTCGCCCGCGCCGTAGAACTCCGACATTCCCATGCAGCCGAGCCCCTGCGGGCCGACCTCCAACTGTCCCAACATGCGGCTCACGCCGTCGCCTCCAAGTCGCGCTCGACCAGCGCGTAGTGGTCGATCTTGTAATCGAGCACCTCAAGACAGGTCTGCAGCTCCGCGATGCGGGCGCGGACGTCGGTGCGGTGCTCGACGAGAATCTGCTTGCGGCGACCGGCCGTGTGGTCGCCGTGGTGCCTGAGCTGCGCGAACTCGCGCATCATCCGGATCGGCATGCCGGTGGTGCGCAGGCGCGTCACGAACGCCAGCCAGCCGAGATCGTCTTCCGAGTAGCTGCGGCGCCCACCCGAGTCACGCGCGGGCGGGTCGACGAGCCCGATTCGTTCGTAGTAGCGCAGGGTGTCGATGGACAACCCGCTGCGCTGCGCTGCTTGGGCTATCGAGTAACTCACGAAATCGACGCTAGAACCTGGAGTGCGCTCTAGGTCAAGCGGATTCCTTCGGAAGTCCCCAGGCTTCGAGGTGGCCCGCCATCTCGGGGACGTCGATCTTGTCACGGCCCAGCGCGCGCACCAGGTCGAGCGCGTCGTCCTCGTCGGCGTCGATCCAGTAGCCGTTGATGTCGCACATCGTGACGGCGGAGACCCAGCCGAGCCGCCAGTTTCCCTCGACCAGGGGTCGGGTTCGCACGATCGAGTCAAGTAATGCGGAGGACTTCAGCCACAGCGTGTCGTAAGCCTCCACGCCGAGCACGGTGGCACGGGGACGGTAGGCGGCCGTGTCGAGAAGGCCGATGTCCCGGACGACGAGGTCGCCGCCGGTCACAGCCGTGGCCAGCACCAACAGGTCCCCGGCGTCGAGGTAGGAGATCACAGCACCCAGTTGATCACAGAGGTCTGACAGTTTCAGGAAGATCCGAGCCTATCCAAAAGACCTCGGTACTTCGGCAGGACTCGCCCGAGCACCTCGCCGAGCTTTTCCTCCTGCTGCATGCGCTGGTAGCGATCCGCGATCGCCAGCCGCACGACCTCCTGCTTGGAACGCCCCTCGGCGGCCGCGAGCTGAGCGAGCCGCAGGTTCTCCTCTTCGGTCAACCGCAAGGTCATCGCCATGGACGGACGGTACCAATCTGATACCACGCAAACCAGGAGCCGTTAGGATTACGTGATGCCGCGGCCCAAGACCCACGATGACGCTCTGCGACGGCGTCTGCTCGAGCGGGCGGGCGAGCTGCTCAGCACCGAGGGTCCCGCCGCGGTGAGCCTGCGCAAGATCGCCACCGACGTCAACACCTCGACCACAGCCGTGTATTCCCTTTTCGGCGGGAAACCGGCGCTGCTCGAAGCGCTCTACGACGAGGCGTTCAGCCGGTTCGGCTCACATCTGGCGAACGTGCCGGTCACGGACGACCCGAAAGAGGACCTGGTCCAGATCGGGCTGGCGTACCGGCGCAGCGCGCTCGCGGACCCGCGGTTCTACTCGGTGCTGTACTCGAAGGTCGTCGAACCGACGAAGGCGATGAGCCGCGCGGCCGGCCGGACGTTCGCGCCGGTGATCAACGGGGTGCGGCGGGCGATCGAGCTCGGCGTCTACCGGCCCGAGGACCCGGAGCAGATCGCGATGTCGATGTGGGGCATCGCGCACGGCCTGGTGAGCCTGGAGCTCAACGGCAACCTGCCGCCGGGCATCGACGCCGCCGCCACGTACGAGCTGGCGTTGCGCGCGCACGGCAGGGGCTGGCTGGCGGAATCCGGGGAGGCGGCCGCCGCGAAACCTCCCCGGACCCGCTGAACTGTCCGGTCAGGACAGTCCGTCTGCTGTCGTGAGTGGTTGTGGTCGCTCCAGCGGCCACAACCACTCACGACGTCACTTGAGGGCGCCGTCGAGCGCCTTGATCAGCTCACCCTGGTCCGTGTCGCCGTCGAGCGACCAGATCATCGCGCCGCCGAGACGGCGGTCGTTGATGTAGCGAGCCTTCCGCTTCATCTCGGTCGCGTCGTCGTAGGTCCACCACGTCGAGCCGTCGTAGATCCACGCGAAGCCGGCGCGCTCGTCCCGGTAGATCTTGAACTTCGGGTCGGCGAGCTTGGTCTTGATGACCTTGAAGTCCTCGTAGCCCGCCTCGTACGTTGCCGGCGCGGCCGTGCCCGTCCCGAACAGGCCGTTGCGCGTGCCCGGCGCGACACCGGTCCAACCGCGGCCGTAGAACGGCACACCGAGCACTGCCTTCGACCGCGGCGCACCGCGCGAAAGCCAGGCGTTGACCGTCACGTCGGAGTTGAACACGATCCGGGGACGGGTCGCCCTTCGGCGCGTGCAGCGAGGACTGCTGGTTCGCGGTCGGGTCCCACGCACCGTGGTAGTCGTAGCCCTGCAACGTGCCGAAGGTGAGATAGCAGAACACCTTCGAGACCTCGAAGCCCTTGTCGACCTGCTTCGGGTCAGCCGGCAGGAACGCGGTCAGGTCGCGGTTCCAGCCCATCTGCCTGCGGTACTCGGCGAGCAGCTTGGTGAAGTTCTGCTTGTCCTCGGGGCGCACCACGTTCGGCGGCAGCATGTTGCCGTCGCTGGCGGGCCACTCCCAGTCGAGGTCGATGCCGTCGAAGACGCCCTTCGCGGCGCCCTCGGGCAGGCCGGGCAGGTTGCCCTTGATCCACATGTCGGTGCACGACTTGACGTGCGCGGCACGCGAGACGTCGTCCAGCGCGGCGTTGGAGAAGTAGCGCGAGCCGGTCCAGCCACCGAGCGAGATGTTGATCCTCAGCTTCGGGTACTTGGCCTTGAGCTGCTTGAGCTGGTTCAGGTTGCCCGCGAGGACCTGGCCGGGCTCGTCTGCCTTGCCGTTCACGGACTGCTCCGCGGTGAACGGCATCTGCCAGTCCGCCCACGGGTCCGAGCTGACGCACTTGCCCGACTCGTCGAGGAACCCGAACGCGTAGTTCAGGTGGGTCAGCCGCGCGGCCGTCCCGTTGTCGACGAGGTTCTTCACCCGGAAGTTCCGGCCGTACACGCCCCACTGGATGAAGTACCCGACGGTGCGGGTCTTCGAGTAGCCGTGGTGCCCGTTGGTCTCGACATCAGCGTTCGCCGGCGCAGAAGCCAGCGACGCGGAGAGGGCGCCTACCGCGAGCGCGGCGACACCCCATCTCCGTCTGGACATTGGTCTCCTCAAAACGATGCGGCAGCGGCATGTGTGGTCCAGAGCACGATAGGCCTGAGGTCTAGACCACTGCTACGTCCGATCGGAGGTATGTCCTAAACCGCCCCGTACAGACGGTCACCGGCATCGCCCAGACCAGGCACGATGAACCCGGAGTCGTTCAACCGCTCGTCGACGGAAGCCGTAACGAGACGCACCGGGAGCTTCGAGTCCTCCAGGTGGTTGATGCCTTCGGGTGCCGCGAGCACGCAAACCGCGGTCACATCCGTCGCGCCGCGCTGGGCCAGCAGCCGGATCGTGTAGGCCATCGAGCCGCCGGTCGCGAGCATCGGGTCGAGCACGAACACCGGCCGTCCGGCGAGGTCCTCGGGCAGCGACTCCATGTACGGCTTCGGCTGCAACGTCTCCTCGTCGCGCGCGAGCCCGACAAAGCCCATCTGCGCGTCCGGGATGAGCTTCTGCGCCTGGTCGGCCATTCCGAGGCCCGCTCGCAACACGGGCACCAGCAGCGGCGGGTTCTTCAGCTTGTACCCGGTGGTCCGCGCGACCGGCGTGTGCGTGCGCTCTTCGGTCAACGGCGCCTCACGCATGGCCTCGTAGACCAGCATCACGGTGAGTTCCTGCAGCGCCGCGCGAAATGCCGCGTTATCGGTACGAGCGTCGCGCATTGTTGTGAGTCTCGCCTTGGCGAGTGGATGATCGACGACGAGGACGTCCATGCCCGACACCGTAACCGCTTGGGAGGAGCAGAGGGTGTTCGAAGAGATCTACCGGGAGACGCGGGAGCGCACGGTCGGCCTGACCATGGGCTTGAGCGCCGACGAGCTCGCACGGGTGGTGCCCGCCTGTCCTGAGTGGACCGTGCACCAGCTGATCGCACACCTGGCGGGCGGGGCCGCCGACTTCGTCTCCGGCCGCATCGAGGGCGCGCCGTCGGCCGAGTGGACCGCGCGGCACGTCGCCGAACGCGAGCACGTCGCGGCGATCGACCTGCTCGAGCAGTGGAACGCCGACGGCGCCCGCATCGGCGAGCTGGACCGGATCCCGTACCAGCTGGCACTGGACGCGATCACGCACGAGGCGGACCTGCGTGCCGCGCTCGGCCGCGAACGCCTGCCGGACGCCGTCTGGCAACCGCCGCTGGTGTGGATGACGACGCGCCGCCTGCCCGACGTGACGGTGAAGACCGAGTTCGGCACCATCGGCGACGGTCCGATCTCGCTGGAGGTCGACGGCTACGAACTTTGGCGCGCGTTCTTCGGCAGGCGGTCCCGGCGCCAGATGGAGTCGTGGACCTGGTCCGACCCGGCGCCGATCGACAAACTGGCGTTCTTCCCGTCGCGCACAACCGACCTGGTGGAGTAAACCCTGTTAACAACAAGGGGGTAAGGTCGGCCGGGTGGCAGACCACGTGCGCATCGGAGTGCTTGGCGCGGCAATGATCGCGCCGCCCGCCGTCATCCGCCCGGCCCGTTCCTCGACCGTCGCCGAGGTCGTGGCGGTCGCGGCCCGTTCCACCGCGAAGGCCCAGGCTTTCGCGGACAAGCACGGCATCCCGCGCGTTCACGGTTCGTACGAGGAACTGCTGGCCGACCCACAGGTCGACGCCGTCTACAACCCGCTGCCCAACGGCCTGCACGGCAGGTGGACGCTGGCCGCACTCGAAGCGGGCAAGCACGTGCTGTGCGAGAAGCCCTTCACGGCGAACGCCGCCGAAGCCGCCGAGGTCGCCAAGGCCGCGGACGCCTCCGGTCTCGTGGTGATGGAGGCGTTCCACTACCGCTACCACCCGCTGGCCCAGCGCGCCGACGAGATCATGCGCTCCGGTGTGCTCGGCCCGCTGCGGCACGTCGAGGCCTCGGTCTGCTTCCCGCTGCCGGTGTTCTCCAACATCCGCTACGACTTCTCGTTGGCGGGCGGCGCGATGATGGACGCCGGCTGCTACGCCGTGCACATGGCGCGACTGCTCGGCGGCGAGGAACCCGAGGTGCGTTCGGCACGGGCGTTGCTGCGCGGCCCGCGGATCGACCGGGCCATGCGCGCCGAGCTCCGCTTCCCCTCCGGCCACACGGGATCCGTGCACGCATCGCTCTGGTCGTCGACGGTGTTCAAGCTGTCGATGAAGGCGATCGGCGAGAACGGCACGCTCAGCGTGTTCAACCCGCTCGGCCCGCAGACCGTGCACCGGTTGTCGTTGCGGCTCAAGAACAGGCACGCCTCGGAGACGTTCGGGCGGCGCGCGACCTACGCCTACCAGCTGGACGCGTTCACCGACGCCGTGCTGCACGGCAAGCCGTTCCCGACGACGGCGGACGACGCGGTGAGGAACATGACGGTGATCGACTCGATCTACCGGGCAGCCGGCCTACCGCTGCGCCAGCCCACCGTCTGACGCCATGACGAGACTCCGGGTCTCGTCCCGGAGTTCGTCCGCGCGGAACACCACGGTGATGTCACGCATCAGCTGCAGTTCCACCGGCCGGTCGTGGAACCGCAACGGCAGCGCGCCCTCGTAGGGCTTGATCTGCAGATGCCGCCGGATACCGCCGTGCCTGATCGGGATCTGGGCCTGCGCGGTGCCCGCGAGCAGGTGCGACAACCCGAACACGTCCTCCCGCAGCATCGTCACGGTGACCCGCGGCGCCAGGTGGATCAGCAGGAACCGCGCGTCGGGGCCGACCTCCAGCAGACACACGACCTGTCCCTGGCCCGGCACGTATCCCTGGATCTTTCGCTGCATGAACAAACGGTCCGCCCTTGCCAGCATGTCACGCAACACTGTCATCCGGGCGACAACGGTTTCGTGCCACGTTGGCAAGAAGGCACGCTTCGACCATGGCGCAGAAGGGCGGGTCGTTCCGGCATCGCAGGGTGTCGACGGAGCTGCGCGAGCTCCGTCTGAAACGTGGTGTGAGCTGCCGGGACGTCTCCGAGGCGATCGGGGTGTCGGAGAGCAAGATCAGCCGGATGGAGACCGGTGAGCGCGGCCTCTACGCCGACGACGTCGCCGCCATCCTCGGCTTCCTGCGCGCACCCTTGCAGTTGCGGCAAGAACTGGTGGCGCTGGTCCGGGACGGACAGACCCGAAACTGGCACGAGATCCAACGCGGGAACCTGCCGGGCAACTGGAGCAACCTGATCCGGTTCGAGAGCGAGGCCACGGCGCTGCGCAACTACGAGCCGTTGGTCGTCCCCGGTCTCGCCCAGACACCCGAGTACAGCAGAATTCTGCTGAGTGGGTTGCTCGACGACGTCTCCGAGCAGGAGCTCGAAGCCCTCGTCGCCACCCGGATGAGCCGCCAGGTCGTGCTCGGCCGGACCTCGGTTCACCTGATGGTGGAAGAATCCGCGCTGCGCAAGCACTTCGGTGACCTTGGGATGTTGCGCGACCAGCTCAGCCACCTCCTCGCGCTTGGCCAACGACGTCGCGTCACCCTTCAGGTCGTGCCGTTCCTGGCTCCCGCTCATCCTGGACTTGCCGGCCCGTTCCTGATTCTGGATTTTGCGGACCAAACGAGTCTTCTCTACGAAGAAGGCAAAAACACGAGCTCTTTCCTTGAAGAGGACAGACAATTGGAGAGTGCTAAGTTCGCGTGGTCGGCGATCAAGGCGGTGGCCAAGTCACCCGAGGAGTCGATCCGGTTCATCGCGTCGATCGAAGCCGAACTGGCCTGACACAAGGAGCAATACCCCCATGGACCTCACCCGCGTCCTGTGGCGCAAGAGCAGCTACTCCACCAGCGAAAACTGCGTGGAAGTCGCGGTTGTCCGTCCGTCGTTCGCGGTCCGCGACTCCAAAGACCCCGGCAACGCAGTGCTCGCCTTCTCCCCCAGCGCGTGGCAGGCGTTCCTTCGCGCCAGCTGATGTGGCCCAGATCACTCGACCTGGAGCACTCCTCGCCGTGTCCTAGGTGCGGGCAGAAGGGGGAGCGTCATGCTTTCGTCCGTTGTGGACAGCGCCGTTGAGTGACGACTACTCGGACGACGTCACGGCAGCGCTGCCCTCGCCGGAACGCGAGGCGCTCACCGCGTCCGTGCGAAAGGTTGACCCGCCGGTCACCGATCCGTTCCGGCAAGGCACCTGATCCGGTTGCTCCTCAACCCGATCCGGGAGTAAAGAACCGTCCCGATCGCTCCGAAGAGTCTCGTACGCCAGTTGAGACGCGGAGGTACAACGGTGACGCTCGAGCAGAAGCCCATCCGGCAATGGTGTGAATCCCCGCTGGTCATCCTGGGTGTGTCGGGGTTCGTCGCGGTCCTGATCGGGGTGCTGCCGAAGCTCTGGTTCCACAGCCCCGCGCTCGCAACGGCGCTCGCCATGGCACTGGTGCTGGCATTTGCCATCACCATCAAGTACGCACCGAACCGGAAGTGAGCGTTCTAGACTCTTTCGGGTGAGCGACGAGCTGGTACCCGCTGACCAGAGTCACATGCGCGCGTCCGACGCGGACCGCGAACGCATCGCGCAGGTGCTGCACAAGGCAACCGCCGAGGGCCGCCTCGACATCCACGAGCTGGACGAACGGCTCGGGGCGGTCTATGCCGCGAAGACCTACGGTGAACTCGTCCCCATCACCGCCGACCTGGTGCTGAGCGGCATCACGCCCCCGGCGGTGCCGCAATACCAGTCGGCGGTCGACACGCGAGTCGGCGGCGAACCCGGCAGCGCCGTGTCCGTGGCGTTCTGGTCCGGCATCAACCGCAAGGGCCAGTGGGTCGTCCCACGCCTGCACAACGCGGTCGCCGTCATGGGCGGCATCGAGATCGACCTGACCCACGCCCGGTTCTCCGAGCAAGAGGTCACCATCAGCTGCTTCGCGTTCTGGGGCGGCGTCGAGATCCGGGTGCCCGACGACATCAACATCAAGGTCGACGGGTTCGGTTTCATGGGCGCCTTCGAGGACCGGGCGCCGTCGCGGCGCTACATCCCCGGCGCGCCGACCGTGCGGATCACCGGGCTCGCGATCATGGGCGGAGTCGAGGTGAAGGGACCGAAGCGCAAGAAGTCCCAGATCCTGCGCGAGCTCCTGGACTAGGGCCTGTATCAAAGTCCGTGTTCGCGATAGCCGGGCCTGAGGCGGCCCCTGGGGGCACGGCCGAAGGGCCCACATACAACAGCGGTATGCGGGCCCTTCGGCCGCACCGCCAGGAACCACCTCAGGCTCGACTCTCATCGAACGGGACTTCGATACAGGCCCTAGCTCCTCAGTGGGTGAGCACCAGTGCCAGCGCGGCCAGGCAGAGCGCGCCGACCTGCACCGGACGTAGGCGTTCCCGGTCAACGAAAAGCGCCAGCAGCACCGTCGTCACCGGGTACAGCGACGCGATGGGAGCCACTACGCTGAGCTGCCCGTGGTACGACGCGAAGAGGTACGCCGCGTTGGCCACCACGTCCAGCGCACCCGCCACCAGCGCCCACCGCAGCGGCCGCCCCGATATCCGCACCGGCGCGGACCCCCGCAGTACCAACAGAACCGTCGTCACCAGCACGCCGAGCCGCACGCCGACCAACGGCCACAGCCCGGCATCGGAGCTGACCGGCGTGAGCAGCACGTAGAACAGTCCCAAGAAAACACCGGCCGCCAGCGCAACGCCGACCAGTGACGAGGTCAGCTGGCCGCCTGGAGTGAGCGACACGAGGCCGATCGCGACCACGGCGAGCACCGCGCCGACCAACGCCACGGCGCCCGGCGGGCGGTCGGTTGCCAGGCCGACGAGCAGCGGGAGCAGTGCCGAGGTGACCGCGGTGATGGGTGCGACGACGCTCATCGCACCCATCGCGAGCGTGCGGTACAGCAGCAGAAGCCCGGTGCCACCGGACAATCCGGCGAGCAGGCCCCACACGATCGCAGACACCGGTGGCCAGTCCGAAGCGGTCAACAGCAACGCGGCACCGAGCAGGGGCACGCTCGAGATCTGCGCGAAGAGCACGACCACGGACGAGTTCGCCCACCGGCTCGCCTTGCCGCCGGAGTAGTCCGAGGCGCCCCACGCGAGTGCGCAGCCCGCGGCGGCGAGTTCGCCGATCACTCAGCCTGCCCGCAGCAGGTAGGCCGGTGCCCACCAGTAGTCGAAGATCCGCTTCGGTTCCTCGACCTGGAACCCGGCAGCCGTCAGGTCGTCGACCCAGCGGGAGATCGGCTGCTCGGTGTGCAGCTGACCGTGCAACGCGTCGAGGAACACCGGCACCAGGAAGCCCTGGATGACCAGCGAGTCGGAGTACTCGCGGACGCCCTGCTCGTAGACCTCGCACAGGTGCCGGAACCAGGCTGGGCCGTGACCGAGGTCGGGCACGTCGAACTCGATGAACGCGACCTGCTTCGCCCGCGCCCGCAGCCACGTGAACAGCTCGATCCGCTCGGCACGCGGAACGGCAAGCAGCGCAAAGGTTTCCTGCACGAGGTCCCACGGGCCGGAGGCCTGCGTCATGAACTCCTGCGCGGTGCCGACGTGCGCGCGGTGCGTCACACCCCGTCGTGCCAGCTCAGTGGTCACGAGGCCGAGCCGTTCCGCGGACGGCTCGACGACGTCGACGAAGGCGACGTCCGGGGTGAGCGCGGGCAGCAGACCGTGGCCCTCACCGGTGCCGATGTCCAGCAGCCGGATCGCGGACTGGCCGGCGTAGGCCGATCGCAACGCTTCGTGCGCGGCGCGATAGAGCCCCACGTTGCCGCCGCCGGTCGCGAACGCGGTGAACGCCTCCGGCGTGCGGTAGACGTCCTGTTCGGTGTCACTGGAAGCCAGGTACCGCGCGGTTTCCGCGTACAGCAGGCGATCCGGCGCCAACGAGGCGGCGAGCGCGGCCTCGGCGGCCGACCCCGTCAGCACCGCGGAGTAGAAGTGCTCCTCCGCAGTCGACAACGAGAGCGGCTGCCCCGAGCGATGTGCTGTCCAAATCTCGTCAAGACTCACTTGTCCCCCAACAGAAGCCTGCCTCCGCCGGGCACGACCGCGTCGGTCCCGGTGAGGTCGAGCAGTCGCCACAGCGTGGCCTGGTTTGACGTCACAACAGGAACGCCGAGCTCACGTTCCAGCGGCTCGATCGCCTCCCACGACCGGAACCCGCTGCCGGGAATCAGCACTCCATCGGCACCGTCGGCGAATCCCGCACGCACCTGACGGACCACCTCGTCGGGATGCACCTCCCAGCGCGCACCGCGGTCGAACAACCGGTGCGCGGCAACGGAATCCCAGTTCTCCGTCAGCTGGAACTGCACGAGCCCGCCGACCTCGAACCCCGCGGACTCCAGGTACGCGTGGGTCGCGTCGAACGTCGGCTGCGTGAACCACGGCGGGAAGACGACCAGCGGCCGCCGGATCCCGGACATGCGCAGGGCGTCGGCGATCGCCGTGGCCGCGGTGTAGACCGGGGTGCCACCCGCGAGTTCAGTGGCACCCTTGATGAACTCCTCGTCGAACTCCAGCCCGCCGAAGAAGCTCGCCGAGCCGAAGCAGAAGCTGATCGCCGAGAGACCCATCTGCCCGAGCTGGTGCAGCCCGCGCGCCACGTCCTGCTGCTGCAGCACGTGTTGCGCGGCGCTGCCCGTGTACTCGGCGCCCGTGCTGGTGGGGCTTTCGAACCGCGCGGCGTGCACCGTGACACCCGGTGGCGCCATCGCCCACAGCTCGGCCTCCACCACCGGGTCGTTGTGGATGACGAGCACGCCCAGCTGGGCGACCCAGGTACGGGTGATCACGCCTTCTCCCGCTTGAGCCCGAACCAGGCCAGCAGCACACCGAGCCCCGCCGCGATGGCCGTGGTGACGAACGCCCAGGTGAACGCGTCCGCGTCCGGGCCGGGACCGAGCACCAGCGTCAGCACCGCGATGCCGAGCGCACCGGCCATGTACTGCGAGGTGGTCATCATGGCGCTGCCGACGCCCTGGTTGCGGTCCTCGATGTCGTGCGTGCCGGCGATGAACATCGACACGTACGTGAGGCCGTGGCCGAAGCCGGTGATCAGCAGACCGGGCAGGAGGTTGACCAGGTAGCTGTCGCCCTTGGTCTGGAACGCGAGTAGCAGCAGACCCACCACGTTGATCGCGAACGCCAGCGCGAGCGCGGAACGCACACCGACCTTGCCGACGAGCTTGCCTGCCACCGAGTTCGCGACGGTGATCGCCGCGGCCATCGGCAGGAACGCCATGCCCGCCGCGATCGGGCCGTAGTGCAGCAGTTGCTGCAGCTGCAGGGTGACCACGAAGAACTGGTTACCCACACTGGCCATGTAGAGCGCGGTGGCGCCGGTACCGACGAGCAGCGAGCGGGTGCGACGCAGCAACGGGTCGACCAACGGCTGCGCGCTGCGCCGTTCCTGCACGACGAACACGACCAGTAGCACGGCGGCGACGCCGAACGCGGTGAGCGTGGAGACGTGGTCCCAGCCCGACGCGGCGGCCTGCGTCAGCGCAAGCGCAAGGGAGAGCACGGTTCCGGTGCACAGCACGGCACTCGGCACGTTCAACGACGTGGTGCCGCGCTTCGGGTCGTACCCGGTGGCGAGCAGCTTCGGCGCGGCGAACGCGCAGATGATCGCGAGCGGCAGGTTGATGAAGAAGACCCAGCGCCACGAGAAGTCCGTCAGCAGACCACCGATGACCACGCCGGACGCGAGGCCCGACGCACCGACCGTGCCCCACACCGACAGCGCGCGGTTGCGTTCCTTGCCCGGCGAGAACGACGTGTTGATCAACGAGATCAACGCGGGCTGCAGCGCCGCCGCGGCAATGCCCTGCACAGCGCGCGCGACCAGCAGCGTCGGTGTGTCCTGCGCGAGGCCTCCCGCGAGCGAGGCGACACCGAACAGGACCATGCCGCCGATGAACAGCGTGCGTGGACCGAACCGGTCCGCGGCCCGGCCGCCGACGATCAGGAAGCCGGCGAAGAACACCGCGTACCCGCTGATCACCCACTGCATCGACGACTCGGCGAGCGTGAGCGCCTCGCCGATGCTGGGCATGGCGATGTAGACGATGGAGTAGTCGAGCGCGAGCAGGAACTGGGCGATGGCGAGAATCGCCAGGCCCGCGGTCGTGCCACGACGCTGCGTTGTGGAGGCCACGCCCGTCTGCGTCATTGGTTTCTCATCCTTGTTGTTGGTTTACGGTGAAACGGTCTTACGGTGAAACGGTCTTCAGTGCGTCCGCGAGCTCCGCGACCGATTCCAGCACCACCTGGGCGCCTGCCGCACGAAGTTCCTCGGACGTCGCCACGCCGTAGCCGACCCCGAACGCGGGCATGCCCGCCGAGACCGCCATGCGCATGTCGTCGATCGCGTCCCCGACCACGACGCACTCGGACGTCTGCCGGTCGAGGCGTTGCGCGGCCAGCAGTGCGAGATCGGGGTGCGGTTTGCCGCGCTCGGCCATGCCGTGGCAGATCACCGCGTCGAAGGAGCCGATCAGCCCGGCGGCCACGAGCAGCTCCTCGGCCCCGCGCTGCCCCTTGCTGGTGACCACCGCCAGCCCACGGCCCTGCGCCCGCAGTTCTTCCAAGAGCCCCGGGATGCCGGGGAAGATCAGCTCGACAGCGTTCGGCACGACGACGTCGGTGAACAGCGCGCGGAACCGGGCCACGGCATGTTCGACCTCGGTGCTCACTTCCGACCGCTGCAGCAGCAGCGCGTAGGAGGCGCCGAGCGGACGGCCGATCGTCGCGTTCACCACCTCGTCCGGCCGCTCGACACCCATCTCGGCGAGCACTTCCCGGTGTACCCGCAGGATTCCCGCCGGGGTGTCGATCAGCGTGCCGTCCATGTCGAACAGGATCGCGGTGCTCATGCGGCGGCCACCGCGACGGCGAGCTCGCCGGCCAGCGCCGACGTGGAGATCAGCACCGAACGGTTGGCGTCCGCGGTCGCGCCCTTGGTGGCGGCCGACACCGCCTTGAGGATGTACGGGGTCACCGCCGGGCCACTCACACCCGCCGCGTCGGCCTCCGCGAGCTTCTCCTTGATCAACGCGTACGACTCCTCCGACGGCAGCCCGTCGGCCTCGGAGATCGGATGCGTCACGACGAACCCGGAGTTGTTGCCCGCCGCCCAGTGGAACTTGATCGCCTTCGCGATCTGCCCGAGGTCGTCGATGCGCGCCGGGTTCCGGTGACCACTGGAAACGCTGTAGTACGCGGGAAAGTCGTCGCAGCGGTAGCCGACGACGGGCAGCCCGATCGTCTCCATGTACTCCAGCGTGAGCGCCGGGTCGAGCACCGTCTTCGCACCCGCGCAGACGACCGCGACCTTGTGCCTGGTGAACTCGACGAGGTCGGAGGAGATGTCGAACGTCTGCTGCGCGTTGAAGTGCACGCCACCGATGCCCGCCACGGCGAACACCTCGATGCCGACCTTCGACGCGGCCAGCAGCGACGCGGAAACCGTGGTGGCGCCGAGCTTTCCGGTCGCGAGCAACGGGCCGACGTCACGGGTCGCGGCCTTCTTGATGTCCGGCGTCGAGGCGAAGAGCTCGGTCTGCTCCTTGGTCAGGCCGACCACGAACTTGCCGTCGATGATGCCGACGCGCGCGGGCACCGCGCCCGCCTTGCGAACCGACTCCTCGACGTCGAGCGCGACCTCGCGGTTCATCGGGTACTTGAAGCCGTGCGGGATGCCCGAGGACTCCAGCGCCACAACGGGTGCGCCTTCGCTCAGTGCGTCGGCCACCTCGGGGTTCACCGTGATCAGGTCCGACATGATCATGCCTCCGCGTCCGCGACGAGCGACCCCTCGGCGAGGCGGTCGGTACTGGTGAACAGGGCCGGGTGCGCGGCACGAAGGCCACCCACCACGAGGTCGAACGGGAAGTCGTCGAACTCGCCGTGCGAGCGCAGGAACTCCATGTGCCGCCTGCCGTGCTCGTCGTACGGGTGGTACATGCTGTCGGAGTCCGCGTCGAACTCCAGCGGCGTGATTCCGTAGAGCTTGCACAGCATCTTGTTGAACACCGGCGTCGCCTTGATCCACCTGCCGTTGAGGTAGAGGACCGTCAGGCTGTGGAACGTGAACACGTCGCCGCCGATGAGCTCGGTGATGCGCGGTGACGTGAGGTGGTTGCGCACGTCACCGTAGTAGATCCGGCTCGGGATGCCGGCCGCGCGCAGCACCGTCGCGTACACGAGCGACTTGTGTACGCAGAAACCCATGCCGCCCTTGATGATCGAGCTGGCCTTCATCCCCTCGCGGGAGACGTCCGCGCCGTAGATCTCGTAGTAGATCCCGTCCCGCACGGCGTAGTAGAGCTTGCGGGCCTTCTCGACATCGGACAGGTCGTCGCCGCCCAATGCCTTCGCCACGAACTCCCGCACGACGGGTGAGTCGTGGTCGAGAAACTCCGTCGCCTGGAGTAAGTCCTGATTGGACAGTACGTCCGTCATGCTCCCTCGAACCCTTTCTACAGACCGATCATGTTGGCGATGCGCGCCCGTTGGATGTCCGACGTGCCCGAGTAGATGGTCCCGGCGACCGAGTCGCGCAGGTCCTTCTCCAGGCCGTACTCGGCGGTGTAGCCGTACCCGCCGAAGAGCTGCACCGCGGCGAGCGCGGAGCTGACGTTGTACTCGCTGGTGAGCAGTTTGCTGATGGCGATGTCGTTGGTGACGTTCTCACCCCGCTGCAGCTTCTCCGCGGTGTCGTAGAGCCACTTGCGGGAGGTCTCCACGCCGATCTTCATCTCGACGATCTTGTTCGACACCGACTGGTACGAGCCGATCGTCTGACCGAACGCGACCCGGCTCCTGGCGTACTCCACGCAACGTTCGTACCGGTGCTGCATCTCGCCGACGTTGATGACGAAGGAGCACAGGATCTCCCACTTCATCACGTGGTCGAGCACGAGGAAGCCGGCGCCGACCGAGCCGACGACGTTCGCGCGCGGCACGCGGCAGTCGTCGAAGAACACCTCGGCCAACGGCGCCGTGCGCAGCCCCATCTTCTCGATCGGCTTGCCGATCTGCAGCCCTGGCGTGTCCCGGTCGACGAGGAACGCGGTGAGCGCGGCCGGGCTGCCCTTCTTGCCGGTGCGGGCGTAGACCACGATCACGTCGGCGATCGGCGCGTTGCTGATGAACGTCTTCGCGCCGTTGAGCACGAAGAAGTCGTCGCCGTCACGTTCGGCCGTGGTGCGCATGTTCATCACGTCCGAGCCGCCCTCCGGCTCGGTGATCGCGTGCGCGCCGATGATCGAACCGTCGCAGATCCCCGGCAGGTAACGGTTCTTCAGCTCGGCCTTGCCGAAGCGGGCCAGCGGCACGCCCGTGCTCACCATCTGGGTGGACACGGCGAAGCTCAGCCCGCCGTCACGGCAGGCCTCGCCGAGCCCTTCCAGGACGTACATCGTGGTCAGCAGGTCCTGGCCGAGTCCGCCCCACTCGGCGCCGAACGGCAGTCCGAGCAGTCCCGTGTCACGGACGCGGTCCCACGCCTCGCGGCCGAACGCCTTCGCGCCGTCCCGCTCGACGTGGTCCTTGCTGAGCACGTCACCCATGTCCGAGATCAACGCGCGCAACGCCCGCTGATCCTCGTTCCACTGCACCATTTCGGATTTGCCCCAGTGCTCGCCGATGGTCGGTCAGTACGCGGAGAACTCGTCCGAGTCGAGGTTGTGCCGCTCGTCGCCCTGCAGCGGCGGGTTGAAGACGCTGATCAGCTCCATGTCGCTTTCCGGTGCGGCGATCAGGAAGTGCGGATCGTTGTTGTTCAGCGCGTAGATCACGCCTGGCTCGATCTCGTGCACGGTGCCGTCGCTGTCGACCACCTGGCCGCGGCCCGAGATGCAGTAACAGGCCTCAAGATGCCTGCGGTAGTGCAGCGGCGACTTGGAGCCCGCCGTCACGACCGTGTGCGCCACGGTGAATCCCATGTTGTCGGCCTCGGTGAGGAACCGGTAGCTCAGCCCGTTACCCCACTCGACGACCTTCACCTCGGACTTGGCACGGACGATCATCGGGCTACCCCTTCCGAACGGGATGTCTCGACAAAAGAGCGGATGGCGGTGACCGAGCTGAAGTCGTCAGGCGAGATGTCGATCTCGTTGACGGGGATGTCGTAGGTGTCGCCGACCCAGGCGATGAGCCGCAGCAGGCCGAGGCTGTCGACGACACCGGTGTCCAGCAGGTGCAGGTCCGCACTGAGCTGGTCGGTGGTGACGTCGGCGGCGAAGTTGGTGATGATGAAGCGTTTGATCTCGACCTCAGTCGACAAGTTGCATCCTTTCTCGGTGGACCCTCACCAAGTTGCGGTCGACCTTCCCCGTGGAGGTGCGGGGCAGCGCGTGGTCGACGATCTCCACCACGCCCGGCACCGAGGTGCGCGGCAGCTGCGCCGCGCAGTGCACGCGGAGGCCGATGCTGTTGAGGCCGGAATCCGGTTGCCGCCGCACCACGGCGTGCAACACGTTGCCTGCCAGGTCGTCCGGCACCGCGACGACCGCGGCCTCCCGGACGTCCGGGTGCGAGATGATCACCTGCTCGATCTCGCCGAGGTTCGTCCGCACGCCGCGCACCTTGACGTGGTGCGCGTTGCGGCCGACGAGGAAGTACAGGCCGTTCTCGGTGCGGCGCACCACGTCGCCGCTGCGGAAGAACCCGTCCGCGCGCCACTTCTCGGCGTTGAGCGCGCTGTCGGTGTAGCCACGCGCCTGGAACGGCGTGCGCACGAGCAGCTCGCCGGTGCCGTCCTCGACGACGGCGTCGACGCCGGTGATCGGAGTGCCGATGGGCACCGCGCCGAGTGCGCGCACCTCGTCCAGCTCCACCCGGTACGCGAAGCTGTCGTTGGTTTCCGTGCAGCCGTAGACGTTCCAGAGCTCGGCACGCGGGAACAGGCGCGGAAGGCGTTCGAGCAGTTGAAGAGGCATGGCGTCGCCGGTGAACACCACGTGCTCGACGCTGTCGAACCGCACGTCGCCGGGCGTCGCGTCGGCGAGCAGCCGGTAGAACAGCGGCACCGCCTGCACGACCGTCGGATCCCGCTTCAGGAAGAACTCGAACAGGTAGTTCGCGTTCGCCGCGCGAGCCTGGTCGACCAGCGCGGCCCGGCCACCCGCCGCCAGCACCGCCCAGACGTCGAGCAGGCACAGGTCGAAGTTCAGCGGCGCGTAGTTCAGCACCGTCGAGCCGGGCCCGATGCCGAACTGCTTCTGCGCCCAGCCGATGAACCTGCCCACGCCGTCCGGGGAGAGCTCGACGGCTTTCGGCGTGCCGGTCGATCCGGACGTGGTGAGCAGCAGTCCCGGCTCCGCGTCGTCGCCGAGCACCGCCGCGCCGACCTGGTCGGCCAACTGGGCGAGCGCGGCGGCACCGAGCTCCGGTGACGGCAGCAGCACCTTGCACTCCTGCCGCAGGCAGGCGATGACGAGTGCGATCGTCTCCGGCGTCTTCACCGCCGGGACCAGGCGCACACCATTGCGAAGTACCTGTGCGTCACCGACTTTCGCGGCACGGACCAGTGCGGCCAGCTCCGCGTACGAGATCAGCAGCCCGTCGACGGACAGCGCCGGAGCGTCCGGCCGGTCGGCGACGTGCCGGAAGAAGGCGTGCAGGAACGATCTGGAAGGCATACGTGCTCCCCCTATGCGCGCACTGCGCGAGACACGAAACCAGGCAGAAGAGGCGGTGCCGACCGGTCAGGCGGTCAGCACTCGCCTCCGACAGAAGATCACGATCAATCCCCCTAGTAAGTTGCTCGTTTTTAGACCCCAGTACAAGTTAGCACTCGGCTCGACGATTTCCAGAGGGGATTTCAGAGTCACTCGTTTGGAGCAACGAGTCTTCTCACCAGGAAGAATGCGCCAAACTGCCGTTGACTCTGCAGCGATTCAGGGTTAGTCAGCGCTGCGTCGGCAGCCAGACACCTGTGGGTGCAACCACGCTTAACGTCCCGTTCACGCACCGCAAAGTGCGGGCGCCGGCGAGCTCGCGCACCTCGACCCGGCCCTCGCCCGGACGCCACTGCACCAGGCCACCCGCGCCGCTCAGCCAGTAGACGCCGACGCCGCACACTCGAATGTCCACAACGGACGAGTCGAGGATGATCTCCCGCCCGGCCCGGTGCGCGACAAGGGGCCCAGGATGCGCCACACCCATCTGGTACGGCGGGAACTCCGCGGTCAGCTCCCAGCCGCCCGTACGCACGAGCAGTGCGGAGCGGCAGGCGGGCTCGCCGACGTCGAGCCGTTGCGGCGTGCCGTCACCGCCCAGCCGGAACCACGCCGCACACGACTCGCCCGGCGCGACTTCCCTCCACTGTGGACCGCCAGGTTCCGCGCTCAGCAGGGAGATCTCCGAACCCTCCGCGGCACAGTGCCGCGAACGCCGTTCGAGAACGCCTGGATCGATGAACTCAAGACAACGCAGACCGTCCTGCACGACCACTGCGCGCTGCGTCACGACGAACGGCCCGTTGGCCGGATGACCGGGCGCCGACTCCCGGACGCCGGTATTCAGATCCACAATGGACAGAGCATCGGCGTTGTGTTCGACCGCCCGCGACTCGATCATGCCGTCCGCCACGACCACCCGGTCGCCGTCGAGGAACATCCGGCGTGGTTCGACACCTTCCGGCGCGGGCACGAGCCGCCAGCCGGTGGCCTCGACGGTGGCCCGCTCGACCCGTTCGGTTCCCGGCGGTGGAGGGGTCGGGGCAGGGGCGCGCAGAGCCAGCACGGCCGCGACCAGAGCGACGGCGGCGACCGCCGCCCACACCCACCTCCGCCCCATGCCCACAAGCTTGCCACAACGCCTCTGAGCTGCGCGAACCCGCTCACTTAGGACGGGCGTCCCATTCCGCTTAGACTCCCGGGCATGGCTGCTCCTACGACACTGCCGTCGGCCCTGGCTGACGCCGTGCGCGACGAATCGTCGCTGCGGCGTTTCCTGCACGGGCTCCCCGGCGTCGACCAGGTCGGCGTCGAGCAACGAGCCGCGGGCCTCGGCACGCGGAGCATCAAGAAGGCCAGCAAGCTGCACGCCATCGACCTGGCGATCAGCATGGTGGACCTCACCACGCTGGAGGGCTCCGACACCCCCGGCAAGGTGCGTTCGCTCGCCGCCAAGGCAAAACGTCCCGACCCCGAGCGGCCGGACGTGCCACGGGTCGCCGCGGTCTGCGTGTACCCGGACATGGTGAAGACCGCGGTCAAGGAGCTCGAGGGCACCGGCATCAACGTCGCCAGCGTCGCCACGGCGTTCCCGAGCGGCCGCAGCACCATGGACATCAAGCTCGCCGACACCCGGTTCGCCGTCGAGCAGGGCGCGGCCGAGGTCGACATGGTGATCGACCGCGGCGCGTTCCTCTCCGGCCGCTACGGCCTGGTGTTCGACGAGATCGTCAAGGATCAAGGAAGCCTGCGGGGACGCACACCTCAAGGTCATCCTGGAGACCGGCGAACTCGTGACGTACGACAACGTCCGCCGCGCGTCATGGCTCGCGCTGCTCGCGGGCGGCGACTTCATCAAGACCTCGACCGGCAAGGTGCAGCCCGCCGCGACCTTGCCGGTGACGCACGTGATGCTGCAGGCCGTGCGGGACTGGAAGACGCAGACCGGTGAGCTGCGTGGCGTGAAGCCCGCGGGTGGCATCCGCAACACCAAGGACGCGATCAAGTACCTGGTGGCCGTGCACGAGGTGGCCGGGCCCGAGTGGCTCGACCCGCACCTCTTCCGGTTCGGCGCGTCGACGTTGCTGAACGACCTGCTCATGCAGCGGCGGACCCAGTTGGACGGCCACTACAGCGGCCCGGACTACGTGACGGTGGACTGAGAAGACATGTGGGAATACGCCCCCGCGCCCGAGTCGCGGGACATCGCGAACCTCAAGCCCAACTACAGGATGTTCGTCGACGGCAAGTTCGTCGAAGGCTCCGGCGAACCGCTGAAGACCATCAACCCGGCCACCGAAGAGGTGCTCGCCGAGGTCGTCGACGGCGTCGGAGTCCGATGTGGACACCGCGGTCAAGGCCGCGCGCCGCGCCTACGACCGCGTGTGGTCGAAGATGCCGGGCAGCGGAGCGCGCCAAGTACATCTACCGCATCGCGCGGCAGATCCAGGAGCGCGCGCGTGAGCTCGCCGTGCTGGAGTCGCTCGACAACGGCAAGCCGATCAAGGAGTCGCGCGACACCGACGTGCCGACCGCCGCCGCGCACTTCTTCTACCACGCGGGCTGGGCGGACAAGCTCGACTACGCGGGCTACGGTCCCGACCCGAAGCCGCTGGGCGTCGCCGGCCAGGTGATCCCGTGGAACTTCCCGCTGCTGATGGCCGCGTGGAAGATCGCGCCCGCGCTGGCGTGCGGCAACACCGTGGTGCTGAAGCCCGCCGAGACCACCCCGCTGACCGCGCTGGTGCTCGCCGACATCATCCAGCAGTGCGACCTGCCGCCGGGCGTCGTGAACATCATCCCCGGCGCCGGGGACATCGGCGCCTCGCTCGTCGAGCACGCGACGTGAACAAGGTGGCGTTCACCGGGTCCACCGACGTCGGCAAGGTCATCCAGCGCCAGCTGGCCGGCACGTCGAAGAAGCTGACCCTGGAACTGGGCGGCAAGGCGGCGAACATCGTGTTCGACGACGCGCCGCTCGACCAGGCCGTCGAGGGCATCGTCAACGGCATCTTCTTCAACCAGGGCCACGTCTGCTGCGCCGGTTCGCGCCTGCTGGTCCAGGAGTCGATCGCGGACGAGGTGCTGGAGAAGCTGCACGCCCGCGTGTCCACGCTGCGCGTCGGCGACCCGCTGGACAAGAACACCGACGTCGGCGCGATCAACTCGCGCGAGCAGCTGGCGAAGATCAAGGAGCTGACCGAGTCGGGCGAGGCCGAGGGCGCCCAGCGCTGGACCTCGCTCGTGCCCGTTGCCGGACAAGGGTTTCTTCTTCGCCCCCACGGTCTTCTCCAACGTGTCGCAGGCGATGCGCATCGCCCGCGAGGAGATCTTCGGCCCGGTGCTCTCGGTGCTCACCTTCCGCACGCCCGAGGAGGCCGTGGCCAAGGCGAACAACACGCCGTACGGCCTGTCCGCCGGCGTCTGGACGGAAAAGGGCTCGCGCATCCTCTGGATGGCGCAACAGCATGCGCGCCGGCGTGGTGTGGTCCAACACGTTCAACCGCTTCGACCCGACCGCCCCGTTCGGCGGGTACCAGGAGTCGGGCTTCGGCCGTGAGGGCGGCCGCACCGGTCTGGAGGCCTACCTCGATGTCTGATCGAATCTCGGTCGCGAAGACCTACAAGCTCTACATCGGCGGCGAGTTCCCGCGCTCCGAGTCGGGCCGCTCCTACCCGGTCTCCGACGCGAAGGGCACCTTCCTCGCCAACGCCGCGCATGGCTCCCGCAAGGACGCCCGCGACGCCGTCGCCGCCGCCCGCAAGGCCTTCGCCGGCTGGTCCGGCGCCACCGCCTACAACCGCGGCCAGGTGCTGTACCGCGTGGCCGAGGTGCTGGAAGGCCGCCGCGAGCAGTTCATCACCGAGGTCGCCGCCTCCGAGGGCGTCGCGGTGAAGAAGGCGCAGTCCCTTGTGGACACCGCGATCGACCGCTGGGTCTGGTACGCGGGCTGGACGGACAAGATCGCCGCCGTGCTGGGCTCCGCGAACCCGGTCGCCGGCCCGTACTTCTCGTTCTCCACCCCGGAACCGACCGGCGTGGTGGCCGTGCTGGCACCGCAGCAGTCGTCGTTGCTGGGCCTGGTCTCGCGTGCATCGCGCCGGTGATCGCCTCCGGCAACACCTGCGTGGTCATCACCTCGCAGGACCGCCCGCTGCCCGCGATCACCCTGTCCGAGGTGCTCGCCACCTCCGACGTGCCCGGCGGCGTCATCAACATCATCACCGGCCGCACCGCGGAGATCGCCCCGTGGCTCGCGTCGCACGGCGACGTGAACGCGCTGGACCTCACCGGCGCCCCCGAGTCCCTCCGCGCCGACCTGGAGCGGTCGGCCGCCGGAACCGTGAAGCGCGTGCTGCGCAACAAGGCCGGCGAGGACTTCGGCCGCGACGCCGGACATGTCCCGCCTGCGCGCCTACCTGGAGACGAAGACCGTCTGGCACCCGATGGGCGTCTGATTCGCACGACGAAGGGCGCTTTCGTCCACCTGAGGTGGACGAAAGCGCCCTTCGTCGCAAGATCAGCTTGCTGCGTAGGACTTGCCCTGGGCAGCCAGTTGGCGACCTTGCCGATCGTGCGCGGGAACTCCGTGGGCTCCGACGTGCCCGCGATTCCACCAGACCTCGCTGCCGAAGGCGACGGCGGCCAAGTTGGTAGTAGTTACGAGCCTGTTGATCATGGGTCGGTAGTACTTGCAGACGCCATTTGATCGAGGGTCGCAGGCCCGAACGACCCGCTCAGGTATTGACCACGCCGGCACGCCAAGCCCAAGAAGCGATCTCGACCCGATTCCGAACATTCAACTTCGTCTGCACCGAAGCCAAATGCGTCTTCACCGTCGACAACGACAAATAGAGCGACGAAGCGATCTCCTGGTTGGTGAGCCCCCGAGCCACCTCCCGCACCACATCCTGCTCCCGAGCCGTCAACAGCCCGAGATCCGGCCTCTCCGCCGGCCGCGCGAAATGCTCCAACATCCGCACCGTGACCTGCGGCGAGATCAACGCGTTCCCCTGCGCCGCCGCCCTCACCGCCTCCACCAGCAACGCCGGCCCGGCATCCTTGGTCAGAAACCCCGAGGCCCCGTTCTCCAACGCCGTGTGCACATACTCATCCAGGTCGAAGGTCGTCACCACAACAACCTTCGTGGACCCGGCAAGCTTCTTCGTGACCTCAAGCCCATCCAGCCCGGGCATCCGGATATCCAGCAGACACACATCCGGCCGAAGCTCCCGAGCCGCGGTGACCGCCGCGATCCCATCGGCAACGTCGGCGACCACGGTGATGTCCGGCTGTTTCTCCAGGATCATCCGAAACCCGACGCGGACCATCTCCTGGTCGTCGGCAATGAGAACCGAGATCACTTCTTCCCTTCCAGGGTTTGCCTGCCCCCTTCCAGGGGCAGCTCGGCGAGCACCTGCCAGCCGTTCTCCCGTGGACCAGCGGAGAACAGCCCGCCGAGCAGGTCGACCCGCTCACGCATGCCTACGAGACCGTAGCCACCCTGGTTCAGCTCGTGCGGCTGCCCATCATCCGCGACGATCACTCGCAGCGCATTCGCAGGCGTCTGCGAGATCTCGACGTCGATCAGCGTGGGCCGGACCGAGTGTTTGTGCACGTTGGTGAGTGACTCCTGGACCAGCCGCAGCACCGAGCGGCCGAGTTCGGGCGGGACGATGTCGGGCAGGTCGATGCGCAGCCGGGTCTCGAAGCCCAGTTCGCGGGTGCGTTCGACGGTCGAGATCACGTCGGCGGCCAGGTCTGTGGTCGCGACGTCGGTCTCGCCCTGCCGCAGGGTGCCGACCAGCCGGCGCATCGCGCCCAAGGCCTCCGTGCCGCTGCGGACGATGCCGGGCAGCAGGCGGTGGGCGGCGCGGGGGTCGTCGTCGGAGACCTCCAACGCCGCCTGGGCCTGCACGAGCATGCCGGTGACGTGGTGGGCGACGACGTCGTGCAGTTCGCGGGCGAGGGCGATCCGCTCTTCCTTCTGCGCGTCGGTCACGGCGGCGGCGATCAGGCGGCCGCTTTCGGAGTCACGGGCGCGGAAGTACAGGCCGGTGCCGACTGCGAGGAAGCCGAGCACCAGCGAACCGAACACCTCGTTGTAGTTGCTGGACCCGAACCAGTTGTCGCGGACGACGGCGGCGAAGACGCTCACCACCATCAACGAGCCGACCGACCAGAAGGCCGAGCGGCGTGGTTCCTCACGCACCACCACGGCGGTGATCACCAGGCACGCAGCGGTCTCGGCGATGGTGAGCGGCGAGAGGATCGTCGGCAGCGTCACGTCGAACAGCCGGATGACGAACGACGCCAGGAAGACCGACACCACCGTGACCGGGATGACGAGAGCGCGTGATTTGAACGCCGCTACCGCCGCGATGCACGGTGGCACGCTGAGCAGCCACACGAGCGCTTCGGACGAGCCGGGCCCGTTCATCAGAAACAGCTCGCCCAGCATCAGCAGGCCGAGCACGGCGGCGATCGGCCATTGGCCCCGATGACTGTCCACGAGAGACAACGGTAGGACCACCACACCTCTCCGGCCTCGGTCATCCGGCTGACCCGGTGTGTCGTTAAGGCCGAGGTTTCCCGCGCCCGACCCAGGCACCGTCATCACCATGAAATCGGTTCTGGCCGCTCGTGGCCTGGTCAAGACCTACGGCGACGTGCACGCGCTCGCCGGGGTGGACATCGACATCGACCCTGGGGACGTGCTGGCGGTCGTGGGTCCGTCCGGTTCCGGCAAGACGACCCTGCTGCACGTGCTGTCCGGCATCCTGCGTGCCGACGGCGGCGAGGTGTTCCTCGACGGGCGCGCCATCGGCGAGCTGAACGAGACGGGGCGCAGCGAGCTGCGGCGCACGGCGTTCGGGTTCGTGTTCCAGTCGGGCATGCTCGTCGCCGAGCTGACCGCCGAGGAGAACGCCGCGCTGCCGATGCTGCTCGCGGGCGCACAGCGCGACGAGTCGCTCGGGGCGGCCCGGTTGTGGCTGGGGCGGCTCGGCCTGCAGGGCCTGGAGAAACGGCGGCCGGGCGAGCTCTCGGGTGGCCAGGCGCAACGCGTGGCGATCGCACGGGCGCTGGCGCACCGGCCGCGGGTGATCTTCGCGGACGAACCGACCGGCGCGCTGGATACCCGCACCGGCCAGGAGATGATGACCGCACTGCTCCAGGCCGCCGAGGAGACCAGCGCGGCCGTCGTGATCGTCACGCACGACAAGGCGATCGCCGACCGGGCGCTGCGCGTCGTGGAGATCGAGGACGGGCGCATCAAGGCGGGTGTCTCCGCGTGAGGATCGCGCTCGCGGTGCTGCGCAGGGACCGGCGCAGCCAGGTCGCGACGGTGCTGGTCGCGCTCGGCGTGATGATCGCGGTGTCGCTGGTGCTGTGGCTGGTCGCGGCGCCGAACGGCCTGCAGGCGCGCGCGGACCGTTCGGCGTGGCGGGACATCAACCCGAACGGCGGCTCGAAGATCTCCGTCGCCGTCAACAAGGACTCGTTCGGCGACGAGCTGATCGAACGGTTCGACGTCGCGCGCGTCCAGCCGGGCGATGTGCCGGTGGCGCAAGGCTTCCCGAAGTTCCCGGAGGCCGGCGAGGTGCTGCTGTCCCCCGCGCTCGCCGACCTCGTCCGCGACACTCCCGCGGAGAAGCTCGGCAACCGGTTCCCCGGCAGGCAGATCGGCGTGCTCGGACCGGAAGCACTGAAGTACCCCGGCGAACTGGTCGCGGTCGTCGGGCAGCAGCAGGTCGCCGGCGGCTACCCGGCCGACGGCCTGGCGAGCTCCGGCGGCTCGTACCGGGACGACTACCACGGCATGCTCTACCTGCTCACCCGTGTCGGCCTCGTCGTGCTCGTGGTGCCGTGCCTGGTGCTCGTCGCGTCGGCGGCCCGGCTGACCGCGGCGAAACGGGAACGCCGGCTGGCGGCGCTGCGGCTCGCGGGCGCCACCCCACGCCAGGTCATGGTCATGACGGCGGTGGAGACCGCGATCGGGGCGGTCGCGGGCAGCATCCTCGGGGTGCTGCTGGCGCAGCCGTTCAGCCACCTCACCGCGAAGATCCCGTGGGAGGGCGGCACCTGGTACCCCGGCGACTTCGTGCCCTCGCCGCTGGTGGTCACGGCCGTCGCGGTGCTCGCGCCGGTGCTGGTGATCGGGGCGGCGATCCTGGGACTGCGGCGCGTGGTCAGCCAACCCCTCGCCGCCGAAGCACAGCGGAAGGTCCGAACCCGGCGGCTACTGATGATCGTCGGCGCGCTGGCGGTGTTCTTCCTCGGCATCCAGTTCGCGGGCGAGATCCGCGGCGACAACCAGTTCACGGTCGTGCTCATCGGTCTCGGCGCGGTGGCGTTCGCGCTCGTGCTGGCCGGGCCGGTGGTGACGGCGTGGGTCGGCCGGTTCTTCGTCGGACGATGGCGCAAACCGTCGACACTGCTGGCAGGCCGCAGGCTCTCGGGTGACCCGGTGGCGGCGTTCCGCGGCTCGGCGGGCGTGGTGATCGCGGTCTTCACCGGCTCGATGGCGCTGACCATGTTGCCGGGCCTGGAAAGTCAGGTGCCCTACCGCGACGACACATGGAGCACGGACGCGATCGTCGCCGAACAGGTGACGCACGACGTCACGCCGCTGCGGCTCGCGACCTCGGCGCCGATCGTCACGATGCTCGACGGCTCGGTGAGCACCGGCGACAAGAACGACTACGGCACCTATGTCATCGTCGGCAAATGCGCCGAGGTCGCCAAGGTGCTCACCGGCTTGACCTGTCAGCCGGGGCCCGCCGTCTACGCGACGAACCCGCTGCATGGCAACGAGTTCCGGTCGACCGGGCCACACGACGTCGTGACCGCGACACTGCCCGCGCAGTACGAGACACGGCCGTTCTCGCCGCACGGCCGGATAAGCGTGGTGGTCGACACGGAACTGCTGCCGTCCCTCGCGGGCAAGGCGTCGATGGTCGGCGTGCAGACGACGCCGGAGAACCGCGACGCCGTGCACACCGCACTCGTCGGCACGCTGCCCGGCGTACGGCTCGTCGACGGCGAGCAGCGGGACCTGTGGGGCGACACGCTGATGGCCGACCTGGAGCGGGCCACCATCATCGGGCTGAGCATCGCGGCGATCCTCGGCGGCATTGGCGCTGCGGTGGCGGCGGCCGGTTCGGTGATCGACCGCAGGCGCACTTTCGGCGCTTTGATCGCGGCCGGAACGCCTATTCGTGTCCTGGGTCACGCATTGCGTCGAGAAGTAATGTTGCCGGTGTTCGCCGTCACACTCGCGGCGTGCGCGACAGGCGTTGTCGTCGGGCTGGGATTGCTCACCATTGCGCGCGAACTGGTGGGTCACGGAGAAATGCCGATCACACCATGGGTACTCGCCCCGGTAGGCGTCGGACTGGTGGTTGCGCTGGTAGCGGCCCTGACGTGCGGTCCGGTACTACGAGGCATCAGCCCGCGGGATTACGCGGCCGAGTAACGCTCGGCCGGAAGTACGAGGATGGAACCGGCCTTCAGCGCGATGTGCGCTGAAGGCCTTTTTCATAACTTTGACTCATGACGAATGCACAGCTCGCAAGCATCCAGTGGGGCCTTCTCCTTACGGTCGTCTTCCTGCTTCCGCAGCTGTTCTTCCGTCAGCTCACCCGGCGCAGCACAATCATCACCGGCTACGCGAGCATGCTGTTCGCCGCGACGTTCCTGCCGCTGCAGACGGTCCCGCCTCGTCAGTCCGTGCAGCTGGTGCCGTTCCAATGGATCGCCGACACCTTCCGCGACGGCCAGATCGCGTTCGACCAGATGACGTTGAACGTGCTGCTGTTCATGCCGCTCGGCGCGATGCTGATGTTCTGGGGCCGCCGCTCGATCGGGCAGGCCGCACTGATCGGCTACGGCGTCTCGCTGGTGATCGAGGCCTCGCAGCTGACCTGGGCGAACCGGATCTTCGACGTCGACGACCTGATCACCAACACCACCGGCACCGCGCTCGGCTGGCTCGGCGCGCTCGCCGCCGTGAAGGTCTGCGCACGGGTCATGACGGTCGGCCTCGCGGACAACCGTTCACTCGCCGGCGTGAGGTAACGCGCGGCGGCCGCCGGTCGGCTCGATCATGGCGGCCATGAAGTTCGTCGAGGCGTTCAGCATCCTGGTCGCCGTCGTTGGCCCACCGAAGATCCTGCTGGCGTTCCTGATGGACACCGAGGGCGCCGACTCCCGCACGCGGTGGCGGGTGGCGCTCACGTCCACCGCCTTCGCGCTGGGTGTGGGGCTCTTCGTGGTGGTCGCCGGGCGGCTGCTGCTCTCCCTCTTCCACATCAGCGAAGGCGCGTTGCTGCTGGCCGCCGGCGTGATCCTGTTCGTGCACGCACTGGACCTCGTGCTCGGCCGCAAGCAGGAGGCCGCACACGACGAGACCGGCGGCAGGCACGAGCTCGCCACCGCCTACTACGCGAACCCGATCGCGCTGGCCTACCTGTTCCTGCTCGCGGACGTGAAGTCGGTCGAGGTGACGTTCGTCCTGGCCGGAGCGTTCGCCGCGGTGATCGCACTCGACCTGGCCGCGATCGCGGTGCTCGGGATCCTGATGCGCTGGCTGAAGATGACCTACGCGTGGATCTTCGTGCGGGTGCTCGGCGTCCTGCTCGCCGCGCTGGGCGTCGACCAGATCATCGAAGGCCTGATCGGGCTGGGGATCGTGGAGCGGGTCAGCTAGTGCGCCAGCCCAGCTCGCCGGCGGAGTTCACCTCGGCGACGCAGTGCCCGACCGCGCCGCGGGTCTCCAGCGCCGTGGCGACCTGGCCAAGCATCTCCAGCACCGATGTCCACTCCGGCTTGACCATGTCGTTGCGAGCCTGGTCCCACTCGACCACGCAGCCGCGCAGCACGCCCGGCCGCAGGTCCACCGCGAGCACGTCCCCCGTGCCGTCGAACGCGATGGGCAGCCACTCGGGGTGGAAGCCCGCCGTCGGGGATCCTGCCTCCGAGGAGTCGACGGGCTTGCTGACGTGGGTCTCCCTGAGCACGAACGCGCGATCGGCACCCAGCGGCGTGTAGAAGGGCGGCAGGATCTCGGCGAAGGTGCCTTCCTCCGTGCCGCCGTACACGCTCCACCACAGCTGCAGGTCGACGGGAACCCGGAGCTCCGGCAGCGCGTCGTACCTCGGTCGCAGCACCGCGCGGGTGGCGGGCGCGTGCTCGGCCAGCCATGCCAGGATCCGGTTCCAGTGCTCGATCACACCCACGGGACCATGATCTTGGCGGAACGACGGGCGAGGTACCGCCCATCGGGGCAGGATCAAGGCGAACAGGTCACACTGGGGGAAGCGGTTTCAGATGGCGGAACAGGGTCTCAAGGTCGATCTCGACGCGTTGACCGCGTACGCGTCGGCGGCGAGCGGCCTGGCGAACGAGGTGGGCACGGTCGGCACGGGAACGCTGAGCGGTGCCACTTCCCTGCCGGGCGACTGCTTCGGGAAGATCGGTAACGAGGTGGGCCTGAACGCGGCGTTCCAGACGGCCGCACAGGCACAGATCGACGCGCTCAAGGCCGCGTCCACCGGACTGTCCGGGCTCGGGACCGCGGTGGTCAAGGCCCGCGAGTCCTACATCGCCCAGGAAGAAGCGAACAAGGCGGCGCTGAACAAGGCGGCCAGGGCGTGAGCGTCGAGGGGCTGCTGAGCCAGTTCATCGCGCCCATGAAGGAAGATCTCGCGAAGCTCGACGGTGACACCGGCGGCGCCACGCGCGCCGCGGACGCCTTCGGCAAGGCCCAGACCGCGCTGACCGACGTCGGCGGGCGGCACTCCTCGGCGTCGACCGCGGTGCTCAACACGTGGTCCGGCGAGAAGGCGAACGCGTTCACCGGACGAGTCGCCACCTTCGCCTCGGCCGCGAACACGCTGGCGCAGAACGCTTCCACGGCCAAGACCGTGGCGACCACCGGTGTGTCCACTGTGACCGGTGGCCGCACCGCGATCCAGGGCCTGATCGACGAGTTCACCGCGAAGGCGACGCCCCGGCTGGCCGCCGCGGTCGCGGCGAGTCTCATCGCGGGCCCCGGCGTGGTGCTCGCGGCGCTGGCGGACCTCGCCGGCCTCGCGAACGGCTACCAGGCCAAGACGTCCGCCGAGATCCAGAAGGTGCGCGACCAGCTCGCGCAGCTCGTCGGTCAGCTGAACGGCATGCAGAAGCTGGACGCGGGCACGCTGGGCAAGCTCGGCGACCCGCTCGGCGGTGACGCGGGCGGCACCACGTCGACGGCCGGCGCAGACGAGAAGAAGCAGCAGCAGGACAACGGTCGCACCGGCTCTTCCTCCGGTGGAAGTTCCGGCGGCGGAGGCGGCTCCAGCGGTGGCGGCGGTGGCGGAGGCGGAGGCGGCGGTTCCGGCCCCAGGCTCCCGGTCGCGATCCCGCCGCAGCCCGGCACCGGCGTCGGCGTCAACCTGCCGGACGGCAGCAGCGCCGAGGCACCGAACGAGACCGCCGCCAAGGCCGTCCGCAACGCGTTGTCCGCGCTCGGCACGCCGTACGTCTGGGGTGGCGCGAACCCGCCACAGGGCACCGACTGCTCGGGCCTCACCCAATGGGCGTACAAGAACGCGGGCTTCGACATCCCGCGCCCGGCCTCGTCCCAGGCGATGGGTGCGTCCGTGCCCGCCGACCAGCTGCTGCCGGGCGACCTCGTGGTGTGGGACGGCCACGTCGCGATGGTGATCGGCAACGGTCAGATGGTCGAGGCGGGCGACCCGGTGCAGGTCGGCAAGATCCGCACCACGAACAGCGGGATGTCGTTCTACGGCTTCTACCGGCCGACGGGCTAGTTCAGCCGGAGGACTTGGCGAGTGCGGCGAGATCTGCGATGCGCACGATCCCGCCGCCCGCGCCCCAGTTCCCGTCCGGCACCTCGTTGATCAGCACCCACACGAGCTGTGCCTCGGCCTTGGTCAGCCCGGCTGCGGCCAGCACGATCTCGGTGGCCTCGCCGACCAGCCCGGCCTTGCGCTTGTCGTTCAACGCTCCGGCGGGAATCTTCACGTCGACCCGGAACCGCGGGGTCTCGTCCGCGACGGTGACCTGCGCGCCTGCCGGGAGCTCGTGCAGGTAGGTCCAGGCGACCGAGCGGAACAGCTCGGTGTCCGGTGCGCCTTCCCAGCGCAGCAACGCCTTGGCCAGATCGCGCTGCACGGTCGCGCGGCCCTCGTCGGTCAGCGTTCCCGCCGTCACGGTGAGCTCGATCATCGGCATGCCAGGCCTCCTATAACGAGTGTTATAAACTGAGTCCGAACGGTAGCCTATGACGACTGTTATAACCAGGGAGTCCGCCATGACCTCACGCACACAGCTGGTCACGGGGGCTCTCGACATGATCCGCCGCCGCGGCCTCAACGCGACGAGCATCCGCGAGGTCGCGAAGCACTCCGGCGCGCCGCTGGGCTCGACCTACCACTACTTCCCCGGCGGCAAGGACCAGCTCGCGGCCGAGGCGGTCCGGCACGCGTCGGACATCGTCACGAGCGTCCTCACGGTGACGCTGGTGAAGGGGCCCGCCGCAGGGGTCGAGGCGTTCTTCGCGCTGTGGCACGACATCGTCGTCGGCACGGACTTCCGGGCCGGCTGCCCGGTGCTCGCCGTCGCCGTCGAGGCCGGCGAGGAGCACACCGCGGCGCTGGCCGCGTCCGCCGAGGCGTTCGCCGCCTGGTCGGCCCAGCTCGCCGTATCCCTCGAGGATCGCGGCGTCGAGCCGGCCCGAGCCGCGCGCCTCGCCAGGCTCGTCGTCGCCGCCGCGGAAGGCGCCGTGGTGATGTGCCGCGCACAACGGAGCATCCAGCCGCTCGACGATGTCGGCGCCGAACTGTCCGCGCTGCTGCGTGCCGCCACCGAGACGGGTACCTGATCACGGAACAACGGGACCGAACGCGGGATCATGCGGCACACTGTGTCGCAACAGGGGGTGATCCGGTGGATGACGACGTCGAGCGCGCCGCGCGAAAGGTGCGCGATGTCGAGCAGGCCGTGACCGAACACGTCGCACGCAGTGGTCCCATCACGGGACGTGCGTCCTCACCGGACGGTGCGGTGACGGTCCTGGCGACACCTGGCGGCCCCCCGCAGGAGATCACGGTGAGCGCCGCCGCGTTGCGGATGGGTCCGCACGGGCTGGCCGCCGAGATCATGCGCATCGCCGAGAAGGCGCAGCGCAGCGCTTCGACCCGGCTGCACCAGTCGCTGGAACGGGTCGTTGACCCGCGTGAGCTGACGGCCATCGGGTTCGAGCGCGGCCCGGACGAGGACGAGCTCGGGTGGCGGCGGTGAACGAGGAACGCCTGCAGGCAGTCGAGCAGCTCCAGCGCGACCTCGCGGTCACCGTCGGCACGGTCGAGCACCCGAACGGCCTGTGCACGATCACCGCGACGGCCCGTGGCGAGCTCAAGGCCGTGCACCTGCACCCGGCGCTGCTGAACCAGGGCGCGCGGGTGGTCGGCCAGATCGTCACCGAGACCGCGCGGCTCGCGACCAACACGGCCGTGCAGACCAGCTTCAACACCATGGCGAAGGCACTCGGTGACGGCGTCGCGATCGACGTGGAGTCGATCGTGGGAGACTCGCCGTTCCGCTCGACGTGGAACCCTGTGGTGGCGCCGGTCGTTGCAGGTCCGGAAGAGCGTCGGCCGCGGCGGCCGGTCATCGACGATCCCGACGAGGACGCGTTCTTCGAGAACCCCTTTGGGCGCCGGTGATCAGCACCGTTAGGCTCGCCCACGGCATTCGGCAGGCGTGACCGGGAGGTCAGGATGGCGCAGGACATCGTCCCCATCGAACTGGGGTTGACGCAGGGTGACGTGGTCACGCTGTGGGCACCCCGGTGGCGTGAGGAGGGTGAAGAGTGGGAGGCGTTCCTCGGCGACGAGGAAGACCTGTTCGTCTTCCCCGACGCCGCCCACCTCGCTGCGTTCGTACGCACCGCCGAGGAGCATGACCTCACCGATCACCCTGCGTGGCCGATCGTCCCGAAGCTCGGCATCGCCGAGCTCTCGCCGGACGACAACCACCAGTTCGACCTCGTCGGCGTGCCCGAGCTGATCGCCGAGGACCCGGACACCTGGACCATCGGCGAGCTGGCCGACGTCATCGCGATCGTGCGGTCGCTGGCGGACGTCTGCGACCTGGAGAAGGTCCACGAGGTGCTCGACTCGGCGGAGGGCTTCTCGCTGCTGCCACAGGGCACGCTGCCGTTCAGCGGCCGTGACGGCGCCAAGCTGTGGGACGAGCTGTCCGCCGTCGTCTCCGAGAAGTGGGACGACGTCCTCGACGCCATCGACAGCGTCGTGAACACCCCCGAGGTGCCGGAGAAGGAACTCTCCGTCGCCCAGGAGGAGCTCGCCGAGCTGGAGGCGTCCGCGCCTGCCGCCGCCGACGAGGTGGACGCCGACGAGGAGAAGGCCGAGCCCACCGGTTTCTGGGCCGAGGTAGGCATCGACCCCGTCAAGATCATCACGTCGGCCGGCGAGTTCTACACGCTGCGCTGCTACCTCGGCGAGGACCCGCTGTTCCTCGGCCGTCGCGGCAAGATCGAGGCCTTCAGCTCTCAGCGCGGCCTGAGCCGGTTCGTCGCCGAGAACGACGACCACGACCTCGCCGAGGTCGAGACGTGGAACGACGTCAAGGTCAAGGCCACCGCGGGTGAGCTCGACACCGACGTCGACGACGCCAACGTCTACGTGCTCACCGGTATCGCCGAGGACATGGAAGAGGGCCCGGACTCGCTCGACCCGCAGCAGCTCGACCTCGCCGTCGAACTGTTCGAGGACGCGGCCGAGTGGGCCGACGACGACTCCGTGAAGGAAGCGCTGAAGACGTCGGAGTCGCTCGGCTGGCTCGTGTCGTTCGTCGTGTCCCCGGACCCGACGCGGCTCGCGCCGTCCGCTCCGTACGACGCCGAGGTGGCCGCGTTCCGCACGCTGCAGGCGACGTTCGAGGACCGGCTCAACACCAACTGATTTTCTGAGCGAAAAGCACGTTCGTACGGAATGGCCGTACGAACGTGCTTTTCGCTTTGTCAGCGCACCAGGTAGCTCACGGCGGCGAACGGGAACGTGCCCTGATGCAGGCTGCCGAGGACGTAGTAGCTGTCGCCGGAAGCACCGGGCAGGCGGCGTCGCTGAGTGCGGGGCGATCACGCGCGGCGAGCGGCCACGGGCGAGCGCCATCGAGAGCGAGGCCGAGCTCGGCCGCCGCTACGAGGTCAGCCGGGTGACCGTCAGGCGCGCACTGGAGCAGCTCCGCGACGAAGGCCTGCTGGCGTCGAGAAAAGGCGCAGGCTGGTACGTCGTGTCGTTCGCGCAGCCGTTGGCGCTCGGCACCTTCCAGCACGCGCGGTCCGCCGTCGCCGAGGCCGGTGTCGATCTCACCCGGTCCGTCGTCGAGTACGGCTACTGCCCCGCACCGGCCCGCGTCGCGCTCACCCTGGGGGCGGGCGAGGTGCTGCGGACAAGGTCGTTGCGCCGCACCGGGGGCGCGCCGCTCGACGTCGTCACCGAGTGGGTGCCACTGGACCTGGCCGCGCCGGTCAGCCGGTCCGACGCCGAGGGGCCGGGCACGTGGGAGACGTTGCGGCGGAACGGAAACCAGATCGCCCTGGTGCGGCAGAGCATCGCCGCGGTCGCCGCGGGGGCCGAGATCGCCTCGTTGCTCGGCGTCGCGGGGGGAACGCCGGTGTTGCTGGTGCGCCGCATCGCGCTGGACGCCGCCGAACGCCCGATCGCCCTGTCCGAGCACCACTACCTGGGCCACCGGTTCCAGCTGGAGGTCGAGTTCCGCGGCTGGCCCGGCGCCGAACCACCCGGTGTCGCACCGATTCCCGAGGAGAACTGACATGCGCGTGCTCGTCACCGGTGCCGCCGGATTCATCGGCTCGCACTTCACCCGCTACTGGCTGCGCGAACATCCAGAGGACACCGTCATCGCTCTGGACGCGCTGACCTACCGCGGCACCCGCACGAACCTGCCCGACGAGGTGCCGTTCGTGCACGCCGACATCGCCGAGGCCGACGTCGAGGGCGTCGACGTCGTGGTGAACTTCGCGGCCGAGTCGCACAACAGCCTGCGCCGTGCTGGATCCCGGCCGGTTCTTCCGCACCAACGTCCTTGCGACACAAGCACTGCTGGAGTCATGCCGGCGCGCGGGCATCAAGCGGTTCCACCACGTCTCGACGTGCGAGGTCTATGGCGATCTTGCGCTCGATGCCGAGGAGGCGTTCCACGAGGAGTCGCCGTACCGACCGCGCACGCCGTACAACGCGTCGAAGGCGGGAGCCGACCACGCGGTGCGCTCCTACTACGAGACGTTCGAGCTGCCGGTGACGATCACCAACTGCGCCAACAATTACGGTCCGAACCAGTTCCCGGAGAACGTGCTGCCACTGTTCACCGTGAAGGCGCTGGAGGGCGAGCAGCTGCCGATCTACGCGGCGCGGGACAACCGGCGCGAGTGGATCCACGTACTGGACCACTGCCGGGCGATCGACGCGGTGCTGCAGGGCGGCGAGGTCGGCCGGACGTACCACGTGGGCACAGGTGTGGAGGCCAGCGTCGACCAGATCGCCGACCTCGTGCTCGACGAACTGGGGCTGCCGCAGTCACGCAAGACCGTCGTGGCCGACCGGCCCGGTCACGACCGGCGCTACCTGCTCGACTCCACGCGGATCGGCCGCGAGCTGGGCTGGCGCCCGGAGATCGGCTTCGAAGCCGGTGTCCGGGACACCATCCGCTGGTACGCGGCCAATCGCGCGTGGTGGGAGCCGTTGCGCAAGCTCAGCCCGATCGACGAGACCGCCTGGGCCCAGAAATCGAGCTACGCGGTGAGTGCCGCGTAACCCGGCTTGATCAGCTCGTTGATGATCGCGAGCCGCTCGTCGAACCCGATGAACGACGACTTCATCGCGTTGATCGTGAACCACTGCAGGTCCGCCCAGCCGTAGCCGAACGTCTCGACGAGCGTGGCGAACTCGCTGGAGAGGGTGCAGTCGCTCATCAGGCGGTTGTCGGTGTTGACGGTGACGCGGAACCGCAGCTTGGCGAGCAGGCCGATCGGGTGGTCGGCGATGGTCTTCGCGGCGCCGGTCTGCAGGTTCGACGTCGGGCACATCTCCAGCGGGATGCGGCGGTCGCGGACGTACGCGGCCAGGCGGCCCAGCCGGACGGTGCCGTCGCCGTCCACCAGGATGTCGTCGACGATCCGCACGCCGTGGCCGAGCCGTTCGGCGCCGCAGTGCTGGATCGCCTCCCAGATGGACGGCAGCCCGAACGCCTCACCCGCGTGGATGGTGAAGTGCGCGTTCTGCTGGCGCAGGTACTCGAACGTGTCGAGGCCCCTGGTGGGAGGGAAACCGGCCTCCGGGCCGGCGATGTCGAACCCGACGACGCCGAGGTCGCGGTAGCGGACGGCCAGCTCGGCGATGCGCAGCCAGCCCTCGTTCTGCCGCATGGCGCAGAGCAGGGTGCCGACGCGGATCTTGCGGCCGGTCGCGGCGACACGGGCGGAGCCGACGCGGAAGCCCTCCTGGACGGCCTCGATGACCTGCTCCAGCGAGAGGCCACCGTCGGTGTTCAGCTCGGGCGCGTAACGGATCTCGGCGTAGACGACCCCGTCCGCGGCGAGGTCCTCGACGGCTTCGGCGGCGACGCGGACCAGCGCGGCCTCGTCCTGCATGACACCGCACGTGTGGGCAAAGCCCTCGAGGTAGCGGACCAGCGAGCCGGAGTTGGCGTTGTCGCGGAACCAGCCGCCGAGGACGCCCGCGTCTGTGGTGGGCAGGCCCTGGTAGCCGGAGGCATCGGCGAGTTCGATCACCGTCTGCGGGCGGAGGCCACCGTCGAGGTGGTCGTGCAGCAGGACCTTCGGCGCGCTGCGGATGGTCTCCAAGGTAAGCGGCGTGGACATGGCGACACGTTATACCTGGCGACACGCCGCTTCAGCGTTGGCCAAAATGATCTTGTTCCCGCTATGATCGTTTGTCGGTCCCGGATGTTGCCGATCCGTGATCAGCAACTTTCTGCAACCAGATCGAGGCTTTAGTCACCCCAAGGTAGGAACATCACCCGTGGCAACCGGACGCTTCCGGCCAGTAACTTGGCATTCAGCGTAGTCGGATAGCCTGATCGGGTCAGTCGCTCGTCCGCACCCGGCCGTTTTCTGGCGGGGGTGGTACAGACACGTGCCGTGACGCGGATAGGCTCCCGTGGTCTCCCCCTCCCCTGGACGAAGGCACTCAGCCGTGACAGAGAACAACAACTCCACGATGTCCTTCGATCGGATGCGCAACATGCTCACGCGCGCCGCGGAGATCCGTGAGAGCGAGCAGCAGCAGATCTTCGACGCGCTGGACGAGATCCACGCCCGGATGTCGCCTCTGGAGTCGCTGGGTTCGGTTCGCAAGCGCCTGTCGGAGCTGCCGGACCGCACCGAGGTCAGCGTTCTCGCTGAGCGCCTCGACGAGGCCCTCGCCAAGCTGGAGGCACAGGACAACGCCGTCCAGGACATCGGCCGCGCGGTCGACAGCCTGGTCGACAAGCTCGCCAAGCCCTTCGCGCAGCTCGACGGCCGTCTCGACGGTGTCGCCGGCCGCTTCGAAGGTGTCGCGGGCCGCATGGACGGCCTCGAGGACAAGCTGTCGAGCATCCACAAGCGCATCGACGACCTCGACGGCCACATGGACAAGCAGGACGGCAAGGTCGACTCGATCCCCGGCGCCGTCACGAACCCGCTGCGCGAGCGCATCGAGGCACTCGAAGCCGCACTGCGCGGCCGCCTCGACGAGGTCGACGAGGGAGTGCACGAGCACCTCGACGGCACCCGCGAGGCCCTGCAGAAGGTCCTCGGCGACTCCTTCGCCGGCCTGCACGGCCGCGCCGACGAGTCCCGCGACTCCCTGATCGCCGCCCGCACCGAGCTGGCCGCCGCGATCGCCGAGTCCCGTGGCGAGATCACCACGTCGCTCACCGAACGCCACAACCAGCTGTCCGCCACGCTGGTCGAGACCCGCGACTCCCTGGCAGGAGCCGTGGCGGAGACCCGCGGCGAGCTGTCCGGCTCGCTGGCCGAGACCCGTGACTCGCTGGCCTCCTCCCTCGCGGAGACCAAGACCGAGCTCGCGTCCGCCGTCGCCGACACCCGCAACACCGTCAACGGCAAGCTGGACGAGGCCCGCACCGCCCTGTACGCGGCGATCGAGCAGTCCCGCGACCAGGTCGACGCCGCCGACCGCCTCGAGGCACTGGCCGGCCGCCTCGAGCAGGTCACCTCGCAGCTCGACGGCATGACCAACCGCCTGGACAAGGTCGAGGACGGCTTCGCCGCCCGCATCACCGAGCTCAACGGCGCGGTCGACGCGGGTCTGTCGAAGGTCACCGAGACCGTGGGCGCCCGCCCGGACGCCGACGCACTGCAGTCCCTGGTCCGCAAGTCGAACCAGGAGTCGGAGCTCCGCATCGGCGGTCAGCTGGACGAGGCCATGGCCACCTTCGCCGAGCTCATCCTCGGCGGCGGCTCGCCCACGCCTCCCCCGCCGCCCACCGCCCTGCCGCGTCCGCAGCGCCGCACCCGCAAGAACGGTGGCCCCAAGCCGGCGGGCAAGGAGCACATGGACGACGACGATCTGGCCGCCGAAGGCGCCTGATCGCCCAGCACGACGACAGCCCCGGAGCAACTGCTCCGGGGCTGTTTTGTCGTGAGTGGTTTCGGTCGCTACCCGCGGATGGTGTCGATCACCAGTGGCGAACGCTCCGGCGCGGAGCCGGTGACCGAGTAGGCGCCTTCCAACGCCTGCAACGCACCGTCGACCGCGTCCGGAGTGTCGGTGTACAACTCCAGCAACGGCTGCCCCGCCTCGACGGAATCTCCGGGCTTGGCCAGGCACAGAACGCCCGCACCCGCCTGCACCGGATCCTCCTTGCGCGCCCGCCCGGCACCGAGGCGCCAAGCAGCGACGCCCACACCGTAAGCGTCCAAAGTGGACAGAACTCCGGACGCGGGCGCCTCGACCACGTACTTGTGCGCGGCCACCGGCAACGCGGCCCCGGGGTCTCCGCCCTGGGCCGTGATCATCCGCGCCCACACCTCGTACGCCTCACCGGACGCCAGAACCGCGGCCGGGTCAACGGAAATCCCCGCCAGCGACAGCATTTCGCGGGCCAGCGCGACGGTGAGCTCGATGACGTCGGCCGGGCCACCGCCCCGCAACACTTCCACGGACTCGGCCACCTCGACCGCGTTGCCGACAGCTCGTCCCAAGGGGACGGACATATCGGTGAGCAAAGCCGAAATTCGAACGCCGTGCTCGACGCCGATGGACACCAGCGCCTCAGCCAAAGCACGAGCCGAAGCGAGGTCCTTCATGAAGGCGCCGGAGCCGACCTTCACGTCGAGCACCAACGACTCGGCGCCCTCGGCGATCTTCTTCGACATGATCGAAGAGGCGATCAGCGGGATCGCCTCGACGGTGCCGGTGACGTCCCGCAACGCGTAGAGCTTGCGGTCGGCGGGAGCAAGTCCTTCGGTGGCAGCACACACCACGGCGCCGACCGAGGACAGCTGCGAGAGGATCTCCGAAGTGGACAGTGCGGCCCGCCACCCCGGAATGGACTCCAGCTTGTCGAGCGTGCCGCCGGTGTGGCCGAGTCCGCGACCCGACAACTGGGGTACGGCAGCACCGCAAGCGGCGACCAGCGGCGCCAACGGGAGCGTGATCTTGTCGCCGACGCCGCCCGTCGAGTGCTTGTCTACGGTCGGCCGATCGACGTGCAACGACAACCGCTCGCCAGAGGCGATCATCGCCTGGGTCCAGCGCGCGGTCTCCGCGGCGGACATGCCGTTGAGGAAGATCGCCATCGCCAGCGCCGACATCTGCTCGTCGGCGACGCGGCCATGGGTGTAGGCGTCGATCACCCAGTCGATCTGCGCGTCGGACAACACCAGCCCGTCGCGCTTGGCACGGATGACGTCCACAGCGGAGAAGCTCACGGCAGGTCCTCGGGTCCGAATCCAAAGGGCAGCAGTTCGTGGAGTTCCATCGGGCCCTTGGGCGTGTCGACCAGGCAGGACGGGCCGCCCAGTTCGTACAGGACCTGACGGCAGCGGCCGCACGGCATGAGCAGGTCGCCCTTGCCGCTGCGGCAGGCCACGGCGACGAAACGGCCGCCGCCGGTCAGGCGGAGCTGGCCCGCCATCGTGCACTCGGCGCAGAGGCCGATGCCGTAGGAGGCGTTCTCGACGTTGCAGCCCACGACGATGCGGCCGTCGTCACAGACGGCGGAGGCGCCGACCTGAAGGCCCGAGTACGGGCAGTGGGCGAGCTGTGCCGCTTCCACTGCCCGTTCACGGAGCAGATCCCAATCAACCACGGCGGTACACCACGCCATCGGCGGCGGGCATGCGCAACCGTTGCGACGCAACGCCGAGCACGACCAGCGTCACCATGTGCGGCGCGTAGGCGGTGAACTCGCTGGGGATCTCGTCGAGGCTCGCGTACAGGGCGTACAACGCCAGCGCGGCGACGGTGCCACCCGCGGCGCTGTACCAGCGACGGCGTACGAGCTGCATGACCACGATCACGCCCAACAGGATCACCGCGCCGTAGACCAGTGCCAGCACGGTCTCGCCACCACTGCGCAGCTGCAGACCGTCGGCGTAGCCGAACAGAGCGGCACCACCCAGCAACCCACCGGGGCGCCAGTTGCCGAAGATCATCGCGGCGAGGCCGATGAAGCCACGGCCGCCGGTCTGGCCTTCGAGGTAGGAGAGCTGACCGGGGTTGAGCACCAGCGAGGCGCCGCCGAGACCGGCGAGGCCGCCGGAGGCGATGACCGCGATGTACTTGTGCAGGTAGACGTTCACGCCGAGCGACTCGGCGGCGTGCGGGTTCTCGCCGCACGAACGCAGGCGCAGGCCGAACCTGGTCCGCCACAGCACCCAGAACGTCACGGGCACGAGCAGGATCGAGATCATCGTCAGCGGCGAGACGCCGGTGACGAGACCGCGCAGGATGCCGGCCACGTCGGAGATGGCGACGCGCTGCAGGTCTTCCATCTCACCCAGCCAGTCCGCGAAGCCGGCCGAGAACGTGTCGAACGGCTGCACCGACGGCGACTGACGAGGGTTGTTCGACAGCGGGAAGAAGATCAGCGTGGACAGGTACTTCGTGATGCCCGCGCCGAGCAGGTTGATCGCCACACCGGAGACGATGTGGTTGACGCCGAACGTCACGGTCGCGATCGCGTGCAGCAGGCCGCCGAGTGCGCCGAAGATGACCGCGGCGACGACCGCGGCCCACGGGCCCCACTGGTAGCCGGCCCAGGCCGCGCCCCAGGTGCCCATGATCATCATGCCTTCGAGGCCGATGTTCACGACGCCCGCGCGCTCGGCCCAGAGGCCGCCGAGACCGGCGAGCAGGATCGGCAGTGCCAGGCGCACCGCGGTCTGCGTGGTGCCGGACGACGTGAGCTCCGGGAAGTTGGTCAGGTACGAGGTGGTCGCGAGCAGCGCGATCGCACCGGCCATGCCGAGCATGCCGATCGCCCAGCCGGGCAGCTTGCGCTTGCGCGGCGCCGCCGGGATGAAGGGCTTGTCCTCCAACGTGCTGATCACGCGGCACCTCCGACGGTTCCGAGCTCACGGCCGACGCGGCGCTGTTCGGCGGCCAGGTCGTAGCGGCGCACCACCTCGTAGGCGACGACGACCGACAGCACGATCGAGCCCTGCATGATCGTCACGATCTCCCTCGGCACGCCCACGTTGTCCAACGCGAGTCCCGACCTGTCCAGGAACGCCCACAGCACCGCGCCGAACGCGATGCCGCCGGGGTGGTTGCGACCGAGCAGCGCGATCGCGATGCCGGAGAAACCGATGCCGGCGGTGAAGTTCAGGCTGAACGTGTGGTCGCGGCCGAGCAGTTCGGGCATCGACACCAGTCCGGCGATGGCGCCGGAGAGCAGCATCGACACCAGGATCATCTTCTTGGCGTTCACACCACCGGCCGCTGCGGCCGTGGCGGACTCGCCGGACGCGCGCAGCTCGAAGCCGAAGCGGGTGCGGTTCATCATCACCCAGTAGGCGACGCCGAGCAGGATCGCGACGAGGCCGAACCCGAAGAGCGTGCCGGAGCTGCCGATCGGGATGCCGGGCATCCAGCCGCTCTCCGCGATCTCCGGCGTGCGGATGTTGTTGCCGCGCAGCTCACCGAAGACGTCCCGGCGGATCAGGTAGGCCGACAGGCCGATCGCCAGGCCGTTCATCATGATCGTCGAGATGACCTCGTTGACCCCGCGGGTCACCTTGAGGATCGCCGGGATCGCGGCCCAGGCGGCGCCGGCGATCGCGGCGACGACGATGATCGCCAGCGTGTGGATGCCGGGCGGCAGGGCGAACGAGCCGCCGAACACGGCCGCGACGACGCCCGCGACCCGGTACTGGCCCTCGACACCGATGTTGAACAGGTTCATCTGGAAGCCGATCGCCACCGCGAGCGCCGCCAGGTAGTAGATGCCGGTGCTGTTCAGGATGTCGACGATGATCGAGCCGTCGCCGAGCTGGGTGACCATCACGCCGAAGGCGCGGAACGGGTTCGCCCCGGACAGCACCAGCGCGACGCCGCAGAGCAGCATCGAGAAGACGATCGCGAGTGCGGGCGGCAGCAGCTTGCCGCGCAGGGATCCCATCAGTTCTCGCCTTCCTGAACCGCGGAGCTGGTGGCTCCGGCGCCGGTCATGGCGCTGCCCAGGTCCTCCGGGGTCACCGTGGCCGGGTCCGCGTCCGCCACGAGCCTGCCGCGCAGCATGACCTTGATCGTGTCGGACAGGCCGATCAGCTCGTCCAGGTCCGCGGAGATGAGCAGCACGGCGAGCCCACGGGCGCGCGCCTGCTTGATCTCCTCCCAGATGAGCGCCTGTGCACCGACGTCGACGCCACGCGTGGGGTGCGACGCGATGAGCAGCTCCGGCTCGCCCGCGAGCTCCCGGCCGACGACGAGCTTCTGCTGGTTGCCACCGGACAGGGCGGCGGCGGGCACGTCGATGCCGGGCGTGCGCACGTCGAACTCCTCGACGATGCGCTCGGTGTCCTTCTTGGCGCCGTCGGTGTCGAGCCAGATGCCCTTGGCCGTCGGCTTGCGCGTCTGGTAGCCGAGGATGCGGTTGAACCACAACGGTTGCGTGAGCAGCAGGCCGTGGCGGTGCCGGTCCTCCGGCACGTAACCGATGCCGGCTTCGCGGCGCGCCAACGTGCCGAGCTTCGTCAGCTCCTTGCCGTGCAGCGACACCGTGCCGTTCGCGGCCTTGCGCATGCCCATGATCGTCTCGACGAGCTCGGTCTGGCCGTTGCCCTCGACACCCGCGATGCCGACGACCTCGCCGGAACGCACCACGAGGTCGATGGCGTCGAGGACCGTGCGGGAGCCGTCGGAGGTGAGCAGCGTGAGGCCCTTGACGTCGAGCACGACCTCGTCCGTGACGGTGGACTCGCGCGTCTCCGGGCTGGGCAGCTCGCTGCCGACCATCATCTCGGCCAGCTGGCGCGAGCTCACGGTCTTCGGGTCCGCGGTGCCGACCGTGGTGCCGCGGCGGATCACCGTCACCGAGTCGGCGATCGCGCGCACCTCGTCCAGCTTGTGCGAGATGAAGAGGAACGTGAAGCCCTGCTCCTGCATGCCGCGCACGGTGACGAAGAGCTCGTCGACCTCCTGCGGCACGAGCACGGCGGTCGGCTCGTCGAGGATGATCACCTTGGCGCCGCGGTAGAGCACCTTGAGGATCTCCACGCGCTGGCGGTCGGCGACACCGAGCTGCTCGACCAGCACACCGGGGTCGACGTTCAGCCCGGTCTGGCCCGCGAGCTCGATGATGCGCCTGCGCGCCTTCTGCCCGATGCCGTGCAGCGCTTCCGCGCCCAGGACCACGTTCTCCTGGACGGTCAGGTTGTCGGCGAGCATGAAGTGCTGGTGCACCATGCCGATGCCGGCCTTGATGGCGTCGGACGGGCTGCGGAAGCGCACCTGGTCGCCGTTGATCTCGATGGTGCCCTCGTCCGGCGGCTGCATCCCGTACAGGATCTTCATCAGCGTGGACTTGCCTGCACCGTTCTCACCGCAGAGTGCGTGCACCTCACCACGGCGCACCGTCAGGTGGACGTCGCTGTTGGCGACGACACCCGGAAAGCGCTTGGTGATGCCGGACAGCACCACCGCGGGGGACGCATCCGCGACCACGGACGTCGAACTGCTCATCGTTGAGGTTCCTCCTACCACGAACCAGGCCCTGCGAGGGGTTTCCTCGCAGGGCCCGGTTCTTGACCGTGGTCGCCCGTTACGGCGCGTCCTTCACCGTGATCTTGCCCTCGATGATCTGGGCCTTGTAGCCCTCGAGGATGCCCTTCAGCTTGTCGTCGATCTTGCCACCCGTGGTGGAGTAGCCGACGCCGTCCACCTTCAGGTTGAAGACCTTCGGCAGCGAGGCCAGGTCGTTCTTCGCGACAGCCTTGACGAAGTCGTACACCGCGACGTCGACGCGCTTGAGCATCGACGAGACGATGACCTCCTTCGACTCCTCGACCGTCTTCTGGTTGTACTGGTCGGCGTCGACGCCGATGGCCAGCACGCCGGCCGACTTGGCTGCGGAGAAGACACCCTTACCGGACGCACCGGCGGCCTGGTAGATGACGTCGGCGCCCTTGTCGATCAGACCCTTGGTCGCTTCCTGGCCCTTGGGCGGGTCCTGGAAACCGGTGAAGTCACCGGCGGGCGTCAGGTACTTCTCCTCGATCTTGATCTTCGGAGCCGCTGCCTTCGCACCCTGGGAGTAGCCGGCCTGGAACTTCTGGATCAGCGGAATGTCGACGCCGCCGATGAAGCCCACGTGGCACTTCTTGCTCTGGTAGGCGGCGATGACGCCGGCGAGGAACGAGCCCTCGTGCTCGGCGAAGGTGAGCGCCTGGACGTTCGGCACACCCTCGACAGCCGCGTCCACCAGGCCGAACTTCACGTTCGGGAACTGCGGGGCGACGACCTTGAGCGCCTCGGCGTAGGCGAAGCCGACAGCGACGACGACGTTGAAGCCCTCGGTCGCGAGCTGACGCAGGCGCGTCTGCTTGGCGGCCTCGTCCTCGCTCGGCGCGGCGGTGAGCTCGCGGACGTTCTCCTTCTTCACACCGAAGTCCGCGACGGCCTTGTCCAGGCCGGCGGCGGCGGAGTCGTTGAACGAAGCGTCGCCACGGCCGCCGATGTCGTAGGCGAGGCCGATCTTCAGCGCGCTGCCGTCGACCTTCTCGCCCGCGGCGGTGCTGGTGGCCGAAGTAGCAGGGGCGGTAGGCGGCGTGGCGAACTCACACGCGGCGCCACTGCCAGTGTTCGACGTGTTCCCGCCACCCGCTGAATCCTTCGCGCAGGCGGTCATGGACATCACGCTGAGCGCGATCGCGGCGACCGCAACGCCACGCATATGACGACGCACGGCTCGTCTCCTCACTGAGGTTCCACCCCAACGTCGTTGTTGGGTCCCTAGGTGGCGCACCGTACCTCCTAGTAACCGAGGTCGTTGCACAGAGCGCCAACAAAGCGCCCTATCGGTTACGCAAACGTCTCATTGGCCGTACCAATGGTGATCACGCGTGTTCGGGGCGTGGCGAAACGCGCCCTGCGTCCGGCTCGCCGTCAAGATCATCGTCCGTTCGGCCTAACACCCAAAGGCCTGTCTTGGAGTTGACTCCCGATGACTGGCCGCTGAGCTGGGGTTCGGCACTCGACGAAATTTCTTTGAGAACTTTTGAACCGACCTCGGTCACCGGTTCGTGTACAGGGTGGCAAGTGCCCTTGCCAACGACGGCGGCTGGGACCAAGGCGGAGGTCCTGGCCGCCGTCCTTTTCTTGCCACCATTGTGGTGTGGAACGCATTTCTCAATCGATCAAGACCGCTTGGTGGATCGACAGCGTGTCTCATCGATCACAGAGCGGGTGCGCCTGCTGGGTCGACTCCGACGTGCGGGACTAGGATTTTCCGGTCATGGTCGGGAAGAACTGTTGCCGACCCACCACCACTGACGTTGGAGGTCGCGGCGCATGACCAGCGCAGGCGCACCCGAGCGGTCGGGCACCACCCGAGGGGGTGGGACGCTCTACCGCGGTGATCTGGGCATGTGGTCCTGGGTCGCCCACCGGATCACCGGTGTCCTCACGTTCTTCTTCCTCTTCACCCACGTGCTCGACACGGCACTCGTGCGAGTGTCACCGAACGCGTACGACGCGGTGATCGAGACGTACAAGAACCCGGTCGTCAACCTCTTCGAGGTCGGCCTGGTCGGCGCGGTGCTCTACCACGCGCTGAACGGCATCCGGGTCATGCTCGTCGACTTCTGGGAGAAGGGCACCAAGTTCCAGCGCCCCATGCTGTGGGTCGTGCTGGGCGTGTGGATCGCCGTCATGATCCCCGGCGCCTACTTCATGCTGGTGCGCACGATCTCCGAGCTGGTTGGGGGCCACTGACCATGTCGCTCGCACTCGACAAGCCCCGCTCGCCGCGCCGCCCCGCGGCCCGTCGCAGCAACGGCGAGCTCTACAGCTGGCTGTTCATGCGCCTCTCGGGCCTGCTGCTCGTGGTGCTGGTGCTCGGGCACCTGTTCATCATGAACATCCTCGACGGTGGCATTCACCGCATCAACTTCGGTTTCGTGGCCGGCCGGTGGGCATCACCGTTCTGGCAGTTCTGGGACCTCGCGATGCTCTGGCTCGCGCAGATCCACGGCGGCAACGGCGTGCGGACGATCATCAACGACTACGCCCGCAAGGACTCGACCCGGTTCTGGCTGAAGATCCTGCTCTACGTCTCGATGGTGCTGATCGTCTCGCTCGGCACGTTCGTGATCTTCACCTTCGACCCGAACATCACGAACGACTGACGCGGAGCCACCACGATGCAGTTCCACAAGTACGACGTAGTCATCATCGGCGCCGGTGGTGCCGGTATGCGCGCGGCGATCGAGTCCGGCCAGCGCGCCCGCACCGCGGTCCTCACCAAGCTCTACCCCACGCGTTCGCACACCGGCGCGGCACAGGGCGGCATGTGCGCAGCCCTCGCCAACGTCGAGGAGGACAACTGGGAGTGGCACACCTTCGACACGATCAAGGGCGGCGACTACCTGGTCGACCAGGACGCCGCCGAGATCATGGCGAAGGAGGCCATCGACGCCGTTCTCGACCTCGAGAAGATGGGCCTGCCGTTCAACCGCACGCCCGAGGGCAAGATCGACCAGCGCCGGTTCGGCGGGCACACGCGCAATCACGGTGAAGCCGCCGTGCGCCGCGCCTGCTACGCCGCCGACCGCACCGGTCACATGATCCTGCAGACCCTGTACCAAAACTGTGTCAAGCACGGCATCGAGTTCTTCAACGAGTTCTACGTGCTCGACATCTGCCTCACCGAGACGGAGAACGGCCCGGTCTGCACCGGCGCCGTCGCCTACGAGCTCGCGACCGGCGAGATCCACGTCTTCCAGGCCAAGTCCGTCGTGTTCGCGACCGGTGGTTTCGGCAAGGTCTTCAAGACCACGTCGAACGCCCACACGCTGACCGGCGACGGCATGGGCATCATCTTCCGCAAGGGCCTGCCGCTGGAGGACATGGAGTTCTACCAGTTCCACCCGACCGGTCTCGCGGGTCTCGGCATCCTGCTGACCGAGGGTGCCCGAGGCGAGGGCGCGATCCTGCGCAACGGCTCGGGCGAGCGGTTCATGGAGCGCTACGCCCCGACCATCAAGGACCTGGCGCCGCGCGACATCGTGGCCCGTTCGATGGCCCTCGAGGTGCTGGAAGGCCGTGGCGCCGGCCCGAACAAGGACTACGTGCTGCTCGACTGCACACACCTCGGCGCCGAGGTGCTGGAGACGAAGCTGCCGGACATCACCGAGTTCGCGCGGACGTACCTGGCCGTCGACCCGGTCGTCGAGCCCGTCCCGGTGTACCCGACCGCGCACTACGCGATGGGTGGCATCCCGACGAACATCCACGGCGAAGTGCTGCGGGACAACGACAACGTCGTTCCCGGCCTCTACGCCGCCGGTGAGTGCGCGTGCGTCTCGGTGCACGGCGCGAACCGTCTCGGCACGAACTCGCTGCTGGACATCAACGTGTTCGGCCGCCGCGCGGGCATCGCCGCCGCGGAGTACGCGCTGTCGCGTGAAGAGCACGTCGAGCTGCCCGAGCTGCCCGCCGCCGCCGTCGAGGCACAGGTCGCGCTGGCGCTGTCCGAGCACGGCCAGGAGCGCGTGGCGGACATCCGCACCGAGCTGCAGGCCACCATGGACGCGAACGCGTCGGTGTACCGCACCGAGGACACGCTCAAGCAGGCACTGCACGACGTGCAGGCGCTGAAGGAGCGTTACGCCCACATCTCCGTGCAGGACAAGGGCAAGCGCTTCAACACCGACCTGCTGGAGGCCGTCGAGCTCGGCTTCCTGCTGGAGCTGGCCGAGGTGCTCGTGCACGGCGCGTTGGCGCGCAAGGAGTCCCGCGGCGGTCACGCCCGCGAGGACTACCCGAACCGCGACGACACGAACTTCATGCGCCACAGCATGTTCTACAAGCAGGGCGAGGGTCTCGCGGCCGACATCCGCATGGACTTCAAGCCCGTCACCTTTACCCGGTACAAGCCGATGGAGCGCAAGTACTGATGACCGCCACCGCTGAAACTTCTGCTGGCTCCCGCGGCGCTCAGCCTCCGGTTCCGGACGGCGCTGTCACGGTCACCGTCAAGATCCGCCGGTTCAACCCGGAGTTCGACGACAATGACTCTGATTCTGGCCATCGCTGGGACTCGTTCGACATCCCAGCGCTCCCGTCGGACCGCGTGCTGAACCTCCTGCACCACATCAAGTGGTACGTGGACGGCACGCTGACCTTCCGCCGCTCCTGCGCGCACGGCATCTGCGGTTCGGACGCCATGCGCATCAACGGCGTGAACCGCCTCGCCTGCAAGGTCCTGCTGAAGGACCTGCTGCAGAAGGGCGACAAGCAGACCACGATCACCATCGAGCCCATCAAGGGCCTGCCGGTGCACAAGGACCTGCTCGTCAACATGGAGCCGTTCTTCGAGGCGTTCCGCGCGGTGAAGCCGTACCTGGTCACCTACGGCAACGAACCGACGCGCGAGCGCATCCAGTCGGCCGCCGACCGCGAGCGCTTCGACGACACCACGAAGTGCATCCTGTGCGCCTGCTGCACCACCTCCTGCCCGGTCTACTGGAGCGAAGGCTCCTACTTCGGCCCGGCGGCGATCGTGAACGCGCACCGGTTCATCTTCGACTCACGTGACGAGGGCGCTGAGGAGCGGCTCGACATCCTCAACGACATCGACGGCGTGTGGCGGTGCCGGACCACGTTCAACTGCACCGACGCCTGCCCGCGTGGCATCCAGGTCACCAAGGCGATCCAGGAAGTGAAGCGCGCGCTGCTGTTCAAGCGCGTCTGAGCTCGACCATGCGCACGGGCGGTCTCGGCCTCGCCGAGGCCGCCCGATGTGCTTTCCTCAGCTCTCCCTCGACCTGTTCCGGGCTGTCCCACAGCCGGTTCGGCAACGTCTGCGGCACCAGGATCCCGGCCGCCGCATATCTGCTGTTACGCGCCAGCGTCCGCTCGTAGTCGCGCGGGCCGTAGTGGAACGCCCTGGAGTCGATCCCCCAAGCCGGCCCCACGTCGTCGTACCAGGCGTCCGGCCTGCCGATGACCACGCCGTCGGCGTCCGCGACGGTGACGTTCCAGTGCGGTGTGGTCAGCCGGATCCGGCGGCGGGACAGGCGCCGAGCGTCGCGCTCGGCCACCGATTCGGCCCGTCCGAGCTCCTTCAGCACGGCGCGGACCAGCTTCGTGCCGTACCGGTTCCCGCGGGCAGGCGGTGACCTGTTGGTCGCGCGTCGGCGGGCCGTTGTGCAGCAGCACCACACCTGAGTGCATGCGCTGCCACGGCCCGCCGGGGCGGCACCTCGACCAGGGGTTCGAGACCCCCAGCTCCTTCAACGCGGTGGCGCTGATGACTCCGAGATCGCTGCGTTCGCGCAGGTGTTCGATGAGCATGGAGTCAGTGTGACGAGCACCACCGACAGTTTTTCGACGGTCAGCGCCGGGAGACCCGCCTGGCCCGGTCGAGCAGCAGCAGAAGTGCACCGCCGACGAGGAGCAGCACGCCGAGCAGCAGGAGCCAGCCGGTCGAAGCGCCGGTGTTGGCCAGGGGATTGTCCTGGCGCGGAGGTGCGGCGACCGGCTTGGTCTTCGTCGGTGGCTTCGTCGTCGGCGGAGTGGTGCTCAGCGGCGGAGTGGTCGTCGTGGTCGAGTTCGGCGGCGTCGTCGTGGTGGACGTCGACGTCGTGGTGGACGTCGACGTCGGTGGCGTCGTCGTGGTCTTGGTGGACGTGGTGGTCGACGGCTTCGTGTACGTCGTCGTTGTCGTGGTGGTGGTGGTGGTCGTCGCGGTGGTGGACGTGGTCGTCGAAGGCTTCGTGTACGTCGTCGACGTCGGAGGTTCGTCACCTCTCGGCGCAGGCGTCCGCCACCCTGGACGTTCTTTCGGGCACCACGCAGCGGCGCACACCCGGCCATCGCCGGAAGCCGCGGCTTCCGGCGCGGCACCGTGCAGTGCGACGACTGTCAACACGGCTCCGGCGGTGAGCACACCGATATAGGCGATACGTGACATGTCACGATGGTTCAGCCAGACACAGCACGTCGCGCGCAGAGTGGGCAGACGTCACCCACGAGTGGACGCGACATCCCCCGATCAGGTCCAGAAGACCGCGACGCCCACGTTCAGCACGACGAGCGAGGCCGCGGTGGGCAGCAGCCAGGACGGCGCCTTCGGCTTGTTCACGTTGATCGCGACGACGGCGGCGATGGCCACGACGACCAGCAGCTTCACGCCGATCTTGATGTGGTCGTACTTGACCGCGTCGACGAGCGGGTCGATGCCGACCAGCGCGACGCCGGTGATCAGCTGCAGGCCCGCGCCGTGCAGCCAGCCCTTGTTGACCGGCGCGTCCTTCCCGGCCTTGGCCTGCAACATGATCATCGCGACGAGCATGCCCATGCCCAGCAGGTGCAGGAACACCAGCAGCAGGCGTACGAACTCCACGGCGTTGGTCCTTATCGACGTCGGGTGGCCAGGAATCCCCGCACGCCCAGCACGCCGATGACCGTGCCGAACACGAGCGAGGCGATCACCAGCACCAGGTGCACGGTGAAGAAAGCGGTAGGTCCGTCGCTAAACGAACGTGGGTCTTTCCAGATGTTCTTCAGGAACGTGGGCCAGATCACCCACGACCACACGCCGAAGGCCACCAGGAAGAGCGACATCGGGCGCGTGAGCTTCACGGCGACCAGTATCGGACGTGGTGCGTGCAAGCCGCTAAACGGGGGTGGATAGCCTGGACCCCGTGCCCTTCACCAAACGGCTCATCGTCGCCCTGGTCCTAGCAACGGCCACAGCCGCGTTCGCCGCACCGACCGGCACCGCACAGGAGAACCTTTCGGCTCAGTGCGCGAACCGCGAGACCCCGCCTCCCCCGGTGGACACGTCGGAGCAGACGGCGCCGGGTCAGAAGGCGCCACCGCTGCTCGAGGTTCCGGAGAAGCCGATCGGTGGTGACCGGCTGGGCGAGTGCGGGCTGATCCTGCCGCCGAACTCGGCGCAGCCCCCGAGCGGCATCACCGCCGCCTCGTGGCTGCTGGCCGACATGGACACCGGCGCCGTCATCGCCGCATACGACCCGCACGGTCGCCAGCGGCCGGCGAGCGTCATCAAGGTGCTGCTCGCGATGGTCGTGACCAAGGAACTGCGCGGCGACCGGGTCGTTACCGCGAGCACCGAGGACACGCAGCAGGAGTGCACCTGCGTCGGACTCAAGGACGGCGGCCAGTACACGGTCCGCCAGCTGCTGCACGGCCTGCTGCTCACGTCGGGCAACGACGTGGCCCACACGCTGGCCCGCCAGCTCGGCGGCGTGCCGAACGCCGTGCGCAAGATGAACGCCATGGCCCGTGAGGTCGGCGCTCTCGACACGCGCGCCGTCACCCCGTCCGGCCTGGACGGCCCCGGCACCAGCACCTCGGCCTACGACGTCGGCCTGATCTTCCGCGCCGCGATGAAGTACGAAGAGTTCGCGAGCGCCATCAAGCTCAAGCAGGCACAGTTCCCCGGCCGCAACGGCGGCACGATCATGCTGACGAACGACAACCGCCTGCTGTCGAACTACGAGGGCGCGCTCGGCGGCAAGACCGGCTTCACCGACGACTCGCAACACACCTACGTCGGCGCCGCCGAACGCAACGGCCGCCGCCTCGTCGTCGCGATGCTGCGCGGCCAGCAGCAGCCCACCCGCATCGACGCCCAGGCCGCGAAACTGCTCGACTACGGCTTCGCAATGGGCCCCGGCGGCGTCGGCAAGCTCGTCGACGGCGCACCACAGCCCAAGCCGAAGGTCGTACCGACCCAGGACAACGACAACGACGCGGCCACCGCAGGCGACAACCGCACGGACCGCCCGTCACCGACCATGTTCGGCACGGTGGGCCTCCCCATCACCGCCGTCGCGGGCATCGCCCTGCTGGCCGGTGTATTCCTCTACATCCGCAACAAGCGCGCCAAGGCCGCAAGGGCACGCCGCCAAGCCACGCAGGCCGCACAGGGCATCTGAGAGCCAACAAGGCCCAACACAACGGTCCCAGCGCACCAGCGCCGGGACCGTTGTCGTTGATCGAGGGCCGCAGGCCCGAGGAGTTCTTACGGCCGCCGCCTCCACCGCATCCCAAGCGCCGCCCCAACCACCGCACCCACCCCAAGCATCAACGACGGCGAAGGCCCAGACCTCACCGTCACCACCGGCTCGATCACGGCAGGAGGCGGCGCAACCACCACCTCCGGCTCCCGATTCTCCCGCGCAGTCGCCGTCCAGGCCGCAATGAACAACAAGAACTGCGCCACCAGATTCGCAAAGATCAACACACCGATCACCGACCCGAACGCAGCCGACGTCGGCGAGGTCGTCACAAACTTCAGGAACAGCGTGGCCGCCTGCTTGAGCACCTCGAACCCGATCGCCGCGGCGAACGCCCCACGCAGCGCACTCCGCCACCCCACCGCCTTACGCGGCAGCCGGGCCAGCACCCAAAGAAACACCAACCAGTTCGCCAGCAGCGACAGGATGACCGTGCCGATCATCAGCAACACATGCGCCCAACCGGCGTTCTCCCACCCCAACCACTCCAGCATCTGCTCCGCGAACCCACTACCCGCCGCCGTGATGCCGAACGACAACACGATCGCGAGTCCGAGGCCGATCAGCGCCACCAGGTCACGCCACAGCGAGCCGAGAAACGGCAGGTTCTCCTTGGCGTGCCCCCACTGCGCGGTCAGGGCGTCACGCAGGTTGCTCATCCACCCGAGCCCCGAGTACGCCGCCCCGAGCAGACCGATGATGCCGACGGTGCCCTTGGAGTCGAGCGCGGTGTTCACGGCTTCGTTGATCTGGCCGCGCAGGTCCTTGTCCGGCACCGCCTCGGCAATGCTCTGCCGCAGTTCCGCGAGCAGGTCCGGCTGCGACTGCAACACGAACCCCGCGACCGCGAACCCGATCATCAGCATCGGCACGAGCGACAGCACGCTGAAGTACGTGACCGCGGCGGCGTAGTGGGCGCCGTACCTCTCGGTATACCGCTCGTACGCCAGCATGATGTGGTCGAGCCATGCGTACTTCCGGCGCCACTTGTCCACGCCTCAGACGCTAGTGCAGGTGCACTACTCAGGCAGAACAAACCCGAGCTTCTCGTACGAGCGCCGCAACGTCCGCGACGCGACCTCGCGGGCACGCTCGGCGCCACGGGCCAGGACCTTGTCCAGTTCGGCCACGTCGTCGAGGTAGGAGCGGACGCGTTCCTGCACGGGCGTGACCCACTCGGTGAAGACCTCGCCGAGGTCCTTCTTCAGGTCGCCGTAGCCCTTGCCGTCGTAGTCGACGACCAGCGAGGAGACCGAACGCCCGGTGAGCGCGGAGTAGATCGTCAGCAGGTTCGAGACGCCCGGCTTGTTCTCGACGTCGAAGACGATCTCGCGGCCGGTGTCCGTCACGGCCGAGCGGATCTTCTTCGCGGAACGCTTCGGGTCCTCCAGCAGCTCGACCACGCCGCCGGGCACCGACTTGCTCATCTTCGCCGTCGGGTCCTGCAGGTCGAAGATCTTGGCGGTGTCCTTGACGATGTAGGCCTCGGGCAGCCGGAACGTCTTGCCGTAGCGCGAGTTGAACCGGGTCGCGAGATCGCGGGTCAGCTCCAGGTGCTGGCGCTGGTCCTCGCCGACCGGCACGTAGTGCGCCTGGTAGAGCAGGATGTCCGCGGCCTGCAGGATCGGGTAGGTGAACAGGCCGACGCCGACCGAGGTCTCGTTGCGCGCGGACTTGTCCTTGAACTGCGTCATCCGCGACGCCTCGCCGAAGCCGGTGAGGCACTGCATCACCCAGCCGAGCTGGGCGTGCTCAGGGACGTGCGACTGGACGAACAGCGTCGCACGGTCGGGGTCGATGCCCAGCGCGAGCAGCTGCGCGGCCGAGACACGGGTGTTCTGCCGCAGTTCCTTCGGGTTCTGCTCCACGGTGATCGCGTGCAGGTCGACGACGCAGTAGAACGCGTCGTGCTCCTCCTGCAGCGCCACCCACTGCCGCACCGCGCCCAGGTAGTTCCCGAGGTGGAACGAGCCTGCCGTCGGCTGGATACCGGACAGGACACGAGGCCTGCGGACGGGCTCTGCGGTGGCGTTCTCCGTGGACACGAACGAATCTTCTCAGACCGGGCAGATCAGTTCTGCGCCGTGTCCCGCGCGACCAGGTCGATCCGCTGGTTCTGCGGCGAGACGACGACCGTCTTGCGCCGCTTGACCAGGCCGTACACCAGACCGCCGATGCCGGCGGTGACCGCGATCAGACCCACAGGCCCCGCAGTGCCCGAGACGCTGCTCTCGACCGCAGCACTCAGAACCAGACTCACGCCTTGCACTTGCCGAGCCTCCCCAAGGCACAGATCCACCCCGGAACGAGTGAACCTTGCTGACTGATTGGCCGCCAAGCTACCGAAGACCGGTAGCGTCCATGCGCCAAGTCAGACTATCGGTCACTGTTGATCGGTTCGCACTCGCCCATATGTCGTAGTCCGCTGACGGGCGTTACGCCCTGCTAGTGAAGCCAGGGTTTCAAGCTCACGCACAGTACGCGCCGACCCGTGTTCGGATCCGGCCATGCGGCTGATGGTCTCCTCCATCAACGTTCCGCCGATGTCGTTCGCACCGCCGTTGAGGATCTCCGCGGTGCCCTCGTCGCCGAGCTTGACCCACGAGCACTGGATGTTGTCGACGCGCCCGTGCAGTGCCAGCCGCGCGAACGCGTGCACGGCGCGGTTGTCGCGGCGGGTGGGGCCGGGACGGGCGACGCCCGCGAGGTAGATCGGGGCGTTGCGGTGCACGAACGGCAGCGCGACGAACTCGGTCAGCCCGCCGGTCTGGTCCTGCAGCTTCGCCAGCACGCGGAAGTGCGTGAGCCAGTGGCCGGGGTGGTCCACGTGGCCGTACATCATCGTGCTGGACGAGCGAATGCCCAGGTCATGGGCAGTGCTGACGACGTCGAGCCAGGTCGCGGTCGGCAGCTTGCCCTTGGTCAGCACCCAGCGCACGTCGTCGTCGAGGATCTCGGCCGCCGTGCCGGGAATGGTGCCGAGACCGGCCTCGCGGAGTTCGGTGAGCCACTCGCGCACGCTCACGCCCGCCTTCGCCGCGGCGGAGACGATCTCCATCGGGCTGAACGCGTGCACATGCATGTCCGGCAGCCGCTTCTTGATCGTCCGCACGACGTCGGCGTAGTAGGTCACCGGCAGCTTCGGGTCGATGCCGCCCTGCATGCAGACCTCGGTGGCGCCCGCGTCCCACGCCTCCTGCGCGCGGTCGGCGACCTCGTCGGCGCTGAGCCGGAACGCGTCCGCGTCACGCTCGCGCTGGGCGAAGGCGCAGAAGCGGCAGCCGACGTAGCAGACGTTCGAGAAGTTGATGTTCCGGTTGACCACGTACGTGACGTCGTCGCCGACCACCTCACGCCGCAGCTCGTCCGCGAGGCGGACCATCTCTTCGAGCCCCTGGCCGTCGGCGGTGAGGAGCGCCATCGCGGCGTCGGTGTCCTCGAGCAACGAGGCCGGGTCGTTCGCCGCGATCTTCAGTCCACGTTGGACGTCCTCGGGAAGCCGGTGCGGGGCAACGGGAACCTTGAGCTCGTTCCAGTCGCCGTAGACGTCGTCGAAGTCGCCGCGGCGATCACTGGTGCGGCCCTCGGTGTCGATCGAGGTGTTCAGGTCCGCGCGGCCGTAGGTGTCGGTGCCGCCGTCCGGCTCCTGCCACTCGCGGCCGACGACCTCCGCGTCCGGGTTCGCGAGGCCGTTCTCCTGTGCCAGCGCGGAAACGTGCGCGGTGAGCCGCGTGTCGATCCACTGCCCGGCCGTCGCGCGGACGTAGCGCGGGTAGACGTTGAGCCGCTCGTTCAGGTCGAAACCGGCCTGCTTGGTGATCTCCGCGAGCCGGTCGACCTGCGGCCACGGCTTCTCGGGGTTCACGTGGTCCGGCGTGATCGGCGAGACGCCGCCCCAGTCGTCCACGCCCGCGCGCAGCATGAGGTCGAACTCCTCGCCGACCAGGTTCGGCGGCGCCTGCACGCTCACCGTCGACGGCATCACCAGACGTGCGACGGCGATCGTGGCCGCGAGCTCGGTGAGGTCGGCGTCGGGCATGCCGCGCATCGCCGTGTCCGGCTTGGCGCGGAAGTTCTGGATGATGACTTCCTGGATGTGCCCGTACTGCTTGGCGACCTGCCGCAGCGCGAGCAACGACTCGGCGCGCTCGGTCAGGTTCTCGCCGATCCCGATCAGGATGCCGGACGTGAACGGCACGTTGACGCGTCCCGCGTCGGTCAGCACGCGCAACCGGACCGCGGGGTCCTTGTCCGGGCTGCCGTAGTGCGGCCCGCCCTTCTCGCTCCAGAGCCGTTCCGCCGTGGTCTCCAGCATCATGCCCATGCTGGAGGCCACCGGCTTGAGCCTGGTCAGCTCCTCCCAGCTCAGCACGCCGGGGTTGAGGTGCGGCAGCAGACCGGTTTCCTCAAGCACCGCAATGGCACTGGCCCGCACATAGTCCAGAGTGGACTCGTAGCCGCGGGCCTCCAGCCACTCCTTCGCCGCCGGCCAACGGTCCTCCGGCCGGTCGCCGAGCGTGAAGAGCGCCTCCTTGCAGCCTTGGGCGGCCCCGGCGCGGGCGATCTCCAGCACCTCGTCGCGTTCCAGGAACGCGGCGGGAAGCTTGTGCGGCACGGTCGCGAACGTGCAGTAGTGACACCGGTCCCGGCACAGCCTGGTCAGCGGGATGAACACCGACCGGCTGTAGGTGACGACACCGGGACGCCCCTCCGCGAGCAGGTGCGCGTCCCGCACCTTGCCCGCCGACACCAGTAACGCGTCGAGGTCGTCGCCGCGCGCGTGCAGCAGCACGGCAGCCTCTGTCGCGTCGAGCGTCGCGCCGTCCGCCGCCCTGCGCAACGCACGCCGCATGGCCGCATCGCTCGGACGGGGCTGCGGTGGGGTTATCGAGATGTCCACTGCCACGTCAACGACCTTAGGCCGCCGAAATTCCTGATCAGGTGCGACGGGTTGTGGGACATCCCACTTCAGCGCACCGCGACCAGCAGTTCCGTGTTCCGGTCGAGCGGCGTGCCCAGCGGGTTCGTCCGCGCGTGGATGTCGTTGTAGGTGAACTCCCGGCAGAGGCTCGCGAGCCCGGCATCGGTGCGGTCGTCGTAGTCGACCTGATAGGGCGCATCACCCTCGATAAGGGTCGTGAACAGCGACAACGTGCCGTCGCGGTTGTCCGCGACCTCGATCACGCGGGCGTGCTGCGGGTAGTCGACGTGTGCCGCCGTGTTGATCTCCCAGAAGCTCCTGGACGGCGTGTCGTGCCGGTGCGGCGTGATCACGTTGCGGTGCGTGTGCCCGTTGACCCACGCCAGCACGTTCGGGAACCGCTGCAGAAGATCCACGAGCGCGTCGCCCTTCATCCGCAGGTCCAGCGGCCTGCGCCGGTCCGGCAGCACGTTGCCCATCGACTTGCTCGTGTGGTGGCTGAAGAGCACGAACAGCTCGTCGGTGACGGTGTGGCGGGTGGGCCTGCCGAGCCAGTCGTAGTAGAGCGAGCTGTTGCGCTTGAGGACCCGTTCGAGCCAGTTGAGCTGGTGCAGGCCGATGGAACCTTCCGAGAAGCCCGCCAGGTTCGTGGTGTCCAGGCTGATGCCCGTGATGCCCGGCGCCACCCTGAACGTGTAGTAGACGTCGACACCGTCCGCGTTCTCCTCGGTGTAGCCGTGGCCGCCCGTCGGCAGGTGCTTGCGCACGAACTCACCGGTGTCGAACAGCCTGCGGCGGCTGTCTGGCGTGACGGTCCGGACGACGCCGCCGTTCGCCAGGATCGCCATGGCCTCGGGGATGGCCTTGGGGTCGTGGAACGCCTGCGCGACCTTGGCGTTCTGCACGGGGTCGCCGAACCCGACGATCTTCTTGCGCCCGGTGTACCAGCTGTCCAGCAACCCGTCCGGCAGCGCGCCGACCACGCTGTCGTCGTGGTTGCCGATCGTGGCGTACCAGGGGATCTGCAGTCCGGGGCTGGTGAACGGCCGGATGGCCGCGTCGAGCAGGCCGGGGAGCCTCGGGAAGCCTTTGGCCTTGTAGTCGTCCGTGCCGGTGAGGTCGGGCTGCCAGAACGTACTGATGGCCGCGTTCTGCACGCCTTCGTACCGCGCCGGGTCGCCGGTGTTCGGCGTGATCCGGCCGCCGTTGAGGACCGTGAGGAACCAGTCGAGCTCGATGTGCTCGTGGTTGTCCGTGTTGTCTCCGGTCGTCATCAAAAAATCGAAAGGCCTGCTGGTGATCGGGCCTCGTTTGATGGCGTTGACGCGCTTCACGAACGAGGTGGAGGCCTGCGCCGTGAGCGTCTCCTGCGGCCGGTGCGCGCCCGAACCCATCTGCGGGTGCAGGTACTCGAACCTGAGCGGGCTCTGCGCGTCACAGATGTGCATGTCGCTGAACTGCACGAAGCTCGTCAGGGCGGCCCGGCGTGCTTCCCTGCCGGTCTTGGCCGCGATCAGGTCGTCGCGGACGACCGTCGGCCAGCCAGGACCCGCCGCGAGCCTGCGGTAGCCGCTCGCGCCGACGGGCGTCGCGGCGGTGTCGAGCGTGGTGCCCGCGGTGGCCGCGATCGCCTGTGAGTCGAGGAGCGGCACACCCGCCGCGCCCACGCCCATCGCCAGCAGGAATGAACGCCGGTTGAAACCCTTCATGAGCCGCCCCCGATTCATCGATGGTGAATCGTGCTCATGTTCAGGGAGCGGGCGGGTGAAAACGAGCCGTCAGGTGGGCGACAAGAGCGATAAAGGCCGGGCGGGCTGGGTCAGTCGGAGTACACGACGGTGACCGGGGCGTGGTCCGACCAGCGCTCCGCATACGTCGCGGCCCGCTCGACCACCGCGGTCCGAGCACGCGCGGCCAACCCGTCCGTCGCCACCTGGTAGTCGATCCGCCAGCCCGAGTCGTTGTCGAACGCCTTGCCCCGGTACGACCACCACGAATACGGCCCGACCGCGTCAGGATGCAGCGACCGCATCACATCGGTGTACCCGGAGGCGAACACCGACGACATCCACTCACGCTCGTACGGCAGGAAGCCGGACGACTTCTGGTTCGTCTTCCAGGCCTTCAGGTCGGCCTGCGTGTGCGCGATGTTCCAGTCGCCGCACACGATCACCTCACGGCCGGAGACGGCGGCCTTCTCCCGCAGCGAGACCAGGTACGGCAGGAACGCGGCCAGGAAGCGGTCCTTCTCGTCCTGCTTCTCGGTGCCGACGTCGCCGGAGGGCAGGTACAGGGACCCGATGACGACGTCCGGCAGCTCGACCTCCACGTACCGGCCGCTCGACTCGAACTCCGCGGTGCCGAAGCCGACGCGTATGGACGAGGGCTCGACGCGCGACATGATGCCGACGCCCGCGCGGCCCTTCGACGACGACGGGGCGTAGACGCCGTGCCAGCCGGCGGGCGAGTGGACCTCAGCGGCCAGCTCGGTGGGTTCGGCGCGGACTTCCTGCAGGCACACCACGTCCGCGGCGGAAGCGGCCAGCCATTCGAGGTAGCCCTTCTTGGCGGCGGCGCGCAGACCGTTGACGTTGATCGTGGAGACCGTGAGCACGACGGAGGAGCCTACTGGGAGGCCAGACCCCAGGGCTTCGGGTACTCGGCGCCGCAGCCGGCGCAGTGGGCGGTCAGGTCGAGATAGCCGACGAGGGTGGACATCTCGTCGCGGGGCAGGGCGAGCTGACGCCGACCGTCGAGCTCGGTGTAGAGGCCCTGCCACTCGGGCGTGCAGGAGCACTGGGTCACGCCCCTGTTGCGTCCCAACCGAAACATGTTCCAAAGCATGCCCCCAGTTTGCCATACGCCACCGAAGTCGTTGGCCAACGCAAAGCGACAGGTTCGGTGAAAGCGAACAATTGAAACGAAACCCTTGAGCGTGCGGATCACCAACGGGCAGATTCCAATCGGGCCCAGCAAATCTCCCCGAAGCAGGAAAAGCGCCAAGGAGAAGCGAAATGAACGCGATCAAGGGTGTTCTCGTCGGTCTCGCCGCCACCGCCGTGCTGTTCGGTGGTGCCGCTCAGGCCGTCGCCGCCCCGGCGACGTCGCAGTCGACCGAGGCGTCGGCCAACGTGACCGGTGAGGTCGTCGCGGTAGTCAAGGGCAAGTCCATCAAGGTGAAGGTGGACGCGAGCACGACGGTGGACGTGGACTACGACCTCAAGAAGACCGTCGTCTCCGGCGAGCTGAAGGTCGGTGCGTCCGTCGACGTGAACGGCAAGAAGGTCGACGGCAAGATCGTCGCGTCCGGCATCATCGTGATCAAGTAGCACTCCTGGAAAAGGCCGGCGCCACCCTCACGCGCCGGCCTTTTCCAATGCCGCGGCCAGATCTCGCCGACCGGATATACCCAGTTTGCGGTAAGCACGGGTCAAGTGCAGTTCGACGGCTCGTGGCGTGACATACAGTTCCGCGGCGATTTGCCGATTCGTGAGACCGAGCACCGCCCGGCGCACGATGTGCTCTTCCTGGGCGGTCAGCACCGAACCCGACGGCGTGCGGGCCGGACGACCGCCCGCCGCGCGCAGCTCCCGTGCCGCGGCGCCCATCAGCGGGATCGCGCCGCACTTCTTCGCGAGGTCGTGGCCCTGCCGCAGCGCCGCCAGCGCCTCGGGCACACGCCCGGCCGAACGCAGCGCCACGCCCCAGTCGACCAGCGCTCGCGCCAGCTCCAGCCGGGCCGGGGTCCCGCGCAACGCCGAGACCGCCTCCTCCAACGTCGATGCGCTCCCTGTCACGACACCGCACACCCGCAGCGCGACACCGATCGGCACGTCGAGGCCCCAGTCGTGGGCGAGCTCCAGCTCCTGTGCCGCCAGCCGGATCGCGCGATCCCGTTCTCCCATCGCCCAGAACGCCAACGCCGCATGCGAACGCCACGGGTACAACGACGGGTTTCGCGCGCCGCGCCGTTCCATCCGGCGGCCGCACTCGAGGTGGTCACGCAACGCCGCACCGGGGTCGCCCATGGCGGTGTGCAGACGGCCTCGTTGGTGCAGAAGTGAGTGGTAGTGCGAGTACTCCGGCAGATCGCCGTCGAGCTCCCGTTCCCGCACGAGCCGCCACGCCGAGGCCGTGTCGCCGGTGTCCACCCACGCGCCGACCAGCCCGGCGACGGTCACCACGACGTTGCCGTCCTGGTTGACGCCCAAGGCATCCAGCTTCTCCAGCGAGGTCATGCCGAGCCGTTCCGCGTCCGGCAGCATCCCCAGCCTGCGCACCACGTGACACCGCAGCCCCTGCACCAGCGCGGCACAGAGGGCGAGGTCGCGTTCGGACGCCACCCGCAGTGCCTCCTCGCACTGCCGGTCGGCCTGCTCGTAGTCGTCGATGGCGATCAGCGCCACGATCATGTGCGCGAAGGAGAACTGGTCGATCAGGTCGCGGCCGACGTGCAACGGCAACGCCGCCTGCACGCGCCTGCGCGTCTCCCCCAGCTTCGCGCCGATGGTGGCGCCGCGGAACGCCAGCAGCGTGTTGAGGAACCGCTCGTTGCGCGCCGAGGTCATCCGCGAACCGGACAGCCGGGCGATCCGCGTCTCCACCTCGCCGGAGAAGAACGACTCCTCCAGCCCCAGCGCCAACGCGTAGAGGTCCAGGCGCTGCGCCAGATCCGCGTCCACGCCTGTCAGCCGGGCGATCACGGACTCGACCTTCGCGACCGCGTCCCGGTAGAGCCGCCTGCCCGCGAGGTCGTAGGCGAGCAGCAACGCCATCCGCCCCTCCGCCAGCACGTCCATCGTCTGGCTGGCGGCCTTGTTCAACGACGCGATCGCCGCGCCGGGGTCGACGAGCGACTGCGCCTCGCTGAGCTCGACCAGCACCTCGCCGCGCAGGTCGTCCGGCAGCGGTTCGCGCAGAAGCCTTCTGAGACAAGCGATCGCCCTGTCCGGCGACGACCGCCGCGCGGCGATGCGCAGCACGTCACGCACCCAGTCCTCACCGATGGGCGCGGCCTCCAGCAGCTGCGCGGCGACGTCCTCGACGGGCGCCTGGTCGTCGTGCCGGAACCGGGCCGCCCGCGCGTGCACCGCGGCCCGGTCCAGCGCGGCGGTCGACTGCGCCAACGTCGTCAGCACCATCGGCACACCCGCGAAACCCAAGCCGCCCAACGCTCTCGCGGCATCGACGGCTTCCTGCGCGCCCAGCCCGGCCGCGGCGCCCGCCAACGCCAGGTCCGCATCGCCCAGCACCGCGAACGCGCGCGCCAGCGCGACAACGTTCGGACCTGCCTGTTCCAGCCGGGCGACCAGCTCGCTGGACCGTTCCCCGAGATCGCGAGGACGCAGACCAAGGAGATACGGGTTGCCACCGGTGGCAACCCGCCAGTCGGCGACCACCTCCTCGGTGACGCCGGAGGCGAAGAGTGTGCGCAGGAACCGGGCGCAGGCCTGCTGGTCCAGTCCGGAGAGCCGGATCCGCCGCGCGTCGCCGACCACCTCGCGCAGCAGCGGCGTTCCGTCGAGCGCGAGCCCCCGCGTGACGACGAGCGACACGGGCAGCTCGCCCAGACGTCTTCGCAGGTAGGAAAGGAAGTTCAACGACTGGAAGTCCGCCAGCTCGACGTCGTCCACGGCGAGCAGGACGGGATGCGCCGCCGAGACGTCGCGGACGAGTCGGTGCAGCCGGTGCATCGCCGCCTGATCCGCGTCACCGGAGAGGATCGCGTCGGCCTCGCTCTCGAAGAGCTGCGCGACCACACCGAACCGGAACCCGGACTCCGACGCCGAACACTGGGCGCGGAGGACCTCGAAACCGAGCTCCTTGCCCATCTGCACGGCCTCGGCGAGCACGGCGGTCTTGCCGAGACCGACCCGGCCTTCGACACACACCACCGAGGGCGAGCCCGCGGCCGCATCCTCCAGAGCCCGCCGGATCGCCGACAGCTCACGCTTGCGGTCGGACACCACGGAACTCGTGACCGCCACCGGATACGCCCCTTCGCCACACATCGTTCGAACACGTGGCGGCGCGTCCTGGCCATCCTGCTAGTCCAGCCGGTTCAATCCTAAGGAGGGCCACCCGGCCTGGAAAGGGCTTTCCGTGCCGGGAATCACCTGGTATTTCACGTGGCGAGGGCTAGCGGGCACCGGTTGTCTTCTTACCGCTTCCGCAGTGCGGGCCGGGGACCGGAAATTCGCCAGATTTACTCAGGTGCAGGTGGAGTCACTGGTCAGGGCCACGAACTGGGTGCTGACCCAGCGACGGTCGCTCAGCATGCGGTAGCCGCTCTCGACCCGCGGCTCGGCCTTCGCGACGGCGTCACGCTGCATGGTGGAGACGATCGGCTGCATGTCGCCGGGACCGGACCTGACGTTGAGGATGTCGGCGGTCACCGTGATCTTGCAGGTCTGCGGGCCCTTCTCGCTGCCCATGGGCTTGCCGCCGTTCACCAGGTACATCACCGCGGCGACCCCGAGCACACCAATCACGATCATTCCCCTGACCGGAACACCCAACATAACGCCGCCTCCGCCTGCCACAGTCCCTGGAGCAGCAGATATATCGGCTTTGGGTCCCCCGTGGACGGCTCGGCACGGCAACCACCCGCAAGAGGAACCGACCGGGTGACGCGAAACGAGAAAGGCCACCCCGGCGTGACCGGGGTGGCCTTTCTCGTAGCCTGAATCAGGCGAAGATCAGAACGACGCCATCTTCTTCTTGAGGTTCTCGTCGAGCGCGCCGAGGAAGTCCTCGGTCGTCAGCCACGGCTGATCCTTGCTGATCAGCAGCGCGAGGTCCTTGGTCATCTGACCGGCCTCGACGGTCTCGATCACGACCTCCTCGAGCGCCTCGGCGAAGCGGATCACCTCGGGGGTGTTGTCCAGCTTGCCGCGGTGCATGAGGCCACGGGTCCACGCGTAGATCGACGCGATGGGGTTCGTGGAGGTCGGCTTGCCCGCCTGGTGCTGGCGGAAGTGACGCGTCACGGTGCCGTGCGCGGCCTCGGCCTCGACGGTCTTGCCGTCCGGGGTCATGAGGACCGACGTCATCAGGCCGAGCGAGCCGAAGCCCTGCGCGACCGTGTCGGACTGGACGTCACCGTCGTAGTTCTTGCATGCCCAGACGTAGCCGCCCTCCCACTTCATGGCTGCTGCGACCATGTCGTCGATGAGGCGGTGCTCGTAGGTGAGGCCCTTGGCGTCGAACTCCGCCTTGAACTCCTCGTTGAACACGCGCTCGAAGATGTCCTTGAACGCGCCGTCGTAGGCCTTGAGGATCGTGTTCTTCGTCGACATGTAGACGGGGTAGCCCCGCTGCAGGCCGTAGGAGAACGAGGCGCGGGCGAAGTCCTCGATGGACTTGTTGTAGTTGTACATGCCCATCGCCACACCGCCCTCCGCCGGGAACTCGGTGACGACGTGCTCGATCGGGTCCGAGCCGTCTTCCGGCTGGAACGTGATCGTGAGCTTGCCGGCGCCGGGCACCTTGAAGTTGGTGGCCTTGTACTGGTCACCGTGGGCGTGACGGCCGATGATGATCGGCTTCGTCCAGCCCGGCACCAGGCGCGGGACGTTCGAGATGATGATCGGCTCGCGGAAGACGACACCGCCGAGGATGTTGCGGATCGTGCCGTTCGGCGAGACCCACATCTTCTTCAGGCCGAACTCCTCGACGCGCGCCTCGTCCGGCGTGATCGTGGCGCACTTGACGCCGACGCCGTGCTTCTTGATGGCGTTGGCGGCGTCGATCGTGACCTGGTCGTCGGTGGCGTCCCGGTGCTCGATGCCCAGGTCGTAGTACTCAAGGGTGACGTCCAGGTACGGGTGGATCAGCTTGTCCTTGATGAACTGCCAGATGATCCGGGTCATCTCGTCGCCGTCGAGCTCGACGACGGTGCCCTGAACCTTGATCTTGCCCATAACCCGGGCGCTCCTCTCGCGACGATGCAAGCAAGACAAGCGTACTGGTAAACCGCCGACCCGTGCCTGCGACCCTGGTTACACCGATTCAGGGTCGAGGTCGGTCGAGCGGCTCACGTGTTCCCACTTGTCGATTTCCGCGTTCCGTGCCAGGTCCGCCATGCGCACCATATCCACCGCGTCGCTGCCCAGCAGAAGACGCAGTGGTGGCTCGTCCATGGCTACCACGTCCAGCATGACCCGTGCGGCCTTGGCTGGATCACCAGGCATGTTGCCGTGCGCGCCGCGCATCAGGTCGAGCAGCGCACCGGCAGACGGAACGTAGTCCTCCCCAGGCTCGGTCACCACCAGGGACGGGCCGGTCCAGTCGGTCCGGAAGCCGCCGAGCTCGACCAGCGTCGTGCGGACCCCGAACGGCGCGGTCTCCGCCGCGAGCGACTCGGAGAAGCCGCGCAGCGCGAACTTCGCCATCACGTACGGGGCGAGCCCGCCGCCGAACGCCATGTGACCGGCGGTCGAGCCGATCTGCAGGAAGTGGCCGGACCGCTGCGCGCGCAGGACCGGGAGTGCGGCGCGCGTGACGTTGACGACGCCCCAGAGGTTGACCTCCAGCTGGTCGCGGAAGTCCTCCTCCGAGCACTCCTCGATCGACGTGACCCGGCCCGCGCCCGCGTTGTTCAGCACGACGTCGAGCCGGCCGAACTCAACAACCGCGGTTCGCACCGCGTCTGAGGCTTGTCGGGGATCGCGCACGTCGAGTGCCACGGCTCTGACTCGATCACCGTGCTCCCGCACCAGATCGTCGAGGTCACGCGGGTTGCGCGCGGTGGCGACGAGCCGGTGTCCGGCGGCGAGCACCGCTTCGGCGGTCTTGCGGCCGATGCCGCGGGAACTGCCGGTGATGAGCCAAACCTGCGTCATGTCCGTGTCCTCACTCGAGATCAGGTGTCCGAGTGGCGGAGTTCTGGCCAGATCGTGTGATACCTGCGGCTACTGTTCTCACTGTCGGGTGATCATCAGAAGGGGCGTAAGTGTCAACTGGGCCAACACATGCGATGAGCGGGCTGCTGGCCTGGTCCGCTGTCACCGCGTTCGCGTCCGCTCACCCGATCGGCCAGCTGTCGCCGCAGAGCTGGGCGGTGGGCGCGGTTCTCGCGACCGGCGCGGCGTTGCTGCCGGACCTCGACCACCCCGGTTCGACGATCTCGCGCACGTTCGGCGCGTTGAGCAGCGGGTTGTCCGCGGGCATCAACATGTTGAGCGGCCTCGTCTATCGCACGACACGCACGAAGAAAGACTCCAATCGCGATGGCGGACATCGCGGTCTCACACACACGCTCGTCTTCGCGTTGTTCGCGGCCGTCTTCACCACGGCGGTCGTGCAGAACAGCCAGAAGTGGGCGCTGCCGGTGCTGATGTTCGTGTTCGCCGGACTCGCGGTGCGCGGCATCATGAACGACTGGTGCCCCAAGCAGGACGCGCTGATGATCACCGTCGTGTCCGCGGGCATCACCTGGGCGATGATCGCGTGGACGTCCCAGACGAACGCTTCCGCTGCGGCAGCGGGAATCGCGGTCGGGGTCGGGCTGTTTCGCGCACTACCTCGGGGACGCGATCACCGAGCAGGGCTGCCCGATCCTGTGGCCGATCCCGATCATGGGAAAGACGTGGTTCCCGGTGGCGCCACCGAAGATCATGCGGATGAAGACCGGCGGTGTGGTCGAGATGGCCATCGTCGGGCCCGTGGTCACGGTCCTGTCGGTGTGGCTGGGGCTCGCGGCTTTGCAGGCCACCGGCGCCTTGCCGTTCCTGAGCTGGCTGGACCTGCTCCCGATCTAGCACTCCTGTCGGGGAGTTGTTCGCTCGCCAGCCATTCAGCGGCTACCTGAGTCTCACCCGATCGGTCTAGCCTCCATCGAACCCCGTCCAGTCGTGTGGAGGATCCGTCGTGTCCGAAGTAGCCCGCAGACGCTTCTTGCAGGGCGCGGTGCGCTGGGTGTGGCGGGAATGCTGGGCACGGGGCAGGCCTCGGCGTCGTCCCGCTACCACTGGCTTTCCGGCGACCACCACACGCACACGCAGTACTCGTACGACGGCATGTACACGATCGAGCAGCAGATCCGTGGTGCGTTGCGGCACGGCACGGACTGGCTCGTGATCACCGACCACGGCCACACGTCGCACGAGGCGCATTCCGTCGAGGCGACCGCGGCGGACATCAGGCGCGCGGCCAGGAAGTTCCCGCAACTGCTGCTGTGGCACGGCATGGAGTGGAACGTCCCCGGCGCCGAGCACGCGACCGTGTTCTTCGAGGACTGCCGCGACGAGGCGGGCGTGCTGCGCGACTTCGAGCGGCAGTTCGACTGGCGGCTGAACGGCCAGGAAGCGTCGAACCCGGCGAACGAGAAGAAGGCGCTCGACGCGATCAGGTTCATCCAGACCAAGATCCGCAACGGCACCATGAAGTCTGCGCTGGTGTTCGTGAACCACCCGATGCGCAACGGCCGGGTGGCCCCGTACGAGCTGCGCAACATGCGCGACCTGGCCCCCGACATCGTTGTCGGTATGGAGGGCGCGCCCGGTGCGCAGGGCGACGGCGACCCGTTGCGCGGCCCCGGCGGCCACCGCGGCGGGTACGCGAACAGCCCCGGCTCGAACTCCTACCCGGCCTATCCGCGGAGGCGTACAAGACCTACGGCGGCTTCGACTGGATGACCGCGAAGCTCGGCGGCGTGTGGGACTCGCTGCTCGCCGAAGGCATCGGCTGGTGGGTCACGTCGAACTCGGACTCGCACTTCAACTCACGCGACACGGTCGTCCGCGTGCCGGAGCCGGGCGACCAGTTCGACCTGTTCGGCAAGCACCTCGACCCGCTCGACATCGGCCCGCCGCAGGTGCTGCCGCCGTACGTCGACTTCTTCCCGTGCGAGTTCTCGCGGACCGTCGTCGGGGCCAGGCGCAGGACGCGTGGCGCCGTGATGGAGGGGTTGCGGGCGGGCCGCGCGTGGGTTTCGCACGGCGGTCTGGTCGATGATCTGCAGTTCAGTGTTTACGGAACGGGTGGTTCCGTTGGCCTGGGCGAGCGGCTCCGCGTGCGGCGCGGTTCGGACGTGACTGTGCTGGTCAAGGCACGTTTGGCGACCCGTCCGAACAGCGCCGGGTTCATCCCGCGACTACGCCGTTTGGACCTCATCAAGGGTGCGGTAACCGGTAGAACCGCATCCGAAACGTTGTCCACGCCACATGTGAAGGTCGAGCGATCCTTCGAGCCGCGCTGGCACTATGCGGTCTTCACGCACACGTTCCGCAACGTCCGGGAGCCTTTTTACCTCCGGATGCGCGGAACTGACGGCAACCGCGGCGCGTTCGAACCGCAGGCGGACATCCCGGGAGCCGCGAACCCGTGGGAGGACCTGTGGTGCTACACCAACCCGATCTTCGTGGAGGTCAGGTGACCAGCACCTTCGTCGGTGTCGACGCCGGATACGAGAACCGCTGGGAAGCGGAGAAGATCGCGCTTGAGCTGCACGACACGCTGCTCACCACCGCGCGCACGGTCGTGGTGCACGAGGTCGACTCGCATTTCGCGATGTCGTTCCTGCTGCCCGTGCCGCCGTCCGACGCGGTGGTGAACACGCTGGTCGCAGCAGGGTTTCGGTGTATCCGTACGCGGCGCGTCCTCCGGCCGGCTGGTCGGCCCGGAGACGCTGCGCGTCGGTGCGTCCACCGCCGCCGAGGCCCACCAGTACCGCCGTGAGGGGCGCGCTCTGCGGTTCCAGGGCCAGCGGTCGCTGCGGGGCCGCCACGGCGTCTCCGACATCCTGGCGTTCACCGCGATCGAGGCCGTTTTACCGCGCGGAACCCACACCGTCGACACCCGCGGGAACCTCACCCCGTTCTTCCGTGACGGCAAGTTGGTGCTGGTCATCGACTAGGTTGGCGGGTGTGCGTGACATCGCTGTCTTCAGTGGATCTGCCCATCCCACCCTCGCTGCCGAGATCTGCCGCGATCTTGGTGTCGAGCTGTCACCCACCCGCGTGACGCGGTTCGCCAACGACTGCCTCGAAGTGCAGCTGCAGGCGAACTGCCGTGAGCGGGACGTGTTCCTGATCCAGCCGCTGGTGCCACCGGTGCAGGAAAACCTGGTCGAGCTGCTACTGATGCTCGACGCCGCCCGTGGCGCCTCCGCGGCGAGGACGACCGTCGTTCTGCCGCACTACGCCTACGCCCGGTCGGACAAGAAGGACGCGCCGCGCATCTCCATCGGCGGCACGCCTCGTCGCCGACCTGATGGTGTCCGCCGGGGCTTCACGGGTCCTGGCGCTGACGCTGCACTCGCCGCAGGTCCACGGGTTCTTCTCGGTTCCCGTCGATCATCTGCACGCGCTGCGGGAGCTGGCCACCTACTTCACCCAGTACGACCTCTCGAACACCGTCGTGGTGTCGCCGGACCTGGGCAACGCCAAGGAGGCCGCGCACTTCGCACGGATCGTGGGCGTGCCGGTGGCGGCGGGCGCCAAGCAGCGGTTCGCGAACGACGAGGTGCGGATCTCGACCGTGATCGGCGAGGTCTCCGGCCGCGACGTGATCGTGCTCGACGACGAGATCGCCAAGGGCAGCACCATGATGGAGCTGCTCGACAAGCTGCGTGAGCGCGGCGCCCGGTCGATCCGGGTCGCCTGCACGCACGGCCTGTTCACGTCCGGAGCGCTGGACAAGTTGCAGGCGCAGGAGGACGTGCTGGAGATCGTGTCGACGAACTCCGTGCCGATTCCCGACGAGAAGCGGGTGCCGAAGCTGAAGGTGCTGTCGGTCGCGCCGGCGCTGGCGGAGGCGATGCGGCGGATCAACATCGGCGAGTCGGTGTCGACGCTGTTCGAGGCGCCCTGACCGCTATTTGAGGTGGGCGAGCGCGGTGATCAACCGTTCCGCGACATCCGCCGGTCCCGGCATCTTCCGCACCACCGCACGCTGGTGCGCGAGCCCGTGCAGCCCGAGCCACAACGCGACCGCGTCGCCGTAGAGGTCGTCGCTGCCGGTCGCGATCCCCGCCTCCACGCACGCACCGAGCACCTCGGCGAGCAGCGTGAGCGCCTCCGCGCCCAGTGAGTCGAGGTCGGCCTCGGTGATCGAGGTGTCCTCCACGGTCGCCGTCCACACGCCGCCGAACATGATCCGGTAGCGCTGCGGATTGGGGTGCCCGGCTACGACGTCGTCGGCACGGTGGTGGCGACCGGGCCCGGCGTCGACCGCGCACTGTTCCTGCACCGGTTCGCCGTGGTCACCAAGGTCGGCGGGTGGCCAGCCACCTGATCATCGAGGCGGCCGACCTGGTGCCGGTTCCGGACGGTGTCGAGTCCGCCGCCGCGGAGACGGTCGTGGTCAACGGCGTCACGGCGTGGCAGATGCTGCACCGCCAAGGTCAAGGCGGGCGGCACGATCGTGGTGCTGGGCGCCAACGGCGGCGTCGGCTCGACGCTGGTGCAGCTCGCTCGCCACGCGGGAATCAAGGTGATCGGCACGGCCTCGGCCCACCACCACGACGCGGTCCGCGAGCTCGGCCCCTCCCCCCCACGACCGCCCCCCTCCCCCCCGCCTGCGCGACGACCTCACGCAGGTGCTCCGCCTGGTCCGCGAAGGTGTGCTCACGCCGCAGATCGCCGCGCGCATCCCGCTCCCCGAGGCCGCCGCGGCGCTGGCACTGGCCGAGTCTCGCACCGTTCTCGGCAAGGTCGTCATCGTTCCGGAGCCGTGAGCACCCGCGAGGCCATCGTGGCGGCCGCGACCGCCCTGGTCGACCGGGACCACGCCGTGACGCTGCGAGCCGTCTCCCGTGAGGCAGGCCTCCCCACCTCGTCGATCTACCCGCACTTCCCCGACTGCCCGGCGATCCTGCTGGCCGTATCTCACGCGGCCTTCGCCGAACTCTCCGCGGCCGTTCTCGCCGCCCCCGACGTCCACGCGGCAGGCCTCGCCTACCTGGACTTCGCCGCTCTTCATCCCCGCCGCTACCGCGTGATGTTCGGGGTCTCCGACCTCGCCGAACCGGCGCATCGGCTGTTCACCGGCCACACCACGAACGCCCTGACGCTCTGGCTGGGCCTGCACGGCCTCGCCGACCAGCGCGCATCGATCCGCCGCGCACCCCAGTTCTCCACTCTCGCACCACGCCTGATCACGTCACTCAGCTGACTTCCGGAGGTCCCCATGAGCACCATCGCCGCCCGCTCCGCCATCACGGTTCCCGCCGACGAGGTCGACAACCGCAAGGCGTACCTGGGTTTCGCGTTCGCCTACGTCCTCGGCCACGGCGCCGCCGCACTCACCAAGAGCGGCATGGTCAGCCTGCCGTCATGGCTGCCGATCGGGTTCCTCGCCGGGGGCCTGGTCGTCGGCACGATCCTGGCCATGATGGCTTCTCTTGGGGCCCAGCGCGGCGCCACCGAGTCCCGGCGCCGAGCCGAGAAGCTCGTCGGCACCGCCTGGATCACGGGTTTCGTCGCGTTGGCGCTCGCGATCACCGGCCTGAGCACGGTGTTCGACAAACCCGAACTGCAGTCGGTGCTCTGGCCGGCCGGCTCGACCATCGTGGTCGGCCTGATCTACATCGCCGAGGCCGCCGTCCGCCGCAACACGATGCACTACAACCTCGGCACCTGGCTGGCGCTGGTCGCGGCGGCGTCCCTGTTCGTTCCAGGACCTGGCTTCTTCGGCGTGCTGGCCGTGCTGGGCGGCGGCGCCTACCTGGTGGCCGCGTTTCTGGAGCCCCGCCGCCTGGCCTCGACGGCAGCCTGACGTTCTAGAGCCGCACTCGCACCGTGACGCGACCTTTGTCGTCACGGTGCGATGTCGCGTGTCCGGTCCGTTCGACGCCATCGAGTTCGAGCGTGAGCGGACCACCCTCGCCGTTGAAGTTGCGCCACCACGTCTTGGCGTCCGGCATCATCACCCGGACGTCCACGACGTCGCCTTTGCGTTGGTAGCCAACAGGTGTGGTGAAGGTCCGCCCGGATCGCCTGCCCGTGCAGGACACCACGGTGATCCCTTTGCGCACGAGCTTCCCGACGAGTGGCGCGTCCCGCAGCCCGACCATCCAGCTGTTGACGCTGCGGACGATCGGTCCGTTGAAGTTCATGTCGCCCAACGTATCCTGATAAGTGGAGACCCCCGTGCCGCTCAGTCTGGACCTGGTCCTGAGTTAGCCCGGATGGGCGCCAACGGTGTCGCGAATCATCGCGCCCAGGTCGGCGGACGCGGAACGGGCGCAGTGGGCGCAGCAGAAGAAGCGGCCCTCCACCTCCACCCCGTGCCCGATCACGCGGCAGTCGCAGTGCTCGCAGCGCGGCGCGAGGCGTTGGATCGCGCACTCGAAGCTGTCGAACGTGTGCACGCCGCCTCCGACGGTGCGCACCTCGAAAGCCATCCAGTAGTCGTTGCCACAGACGTCACAGGTCGCCATGCGCGGAAGAGTGCGGCAGGTCAGTCGGGTCGGCAACTCGAAGCGTCGAGTTGCGCGACCAGCGTCTTCGGGGCAATCACCCGATAGGCGTCCTCGACCAGGTCGCCGATGACGTCCCAGTCGAGGGGCACGTCCAGGTAGACGCCGAGCCAGCCACGGTGGCCGACGTAGGGCGGCCTGAAGTAGTTCTCCGGCGCCTGGGTGATGAGGGTGTCCTGGACGTCGGGGCCCGCCGCGCACCAGAACGCCCGGCGGTCGTCATGGTGCTGGTCGGCGAACATCACGAAGGTCTTCTTGTCCCGGACGAACCAGGTGGGCTCGCCGTGACTGAGGCGTTCGGTCACCTCTGGCAGTGCCAGACAGAGGCGGCGCAGGTGCTCGAGTACGTCCACCCAAACATCCTGCGCCTTCCTCCGCGGATTATCAGCCGATGCCGGACCTGATCGCGCTGATCAGCTCGCCGTTCGTGGTGTCACCGGAGAGCTCCCAGAAGAACACGCCACCCATGTTCTGACCGCTGGCCCACGAGATCTTGCTGCGGACCGTGGCCGGGGTGTCGTAGCTCCACCACTGGCTGCCGCACTTGGCGTACGCGGTGCCCGCGACGGTGCCGTTGGCCGGACAGCGCCCCTTCAGGACCTTGTAGTCCTCGATACCGGCCTCATAGGTGCCCGGTGCCGCGCCTGTCGCCGTGCCTCCCGGCGCCGCCTGCGTGACGCCGGTCCAGCCGCGGCCGTAGAAACCGAGGCCCAGCAACATCTTGTTCGCCGGGATGCCCTTGCTCTTGAGCTTCTGGATCGCCGCGTCGGTGTTGAAGCCCTGCTGCGGGATGCCGGTGTAGCTCGTGAGCGGCGAGTGCGGCGCCGTCGGCCCCTGAGCGGCCCACGCGCCGAAGAAGTCGTACGTCATCGGGTTGTACCAGTTCACGTACTGCGCCGCGCCCGCGTAGTCGGCCTTGTCGATCTTGCCGCCGGTCGAGCCGTCGGCCGTGATCGCCGCGGTGACGAGGTTGCCGCTGCCGAAGCGTGCGCGGACCGCGGACATCAGCGTCTTGAACGAGCTGTAACCGCTGGTGTCACAGGTCAGGCCGCATGCGTTCGGGTACTCCCAGTCGATGTCGATGCCATCGAAGACGTCCGCCCAGCGCGGGTCCTCGACCAGCTTGTAACAGGAGTCCGCGAACGCCGCCGCCGCGCTCGGACTGCTCGCCGCCGCCGGGAAACCGCCGGACCAGGTCCAGCCGCCGAACGAGAACAGGATCTTGAGGTTCGGGTGGAGCTTCTTCAGCTTCCTCAGCTGGTTGAAGTTGCCGCGCAACGCACCCGCGTCCCACGTGTCCGTCGTACCGTCCACAGAAGACGCGGCATCGTAGAACTTGTCGTAGTCGGCATAGGCGTCACCGAGCACGCACCGGCCGCCGGAGACGTTGCCGAACGCGTAGTTGATGTGCGTCAGTTTGCTGGACGAGCCTGACGTGCGGATGTTCTTCACGTGGTAGTTGCGCGCGTAGACGCCCCACTGCACGAAGTAGCCGACGACTCGGTTCGTGATCGCCTGGGCCCCGACGTCTTCCTGCGGTGCCGCTTGCGTTGCCGGTGCCGCCAGGGTCGCGGCTGTGAGCAAGGCTGTCGCGGCCGCGATGATTCTGCGCCTGAACATGCGGTCTCCTCGATGGGTGACGGCGCGGCGGCGCACCCTCAAACTAAGTGGACTAGACCACTGTCGTCAATGGGGTGAACCGGGAACGCGGCCGGAACCGCATGAGGAGAGGGGAACGACTTGGTTCGCGCGCTCCGCGAACACGGCGGACTGAGGACCCGGGGTGTGGGGTGTCCCCACAACGATGGCGAACGACTTGGTTCGCGCGCTCCGCGAACATGGAGGGCCTGAGGGAGCGGGACCGGCCGGATTCGAACCGGCGTTCTCCCTCCATGACGGAGGGCGCGTCGACCACTGCGCTACAGGCCCCTTCGCACTGCGTACGAACACCCTAGTCCCCGAACTCCCGACCGTATGCCCTGCGAAAGTGTTGGACCCAATAAGGTTCATGCACCAACCTCGGACTGGACGGTGTCGTGCCAGGGATCGACTACTACGAGTTGCTCGGCGTCAAGCGGGGCGCGAGCGCCACGGAGATCAAGTCGGCGTACCGCTCACTCGCCAAGGTCATGCACCCCGACGCGGGTGGGACTTCGGGCGGCTTCCGCCTGCTCCAGGAGGCCTACGAGACGCTGAAGGACCCGGTCCGGCGCGCCGACTACGACCGCCCGGCCGTACCCACTACGCCGGTCGTACGCCCCCAGGCACGCCCGCGACCTCGCCGAACCGGCCAGAAGGGCCGCCTGCGCGACTTCGGCGACGACCCGAACTACATGGCGCCCCGGCCCCGTGTCGACCTCGGTTCGATGGACTGGTGGCACCGCATCGACCTGGGCCAGCGGGTGCGCTACGTGCCCGCGATGGGCCTCGGCCACGCCCCTGCGGCCGCGGCGATCGGCGGGTGGTTCGTCCTGCTCATCCCGTTGGCGATGCCGTTGTCGCCGCTGCTGCTCGCCGTCTGGCTGCCCCTGGTGGCCGGCGCCGGTTACGGGGCGTTCCGACTGGTCCGCCGGTATGTGGCGACCGCCAGGGCCGAACGGGCGTTCGCCGGCGAGTACGACGGGAACACCATTTTCGGCCGTACGGGTGAAAACAGACGCGAACGGCTGACGGCCGGACTGCTGACCGAGTACCTGACGCAGCTACCGGGCGTGCGGATCTTCCACGGCCTCGCCTGGCCGGGTTCCGTGTTCACCGACATCGACCACGCCATCCTGTGCGGCAGCCGACTCGTCCTGATCGAATCCAAGTCCTGGCTGCCCGGCCACTACTACTGCGACGAGGACGGCGAGCTCTGGCGCAACGGCCACCCGTTCCGCGGCGGCGGCTCGCAACTGGTCGAAGGCATCGACCGGTTCCAGGAACTGTTGCCACGGATGGAGATCCGCGGCGCCGTCATCGTCTACCCGAGCCGCGCGGGCGAGATCACCTGCGACGACGACCTCGACTTCGACGTGCCGCCGATGACACCTGAGCAGTTCGTGCGCGAGATCGGCGACTGGCTGGCCGACGACCCGGCCACCGTCGACCGCGAGGCACTGCGCGCACTGGTACGCCAGGTGGTCTCCGAGGTCCGGGTCGCGGGCGCCTAGTTCCGGCAAGCCTCCGGAATGCCCTGCGACACCAACCTGGTGCCACTGCACAGGTTCGTCTCGACCTTCTTGTCCGACGCATCACCGGTGGCGTAGACCAGGTAGTCCTTGCCGACCGTGAGGTCAACACCGCACATGGCGCCGTTGTCGGCCGTGACGACGCTGACGTACCGCGGCACGTCACCCTTGCGCTCCTTGTAGACGACCACGCGGTAGCGCACCTTCCGCTCCGGCTCGTCGGCCTTCGCCAGCACCCGGCCCTGGAACACGTGATCCGCACGTTCGAACAACTGCTCCTCGGTGGCCGGCGCGCAACTGCAGGCCCACGCGTTACCCGTCAGGCCGACGGTCATACCCGCGGTGAGCACGGCAGCGGTCCGCGCTCACGGCGTGAGCACGACCTTGCCGCGGATGTCGCCCGCCTCGCTCCGCCGGTGCACCTCCCTGATCGCGTCGAGCGGCAGCACCTCGGCGACACCGAGCACCAACTCGCCGCTGTCGACGAGCGCGACGAGCCCGGCCAGCACCTCACGGTCGTACCGCGCGACCACATGCGTGCCGACCCTGGTCGTGACGGAGACGATCCGCCCACCCGCAGGAACGTCCTCCGTGCCAACAAGATGGAGCACCACGTCCGCGTTCTGCGGCAACGGAGCCAGCGTGTGGTCGACGATCTCGTCCGCCCCCAACGCCTTGACCGCCGCGGCACTGCGCGGCGACGCGGTCGCGATCACATAGGCACCGGCACGCTTCGCAAGCTGCACAACGAATCCACCGACGCCACCGCCCGCACCGTTGACCAGCACCCGTTCGCCCGGCCGCAGCCGCGCCTCCATCACCGCCGGCCACGCCGTGAGTCCGGCCAGCGGTAACGCCGCCGCGTGGTGCAGCGGCACACTTTTGGGCGCCGCAACCAGCCGTTCCCTCGGCGCCACAACGAATTCCGCCGCAGCACCATCGTCGAGAAAGCCGACCACCCGCTCACCGGTACCTCGTCGAGCCTGATCACTTCCGGGTCACCGAACTCGTGGATGCGCGCGATCTTCATGAGAACCAAGCTAGGCACCGTCGCCGAGACTATCCATGCGTTGACAGCTCATCTTCATATGAGATCGTCTCACCATGGACGTGCTGAGCGATGTGATCACCTTGATGCGCACCGGCACACCCCGCTCCGCCCGATTCGAACGCCAGGGTTCATGGTCGCAGCGATACCCACAGGTCCCAGGCTCGCTGGGCTTCCATGTGGTGGTCAGCGGGACATGCCGAATCCACGACATGACACTGCGAGCGGGCGACGTCGTCGTGGTGTCCGACGAAGAGCGCACCATGTCCGGCGACGGCCCGTGCGTGACGCTCTGCGGCGCCTACGAGGTGAACCCATCCCGCTTGCACCCTCTGCTGCGGTCGCTGCCGCCCCTCCTGCGCGCCTCCTCGTCACCGGCCGTCGCACTGCTGAACGCCGAGCTGGCCCAGCCGGACCTAGGCTCAGACGCACTGGTTCCCGCGCTGCTCGACGTGCTGCTGGTGCACGCCCTCCGTTCCTGGTGCACCACCACCGGCGACGGCTGGGCCGCGGCGCTGCGCGATCACCCGGTGGCCACCGCCCTGCAAGCCATGCACGCCGCACCTGCCGCCCCCTGGACCGTCGCCACGCTGGCCGCCACCGCAGGCCTGTCGCGCGCGACGTTCGCCCGTCGGTTCACCTCCCGCACCGGACAACCACCACTGGCCTACCTGACCTGGTGGCGAATGACCCTCGCGGCACGCCTGCTGCGCTCCGCCGATGCCCCGCTGAACTCGGTGGCAGCCGCTGTCGGCTACGGCTCGGAGTTCGCGTTCGCCACGGCCTTCAAGCGGTCGTTCGGCATCGCTCCGGGCCGCTATCGGCGATCTTCCGCGTGACGTGTCATCCTTCCCGCTATGACCCGCACGTTGTGCCTCGCTCAGAACCCCGAAGCGGACGCGCTGCTGGCGCAGGACATGTACGCCCTGCTGACCGGCATGCTGCTGGACCAGCACACTGCTTAGTGTATGACTAGCGTATGGACCCATCCGACCGCGTCCGACGCGCGCACTGGGGCGACTTCGAAGGCCTGAACCTCGCCGGTCTCGTCCGCCTGTCGTTCGAGCTGAACCACGACGACCCGCAGGCGAACGTGCGCAGCTTCCCGTTGTCCGGCAAGGACATCAAGGGACGCGAAGAGCAGGAGAAGGACTGCCGGACGTACGTGGAGTCCCGCAAGGGCCAGTACGTCCACACGTACATCGAGCCGGACACCTCCGCCTGGAAGCGCAAGCGAGTGCAGCTCCCGGACGGCTCGTACACCTACCGCGTCGTGCGTCCGATCTTCGAGGGCGCGTTGAACGACTTGAAGCGCGGCGCCACGCCCGATGGTGAGCGACTGGACGGCCTGGTCGTCTACGACATCGACCGCCTCACCCGCGACAACCGGCACCTCGAAGACGCCATCGAGGTCGTGGAGCACTTCAGGCGTCCGATCATGGACATCACTGGCACGCTCGACCTGCTGACCGACAACGGCCGCACCGTGGCACGGATCGTGGTGGCCACCAACAACAAGCAGTCCGCCGACACTGCCCGTCGGGTACGCCGGAAGCACCGGGCGTTGGAGCTAGCCGGCATCCCGACCGGTGGTCGACGCCCGTTCGGCTGGAACGAGGACAAGCGGACGCTGAACCTGGCCGAGGCCGAGCTGATCCGCGAGTCCGCACAACGGATCCTGCACGGCGCTCCCCTGTCCTCGATCGTCAACGACTGGAACGACCGTGGTGTCTCCACGCCACTGGGCAACAAGTGGACGAACCAGACGGTCAAGACGGTCTTCCGAAACCCTCGGGTCTGCGGATTCCGGTCGCGGAACGTGCGTGAGATCAATCAGCAGACCGGCAAGGAGTCGTTCCGCGTCGAGATCGTTCGCGATGACGCTGGAGAGCCCGTCATCGGCCAGTTCGAGCCGATCCTGACCGTGGACGAGTGGGACGCGGTCACGGCCGTGATCGGCAACCACGCGATCGCTGGACGCGGCAAGAACACCCGCACGTACCTGCTCACCGGCACGCTTCGCTGCGGCAAGGACGACTGCGGCGGCAAGCTCCGTGCGTTGAAGGCTCACGCGTCGCGAGTCAAGGACCCCAACCGCTTCTACTACACCTGCGAGGCCAGGAACAAGGGCGGCTGCGGTGGAGGCGTCAGCATTCCCGGCCAGGAGACCGATGCGTGGGTGACGGCCGCCGTGATCCGCAAGTACGAGTTGGAGGCGGAGCGCCGCGAAGCTCAGAGCACGCCGGAGCCGTGGGCGCAGGAAGCCGAACTTGCCGAGGTTCGTGAGGACCTGCGGGAGCTGAGCGCGGCCCGCAAGGAACGGCGGATCTCAGCCAACCGCTACTTCGCCATGCTGCCCGAGTTGGAACAGCAGGAGCGCGAGCTACTTGCTGACCGCGAACGCTGGTTGGCGAAGACGGCGACGGCAGGTACGAGCCTGGCAACGATTCGCGCCGACTGGGATGACTACCCCCTGACCCAGAAGCGCGCTTACATCGAAGAAGCGTTGGCAGCCGTCCTAGTGCTCCCCGCCAACGGACGCCGAGGATTCCAACCGGAAAGGATTGAGTTGATCTGGAGGGACTAGCCAGAGCAACCATTCGGTGCACTAGTCCGTTTCAGTGAAAACCTGGTGGCCGAAAGCTGGCAGACAACGAACGACAAACAGTCCATTACCCTGCCTACATCGAGGACGGCGACCAGGCAGGTGGACTGTGCGCGACTACGACTACGACTACGACGATGACGATGTAGAAGTGTCCAATCACATGTCCGGTTACGCCGAGACGTCGTTCCAGGCAGGAGCCATCCACGGCAACATCCACAGCGGCGACGTCCACAACTACGCCTACGACGAGTCTCAGATGGTCGTCTACTTCAAATGGCCCGTCATCGCAGCACTTGCTGCAGGCTTGTTCGTAGTCTCAACCGCCTACGCGCGCGTAATTCTGGACTTCGATCTTACTGCGTGGGACTGGACCAAGCTTGTCTTGAGCACCATCCTTGTAGTGCCAGTTTTCTTTGCAACTGAGGCAACTTTTCACGCTGACGTCCTGATGTCCCTCCGCTATCTGATCATCGTGGTCGTGATTGCAGTCGCGTTCAATCAAGGCAGGGAGATAGAGCTGATCCACGGGCTATCTGAACTGCTCGGCAACTGGCTCATATGGCGGTTCTAGCTAGACAACCGGGTGATGTCACCTCGGGTATCGTCCCGACTGTGGCCCAGGACGCTCCCAACACGCCTCTGACGCGCTGGACGATTCACGACGAGCGCTTGGTGGATGACACCCGCAAGCTCAACGTCAGCATCGCCCACGTCGAACTTCCGGACGGTGTCCACTTCGAACAGTGGGTCCTGCGGATGCCAAAGGCCGTCATGACCCTGGTCTTGGACAACGCCCGCGAGAACGTGCTGATGCTCTACCGGCACCGCTGGATCATGGATCGCTGGACCTGGGAACTGCCGGGCGGCTACCTCGACCCGAACGAGGACCCAGCTGCCTGCGCCGAACGCGAAGCGGTCGAGGAAACCGGCTGGAAGCCCCGCAGCGTCCGCCTGCTGACGACGTTCCAGCCACTCACCGGCACGGCCGACTTCGAGAACCTGATCTACGTCGCCGAAGGCGCGGAGGACACCGGCCAGCAGGCCGACATCAACGAGGCCGAACGCGTGGCCTGGATCCCGCTGTCCTCGATCAAGGACATGATTGCAAAGGGCGAGATCATCGGAGCAGCCGCGCAAGTCGGCCTACTCCACGTCCTCGCGTTCGGCTAGTCCGATGCCAACAGCCGCCATCTCCGTGTAGAGCGCCTGCACCGCAAGCTCTGCGCGGAACGGCTGGAGACGCCGCGCCACGTCCTCCAGGTATGCAACAGTCCGGACGGAGTGCATGTTCCCCGCCATGCGCAGAGCACTGGTGCCCGCTGCGCAGGCTTCCTCAACGCGCCGCTGATCAGCCAGGATCGAAGCAAGCAAGGCTGTGTTGAACAGCCGCCCTCGGTCGTATCCCTCGGTCATCTCCAGCGATCGCCGAGCGAACCGCTCCGCTTCCTCAGGCCGCCCGAGATCCCGGAAGCAGTGCGCGAACTTCGCCGCCATGTACGCGGCATCGAAGTACCGCAGCCACTCCGGCACATCCGAGCCAGCCGACGAGAACGAAGTCTCCGCATCTCCAAGCGCCGCAAGGCATCCCTTGGCGTCACGACGCAGCGCGAGGCCGTGAGCTTCCATCACCGCGGACTCTGCCATGAGCGCGGAGATGCCAGTTCGGCCGGCGTTGTCACGCGCAGCTCGCGCCAGGTCGACAGCCACGAGAGGCGACCGAACGAAAGCCGCGTGATGACTCATGCCAGCCAGCATCTCGGCGGCCAGCGCGTTGTCACCAACATCCTGACAAAGCTGGAGGGCCTGCCGCAGGTGCTTCCGTCCAGCGCTGGCATCGCCAACGTCGTAAGCCATCCAGCCAGCAAGCTGGTTGAGTTCGGCGACAGCTCCGAACAGCTCCTGTCGCACACCGTCTCGAAACCGACCACCACGCAGCAGCGGCACGGCTTCGCCCACGAGGTAGTGGCTAACGGTCGCGCGTGCATGCCCACCGCCGAAGCGGTTGTCGAGCTGCCTGAACGTTCGCGTCATCGCCCGCAGCGTCTCGACATCGGCCGTCCCGACGATCCGCTCAACGACCTCCGGTGACGGCGCGCTGAACCAGCCAAAGCCGGACTCATACGGCATCACCGAGGCAGGCGGCATGTCGTCCTCGGCGAACCGGAACCACAACAGCGCCTCTGGGATGCGGAGAGCCTGCGCCCACTGCTCAAGCTTGCTCAGGTCCTGGAGCGGCTCGACGGTGCGTTCCAAGCGGCTGATCTGTCCCTGCGTCAGCCCGAACCAGCGTCCGATCTTGGCTTGGGTCAGAGCCGGATCATGCTCTTTCCGATACGCCTCAATCACGTGGCCGAAGTGCCTCGACCGCAGTGCAGCGCTAAGGCGTGGACGGTCCCAGAACTCAGCAGGCTTCGCAGGCCCACGGGACGCCTGGACATCACGACGAACGCAGGGCGCACACAGGAATGCGCGGTTGTCACTCGCCAACCGCGTTCCGCATCCCCGGCATTGCCGAGGCGTGTCCCGTCCGCTCATCACCGTCCCTGACCTGCGATCAAGCCCGAGTGTAATCACACGAGCACCCGCTGACGTGCGGATATGAGCGGATTGGATATCTCAGTCACCTGCGTGGTGGGTTCATTGCCTCAGCGCGCCGATCGTCGTGTCAGGACGACTCGACAGGAGGCACGAGATGGGGTTCTACGTACTCGCTCGACCAGAGGAAGGAGCATTTTCAGCGCTGGTCGAGCACATGCCAGGCGCGCCGTCACTGATGGCCGCAATCGGTGACTCGCAGATTGCGGTGCAGACGCCAGACGGCCCGGAAGGCCTGAAGCTCGCCGCCCAGTTCGCGTGGGGTCTCGCGAAGGCAGCCACCGAGTTCGCGGCCAGGTGCGAGGAGTTGCACCAGTCGGCCAGCAACACGGAGCCAGAGACTTTCGCACCAGTGAGCGAAGACGAGATGGCCCGCTGGAGCGCACTCGTCGGGCGTGCCGAGTGAACCGGTGGACGCTGGAGCTGGTGGCGCTCTTCTGCTGCTTGGTGGTCTTGCTGCTGGTGCGGGTGGCGTGTTCGCGAGCGAACAGGTCCTCGCAGCGCCAAGTGCCTTCGCCGAAGCAGTCCAAGTCGTCTCCGTGTGCGTCGTGTGGGCTTGCGTCGCTCTGTACGCGATTGCCTGCGGCCTCAAAGCGGCGTGGCGACGCAGAACAGCCCGCCAACAGGCTCGCCGAGTCGCTGCCGAGCTCGTCAACTCAGTCGCGGCGATCCAACGCCGCCTTGCCGCAGAGCACGACGACTGACCGAACACCGGCCGCAGCCTGATGGCCGTCTGATCAACCGCAACGGAGCCGCGACGCAGTTCGCGAACACGTGCGACAACTCAACACAAGCGCCAGAAACCTATACATACAAACAAAACTTGAGGCTACGGCCTGCGGAGTGGCACATCATCCCTGACAAGAGCAGCACGAGGGCCAAGCCCTCTGGGGTGCCACGGAAGACCGCAACCACCACACAAACACTCCCTTTCACAAACACAAGTAGGGGTAGATCCCCGCGCTGCCTGTGTTGACGCGTCGTGGCTCCACGACCGTGAAAGGGAGTGTTTCTTGTGGGGCCATCGCCCGACGAGATGTGGGAGTGGGCCGAGCAGCAAGCCGCAACCGTGCCCGCCTGGAGCGAAGAACGCTGGCAGCGCGTCAACGCGATCTTCGGCGTTCGGCTCTCCGACGAACGAGCCACTCAGCACCAGCAGGAGGCCGCGTGATGAGCGGCCACGAGATCGAACTGCCACCCGAGTTCGTGTCGTTGGCGAAGGGTACCGCGAACAAGCAGGACTTCCACCGCTGGAAAGAGATGGTCGCCAGTACGCGCGGCTGCTCAGCGCCAATCCGACTGGTCGGCTCATCCGCCACAGTCGACGCCGCGACCGGCGAAGTGCTCAGCACCTACTCGACGTGGGACGAGCCGAACGAGTACCTGCTGACCGCCTGCGGGAACCGACGCGCAAGCCGGTGCGAGGCGTGTTCGCAGGTCTACGCCGATGACACGTTCCATCTGATCAGGTCAGGGCTTGCCGGAGGTCGCGACGTTCCGGCCGACCGTCGCGTCACACCCTCGGGTGTTCGCCACGTTCACCGCGCCGTCGTTCGGGCCGGTGCATGCACGGGTCGTGGACGCGGCCGGTGCTGTTCGTCCCTGTCACCCCCGTCGTGAAGGACCCTCTTGCCGTGCAAAGCACGAGGAAGACGACGCAGTACTCGGGCAGGCCGTTGATCCGGACAGCTACGACTACGCGAGGAGCTGTGCTGTGGAACAACCGTGCTGGCGAGCTGTGGCACACGTTCGCCGTGTATCTACGCCGGCACCTGGCCGAGGCGCTTGGAGTCTCGCGCTCAAAGCTCTCTGACGTCCTGCGGGTCGAGTACGCGAAGGTCGCCGAGTACCAAGTGCGCGGCCTGGTCCACTTCCACGCCGTGATTCGGCTCGACGGGCCGTCCGGTCCAGGCGAACCGCCGCCGCTCGGTGTGGATGCGGGGATGCTCTGCGATGCGATCAACGGTGCTGCCCGCGCGGCGCGAGTTGGCGTGCCGGGATTCTCTCAGACGATCCGATGGGGCAAGCAGCTCGACATCAGGTCGATCAAGCACGACGGGGACGGTTGGACGGATGCCAAGGTGGCGCGGTACATCGCGAAGTACGCCACCAAGGGAGCCGAAGCCGCGGGGACCGTTGATCGGCAGATCAGGAGCGTTGGTCACCTGCATCGCGTTCGCGGTCTGTCCGACCATGCGCGGCGGATGATCGAGACGTGTTGGGAGTTGGGTGGCCACGAGGACCACGCGTACCTGAAGCTGCGGGAGTGGGCGCACATGCTTGGGTACGGCGGGCACTTCTCGACCAAGAGTCGTCGGTACTCCACGACGCTCGGGACCATGCGCAGCGATCGGGCGAGGTTCCGTGCGGATCTCGCTCGCGAGCTTGCCGGGCTTGATCCGCTTCCGGCTGATCAGCAGACCGTCCGTGTTGGCGACTGGGCCGTTGCCGGTGTCGGCTACACCAACTCAGGCGAGGAGTCCTGGGCCGAGTTGATCCGTGAGCAGCATCGGTACAAGCCGGTGGCGCGGCCCGCCGACTACGGACTCGGCTGCATGACGGCGGTTCAAAGTTTCTTCTCCCTGTTCAAGGCGCTGGCTTCGCCAGCGCAGGCGCCCTCCTCTCTGTCCACATCCCCGCCCGCTGCGCGCGGCCTCCGGCCGTGCTCGGGACGGGGCGCGGACAGGGAGGGCGCCGACTGGCGGCAGCGCTTAGACGAAGAAGATGACGACCGATGTGCATGCAGACCGTGACGATCGCCGACATGCTTGATTGATCGAGCTGGGCACGGCGATCGACGCCACGCCACCGCTTCGCGCCGTCGTGCCAGCGCATCAGGCAGGTCCTGGATCGTCGTGGCATGCTTCCCGCCATGAGTCCCAAGCTGTGCATTGCGCAAGATCCGGAAGCGGATGCGTTGCTGTCCAGCAGCCCACTGGCTTTGCTGTTTGGCATGATGCTTGATCAACAAATTCCGATGGAGAAGGCTTTCAAAGGCCCAAGGGACATGTCAAATCGCATGGGAGGCCTCGACGTCCACCGAATCGCCGAAGCGAGTCCCGATGAGTTCGCCGCCGTCGTCGGCACAACGCCAGCCATCCACCGCTTCCCAAGCTCTATGGCAAAGCGACTGCAAGCACTGGCGCAGTACTTGATTGAGCACTACGACGGCCAGGTAGACGCCATCTGGTCACAAGGAGATCCAGATGGCAAGGAGGTGCTCAAGCGACTAAAGAAGCTACCAGGCTTCGGCGACCAAAAGGCCCGGATTTTTCTTGCCCTACTTGGAAAACAACTCAATGTCCAACCGCAAGGCTGGCAGACGGCCGCTGGGGCATACGGGGACAACGGGTCACACCGGAGCGTCGCAGACGTCACAGGGCCGGAGTCATTGGTCAAGGTCCGCGAGTTCAAGAAGGCAGCAAAAGCGCAAGCAAAAGCCACGACCAACTAGCCACAAGAAGATCTATCGCCGCCTCGACCGTGCAGCTTGGAAGTGAACACCACTTGCATTCAAGCGGAATCTGGCCATCTCCAGGCTGACCTCGTATTTCTCCGCAATCTGCTCGTACCCAAGCCCGCGCCGTGCTGCCGACAAGAAGGAGGGGACGCGGCAACAAGAAGCAGCCACCCAGCCAGTTGGCCTCTTGCTCCTGATCAGCGTCGCACTGAAAGAAGTTCAACTCGCCAATCTTGTCGACACGAGAAGCACTGTGCTTCAGCGCGATGTGCGCTAGCTCGTGCGCCAAGTCACTGTCTCGACGAGCCTTCGAAACGTATCGACAGGATTGGTTACAGCTACCACTCGACCGTTAGGAAGATGAAGAGTTGCCGCGCTAAAGCAAACGCGGGCTGCAACTCATCCAACCGCTTCAAGTCATCGAGAGAAACAAGGGTCTCCGCACTCCTGACTCGACCCCAACGATGCCCCGCCAGTCGATCGATTTCGATGCGTTCATCAGGAGCGATCCCAACTTCAGCGCGCAGACGAACCGCCAGACGTTCAGCTTCAGCCTTAAACCCGCGACGCACGTTCAGCTACCACTTTCGCTCAGCAACTTTTCCTGCATCTGCGAAAGCAGATCCGAAAGCAAATTTGCGGCCTGTGGCGTGAAGAGTTTCCCAGACCGGAGATGCATCTGAACAGGCTGGCTATTCACATTGTCAGCGCGGCATACATCTGCGTGACAACGGAGAACAGCTGTTCGCGAGCTTGATGAGTCAACGAAGGATCCGAGCGCAACATATGCGCAAATGCCTCAGGGGTTGTCTCATCGTCTAACCCTAGGCGTAGGGAAGAACCGCTCCGGGGGACACCCCGAGCCACTCTACGATGTTCCGGAATGTTTACGAGATCTGGAATCTTACACAGATTCAACCCGCGACAAGGTACTAAAAGGAACGCCAGTCTCGGCCGCCACATCGCGGAGGCTCTTGCCTGTTTCAGGCTCGGCGAGCGCGAAGCAGCGCCGCCAACTCCTCAATGTCGACTGCCGCAGACGCTGGGTCAGACGCGTCAACCATGACTACATAGTGCGTCAGAAGCAGCTAAAAGTGAAACACGCAAGGCACACGTCCGGGTGACCTCGCTGGCACAAGACGCGTACAGGCGACCTCCTCCACACGAGAGACCCTGGACGTCCCCGACCTAACCATCCAGGGGTTCTCGTCAGACACGGGTCGCGATGCGTCCCGCCAGAAACATGACTCCGCTGATCAGCATCGGAGGCCAACTGAGCCTTCGAGCCGCCCCAGCGAAAGTCGCAGCACCCGCCGCGAACATCAGCAGGCCAACGACGGCAGCCGCCTCAGCAGAGCGGATTCATGATCGTCACGTCGGCTGAGGATCAGCGTCCACGTCGCACCGTCGCCGCGACAGGGCGGAAACGTCTCGTTGACGCTGAGCGCGATCTGGACTCCGTGGCACGTGCTCCGCCAAATGCCCGACCTCGGGCAGCGATGTCCCGTAGATCCAGGTCACCTCACACCTACTTTCGACCTGAGCCGTACGGCGGCTCTCCGACCCCCACTTGGTGGAGACCGGAAGAGCATCGCACGCCGTGATCCCAAGCGCAACTATGTGTTCCATCTAAGGAACACACAACAAAGTTACCTGTTTCAGCAGGTCAAGACGGCCCAACAGTCTTTCGTCAGTGTGTTGCGACCAGCAGATTCCGATGGAGAAGGCCTTCTCCGGCCCCAAGGTCCTCGCCGATCGCATGGGCGCACTAGACGTCCACCGCATCGCCGAGGCCGACCCCGAAGCCTTCGCCACGATCATGGCCACCCCGCCAGCCGTGCACCGCTTCCCCGGCTCCATGGCCAAGCGCGTCCAAGCGCTCGCCCAGTACGTCGTCGAGCACTACGACGGCGACGTCACCCGCATCTGGTCCGACGGCGACGGCGCCACCGTGTTCAAGCGGCTCAAGGCGCTACCCGGCTTCGGCGACCAGAAGGCGAAGATCTTCCTCGCACTGCTCGGCAAGCAGTTCGACATCACGCCCGACGGATGGCGTGCGGCGGCTGGGCACTACGGCGAGGAGAACTCCCGCCGCAGCGTGGCCGACGTGACGGACAAGACGTCGCTGCTCGAAGTGCGCGACTTCAAGAAGGCCGCGAAAGCCGCCGCCAAAGCCTCGCAGTAGCGCGGATCGCTCATGTCTGGTTCTCTGGACGCACGCCGTCAGATCGAACGAGGTGTTGTCGCGCGCGCCTCGTGAGAGAAGGGGCGTTCTGCGTTGCGTACCAAGACTATTGGCGTGTTCACCGTGCTCGCGTTCAGTGTCGGCATCGTGCCCGCGCAAGCCGCTACGGCCTGGCCAGGCGGCACCGCCACCCAGACCGCGGACGGCACGAACGTCTTCGGCTCGAACCTGAGCGGGCTCTCGTTCGAAAGCGCGAACGTCGTGTGGGCGGTGAAGAACGGGCCCTCCACTCTCTACCGGCTCGTGCCGAACGGCACCGGCTGGAAGGTCGACCAGACCCGGTCGCTCAAGTACAAGAACGGGCAGGGCGACCCGGACGCTGAGGGTGTCGTCTCCACGCCGGACGGGTTGTTCGTGGTCACGGAGCGGGACAACGACAACGGCGATGTGAGCGCGCCCGCGATCCTGAAGTACGGGAGCGGGAACTCGGCGAGTGCGGAGTGGAAGATCCAGGGGATGCCGAAGGTCGACCCGAACAAGGGGCTCGAGGGCATCGCGTGGATTCCGGACGCGTTCCTCACGAAGAACGCGTTCCAGGACGGAGCGGGCAAGCTGTACAACCCGGCCGACTACCCGGGACACGGCAGCGGGTTGCTCGCGGTCGGGCTGGAAGCCACCGGCACGGTCTACGTGTATGCGTTGCAGGACAGCGGGTCCAAGCTGGTCGCGACGTTCGCGAGCGGGCTCAAGCAGGTGATGGACCTGGAGTTCGAGAACAACAGGCTGTGGGCCACGTGCGACAGCAACTGCAGTGGGCGCGCGACCACGCTGGCGATCAGTGGTGGCAAGTTCCGGGTCAAGGCGACCTATGACCGGCCGGCCAAGCTGCCCAACGTCAACCTCGAAGGGTTCGCCCTGGCGCCGAACTGCGTGAACGGCAAGAAGACGGCGCTGTGGGCCGATGACGACAGCACCAACAACCACGCCATACACAGCGGCACGCTGAACTGCCTGTAGCAGCCCTCAGCCCGAAGGCAATGTGACTCAGGTCACATTGTCTTCGGGCTGTGGCGTCTCCAGTCTGTGATCGCGGGTGCACGGGAGGGCATCGGCGGCTCCACTTACAAACTCATATGGGGGAAGAGTTTTCATGGGCAGAGCCCGCCAGTTCAGCGTGCGCGGAAAAAGACGCGCACTCATTGTCTTCCTGACCTTCGCGGTCACGCTCGGGGTGTTCGGACCCGCCCTGGGAGAGGTGCTCAGCGAGCAGCTCGCACAGCTGGCTGCCGAGAAAGAGCCAGGTCACGGTCCTGGTCAGCGCTGGGGTACCGCCAGCGCCGACGGTGAGCGAGGGCCGGGTAACCAGGCCAAGGCCGCGACCGTGCAGTCGAAGTACCCGGCCATCCAGATCAACGCGAAGCCACAGCCGGCAGGCAACGACGCGAAGATCAAGGAGATCGGGAACGACGTCAAGGGGTTCGACGCCGCCACCAGCAAGGAGCTGGCGGCCGAGCGCGGCGAGCGGAGCAGGACGTTCCGCAACGCCGACGGCACCCTGACGTCCGAGTACGCCAAAGACCCGCTGAACTTCAAGAACGGCAAGGGCGACTGGCAGCCGATCGACACGAACCTGGTGTCGGACAACGGGTTCCGCAACTCCGCCGACTCGGTCACCACCCGGTTCGCGCCGAAGGCCGACGCGCAGACGCTCGCGAAGCTGGAGCTCGACAAGGATCACCGGGTCGAGTTCGGGCTCAGCGACGCCGCACCGGCGGCGGGTACGACGATCGGCAACACGGTCACCTACCAGGGCATCCGGCCGCACGCGGACGTGCGGTTCGAGGTGGAGGCGGGTGGCTTCAAGGAGTTCCTGGTCCTGCACAACCCCGAGGCGCCTCATGTGTGGCGGTTCCCGCTCAGGCTCACCGGGCTGACCGCGGAGCTGAAGGACGGCGACGTCGTCCTGCGGGACAAGGACAAGGCCGAACGCGCCGTCATCCCGAGCGGCTACATGGCCGACTCGAAGAAGGGCGAGATCTCCGGCATCACGGCCGAGTCTCGCGGCGTGAAGTACGAGCTGCTGAGCCAGAACGGGCAGCAGGTACTGCAGGTCAGCCTCGACTCGGCGTGGCTGCGCGACCCCGCTCGCGTCTATCCGGTCGTCGTCGACCCGCCGGTGCACCGCAAGGACGCGACGCAGTCGATGTTCGTGCAGAAGAACGGCGACGGCAGCAACTGGAGCCAGGCGGGCGGTGAGCTGCGCGCGGGCCATGTCGTCGACGGTGGTTCGTTCACGGCCGCGAGTTACATCGACTTCCCCAACATCGAGAACGATCTGCGCAACCACCGGATCCTCGGCACCCAGCTCGCGATCACCAACTACCACTCCACGTCCTGCCGCCCGTTCCCGATCACGGTGCACGCGGTCACGCAGGGCTGGACGGCGAGCAACCAGCACCGCTTCCCCGGCCCTGGCTACGACGGCAACGCGCTGGGCAGCGCGGAGTTCGCGCACGGCTGGATCGCGCCGCGCACCACGGTGTCCAAGTGCCCTACCGCGACCGAGCTGGTTCCGCTGGGTGACGCGGGTCGCGCGCTCGTGCAGCGCTGGGTGAACCACGAGCAGGCGAACTTCGGCCTCACCGTGCGCGCGTCCGAGACGGATGGACGCAGCTGGAAGAAGTTCACCGGCGCCGGCACGGCGAACCCGCCGCGCCTCGCGATCACGCACTCCCCCTACGACGCGGGTTACAAGTGGGAGAACCCGGTTCCCGAACCGGCGGTGCTGAGCAACCGCGACGGCAACGTCAAGCTCACCGTCACCAACCGCAGCGCCATGGACTGGGGCTCGAACGACTTCGCGCTGGGGTACCGGAAGTTCGGCGCGAACGGCGAGTACCTCGGCTGGGCCGAGTCCGCGACCCTGCCGGGCACGCTGGCGCGCGGCGCGTCGGTCACGCTCACCGCCAAGATCCATCAGGCTCCTGCGGCCACGTACGGGTTCGAGTTCTCCATGCTTCGCCGCGGTGGCGCCTGGTTCACCGACGAGCAGGTCGCCCCGGCGGGATTGACGTTGCGCATCGAGAACCTCGCGCCCGCCGTGCAGGAACAGTGGCCACCGAACGGCCACTCGTCGCCGACGCTGAGGCCCGCGTTCTGGGCGCGGGCGATCGACCTTGACGCGCCGCCGGGAAGCGCACTGAAGTACCGGTTCCAGATCTGCGACAAGAACGAGGCGAACTGCTTCGACTCCGGCAAGGTCGCCGGCCAGACCTGGACCGTGCCGAGCGGGAAGCTGTTGTGGAGCACGGATTACAAGTGGCGGGTCTACGCGTACGACGCGCTGGACAAGGAGAGCATCGCGCTGGGGTTCAGCACCCTGCTGACCGCGGTGCCGCAGCCCGACATCACCGCGCACCTCGGCACCGCGCCCTACAGCGGTGCGGGCGGTGACTTCGCGCCACAGGTCGGCAACTACACGACGGGCGCGGTCGACGCGTCGGTGACGACGGTCGGCCCCGAGCTCACCCTCAACCGCACGTACAACAGCCTGGATCCGCGCCGCGACTCGCTCTTCGGCGCCGGCTGGTCAAGCCGGTACGACATGAAGATCACGCCGGACGCCGACGGTTCCGGCAACGTCGTGATGACCTACCCCGACGGGCAGCAGGTGCGCTTCGGCGCCAACCTCGACGCCAACGGCAACCCGACCGGCGGCCGCCTCGCACCGCCGCCGGGCAGGTGGGCGACGCTCGTGCCGCAGCCGGATGGCGGCTGGACCCTCACGGACAAGGCGAACACGTTCCACGTCTTCAACCCGGACGGGAAGCTGCGCGAAATCCGGGACGCCGCAGGGCGTTGGGTCGAACTGGTCTACGACCAGGGCAAGCTCAAGACCGCGACCAACAAGACCAGCAACCGCAAGCTCACCTTCACGTGGGTGGGCAACCACGTCGCCACGGTCAGCTCCGACCCGGTCAACGGCAAGACCGCGACCTGGAAGTACACCTACGACACCGCGAACAACAACCCTGACCGGCTGATCAGCGTCTGCGACCCGCTGACCAACTGCACGAAGTACGACTACCAACAGGGTTCGCACTTCCGCAGCGCGGTGATCGACTCCAAGCCGGACGGATACTGGCGGTTCGGTGAGCCTCAGGGCGCCGACGCGCGCAGTGAGATCGCAATCAACGTCGGCAAGGACACCGGCCGCTACACCGATGTCACGCGCACCGGCGAAGGTGAAGGCGTTGCGGGGGCTGGAGATCGCGCGGCCCTGTTCAACGGCAGCACATCATTGGTGACGCTGCCGCGCGGCGAGTTGCGCAAGAGCCGCGAGAACTCGATCGAGCTGTGGTTCAAGACCAGCGGCGACGGCCCGTTGGTCGGCGGTCAGGACACCCCGTTCGGCACCACGCCGAAGTCGGCCACAATGCCGCTGCTCTACGTGGGCACGGATGGCAAGCTGCGCGGCCAGTTCTGGCACGGCTCCATCAACATGATGACCAGTACCGCGGCGGTGAACGACAACGCGTGGCACCATGTCGTGCTCACCAGCACGGTCGCCAAGCAGTGGCTGTACCTCGACGGCGTCCAGGTCGGCACCATGGACGGCCAGGTCGACACGTTCGGCCTGGAGTACCTGCAGGTCGGTGCGACACAGGCGTTCGCGGCGACGGACTGGCCCGCGTGGGGCGCCAATGCCCGCAGGCACTTCAACGGCCTGATCGACGAGGTCGCCGTCTACGTGCACACACTGGGCACGCCCTCCATCAAGACGCACGTCGCGGCCCGCAACGCCGCCGACCAGTTGAAGAAGGTCACGCTGCCGAGCGGCAAGATCGCCGCCGAGGTCACCTACGACCCGCAGCGCGACCGGATGCGGACGCTGGTCGACCGCAACGGCGGCAAGTGGACGCTGAGCGAGCCGATCGTCACCGGTTCGGACAACAACCTCGTCCGCTCGGTCCGGGTGATCGACCCCGGAAATCGGGCGCACTTCTACGACTACGACCCGTTACGCGGCCGAATCCTGCGCTATCTCTCGCCTTTGGGCATGTCCACCCGCCCTGAGGACCGGCCGACACCGACGACAACGCCCACCACGACAACGACGACGTGTGTGAGCCAGCCGGGCGGTTCGTTCTGCGAAGTGCCCGTCGGCGGCGGACCTGGTTCCTTTGTGCCCGTTGACATGCAGGGTGCACGGTCCTACGAGTACAACGACGCCGGGTTCCAGAGCACGATCACCGACGAGAACGGCAACCAGGTCAAGCTCGTGCACGACAAGCGAGGCAACATCACCTCGCGCACGTCGTGCCGTGCGGCGGCGAACTGCCAGACGTCGTACTACGAGTTCTTCACCAACGAGTCGAACCTGACGGATCCGCGGCTGGACAAGGTGATCGCGTCCCGCGACGCCCGCTCCGCGAACGCGACCGACAACACCTACAAGACCAGCTACACCTACACCACGCTCGGCGAGCTGGACACCCAGACGACGCCGGACGGCGCCGTGGTGAAGCACCTCTACACGACCGGCGACGAGCTGGCGTTCGGCGGCGGCACCACCCCGGCAGGGCTGGTGACCGAGAGCACCGACGCCCGCCTGGCCAAGACGAAGTTCCGTTACTACGCGACCGGTGACCTCGCCGAGGTCACCACGCCGACGGGCCTCGTCACCACCTACAGCTACGACGCGCTTGGCCGCAAGGAACGCACCACCCAGAACGGCACCTTCACCGCAACCACCTACGACCAACTGTCCAGAGTGGACAGCGTGACGCAGCCGGTGGTGAAGAACCCGGTCACCAACGTCTCACACCAGCTGAAGGTGAAGACCGACTACACGGTCGACGGCTTCCCGCAACGCGTCGAAGCGAGCGACCTCACCGGCGGTGACCCGACGAGGGTCACCACGACCGAGTACGACGACCGCAACCGCGCCAAGCGGCTCGTGGACGCCGAGGGCCGTGAGACGAGCTTCGGTTTCGACAGCTTCGGCAACCGCACCTGGATGGTCGGCGCGAACGGCGTCAAGTACGAGTACGCCTACACCGCTCGCAACATGGTCTCCGAGGTCCGCCTACGCGGCTGGCGCGACCAGTGGACGCCCTCCGAGCCGGACGAAGAGGAAGACCCGGTCTCGGCCAACGATCACCTCGTGGTCGCGGCGTTCACCTACGACCTCGCTGGCGAGCTCGTCGAGCAGGCCGACGCGATGGGCCGCAAGACCGCCTACCGCTACTACACCGACGGCCTGCTCAAGCAGACCTACGCCAAGGGCTTCCAGAACGAGGACGGCACCAAGCGCGACATCACGCTCGCCGACTTCACCTACGACGCCGCGGGCAACGTCACCAAGGTCGTCAGTACCGGCAACCAGGTCACCACGACCGAATACGACCGCGTCGGCCGCATCACCGCGACGACGGCGGACCCGGACGGCCTGAAGCGCCGCACCGCGCTCACGTACGACCCGAACGGCAACGTCAAGACGGTCGTCCGCACCGGCGTCGAATCCAACACCGGCTCGCAGTTCACCGCCGGCGAGTCCGAGACCGTCGAGTACGGCTACGACACCGCGGGCAGGCAGACATCGGAGGCCGTGAAGTCGACGGCAGGTGGCTGACCACGGTCCGCGGCTACAACCCGCAGGGCCAGCTCAGCTCCGTGCACGACCCGCGCGGACCTCGACGATGGCGGAGATCACCTACGACATGCTCGGCCGCGTCATCGGCACGAAATGCCCGAGGTGGCCGTCGAGTCCGGCGACGGCACCGCCGCAGTGCGGACCCGCCCCGAGACGAAGATCGGCTACAACACCTTCGGCCAGGCGACCGACGCCGTCGACCTAGCGGACAGACGTCGCGCTCGACGTTCGACAAGCTCGGCCGCCTGATGGAGGCGTTCGCCCCGTCGTACACGCCGCCGGGCTCGTCCACGTGATCACACCTCGGATGACCCACCGCGACTACGACGGCGCCGGCAACCTCTCCGCCGTCACCGACGCACGCGGCGCCGTGACGCGGATGAGCTACGACCAGATGGACCGCCTGGTCGAGGTCGCCCACCCGGACGCGGTCACACCTGGCGAGTCACAGGGCACCAACGCCTTCACCTACACCCGCGTGGGTGAACTGCTCTCGACCGTCAACGCCGACGGCGCGCGTTCCGAGCGCACCTACGACGACCTGGGCCGGTTGATCACCGCGACCCAGCTCGAGCGCAGGCCGCAGCCCGGCACGTTCACCAGCAAGCTGAGGTACAACGACGCGGGCGAGGTGTTGGAGACCCTGTCCCCCACCGGTTCGAAGCGAACTTTCAGCCTACGACGCGGTCGGCGCTCTGATCAAGTCCGTCGATCCGGCCGGTGTGCCCACGCACTTCGGCTACGACATGGCCGGCCGCCCCTCCACGGTGAAGGACGCGCTGGGGCGTTCCACCCGCACCAACTACGACACGGCCGGGCGCGTCAAGAACAGCGTCGACTTCAACCCGGCCGGCCAGCTGCTGCGGCGTCAGTCGGCCACGTACGACCTGGCCGGCAACGTGGAGACGACACGTGACGCGCTCGACCGCGTCAGGACGTTCACCTACGACGCGCTTGGTCGCGTTGTGCAGCAGGCGGAACCGGAGTCGGTCACGACCAGCTTCGGCTACGACGCTTCCGGGCGGACAACGCGCTACACCAACGGCAAGCAGCTCTCCACCTACTACACCTACAACTCGCTCGGCCTGCCTGAATCCACTGTGGAACCTTCCACCTCGGCGCATCCTTCTCTTGCCGACCGCACGTGGAAGACCTCCTACGACACAGGTGGCCTGCCGGTTCGCTCCGTCGCTCCTGGTGGGGTGACCCGCGAGCGGACGTTCGACCTGCGCGGACAGCTGACCCGGGAAACCGGTTCCGGCGCTGAAGCTCCGACCGTCGAGCGAGTCAGCTCGTACGACGTGCTCGGGCGGTTGACCTCGATCAGCGCTCCCGGCGGCACGAACACGTTCACCCACAACGACCGTGGCGCCCTACTCACCACTTCGGGCCCATCAGGTTCATCGTCGTTCACCTACGACGACGACGGCCGTCGGACCAAGCGATCCGACGCCTCCGGTTCGTCCGTCTACTCCTACGCCAACGGCAGGCTCAACAGCGTCCAGGACAGCCTGACCGGCATGCTCCAGGTCGCTGCGTACAACGAGGTCGGCCAGATGAAGTCGATGGACTTCGGTGGCGGCCGCAAGCGGGAGTACACCTACGACGATTTCGGTCGCCTGAAGACCGACTCCGTCGCTGGCGCGTCGATGACATACGGCTACGACGCGGCGAACCAGGTCCGTTCGATCTCCACAACCGGGTACGCCGGCCCCGCGCTGCAGGAGTACGGCTACGACACATTGGGGCGGATGACGTCCTGGAAGGCCGACGGGGTCGAGACCACGTACGGCTGGGACGCCGCCGGAAACCGGGTCTCCGCGGCAGGCAAGACGGCGTCGTTCGACGAACGCAACCGCCTGCTGTCCGACGGAACCGACTCCTACGTCTACTCGCCGCGCGGCACCACGGTGTCGAAGGGCACGCAGCAGTCCAAGTTCGACGCGTTCGATCGCCTGACGTCGCAGGGCGCGGCCACGTACTCGTACGACGGCCTCGACCGGGTGGTTCGTCGGAACTCGACCACCTTCGCCTACTCCGGTACCGGCAACGACCTCGCGTCCGACGGTTCGTCGACCTTCAGCCGCGGCCCTGGCGCCGGCCTGCTCGCCGTGCAGCAGAACGGCACCAAGCGACTCGCGGTGTCCAACGGCCGTTCCGACGTGGTCGGGTCGCTGGACCCGGCGACCGGCTCGATGACGGACACGACCTCCTACGACCCGTACGGCAAGGTCATCGGCGGGTCGAAGCGCGTGCTCGGGTACCAGGGCGACTGGACCGACCCGGACACCGACCAGGTCAATATGACGGCCCGCTGGTACGACCCGGCTCGTGGCGCGTTCACCAGCCGCGACTCGGTGCCGCTGCCGGCGAACCCGTCGTCGTTCGCACACCGCTACAACTACGCGGCGGGTGCACCGTCGAACTACAGCGACCCCAGTGGCAATGAGCCGTCGGGAAACTGGGGCGACTGGGACTCGCAGCACTGCGGGGGCCACCCTTCGGGCCACGGCTACATCTGCGAAGGGGAAAAGCACGGCAAGCCGGCCCCGTCGCCGCGTATCCCGCCCAAGCGCAGCCAGGGCGGCGACGACTGCACGGCCATCAAGGCGTTCGCTGGTAACCCCTGCGGCACGCCCTGCCCCGGCGGACGCGACCCCAGCCTCCTGGTGTCGTACAGCCCCGGTTCGTGCGTCAACGGCTCCGGCGACGGTGACACCGAACCCGGCGGCCGCAACCCGAACAAGCCCCAGGGCTACAACTACCAACCGCCGCCGCCACCGGACCCGGCCATCGCAGCACGCGCGGAGAACCGCCGCGCCGCGATGAACAACCCGATGCCGATCCCGGCAGCACTGGACCAACCGCTCTACGGCGACTCCTACGACGCGCCCGTCTCCTCATCGCCGACAACGCCGTCGCAGCAGTTCGCCGACCAGGTCGACCCGAGCGACGGTGTGGCCCTGTCGTACCAGGAGATCGAGAGGTCGATCACCAAGGCCGACATCCTGCTGATGAAGGACGTCATCTCGGTCTTCGGCGCGCCGGAACTGGGCCAGCCGAAGCGGCCCGACGGCGACCTCCTCGGGGCCGGACTGACGAAGATGCTTCGGGACTACCAGGAGAACCCTGGCGAGGCGTGGCACCTGGCGTTCGACGCGCTCGGCATGGTTCCCGTCGTCGGCGAGCTCTTTGACGGCATCAACGCGCTCTTCTACGCGATTGAAGGCCGGTGGCTTGAGGCCGGGCTTGTCGGCGGCGGCGATGGTCCCGGTCGCGGGCATGGCGGCCACCGCGGCGAAGACGCTCAAGCGGATCCCCGACGTCGGCTCCCGAACCACAACCTGCAGGGTGCGTACAGTCAGGGAAGTCACCATCTCGCGCGCGAGATCTACGAGGGCGGGCACAGGTACGGGGAAATCGGACCTTGTCCGGCCATGGCCACATGCCGGTCGAGCACCGGCTGACCACTTCGGGCCACGGCGACGACCCGGTGGACTGGTTCTCGATCCCCAACACCAGAGTCCGGAGGTCGGTCAAGGAGGTCCACTTCCACGGCCCGGACGCCGGAGTCATGGACTAACGCCTACCCTGGAATCAGGGCCGAGCTCGGGTACTCCGACCCGGTCGCAATCTCAGCGGAGCGGGCGGCTACGTGTCCGAACTACATGCTGCATCCTGGTCGGACGGCAAGCTCTCCATCGCACGTGGTTCGTCCTCGGTGGACAAGTGACTCCTCTGAGCGGATACATCGAGCCGAACATGGCGTCTGCCACTGGGCAGCCTGCGCGAAACGGTACACGGACTACTGATGACGCATACGCGGACCGAGCCGTTACGACGTACGGCGACTCCGATCCGGACCGCACGACGTTGAACGTCGGATGCTCGGCAGGAGCGGTCGTGTCCGACAAGGGACGGACGAACCCGAGTTCGGACTGCATTGCTCGAACTCGCCGATCGCCACGAAGTAACGTGTACGGAGGCGTCCACGTTTGCGAGCTCTGCGGTCCCAGCTCGCGGAGACCTGTCCGCATGGGAATCGGCAGGTGTCGCTCGGGGTGCTCGGAGATCCAGCGTCGAATCAGAGGACCGCGTGATCTACGCGGCGCCGAAGCTGATCGCGCACTACGTGGAGCAGCACGACTAGCCTGCACCGCAGGACTTCTCGACGCGGTGCTGGCGGCCGTGCGAAAACCGCAGTCTGAGGTGGCTGAGCCCCTGGGCCCGCACGGTCTCCGTGTGTCGCCCAATTAGGGTGCGCGCGTGACCGCACCGCACATCCCTGGCCTGAGTGAGCTGAGACCCCTTGGTGCAGGCGGGTTCGCCACCGTTTACAAGGCGCATCAGACAGCAGCTCGCGCGAGACGTCGCGGTGAAGATCGACAACCGGGCGCTGCACGATGAGCGGGATCGCAGGAGGTTCCTCAGGGAGGCGCGCGCCGCGGCGAAACTCTCCGGGCCATCCGCATGTGGTTGGGGTGCACGATGCGAACATCACGCCGCAGGGCACGCCGTACATGGTGATGGAACTGTGCACGGGCGGGTCGCTGGCCGACCAGCTCGACCAGACCGGGCCGTTCAACGCCGAGCGGGTCAGGGATCTGGGGATCAAGCTGGCGGACGCGCTGGCGGCGGCACATCAGGAAGGTGTGCTGCACCGGGACATCAAGCCCGGCAACATTCTCGTGGACCGGTACGGGACGCCGAAGCTCGCGGACTTCGGGCTGGCGGCGTTGCTCGACGCGCAGGGCGGGAGCACGGTCACGCGGGACGCCCTGAGCCCGAGTTATGCGCCTCCGGAGGCGTTCGCGATGGCGCAGCCCACTCCACAAGCTGACGTCTACTCACTCGCCGCGACGCTCTACACGTTGCTCGCGGGCAAGCCGCCGAGGCCGGTGCCGTGGCCGATCACGAGCTTTGATCACCTGGGCGAAGTGCTCAGGAGGCCGGTGCCGACGGTCAACGGGGTGCCGCAGGCGCTGCACGACACGATCGCGAGGGCGTTGCACCCGGACACGACGCAGCGCACGGCGACGGCGGCGCAGTTGCGGGACGAGTTGCGCAGCCTCACCCAGCAGCCACAACCACCGAGCGCCAAGAAGAAGTGGCCGCTCGTGGCCGCAGGGCTCGTCGTCGCGGTCACGGCGGGCGTGCTCGTGTGGAACTTCGGAGGCAACAAGACGCAGGCCAGTGGTGACGGGCCGAACAAGACGAACACGGCACCACAGGAGGCGCCGCCGTTCCTGAAGGTGTGCGACAGCGGGTACTGCATCGACAAGTCGACCTGCTTCGCGGGCATCAACCACTCCGGTGGCCAGGCCGCCACGGCACGTAAGCGGGCGAGCTGCGCGGATGAGCACTTCTGGGAGGCGTTCGCGGGCGGCTGGCTCTCGGGCGACATCCCCAAGGCGGACCCGGACGACCTCGTAAAATCACCCGAACTGGCGAAAACGTGCACGCCCGCGGTGATGAAGGCCAACACGAAGCCTGGCGTGGACACGACCGGCTGGGAGATCACCGCGGTCGGGTTCAAGGAAGGCGACCGCAACTACTACCTGTGTTTCGGGAAGAACCCGGAGATCGGCGAGGACGTCACCAGCGCGTTCGGCCCCCAGTAAATCCACTTGCGACGGGCCGTAATGTGGATCGATGTGCGTGTTCACGCTCATTTGATCATTGCCGGCTTCCGAAGGTTCTCGACCTACCGACAAGCGATGCTGGCCGGAATGACCGCGAACGTGGTCTTCGGCCTGCTGCGGGTCGCCGTCATCGCCGCCGCACTCACGGCGGCGAACGGTGTCATCGCGGATTACGACATCGCTGCTGCAAACACGTACGTCTGGATCGGGCAGGGGCTGCTCGGGTTCATCCTGTTGTGGGGGACCAACGAGCTCGCCGAGCGCGTGCGATCCGGTGACGTCGTAGTCGATCTGTACCGGCCGTGGAACCTGCAGGCGGCCCTGCTCGCGGAGGATCTCGGCCGCGGCGGGTTCACGTTCCTGACCAGGCTGGTGCCGCCGATGGCGTTCGGCATGCTGCTGTTCCCTTTCCAGCTTCCCAAAACCGTCATCCAATGGCCGCTGTTTCTGATCAGCGCGGTCATCGCGCTCGTCGTCTGCTTCGCGTGCCGGTTCCTGATCGACCTCAGCGCGTTCTGGCTGATCGACAACCGGGGGCTGTACGGGTTCTGGAACATCACGTCCGGGCTGCTGTGCGGGCTCACCGTGCCGCTGGCGTTCTTCCCCGGCTGGGCAAGGGACGTGCTGTGGATGACCCCGTTCCCCGCGTTGATGCAGGCGCCGATCGACGTGTTCCTCGGGCACGGAAACATGGCGAAGATCCTGCTCTACCAAGTGTTCTGGGCGGTCGCGCTCCTCGCGGTCGGCCACTTCGCGCTGCAGCGGGCCGTGCGCAAGGTGGTGGTCCAGGGTGGCTGACACGATCTACCCGCGGCTGATCGGCGCGCGGCTGAAGAGTCAGATGTCCTACCGCACGTCGTTCGCGTTGGACCTGGTCACGCAGGTGCTGGCGCAGTGGATCGAGCTGGTCGTGATCCTGGTGTTGTTCAGCCACGTCAACGCGCTCGGCGGGTTCACCAGGAGCGAAGTGCTGCTGATGTACGCGTTCGCGGGCACGGCGTTCGGGATCGCGGACCTGTTCGCGGGGCAGCTCGACAACCTGCCGACGTACATCCGCACCGGCAGTTTCGACGTGCTGCTGATGCGGCCGCTGGGCACGCTGCCGCAGATCATGGTGTCGGACATCCGGCTCAGGAGGATCGGGCGGATCATCGGCGCGGTCGCGGTGATGATCTACGCGTTGATGCACGTCGACGTCGGCTGGACGCCGGCGAAGGTCGCGCTGACGATCGCCACACCGGTCGCCGGGGCCGTCATCTTCAGCTCGATCTGGGTGGTGACGTGCTCGGTGTGCTTCTGGGTCGTGGAGGGCCGCGAGTTCGCCAACGCCTTCACCTACGGCAGCAACGCGTTCACGTCGTACCCGGTCAACGTCTACTCCGCGCCGCTGCGCTGGGTGATGGCGTTCATCGTGCCGGGCGCGTTCGTCGCGTACTACCCGAGCCTCGCGCTGCTCGGGAAAGAGGATCCGCTCGGACTGCCGGGCTGGGTCAGTTGGACATCACCGCTCGTCGCGGCGCTGGCGGCGGCGGCTGCCGGGCTGGTGTGGCGGTTCGCGATCAGGCGCTACCGGGGAACGGGATCATGATCGAGGTCAGGGAGCTCCGCAGAGAGTTCAAGGTCGCCACGTCGAAAGGCTTGCGGCGCAACTACAAGACCGTTACCGCGGTGGACGGGGTCACGTTCGAGGTCAAGGCGGGCGAGGCCGTCGGGTATGTCGGGCCGAACGGTGCGGGCAAGTCGACGACGATCAAGATGCTGACCGGCATCCTGGTGCCGACCAGCGGGCATGTGCGGGTCGGCGGTGTCGACCCGTCGAAGCAGCGGCGCGATCTCGCGAAACGTATCGGTGTCGTGTTCGGTCAGCGCAGCCAGCTCTGGTGGGACCTGCCGCTGCAGGACAGCTTCGACCTGCTGAAGTCGATCTACCGCGTATCGCAGAACGACTACCGGACCAGGCTCGACGAGTGCGTCGAACTGCTTGGGCTGCAAGAGCTTCTGATCACCCCGGTGCGGCAGCTCTCGCTGGGGCAACGGATGCGCGGCGAGATCACGGCGGCTCTGTTGCACGCGCCGGAGTTGCTGGTGCTCGACGAGCCGACGATCGGGCTCGATCTGGAGTCCAAGGAACGCCTGCGGGAGTTCCTCGCGGACATCAACACCCGCCGCGGCACCACGCTCCTGCTCACCACGCACGACCTGGACGACATCGAACGACTCTGCCCGCGGCTGATGGTGATCGACCACGGCATGGTGCTCGCGGACGGCTCGCTCGCGACCCTGCGTGAGGAGGTCACGCCGGACCGCACGCTGGTCATCGACCTGGTGCAACCCGGCCCGGCACCGGACGTCCCTGGAGTAACGGCGGTGCGCAGCGAGGTCAACGGGTTGCGACACCACCTCACGTTCAGGCGGGCGGAGACCACGGCGGCGCAGTTGATCACCCAGGTGGTGCGGCAGGTCGAGGTGCACGACCTCGCCGTCGTGGAGCCGGAGATCGACGACGTTATTCGGAAGCTGTACCAACGCCAGGTCGCGCAGGACGTCCGTCGGTAGAGTCAACAGTGAGACAAACGGACACATCGGGCAGAAGGAGAACGAATGCGCCTAGTCGGACCGCTGGCGGCAGCCGTCATCGCGATGGGCAGCCTCACCGGCTGCGACGCCATCCAGGGTGTCAGCGACACCGCGGACAAGGTCAAGCTGTGCGCTGATGCGATCCAGCTGGTCGGGTTCTCGCCGGACATGAGCGACCCGCAGAAGGCGCTGGAGGAGACCCAGGCCAAGGCCGCGGAGCTGGAGAAGCTCGCGACCTCCGCTCCTGACGAGCAGGTGAAGAAGGCGCTCGAGGAAGCGGCCAACGGCATGCAGAACGTCACCTCGGCGGCGGACTGGGTGCAGCAGAAGGCCGACCTCGCCGCGAAGGTCTCCGCAGCCTGCGGCGGATGAGCCCTTGAGACCCTGTTGCGCACCTCCGGTGTCGGCCTAGGCTTTACCGCGCCTAGTTTTCACCGCACGCCGGAGGTGTTGCAGCATCATGCAAGCAACAGTTGGTGACAGGCTCCACGTCCACAGCCGCTCGGTCGGCCTCGAAGAACGCCTCGGTGAGATTCTCGAGGTCCGCGGAACCGACGGCTCGCCGCCGTACCTGGTCCGCTTCAACGACGGACACGAGGGCCTGGTGTTCCCCGGCCCCGACTGCATCGTCGAACCGCGCGGCGCAATCTAGCCGAGCACGGTCGCGATCAACTCCTCGGCGAGCTGAGGAGTCGCTGCCGCCACCCCTGACCACCGGCGGGTGAGGTCGGGGTCGAACGTGAACGGCCTGCCTCGCAGATCGAGCAGCACCCCACCGGCAGCGGGCACCGTGACCAGCGCCGTCGCGAGGTCCATGATCCGGTGCGTGTCGCTGCCCGGATCGATGAACGCGTCGACGGTGCCCTCGGCGACCAGCATCGTCTCCAGGCAGGTCGTGCACAGCACCCGGATTCGGTCGGCCCGGTTCGCGATGCGCAGCCACGCATCCTGAGTGCCGGTCTTGGGGCGCATCAAACACACGGACGCGCCATCGAGCGACGTACGGCCCGTGGTGCGGAACGAGGTCGGGACCCCGGCGCGGGCGTGCCAGGCGCGACCGGTGTCGAACCATGTCGTCAACGCCTCGACCGCGGTGCCGTCGAGGACGACAGCACCGGCGAAGCACGAGAGCGGCACGCCGAAAGCGGCGTTCGCGGACCCGTCGACCGGGTCGATGACGAGGGTGACCGACGAGCCGTTGTCGACGAACCCGGCTTCCTCGGACAGCAGGTTCACGCGATTGCGGTGGATGGTCTCCAGGATCGCGTCCTCGACGATGCGATCGACGCGCATCGTCGGCGTTCCGTCGGCGCCGTCCGCGACTTCCTCGCGGAGCTCCAGACGGGTGTGCATAGTGCGTGCGCGCCCATACGCCGCTGACGCCGCACGAGCAGCGTCAGCGAGCGCAGGGTGCACGTCATCGGAGAGCTGTGGCTGGGGCACGTCCCATGGAATCCGCACGTGCCCACCCTGCCACGGATCAGATGAGGCCGAGGCCCTTCACGGCGTCGCGCTCCTCGACCAGTTCGGCCACGGAAGCGTCGATGCGGGCGCGGGAGAACTCGTCGATCTCCAGGCCCTGGATGATCTCGTACGAACCACCCGACGTGCGGACGGGGAACGACGAGATGATGCCCTCGGGCACGCCGTAGGAGCCGTCCGACGGGATCGCCATCGAGGTCCACTCGGTGCCGTTGACCCAGTCGTAGATGTGGTCGATCGCGGCGTTCGCGGCCGAGGCGGCCGACGACGCGCCACGGGCCTCGATGATCGCCGCACCGCGCTTCGCGACGGTCGGGATGAAGTCGTTCTCGAGCCACGCCTGGTCGTTCACGGCCTCGGCGGCGGTCTTGCCACCGACCTTGGCGTGGAACAGGTCCGGGTACTGGGTGGCCGAGTGGTTGCCCCAGATCGTCATGTTCTCGATCTCGGTGACCGCGACGCCGAGCTTCTTGGCGAGCTGCGACAGGGCGCGGTTGTGGTCCAGACGCGTCATCGCGGTGAAGCGCTCACGCGGGACGTCCGGCGCGTGCTGCTGCGCGATGAGTGCGTTGGTGTTGGCCGGGTTGCCGACCACGAGCACCTTCACGTCGTCCGCGGCACCGGCGTTGATCGCCTCGCCCTGCGGCTTGAAGATGCCGCCGTTGGCCTCCAGCAGGTCGCCGCGCTCCATGCCCTTTGTGCGGGGGCGGGCGCCGACGAGCAGAGCCACGTTGACACCGTCGAACGCGGTCTTCGCGTCGTCGGTGATCGTGATGCCCTTGAGCAGCGGGAAGGCGCAGTCGTCCAGCTCCATCGCGGTGCCCTCGGCGGCCTTCAGCGCGGGGGTGATCTCCAGCAGGCGAAGGTTGACGGGGGCATCGGGACCCAGCAGGTGGCCGGAAGCGATGCGGAAGAGCAGTGCGTAGCCGATCTGGCCGGCCGCACCGGTGACAGTGACGTTCACGGGCGTGCGGGTCATGAGCCTTCCCGAATGACGGTCTTCGTTGACTTCGTCGGGCGGGTCGCCCGGCCACCCGCACGTTACCAACACGCCGAGGGTGCGAGAGTGTGAGAGTGGACAACACTGGTCGAAGAGGTCGGCGAGGACTACGCCGACGCCGTGCTGCCCGGTCAGCACTGGGAGAAAAGGTCTTACACGGACTGCGACTTCACCGAAGCGGATCTCCGCGAGCTCGTCACGACGGGGTGCACGTTCACCCGGTGCGACTTCACCCGGACGGACCTCGGCGAGTCGAAGCACCAGGCGACGGCGTTCCGGCAGTGCACGTTCGACCGCACGGTGCTCACCCGGGCGTCGTTCTACTCGTGCAGCCTCATGGGTTCGAACTTCGTCGACTGCGTGCTGCGGCCGATCACCTTCACCGAGGTGGACTTCACGTTGGCGTCGTTCGTGAAAGCGCCGCTGCTACGGCCTGAAGCTGAGTGGGCAGCGGTTCCGTGAGACGAACCTCAGCGAGGCCGATCTGCGCAACACCGACCTGAGCAAGGCGGACCTGATGGGCGCGCGGCTGCTCGACGCCAAGCTGGAGGGCGCGGACCTGCGTGGGGCGGCGGTGGACGCCAACGGGCTCCGGCAGGCCAAGCTCGCCGGAGCCCTCATCGACATCGACCAGGCGATCGCTTTCGCCGCCGCCTACGGACTAGTTGTCGGCTGATCCCGTGATCTCCACCAGCACGCCGTCGGCGACCATCTCCTCGACCGCCTTCGGCAGCAGGTAGGCCGTTCCGCCACCGGGCTGTTCGAACCACGGCACCGCGACGCCGGTCAGCACCTCGAGCGGGCGGCGCAACCGGTACACGCGGTACGGGCGGTTGATCCACGACGGCACGAGGCTGCGTTCCGGGAACGGGGTGCCCGCCACGTAGACGAGGTTGCCGTTCTGGTCGCCGTAGCGGTCGATCTCGGTGCCCGCCGGCAGTTCGAACATCTGCTTGTGGCGGAACAACGTCAGCGGCGGCTCGCCCGCGAGCGGACCGATCGGGAACTTCCGCTTCGACGGCTCCTCCTGGGCCACGGCCGCCGCGACGGTGCCGGCGCGGGGGCCGAGACCGTTGCGTGGGCGGGCGTGGCGGTGACCGGCGCCTGTGGACCGGGCGGGTGCCGGCGGGGGGGGCCGGTGCCTGCGGGGCCTGCGGCTGGGGCATCGGCGGGCGCTGCGGCGGCACGGGACGACGCGGCTCCTCGCGGAAACCGTTGCTCATCGGCCGTTGTGGTGGCGGTGGCGTGGTGGCGTCCGCACGATCGTGCGGAAGTTGCCCAGCACGAGCTTGCCGAGCAGGTACGCCGACGCGTCCTCGACCTTGTCGAACCGCACGGGGCTCTTCGGGCCGTGGTCGAACCAGCACACCTCCCAGCTGTCGCCGTCGAGGCGCAGCGTCCAGGTGCGGTCGGCGGGCTCGCCGATCCGGTACACGCCGTGCGGCACGCTGAGGTCGTCGAGCGCGCGGCGGGTGCCCGCGAGCTCTCGGTCCTCCTCCTGCGTGACCTGGCGCGGCGGCTTCACCGGTTCCGGTTCCGGCTCGGGGGCTCCGGTTCCGGCTCGTGCTCGACCTGCGGCTCGTTGAACAGCGCCGCGTCGAACTGGGTCGTCTCCTCGGCGCGACCGGCGCGGGCACCGGGACCGGCAGTGGTGCGAGCAAGGCCGGCGCGGCCTCGGGTTCGAGCGTCTTGGGCGACCCGAACTTGTTCTCGAACTGCGGCTTGTCCTCGAACTGGGGCTCGAAGCCCTGCTGTTCGAACGGCGCGGGCTCGAACGGCGCGGGCTCGAACGCGGCAGGCTCCTGCTGGAACGACTCCTGCTCGTACGGCGCCGGCTCGAACGAGGCCGTGGACTCGATCTCGTCCTCGGCCAGGTCGGGCCCGTCCTCCGCCACGGGGACGATCGGATGCTCTTCGGTGACCTCGGCCGGGCTCTCCAGGGGCTCGTCGAGGACCGGGCTCCACGCCATCGTGTCCTGCATGGCGTCGCGCGGGCGTTCCTCGGTGTCCGCGACGAGGTGGTCCGTGAGCTCCTCGTCGCGGTGGTGCGTGAGGAGCTCCGGCTCGTCCGGCCCGGCGGTCGGGATCTCGGGTGCGTCGTCAACGTCCACGACATCTTGTTCGTCGCCGGGGTCCGTTTCGTTCGATTCCTCGGCGATCGGTTCTGCGATCGATTCTGCGACCGGCTCCGCTCCCTCGACCTCGCTCGGATGCGGGGCGAAGAGGTCCATACCCGCGCCGTACGTGTCGCGCAGGCGCCTGTCGTCGACGTCGGGCACGCCGTCGGAGTCGAAGACGACCCGGTAGGGCGGGCCGTCGATGGTCGGCCCCGGCAGCGGCACCGCGACCGTGGCGCCCACGTCCTGGGGCTCGCGCTCGGGTTCCGGCTCGACCTGCGGCTGCTCGGTGGTGACCTCGACGGCCTGCTGGTCGGGGAACATCGGCTCGAAGTCGTACTCCTCGACCTCGGGCTCCTGCTCGGTGTCGAACTTGGGCGGTGTGTCGAACTTCGGCGGTGTGTCGAACTTCGGCGGCGTGACGTACTGCGTCTCGTCCGACGCCGGTTCGGGCTCGGGTTCCTGCTTGACCTGCGGCTCCGGCGACGGCGGTACCGGCAGGGCGGGCGGCACCGGCACCACGGTGCCGGGAGGCGCGGCAGGGGCGCCGAGGTTCGCGGCGGCGGCGAGCCGGGACTCCTCGGAGACCTCCGGCAGGCTGAAACCGGCGGCGCGAGCGCGTTCGACCAGCTCGGGCTCCGGCGGCACGCCGTACTTGCGCAGGTAGTAGGAGACCCCCGCGGGCCAGATCCACGCGCCGTCGGTCTGGAACCCGGACGGCACGACCGGCGGCGAGTCCGGGTGCAGCACGTCGGCGTCGAAGCCACGCCCGGCCACGGCGACCGGGGCGTTCGACAGGTACGTGAGCAGCGGCGCGACCTCGGTCTCCGGCACCGGCGGCCGGTTGACCGACGGCGGCCGCCCGGACCGGCACCGTCGAACACGCGCACCGTGCGGAACGCCGGCGTCGGCGGGTTCAGCCGGCGACGCAGCCAGTCCGGCACGTTCTCGTCGACCCGCGGGAAGAACCGCATCTCGTCGAAGTACGCCTGCTGCGGAGGAGGCGTCTGCCAGCTCGGCTCGGCGCGGTCGAAGTCGAGGTTGTAGCTGGAGGGGTGATCGAGCTGGTAGCGGGCGTTCGTCCAGCTACCCCTGCCCTCCCGGTGCATGCCGGCACGCAGCCGCGCGAACAGCGAGGCCACGTCCTGCGGCACGGCCCACGAGTGCGAGGTGCCGTCCTGCAACCGCAGTTCGGCCTCCAGCTCGAAGTAACGGCCGGTGGCCCGGTACTGCGCGATGACGCTGCGCCAGTCTTCCGGGGCGGCCCGCATGAGAGTCAGGCCGATCTGCTTAACCAGAGCGTCCTGCTCTGTAGGGTTCAACGGCTTCGGCTCGGACACGCCAACATCTTCCCCCGCAACTCGCCGGATCGCACACGTCCCCCGCCACTGCGCCGAACGGTGGAGGCCCGACCATAACGCGGTGCACGGGCCTGGTTAAAGCTGATCAAGAACACCCCTGTCTCGGCTGGAGGAGCTTTTGT
>CAVYAD010000026.1:0-343294 GCA_963766275.1 uncultured Actinomycetota bacterium
AATAGGAAGATAAAAGACGCCGGAGGCGGCGACGCGCGCCTGCGGCGCCTGCGGCGCGATCTGCTGCTCCTTGGTGGCGGCGCCGCTGCCGTGCTTGCGCTTCTGCTCTGTGCGACCGGCCGGAGCCCTTGCCGCTCTTGCCCTTGCTCGACGGCGAGGGAGTCGCCGCGGCCCCGGGGACCGTCGGTGACGAGCTGAAGCCGTTGTCGCTGGTGCGGATCGAGGACGACGTCTTGGCGCGGTCGCGCCGCCGCCGCGCGCACCGCCGCCGGATGACCGCCGCCGCCGGCCACGCCGCCGCGCCGCCCTGCAGTGCCTGCCGCGCGGCGCCGCGTCGCCGCCGGCCCTGGTCGAGCGGGATCTGGTACACGGTTCCCGACGGGCTGCCGGGGGCCGGGTCGCTCCACGGGTCCTGGCAAGTGCCGCCCCGGCGGGGGCGAGCAGGACCAGCACCAGGCCGAGGACGGCAGACGTCGTCGCTGTGAACGCATCTCGGCACAATAGTAGGCATCACCCAGGTCCACACACCCGAGCTCGGCGCCCAGGAGAGCCGCGGGCGGTGACCCCCGAGCCGGCACGCGGGGCCGCTTCGAAGGGCTTGCCGCTGCGCCGACGCTGGTCGCGCTCACGCTGCTGCTGATCGCGGTCTGGGCGGACGGCGCATTCGCCCTGCGCAGCTGGGGGCCGCTGGCCATCTTCGCGCTCGTCGGCGTCGCCGCCGGGCGCTTCAACGGCGTGCGCGGGCCGGCGCTGGCGATGGTGCTGGCGATGTGGGGGTTCGCGCTCTGGACCGTCCTCTCGCTCGCCTGGACGGGCCGGCCGGGCGCCGCGGTGGAGGGCAGCGGGCGGGCGCTGCTGTACGCCGCGCTCGTGACGCTGCCGGTCCTGACGCTCACTTCACGCGCCTGGGCGGTCATCACGGCGCGGCTGCTGCCGGGGATCGCGGCGATCGTCGCGCTCAGCTTCGCCTTCGTGCTGTCCAAGGGCACGGCCTGGTTCATCGCGGGGCGGCTCGACGAGCCGGTCGGCTACCGCAACGGCACCGCGGCGCTGTTCGCGCTCTGCTTCTGGCCGCTGATCTCGGTCGCGGCGCAGCGCCGGCTCCCGTTCGTGCGCGCCGGCGCGTTCGCGCTCGCGGCGGTGGCGCTCGGCTCGCGCTGCTGACGCAGTCGCGCGGCGCTCGTGATCGGCTTCGGCGCGGGCGCCGTCGTCGCGCTCGGCCTCGGGCCGGAGCGCGTGCGCCGCGCGTGGGTGGCGAGCTGGCGATCGGGTGCGTGGCGGTCGTGTCGGGCGACCTGCTCGCCCCCTACGACGCGTTCGTGGACGCCCGCCAGACGTCGGCCGCGGCCGTGGACACGCGCTGCGCGGCCTCGTGAAGCTGGCGTGGGCGCGGCGGTGGTGGCGGTCCTGTTCGCGCTCTTCGACGGCGGCCTGCGGGCTTCGGCCGAGCGCCTGCGCCGGATCAAGGTGCTCGCCGGCGCCGGCCTGGCGGTGCTCGCCTTCGCCGGCATCGTCGCCGGGCTGTGGGCGATGGGCGAGCCGGCGAGCTTCGCGCGCGACAAGGTGAGCGAGTTCAAGCAGATCAGCGGCGGCGGCCCCCTCCGAGACACGGCTGGGCTCGACCGGGGGCCAGCGCTACGACCTGTGGCGGATCGCCTGGCGGGAGTTCGAGTCGAGCCGCTGACCGGCGTCGGCGACGGCTCGTACACCGTGCGCTACTACCGCGACCGCGTCACCGAGGCCAACCTCGACGATCCCCACAGCGAGCCGCTGCGCGTGCTCTCGGAGCTCGGGCTGGTGGGCTGCTGCTGCTGGTGGCGGTGGTCGCCGCCGCCGGGGTGGCGCTCGTGCGCGGCTGGCCGGGTGCGTCCTGGTCGAGCGGCGCTGGGCGTCGGCGCTCGCCGCGTCGGGCGCGGTCCTGCTCGGCCAGTCGATGGTCGACTGGCTGTGGCTGATCCCCGGCCTCACCGGGCTCGGGCTGATGTGCCTCTCGACCGCGGTGGCGATCGTCGCCCTGCCGCCGAGGGGCGCCGTGCCGCGCGCGGCCCGCGGCCGCGCGCCTGGGGGCTCGTGCGGCTCGTGCCCGTCGCCGCCGCCGGGCTGATCGCGCTCGCCTTCCTGTCCGACGTGTACGTGCGCTCCGCGCGGGCGGACACCACCGCGAGCTCCCAGGAGCGGCTCGACCAGGCGCGCACCGCGGAGAAGCTCGACCCGCTGGCGCCGCGCCGCGCTTCCTGCAGGCGGGCGCGCTCGAGGAGCTGGGCGGCGCGGCGCGGCGCGAGCAGGAGCTGCTCGACGTGCTGGCGATCGAGCCCGACCGTTCGTCGCGCTCGGCCTGCTCGGCGATCTCGAGACCCGCGCGGGGGACGAAGCGGATGGCGCGCGAGTGGTACCGGCGGGCGCTCTATCTCAACCCCCGCGACCCGGGGCTGCAGCAGCTCTCGCGCTGACCGAGCCTGGCTTGCGCGTCGTCTTCCTGACGCACTACTACCCGCCCGAGGCGGGGGCGCCGCAGGCGCGCATCTCGGCGCTCGCGGCGGGCTCGCGGACCTCGGCTGGGAGGTGGCGATCCACACCGGCTTCCCGCACTACCCCGCGGGCCGCGTGATGGCGCCCTACCGCAACCGGCCGCTGCTGCGCGAGCGCGGGCGGGCCGGCGAGCGGGTCGTGCGCAGCGCGATCTACCCGACCGCCAACCGCGGGTTCGCGCGGCGGCTGGCGAACCACCTGTCGCTGTGCGGCGTCCGCGCTCGCCACCGCGCCGGCCTCGGGCCCCGCCGACGTGGTGGTGGCCGAGAGCCCGCCGCTGTTCCTCGCGGCCGCCGGCGTGGTGTACGCGGCCGCCAAGCGCGCGCCGCTGGTGGTCAACGTCGCCGACCGCTGGCCGGCCAGCGCGATCGAGCTCGGCGCGCTCACGGACGCGCGGGCGATCGCGGCGGCGGAGGCGCTCGAGCGCTGGATCTACCGCCGCGCGGCGGCGATCACCGTGCCCACCGAGGGGCTGGCGCGCGATCTCGGCGCGCAGCCCGCGGCGGCGGGCAAGGTGCGGCGGCTGGCGCCGGCGGTCGACGTCGCGCGCTTCGCCGCGCTCGCGCCCGTCCGCCGGGCGACGGCCCGCTGCGCGTGCTGTACGCCGGGGACGGTCGGGCTCGCGCACGGGATCGAGACGCTGCTCGAGGCCGCGCGGCTCGCCGGGCCGGGCGCGGTCGCGGTGACGATCGCGGGCGGGGGCGCGGAGGCGGACCGGCTCGCGGGCGCGCTGCCCGGCAACGTGCGCGTGCGCGGCGTCGTCCCCTCGGAGCGAGGTGCCGGCGCTGTACGCGGAGGCGGACGCGGGCGTGGTGCTGCTGCGCGACCGGCCGATCTTCGCCGGCGCGCTGCCGACCAAGCTGCTCGAGTGCCTGGCGGCCGGCCGCCCCGCGGTCGCTGTCGGCGCGCGGCGAGGCGGCGGCGCTGGTCGAGCGCTCAGGCGCCGGGCTGGTCACCGCGCCGGAGGACCCGGTCGCGCTCGCCGACGCGTTCCGCACGCTGCACGCCGACCCGCCCTGCGCGCGCGGCTGGGCGCCGCCGGCCGGGAGGAGGCTGGAGCGGTTCGACCGGCCGGCGTCCGTGCGCGCCTGGGCGGAGCTGCTTCAGCGCGCGCGGCGGTAGGCGTAGTACGACGGCTTCGGGGTGCCGTCCGCGCGCAGCAGGCCCGAGTTCGTCGAGTCGGCCGCCACCGGGCCGTCGACCAGCGTCCACCAGCCCAGGCCGGCGATCCAGCGGTGCCGGTGCGCGATCCGGTAGCCGGCGGTCAGCCAGCCCGCCTGCTGCTGCTGGTGACGAAGAAGCCGAAGATCGGGTTCTGGTGATCCGAGGGCACCCCGAACTCGGACAGGAAGATCCGCGGCGTCGCGCTTCTTGTAGTCTTCTTGAGATCTCGCGGAGGGTGTCGACGTCGCTGAAGTCGCGCACCCCGGGCACGTAGGGCGCAGCTTGAGGTTCGGCTCGCGGGTGCTGTAGGGGTTGTGGCCGTACCAGTCCATCCGCGGTGGCTTGCCGTTGGGCAGCCGCATCCAGCGGATCCACTCGGGTGCGTACACCTCGCCGACCGTGAAGGTCATGCCGCCGATCACGTTGTTGCGCTTGCTGGACGGTGCTTCAGCGTGCCGTAGGACGCGTCGAGCAGCCGGGCGTAGAGCTGCGCGCGCTCGGGCGAGTGCGGCGGCAGCGGCTTACCAGTTGAACGACGCGTCGGCTCGCCCCAGATCATCCAGTGGTGGACCCGCTTGTAGCGCTTCGCCGCGGCGACGAGGAAGTCCGCGTAGTCGCGACGTCGGGGGCGCGAAGTTCGACGTCGGCCGTCGTTCGCCCAGCCCGGCGTGCTCCGTGACCATGATCGCGAGCTTGAAGCCGTACTTGCGCGACTCGCGGTAGGCGGTGTCGACGTCCGCCGGCCACGCGTAGGCCGGGTCGGCGGGATCGCGCGGGTCGGCCGGCCGCGCCGTCGCGGTGTGGCCCACACCAGCTGGACCTGCAGCATCGTCACGCCGAGGCTCTTGTAGATGGGGAACGCCGACTGCCGTCGAGGATCGTGTTCGGCCCCCAGATCGCCTTGATCGAGCCGGCGGCTTCTTCTGCTTGTGCTCGGCTTGGCGGCCGCCGGCGCGGCAGCCACCAGCAGGCGCTCAGCGCAGGACGAGCAGACGCCGCAATGTCACGCGAGAAGTCCTCGAGCGCGCGGGCGACGTCCTCGACGTCCCTCGCGTCATCGCGGGGAACAGCGGCAGGGTCAGGGCGCGCGCCGACCAGTCCGCGGCCACCGGCAGGTCCTGGGGCTCCAGCCCGAGCGCCGGCGGTAGTACGAGTGCAGGTGGATCGCGTGGAAGTGCACGGTGGTGCCGATGCCGAGATCGCGCAGCTCGCGGCTGACGGGTCGCGCTCGCCGCCGGCCTCGGCGGAGAGCCGCACGACGTAGATGTGGTGCGCGTGGCGGGCGCCCGCCGGGGGCGCGCGGGGAGCTCGAGCGGCAGGTGGGTGAGGCGGGCGTCGTAGAGGTCGGCGAGCTCGCGCCGGCGCTCGATCCAGCCGTCCAGCTTCGGAGCTGGTGGAGCCGACGGCGGCCGAGACGTCGTGCATCGCGTACTTGAAGCCGGGCTCGGGGACGTCGTAGTCGGCGGCGGCGATGTCGCCGTGGCGCGCCCAGGACGAGCGGGTGAGCCCGTGCAGCGACAGCCGCTCCACGCGATCGGCGATCTCCGGGTCGGCGATCGCCAGCGCGCCGCCCTCGAACGTCGTCATGTTCTTGGTCGCGTGGAAGGAGAAGGAGGCGAGGTTGCCGTGGTCCCCGAGCGGCGGCCGCCCCACTCGCGCCGATCGCGTGCGCGGCGTCCTCGACCACCGCCAGGCCGTGGCGGTCGCGGAAGGCGTTGACGGCGTCGAGGTCGACGGGATGGCCGGCGAGGTGCACGACCATCAGCACGCGCGTGCGCGACGTCAGCTTGCGCTCGGCGTCGGCGAGGTCGATCAGCCCGGGCCGGGCTCGGAGTCGACCAGCACCGGGGTCGCGCCAAGATGGACGACGGCGTTCGCGCAGGCGACGAACGTCAGCGAAGGAACCAGCACCTCGTCCCCGGGGCCGATCCCGAGCACGCGCAGCGCGAGCGTCAGCCCCGCGGTGCAGGAGTTCAGGCAGCGCACGTACGGGACGCCGATGTACTCCGCCAGGCGATCCTGGAGCACGGATACCTTCGGGCCGGTCGTCACCCATCCGCTGCGGATCGCGTCGAGGAGCTCGTCGATCTCTCGGTGCCGAACTGCGGGCGGCTCACGCCCGAGGAACTGCTCGCGGCCGACTTGGGTTCTGCCTGGCATGCGGTCAGTCTCGCAGTCTTCCGTCTCCCATCATCCCCAGAGGAACTGTCGACCGTCCGAGAAGTTGCGGACGGGATACCGACGCGCGCGCCAGGTGGATCAATCGGCCGCGTAGACGCGCGCAGCCCGGCGGCGACGACCTCCGGCGAGAAGCTCTCGCGAGCCGCGCCAGTGCGGTCTCCCCGGCGTCTCGTCGCGCCACAGGCTGCGCAGGCGGTCGGCGAGCTGCGTGCGTCCCCGGGCGTCGTAGAGCGCCCTCCGGCGGGACCGCCTCGGCGAGGCCGCCGGTGCGGCGGCCGCCACGGGGAGGCCGGCGGCCATCGCCTCGAGCGCGGCCAGCGGGAGGATCTCGGCGTAGCGCGAGGGCACGATCGCGACGGCGGCCCCGGCGCGAAGCGCCGCAGCTCGCCTGGGGTGATCCTCCCGGTGAAGCGGACGTCGGCCCCGCGCGCGCGCGCTCGAGCTCGTCGCGCTGCGGGCCGTCGCCGGCGACGACGAGCGGCAGCCCGGCGGCGCGCGCGGCGTCGATCGCGTCGGCGAAGCCCTTCTCCGGCGCGAGCCGGCCGGCGGCGAGCGCGAAGCGGCCCTGCGGCCGCGGTCGGTGCGGCGGCGAACTCGCGCTGCACCGAGCCGAGCACGTGCGCCTGCCCCCGAGCGGCGCGCCGAGGTCGTGCAGGCGCTGGAGCGCGAACGCGCTCGGGACGAGGAACGCGTCGGCGCTGCGCCGCGATCCGGCGCTGCTGAGCGCGAGCCCGGCCGCGTACGTGACCGCCTCCGCACGCGAGCCGCCGCGGCAGTCGAGCGCGACGCCCGGGAGCGTGTTGCGGCCGTGGCAGCGCGTGCAGTCCGCGCCCTGGGTGAAGCACACGCCGTCGGCGCACACGAGCCGGTAGTTGTGCAGGTGCAGGACGGTGCGCGCCCCGGCGTCGCGCGCCGCGGCGAGCGCGCGCCAGCCGAACGAAGGGTGGAGGTTGTGCGCGTGCACCACCCGCGCCCGGTGCGGCGGACGGCGTCGCGCGACGTCTCGGGCCGCAGGCCACCGGTCAGCAGCCCGCGGGCGGCGGCGCGGCGGCCGAGCGCCGGCGGAGTCGCGTTCCAGCACCTCCGCGTCCTCGCCGAGGTGCTCGCGGATCAGCCACCGCAGGTCGGCGACCACGCGCTCCTCGCCGCCGGGCAGGCGGTAGCGGTTGTGGAGCAGCAGGATCACCTGGCTGAGCCTAGGGGCCGCCCGGCGCTGCTGTCAGCAGGCGCCGGTGGCGTTGGCTGCGGTGTCGGCGCCGTAACGGCACGGGCTCGTACGGGGGACGGCGTTGCCGGCTGACCGGCGCGATTGCTGAAAACGTCGGGAAACCGGCGATCTCGTCATGGCGATCCCGACGTTTTCCCTGATATGGACGGAAAACGTTGGGATCCGCGTGCCGGGGCCGCGGCCGTCCGACGTTGAGCACACACGCCACCCCCTCCCCCTACCCAGCCCATGCCGTTACGGCCTTGATCCCGCCGAGAACTGCCCCGGCGCCGCGACAGCAGCGCCCCGGACCAGGCACCCTCGTAACCTCCTCCCCGCGTGACCCCGACCGCCTCGGTCCTGTTCCCGACGCGCCGACGGCGCGAGTACCTCGCCGTCGCGCTCGCGTCGGTGGCGCCGCAGATCGCGCGCCACGGGGCCGAGCTGGTGGTGGTCGAGGACGACCCGCAGGATCCGGCGACGCGGCGGCTGGTCGAGGATCAAAGGGCCGCTACATCGCCCACGGCGGGCCGCGAGGGATCAACGTCGCTCGCAACACCGCCGTCGCGGCGGCGGGCGCGGAGCTGCTCTGCTTCCTCGACGACGACGTCGAGGTGTGGCCGGGATGGCTCGACGCGCTGCTGCGCGCTGCCGCCGAGTACCCGGAGCACGAGGCGTTCGGCGGGCCGATCCGGCCCCGGCTGGAAGGCGGCGACCTCCATTGGTGCGGCCGCGAGCCGCTCCCGGTGACGTCGCTCGACCTCGGCCCCGCCGACACCGACGCCGAGTTCGCCTGGGGCGCGAACCTCGCCGTCCGCCGTGCGGCGCTGGAGCGGATCGGCGGCTTCGACCCGGCGATCGGCGGCTCGGGCGACGAGGAGGACTGGCAGCGCCGCCTGCGCGCCGCCGGCGGCCGGGTGCGCTACGTCGCGGCCGCGGGTGTCGACCACCGCCGTACGGGCGCCGACGCCCGCATCCGCAGCCTCTCCCGCGCCGCCTACCACCGCGGCCGCGCCGCCCGCCGCTGGGACGAGCGCAAGGGAACCGCGCCGGCCCTCGCGGCCGAGCTGCGCACGCTCGCCGGCTGCCTGTGGCACGTCCTGCGCCGCCGCTGCGGGAACGGGATCGTGCTGGCCGCGCAGACCACCGGCCGGCTCCGCGAGGCGGTCGCAATGGGGCCGATGGGGGCCGGAGGGCCGCCCGCCACGGGCGCCGACGCGGGCGCCGACGGGCCGGCCGCCACGGGCCCGGAGGGCCGCCCGCCACGGGCGCCGACGGGCCGCCCGCCACGGGGACCACGGGATCGCCGCCGTTTCTCTCCGGCCACTCGGGGACGCTCTCGCGGCGCACGGCGCTCACCGGCGCGGCGCGCGACGCGGTCGCCGACACGCTCGCCCTTCCCGACCGGGCGGCGCTGGCCGCGCGCGGCACGGCAGGGGCCGTCGCGGAGGGTGCTCGTGCTCGGGGTCGCGCGGGCCGAGCGGGCGGCCACGGTGGCGGCGGAGCGGCGGGAGCTCGCGCGCTCCCGGCATTCGCTCGAGGTCCACCTCGAGCCGCCGCGGCCCGGGCTCGGGAACCAAGCGGTGCACAAGAAGCACGGGGGTCGATGATGATCGCGGAACGGTTCACGAAAGAGGCCCGTGAGGCCGTGAAGCAAGCGGTGAAGGACGCCGAACGGGCGCACGCCGGCGAGGTCGGCGTCGAGTACCTGTTGCTGGCGATCCTGGACTCGCCGGTACTGGCCGGGTTCGACCTGCCACGCGAGGAGCTGGGGACGGCGTTCCGTGAGTACCGGCGCAAGGGCGGGCTGACCAAGGCCGACGCGGAAGCGTTGCGGGGCTTGGGGATCGACGTCGACCAGGTGATCGACTCGGTCGAGCAGTCGCTCGGCAGCGGCGTGCTGCGGTCCGGTCCGCGCAAGCGGTGGTTCGGCTCGCCGCTCGACCCGGCGTTCCGCAAGGCGCTGGAGAACAGCCTCCGCGAGGCCCGCGACCTCGGCCACAACTACCTCGGCAACGAGCACATCGTGCTGGCTCTGTTGCAGGACAAGGGAATCGCGGCCGAGGTGCTGGCCGAGCACGGTGTCACGTACGCGGAGATTCGCAAACGGGCCGCGAGCGCTCGCGCCACGTGAGCGCTGGCAGGAACAGCTGCGTGAGCGGGCCGATGCTCAGCGCGTAGAGGATCGTGCCGATGCCGATGGTGCCACCGAGCAGCCAGCCGGTGCCCAGTACGAGCAGTTCGACGACGGTGCGGACCACCCGCAGGGAAGTGCCCGTGCGGCGGCAGAATCCGGTGACCATGCCGTCGCGCGGGCCCGGTCCGAGCCGTGAGCCGACGTAGGCGGCGAACGCCACCGCGTTCAGCACGATGCCGAGGACGAGCAGCACGATCCGCGGCAGAAGTGTCTGAGGCTCAGGGAGAATCGCGAGCGTCACGTCGACCGCGACGGCGATGACGACGACGTTGGCGATCGTGCCGACGCCCGGTTTCTGCCTGAGCGGGATCCAGACGAGCAGGACCAGCACACCGGTGATCGCGACGATCGCGCCGAAGCTCAGCCCGGTGCGCTTGGTCAGGCCCTCGTGGAGCACGTCCCACGGGTCGAGGCCGAGCGTCGCGCGGATCTGCATGGCCATGCTCGCGCCGTAGAGCCACAGGCCGGCGAAGAGCTGGGAGAGCCGGCGGACAGGGGCGACGGTGACGGAAACCTGGTCGAGTGCGGTGAGCGAGGCCATGTGGCCATACTGAGCGCTGATTGGCCTGGTAATCCATAGCCAATTCCGGATAATTGGCCGCATGCTCCCGCCAGGTGGACGTATATCCGGTGCCCGGCTTGCCCGGCTGCTCGGGTCGTGGCGCAAGCACGGCGCCCGGCAGGGTTCGGTGGATCTGGCCGCGGCGCTCAAGCTGCTGGTCGCGGACGGCCGGTTGCCGGTCGGGACCCGGCTGCCGTCCGAACGCGAGCTGACCGACGCGTTGCCGGTGAGCCGGACGACGATCACCGCGGCACTCGACCAGCTCCGCGACGAGGGCGTGGTGGAGTCGCGGCGCGGGTCCGGATCGTGGATCAACGGACCGGTCGGTGCCGGCGGTGGGATCACCGGTGGCGACGACACATTGATCGACCTGTCCCGGGCCGCGCCGCGCGCGTTGCCGTCGATGCGGGTGGCGATGGAGCTCGCGATGGCCCAAATGCCGGAGCACCTCGCGTCCCACGGCTACGACGAACGCGGGCTGCTGGTGCTGCGGCAACGGATCGCGGACCGGTACACCGCTCGCGGGCTGCCGACCTCGCCCGGTCAGATCGTCGTCACGTCCGGCGCGCAGCACGCGTGGGCGTTGGTGCTGCGGCTCTTCGCCGGGCCGGGTGATCGGGTCCTGGTGGAACAACCGAGTTACCCCAACGCGTTGGAGGCGGTGCGGGCGTCCTTCGGGATACCGGTACCGGTTCCGATGCTGTCCGACGGCTGGGACATCGACGGGTTCGAGGCCGCGCTGCGTCAGGCAGGCCCCCGTTTGGCCTATCTGATTCCGGACTTCCAGAACCCGACCGGACTGCGGCTTTCCGCCGAAGGGCGGGAAACGCTTACCGGCGTGCTGCGCAAAGCACGTACGCCGACGGTCGTCGACGAGACTTTGGTGGAACTTGCGCTGGACGACACTCCCGCGCCGTTGCCGATGGCAGCCTTCGGCGGGGATCTGGTGGTGACACTGGGATCCGCGAGCAAGTCGCACTGGGGCGGACTGCGGATCGGGTGGATCAGGGCGTCCGAGGAGATCGTGCACCGGTTGCTGTCGGCTCGGGCGGCGATCGACCTCGGGACGCCGGTGTTCGAGCAGCTGGTGCTGGCCGCACTGCTCGAATCACCGGAAACCGTTCTGCGGCAACGACGTGCGGAGGCACGGGAGCAGCGGGACGTGGCGGTCGCGGCGTTGCGCGAACACTGTCCACAGTGGAGTTTCGAGGTGCCGTCCGGCGGGCTCGGGATCTGGTGCGCGCTCGACGGCCCGGTCAGCACACGGATCGCCGTCGTGGCGCAGAACCACGGACTTCGTTTGGTTCCGGGCCCTCGGTTCGCGGTGCACGGCGGGTGCGAGCAGATGCTCCGAGTGCCGTACACGCAGTCGCCCGAAGTGTTGCGTGACGCCATCCGCCGTTTGGGCGTGATAGCTGCATCCGTTGCAGGAACAGGGTTTCCGGCGAACGCCGACGTGTCCATGCCGGTCGCGTGAAACACGTCGGCCCGGTCTCCCGCAGCGGGGGAGACCGGGCCGACGAACTTGCCATCGGTTGACCTGCTGCGGGGGACGACCCAGGGATTGGCGTCCCCCGCAGGCAGGTTTCCCGAGCGGTCCAAGAACTGCGGGGGCAGCGCGGCACTTGGACCAGACCCGACCTGCCAGGGCGCGGTTGGCAGGTCAGGAAGTCTGGGGTTCGTTGCGTACAACGGGGAATACGTATGAGAGTTATGCGCGTGACGGAACGAGACGGTCACATTTCGCGCAGAGGGCAGAAATGTCCCGTCGGACTCAGTCGGGTGACGTGCTCGGCAGGCCGGGAATGCTGCCGGGTGCAGAGGCGTCGCGGCGTTCCTCCACGGACCAGGTGGCCGGCGGGAACAGCGAGTTCTGCGACGTCAGAACGGCGAGCACGCCTCGCGTGCCGCCGGAGTTGTCGGTGTGGCCGGACGACGCGGAGGCCGTCGCGATGACCGGAGCGGGCTGCGGCGAGGGCAGCGGCGCGTCCTGGCCGGGTGAGGTCCAGTTGAGGTCGCTCTTCTGCACCGGTTCGGCCTTATGGCTCAACACGACCGGAATCTCGGTCAGTTGCGGCACAACCTTTTTGGCCGGAACGACAACCGGAGCGGGCGGCGGGGGCGGCGGCAGCTCGGCGGCGGCCTTCGCGGCCAGTCGCGCGGCGCGGGCCTGAACCTTCGCCTGGATCACCTCGGGCGGGGCCTGGTTGGAGACGGTGCCCGACCGGGTGTTGCTGTGGGAGCCGCCGCTGAAGTCCAGCACCGGGCCAGCGTCGGATTCCTCGGCGGGCTGCGGTTCCGGTTCCGGTTCCGGTTCCTTCGGCGTGATGTCGATCGGCGGCTTGGTGTGCCTGGCTGGCTGGTGGTCGAGGAGGGACACCGTGAGCGCCTGCGCCCAGCCGGTCGGGTCCTCGAGCAGCTGCGGCGCCTGGTCCGTGGCCTCGTCCTGTGACGTCTCGATCGTGATCTCGACGGCGGGCGGCTCTTCGGGGCTGGCAGACGCGACGTGCCCGCTCAGCAGCCAGGCTGCGGCAGTGAATCCGCCGAGGGCAGCGGCCCGCAGCAGCAGCGCTCCAGCTCCACCGCCGGCCACAGGATCACCACCGTCCACCGCTCAGGTCACCGCCAACGCAGAGCGCCGTCGGAGGTCGACGTTGAGCTATGTCTAGCACTGGTGAGTGATTTTGCGAACCAACTGCGCACAAAACACTCGGAAGGGCGGTCTCGTACGGCTGTCCGGGTTGCCCTGATCAGGCATGAATACCGTCTGTGTCGTCATCGGATCGAGTGATGTTGTGCCTCGCTCCCCTGTGGACCGTGTCGCGGCGGGGGATGGTGTCCGATGTGGACGCACCGAAGCAGGTCAACAGCCTCGCTGAGCTGGTCGATCACGCCCGCGCGGCGCTCGGCCCAGTGCACGTGCACGACCCCGGTGGTCCAAACGAGTGCTTGGTCCGTTCGGGCGAACTGGTCGTCCTCCCAGCGGAGGCACCCGCTGTGCGCAAGCGCTTGCGGGGCGTCTACTCCCACGAGGAGATCGCCGCCGGTGCGATCCGGATGTTCACCAAGGCCGCCGATCGCCTCAACGTCGTCGACATCGCCACCTCCGTCGGCGCCACCCCGAACCACGTCCACCTCGCCTGCCCGATCATGATCGGCACCTCCCGCCCCGTGGTGGGCGAACGCCTCCCGGAGCTGCTCGGCGAAGGCACCGTCGCCCTCCTCGACACCCGCCTGGATGCTCCGCACGGCTCCCTCGTCGCCGGTGTCCTCCACCACCACGGCGCCTCCGTCCGCCCGTTTCCCGTCCTCACCCCCTCCGGCTTCGGCGACGACCTGACCCTCGCCGCCGCCCTGCGCGCCACCCGCGACCTGCCCGTGGTTCTCGTCGCCTCCGGCACCTACACGTTCGACGACCAATGCCCGCCGCTGCTGGCTTCGTGCGGCCGCAACGTCGTGGCCGCCGCGGGCAACGGCGGCTCCTCCCGCCCGTGGTGGCCTGCCGCTCTGCCCGACGTGACCGCGGTCGGCACCTCCGCACCGTTCTCTGGCCACGGCGCGTGGGTCAATGTCATCGCTGACGGCGTCGACGTGCCGTCGACTGTTGGTTCCTCGCAGTCCCTGTGCACCGGCACCTCCTTCGCCGCCGCACTTCACGCCGCGACCCTCGTCCCGGTGCCGTAGCAGCTGAACCCCAGGTGGGCCACGGCCTTCGCCGCCTCGACCGGATGGTCGATCCGGCGGTGCACCTCGGCCATGGCCACGCAGACCTGCGCGTCCGGCACCGGGAGCACGCTGGCGATCACCGCCCTGGTGCCCGCGTCGAGGAACGCGCGGGCCAGGCCCGACTCGCACGCCGACAGGACGACGATCTCGGGTGGGTGCTGGATGCGGGCGATGTCGTAGCCGTACAGCGGGCCGTCTTCCAGCTCCAGGTAGGAGAACAGCGGATTGTCCGCGTTCACCTCGCCATGTGCGGCTATGTGGGCGATCCCGGCTCCTTCCAACGCGTTCAGGGCGTCGTCGACGAAGGGTTTGACGCACCTGCCGCCGTGTTCTTGTTGCAGCGCGGGAATTTCGTGGTGGGTGAGCCCAGGTCCGCCGATCCACACTCGATCTCCGGTGCCGCGCGGCTGCTGCCAACTGTCCAGCCGCGGAAGCACATGGACCTTCGGCGCGAGGGCGGCCCACGGCATGTCGTGCAGCACGCCGTCGGGGATGACGACGACTTCGTCGGCATCGGGCAGCAGGTCCGTCGTGACTGCACGACCGGCTCGTAGCGCCAGCTTTGTCGTGTGAACGAGCTCGGCCGGTTCGGCCACCGTGCGCATGCGAGCTCGCCCGTCGATCAACGTGACCGCCACCGTCTGTCCTCTATGGATGGTGAAGCTCACCAGCGGAAGGTCACCGGGAACAGTTGTGGCGGCAGGGAAGCGTGGCCGAGAGCCGAGCGTGAGTCTGCGGACGTTCCGCTCCAGCGTCTCGACCGGCTCACCGAGTGCGCGGGCTCGGCGCAACGTGGTCAGCGCTTCGGCCAGCGCGGAATCGTGGGGAGGCAACGGCGACGGGTAGATCCGACGATGGCGCTCCGCCCACTGCAACACCTCACGCGGTGTGCGCGCAAGGTCGAGCGCGAGGCCGGTGAGCTCTCGCCGCGGGCCAGTCGCTGGTGAGCGTGGCCCGGTGCTCGTCGAGCACCCTGAGGCCCGCCCGGCACGCGGCGAGCGCGCCACGCCGGTCCGAGCGGCGAGCCTGCGCGAGCCAGCCGAGTGCCCGCGTCTGCGCCGGACCGCGAAACCGATGCGCCGCAACGGCATCGAGCTCCCCGGCGGCGAGCATGAACTCGACGTCCGCGTGCTTGCACCGCAGCGCGGGGCCGGGATCGCCGTCGCGCAACGCACAGCGAGCGCTGAGCACGGCAAGCTCCGGCACCTGTCGATTGCACCGGCGCAGCAGCTCCAACGCGGGCGTCAGCACCCGCCGCGCCTCCGCCGTGAGCCCGGCGGCGAGCAGCGCCTCGGCCCGGTCGACGAGCGCCTCCGGCCTGCTCGTCGAGTCGAGGCCGGCCTTCGCCGCTTCTTCGTACCGCCGAAGGGCGAGCGGGAGATCGCCGGCGAGCATCGCCACGAACCCTCTGTTGTGCAAGCACATCGCGGCCCGTCCCGGCTCGCCGATGGCCTGCAGCAACGTCTGCGCGGCGGTGAAGTCGGTGTCGGCCGCGACCAACCTCGTGGCGTGGCACCGGGCGATGCCACGTCCGATCAACGCGTTGGCGAGCCATCGTTCGTCGCCGTGCCGCTTCAACTCCTTGATGACGGCGGTGAGTTCGGCGATCGCCAGCCGTGGCTCGGCGGACTGGCACAGGTGCAACCCGCGCAGACACCTCGCCCTGGCGAGGTCCCGGCCACGCAGCCGGGGTGTGGCGAGGTCGAGGTGCTGGAGGCTCTGTTTTCGTCGGCCCCGGTCCAGGTCGATCCACGCGAGCGTGAGGTGGAACCTGGGCTCGCCGGTGAGCCGCAGCCCACGCTGGGCGAACCGGGCCGCGGTGTCGAGGTGGCCGAGTTCGACGTGGGCGATGCTGAGGTCGTGCAGCGCGTCGGCTCGTTGGGCTTTCGTGCCACGGACCTCGGTCGCGGTGATGGTGGCCCGCGGATCGGCGCTGGCGCTCATGCGACGAACCATCCCGTCGTCAGACCCAGTTCCGGCACCGTGACGCACAACGGGCCGGGCGTGACGTCCGCCCGGAACCAGCCTTCGTCGTCGGGCCGCAGGGAGAGTCGGTGTTCTGGCGAGCGGACCTCGACGGAGAAGCTGTCGTCGAGCACCCCGGTCAGGCGAAGTCCGGTAGGCGCGGGATCCAGCTGCAGGTACATCCGGCCGGCGCCGACGTGGAAGACGAGCTGGCGGGACGAGCCGCGGACCGGTTCGTGGACGGCCTCCATCGGCTCAAGTCCGGTCGGACGCGGCGCCAGGACCGGTGGTGGCACGTCCGAGCTGAACAAGGCCGGCGATCTCGTCGAGCAGTGCGTCCCTCATCGCCAGGCCTCCAGCTTCCCGCGCAGCGCGGCCAGGCAGCGGCTACGGGTCGACCCGACGCTCCCCACCTTTATCCCCAGGGCGGCGGCGACCTGTGCATAACTCAGTTCGGGGCTGTGGGCGGCGATTCGGAGCAGTCGCCGGCACCGTTCGTTCAACGTCATCAGCGCGGACCACAGCCGGCGCTGGCGGTCGTTGGCCAACGCGACCTCGTCGGGCGCGGGCAGGGCGGACGCAGGCTCCCAGCGGTCGAGCGACACCTCTCGGCCGCGGGTGCGCACGACGGCGATGCTCTGCCGGGTGGCGGTGCGGACCAGCCAACTGGCCAGGTGCTCGGGTTGTCGGAGGCGGGTGAGGTGTTCGGCCAGGCAGAGCCAGGTGCACTGGTAGACGTCGGACGGCGTCGGCGTGGCTCAGGCGGAACGATCTGGGCACCGACCAGACCAGGCGTGAGTAGCGTTCGACAAGCGTGTCCCAGCCGTTCAGACCGGCCTGGGCCGCCGAGACGACCTCTGTGTTCGAGTCCATGACATTTGGAGTCGAACACCGGAGTCAAGGCTCCACGCGTCACCCGAAAGAGGGTTGTCCACAGTTGCGGAGGAAGTCATCCACACCTGTGGACAACTACAACTTGTGGAGGCGTTCCACGGCTTCGTCGATCACGTGGTCCTGCTTGCAGAACGCGAACCGGATCAGGTGCTGCCAATCGGCGGGGTGGTCGGTGAAGACCTGCACGGGCACCGCGGCGACCCCGATCAGGGCGGGCAGCTGGCGGCACAGGGCCAGGCCGTCGGTGTGGCCGAGCGGCCGGACGTCGGCGGTGATGAAGTACGTGCCCTCCGACGAACGGACCTCGAAGCCTGCCGCGCTCAGGCCCTCGGCCAGGCGGGCGCGTTTCGAGGACAGCGAGTCGCGCAGGTCGCCGACCCAGTCGAGCTCGGTGGTCAGCGCGTGGGCCACGGCGGGCTGAAACGGCGCACCGCCCACGAAGGTCATGAACTGCTTGGCGGCCCGGACCGCGGAGACCAGCTCGGCGGGCCCGCAGACCCAGCCGATCTTCCAGCCCGTGCAGTTGAACGTCTTGCCCGCGCCGGAGATCGACAGCGTCCGCGCGGACATCCCCGGCAGGGAAGCGAGCGGAATGTGGGTCCGCCCGTCGAACACCAGGTGCTCGTACACCTCGTCGGTGATCGCCAGCAGGTCGTGCTCGACGCACAACCGGGCGATGGCTTGGAGCTCCTCCAAGGTGAAGACGGTGCCGGTCGGGTTGTGCGGCGAGTTGACCAGGATGGCCCGAGTGCGGGGCGACATGGCGGCGCGCAGTGCGTCGACGTCCAGGGCCAACCGGCCGGACGCGTCCTCGCGCAGACCCACGGTCACCCGCGTGGCGCCCGCGAGAGCGACCGACGCGGCGTAGGAGTCGTAGTACGGCTCGATGAGGATCACCTCGTCGCCGGCCTCGACCAGTGCCAGCAGCGAGGCGGCGATGGCCTCGGTGGCGCCGACCGTCACCAGGATCTCGGTGTCCGGGTCGTAGGTCATGCCGTACCGCGAGCGGTGGTGAGCGATGGCGGCACGCAGCACGGGCATGCCTGGGCCGGGCGGGTACTGGTTCACGCCCGAGGAGATCGCCGAACACGCGGCTTCGAGCATCGAGGCGGGACCGTCGGTGTCAGGGAAGCCCTGACCGAGGTTCACCGCGTCGTGCCGCACGGCCAGCGCCGTCATCTCCGCGAAGATCGTCGACGTGAACGGCTGCAATCGAGGGACTAGCGCTGGTACCCGCACAACGCAGGATCTTCACGGACAATGGCGGTGTGGAGCAACTGACCGTCGCTGACCAGCACAAGCGCACCGAGCTGCGCCGGATGAAGCTCGTCGCGACGAGCTTTCTCGTCGGCGCGACGGTCATCTTCTTCGCCACCCACGCGTTCGAGGGCGCCTGGGTCGGCTATGTGCGGGCCGCGGCGGAGGCAGGCATGGTCGGCGCGCTCGCGGACTGGTTCGCGGTGACGGCGCTGTTCAAGCGGCCGTTGGGGCTGCCGATCCCGCACACGGCGATCATCCCCACCCGCAAGAACATGTTCGGCCAGACGCTCGGCGACTTCGTCGGCGTCAACTTCCTCTCCGCCGAGGTGGTGCAGGACAAGCTGAGGCGGGCGGGCATCGCCGAGCGGGCCGGCGCGTGGATCAAGCAGCCGGACAACGCCGAACGCCTCACGAACGAGCTGGCGAACGTCATCAAGGGTGCGATCACGGTGCTGAAGGACGAAGAGGTCCAGGCCGTGCTGGAGCACGCGATCGTCAAGCGGGTCACCGCGAAGCCGTGGGGTCCGCCGCTGGGCAAGCTGCTCGGCCAGGTGCTCACCGACGGTGCGCACCACAAGCTCGTCGACCTGATGTGCGACCGGGCCTACGAGTGGGTGCGGGACAACTACGACAAGGTCAGCCTGATCGTCACGGACCGCGCGCCGACGTGGTCGCCGAAGTTCGTCGACTCGCTGCTGGGCGACAAGGTCTACGCCGAGCTCGTCAACTTCGCCTGGGCGGTCAAGACCGACGTCAACCACCCGATGCGCCTCGCCATCGACCACTTCATGATCGAGTTCTCGAACGACATGCAGACCGACCCGGCGACGCTCCAGCGCGCCGAGCAGGTCAAGCAGCAGGTGATCAACCACCCGGACGTGCAGAAGCTCCTCGCCTCCGCCTGGGGCACGGCGAAGAAGATGCTGATCGACGCGGCCGAGGACCCGTCCAGCGAGCTGCGCAGGCGTGTCAAGGAAGGCCTGGTCACGCTCGGCACGAACCTCACCGACGACCCCGAGCTGCGCGCCAAGGTCGACGGCTGGCTGGAGCAGGCCGCGGGCTACGTCGTCGGCAACTACCGCGCCGAGATCACCACGCTGATCACCGACACGGTGGAGCGCTGGGACGCCGAGGAGACGTCGCGCAAGATCGAACTGCAGGTCGGCAGGGACCTGCAGTTCATCCGGATCAACGGAACGGTCGTCGGCGCGCTCGCCGGCCTGGTGATCTACACGGTGGCCAGCGTGCTGTTCTGAGGTCCGGGGTTCTGGGCGCGCGTCCGCTTGCGGAACGTGCGCGCCTTCTCCCGGTTCCCGCACACCTGCATCGAGCACCACGTGCGCGAGCGGTTGCGGGACCTGTCGAAGAACGCGCGCAGGCAGTCGTCCGCCGGGCAGATCTTGAGCCGTTCCCATGACCCGAGCACCGCGAGGCGAGCCGAGGCCGCGAGCACGGCGCCCAGCGCGTCGCTGCTCGCGAGCATGGGGACGCCGTCGGTCAGCTCGATGGTCACCACTCCGGCCGCCGTCTGAGGTCCTGAGGACCCTTCGATGGACGAACGCAGTGCTGCCCGAGCGGCGCGCGCCTGTGCGATTTCTCCGGTCCGCCCGAGGCCGCGCTCGGTCACCCACGCGCGCCAGGAGGCTTCACTGTTCAGTACGTGTCGAGTGTTCAGGAAGTCGAGCAGCAGCTCGACGTCGTGATCCCAGCCGACAGTCAGACCAGTCACCCCACCACTGTAGGCGTCACAGGCGACCGCCGTCAGGGCATCCGATGAATACACCGGGTGTATACCTCGTGTGTATAGTGCCTCCCATGTCGATCGGGCACGCACTGTTGGGGCTGCTAGAGGGCGGTCCACGGCACGGATACGACCTGAAGCGCGCGTACGACCAGCGCTTTGGTCAGGACCGGCCTTTGCACTACGGACAGGTGTATTCGACCCTGTCGAGACTGCTGAAGAACGGCCTCGTGACCGAGGCGGGTGTGGAGTCGGGTGACGGCCCGGACCGCAAGAGGTACGCGATCACGGACGCCGGGGTCACCGATGTCGAACGGTGGCTGAGCACGCCGGAGAAGCCCGAGCCGTACCTGCAGAACACCCTTTACGCGAAGGTCGTGCTGGCCCTGCTGTCCGGTCGCAGCGCCGCGGAGGTGCTCGACACGCAACGTGCCGCGCACCTCACCACGATGCGCGAGCTGACCAGGCGCAAGACCGACGGCGACCTCGCCGACCAGCTCATCTGCGACTTCGCCCTGTTCCACCTCGAAGCCGACCTGCGGTGGCTCGAACTGACCGCGGCCCGCCTCGACAAACTCGCCGAGGAGGTGGCCCGATGACCCTGTTGACCGCGGAGGGCCTCAACAAGTCGTTCGGGAAGACGCGTGCCCTCGACGGAGCGGGTATCTCGATCCGTGAGGGCGAGGTCGTCGCGATCATGGGCCCGTCCGGGTCGGGCAAGTCCACCCTGCTGCACTGCCTCGCCGGGATCCTGCCGCCGGACTCGGGCACGGTCACCTACCGGGACCGCGAGCTGACCTCGTTGTCCGACAGCGCCCGCAGCGAACTGCGGCGCACCGAGTTCGGGTTCGTCTTCCAGTTCGGCCAGCTGGTGCCGGAGCTGACCTGCCTGGAGAACGTCGCGCTGCCACTGCGGTTGAGCGGCACGAAACGCAAGGTCGCCGAACGCGCCGCCAGGGACTGGCTGGCCCGGCTGGAGGTCGACGCCGTCGCCGAGCAGCGGCCCGGCGAGACCTCGGGTGGCCAGGGACAACGCGTCGCCGTCGCCCGCGCGCTGGTCACGTCGCCGAAGGTGATCTTCGCCGACGAACCCACCGGTGCACTCGACTCGCTCAACGGCGAGAGGGTGATGCACCTGCTCACGACTGCGGCCCGCGAAACCGGTGCGGCGGTCGTCCTGGTCACGCACGAGCCCCGTGTCGCCGCCTACTCCGACCGTGAGGTCGTGGTTCGGGACGGTCGTTCGCGGGACGTGGAGTTCGTCAGGTGAACCGGGTGTTCAGCGACCTCGCCCTGGGTGTCCGGCTGTCCGTCGGGGGCAGCCGGAAGTCCTGGGTGCGGCTCGCACTCCAAGGGATCGGCATCGGCATGTGCGTGGCAGTGCTGCTGCTCGCCGCCTCGTTGCCGACCGCGATCGACAACCGCGACAACCGCGCGGACGCCCGTGACCTCATCTCGGAGGGCAGCGGATCCGCGCCGCTCCTGTGGGAGGACGCGGCGGTACCGTTCAGGTCCGACTACATCATCGGCGCCTACGTGCGTGCGCTCACGCCGGATGCGCCCAAGCCGCCAGGGGTGCAGCGGCTGCCCGGTGACGGCGAGATCATCGTGTCGCCGAGGGTCGCGGCGTTGCTGGCGAGCCCGGACGGTGAGCTGCTGCGGCCACGGTTCCCCCAGAAGATCATCGGCACGTTCGCGCCGGAAGGCCTGAACGGACCGCAGGACCTGAGGTTCCTCGCGGGCGACGGCACGATCGAGCTGGACGTCAACGGCAACGAGGTCTACGGCTTCGGCCAGCCGGAAGTCCGTGGTGGCATGGCGCCGATCCTGGTGATGCTCAGCATCGTCGGCGTGGTCGTGCTGCTGTTCCCGGTGCTGGTGTTCGTCGGTGTCGCGACCAGGCTCGCCGCGGCGCAGCGTGACCGCAGGCTGGCGGCGTTGCGGCTGGTCGGCGCGGGTGCGAACCGGGTGCGGCTGATCGCGTCCGGTGAGGCGCTGGTCGGTGCGCTGGTGGGGCTCGTCGTCGGGTTCGGGCTGCTCTTCGCGGTCCGGCCGTTCGCCGACGACCTCCCGATCCCCGAGCTCGCGGTGTTCCCGAGCGACATCACGCCGACCCTGCCTCTGAGCCTCGTTGTCGTCGTCACCGTGCCGGTGCTGGCCGTGCTGACCTCGTTGTTCGCCATGCGCCGGACGATCATCGAACCGCTCGGCGTGGTTCGTGAGCAGAAGCCGGTGCGGCGCAGGCTGTGGTGGCGGGTCGTGCCCGCGCTGGCAGGTATCGCGCTGCTGGCGAGCCAGTTCGGCAAGCTCGACGAGAAGTCGAAGCCCGAACAGTGGCCGGTCGTGCTCGGTGTCGTGCTGCTGATGTTCGCGATCCCGGTGCTGCTGCCATGGCTGGTCGAACGCGTCGTCTTCCGTTTGCGTGGCGCCACGCCCGCGTTGCAGCTGGCCGTGCGCCGGTTGCAGCTCGACGCGGGTACGGCGGCGCGTGTCGTCGGTGGCGTGGCGGTGGTGCTCGCGGGCACCGTGACGCTGCAGATGATCCTCGCGGGCGTCGAGCACGAGGTGATCACCGAGGAGAAGGCGGAGTTGAACAACCGCTACCTCGCCGTCTCGACCGGCGACGCCACCAAGGTTCCCGACCTGCCGGACGTGCTGGCCAGGAGCAAGGGCGTGGTGGCAGTGCACAAGCTGGCACGCACGTACGGGACGTTGCCCAACGACAGGTACGTCACCATCGCCGTCGGGCCGTGTGCCGCGCTCAGGTCGTTGGCGAACATCGCGGGCTGCGCGGACGGCAAGGCGTATCTGGTGCAGTTCGGCTCCGGTGAGACCGACGCCAAGGCCGGTGACTCGCTCAATCTCGAAAAGGCCGGCACCACGTGGACGGTGCCCGAGCTGGAGCAGGCGACCGGCACGCGCAGCGGCATCTACCTCACTCCGGCCGCGGCCAGGGGTCTCAGCCTCGCCGAGAGCAGCACCGAGCTGCAGGCCGAGCTGGACACGGCGCTGCCGGACGTCGCCGAGCACGTGCGCAACGCCATCGCGCCCTACTCGTGGCGGGTGAACACCTTCTACATCGGCCAGGACGACACGGCCCAGGCCGAGCAGATGTTCCTCGCGGTGCGCCGGGCGCTCTACGCCGGTTCGTTCATCACGTTGCTGCTCGCGGGAGCATCGTTGCTGGTCGTGGCGCTGGAGCAGGTGCGAGAGCGGCGCCGTCCGCTCGCCGTGATGGCGGCGAGTGGCGTGCCGCGCGGCACGCTCGCGCGGTCGTTGCTGTGGCAGAACGCGGTGCCGCTGGTGCTCTCGACCGTGGTCTCGGTGGCCACCGGCATCCTGCTCGGCGTGCTGGTCATGCGGGTGTTCAACGCCGAGGTGGCCTACGACTGGGCGGGCATCGGGACCGTCGCCGGCATCGCGGTGGGACTGACGTTGCTGGTCACTGCTCTGACGTTGCCTTCGCTGAGAAGGGCGACCGGAGCACTTGGGCTGCGGACCGAGTAGTCACCTCGTGCTCTGCCAGGCGGTCCTGCACCAGTCCATGCCGGAACTGGTAGCAGGCTCCCGCCCGGCAGAGCACGCCCAGCTTGCGTGAGTCCTCCAGGAAGACCATCAGCTCCCACGGCAGCTTTCCGCGCGCTGCCAGCCAGATCCGCGCGACGGTGAACCACCACCACCGCAGGTGCAGCACCGCCAACGCGAATCCGAGCATCAGCCCGGAGGCCAGGCCCAGCCCGACCATGCCGGTCTGTCCCGGTCCGAACACCAGTGCCGCCGCCGAACCGAACACCACGGCCAGCACCAGGGAACCGGTCCACACCGCGATCCGGTCGCGCGCCATCGTCCACTGAGGACTGGAGGCCTGGGAGAGCTCGGCCGCGCTCGACAGCGCGAACCGCAGCGCGATCGCGACCGCGAGGCCCAGCCCGACCACGAGCCCGGCGGAAAGTCCGTACAGCGCACCGAAAACCAGGCCGGCGGCGAGTCCGAGCACACCGGGCACGAGCAGCAGGCTGCGCCAGATGCCCAGGCGTGGCTTGGATTTACGTTCCTGTGACGCGGTGAGCGCCGCCGCGCCGACCAGGATGCCCGCGACCAGCCCGGTGATCGGGGCGAGCTTCGGCGTGATCGAGTACGCCATCAGCCAGCCGACGCCGAACCCGCCGATCGCGCCCAGCACCAGCGCGCCGAGCAACGCGAGCCACGTGTTGCCGACCGAGCGACGCAGCTCCCACCAGGCCAGCTCACGGATGCCCCGGTCGCGCATCTCGTGCGCGAGGAACTCGAGCCAGCCGCGGGCCCGGTCCCGTGGCCAGACCTGGGTGGTCCTCGCGTGGTGGGCGAACGCGCGGTTGCCGAACGCGCGGGACACGAGCTCGTCGCACAGGTGGTCGGAGATCGCCCGTGCGTCCGGGAAGCGGCCGCGGTCGAGCAGTTCGGTCGGCTCGGCCTCGGAGCCCGCGTAGACCATGCTGGCGAGCCACATCGTGAGCGGCGTCGACAGCGCGTCCGCGAGTCTGCCGTCCGGTTCCTCGCGCAGGTGGATGAACACCGGCTCCCACCGCGCCGCGCCCACGGTGTCCGCGCTCGCCCGCAGGTAGGAGGTCACCTCGTCCAGGTCGAGCGGGGTCAGCTCCACGACGTCCGCGCCGGGCAGGGGGCCCGCGAGCTGCACGGCGTTCGCGAACTCGGCGGTGCGGCAGGTCAGCACCAGCGGCCTGCTCGCCGGGAACGCCTTCGCGATCCGCGCCAGTGCGTCCGCGCGCTGGTGGCCGGGGATGTCGTCGAGGCCGTCCAGCACGGGCAGCACGCGGTGCTGCTCGACCAGCAGGTCGCCGGCGTAGCTGCCGTACAGCTCGGTGTTGCGCAGCGCCGGATGGTCCTCGTAGAGCCTGCGGGTGAGCCAGGTGCGGACGTCCTCGACCGCCGGGTTCCACGTCGACAGCGGCAGGAGGACCGGCACCATGCCGCCGTTGTAGCGATCGAGCAGGCCGCACGTCAGCAGCATCGCGACCGTCGACTTGCCGGTGCCCGCCTCGCCCAGCACGACCAGCCTGCGGTTGATCTGCCGTTCGAACGCGCCGACCACCGCGTCACTGCGTCCGGGCGGCGCGTCCGGCTCGTCGCTCACGTCCAGGTCACACGCGGTCCAGTGCAGTTCGAGCACGTCCGGGTCCGTGAGGCCGCGCGAGCGCACCTCCTCGTTCCACTGCGACTGCAGGCCGACGGCGAGCGCCCGGCACGCCGCGTCCAGGTGCTCGTCCGTGCTCAGCTCGGCGTTGTGCCTGCGCCGCACCCACGGGTCGAGCAGCGCGAGGAAGCCCAGGAACGCCAGTGCGAGAACGATCAGCCACAGATGCGGGTTGATGCCGCTGTCGGTGACGAACAGACCGGCCGCGGTGAGCAACGCGGTCAGCACGCAGCCGGCCAGCAACGCCTGCTGGCGGAATCGGGACATGCGCGCATCATGACGCACCGCATCCGCCCGGGGTCGATTCAGTGACACGTGTCGTGACCTGAATTGGCATCCGCTCTATCCCCATCCAGGTGATCCATGAAAGGAGCGTCCATGAAAGCTCCTTTCATGTTCTAAAGGGGCCATTGGTGGTGGCGGAGGGTGAAGAACTGGGCGGTGGGGGTGATGGTGACCCCGAAGTGGTGACGGCGGGGTTTGCCCAGGTCGTGCCAGCTGACGGCGGCCTGTTCGGCCAGGTCCCAGAGCTTGCGCGGACCGCCCTGGTCGACGTGCGAGCCGTGGTGGTGCACCCAGGAACCGTCCGGATGGGCGAGCCAGTCGTGGCCACCGACCACGTCCGGCAGCGCGAGGCCCGCGTAGAACTCCAGCGGGCTCGCCGGGTCGACCACCGTGTCGAACGGCAGCGTCGTCTTGCGGCGTTCGTAGGTTCCTGAACCGGCGTGCGCGGGAGGCCGGGCGTGCGCGCGCAACGGCATGAAACGGCCATCCTCGACCAGTACCTGGCCTTCGCCGGTGCCGTCGCCGTTCGAGCGGATCCGGAGGAGCCCGGCGCCGATAGGGCGGTGCAACGTCGTGACGACCAGGCCGCCGGGTTTCGTCTGCTCCAGCCAGGCGGTCGGGATGGTCGCGACGGAGCAGGTGGCGAGCAGGCGGTCGTACGGTGCGCGTTCCGGATGGCCGAGCGCGCCGTCACCTGCCACGCAGGCCGGGGTGAAACCGTTGCGGTGCAGTTGTTCCCGCGCTCGTGAGGAGATGTTCGGGTCGACGTCGATCGTGGTTACGTTGTCCGAACCCATGGCGTGGCACAAAAGGGCGGCGTTGTAGCCCGTGCCGGTGCCCACTTCGAGTACGGACTGTCCGCTGTGGACGTCCAGCGCCTCCAGCATGATCGCCATGATCGTCGGCATGCTCGAAGAACAGGTCGGTGTGCCGCCGGTCACCGTGTCGTCGCCGTCGAACTGGGTAACCCACACCCGATCGGTGTAGACGAGTTTCAGCCAGTCCGGGTGCCTCGCGGTGACGCGCTCCCAGTCACCGGTGTGCAGCTGGCGGAAGAACCCTGGCAGGAACTCGTGCCTCGGCACGGACCGGAAAGCCTTGAGCCACTTGGAATCGAGCAGCACGCCGTCGCCGAGCAGCTGGTCCGCCAGCTCGGTGCGTAGGGCCCCGGCGTCGTCCATGTCCCCTCCAAGGTAGTCCTGTGGCGGAGCACACGCAGCGATTGCTAGCAGGGTGCTTGCAACAGCTAGCACTCGCCGCTAACGTAGTTGGTGGCACGAGGAACGGGAGCGGGAACAGTGGACAAGTCCATCGACAAAGCAGTCGCGGACCTCGGCCGCAACATCGGTGAGTACATCCGCGAGCAACGCAACACCGCCAAGATCTCCTTGCGGGAGTTGGCAAAGCAGGCGGGTGTCTCCAACCCATACCTCAGCCAGATCGAGCGAGGACTGCGCAAGCCCAGTGCGGAGATCCTGCAACAGATCGCCAAGGGGCTGCGCATCTCGGCCGAGGTGCTCTATGTCGAGGCCGGGATCCTCCAGCAACGCGAAGGCGGTGCGTTGGCGGACGCCATCGTCGCCGCGACCGATCTGAGCGAGCGGCAGAAGCAGGTGCTGCTCGACGTATACGAATCTTTCCGGCGGGAGAACACCGCCAAGAACAAGGAGGACTGATCTCCATGCCGAAGCTCACCCAGGACGACGTTCGCAAGGCCGCCGAGCAGGGCGCCACCGCCGCACGCCAGGCGCTGCTCGCCGCGCTCGGTGCCGGTGACCTCGCCGCCAAGGCGGTTGTCGAGGCACTGAACAAGGCCAAGGACCGCGCCGAAGAGGCCCGTACCCAGGCCCAGGACCTGCCGACCGAGCTCAAGGACCTGCGCGACAAGCTGCAGCCGGCCGAGCTCAAGAAGCTCGTCGACGCGTACACCGCCTCCGCGGTGAACCTGTACACCTACCTCGCCGAGCAGGGCGAGCAGACGCTGGAGCAGATCAAGGCCCAGCCGCAGGTCAAGCAGGCCGTCGAGCAGGTCGAGCACGCTGTCGAGGCCGCCCAGAAGCGCGCCGAGTCCGCCGCGGCCGACGCCCGCGAACTGGCCGACGACGTGCTCGGCAAGGTCACCCGCCGCACCCGTTCGGTCGGCGAGAAGGTCGCCCACGCGGTCGACAAGGGCAGCGAGAAGCTGGCCGAGGAGATCACCGAGGCCGGCGACGAGGTCGCCCACGAGGTCCGCAGCACCGCCCGCAAGACCGCGAACCGCACCGCGCCGCGCAAGCCGGCCACGACGACCCGCACCACCACCGCGGCCAAGAAGCCGGCCACGACCACGACGAACACCACCAAGTAAGACGCTGTAAATCCTCGAAGAGGGGAGCGTGCCGACCGGCGCGCTCCCCTCTTCGCGTGTGTCCACGTAGTCTGGGTGCGTGTTTGGCTTGCCGGACTTCAGCTTCTCGACCCTCGACTTCGTCGTGTACTTCTTCGCCGACCTCGGGTTCACGATCCTCGGGCTGTTCGCGTTCTTCCACGCGCTGGCTCAGCGCGTGGACGCGTACACCGCGGCCGAACGGATGACCAAGCCCGCGTGGCTCGGCATCACCGGTGGTGGAGCGGCAGCGATGCTGCTGTTCTCGCCGGGCAGCTTCGGTTCGATCTTCTGGATCGCCGGGCTCGTGGCGGTGCTCGTGTACATGGTGGACGTGCGACCGAAACTGATCGAGGTGCAGCGCGGCCCGCGTTGGTGATCACGAACTCCTACGGCTCCGGCTCGCCCGTCACGCTGGTGGCGCACGGGCTGGGTGCCACGCCCGGCGAGGCGCGCATCCCCGCCTCCGGGCTCCCCGGTACGCGTGTGGTGGTGACGCTGCCGTCCCACGGTTCCGCGCCCGACGCGCCGCCGGGGTACTGGGACTACGGCCGGATCGCCGCAGACCTGGGCACGGTTCCGGCCGACTTCGCGGTCGGGGTGTCCCTGGGCGCGGGTGCGCTGGTCCGGTTGGTCTCGGAATCTCCTGATCGTTTTCGGCGGGTGGCGTTGCTGCTGCCCGCGGTGCTCGACCAGCCACGCCCGGCGGTCACGTTGCGGCAGCTCGCGGACCTGACCGTGGGCCCGCCCGAGTACGTGGCAGAGCGGCGCGCGGCGTTGACCAGGCTTTCGGCGGCGGCCGAGCAGCTGCCCGGTCAGGTCGCGGTGGCCGATGCCTCGGTTCTGGCCGAGGTTTCGATTCCGGTGCTGGTCATCGGGGCTGTGGGAGATCCACTGCACCCTGAAGAGGTGGCCAAGGCGACGGCCGCGGCGTTCCCTCACGGCGACCTGTGGCTGGTGGACTCGCCGGCGCCGATGCTGACCCATCGGGCCGAGGTGCGGCGGAGATTGGTCGACTTCTTCGCCGGGTAGCCGAGGTACATGGCTGAACAGAAGAAGATCGCATTCCTGGTCGACATGGAGGGCATCGAGCAAGTCGAGCTCACCGACCCATGGGCCCACGTCGAGAAGTCCGGTGGCGTGCCCCGGCTGCTCGCGCCGAAGCTCGGTGAGGTCCGTGGGTTCAATCACCTCACGCCTGCCGACGCGTTCCCGGTGGACACCACCTACGCCGACGCCGCCGCGGACGACTACGCCGGTGCCGTGATCCCTGGTGGCGTGGCCAACGCGGATTCGCTCCGCATGGACGCCGACGCCGTTCAGCTGGTCAAGAACCTGGTCGCGGCCGGCAAGCCGATCGCCGCGATCTGCCACGGGCCGTGGCTGCTGGTCGAGGCCAACGTCGTGCGCGGCAAGATGCTGACGTCGTTCCCCAGCCTCCAGACCGACATCCGCAACGCGGGCGGCGACTGGTCCGACGAGGAAGTGCGGGTGTGCGACATGAACGGGTGGACGCTCGTGACGTCGCGAAACCCCGATGACCTGCCCGCGTTCAACCGTGCGGCCCTGAAGGCCTTCGGGCTGGAGTGAGCGGGATCTGCAGCTCCCGCTGACTCTCTAGAGGCGCGTCTGCGCGTAGTGCTTCATCGCCGCATTCGACCACTCGGCCGTGCCCTCGGCCTGGGCGTCCAGCTGTGACCTGAACTCGTCCTCGAGGTACAGGTCGGCGAGTCCCGAGTAGGACTCCCGGTTGGGCGTCCAGCTGAGGCAGATCCACCGGTAGTGCCGGTCGATCAGCTCCTGCGTCTCGGGCGCGTCGGCCGCGACACCCGCGGTGAACAGCTCCGTGGCCCGCGTGACGATGTCCTGCCACTCCTGCAGGAACCTGTCGGCGTCCGCCTTCGTGGCACCCTGCCAGCGCTTCCTGCTGTCGGCGATGTGCTCCTTCACACCGTCGCCGAAGCGGTCGACGAGCTGGGCCTCGTACTCCTTCTGCTTCGCGGCGTCGAAACCGTCGAAGAGCTCTTCCATCTTCACTTCGTCTCCTCCTTCCAGTTCGGTGATCGTGCGCGCGACGGTGCCGGCGAGCCTGGTCAGCCGTTGTTGCTCGTCCTGCAGCCACCGGTGGTGGTTGCGCAGGACAGTCAGCTGGTCCGTGCCGTTCAACATCTCCGCCACCACGTCGAGGCCGAGGCCCAGGTCGCGCAGCAGCAGGATCTGCTGCAGGCGATGCACCTGTTCCTTCTCGTAGTAGCGGTAACCGTTGTCGCCGATCCAGGCCGGCGACAGCAGCCCGATCGAGTCGTAGTGCCGCAGCGTCCTGGACGTCACCTTCGACATCCGGGCCACCTGGGCGATCGACCAGGCCATTTCCGGTTCCCCCTTCGCGCTCTGTCTCAACGCTAAAGGTTGACGCAACGTCAATGTCAACGCGACTTTTGAGCGCACGCGGGGAGGCGAGCGGGCTGTGGCGGGGGCAGGGGTTTGGCAGGATGGGTGGGGTGTGGACCATCGCTGGATCGTTGGAACCCGTCCCCGTGCTCTCCCGCCTCGACCTGGTCGCCGAACCGGTCGCGGCGATGCTGAAGACCCTCGAGGACGCGGAACGCGTCTCCGTGGCCGAGATCGATCCGTCGCTCGCGGACACCGCCGAGTTCTGCGCCCACTACGGCTCGCCGCTCGCCGCCTCGGCGAACTGCGTCGTCGTCGCGGGGAAACGGGGCGGTGAGCTGCGGTTCGCGGCGTGCCTGGTGCTGGCGACCATGCGCGCGGACGTGAACGGTGTGATCAGGCGCAGGCTCGACGCGCGCAAGGCGTCGTTCGCGCCGATGGACGAGGCCGTGTCGTTGACGGGCATGGAGTACGGCGGCATCACGCCCATCGGCGTGCCCGCGGACTGGCCGATCCTGCTCTCGCCCGAGGTGGCCGCCGCCCCCGAGCTGGTCGTGGGCAGCGGCATCCGCGGTAGCAAGATCCTGGTCCCCGGAGATGTGCTGGCGAAGCTTCCAGGCGCGGAGGTCGTCGAAGATCTAGCCCGCGTACTTGAGCAGTAGCTCGACCGCCTCGTCGATGTCGTCGGTGACGAGGATCCACTGCTCGGCCTCCCGGCCCGCCGCGAGCTTCCGCACCAGCGGCGCGGCCGGGACCTCGTCGGTCCAGAAGTCCTTGCCCAGGAACACCATCGGCGCGGCCGGGCCGACGCTCGCGTAGTAGTTCTGGGTGAAGTCCTGGAAGACCTCCTGCACCGTGCCCGCCTTGCCCGGCGTGTAGACGATCCCGCCGGACGCGACGGTCAGCAGGCCCTCCTCGCGCACCGAGTTCGCGAAGTACTTCGCGTGCAGCTCGCAGGCGGGGTTGGGCGGCTCGTGGCCGTAGAACCAGGTCGGGATGCCGATCGTGCGGGGCGTGTCGAAGGACGGCACCTCGGGGAACGCCGCCAGCCACCGGCCGATCGACTCGTCGTCGTGGCCGAACGACGGGACCTTCGCGAGATCGGCGAGAACGTCGGTGTCCGCTCCGCCGAGCCTGACGCCGAGTGGGACCGCTTCCATCGCGCCCGGTCCGCCCCCGGTCAGCACGGTCATGCCGGCCTGGCCGAGCGCGGCGCCGAGCCGGACCGCGTTGCGGTAGCCGTCCGAGCCGCGGGCCAGCGCGTGCCCGCCCATCACCGCGACCGGTGAGCCGCTCAGCGTCTCGTCGAGCGCCTCGGTGATCGAGTGGTCGTGCAGGCGTTCGGCGAGCGCGTGCAGCGGGTCCGGGTGGTGGCCCTGCTGCCTGCTGTGCCGGTAGATCACCGCGTCCGGGGTGTCCGCGTACGAGTTCGGGTTCGCCGCGTCGAAGCCCGCGAACAGCTCTTTCGGTGTGTACAGCTTCGACCGGTAGACCTCGTACGGCAGGTCGGGGATCACCGGGAAGATCAACGCTCCGGCGGCATCGGCCCGCCGCTGCATGGTCTCGCTGAGGGCGCAGCCGAGCAGCAGCGCCCCGTCCAACGGCACCCGCACGTCCTCGCGCGTCAGGTCCAGCCCGATGATGACGGCTTTGCGCAGGTCAGGCTGAGCCCGCAGCTGGTCGAGGTCGGTGATTTCGGTCCGCACGAAAGAAAGCCTATGCCTGAAGCGAACCATCGTGCCCCCGAATCCGAATCACCTATGGGAACCGAAGGTCCGCTCGTCCTCTTCCCGTCGAGCGGCTGCTGGCCGCTGCCCAGGAAAGGTTCCCCGCAATGGCTACCGAACAGCTGACCGGCTGCGCCGCCCGAGGCGCCCGAGTGGTAGACCCGCACCGCGTCGAGTACCTGGACTGCGGCGGCTACGGAGTACCCCTGCTCGGCCACGCCCACCCGGCGGTCGTGCAGGCCATCGTCGGCCAGGTGCGCAGGCCGTCACTGCTGGACCGCCTGATGCTCGACCTGGTCACGCCCAACGGCCTCGACCACATCCACGTCTTCCAGTCGGCCTCCGAAGCCGCCCAGTTCGCCGTCGCACTGGCCAAGGCCAACGGCCGCCCGCGCGTGCTGACCACCGGCGAGGTCCCGTACGGCGGCATCGACGCCCTCCGCGCGACCCTGGCCACCGGGCCGCCTGCCTGCGTGCTGGTCGAACCGGTCCGCGGCGTGTCCTTCCCGCCCGCCGGATACCTGCGCGCGGTCGCCGAGGTGTGTCGTGAGCAGGGCGCGTTGCTCGTGGTCGATGAGACCCGAACGGGCCTCGGGCGCCTAGGTGTGTGGTGGGGCGTCGACCTCGACGGCGTGACCCCGGACATCCTGCTGGTGGGCGAGGGCCTGACCAGCGGCGTGATCCCGATCGCCGCGGTGGTGGCCACCGCCACCGTCGAGGTGCCGATCTGGCGCGGCCCGGAAACCGTGTCGCCGCTGGCGTCCGCCGCCGTCAACGCCTGCCTGCGCGTGACCGCCGCCGAAGGCCTCGTGGAACGGGCCAAGCACCTCGGCGACGAGCTGCTGCTCGGGCTGCGGGCCGTGGTGGCCGGCAAGGCGCTCGCCACTGGGCGAGGGCTGCTGCTCGGGGTGGAGCTGCCGGACGACCGGGCCGCCGAGACGTTCACCGGGGAGCTGCTGCGGGCCAGGGTGCTCGCCGACTTCCGGGGGCGGACCGTGCGCTTCACCCCGCCCGCGGTGATGACGGCTGCCGATGCCGGGTGGCTGGTCGAGGCCGTTGGCCGGGCGGCTAACAAGATCTGAAGCCTTTCGCGCCCGAAAACTCAGCGCGTCCCGGCCCGTCATGATTTGCTCACCGCGAGTGAGCAGGTGAGGGGACGGCATGTCGCTGTACGGGGATCCGGACGAGCTCGACCGCATCGCGGGGGAGATCGAGAAACGCGCCGAGTCGGTGCGCACGCGCGGTACCGAGATGAACGACCGGGCACGCGGCATGGAGTGGCAGTCGGTCGCTGCCGACCGGTGCCGGGAGACGATCGAAAGCGACCGGCGCAAGCTCGGCGAGGCGGCGGACGGCCTGGACGGTGCCGCGAAGGTGCTTCGGCAGCACGCGCAGGAAGTCCGCGAGATGATCGCCGCGATCAAGCGCATCGCGGAGACGGTCGTCGGCTGGTTCAACAGCGCGATCGACACGTTCAACCGTGCCGTCGACGCGTTCAACAACGCGGTGAAGGACATCGCGAACGGCGTGGCCGACGCGCTCGGGTTCGGCGGCGGCGACCCGCCGAAGCCGCCCCAGCCGCCGTGGAACGGATGGAAGTACGGCCCGGACAACCTGCCGCCGCACGGCGACAAGGCATGGCTCGAGGTCGGCGACTACATGCGCGGCCAGGGGGTGCCGGCATGACCCCGGCGCCGCACCGGCTCATGCTCTCCGCGGGCGAGTTCGCGTACCTGGTGGAGAAGGTCGGTGTCGAGCTGCCACCCGACTGGATGCCCGCCGACGTCCGATCGGCCCGGCCGAGGCAGGTCTCACCAAGAAGAAGGTCGTGACGGGCGTCGGCGACGAGGCCGAGGTCCACCCGTCGGTCGCGCGCAACCTGCAGATCCTCGCCGGCCCGGTAGTCCTGCTCGACACCATCGCGTCCATCGGCGACAAGAGCTCGCACTGCGTGCACGCGGTCCAGGGTCCGCTCGGCGCCTCGCTCTTCGCACTGGGTGACGGTGCGGTCGAAATGTCCATGTTCGCGTCGGTCGACCTGGGCAAGGAGCTGGTCCGCGCCGTGCCACCCGAAGCACCCGATGAGGGCGGCGGCATCTCGTCACGGCTGGGCGGCAGCACCGACGCGGAGCCGTTGCGTGGCAGGCTGCCGCTGGCCGCGTTGCAGGAGATGGGTGCGGCCAGGCTGTTCCGTGCCGCCGACCCGGACGCTCCCGCCGCCGTGCTGGCCCAGCTGAAGCTCTCCGGTGACGAGGCCGCGCTGGCCGAGGGCGTCGCCAACCAGACCGACGGCGCCCTGCGCTGCCTGGTGGTCAGCCGCATCGGCACGTCCCAGGTCAACTGGGTGCACACGGCAGGCGGCTGGAGCGTCCTCGACCCCGAGCCGGACGGCTCCGGCCGCCGGATGGTGAGCCTGGAACCCGCGGCACGTGAGGATCTCGGCACCTGGGTCGCCCCGGCAGTGGCAGGAGCGCTGGCATGACCATTTCGAACGTCGAGGTGGGCGGCGGCGCCGGCGGCACCAAGGCCAAGTACGAGGACCTGCTCGATCTGAGCAACCTGACCGGCGATGTCGCCGGTGACACCCTCAGGACCGCGGTGGCCGGGCACAAGTTCCTGGTCGAACCGGACGTGCTGGCCTCGTCGCTGCTCAACCCAGGTGGCGTGGTCAAGTTCGAGGCCGCGATGGCGGTCGCGCTCGACGGACCGAGTGGTCTCACCGCCACGTCGGCGGGCATCGGTCTGCGCGGCGAGGCGCTGAAGCTCACCAAGATCGCCTACGAGATGGCCGACGAACTGGCGGCGAAGGGCATCGACGCGGCCCGCTGGATGGGCGGCGCCCTGATCGCCTCGAACCCCGCCACGCTGCTGGCCGCTGGCGCACTCACCGGTGGCGCGATCGCCGCCGACGTCTACGCCAACTACGGCGGAGACTGGCAGAAGTGGCTGGTCGACCACCCCGGCATGGTCGACACGCTGATCGGCATGTCGCCCGGCATGCTCAGCCAGCTCGGCATCCCGGTCGACCTGGCCACGACGCTGGACCTGCTGGCGGCGACGTACCCGGACGGCGAGGCGGTGACCACGGACATCGCCAAGACGCAGGACGGACAGCCGCCGCGCAACCTGCACGACATCCTCAACGGCCTGGACGAGCGCAACTCCCCCGAGAACCCGAACGACCCGAGCAACGTCGACGTCCGGGTCATCAAGGACGCCAACGGCAACGTCACCGGCTACGTGGTGGACATCCCGGGCACGAAGGACTGGCCGATGCCCGGCCAGGTGGAGAGCGCGAACGACCTCGGCGTCAACGTCGACGCGATGGCGGGCAACAAGACCGTGCTGCAGGAGGGGATCCAGGAGGCGCTGCGCCGGGCCGGTGCGCTCGACACCGGGGCGCCGGTGATGCTCGTCGGGCACAGCCAGGGCGGGATCGTCGCGGCACAGTCGACCACCGACCTGATCTCCAGCGGCTACAACGTGACCCACGTGGTCACCGCGGGATCGCCGGTCGGTCGCATCGAGGTGCCAGGCAGCGTCCAGATGCTGTCGATGGAGAACCGCAACGACATCGTGCCGCATCTCGACGCGAGCGATAACCCGGACGGCCCGAACCGCACGACGGTCACGTTCGAGAACAACACCGGCACCGCGGGCGGAAACCACGCGATCGGCGGCAACTACACCAACGCGGCGGACACTCTCGACAAGAGCACGGATCCGTCCGTGCAGCGCTACCGCGACAGCATGGGTGCCTTCACCGGAGGCGACCCGTCGAAATCTGAACTGCAGACGTACCACGTCGCCAGGAAAGGTGTGAACGAGCTGCCGTGAAAGCACCGAACGGAATGCGCGCCCTGATCGCGGTCGCGTTGGCCGCGATGGTAAGCGGCTGCAACGTCACCGATCAGTCCTATCCGGACGTCGACGCGGTCGGCAAGCAGATTGTCGCGGACTGGAAGGAACTGCCCGAGGTCGTCGAGGCGAAGTACGAGTACCGCCACGGCCTGGACCAGGGTCAGGTGCTCTACGTCGACGCGACGGTGAAACAGGAGGCGGTCACCACCTCCGTCGAGCGGCTGGAGGAAATAGCGCGGCGTGACTACTGGCGTGGCACGTCGCAGAACGTGACGCTCCACGTGGCAGTCTTCTCCGAAGCGAAACCTCCGGCCACGGGCCCGACCGCTCCGGACAATGCCGTTCACCGAAACCGGATCGAGCTGTCCGACAAAGCCGAACTCGAAAAGAAGTACGGGCCCCGGCCCGCGAAGAAGTGAGATGACGATGACCCCCGACGAATGGCTCGCCGACTTCGAGGCGAAGACCGCGGAACTCCAGCGCAATGCCGCCGCGTTCAAACGCAACCTGGAGACCTCGGGCACGACCGTGACCACCGAGGACAAGTCGGTCACCGCCACGGTCGCGGCCAACGGCGCGCTGCTCGACCTGAAGATCGAGGGTGACGCCGAGCTGGCGACCAAGATCCTCACGCTCATCCGCAACGCTCGGGAGCAGGCCGCGACGAACGTGCTCGGCGAGTTCCAGCAGGTCGTCGGCAGCCACGCGGGTGAGCTCGACACCGACGTGTCGGTGCCGCAGCCACCGTCCGAGCAGCCGCAGAAGCCACAGCAGGCGCCTCGGCCGCAGGAGGACGAGGACTTCAGCAGCCAGTCGTACTCCGACGACAGCTGGAGCCGCCGTTCATGAGGGTGGTACTTGTCGGTGTGCTGGCCGCACCGCTCGCCCTCACCGGCTGTGGCGTGCTGGAGAGCTTCGATCCGGAGATCGACGCGGTCGGCAGGCAGATCGCGGCGGACTGGAAGAAGCTGCCCGCCGTGGCCGCCGCGCAGTACGAGTACCGGCACGGTCTCGACGCGGGACAGAGCATGACGGTCGAGGTCATGCTGCACGCGGACAAGGTCGCGGCGGCCGACGAGGCGATCGAGATCGCGCGGCGTGACTACTGGCGCGGCACCTGGCAGAACTTCGGCGTCGGCTACCTCGTCTACTCGACCGACGATCCGCCGTACGCGGACAAGCCGGAGTCGGGCAAGCCATTCCGCAGCGGCAAGGTAGACCTCACCGACACGCTGGAGGCCAGTTATGGCCCGCGTCCGACCAGGCCGAGCAAGTGAGGCGCCTCGCGCTGCTGGTGCTGCTCACACTCACCGGCTGCGGCACGGGCGACGACGTCGTCGAGGACCTGGGCGACCGTATCCAGTCCGACCTCACGGCGACCGAGGGCATCACCGGCGTGGAGGTGAAGTACCAGTCCAACCTCGACTACCGCCAACGCCTCATCGTCACCGCGACCGCGCGCGACAAGGCCAAGGCGGACGAGGCGATGGAGATCATCAAGCGCGACTACTGGACCGGCACCGGCCGCCGGGTCGAGTTCACCGTTCGCCTCTCCGACGCGGCGGGTGCGGAGCTGCGCACCGCCAACGAGATCAAGTTCAAGCTCGGTGACGTCGTCGAGATGGAGCGCAGGCATGGCCCGCGATCGGAAGCGGGCGAGCTCGAGCCGGGCCGCTAGTGTCCTGCGCCGGAAATCCGCCCCCGAAGTCCGCTCTCTACTGTTTTGGAGCGACTGAGACAGCGGACTTCAGGCGCGGAACACTAGAAGATCACCGTCTGGTTGCCGTGCACCAGCACGCGGTCCTCGATGTGCCACCGCAACCCACGCGCCAGCACGACCTTCTCGATGTCCCGCCCCTTGCGCACCATGTCCGCAACGGAGTCACCGTGGTGTACCCGCATCACGTCCTGCTCGATGATCGGCCCGGCATCGAGGTCCGCCGTCACGTAGTGGCAGGTGGCGCCGACCAGCTTCACGCCGCGGCGGTGCGCCTGGTGGTACGGGCGGGCGCCGATGAACGACGGCAGGAAGCTGTGGTGGATGTTGATCGTGCGGCCGGTCCACGCGGCGCACAGCTCGGGCGGCAGGATCTGCATGAACCTGGCCAGCACCACGGCGTGTGGGTCGTGCTTCTCGACGAGTTCGCGTAGCTGGGCGAACGCCGCCTGCTTGCCCGAGGGGTCGCCGGCGGGGAACGGCACGTGGTGGAACGGGATGCCGTGCGCGCGCGTGATGTCGCCCAGCCCGGAGTGGTTGCCGATGACCGCGGACACCTCGACGTGCAGCTCGTCCGTGGCCACGCGAGCCAGCAGGTCGTACAGGCAGTGGCCTTCCTTGGACACCAGGATCACCACGCGCTTGCGCGAGCCCGTGTCGGTCACCGTCCACGTCGACTGCGCGCCGAGCGAGTGCGCCACGTCGGCGAAGCGCGTGCGGAGCTCGTCCACGCCGAACGGCAGCGAGTCCGCGCGGACCTCCTGGCGCGTGAAGAACCAGCCCGTCTCCGGGTCGGTGTGGTACGCGGCCTCGACGATCCAGCCGCCGTTGTCCGCGAGGAACGACGAGATCCTCGCGATGATGCCGGTGCGGTCCGGGCAGCCGAAGGTGATCACATAGCGACGCTCAGGCGATGACACGCCGCAAGAGTATTCAGGGCCGCGGGATGGCATCCAACAGCGACTGGTCGCCGGACGTGATCGCGTGGCTCGGCCGGGCCCACAGTTTGCGGTAGATCGCGTCCGCGGTGCCGGCGAGGGTGACGTCCACGTCGATCGCCGCGTCGTGCACCGCGCTGACGACGGGAGCCTCGCCCGCGGTGAGGCGCACCTCCCACGCTCGGCCCGCGTCGGCGGCGTGCACGAGAAGACGGCCGGTCGCCTCGATGACGCGGCCCTTCTGCAGCTGCCGGGGAACCATGACGGTCAGGAACTCGTCGATGCCGTCCGCGGCGAACTCGGAGTCGAACAGCAGCGTCGGCACGTCGTGGCCGGTCGCGAGCTCCGCGTCCAGGCGGTGGATCGACGTCTCGTGCGCCTGCCTGCGTGACCACCAGCCCGCACGGTGGGTGCCGTCGAACGTCCACGCCGGATGGTCCGGCGGAGTGGTGCGCAGCCGTTCGACCAACACGGGAAGTTCGCTGTCCCACCACGCGAGCACGTCGTCCCACGCCGGAGGACCCTGGTCGAACGGGGGCAGGCCGTCCTCGAGTGGCCGCACCATCGCCTTGGCGGCCCATGCGTGCACACCGGCCTGGTGCCGCACCAGGTCCAGCACTGTCCACTTGGGACACGACGGCACCGCCGCATCGGGGCCTGCTTTCACCGCGGCCGAACGCATCAGGGAAGCCTGGGTCTCGATCTGCGCAACGAAGTCCACAAAACGACACTACGGCGCGACGGCCGCCCATTCGAGCGAGATTTCCCCGAGCCGCCAACGGCGACGGTCGTCCAGCACCGGCCAGCCGCGGTCACGAAGCAAACGCGCCGACTCCACCCACCGGGCGCGCGGCCCGAACGGCGCGAACGGCGCCGCGGTCGCCCAGCACGCGTCCAGCTCGGTCAGCAGGGCGTGCACGCGCTCGCCCGGCACGTTCTTGTGGATCAGCGCCTTGGGCAGGCGTTCGGCGAGATCGGACGGCACGTCGATGCCGGAGGGCTTGCACGCCAGCGTGAACGTCTGCGGACCGTCGGCGGACAGCGTCACCCACGTGCAACGACGGCCGATCTCGTCACAGGTGCCCTCGATGACCAGCCCGCCGGGAGCCATCCGGGACAGCATCGTGTCCCAGGCCTCGAACGCCTGCTCCTCGGTGTACTGGCGCAGCACGTTGAACGCGCGCAACAACACCGGCCGGGCACCCGCGAGCTCGAAGCCACCGCGGCGGAAGTCGAGGAACGGCGGGTCTGCCACCGCCTTGCCCGCGTCGACCCGGTCCTGGTCGATCTCCAGGCCGAGCACGCGCACGTCCGGCCGCACGACCCGCAGCCGGGCAGCCATCTCCACGGTGGTGATCGGTGTCGCGCCGTACCCGAGGTCGACCACCAGCGGATCGGCGGCGGACGTGAGGAAGTCCGTGAGGGTCCCGGTCATCCACCGGTCGACGCGACGCAGGCGGTTCGGGTTCGTCGTGCCGCGCGTGGGGACGCCGAGCGCTCGGGCCCGGCCCGCCGCTAGCCGCGGTTTGCGAGCCATTGCGAGGTGAACTCGCTCTCCTTGTCCAGCAGCACGACGACCTGCTCGGCGATCACCTTCTCCAGCTTCCCGCCCACCAGCGGGATGCTGACCTTGACCTCCCCCGTCAGGGTGAGTTTCGAGCCGGATCCGTTGTCCGTGATGGTGAACGCGCCGTCCAGCCGGCCGGGCACGCCGTTCAGCGAGACCTCGACCGTGCCCGCACCGGCGGCCCAGCTCTCGATGCGTTTGATCACGAGGTCGCCGCCGAGCAGCGACTTCGCCATCGACGGCAGGTGCTCGGCAGGCACACCCTGCTTGAGCTCGTACGACGTGCTCTCGCCCGTCGCGGAGAACGACACGAGCTCGGCGTCCGTGCCGCCGATCGCGGCCAGCCGGTCCCGCAGATACGTCTCGTCGACCAACGCGCCGAAGACGGTCTCCGCCGAATGGGGTGACGTGGTGTGGTGCTCGATGCGGCGTGCCATGTCGCGGAGGCTACCGTTGACGCCTGTGACCACCACGCAGTCCGTACCTCTGGCCGAGCGCACGACGCTCCGACTCGGTGGACCGGCCGCGCGGTTCGTCCACGCCACGACCCCGGCTGAACTGGTCGAAGCCGTGCGCACAGCCGACGCCGCCACCGGCGAGAAGGTGCTCGTGCTCGGCGGTGGATCGAACCTCGTGATCTCGGATGGCGGCTTCGACGGCACGGTCGTGCACGTCGCCACCAAGGGCTTCCGGCTCGACCCGCTGGGCGGCGGCATCGTCCAGTTCACCGTCGAGGCCGGCGAGGAGTGGGACGCGGTCGTCGCCGAGGCGGTGGCGCAGGGGCTCGGCGGCCTCGAGTGCCTCTCCGGCATCCCCGGCTCGAACGGCGCGACGCCCGTGCAGAACGTCGGCGCGTACGGCGTCGAGATCTCCCAGGTGCTGCAGTCGGTCGACCTGCTGGACCGCCGAAGCGGCAAGGTGCACCAGGTGCCCGCCGCGAAGCTGGGCCTCGACTACCGCACCAGCGTCCTGAAGGGCACCGACAACGCGGTCGTGCTGCGCACCAGGTTCTCGCTGACCGCCGGCGGCATGTCCGCGCCGATCCGCTACGCCGAACTCGCGCGTGTTCTCGGTGTGGCGCAGGGCGAACGGGTGCCCGCCGACGAGGCCCGCAAGGCCGTGCTGGAACTGCGCCGAGGCAAGGGCATGGTGCTCGACCCGGCCGACCACGACACGTGGAGCGCGGGCTCGTTCTTCACCAACCCGATCATCGACGACTCGACGTTCACCGGCGTGCTGATCAGGATCGCCGAACGGCTCGGCGCCGACGTGAGCGTGCCGACCTACCCGGCAGGCAACGGTTTCAAGAAGCTCTCCGCCGCGTGGCTGATCGAGCGCGCCGGGTTCCGCAAGGGCCACCAGGGCCCCGGCGGCCGGGTCGCGTTGTCCGGCAAGCACACGCTGGCGCTGACGAACCGCGGCGGCGCGTCCACCGAGGACCTGCTCGACCTGGCGCGCGAGGTGCGTGACGGCGTGCGATCGGCCTTCGGAGTGGAACTGCACCCGGAACCGGTTTTCGTAGGCGTTGGGCTGTAAGGCCGTTCGGGTGACTCCATGTGACCAACTGCCTACCCGGCGTGTTTCATGGTGGTAGGGGAATGGAGGTCGCCATGAGCTACCTCGACGACAACGCGCGAGAGGTCATCAGGCCGATCAAGCGCATGGTGGAGGACGAGTTTCTCGCCCGGCCCGGCGTCATCGGCGTCGACATCGGCGAGAAGTACACGGACGGCCGTCCGACGGGGCGGGCCGCGATCGTGGTCTACGTGTGCGCGAAGGGGCCTGATCACCCGCAGCAGATCCCGCCGGAGGTCGGCGGCGTGCAGACGGACGTGGTCGCGGAGACGATCCTGCTGCACCGCGCCAGGCTGGCCTGCGGAGCCGAACAGGTCGCCGAAAGCGGCGTGGCCGAACGACATCCGGTGCTACGCGGCGGCATCAGCATCGGCCCGGCGCGGTCGTTCCGCGTCGTGCCGCCGGAGGTCCAGGTCGCGGGCGAGTACGTCATCGCGGGCACGCTCGGCGCGTTCGTGGTCACGAAGAACGAGCGGAAAGTCCTGGGGCTCACCACGTTCCACGTCGGCTGCGTCGACGACTCGTGGTCGGTCGGCGACGAGTTCGTGCACCCGTCCAGAGTGGACGGTGGGATCGTCGGCGCCGACATGGTGGCGGTGCTGGACCGTGCGGCACTGGCCGGTTCGGTGAGCGCGGCGGGCCTGCGGATGGGCGCGCGGCCGTTCCGTGCCGAGGTGCTCGACATCGGCGCGCTGACCGGGACCGCGCGGGCCGTGACCGGCTCGACGGTGCGCAAGTACGGCCGCACAACGGGTCTGACCCACGCGATGGTCACGTCCGTCGACGCGACCCTGCGGCTGGACTTCGGCGACGGCATCGGCGTGCGGACGTTGCGCGACCAGATCCGGGTGTACTCGGCCGAGCGGTTCGGCGACCACGGCGACTCGGGCGCGGTGCTCGTCGACGCCGACAACCGGGTCGTGGGCCTGTACATCGCCGGATCGGGCTCGACGGGGTTCGCGAACCCCATCGAGCCCGTCCTGCGTCAGCTGGACGCGGAACTGCTCACGCCCGGTGTGCCCGAGTCGCGGAAGCCTGAGCCCGCGGCTTGATCACGATCGTGTCGAGGTTCACGTGCGACGGCCGGGTGACCGCGAACGAGATCACGTCGGCCACGTCGTCCGCGGTGAGCGGCGTCAGGCCCTGGTAGACCTTGTCGGCGCGCTCGGTGTCCCCGCCGAACCGGTTCGCCGAGAAGTCCGTCTGGACCATGCCCGGCAGGATCTCGGTGATCCGCACCGGCTGGCCGAGCAGCTCGCCGCGCAACGTCCGGTGCAGCGCCGACTGCGCGTGCTTGGCCGCCGTGTAGCCCGAGCCGTTGTCGTAGGCCTCGATCGCGGCGATGGACGTGACGCTGACGATGTGGCCGTCACCGGACGCGATCAGCTTCGGGATGAAGGCCTTGGTGATGAGCAGGGTGCCGAGGACGTTCGTCTCCCACATCCAGCGCCACTCGTCCGGATCACCCTCGGCGACGGTCGAAAGGCCACGGGCGCCGCCGGCGTTGTTCACGAGCACGTTCGCCGCGGGTACCCGGTCCGCGAAAGCGGCGACGGAGGCGGCGTCCGTGACGTCCAGCTCGATCGCGGTCCCGTCGATCTCCTTGGCGATAACGTGGAGGTGGTCCAGACGACGTGCGCCGAGCACGACGTGGAACCCCTCGGCGGCCAACCGCCGGGCGGTCGCCTCGCCGATGCCCGCGCTTGCTCCGGTCACTACTGCGACAGGTCGATTCACGATCTCGATCGTAGGCTCCGCTGGGGGTGTGACTGACGTCACTCGCACCGTCCGGTGGTCCTGGACGTCTTGCTTTGTGGAGGTCAGAACCGTGAAGAGAACCGTTGGTGCGTTGCTCGCCGGCCTGATGCTGCTTTCCGCGTGCTCGAGCGTCGAAGCAGGATCCGCGAAGCCGGATAGTTCGCTCCCGTCCGCGAAGGTCACGCTGTCCCCGGTGGACGCGACCAAGGACGTGCAGGTCACGACCCCGGTCCAGGTCACCGTGGTGGACGGCAAGATCGAGTCCGTCGCGCTGAAAGGCCCTGAGGGCAAAGAGGTCAAGGGGACCCTCACCGAGGACAAGTCCGGCTGGACCACCGCCGAGCCGCTTGGCTACGGCAAGACCTACAACTACTCCGGCAAGGTCGTCGGCACCGACGGCAAGCCGGTGGAGCTGAAGGGCTCGTTCACGACCGTCGCTCCCGGCTCGCAGACGCGCGCCACGCTGTGGCCCAGTGACAACCAGACGGTCGGCGTCGCCGCACCGATCATGGTCAAGTTCGAGGCGCCGGTGCAGGACAAGGCGACCGTCGAGAAGGCGCTGAAGGTCACCAACTCCGCGAACGTCACGGGCACGTGGGCCTGGCTGAGCGCGCAGGAAGTGCACTACCGGCCGGAGAACTACTGGCCGGCGAACACCAAGATCAAGGTCGAGGCGAAGCTCTACGGTGTGAACTACGGCGGTGGCGCGTTCGGCCGGGCCGACGTGACCTCGGACTTCACCATCGGCCGCAACCAGGTCGTGAAGATCGACAACCCGACGCACCGGCTGAAGGTGCTGCGGGACGGCCAGCAGGTCGCCGACTACCCGGCGTCGTTCGGCAAGGACGCCGACCCCGAGCTGACCACGCCGAACGGCACGTTCGTGGTGATGTCGAAGGACGACACGTTCTCGTTCGACAACCCGCGTTACGGCTACACCAACGTCGTGAAGAAGTGGGCCGTCCGGTTCTCGAACCATGGCGAGTTCATCCACGAGAACAACGACAACGCGGGCAACATCGGCAGCAACAACACCTCGCACGGCTGCGCGAACCTGCTGGAAGCCGACGCGAAGGCGTACTACGACTCGGCGCTGGTGGGTGACCCGGTCGAGGTGACCGGCTCGATCACCACCCTTCCGGCGCAGTTCGACTGGTACGACTGGCAGATCCCCTGGGCACAGTGGAAGGAAAAGTCCGCCGTCAAGTAATCGGCTCGGACGTCACGCGGGGGCCCCGCGTTTCCCCCAAGGAAACGCGGGGCCCCCGCGTGACATCTGGTCCAGCGGGAATGCGTCCCCCGACCAGGTCGTTTGTACTCGTGTGCAACTGACACACGTGACGGCGGCCGGCGGGGGACGACTGGCTGTACGTGAGGCAGGTCCGCTCGACGCGCCGCCGCTGGTGCTGATCCACGGCTGGGCGCAGACCGGTGCCGTCTGGAATCTCCCCGATTTCCACACCTACGCCGTTGACCTGCGCGGACACGGTGAATCCGATGACTTCGGCGACTACCGCGACTCTCGCGCGGTGGGCCGAAGACCTCAAGGCCGTGCTCGACCACACCGGACCCGCGACCCTGGTCGGCTGGTCCTACGGCGGCCTCGTGATCACCGACTACCTGCGCTTTCACGGCACCTCTCGGGTCAACGCCCTGGTTCTGGTCGGCGCCATCACCGAGATCGGCTTCGGCCGGCCGGGTGCGCGAGACCGGGCGGGTGATGCGCGAAGGCGTTGCCCGACGCGATCACCGACGACGCGGTGCTGGCGGAGTTCTGCCAGGCCATGGCGCCGGGACTACCCGCGGAGACGGTCGGCGAACTCACAGCCGCGGCGGTCGCCACGAGCCATAAGGTGCGAGGTGAGCTGTTCCGCAGGGATGTGGACAGCGCTGACGTGCTCAAAGCCGTCGACGTGCCGACGCTGGTCGTGCACGGCGAGCTGGACGAAGTGGTTTCCCCTGCCGCAGCCGAGTACTCCGCCGCCCTGATCCCCGGAGCCGAGTTGAGCTGGTACCCCGACACCGCGCACGCGCCCTTCCTGGAGCGGCCCGTGCAGTTCACGACGGACCTGAAGCGAGTGGCCCGATGAAGCGGGTCGCGGTGCTCTCGGTGCACACGTCGCCGCTGGAGCAGCCGGGGACGGGTGACGCGGGCGGGATGAACGTCTACATCGTGCAGACGGCCACGCGGATGGCCCAGCGCGGTGTCGAGGTCGAGATCTTCACCCGAGCCACCTCGTCCGACCTGCCGCCGGTGGCCGAACTGGCGCCCGGCGTGCGCGTCCGGCACGTGGTGGCCGGTCCGTTCGAGGGGCTCGGCAAAGAGGAACTGCCCGGTCAGCTCTGCGCGTTCACGGCCGGTGTCCTGCGGGCCGAGGCACGCCACGAGCCGGGCTACTACGACGCGATCCACTCGCACTACTGGCTGTCCGGGCAGGTCGGCTGGCTGGCGCGGGAACGGTGGGGCGTGCCGCTCACACACACGGCGCACACGCTGGCCAAGGTGAAGAACCTGGCGCTGGCCGAGGGGGACGCGCCTGAGCCGCGGATGCGGGTGATCGGCGAGGAGCAGGTCGTCAACGAGGCGGACCGGCTCGTGGCCAACACCGACATCGAGGCGAACGAGCTGATCAAGCTCTACGACGCGGAGCCGTCCAAGGTGGCCGTGGTGCCGCCGGGCGTCGACCTCGACAGGTTCACGCCGGGCGACCAGGCGCGGGCCCGGCACGAGCTGGGGATCCCGCTCGACGCGGTGGTGCTGGCGTTCGTCGGCCGGATCCAGCCGTTGAAGGCGCCGGACGTGCTGCTGCGCGCGGCGGCCGAGATGCTGGTGCGGGATCCGGGGCTGCGGTCGCGGCTGGTCGTGCTGATCGTCGGCGGGCCGTCCGGCAGCGGGCTGGAGCAGCCGAAGGCGCTCGAGGAGCTGGCCGCCCAGTTGCAGATCACGGATGTGGTGCGGTTCCTGCCGCCACAGCCGGGGCCCGCGCTCGCGCAGGTCTACCGGTCGGCGGATCTCGTGGCCGTGCCCAGCTACAACGAGTCGTTCGGGCTGGTGGCGCTGGAAGCCCAGGCCTGCGGGACGCCGGTCGTCGCGGCGGCGGTCGGCGGGCTGCCGGTCGCGGTCAACGACGGCGTGTCCGGGGTGCTGGTCGACGGGCACGAGGCGGGGACGTGGGCTGCTGCGATCGGCGCAGTGGCACTGCCCCAGCGGGAGCACCTGGCGAGCAACGCGGTCGGGCATGCGCGACGCTTCTCGTGGGACCGCACGACTGATGCTCTGCTGGCGGGGTACCAGGAAGCGGCCGACGTGTTCCGCCGGGAGGTTTTCGCTTGAGTGACCCGATCGTTGTCGATGTTGTGATCAAGTCCTTTTTGGACGAACGGGAGCTGAGGTACGACCGCAGGGAACCGGGCAGGTTCTTCGTGACGCTGCCGGGGACCAAGAAGCTGCAGACCAACGTGTGGCTGGTCGAGACCACGCACGCGCTGGTGGTCGAGGCGTTCGTGTGCAGGCGGCCGGACCAGTCGTTCGAGGACGTCTACCGGTTCCTGCTGCGGCGCAACGCCCGGCTCTACGGCGTGCACTACACGCTCGACGGCGAGGGTGACATCTACCTGGTCGGCCGGGTCGGCAAGCACGCGGTGACCCCGGACGAGCTGGACCGGGTGCTCGGCCAGGTGCTGGAGGCGGCGGACGGGGACTTCAACCCGTTGCTCGAGATCGGGTTCGCGGACGCGATCCGGCGGGAGTGGGCGTGGCGGGTGTCGCGCGGCGAGTCGCTCGCGAACCTGAAGGCCTTCCAACATCTCGTTTCGGAGTAGGCGGCAACTCGTTTCGGCCTACGCGGCAACCCCCGCCGTGCCTCGTACCGTCCGAAGAGCATGGGCAGACCAATGCTTTGGGTGGGACTCGTGTTGCTGGCCCTGGTTTCCACGGGGTGTGGCAGCGGTATGTCGGGTGGCGGGTCGAAGGCGATGGACGCGCCCGCTGGTGGCGCAGAACAACGCCGCGCCGCAGGATGCGCAGAAGCGGCAGGAGAACGCCCCCGCCGTGGGGGTGCAGCAGCAGGAACGGCAGTTGGTCCGGACCGCGACGGTCGACCTGCGCAGTGACGACGTCATGAAGGCGATCCAGGAGGTCAAGAACAGGGCGCAGGCGGCAGGCGGGTTCGCGGGGCAGGAGAACGCCGACCAAGAGCTCCGGCTCGGTGACCCTGCGGGTGCCGTCGAACGAGCTGGACAACCTCGTGAAGGGGCTCGACCCCGGCGTCGGCGAGGTCACGCGGAGCGAGGTGCGCAGTGATGACGTCACCGACCAGCTGGTCGACGTCGAGGCGCGCATCGCCACGCAGCGGGCCAGCGTCGACCGGATGCGGGTGTTGTTCGAGCGGGCCGGCTCGACAGCGGAGATCGCGCAGATCGAGGGCGAGCTGACCAAGCGGCAGAGCGAGCTGGAGTCGTTGCTGCGGCGAAACGAGTCGTTGAAGGGGAAGGTCGCGATGGCGACGCTGACCGTGCAGGTCAGCACGGCTCCGGCCGCACCTCCCGTGCCTGCGGAGGCCGGGTTCGGCAGTGCGTTCGTCGGTGGGTTGGACGCGTTGCTCACCGTGCTGGGCGGGCTTTTGGTCGGAATCGGCGCCGTGCTGCCGTTCGCGGTGGCGTTCGGAGTGCCCGCGGCCGTGGTGATCTACCTGCTGCGCCGTCGGCGTCGTGTCACCCGAACGACGGAACCAACCGCATGATCTTCTACTGAGAGTGGCCTTTGTTTGAAGCGCGGAACGGCTCGGGAGAGGGGGAGTCGCATCGAGCCGTCCCGCGTCAAAGGTCCCCGCTGTAGTGGGTCCGTGGACGGGGGGAGCCTCCGGATCCCAGAGCGGGCCACGCGATCCGACGGGGGATGACGAATCGCGCTCGTGCCGTCCGCTGGTCGAGTAAGCGTGGGAGCCGACTCGCGGAGGCGTGACCAACTTCCCAGATACATCTGTGCAATCACAAGTGCTTGGATTACTCCATTCGAGTGTATTTGGTCGCGCAAAGTAACGCCTCTGTAGCGATACCGACTTCCTTGACCTGTCCAGTGGGCTGGATCACGATGACCTCGCAGGCTGGGTGTTCAGCGAATCGAATGAGGTCTCCGCATGGTCTTTCGCAGTCCGTTCCCCGATGTCGAGATCCCCGATGTGTCGCTGCACCAGTTGTTGTTCGGCGACATCGCCGACCGGGTGGACCGGGTTGCACTGATCGACGGCATGTCCGGCGCCTCGATGACCTACGGCCAGCTTTCCGGCGCCATCGACCGGATGGCCGCCGCACTGGCAGCGCGGGGCATCGGCAAGGGCGACGTCGTCGGCATCCTCTCGCCGAACACCCCGTACTACGCCGTCGTCTTCCACGGCATCCTGCGCGCGGGCGCCACCGCGACCACGATCAACGCGCTCTACACGCCGGACGAGGTCGCGCACCAGCTGCACGACGCGGGCGCGAAGATGCTGTTCACGGTGTCCGTGCTGCTCCCGAACGCAGCTCCCGGCGCGGCCAAGGCCGGTGTCTCGGACGTCGTCGTGCTGGACAAGGCCGAGGGCTACCCGTCGCTGGGCGAGCTGCTCGCGAACGACCACCCGGTGCCCGAGGTCGAGATCGACCCGGCCGAGGACATCGCGGTGCTGCCGTACTCGTCGGGCACGACCGCGCTGCCCAAGGGCGTCATGCTGACGCACCGCAACCTGGTCGCGAACCTCGTGCAGTGCGGCCCGATCCTCGGTGACGTCGGCGCGCACACCCGAATCCTCGCCGTGCTGCCGTTCTTCCACATCTACGGCATGCAGGTCCTGATGAACAACGGCCTCTACGTCGGCGGCGCCGTCGTGACGCTGCCGAAGTTCGAGCTGCCCGAGTTCCTCCGGGTGATCGCCGAGCACAGGACCGACCGCGTCTACATCGCCCCGCCCGTCGCGGTGGCGCTGGCGAAGCACCCGATCGTCGACAACTACGACCTGTCCGCGATGAAGATGCTCGTTCTCCGGCGCCGCGCCGCTCGACGAGGACCTCGCCGACGCGGTGAAGAAGCGCATCGGCTGCAAGGTCGCGCAGGGCTACGGCATGACCGAGATGTCGCCGGTCAGCCACGCCATCCCGGACGGCCGCGAGGACATCTCGATCGGCACGGTCGGCGTGATCATCCCGAATCTGGAGTGCCGTCTGGTCGACCCGGCCACCGGACTCGACGTGGGCGTCGACGAGCGCGGCGAGCTGTGGTGCAAGGGCCCGAACATCATGAAGGGCTACCTGAACAACCCGGAGGCCACCGCCGTCACCATCGACGCCGAGGGCTGGCTGCACACCGGCGACGTGGCCGTGATCGACGCCGACGGCATCGTCTCGATCGTCGACCGGGTCAAGGAACTGATCAAGTACAAGGGCTACCAGGTCCCGCCCGCCGAGCTGGAGGCCGTGCTGCTCACCCACGCGAGATCGCCGACGCGGCGGTCATCGGCGTGCGCGACGCGGACGGCGAGGAGGTGCCGAAGGCGTTCGTCGTCCGGCAGCAGGGTTCCGAGCTCTCCGGCGAGGCGGTGATGGCGTTCGTCGCCGCGAACGTGGCTCCGCACAAGAAGGTGCGCGTCGTGGAGTTCATCGAGGCGATCCCGAAGTCGGCCGCGGGCAAGATCCTGCGCAAGGACCTCCGGGCGCGCGAGACCGCCTGATCTGCGACGCTGACGAGGCCCTGGCGGGACGCCGCCGGGGCCTCTCGGCGTTCTGGCGGAAGGCTTGCCGCCGAGGGATCCTCCGACGCCGTGGACGTGCTCGTGGAACTGGCCGCGGAGCGCGAGGATCTCGTCGAGCTGCGCCGCCTCGCCGAGGCCGGCAGCAGCGACGCGGCGGATGTTCTGCTGGAGCTGGAGCAGTAGCTCACGTCGTCAGCACGTCCGCCACCGGGATCTCGTCGTCCGAGTCCCATGGCGTGGATCACGGTGACCGGCCGGGGTACGGCAGGAGGGTCGGCATGGCAGGCTAGCCGCCATGTCTGTCGGAACCTTGGTGCTGCTCCGCCACGGCGAGAGCACGTGGAACGCGGAGAACCTGTTCACCGGATGGGTGGACGTTCCCCTGTCGGAGAAGGGTGAGCGGGAGGCTCGCCGCGGCGGCCAGCTGCTGCGCGAGGCGGGTGTGCTGCCGGAGATCCTGCACACGTCGCTGATGCGCCGGGCGATCATGACCGCCAACCTGGCGCTCGACGCCGCCGACCGGCACTGGATCCCGGTCAAGCGCGACTGGCGCCTCAACGAGCGCCACTACGGCGCGTTGCAGGGCAAGAACAAGAAGCAGACCCTCGAGCAGTACGGCGAGGAGCAGTTCATGCTCTGGCGCCGCTCGTACGACACCCCGCCGCCGCCCATCGAGCCCGGCTCGGAGTTCTCGCAGGACACCGACCCGCGCTACGCGGACCTCGGCCCGGACCTGCCGCTGACCGAGTGCCTGCTCGACGTCGTGAAGCGGATGATCCCGTACTGGGAGTCGGCGATCGTGCCGGACCTGCGCACCGGCAAGACGGTGCTGGTGGCCGCGCACGGCAACTCGCTGCGCGCGCTCGTGAAGCACCTCGACGGTGTCTCGGACGAGGCCATCGCGGGCCTCAACATCCCCACGGGCATCCCGCTCCGCTACGACCTCGACGAGGACCTCAAACCCCTCAAGCCCGGCGGCGAATACCTCGACCCGGACGCCGCCAAGGACGCCATCGCGGCCGTCGCCAACCAGGGCCGCTGACCCTGTTTTTCGAGCGAAAAGCACGTTCGTACGAAATGGCCGTACGAACGTGCTTTTCGCTCAGTACAAGCGGCAACTGTCACGATTGGGTGAACAGGGTCTGACCTGGGGCGGAACAACCGTCCATTGAGGTGTCACGGGTATCACGGTTCACGCTTACGTACTAGGCCAAGACACCTGTGAGCTGCTTACCATTCGCCTCGTGACCACAACGGGTTACCTCGCTGTGTCGATCGGCGTCGCGCTCATCGGCGCCATCGCCGCTTTCCTCGCCGGCCGCTTCACCGCTCCGCGCACCCCGAGAGCCCCCGAGGGCCTGACGGTCGCCGACCTGATGCAGCGGATCGTCGAGGACTCCCACGACGGCATCGTGGTGCTGAACCACTTCGGTGACGTCGTGCTGCACAACCCGAGAGCCGAGGAGCTCGGCGTCGTCCGCAACAACCGAGTCGACGACCGGGCCCGCAAGGCCGCCGAAGCCGTCCGCAGCAGCAACGAGATCGTCTACGTCGACATCTCGCCGCCGGACGGGACGGGGACCAAGGGCCGTCAGCCGGCGGCGGTGCACGCCGAGGTCCGGCTGCTCACCGAGGGCTTCACCGTCGTGGACGCGAGCGACGAGTCCGAGGCCGTGCGGCTGGAGAAGACGCGGCGCGACTTCGTGGCGAACGTCAGCCACGAACTCAAGACCCCCGTCGGCGCGCTGGCGCTGCTGGCCGAGGCCGTGCTGGACGCGAGCGACGACCAGGACGAGGTCCGCCGCTTCAGCGCGAAGATCATGCAGGAGGCCACCCGCCTCGGCGTGCTCGTCACCGAGCTGATCGCGCTGTCCCGCCTGCAGGGCGCGGAGAAGCTGCCGGAGCTCACCGACACCGAGATCGACGTCGTGATCAACGAGGCGCTGTCGCGGTCGAAGCTCGCCGCCGAGTCGGTGAGCATCACGATCACCACCGACGAACCGAGTGGGTTCATCGTGCCCGGCGACCGGTCGTTGCTGGTCACGGCGCTGACGAACCTGCTGGACAACGCGGTCGCCTACTCGCCTCCCGGCAGTCCGGTGAGCGTGAGCCGACGACTGGTCGACGGACACGTCGAGATCGCCGTGACCGACCGCGGCATCGGTATCGCCGAGGAGCAGCAGATCCGGGTCTTCGAGCGGTTCTACCGCGTCGACAAGGCCCGGTCGCGCGCCACCGGCGGCACCGGCCTCGGACTCGCGATCGTCAAGCACGTCGCCGCCAACCACGGTGGCGAGGTGAAGCTGTGGAGCCTGCCAGGAACGGGTTCCACCTTCACGCTGCGGATTCCCGCCGCCGCGGGACCGAAGCCGAACCCCACCGCGCTCGTGCCGACCGGCGCGGGTGACCCAGGAGGAGAGCTGTGACCAGAGTGCTCATCGTGGAGGACGAGGAGTCCTTCGCCGATCCGCTCGCCTTCCTGCTGCGCAAGGAAGGGTTCACCGCGGCGCTCGCGGCCACCGGCCAGGAGGCGCTGGAGGAGTTCGATCGCAACGGCGCCGACATCGTGCTGCTCGACCTGATGCTCCCCGGCATGAGCGGCACTGACGTCTGCAAGCAGCTGCGGCAGCGTTCCGCCGTGCCCGTGATCATGGTGACCGCGCGCGACAGCGAGATCGACAAGGTCGTCGGCCTGGAACTGGGCGCGGACGACTACGTCACCAAGCCGTACTCGGCCCGTGAGCTCATCGCCCGCATCCGCGCGGTGCTGCGCCGCGGCGGGGCGAGTCCGAGGACCTGCTCCCGCAGATCCTCGAGGCGGGCCCGGTGCGGATGGACGTGGAACGTCACGTCGTCACCGTCGCCGGCCAGGACGTGAGCCTGCCGCTCAAGGAGTTCGACCTCCTCGAGTACCTGCTCCGCAATGTGGGACGGGTGCTCACGCGTGGGCAGCTGATCGACCGCGTGTGGGGAGCGGACTACGTCGGCGACACGAAGACGCTGGACGTGCACGTCAAGCGGCTGCGCTCGAAGATCGAACCGGACCCGTCGGCACCTCGTCACCTGGTGACGGTGAGGGGCCTCGGTTACAAGTTCGAGTCCTGACGGACACGACCAGGTACCGTTTCCCGCGTGCGCCTGGGCGTTCTCGACGTGGGTTCCAACACCGTCCACCTACTGGTGGTGGACGCGCATCGTGGTGCCCACCCGATCCCGATGACGTCCGAGAAGTCGATCCTGCGACTGGCTGAGCAGCTCGACGAGAAGGGGCTGCTCGCCAAAGCAGGTGCTGACCAGCTGGTTCGTGCCGTGGCCGCCGCGAAGGCGTCGGCGAAGCGGTCTCGGCTGCGACGACCTGATGGCGTTCGCGACGTCGGCCGTGCGCGAGGCTGGCAACTCCTCGGACGTGCTCGAACGGGTGCGCAACGAGACCGGGGTCGACCTCAAGGTCCTCTCCGGCGACGACGAGGCGCGGTACACGTTCCTCGCGGTTCGCCGTTGGTACGGCTGGTCGGCGGGCAAGCTGCTCTGCCTCGACATCGGCGGCGGCTCGCTGGAGCTCGCGATCGGCCGCGACGAGAACCCCGAGATGGCCTTCTCGGTGCCGCTGGGCGCGGGCAGGCTGACCCGCACGCGGTTCAAGAAGGACCCGCCCCGGCGCTCCGAGGTCCGCGAGACCACCGAATGGCTCGCCGAACAGCTCGCCCCCGTGGCGCGGAAGCTGAAACGAGCGGGTGAACCCGATCGGGTGGTTGCGACCTCAAAAACTTTCCGAACGCTGGCGCGGCTCACCGGGGCCGCGCCATCGTCTGCCGGGCCCAGGGCACGACGCGTGCTCACCGACGCGGGCCTGCGGCAGCTGATCGCGTTCATTTCCCGGATGTCGGCCAGTGACCTCGCAGAGCTGGAAGGCGTGAGCACGTCGCGCGCACACCAGCTCGTCGCGGGCGCGCTGGTCGCGGAGGCAACGATGCGAGCCCTGTCACTCACGCAGCTGGAGATTTGCCCTTGGGCACTCCGGGAGGGTGTCATCCTCCGGCGGCTGGACCACACTGATGGGACGGACCAGAGCGATACTGGCCAGACCGGGGCACGGTGGAGTTGATGAGTCGAGAGAGCGGATCGGAGCACACGCAGCGCACAGTCGCTGAGCTGCTCGCCCAGTACGGCGGGAGCTCAGAGGGTGCGCCACGTCGGCGACGCCGCCGCGCGGACGACGAGGACGAGGGCCAGCAGCAGCAGCCCGACACCGCGCCCCAGACGATCATCGAGCGGGTCCTGTCCGACAGCGGCCGGCTCATGGCCGTGCGCGACGACGACCCCGCGCCGACGGGCCGCCGCGCCGCTCCCGAACCTCCGCCCGTCGCCGAGCGCACCGCCTATCAGCCGAAACCGCCGGTGGCACCGCCCGTCGCCCCGCCGCAGCTCTCACAGCAGCTGCCGGTCCCGAAGCCACAGCCGCAGGTCCGCAGACCAGGCCCGCCGCCCGCGCCGGTGCCGCCCGCCGCCGCCGAGCAGACCAGGCAGGTTCCGCATGTCCGCGACCAGCCTTCGCGTCCGGACATGCCGCGGCCTGATGTGTCCCGTTCGGACATGCCTCGTCCCGACATCTCGCGCTCGGAAATGCCGAGGCCGGACGCGGGCCGCATCGAGGCACGGCTCGACGCCGCGCCGCCCGCCCCGTCGCGCACGAACATCGCCCGCCCGCCGAAGCCGGCTCAGCCGTCGGCGCAGATGCCGGTGCCCGGCCCGCCGCGCGAGGCGATGACCGAGCAGCTCCCGCGCATCCCGGCCAAGGCGCCGGTGGACCAGATCGCCGCGCTCGAGACCGAGTCGGTGCTGATCGTCCCGCCCGCCCCGGCGAAGCTGCCGGAGCCGCTGCCGAACACCGACCCTGACGACTGGTTCGGCGACGACGAGATGGAAGCGCAGACCGACCTGTCGCTGCAGCCCATGGAGTCGACCGCGGCCCACGCCGGCCCGTACGTGGACGACGACTCGCAGGAGTACGCCGTCTACCGGCCCGAGGACGACTACCTCGCCGAAGACGGCGAGGAAGACGAACGTCCCGCGGGCCTGGACGACGCCGGCGAGGCCGAGGAGGAGCCCGAGGAGTCCGAGGCGCGCTCGCCCGGCAAGGAGTGGCTGGTCATGATCGGCCAGCTCGCCGTCGGCGTGCTCGGCGGCGCGGCTCTGTGGCTCGCCTTCAACTACCTGTGGAAGGCGATACCCGCGGCCGCACTGGTCGTGGCGCTGGCCGTTACCGTGGGTCTGGTGTTGCTGGTTCGAAAGATCCGCCGAGCGGATGACCTCCAGACCACCGTCCTCGCCGTGCTCGTAGGCCTGATCGTCACCGTCTCACCAGCGGCGATGCTGCTGGTGAAGAGTTGACCGCCCGCATCCCGGTCGGGCTGTCCACGGCGTCGGTGTACCCGCAGCCCGCCGGAGCGGCCTTCGAGATCGCCTCGGAACTGGGCTACGACGGCGTCGAGCTGATGGTGTGGGCCGACCCGGTGTCCCAGGACATCCGCGCGGTCGACCGCCTGTCGTCCCGATCCGGGCTGCCGGTGCTTGCCGTGCACGCGCCGTGCTTGTTGATCTCGCAGCGGGTGTGGTCGCCGGACCCGGTCGAGCGGCTGCGGAGGTCGGTGCAGGCTGCCCAGGATCTCGGGGCGCCGACCGTGGTGCTGCATCCGCCGTTCCGGTGGCAGCGCAAGTACGCGGACGGGTTCGCGGAGCTGGTGTCGTCGCTTGAGGACGAGAGCGGCGTGGCCATCGCGGTCGAGAACATGTTCCCGGTGAAGAGGCCGCTTGGGCGGGGGCGGTCGGTGCAGATGACGGCGTTCAAGCCGTCGATCGACCCGACTGATGTGGGGCATCGGAACTACACGCTGGACCTGTCGCATTCGGCTGCCGCGCATATGGATGCGTTGGAGTTGGCGAAGCGGATGGGCGACGGGTTGCGGCACATCCATCTCGCTGACGGGTCCGGGGCGCCCAAGGATGAGCACATGATTCCGGGGCGGGGGACTCAGCCGTGTGCGGAGTTGTGCGAGATGTTGGCGCGTGGGCGGGTTTGACGGGCAGGTCGTGTTGGAGGTCAACACTCGGCGGGCGGGGACGGCTGCGGCTCGGCGGGAGATGTTGGCTGAGGCGCTGCTGTTCGCGCGGCTGCACCTGGACTGGCCGACCGAGGGCACCTCTGGCGCGGGGCGTTCGGCGCTGTCGCGGTAAGACCGCGTTAGGGTTCCTGGTGTGAACCCGCTGCGAGCGTTGATCATGGCCGCGTCTCGCAACGAGGCTGTCCGGCGGCTTGTTGCGGGCGCGCCGATCAGCAGGGACGTGGTGAAGCGGTTCGTCGCGGGAGAGTCGACCCGTGACGCGGTCGAGGTGGTGCGCGGGCTTGGGTTGCCGGTCACGCTCGACTACCTCGGCGAGGACACCACGGACAAGGCCCAGGCCGAGCGGACCGTGCAGGCGTACCTGGAGTTGCTCGACGCGTTGCATGCGGCCGGGCTGGCGCAGCAGGCGGAGGTCAGCGTGAAGCTGTCGGCCGTCGGACAGGCGTTGGACGGGTCGCTGGCGCTGACGAATGCCTCCCGGATCTGTGCGGCGGCCGAGCAGTGCGGGACGACGGTCACGCTCGACATGGAGGACCACACCACCACGGACTCGACGCTGGCTGTGCTGTTCGAGTTGCGGAGGACGTGGCCGTGGGTGGGGGCGGTGCTGCAGACGTACCTGCACCGGACGTTGGACGACTGCAAGGCACTGGCCGGGCCGGGGTCGCGGGTGCGGCTGGTGAAGGGGGCATACGCGGAGCCTCCGGAGGTTGCGATTCAGGATCAGCACGAGGTCGACCTGAACTACGTGCGGTGCCTGAACGTTCTCCTCGCTGGGGAGGGGTACCCGATGTTCGCCACCCACGACCCTCGGCTGATCGAGATCATCGGCGAGCGGGCTCGCTGGTATGACAAAACCGACTTCGAGTACCAGATGTTGTACGGGATCAGGCCGGAGGAGCAGCGTCGTCTCGGGACGCGCGTTTATGTTCCGTACGGCGAGCAGTGGTACGGATATCTCATGCGGCGACTAGCGGAACGGCCTGCCAACGTGACTTTCTTCCTGCGGTCGCTTGCCAGCCGCTCATGACCTTCACGAAATCGAGCGCGGTGCGCTCACTAGGTGACGGAACCTTCACGGCGACACTGCCGTCCGAGTGGACCGTCGGGACCAAACCCCATGGTGGCTTCCTGCTCGCGGTGATGACGCGCGCGGCGGCGGAGGCGGGGAACGCCGATCCGCTCGCGGTGTCGGCGCAGTTCCTGCGTGCGCCCGAGGTCGGGCCGGTGCTTGTGCGCACCGAGATCCGCAAGGCGGGACGTACGGCCACGGTGGTGGCGGTCGCGCTGGAGCAGCGGGGCCAGGTGTGTGTCGAGGCCTCGGTGACGGTGGGGCGGATCCCGGAGCACCGGGCCGACTACGCGAACCTGCCGACGATGCCCGCCGCGCCGCCGCCGGACTCGGTGGAGATGGCGACGTTCCCGACCGGCGGGACCTACAAGGTCGGGAGTCTCTGCGACCTGCGGGTGGACCGGGAGTCGGCGAAGTTTCTCGACGGCCGAACGGACGGAGCGCTCACGCTCAAGCTGTGGGCCCGGCCGAGCGATGAGCAGCCCGACCCGTACTTCGCGCTGCTCGCGGGTGACCTGTCGATGCCGGTGACGTTCAACTTGGGGCGTTTCGGGTGGTCGCCGACGGTGCAGCTGACGGCGTTGCTGCGGGCCCGGCCCGCGCCGGGGTGGCTGCGCATCCACGTCACGTGTCGGGCGGTGCACGGGCAGTGGTTCGACGAGGACGCCACGGTGATCGACTCGGCGGGTCGGCTGGTGTGTCAGGCACGGCAGTTGGCGTTGACCCCCGCTGTGTGAGACTTGACCGATGACGAAGATCGCGGTGCTCGGCGCGGGCAAGATCGGTGAGGCGCTGCTGTCCGGGCTTCTGCAGGGTGGCCGCGCGGCCACCGATCTGATGTTCACCGAGAAGCATGAGGCCCGTTCGCGCTCACTCACCGAGCAGTACGGGTTCGAGGCGGTCACGGTCGCGGGCGCGGCCGAGAAGGCCGACGTGCTGATCGTCGCGGTCAAGCCGCAGGACATCGAGCCGCTGCTGGTCGAGCTCAAGCCGGTACTGCGGGCGGGCACGCTCATCGTGTCGCTGTGTGCGGGCCTTCCGACGGCCCTGTACGAGCGCAGGCTGCCCGAGGGCACGCCGGTCGTGCGGGTCATGCCGAACACGCCGATGCTCGTCGGTGAGGCCATGAGCGCGGTTTCCGGCGGTTCCAACGCGACGTCCGAGCATCTCAAGGTCGTCGAGGAGCTGCTCTCGACCGTGGGCAAGGTCGCGGTGGTGCCGGAGTCGCAGCAGGACGCGGTCACGGCGCTGTCCGGCTCGGGTCCCGCGTACTTCTTCTTCCTGGTCGAGGCGATGATCGACGCGGGCATCCTGCTCGGCATCCCGCGCGACCTGGCGTCCACGCTGATCATCCAGTCGGCCGTGGGTGCCGCGACGATGCTGGCCGAGGGGCAGACGCACCCGGTCATCCTGCGTGAGGCGGTCACCTCGCCGGCGGGAACGACGATCATGGCGATCCGCGAGCTGGAGAAGCACGGTGTCCGTGCGGCACTCCTCGCTGCCATCGAATCGGCCCGCGACCGCTCCGTCGAGCTGGGCCGCCAGCACGAGGACTGAGCGTCACGCGGGGGCCCTGCGTTTCCCCGAGGGAAACGCAGGGCCCCCGCGTGACTCAAACGATCACTGGTCGGACGTCGCAGGAGTCACACCAGTCCCGCTACTCTCAAGAGAGCACGTGCGTGTCGAACCGTCGGTGGGGAAGACCGACGGCACGACACGTGTCGAAGGATGCGGTGATTTATGCCTGCGAAGGAGAACGAACGAACAGGTCTCGCTCAGGTCCAGTTCCTGACCGTGGCTGAAGTGGCCTCGATGATGCGGGTCTCGAAGATGACCGTGTACCGGCTGGTGCACTCCGGTGAACTGCCCGCGGTGCGGGTGGGGAAGTCGTTCCGGGTGCCCGAAAAAGCGGTGCATGCCTACCTCGAGAACGCGTACTTCGACGCTGGCTGAAGGCGGGCGAACCCCAGCGGGTAGACTGGCAGGCCGATCGTGCTTACCGGCGCGTCGTGCTTGACACGACCAAGGCTGGGGCGCGCCAGTCAAGCAACGTCTAGAGCTAAGGAACCCGCATGGGCTCGGTCATCAAGAAGCGCCGCAAGCGCATGTCGAAGAAGAAGCACCGCAAGTTGCTTCGCAAGACTCGCGTGCAGCGTAGGAAGCGCGGCAAGTAAGCCTGTGCGGCTCTCACCACCGCCGGTCCCTCTCGCAGGGACCGGCGGTGGTTGCGTTTTCCGGGTGCTTGCGGTTGCACGAATGTCACCCAGTGAGACGATCCGCAGGAAACACGGGAACGGTCGCCGCCGTTCGGGTGATTAGCCGGTTAAGCCTGCGTGACCTGCGTCAAGAGGGCATTCCGACCCCCTCCGGTTTCCGATCGGGCTTGTAGCATCGACCAATCGCAACGCCCTTCTGCTTGGAGTCGCATGACGCCCAAGGTCGTCCTAGTCACCGGAGTGAGCCGCTTCCTCGGCGGTCACCTCGCCGCGCGGTTCGCCGCCAACCCGGACATCGAGCGCGTGCTCGGTGTGGACACCGAGCCGCCGCCACGTGACCTCCTGCGCCGGATGGGCCGGGCGGAGTTCGTGCGAGCGGACATCCGTAATCCGTTGATCAGCAAGGTGATCTCCACCGCGAACGTGGACACGGTCGTCCACGCCTCGGTCACCGCCAACCCGGCCGGGCCCACCGGCCGGACGGTGATGAAGGAGATGAACGTCATCGGCACCATGCAGCTGCTGGCCGCGTGCCAGAAGTCGCCCAAGGTGCAGAAGCTCGTCGTGAAGTCCACCAGCGCGGTGTACGGGACCTCGTCGCGTGACCCCGCGGTCTTCACCGAGGACATGGGCCCCAAGGACCTGCCGTCGTCCGGGTACGCCAAGGACGCCGTCGAGGTCGAGGGTTACGTACGCGGGTTCGGCCGCCGCAGGCCGGACGTGAACGTGACCACGCTGCGCTTCACGAACTTCATCGGGCCGCGCATCGACACGGTGCTGACCCGCTACTTCGCCCTTCCGGTCGTGCCCACCGTCCTGGGCTACGACGCTCGTGTCCAGCTGCTGCACTCGGAGGACGCGCTGGCGGTGCTGGAGCGCGCCACACTGCACGACCTGCCAGGTGTCTTTAACGTGGGAGGCGACGGGGTGCTGCTCCTGTCGCAGGCGATCCGCCGGGCGGGCAGGTTCAACCTGCCGGTGCCGAGCATGGCCGTGCCCACCGTCGGCGGCTTCTTCCGGAGCGCCCGGCTCGTCGACTTCTCGCCCGACCAGATGAGGTTCCTCAACTGGGGGCGGGTGGTCGACACCACCCTGCTGAAGAAGGAATTCGGGTTCACGCCGCGGTGGACCACCCAGCAGGCGTTCGACGACTACGTGAGCGGACGGGGACTTCGCCCGCTCATCGACCCAGAAACGGTGGCTGCGGCGGAGCGGGGAATCCTCGACGCCGCCGCACGTTTCCGCTGATCTTTGCTTTGAGGAGATGAACGCAGTGGCAGGAGCACGCGTTATCCCGCTGCACGACCCGGAGCGCGACGCCGCGCGCAGATCGCGGCACGTCGAGGTGGTCCCCGAGCCCGCGCAGCAGAAGTCCGAGACGCCGGACTGGGAGCGCAGGCTGACCGACGTGCTGGCGTTCGCGCGTAGGCGGATCGCCGGCGACTACCAGATCGACGAGTTCGGGTTCGACCGCGACCTGACCGAGAACGTGCTGATGCCGCCGCTCAAGCCGCTGTACGAGAAGTGGTTCCGCGTCGAGACCATCGGTCTGAACAACATCCCGATGGCCGGCGGCGCGCTGCTGGTGGCGAACCACTCGGGCACGTTGCCGCTGGACGCCCTGATGACGTCCTACGGCGTCGCGACGGAGCACCCGGCTCAGCGGCACGTGCGGATGCTCGGCGCGGACCTGGTGTTCCGCACGCCGGTGCTCGGCGCGATCGCACGGAAGTCCGGCCAGACGCTGGCGTGCAACGCCGACGCCGAGCGGCTGCTGTCGTCCGGTGAGCTCGTCGGGGTGTGGCCGGAGGGCTTCAAGGGCGTCGGCAAGCCGTTCAAGGACCGCTACAAGCTGCAGCGCTTCGGTCGCGGCGGTTTCGTGTCGGCCGCGTTGAAGACCGGTGTGCCGATCATCCCGTGCTCGATCGTCGGGGCCGAGGAGATCTACCCGATGATCGGCGACATCAAGGCGCTGGCCAGGCTCTTCGGGTTCCCGTACTTCCCGGTGACGCCGTTCTTCCCGCTGCTCGGGCCGCTGGGCGCCATCCCGCTGCCGTCGAAGTGGTACATCGAGTTCGGCGAGCCGATCCGCACCGACGTCTTCGGCGAGAACGCGGCCGACGACCCGATGCTCGTGTTCAACCTCACCGACCAGGTGCGGGAGACGATCCAGCAGACCCTCTACCGGCTGCTCACCCAGCGTCGGAACGTGTTCCTCGGCTGATCAGGTCCTGCACGTCCGCGTAGCTGAACGCGTTCTCCGGAGTCTTCCCGTCGCGGACCGCCTGTGCGGCCGCGACGGTGTGCCGCAGCGCGGCCCGGAAGAGCAGTGATCCGGTGCTGATCCGCCTGACGCCCAGCTGTCCGAGTTGGGCGGGAGTGCGTTGCTGCGCAAGCACGTTCAGCGGTGCCAGCTGTGCCGCTGCCTCGATGTCGCGCGGCTCGGTCAGACCCGGCACGAAGATCCCGTCCGCACCCGCGTCCACGTACCTGCGGGCCCGTTCGATCGTCTCGTCGAGCGCGATGCCCTGCCAGTGGGTGTCGACGCGGGCGTTCAGGAACACACCGGGCGCGCGTTCCTTGACGGCGCTGATCAACTCGCACTGCTCGTCCGGCGTGGCCAGACCGTGCGGGCGGCCGTCCTCCAGGTTCACGCCCGCGACTCCGAGGCCGGCCACCAGTTCGGCGAGCTCGGCCGGTTCCGCTCCGAATCCCGATTCGAGGTCGGCGGTGACCGGGCACGGCAGGGTGCTCAGCAGCCGGGCCAACGCGGTGGCCTGCCCTCCGGCGAGGCCCTCGCCGTCCGGGATGCCGTGCGCCGCCGCGACACCGAGGCTCGTGGTGCCGATGGCCCTGAAACCGGCGGCGTGCAGCGCGGCCGCCGAGGTGTAGTCCCAGGCGTTGGGCAGGACGAGCGGCTCATCGCCGTGATGCATGGCCCTGAACGCCATGTTCTTCGCGATCTTCGTCGCGAGTCGTTCGCCGGGGCAGGCGTGGCGGCCGTGGCCGAACGGGTGCTCGGTGAGGTCGACCTCGATGATGCTGTTTCCGTTGGCGCGCCTGGTGATCGGGACCGGCGGGTTCGGGTCGCCGGTGCGGAGGTTCTCGGCAAGCGCGTGGGTGGCCGCCCAGGCCTGGACGAGCAGACCGATCCTGGCGGCGGTCTCCTCGTTCTTGGTGGTGGCCAGGTGTTCGACGGCGGCGTCGGCTTCCTCGGTGATCCGCTCGTGCGGCTGGTAGGCCGGTGCGATCCTGGCGATGTCGATCAGACTGCCTTCGAGCCGTAGTGCCGCCGCGAGCTCTTCGAGTGTGGTTGCCTGAACGCCGTCGAGCAGTGCCGTGGTGAGGGCGCGCCTGCGTTCGTGGTCGGCGCCTTCGCTGAACCTGACCACGCTGCCGCGCAGCCAGGCCACCCCGGTCTCGCCTGCGGGGACGGCCGGGACGGGGAGGCTGAGCTCGCTTGTCATGGGACGACCGTAGGGCGACGACGTTTCGGTGTGGACCGAAGTGAGGAGTGTCCGGTGGCAGTGGGATCGACCGGGCGGTCTGGGGCAAGGGGATCGCGAGCCAGGCGCTGGCCCTGCTCCTGCCCATGATCGCGGTCCGGCCCGTGTACGCCCGCGCCGCGAGCGACAACATCGGATCGCTCCGGGTGCTGGAGAAGGCCGGTTTCACCGTCATCGGCACCGACACCGGTCACGCGTCCGCCCGTGGTGGCGAGATCGAGGAGACCATTCTCCGCCTCGGCTGACTCGGTTCGGCGCGCACCGAAGCGTTCCGGCCGCAGAATGGCGTCCATGGAGGCACTCGTCCAGGTCGCCGGACTGCTCGCGGACCGAACGCGGGCGGCGTTCTGCGCTGCCCTGCTCGACGGCCGCGCCTGGACCGCGAAGGAACTGGCCACCCATGCCCACGTCGCCCCGTCCACGGCCAGCGAACACCTGACCCGCCTGATCGAGGGCGGCCTGCTCGTCGAACACCGCCAGGGCCGCCACCGCTACGTCGCGCTGGCCGGGCCGCACGTCGCCGAGCTCCTGGAGACGATGACCGCGTTCGCCGAGCCTGGCCCCACGCCTCGAAGCCTGCGCGCGGCCTCCGTCTCGGAGGCGATGGCGCGTGGCCGGACCTGCTACGACCATCTGGCCGGTGGGCTCGGGATCGCTCTGAAGGCCGGGCTGGCGGCGTTGGGCGTGGTGACTGCCGACCTCGCGATCACCGAACCGGGCATGGTGTGGCTGAAGGAGCTCGGGTTCGAGCCGTCGAAACGGCAGGTCAGCCGGGCCTGTCTGGACTGGACGGAACGCGTGCCGCACCTGGCCGGTGCCGCGGGCGCGCACCTGTGCACGGCGTTCTTCGACCGCGGGTGGCTGCGCCGCATCGGCACGAGCCGCGCGGTCGTGCTCACGCCCGCAGGCGAGACGGGATGGCGGGACCTCGGGCTTACTTGACCCGGCGCCGGTACGCCAGTGTCGCCGCCACCGCCCCGGCCAACGCCCCCGCGCCCAGCACCGACGGCACGCCGATCTTGGCCGCCTTCCGCCCGGTCCGGAAGTCACGGATCTCCCAGCCCTTGCGCCGCGAGATCTCCCGCAGCTGCGAGTCCGGGTTGACCGCGACGGCCGTGCCGACGACGGACAGCATCGGCACGTCGTTGGACGAGTCCGAGTAGGCGGTGCAGCGGCGCAGGTCGAGGCCTTCCTTGGCGGCCAGCGAGCGGACCGCCTGCGCCTTGGCCTTGCCGTGCAGCAGGTCGCCGACGAGCCGTCCGGTGTAGACGCCGTCGGAGGACTCCGAGACGGTGCCGAGCGCTCCGGTGAGGCCGAGGCGGCGGGCGATGATCTGGGCGAGCTCGACGGGGGTCGCGGTGACCAGCCACACGCGCTGGCCGGCGTCGAGGTGCATCTGGGCCAGGGCCTGGGTGCCCTTCCAGATGCGGTCGGCCATCAGTTCGTCGTAGATCTCCTCGCCCAGCGAGACCAGTTCGGCGACGCTGCGGCCCGCGACGAACGAAAGTGCCTGCTCACGCGAGGCCTTCACCGACTCCGGGTCCTCGCGGCCGCCGACGCGGAACTTCAGCTGTTGCCAGACGAAGCCCGCGAGGTCGGAGGACGAGAAGTACTTGCGCGCGGCCAGGCCGCGGGCGAAGTGGAAGATCGACGCGCCCATCATCATCGTGTTGTCCACGTCGAAGAACGCGGCCGCGGTCAGGTCCGTCGGGACCGTCAGCGACGGGTCGAACTCGGCAGCAGCGGCCACGGCCGCATCGGCCGACGCCTCGCCCGCGAGCTCGGCCAGCCGGTCGCTCTCCACCTCACGCTTGCCTGCCATGTGACAAGCCTAGCGATCAGGTCCGGCTGGAAACCCTCGACTCATCCGAAGCTGATCCCTGGTAGCAGCGGAAGCGAGATGCTGGGGAGCGGCAACGGCAGCGGGATCGTGATCCCCGGCTTGCCCGGCGACGGCGGCGTGGACGTGCCCGGCTGTGCCGACGGCGGCGTCGAGACACCCGGCAACAGCGACTGAGTGGGCCGCACCGACGGCTGGGTCGAGCCCGACGGCTGGGGCACGCCCGGCTGGGTCGGCTGCACCGAGGACGGGTCGCGTCCCGGTGACGTGTTCGGGTCGGTCGTCACGCTCGCGCACTGCTGCTTGGACGGCAGCGGGCCGAGCGAGTCGGACTCGCCGCTCACCACCTGGGTGCACCCGGACCGCGCGGCGAGATCGTGCGCGCGCTGGGCGATGCCGGCGAGCAGCCACATCGTGGTGTCCGCGTGCTCGCCCGCGGTATCGGGCAGGCGGGGGCGCAGCGTGCCGATCTTCACGTACTGGGCCAGTGCCCACTCGCGCAGAGACGGCAGCACGGTCTTGTCGGAGGTGGTGCCGTACGCGGTGAGCTGTCGGGTGCCTTCCATCGCGTCGGCCTGCAGATCACCCAATGCGGTGAGCTGGCTGGCGGACTCGGCGTTGCGGTCGGCGAGCGTTTCCATCTCGGTCACGCGCGACGCGGCGAACTCCAGGTGCTTCAGCGCGCGCGACTCGTCGTCGAAGGTCAGGCCGAGCGAGGCGCCCTCGGCGGTGCGCTTCACGCCGTAGAGCGGGTCTCCCGGGAGCGCGTCACGGCTGAGCAGCACGCTCATGCCGCCGAGCGACATCAACAAGCACAGCACCGCGGCTGCCGCTACGGCTAATCGTGCTCGCGCTCCCACCCGTCTTACCGACGACAGGACGAGCGGCTGTTCAGGAGGGGGCGCGGTGAGCACCCGCTGCTTCATCCGTTCGCGGGTCGCCGCGTCCGGGCCGACGTCCATGCGTCTGAGCAGTTCGACGATCGCCAGATCGTCGGCGAAGTCCTCGCCGCCGACCGGCTGCGGACCGCCTTCCACCGCACGAGCGAATCGCTCGTGCTCTGTGTGCCGCCACCGCGGTGTGCTTCCCTTGCCGTCCATCTCAGCCCAGTAACGAAGTTGATCTGCTTGGGTTACGCGCTTGCGATCGTGATCACCGCAACCAGCCCGGCAGGATCTGCGCGAGCCGTCGGACGGCCCGGTGCTGCAGTGCCTTCACGGCGCCCTCATTGCGGTCCATGAGCTGGGCGACCTCGGAGACCGACTTGCCTTCGATGAACCGCAGCTGGATGCATTCCCGCTGGTCGTCGCCCAGTTGGGAGACGCATCGGAGCAGTTCGGCGTTGGTCGCCTCGGTCATGACCTCCTGCTCGGGGCCGCCGGTCTCCTCGCGGTTGTCCTGAAGTTCAGCGGTCGTGACTTCAAGTCGGTAACGACTCGACTTCACGTGGTCGAACACGATGTTCCTGGCGATCGTCACGAACCACGCGCCGACGTCACGCCCTTGGTAACTGACCGAACCGATGCTGCGCAGTGCCCGCAAAAAGGTCTCGCTGGTGACGTCCTCGGCGAACGCGCGATCGCCGCCCACCCGGAAGAGGACATAGCGAAAGACCATGTCGACGTACTTGTCGTAAAGCACGCCGAACGCATCGGTGTCACCCTGCTGGGCGGCCTTGACGAGCTGCCACGGCTCGTCGCCTGCGTTGTCGTGCTGACCTCCCGTCATGGTCCGGGTGGTCCTGATCGTGGACGGTCGTGCCCGTGCGGTCATCGGCTGGCGGCACCTCCACAGAGTCGCCGTGGCGGCAGCATACGTGTTGTTACTCCGTAGTAGGTAGCGGACGGGGTTGCGATGTGGAGACGTACGAACCACGACTTCGTGACGCTGGCCACGCGTGGAAGACTGCTCGAAGCGTCCAGTTGTTCATGAAGTTGTCGCGCGTGTTCATGGGGAGGCCATGTTGACTTCCGCTCGCAATGTCGCAGATCTGGTCCGTGCATCGGCACAGCGGGGGCCCAGCCACGTCGCTCTCGTCGACGTCGCGAGCGATGTGAGCCTCACCTGGGAAACCATCGACGGTGCGGTCGACGCTTTCGCCCGCCGTTTGGCCGATTCCGGTCTGGAGCCGGGCGACCGAGTGGCGGTACGGCTCCCCACCGGCCCAGAGTTCGTGGTCGCCGTCTTCGGCATCCTGCGCTCGGGCGGCGTCGTCGTGCCCACCGGGCCCGGCAACCCGCCGCGCGAGCTCCAGCGCATCCTCGCCGACTCCGGCGCCGCGCTGCTGGTCGGCGACGGTGAGGGCTCCGATGCCACGGTGGTGGCCGTTCCCGACGTTTCGGCTGTCGGCGAGCCGTTCGAGGCGGTCCGCGGTGGTGAGGACCTCGCGGTGCTCGGCTACACCTCCGGCACGTCCGGGGTGCCGCGCGGAGCGATGCTGTCGCACCGGGCGTTGCTGTCGAACGTCTCCCAGTGCGCCTCGCTGCGGCCCGCGCCGGTGACGGCCGGGGACCGGGTGCTGCTGGCACTGCCGTTGTTCCACGTGTACGGGCTTGGGCCTGGGCTGTTGCAGGTGGCGGGGGCCGGGGCGACGGCTGTGTTGTTGGAACGGTTCGAGCCCGCCGCGGCGTTGGACGTCATCGAGAAGCACCGGGTGACGACCATGGTCGGTGTGCCGCCCATGTACCGGGCGTTGCTGGCGAACTCGGTCGAGGTGCTGCGGGAGAAGCTGGCGACGGTTCGGCTGTTCACGTCGGGGGCGGCTCCGTTGCCGGCCGGGGTGATCAACGAGATGCGTGACGCGATCGGGATTCCGGTGTTCGAGGGCTACGGGCTTACCGAGACCGGGCCGGTGCTGACGTCGACGTTGGTCGGTGGGGTGCCGAAGCCGGGGTCGGTGGGCAAGGCGCTGCCGGGCGTGGAGATTCGGCTGGTGGACACCGATGGGTCTGTTCTGGACATCGATGAGGACGAGCCTGGGACGGGGCTGGTGTCCGCGAAGGGCGACAACCTGTTCTCGGGGTACTGGCCGGATGGGGCCTATGGGCCGGACTCGACCGGGTGGTTCCGGACCGGGGATGTCGGGTTCATCGATGCGGATGGGGATCTGCACCTGGTCGACCGGGCTGGGGACCTGATCATCGTGAACGGGTTCAACGTGTACCCGCACGAGGTCGAGCAGGTCATCGGGGAGATGCCGGCGGTTCTCGAGGCGGCTGCGGTTGGGGTGCCGGATGAGAAGACCGGTGAGTCGGTGAAGGTTGTAGTTGTGGTGCGGGATGGGGTGTCGGTGACATCCGACGACGTTGTTTCGCACTGTGCGGCGAGGTTGGCGAAGTTCAAGGTGCCGACGGCGGTGGAGTTCGCTCCCGCCCTGCCGCATTCGCCGACGGGGAAGTTGGCTCGGGCGGTTCTGCGGAAGCCGTTGGGGGGTTGATCATGGGGCATCACGTGACGGTGATGAGTCGCGAGACGTGTCACTCGTGTCATGTCGCGGCAGCCGAGATCGAGCGGATCTGTGCCGAGGTCGGCGCTACCTGGTCTCTTGAGGACGTTGACGCGGACTCGGAGCTGCGGGCCGAGTACGGGGACCGGGTGCCGGTGTTCCTGATCGACGGGGTCGAGCACGGGTACTGGAAGGTGGAGGAGGAGCGGCTACGGGCCGCTCTGGCTGAGTAGCCCCTTCGGCGGCCGCGCCCTTCATGGCATTACCGAGGGCTTACGGCTCGGGCGAACCGAGGGGTGTGGGTGTCGAATGAGGGGCATGAAGCCCGCCAAGGCCGCGTTGACCGGACTGCTTGCGATCGTGACTGCCTTGGCGGTGGGGCATCTGGTGGCGGCGTTCGTGGGGATCAGTGCCTCGCCGTACCTGGCGGTGGGTGACGCCTTCATCGACCTGACGCCGTCCTGGCTCAAGGATTTCGCGGTCACCACGTTCGGGACCTACGACAAGGTCGTGCTGCTGTCGGTGATGGCGCTGGTCATCGTGGGAATCGGCGTCGGGGCGGGGCTGGCGAGCCGGACCAGTCCGATGCCTGGGTCGGTGGTGGCCGTGGCGCTGGGGCTCGTGGGGGTTGCGGCGGTGCTGACCAGGCCCGATGTCGGGCAGCTCAGCGTGCTGGCGCCGGTCGCGAGCCTGTTTGCGGGCGTTTACGGCTTTCGCTACCTACATAAAGAGGCGCAAAAGCAGAGCGAGTCGAGGCGGGGGTTCCTGATCACGGCGGGGCTGGCGGCGGCCGCTGGGCTCGCGGGGCAGGTGTTCGGGAGCCGGACGGATGTCGAGGGCTCGCGGCAGGCGGTGGGCGAGCTGGTGGCGAAGACGAAGGCGCCGGAGGTGCCGTTCGACGCGGACTTCGTGAAGGACGGGACGCCGAGCTTCATCACGGGCAATGAGGACTTCTATCGGATCGATACGGCGTTGAGCGTGCCGAGGATTCGTGCGGAGGAGTGGACGTTGCGGGTCCACGGGATGGTGGAGCGGCCGACGGTGCTGACGTTCGACGAGATTCGGAAGATGGATCTGGTCGAGGAGGTCGTGACGCTGACGTGCGTGTCGAACGAGGTGGGTGGGCCGTACATCTCGACGGCGAAGTTCATCGGGGTGCCGATCGGTGACGTGTTGAGGGAAGCGGGGGTCAAGGCGGGGGCGGACCAGCTGTTCAGCACGAGTGACGACGGGTTCACGGCGGGGAGTCCGTTGGACTACGTGCTGGAGCGGGGGCTCATCGCGATCGGGATGAACGGGGAGGCGTTGCCTGCCGAGCACGGGTTTCCGGCGCGGCTCGTGGTGCCGGGGCTGTACGGGTACGTGTCGGCGACGAAGTGGGTCACGGATCTCAACGTCACCACGTTCGCGAAGGAGCAGGGGTACTGGATTCCGCGCGGGTGGGGAGTGAAGGCGCCGATCAAGACCATGTCGCGGATCGACAGGCCCAAGGGGTTCGGGAAGGTGCGGGGGAAGACGGTGGTGGCGGGGACGGCGTGGGCGCAGCCGACGGGCGTGGCCAAGGTCGAGGTCCGGGCGGACGGCGGGGTGTGGCAGGAGGCCCAGCTCGCGAAGGACGTCAGCGACAGCACGTGGCGGATGTGGCGGGTGGAGATGGATTTGAGGCCGGGTAGCCACACGGTGGAGTGCCGGGCGACGGACAAGAGCGGATACACGCAGGATCAGGCGCGGCTGGATCCGGTTCCGGACGGTGCGACCGGATGGCACTCGATTTCGTTCACCGTCGAATAGGCGGACCCCGATAGTGAGCAAAACCCGGGCCGGTGCTGGTCACGCCCTGTGACCAGCGATGTATCGGTCCGCGGTCGACTTTGTGCATGCGTTCACAAGCGGTACGGTGGTGTCATCACCAAAGCCGCGGGGTCCCTGCGGTGAAGCACACCCGGAGGTCGGAGAGCGTGGCATCACAGCGGGGCGAAGGTGAGACGACCGCCACCCCTCTGGAGCCTGCCGACAGGGAGCGCGCCCGCGCGATCCCGGAGGCGGCCGTGGCCAGGCTCGCCGTGTACCTCCGCGTGCTGTCGGGCATGGCCGACCAGGGTGTGAACGCTGTTTCCAGCGAAGAGCTCAGCCAGGCCGCGGGCGTCAACGCGGCGAAGTTGCGCAAGGACCTGAGCTACATCGGGTCGTACGGCACCAGGGGTGTCGGGTACGACGTCGAGGTGCTCGTGAGCCACATCGAGCGCATCCTCGGGCTGACTCGCAAGCACTCCGTCGCGGTCGTCGGCATCGGTAACCTTGGTCACGCTCTGGCCAACTACGGGGGCTTCCCCGGCCGTGGTTTCCCGGTCACCGCGCTCTTCGACGTGGACGCCGATCTGGTCGGAATCCCTGTTGGGGGCATCCCTGTCAACCACATCGACGAGATCACCGCGGTCTGTCTGGAACGCGAGGTGTCGATCGGTGTCATCGCGACGCCGCCGCCCGCCGCCCAGTCAGTTTGCGACCGTTTGGTATCTGCGGGCGTCCAGTGCATTCTGAACTTTGCACCAGTTGTCCTTCAGGTTCCAGACAACGTCGAGGTGCGCAAGGTTGACTTGGCGGTCGAGATGCAGATCCTGTCGTTCCACGTCGCACGACGTGCGGACGAGGCTGCGAGCGTCGGGGTCGGCAACGGATTCGGTGTGGACGGGATGGTGATTCGCCCGTGAGCGTGAGCCAGACGGCTCCGACAGACGTGGTGACTGCATGAGCGTGCTCGTAGTCGGTCTGTCGCACCGCACCGCACCCGTCCCGGTACTCGAACGCGTCACCGTGGCCGAGCCCGACCTGCCCAAGGTCCTCGGGCAGCTGCTGAGCGCTCCGAGCGTCTCCGAGGCGATGGTCCTGTCGACCTGCAACCGGGTCGAGGTCTACGCCGTCGTCGAGTCGTTCCACGGCGGCATGTCCGAGGTCGTGGACGTGCTCGCGCAGCACGCCCAGGTCGACGCGCAGTCGCTGTACGAGAACTTCTACGTCCATTACGCCGCCGCTGCCGTCGAGCACCTGTTCTCCGTCGCGGCGGGCCTCGACTCGATGGTCGTCGGCGAGTCCCAGATCATCGGCCAGCTGCGCCATGCGTACGCGGCGGCCGACGAGGCGGGCACGGTCGGCAAGACCGTTCACGAGCTCACGCAGAACGCGTTGCGCGTCGGCAAGCGCGTGCACACCGAGACCGGCATCGACCACGCGGGCGCGTCGGTCGTGTCCGAGGCGCTCGGTGACGCGGAGGCCGAGCTGGGCACCCTCGTCGGCAAGCGCGCGCTGCTCGTCGGCGCCGGTGCCATGGGTGGTCTCGCGGCCGCGCACCTGCGCCGGGCCGGTGTCGGCGAGGTCGTCATCGCGAACCGGACCCAGGCCAACGGTGTGCGTCTCGCCACGTCGTTGAAGGCCGAGGGCGTCCCCGCGACGGCCGTCGACCTGTCTCAGCTCGCCGGTGAGATCGATCTCGCCGACATCGTCTTCGCGTGCACCGGGTCGGTCGACACGGTGGTCCGCGCGGACATGATCACCAAGCGTTCGCGGCCGCTGGTCGTGTGCGACCTGGGTCTGCCCAAGGACGTCGACCCGGCCGCGGCCGAGCTGCCGTTCGTTCGGGTGGTGGACCTGGAAACGCTGCAGAAGCGCCTCACGGACGCTCCCGCGGGCCAGGACGCCCGGATGGCGGCGCACCTCGTCGCCGACGAGGTGAAGGCGTATCTGGCGGGCCAGCGGTCCGCCGAGGTCACGCCGACCGTCACGGCACTGCGCAAGCGCGCGGCCGAGGTGGTGGACGCCGAACTGCTCCGGCTTGATTCGCGACTTCCCGAACTGGACCCCGCGACACGCGGTGAATTGGCCAAGACGGTGCGCCGCGTTGTAGACAAGCTCCTGCACACGCCGACCGTCCGGGTGAAGGAGCTCGCCTCCGCACCTGGTGGTACCGGCTACGCGGAGGCTCTCCGCGAACTGTTCGGGCTCGACCCCCAGGCTCCTGGGGTTGTCAGTCAGACCAAGCAAGCTTCAGTGGATGGTGAAACGCGGTGACCCGCACCCTACGGATCGGCACCCGAGGCAGCGCACTCGCGCTCGCACAGACGGGTACGGTCGCCGAGGCGCTGAAGGCTGCCGGAGCACAGGTCGAGATCGTCGTCATCAAGACGCCGGGTGACCTCTCCGACGCACCTATCGCGCAGATCGGCATCGGCGTGTTCACGTCGGCGCTGCGCGACGCGCTCGCGAACGACGAGATCGACATCGCCGTCCACTCCTACAAGGACCTGCCGACCGCGCCTGACCCACGTCTGGTGCTCGCGGCCGTTCCGTTGCGTGAGGACCCGCGCGACGCACTTGTCGCGCGTGACGGCCTCACGCTCGGCGAGCTGCCGGTCGGGTCCACTGTGGGCACCGGTTCGCCGCGCCGCGCCGCGCAGCTCGAGGCGCTCGGCCTCGGTCTGACCGTGGTTCCGTTGCGCGGCAACGTGGACACCCGCATAGGCAAGGTCGCCAAGGGCGAGCTCGACGCGGTGGTGCTGGCTCGTGCCGGCATCGCGCGCCTCGGTCGCACCGCGGAGATCACCGAGAACCTGGAGCCCATCCAGATGCTTCCCGCACCCGCACAGGGTGCGTTGGCAGTCGAGTGCCGGGTCGACGACGTCGACGCCGAGCACCTGATCCAGTCCACTTTGGACGATTCGGGCAGCCGGGCCGCTGTGACCGCCGAGCGCGCCATGCTGGCCGCGTTGGAAGCGGGCTGCAGTGCGCCGGTCGGCGCGCTGGCCGATGTGGTGGAAGACCTCGACGACGACGGGAAGGTCGTGTATCGACTTTCCCTGCGCGGGGTCGCCGCGACGCCGGAGAACGTGCTTCTCCGTGCGTCCGCCACCGGTGACTTGACCGCAGCTGAGGGACTTGGCCGCGCGCTGGCCGCCGAGTTGCTCGACCTCGGGGCCGCGGTGCTCAGCGGCCCAGAGGCGTAATCGATGGGGAGTGCCCTGATGACCCGCGCACGCAAGACCCCCGGACGCATCGCCTTCGTGGGCTCCGGCCCAGGCGACACCGGGCTGCTCACGGTCCGGGCCCACGACTTGCTCACCAGGGCTGAACTCGTGGTCACCGATCCGGACGTCCCCGCGGACGGTTCTCGCGACCGTGGCCGAGGGAGTCGAGGTCCGCCCTGCTGTCGGCGAGGCCGCCGACGTGGCGAAGGACCTGGTGGCCGAGGCGAAGAACGGTGCGACCGTTGTTCGTCTGGTCGCAGGCGACCCGCTGACACTCGACTCGGTCGTGAAGGAAGCACACGCCGTCGCGAAGTCGACGATCCCGTTCGACGTCGTCCCCGGAGTGCCCGCGGGCACCGCGGTGCCGGCGTACGCGGGTGTCGCGCTCGGTGGTGTGCACACCGAGGTCGACGTGCGCGCCGTGACCGACTGGGCGGGCCTCGCGGCCGCGCCCGGGACGTTGGTGCTGCACGCGACCGGTTCGCACCTGGCCGAGGCCGCGTCGAACCTGGTCGAGAACGGCCTCGCGCCGCAGACCCCGGTCGCGGTGACCGCCGAGGGGACCGGCTTCCAGCAGCGCACCATCGACACGACGCTGGCCGCTGTGGCGGCCGACGCCGGTGAGATGGGCGGCCCGCTGGTCGTCACCGTCGGCGCCGCTGCCGCGAACCGCTCGAAGCTCTCCTGGTGGGAGTCGCGGGCGCTCTACGGCTGGCGGGTCCTGGTGCCGCGCACCAAGGAGCAGGCGGGCGCGATGTCCGAGCGTCTGCACTCGCACGGCGCCATTGCCGTCGAGGTGCCGACGATCTCGGTCGAGCCGCCGCGCAGCCCGGCGCAGATGGAACGTTCGGTCAAGGGTCTCGTCGACGGCCGCTACCAGTGGGTCGTCTTCACCTCGACCAACGCCGTGCGCGCCGTGTGGGAGAAGTTCCGCGAGTTCGGCCTGGACGCCCGTGCGTTCTCCGGCGTGAAGATCGCCTGCGTCGGCGAGGCCACGGCCGCGAAGGTGCGCTCGTTCGGCATCATCCCGGAGCTCGTGCCGTCGGGTGAGCAGTCGAGCGAGGGTCTCCTCAACGACTTCCCGCCCTACGACGACATCCTCGACCCGGTCGACCGCGTACTGCTGCCGCGGGCCGACATCGCCACCGAGACGCTGGCCGCAGGCCTTCGTGAACGTGGCTGGGAGATCGACGACGTGACGGCGTACCGCACTGTCCGTGCGGCCCCGCCGCCCGCCGACACCCGCGAGATGATCAAGTCCGGTGGCTTCGACGCGGTGTGCTTCACCTCGTCGTCGACCGTGCGGAACCTGGTCGGCATCGCGGGTAAGCCGCACGCCCGCACGCTCGTCGCGTGCATCGGCCCGCAGACCGCCGAGACGGCGCGGGAGTTCGGCCTCCGGGTCGACGTGCAGCCCGAGGAGGCGAACATGCCCGCGCTGGTCGACGCGCTGGCCGCGCACGCCGCCCGGTTGCGCGCCGAGGGAGCGCTGCCTCCTCCGCGCAAGACCAAGCGTCTGCGCGAAGCTAATTCGCTCGAAGCCGGTTGGGGCCACGCAGGATTTCCTCGGGTGGCGCCGCTAGCGAACCGATCGGTTCGTCGGCACAGGTAGGGTCGTGATCTCGGTGTACCCACGTCATCGGCCCCGGCGGCTGCGCGCGGACGCCGGCCATGCGCCGCCTGGTCTGCGAGACCGAGGTGCGGCCCGAGGCAGCTCGTGCTGCCGATGTTCGTCAAGGAAGGCGCTGCGCGAGCCCGCCGAGATCGCGCAGCATGCCGGGCGTTCTCCAGCACACCCGCGACTCCTGCGCAAAGCCGCGGTCGAGGCCGTGCAGGCCGGGGTCGGCGGCATCATGCTGTTCGGCGTCCCGGCCGAGCGGGACGCCGTCGGGTCCGGCGGCACCGACCCGGACGGCATCCTCAACGCCGCGCTGGGCGACCTGCGCGCGGAGCTGGGCGACAGCCACCGTGCTGATGTCGGACTGCTGCCTGGACGAGTTCACCGACCACGGCCACTGCGGCGTGCTCGCCGCGGACGGCACCGTGGACAACGACGCCACCCTTAGGTCTACGGCGAGATGGCCGTCGCGCAGGCGCGCGCGGGCGCGCACGTCGTCGGCCCGAGCGGCATGATGGACGGCCAGATCGGCTTCATCCGCAAGGCGCTGGACCAGGCGGGCCTACGCCGACACCGGCATCCTCGCCTACTCGGCCAAGTACGCTTCGGCGTTCTACGGCCCGTTCCGCGACGCCGTCGAGTCGCAGCTCGCGGGTGACCGCAAGACCTACCAGCAGGACCCCGGCGAACGCCCGCGAGGCGATCCGCGAGGTGCAGCTGGACCTCGCCGAGGGCGCGGACATGGTCATGGTCAAGCCCGCGCTGCCGTACCTGGACGTGCTGCGGTCCGTCGCCGAGATCTCGGACGTTCCGGTTGCGGCGTACCAGATCTCCGGCGAGTACGCGATGATCGAGGCCGCCGCCGCGAACGGCTGGATCGACCGCGAGCGCTCGATCCTCGAGTCGCTCACCTCGATCCGGCGTGCGGGCGCGGACATCGTGCTCACGTACTGGGCCGTGGAAGCCGCCCGATGGCTGGACAGGTAGAGACCGAACCAGCACAGGTGGACAGTGACTTCCCGCGGCCCTAAGTTCCGACCGTGACGTCTCCGAAGGACTCGGGCGCTCCCGGCACGATCACCGCGGGCTACTGGCTTGTCGTGACCGGCATGGCGCTCGTCGTGCTCACCGTGATCTACCTCTTCCTCAACTGGCAGGTACTGCTCGAGCGAACGTGAAGGCGAACACCGACCCGAACATCACCAGGGACATGCTCCAGCTGTCGCTCAAGGTGTTGTTGACCGTCGGCACGGTGGTGAACATCGTGCTCGCGGGGTTGGCGTGTGTTTCGGGAACAAGGTCAGGGCGGGTGTGCGAAAGGGCCGCACCGGTTGTCGATCGTGCTGCTGGTGGGGTTGTTCTTCCAGCTCGGATCAGCAACGTGCTGGGGCTCGTCGCGCTGATGGTCGCCGTCGGCGGGCTGGCGCTGCTCTTCTTCAAGCCGTCCACCGAGTACCTGACCCGAGAGCCCGCGCTGTGAACGACGCACCCAGGCCCGTCCGCATCGCGGTCGGGCTGTGGCTCGCGACCGCCGTGTTCATCCTGTTCACCACCGCGGGTCTGTGGTTCCAGCGGGGTGAGATCGGGCGGCTCACGGGGTGGGACTCGGGCCAGGTGACGAGCTTCCTGCTGACGCTGACGGTCGTGGCGGTGATCTTCGCCCTGACCTACGGATGGCTGACGAGGGTGTTCCTCCAGCGGAAGAACTGGGCGCGGATCGCGTTGTCGCTCATCGCGCTCGCGCACATGCTCTGGCTGCTGCGACTGGGCATCAGCGCGGCCAACCTGGTCACACTGCTGCTCATCTGTGTCGCAATCGTCTTCACGTGGCAGCCGCGTACGGCACAGTGGCTCGCGGAGGTGCGAGAGAAGTGACCGACCCGCAGAACCCGTGGCAGAACCCGGACCAGTGGCAGCAGACCCCCGCGCAGACACCCACGCAGTGGGAGAACCCGGCCACGAGTCAGTACCAGGTGATGCCGATGCACAACCCGGCCTGGTCGATGGCTCCGCTCTCGCCGGTGCTGCCCCAGGAGATGGCGCCGCCGCGGCCGGCCACGATCACGGCGGCGATGTGGATCTGGATCGTGGCCGCGGTGATCGCCGTCGCGGTGATCCCGGTGTTGATCCTCGGCAACCTGGAGGAGATCCGCGCGACCGAGTCGACCGCGAGCGACCAGGACGCCGCCGAGCTCGGTGGGCAGGTGATCGCGGTGATGTCGGGCTTCGGCATGCTCGTGGCGGCCGCGCCGTACATCGCGTTCGCGGTCGTGCTGCGCAACGGCCGCAGCTGGGCGCGCATCCTGCTCACGATCCTCGGTGGTCTCGGGCTGATGGCGATGCTCGTGACCATGCTGATCGGGGTGCAGGCGCAGGTGTGGCAGCTCGGGGTCGCGTTGACCATCGTGGTGATGGGTCTGACGGTCGCGGCGCTCGTGCTGCAGTTCCTCCCGGCGTCGAACAGGTACGTGCGTTAGTGCTCCTGTACCGAGAGTCCGGCAGCAGCTGGTGGCCGATCCTGTGGGGCCCGGCGTTCGCGCTGGCCGGGTACCTGATCGAGCTGATCACCGGGCCCGCTTCGGTGGGGCTGTGGACGATCGTGGGACTCGGGCTGACGCTCGCGGCGTTCCTGTGGGTCTACGGCCGGGTGAAGGTCGGCAGCGTGCGGCTGACGACCGAAGAGGCGCAGTTCGGCCGTGAACAGCTGCCGATCGCGATGATCGAGGCCTGCAAGGACGTGGGCGCGCCGACCGGGGCGCGGGTGCTCGGTGGCGGCTGGTCGGTGCCGAAGGGGACGACGGCGGTGCCGTTGCGGCTGCTCGACGGCACGGTCGTGCTCGGCTGGGCACGCGATCCGGAAGCCTTGCTCGCCGCGCTGAGCCGGGTCGTGAGAGGGTGAGCGCCGTGACGGAGCCAGTGACGGACACCGCATCGGTGGTCGACTCGGACGCGGTGGCGGAGGACACGGTGGTGAAGGACACGCCGGCGTACGCCGAGCCGAGCCTGCACCAGCCCAAGCGGGCGCTCATCGCCGCGGGCGAGGTCGTCGCGGTCGTCGTGCTGGCGTTCGTCGCCGTCTGGGCGTGGAACCGCGGCATCGTGCAGCTCGCAGTACCCGATCGAGGGCCGTGAGCCGCTGATGTCGACCCGCTACCACGGCAACTGGATCGGCACGGCCGTCGGCTGCGTCACGGTGGCCGCGATCCTCCTGCTCGACGCGGTCCGCCAGCTCCTGCTGGCGGCGCGCACCCGGCCGGGGAAAGCCGCCGACGAAGACGTGTGAGACTGGGGTACGTGACTGCGAGTCGATCCCAGGCCCTGTTCGAGCGCGCGTCGACGCTGACCCCCGGCGGGGTCAACTCGCCGGTGCGGGCGTTCCACTCCGTCGGCGGCACGCCTCGGTTCATGGTCCGCGGCGAGGGCCCGCACCTGTGGGACGCCGACGGCAACCGGTACGTCGACCTGGTGGCCTCGTGGGGCCCGATGATCCTCGGGCACGCCCACCCCGCCGTCGTCGAGGCCGTGCAGAAGGCGGCGTCCGACGGTCTGTCGTTCGGCACGCCGACCGAGGGTGAGATCGAGCTCGCGGCCGAGATCATCGACCGGGTCGAGCCGGTCCGGCAGGTGCGTCTGGTCAACTCGGGCACCGAGGCCACGATGAGCGCGATCCGGCTCGCCCGCGGCTTCACCGAGCGCCGCAAGATCATCAAGTTCGCCGGCTGCTACCACGGCCACGTCGACGCGCTGCTGGCCCAGGCCGGTTCCGGCGTCGCGACGCTGGGCCTGCCGACCTCGCCCGGCGTCACGGGCGCGCAGGCCGCGGACACGATCGTGCTGCCCTACAACGACATCGAGGCCGTGCGCGCGGCGTTCGCGGAGAACCCCGGCGAGATCGCCTGCGTGATCACCGAGGCCGCCGCGGGCAACATGGGCGCGGTCGCGCCGCGACCGACGGCTTCAACGAGGCGCTGCGCGAGATCTGTGACGCCGACGGCGCGTTGCTGATCATGGACGAGGTCATGACCGGCTTCCGTGTCTCGCGCGCGGGCTGGTTCGGCCTGGAGAGGGTGCGCTGGCGACCTCTACACGTTCGGCAAGGTCATGTCCGGCGGTCTGCCCGCGGCGGCGTTCGGCGGCCGCGCGGACGTGATGGCGCGGCTCGCGCCCTCCGGCCCGGTCTACCAGGCGGGCACGCTGTCCGGTAACCCCGTGGCGGTCGCCGCCGGTCTCGCGACCCTGCGCGCGGCCGACGACGAGGTCTACACGCGCGCTGGACCGCAACGCCGCCAGGCTGGGCGCGCTGTTCACCGCGTCGCTGACCGAGGCGGGCGTCGAGCACCGCGTGCAGTTCGCCGGGAACCTGGTGAGCGTGTTCTTCGGTTCCGCCGAGGTGAAGGACTACGCGGGTGCGCAGGCATGCGAGACGTGGCGCTTCCCGCCGTTCTTCCACGCACTGCTCGAACGTGGCGTCTACGCCCCGCCGTCGCGCGTTCGAGGCGTGGTTCGTCAACGCCGCCATGGGGGAAGAGGAGTTCGCCGTGATCGCCGACGCGCTGCCGCACGCGGCCCGCGCCGCCAAGGAGGCCCGCAAGTGACCCGCACCGTCGTCCACCTGCTCCGCCACGGCGAGGTGCACAACCCGACCGGCATCCTGTACGGCCGCATCCCCGGCTTCAAGCTGTCCGAGCGTGGGCAGAAGCAGGCACTGACCGTCGCCGAGCACCTGGCCGACCACGACATCGTGCACGTGGTCGCGTCGCCGCTGGATCGCGCGCAGCAGACCGCAGCGCCGATCGCCGACTCGCACCGGCTGGAGCTGGCCACCGACGACCGGCTGATCGAGGCGGACAACCAGTTCGAGGGCCTGAAGGTCTCGGTCGGCGACGGCGCGCTGCGTTCGCCGAAGCACTGGCCGAAGCTGGTCAACCCGTTCAAGCCGTCCTGGGGCGAGCCGTACATCGAGATCGCCCACCGGATGCTCGGCGCGGTCCAGCGGGCGCGCGCGGCCGCCGAGGGCCATGAGGCGGTCTGTGTCTCGCACCAGCTGCCGATCTGGACCGTGCGGCGGTTCCTGGAAGGCAAGCGGATGTGGCACGACCCGCGCAAGCGGGAGTGTTCGCTGGCCTCGCTCACATCGTTGATCTTCGACGGCGAGCAGCTCGTGCGGATCGCCTACTCGGAGCCGGTCGGCGCCACCAACCCTCGGGTGACCGGGGCATGAAACGGTTGCTCGTCCTGCTCCTGCTGGTGTCCGGGTGCACGGTCGGGAAGGACGCCGCCCAGATCGGCGCCGGCGACTTCTCCCTGGTCGCGCCCGGCGGTCAGGTGAAGCTCCGGTACTCGGCCGCCGAGCGCAAGGAGCTCAAGAACCTCGAGGGCGAGTCCCTGCTGGAGCCCGGCAAGACCGTGCGGCTGGCCGACTACGCGGGCAAGCCCGTCGTGATCAACATCTGGGGTGCCTGGTGCGGGCCGTGCCGTACCGAGGCTCCCGAGATGCAGAAGATCTTCGACGCCGGGACCCAGGTTCTCGGGGTGGACGTCAAGGAGACCTCGCCGGAGCACCCGCGCGACTTCATGAACGACCGCAAGCTCACCTATCCGTCCATTTACGACGGTTCGGGCCGCAGCTTCATCAACGTCTTCAGGGGCCTGTCCCCGAACACCGTGCCCTCGACGTTCGTGGTCGACAAGAACCACAAGGTCGCCGCCGTCTTCCTGCTCCCCGTCCTCGCCTCGGACCTCCAGTCCGTCCTCGACGACCTCGCCAAGGAGTAACCCACACGGGTGGTTCCAAAAGTCACGCGGGGGCCCCGCGTTTCCTCCAGGGAAACGCGGGGCCCCCGCGTGACGGTCAGACAGCAGGGTCAGGGTGCGGGTGGGGTGGCGGGGTCGGCGAGGCAGGGGAGCTTGGCCTTGATGGCCTTGACCATGGCGTCCCTGCCGATCGAGTTGAACTGCTTGCCCAGCGTGCGCATGATCGAGTTGGGCGTCGGCCGGTACAGGCCGTACTTCTTGTACTTGGCGCCTTCGACCGGGGCGATCACGGCGCCGTCCGGTGAGGGCTGGCCGAGGTAACGCTCCCATTTCGCCCGGCCGGTCGGATCCGCGGTGACGTTGAGTTCGTCTGGCTCGGGACCGACGTAGTTGGTCTCCGGATAGTCGTATTCGTCGGCCAGGCCGCCGATGGAGTGGCCGAGCTCGTGGACCACGATCTGGCCCGCCTGGGCGTTCGAGCCGGCCGCCGTGGCCACTGTGCCGCCGGCACCGCCGTATTTCGTGGTGTTGCCGAGGGCGATGACTTGGTCTGACGGCCGGGGGGCCAGGGCGGCGAAGTCGAGTTGGCCTTGGACTGGTTGACGCACAGCAGGCGTTCGACGTGTACGGCTCGCCCCGGCACCAGAAGCCCATGTCCAGCTCGGTGACTCTGGGCGAGGCCGATGGTCGGGTCGTGGTCCACACCGGACTGTGGCGAGATCACGTTGACCTGCCAGACGTTGAAGTAGTCCTTATAGGACGCGAACGGCTCGACGGCCGAGATCTCGGCCCACTTGCTCTGGACGTTCTTGGTGTAGGTGGTGAGGTCGTCGGTGGTGTAGCCGTCGCCGACGAAGACGATGTCGTAGCGCTCGGACGAGTTGCCGGTGACCTGGACCGGGGTGACGTCGGCCGTGACTGCGGTCCGGAAGTCCGACGATCTCTCCGGTGGTGCTTTGGGCGCCCTGACCATGCTGATGGAGCCGTCTTCGGAGAAGACCTCACGCCACTCCATCTCCGGTGCGGCGCTACCGGCCGGTGCCTGGGCGAAGAGGGTCATGGCGGTGACGGTCAACGCCGGGAGGATCAGCCGGGAACGATGCATGCGCTGACGCTAAGCAAGCGTGATGTCACCCACAAGGCGGCGTTCGTTGGCACTTCGGCGCACATGAGCAGGACACAAAAGGTGACACCGGTGGCCACGTGATCCGGGCAACTACCTACCCTGAGGTGTGTGAACCCCACCGATCTGGCGATCTCCGGGCCGTTGCTGCTGGCCACCGGGGTCGCTTTGCTCGCCGGGTTCATCTCGTTCGCCTCACCGTGCGTGGTTCCGCTGGTGCCGGGCTATCTGGCCTATCTCGCCGGGCTCGTCGGCGCGGAGGCCCCACGGGTCGACGCGAACGAACCGGCGAAGCAGGGGCGGTGGCGGGTGGCCGGGGCGTCAGTGCTGTTCGTGCTCGGGTTCACCGTCGTCTTCGCGCTGGCCTCGATGGCGTGCTCGGGGCGTCGGACGCGTTGTTCCTCAACGCCGACTGTTCCAGCGCATCGGCGGCGTGGTCACGATCCTGATGGGACTGGTGTTCATCGGGCTGGTTCCCGGCGCTGCAGAAGGACGTGCGGTTCCACGCCAAGCCGCAGACCGGGACTGCTCGGGGCGCCGGTGCTGGGCGCGGTGTTCGCGCTCGGGTGGACGCCGTGCCTCGGGCCGACACTTGCCGGGGTGCTCGCCGTGGCACGCAGCACCGAGGTCGGGTCGTCGCACGGTGCGCGGCGCGGTGCTGGTGCTGGCCTACTGCCTCGGGCTCGGGTTGCCGTTCGTGGTGCTCGCACTAGGCGCGCGGTGGGCGCTGGGCGTCACGAAGTGGCTGCGCACGCACGCGCGGCAGGTGCAGATCTTCGGTGGTGTGCTGCTGATCCTGGTCGGCATCGCGCTGGTCACCGGGCTCTGGGGTGAGTTCGTCGGGTGGCTGCGCTACTCGTTCGTCGACGTCGTGAGGCTGCCGCTCTAGTGATCGCCTTCCTCCGCAACACCTGGCGTGGCCTCACGTCGATGAGGACCGCGCTGACCCTGCTGTTCCTGCTGGCGCTGGCGGCGATGCCCGGCGCGTCTGCTGCCGCAGCTGTCGTTGAACGCCGCAGAAGGTCGACGACTACATCGCCCAGCACGGCTGGTGGGGCGAGCTGCTGCTCAAGCTCGGGTTCTTCGAGGTCTACGCCACGCCGTGGTTCGCCGCGATCTACCTGCTGCTGTTCGTCTCCCTCGTCGGGTGTCTGCTGCCCCGCACGTGGGAGTACTTCAAGCAGATGCGCGCGAAGCCGGTGCTGACGCCGCGCAACCTCGCCCGGATGCCGCACCACGCCGAGGCCGTGCTCGACGTGACGCCGGAGGAAGCTGTCGGCCAGGGCGAAGAAGGCTCTGCGCGGCTGGCGGATGGACGCGCGGCGAGGACACGGTCAGCGCCGAGCGCGGCTACCTGCGCGAGACCGGCAACCTGGTCTTCCACTTCGCGATGCTCGGCCTGCTCGTGTCGTTCGCGCTGGGCAAGATGTTCAGCTACGAGGGCCAGGTCATCGTCCAGGCCGACGGCGGCGCAGTTCTGCAACGGCGGCATCTTCAACTACGACTCGTTCCGGCCCGGGCCTGCGGGTCGACGGCACGGACCTCACGCCGTTCTGCGTCGAGATCGGCAAGTTCTCCGCCGAGTACCTGGAGAACGGCCAGCCCGTCGGGTACCGGGCGGACATCCGCTACCAGTCGGGCGAGGACCTCGACGTCGAACACCTGGCGGCCGTTCAACCTCCAGGTCAACTACCCGCTGCGCACCGACGGCGACCGGCTCTACCTGCTCGGCCACGGCTACACGCCGACGTTCACGGTGACGTTCCCGAACGGCGAGAAGCGCACGCAGGGCATCCAGTGGCTGCCGTCCGACCAGCCCACGCTGGCCTCCGAGGGCGCGACGAAGTTCGACCCGCCGGGCATCACGGACTCCGAGCAGCGGCGCAAGAACCAGATCGCCGTCACCGGCCTGCTGGCGCCGACCGCCGTTGCTGCACGGCAACATCCTGAACTCGAAGTTCCCCGGTCTGAACGACCCGACGGTCGCCGTCGACGTGTACCGCGGCGACCTCGGCGTCGACAACGGCCGCGGCCAGTCGATCTTCTCGATCGACCAGAAGCATGGTCGACCAGGGCAGGCTGCAGAAGGTCGCGCGCGAAGAACATCAAGCTGGGCGAGGAGATCACGCTCGACGACGGCACCGAAGGTGCGGTTCGACTCGCGTCAACGACTGGGTGTCGCTGCAGGTCTCGCACGACCCGACGCAGGGTGCGTGCTCGTGTTCGCGATTCTGATCATTCTCGGGCTCGGGGCGTCGCTGACCATCAAACGCGGCGCCGGTTGTGGGTGCGGGTGCGACCCCTCAGGATGACGGGCGTACTGTTGGTCGAGGTCGGCGGGCTCGCCCGCACTGACCAGGCCGGATACGGCGAGGAGTTCACGCGGCTCGCCCGCGCGGTGCTGATCGGAGGAGAAGACCTGATGCCGGTCAACGAGACCCTGGCGACCTACAGCGACTGGCTGTACCGCAGCGCGCGGTCGTGATCTACGTCTTCGCGATGCTGTTCTACCTGGTCGAGCAGGCGTTCGCCCGATGCCCCGCGCAAGGCCGGAGGCCGCTGGTCGGCGGCCGGCGCGCCGACGCCCGGTCATGGCTCGGCCGACGGCCGAAGCGCGAGGCTGACCAGGGCCGACCGCTTCGGCCGCATGGGCGCCGCGCTGATCGTGCTCGGCGCGCTGCTGCACCTGCGCGTCGCTGGTGATGCGCGGTCTCTCCGCCGGGCGCGCGCGCCGTGGGGCAACATGTACGAGTACATGTCGCTGCTGTGCCTCGCCGCGGTCGTGACGTGGATCGTGCTGATGGCGAAGTTCCCGATCCGCCGCCTGCGGCGCGTTCGTGCTGCTGCCGATCGTGATCCTGCTGTTCCTCGGCGGCACCGTTCTCTACTCCGAGTCCGCGCCGGTGCAGCCCGCGCTGCGCTCGTACTGGCTAGTGATCCACGTCTCGCGGTGATCTCGATCTCGTCCGGCCTGCTGCTGATGCCCGGCGTGGCCAGCTCTGTACCTGATCCGCTACCTGCTGAAGGACCAGCAAGGCCGACCGCTTCGCCGAAGCTGCCGACCGCGGACGTGCTCGACCGGATGGCGTACCGGACCACCGTGTTCGCGTTCCCGCTGTTCACCGTCGGGCATCATCTGCGGCGCGATCTGGGCCGAGGCGGCGTGGGGCCGGTTCTGGGGCTGGGACCCCAAGGAGACCGTGGCGTTCGTCGCCTGGGTGGTCTACGCGGCGTATCTGCACTCCCGCGCGACGGCCGGCTGGCGCGGCCGTGGGGCGGCCTGGATCAACGTCGCTGGCTTCGCGCTCAACGTGTTCAACCTGTTCTTCATCAACTTGGTGACTAGCGGGTTGCATTCGTACGCGGGTCTCTAACGATTAGGCCCCCACGTCGTGGACCCGGTGCCAGTTGCGTACCGTCGCAACCGGGGGTCGGGGAGGTCTCGATCCTACTTGCTCAGGAGGGCCACAGCTGTGACATGGCAACCACCGGGCGAGGAACAGGGCTCCGGCCCGCAGTACGTCGACCCGCAGACGGCCTACCTCGACCCGCAGCAGTCCGGTCCGCAGCACGTCAGCGGCGGCCAATCAGGTTCCCGGTGGTACCGCCGTATCAGGCGGCCAGTCCGGCCCGTACCAGGTGCCGGGTAACAGTCCGGGCCCTACCCGGTCGGCCGGCCGGTCAGTCCGGGCGCCGGTTTACCAGGTGCCGGGCGGCCAGTCCGGTCCGTACCGTCCCGTGGACGGCTCGGGTCCGTACAGGTGGGTGGCGGCCAGTCCGGTCCGCACAACACGCACGCCAGTACGGCCAGTTCGCCGGCGGCGCAGTACCCGCAACAACTTCCCGCAGCAGCCCAGTACCGCTCGCAGGCCGCAGCAGAAGTGTCGTCGCAGCAGCTCATCAAGCAGGAGAAGCGGCCGCCCGCATCGGGCTGGCGCAAGTCGCTGCACTCGATGACCGGCGGCGCCGTCAACCTCGGCGAGAGCCCTGCGGACCTGCGCCGGCGTGAGCTGATCGCGCGGATCAACCAGCCGCTGCGCGGGTGCTACAAGATCGCGATGCTGTAGCCTGAAGGGCGGCGTCGGCAAGACCACGACGACGACCACGCTCGGCTCGACGTTCTCGTCGCTGCGCGGCGACCGGGTGATCGCGGTCGACGCGAACCCCGACCGCGGCACGCTCGCTAGAAGATCCCGCGCGAGACCACGGCGACCGTGCGGCACCTGCTGCGCGACGCCACGCGGATCACGAAGTACAGCGACGTGCGCGCGTACACCTCGCAGTCGCCGGCCGCCTGGAAGTGCTGGCCGTCGGAGCAGGACCCGGCGGTGTCGGAGGCGTTCAGCGAGGAGGACTACCGGCGCACGGTGGCGTTGCTGGAGCACTTCTACAACATCGTGCTCACCGACTGCGGCACCGGTCTGATGCACTCCGCGATGAAGGGCGTGCTGGACGAGGCCGACTCGCTGGTGCTCGTGTCGTCCGGTTCGGTCGACGGCGCGCAGACGCTCGGCGGCGACGCTGGACTGGCTCGAGGCGCACGGCTACCGCGACCTCGTCGCCAAGTCCGTCTGCGTGATCAACTCGGTCCGGCCGAAGTCGGGCAAGGTCGACCTGGACAAGCTCGCCGCGCACTTCGCTCAGCGATGCCGCGCGGTGGTCCGGATCCCGTTCGACGAGCACCTCGAAGAAGGCGCCGAGATCGAGCTGGACCGGCTCGCGCCGGACACCCGGCTGGCCCTGCTGGAGCTCGCCGCCGTCGGTGGCGGACGACTTCCCCAACTCGTAGACAACCGGCGAGAGGGGCCCCGCGGTCGGGGCCCCTTTTCGTTCACTCGTCGCGTTTGCGCTGCTCGTCGAGCTTGCGCAGGAACTCCGGGTCGTCGTCAGGTGCGATCACCTTGCCGCCCGGCGGTGTATTCCGAGTGCTGCGGAGCGAACGCTCGCCACACCAGCACAGCCACGGTGAGCGCACCGATCACCGCCAGCAGGTAGATCATTTGGTCGCCACCTCCCTTTGCCACGAGATTACCCGCGGCACAGGGATTAATACGGTTTCAGTGGCGCACAGGTTCAGTCGCCTCGGTGGTCAGCTCTGTGAGCAGTGCCTTCACCTCGGTCTCACGGAACCTGCGGTGTCCTCCAGGGGTGCGGATCGAGCCGATGCGGCCGGCCGTGGCCCACCGGGTGACGGTCTTCGGGTCGACCCGGAACAGGTTGGCCACTTCCCCAGGCGTCAACAGGCGCTCGGACGCTGCAGCAGTCACTCTGCCTCCTCAGATCAGACGTTCCGGTCTGATCGTGGCATCTCACCCGTCAGGTACTCGAACGCTTGTCGGATGGTAAAGAGGTAGTAAGGGACGACCGGGGCGATTCGGACATGCAGCCGGGACTACGTGCACACGTGCTCGGGGCATAGGGTGTCGCGGGTGGATGCCCTTGATCGACAGATCATCGCCGCCCTGCGAGCCAACGGTCGCGCCACCTACGCGGATCTCGGCAGGCAGGTCGGCCTGTCCGCCTCCGCCGTGCACGAGCGGGTCGGCAAGCTCGAGTCCAGCGGCGTGATCGTCGGCTACCACGCCGTCGTCGACCCCAGCTCCGTCGGCCTCGGCGTGACCGCGCTGATCGGCATCCACCCCACCGACACCGCGGACGACAACGAGGTGGCCGAGCGCGCTGGGCGAGCTCATCGAGGTCGAGTCCTGCTACCGGGTGGCGGGCGACGAGTCGTTCATCGTCAAGGTGCGGGTGGCCACGGTGGACGACCTGGAGCGCTCGCTCGGGCGGTTGCGGCGTATCCACGGCGTAGCCCGGACGCGCACGACCGTGGTGCTGTCCACGCGGTTCGAAGGACGGCCGAACACCTCGGACGAGGCGACGACGTAACCTGAACGGGTGCTCGCTCGTGATGTGACGCTGTACGTCCTCGCCCGCCTCGGTCTCGTCGCGGTGGTGACGGGCGCGCTCATGCCCTTCGAGCGTCCCGCTGCTGCCCGCGCTCGCCGTCGGCGTGGTCGTGGCGCTGCCCGCGTCGTTGTTCCTGTTCAAGGGCCTGCGCGCAGCGCGTGGCCGTCGGGTTGAACGAGCGCCAGGCCGTGCGTCAGGTCGAACGCGACAAGCTGCGCGCCGAGCTGCGCGGCGACGAAGGACCTCTCACCAGGGCGTGACGGCCGGGCGCGGATATCGTGCCCGCTGTGAGTACTTCTGTGGACCGGTGTTGTAGCAGGACCAGGCACTGGGTGGTCGAGGCCGTCGGGATCATCGAGGCGGACGCCAACCGCAGTGCGGACACGCACCTGCTGCGCTACCCGCTGCCGCTCGACTGGGGCATCGACCTCTACCTCAAGGACGAGTCGACGCACCCCACCGGTTCGTTGAAGCACCGGCTCGCGCGGTCGCTGTTCCTCTACGCGATCTGCAACGGCTGGATCACCGGTGGCACGCCCGTGATCGAGGCGTCCTCGGGCTCGACCGCTGTCTCCGAGGCGTACTTCGCACGCCTGCTTGGGCTGCCGTTCATCGCAGTGATGCCCCGTTCGACCTCGGCCGAGAAGGTCGTGCTGATCGAGCGGCAGGGCGGCAGGTGCCACTTCATCGACGACCCGTCGACGATCTACGACGAGTCGCGGCGGCTGGCGGCCGAGCTGGGCGGCCACTTCATGGACCAGTTCACGCACGCCGAGCGCGCGACGGACTGGCGTGGCAACAACAACATCGCCGAGTCCGTCTTCGAGCAGATGAAGCTCGAACCCTCGCCGGAACCCGAATGGGTGGTCGTCGGGGCCGGCACCGGTGGCACGTCGGCGACGCTCGGCCGGTACATCCACTACCGCAAGCTGAACACGCGCCTGGCCGTCGTGGACCCCGAGCACTCGGTGTTCTTCGACGCGTGGCGCGACAGCAACCCGGACCTGGTGGGCACGCGCGGCTCGCGGATCGAGGGCATCGGGCGGCCGCGGGTGGAGCCGTCGTTCGTCGGCCAGGTGATCGACCGCATGATCAAAGTGCCGGATGCCGCTTCCGTGGCGACCATCAGGTACGTAGAGGGACTGCTCGGGCGCCGCATCGGCGGCTCGACCGGAACGAATCTCTGGGGTGCGTTCGAGATCGTCGCCCAGATGCGGCAGTCTCGCACGCGCGGGAGTGTGGTGACCCTGTTGTGTGACGGTGGCGAGCGTTACGCGAACACCTACTACGACGACTCATGGGTAGCTGCACAGGGCATGGACCTCGAACCGTGCCTTGAACGCCTGAACAACTTCCATCGCACGGGGAACTGGTGACGAGAGCGCTGCGTCACAGCCTGACCTGAGCACCTGAGTCCGCAGGGGGGACGCTGTGTCGAGCTTGTCCGCCGACGCCGCCGAGTTGCGCGCGTACGCCGAGTACTTGCGCACCGAAGCGCAAGAGTTCGAGACCATCCGCAAGTACGTCCACGCCACGGCGTGCGACAAGAGCGGCTTCACCGGCCTGTTGACACTGCTGCAGCCCGGGGTGGACATCGTGCGCGCGCTGTTCGACGAGACCCTCGACTTCGGCAAGTCCAAGCTGGAGGGTGCGTCGTCCGGTGTGGACGCGACCGCCGCCGTCTACGAACAGATCGACGCTCGCCAGCGCAGCATCTTCGAAGGCCTGCTGAAATGACCGCGACCGCGTACCACTCGCCGCGTCCCGTCTCGGGCTCCCTGCAGCAGCCCGACGTCGACACCGCCTCGCTGAACGACGTCCTCCAGGACCAGGGCTGGGGTGTTCAGGCCGTCAACTGGGTCTTCGAGGCCGTGACCGGCGAGAGCCTGGTCGCCACGATCATCACCCCCATCACCGGCGACTGGTCGAAGATCCGCGCCGACGGCGACGCCTGGCGCAACGTCGGCAACGCCATGAACGACATGTCGTACAACCTCACCGACGCGGTCGGGAAGGTACGCGGCCACTGGGACGGCCAGGCCGCCTCGGCCCACGAGAAGTACATCGCGCTGGGCTGGAAGGCGGGCCTGCTCGCCGAGATGGGCGTCGCCCAGCTCATCGCCAAGGGCTTCGACACCGTCGCCTCCGGCGCCGAGGCGCTGGGCAAGCAGGCCGCGCGCCTGCTCGACTACCTCGTCAACAAGCTGCTGCAGGCCGCCGCCACCGTCTGGATTCCCGTGGCCGGCTGGATCAAGGCCGCCGAGATGGTCTGGAACGCCTACCAGATCTACCGCCGCGTCATGGACATCATCGACACGGTCAAAAAGCTCATCAGCGACGTGAAGGCGCTGTTCGACGCCGTCGGCCGCGTCGCATCGGCCATCGGCAAGCTGAAGGACGCCGACAGCCTCGCCGAGGCCATGAACGCCACCCAGGAGGTGGCCGAGGGCGTCCGCGACGTCCGCAACTCCGTCAACGACCTCAAGGACGGCGTCTCGTCCATCAAGGACTCCGCCACCGAGATCAAGGACCGCGGCCGCGACATCGGCTCCACCGTCCGCGAGGTCACCACCCCGCGTGGCGACTCCTCCGACGGCACCAAAGCCGCCTCCGTCTCGACCCCAGCACCCGGCGGCGCGCAGGTTGCCGCGCCGCCCACCGTGCACGGCGGGCCTGACGCGGCCCCTGCTGCCACTCACGCGGCGGGCGGTCCCTCGGTCTCCGCTCCGCCGTCGGTGCCTGGCGCAGGTTCCGGTTCTGGTGGGGGCTCTGGGGCTGGTTCGGGTTCTGGTTCTGGCGGGCACCCCGCCGGTCCCGCGCCGCGCTACGACAACACCCACGCTGCCGGTTCGGCTGCTCCCCCTGCGCCGCCGTCGCACCACGCGACACCGGCCGCGGGTGGCGCGATGCCGATGGGCGGCGCGCCCATGGCGCCCGGTGGCGGCTCAGGATCCGGTTCTTCCGGTGGTTCGCGGCCCGGCTCAGGTGGTGCGGGCCATCCCGGCTCCACGGCTCCTGCGGGCTCCCCGACGGGTGGCGCACGTCCTCCGGCCGGTGGTTCCGGTGCGGGTCTGCCTTCCCCGTCGGGTCACCCGAGCCCGAGTGGTGGTTCGGGCCTGCCGTCCCCGGCAGGTCACGCCGGCACCGGCACTGGAACCGGTACGGGCTCTGGCGCTGGCTCGCAGACCGCTCCGGGTGGCACCCGCCCGACGCCTGGCGGTCCCAGCCTTCCGTCGCCCGGTGGCCACGGTTCCCGGCTTCACGGCTTGCCTTCGCCTGGCGGTCACGGCACCGGTGGTTCCGGCCTGCCCTCGCCCGGCGGCCACGGCACGGGTAACTCGGGTTCGGGTCTGCCCTCGCCTGCCGGGCACGGCACGGGTGGCTCGGGCTTGCCTTCACCGGCCGGCCACGACTCCTCGTCGGGCCCGCGCCCACACGACAGCGCACCGCAGGGCTCCACGGGGACCGACACCCGCCCGCACGACACCCCCAGCGGCCCGCGTCCGCACGACACGACCCCGTCCGGCACGCCGCACGACAGCGGCACCCGTCCGCACGACAGCACGCCTCACGACGCTGGCACCAAGCCGCACGACACCGACCCGAGCGGCACCGACGACTCCAAGCCGCACGACAAGCCGGACATCCCCGCCGACCACGACGGCACCGGTCACGACGACAAGGGCCACGACGGCGACGGCAAGGACGGCGACGCGAAGCCGCACGACGCCGACCCGGCAGGCGGAAGCGGCGACAAGGACGGCGGAGACGGTGGCGACAACGGCAACCGGTCGCCGAAGGGGCACGACCTCACGCCGCAGTTCGACAACAGCGCCATGGCGAGCCAGGGCGAGGGCTACAAGCAGCAGCTCGAACACATCCTGCCGAGCGAGGCGGAGCGTGAGCGCTACACCGAGCTGAGCAAGAAACTCACCACCGAGCTGAGCCCGACCGAGGCCCAGCACGTGGCCGACGTCCGCAACCAGATCAAGGTCGGCACGGACGACATCGTCACCAAGGTGCTGCACCCGAACGCGGTCGACGGCTACCTGCCCGAGCAGCCGCACAAGCCGGGCAGCGAGGAGGAGCGCAGGCAGGGGACGGTCGCCGGGTCGATCGCCAGGGGTGTGGACGTGCACGACAACAACACCCCGATGGGGCTGCGGGAGCACCTGGCGCTGGACGACAAGGGCGCGGGCTGGACGCCGATCCCGGACAAGGCCGAGTCCGCCATGCAGTTGCGCTACAAGGTCACCGACGACATGACCAACACCGTTCCCTACGGCGGACCGGAGAAGAAGGACTGGGACGGCAAGGGAACGCTCGACCCGCAGAAGCACTACGTCGACGCGGCGGAGAAGGCGCACTACGACGCGAAGGCCCAGCAGATGGCCGACGCGGGCGGTGCGGCGACGCCGAAGCGGGGGCAGGATCCGTTCACCGGCTCCGGGTCCACGGGTGGTGGCGCGCCGGAGTGGATCGCGAGCCCGTCCGCTCTTCCTGACCGGGCCGAGATCTGGCAGGTCAACAAGGACGGTTCGGAACGCCTGCACGCCGTCTACGACAGTGCGCTCGGCTGGTACCAGCTTCCGCAGGTGACCAGCCCATGATCACCAAGTACACCCGTGCCGTCGCCGAGCACAACGGCGAGGTCTACTACGCGAGCACCAGTGAGGCCCGGCCCAACCACCTGTGGATCATCAAGATCCACGGTGAGAGCTACGCGACGGACGAGGGTTTCGAGCGCAAAGGCGACGTCGTGCTCAAGCAGGTGCCCATCGCCGAGCTCGACGGCTGGTACCGCGACCAGGTGAAGGCGACCTGGCGCGGTGAGCCGTTCGTCGTGCATCCGCTCCAGGACGGCAAAGTAGGGGCGGACTTCGTCGGCGGGTCGAGTGTCTGGGCGGAGGAGAACGGCCTGGAAGGCGACCAGTACAGCGGCTTCCACGGCGTTCTCGACGAAGGCGAGCTCGAGAACGTGCAGGTCGATCGCACCGACTACCTGGCGCGGTGGAAGAAGGAGAACCAGGGATGAGCACCCCACAGGCCGTGCAGAAGGCCGCGGGCATCGGGCCGGAGACCATCCTGCAGAAGATCGTGCACCCGGCGATCGCGCAGCTCTACCTGGGCAACGTCACGATCAACGGCCGCTTCGAGCCGCACCGCGCGGCCGGGTTCGTGACGCGTGGCCAGGACTTCCCGCAGGGCACGGCGGATCAGTTCGCCGAGGCGTTCGGGGTGGACAAGGTCGAGGGCTGGCCGAAGGGCACGCAGTACCTGCTGCGTTTCTACGCCCACACCGAGGAGGTCTTCGAGACCAGCTTCGGTGGGCCCACGCTCGAAGGCGCGCAGAAGATGGGCACGACCCGCGTCTACCCGGTGCCGTTCACGGGCACCGGCTACACGCCGAGCGCCTCGCCGATCCCCGAGTACGTCATGGAGCTCAACGAGCTGCCCGCGGGCACGGAGCTGTGGCGGTTCGAGCCGAACGGGGAGTCCCGCAGCGTCGGCAAGTACGTCAACCGCCAGGTCGGCTGGATCCCGACGGGTGACGTCGGCTTCGGGCCGGGAAGGTACTGGGAGTCACCGGTTCCGCTGCGTCCGACCGTCCGTCGTGGACTCGTCGCCCGCTACCGCGGTCAGGAGTTCGACGCCGACTTCGCACAGAGGCCCGGCACGCTGCTGCTCTACCCGCTGCCCGGCCACCCGGCGCCGGAGGACTTCGCCGAACGCGACGGTTACCGGTACCTGGAGATCCCGGACGCCGTGGTCGACCAGCTCGGCTACCTCCGCAAGCTCTGCGTCCACCGTGGCGAACGGTTCGAGGTGCTCGGTATCCAGGGTGACCAGGCCGTGTTGCACTACCTCGGCGAGAACTACGAGACCGCGCGACGGCTCGGGCTCACCGAGGTGGACTTCCGGCAGTGGCGCACGGTCGTGCCCCGCACCGAGCTGTCCGACGTCGGCGACGAGATCCGGCTGATCCAGCGGGGACTTTTCGGGTCGAACTGACCGCGCCTGCCCGAAACGCCTGACTTGATGGAGAAACGATGAGCACGCCCAACGACAGCTGGAAGTCCCCGGAGCTCCGCGCGGCGGAGGCCCAGGTCGACGCGCGCTTCAAGGAGGCGCAGGACCTGGCGAACCGCCTGAAGGACACACCGCTGCCGCCGGTCCCGCCGGTCGACTTCAAGGCGATCGCGCAGCAGGTGGAGCGGGCCGCGCAGGAACGGGACGCGCCGGAGCAGCTGAAAGCCTTGAAGCGCAAGGTGGACGCGGGCGAGTTCTCGTGGGAGGACGTCGTCTCGGGCAAGGCCGCGCAGGACCCGGACGTGCAGGCCATGCAGCAGGAGAACGTCAACAAGATGAAGCAGGCGTTCCAGATGCTGCAGGAGGGCATGACCGCCGACGAGATCATGAACGCACAGGGTCCGCGCAGAGGCGGAGGTGACGACGGTGACGACAACGACCCCGGCATCTTCGTGGAGGACAAGTGGTGACGACCGCTTGGCGAACACCTGACATCCTTGCGGCGGAAGACTTCCTGACCAAGACCGTCGCGGAGACCGAAAGGTCGATGCGGGCGGCCGCGCAGAACGTGCGCGGCAAGGAACCGTCCACTGAGGATGTTCGCAGGGTGATGCAGTTCGCCAAGTCCGCCGAGGCCTCACCGGCGATGCGGCAGCTGGCGGACCGCATCGCCCGTGGCGCGGGGCTGAGCTGGCGTCAGGTCCTCACCGGTGAGGCGGGGCACGATCCCCTGGTGCGGCAGGCGTTGGAGGCCGACCGCGCGAAGCTCGACGAGCTGATCAGGGGCGAGACGGCACCGCCGCCGCAGCCGCGCAGGCCGGTGCGCAGGGACGACGACGAGCCGACCCAGTTCACCGAAGACGCCTGGTAGCGCTGAACCCTCAGTCCAGCACGAGCGCGGCGCTGACCAGGACGGCCCAGGCCAGCATCGTGAACCCGGTGAACTGCAGCACGGGGATCAGCTCACGGCCGTTGCGCCCGGTCACGACCCGCCGCATCGCGGGCAGCAGGATCGGCGCGGCAAGGAATCCGAGCAACGCGTAGGGCACCCGCACGGTCATGCCGACGGCGATCAGGAACGGCACTGCCACCAGTGCCAGGTACAGCCTGCGGGTGTCCTTGTCGCCCAGCGCCACGGCCAGCGTCCGCTTGCCCGACACCGAGTCCGTCGGGATGTCCCGCAGGTTGTTCGCCACCAGCACGGCGGAGGAGATGGAGCCCATCGCGATGGCCGCGCCGATGCCGATGCCGGTGACCTCGCCGGACTGCACGTACAGCGTGCCCAGCACCGCGGCCGGCCCGAAGAAGAGGAACACCGCGATCTCGCCGAGGCCCGCGTAGCCGTACGGGCGCTTACCGCCCGTGTAGTACCAGGCGCCGGCGATGCACACGGCACCGAACGCGATCATCCACCAGTGTCCGGAAAGGACCACCAGCGCGATTCCGGCCAACGCGCCGACACCCATCGCGATGAACGCCGCGAGCCGCACCTTCGACGGCTCGGCCGCACCGGAACCGGTCAGGCGGAACGGGCCCACCCGGTTGTCGTCGGTGCCGCGGATGCCGTCGGAGTAGTCGTTGGCGTAGTTCACGCCGATCTGCAGCGCGATCGAGACGACGAGCGCGAGCACCGTGCAGAGCGTGTTGAACTCGTCGATGTGGTGTGCCGCCGCCGCGCCGACGATGACCGGCGCGATGGAATTGGGCAGGGTGCGCGGGCGGGTCCCCTGGATCCACTGGACGACTGAGGCCATGCCTCCATCCTCCGCTATGGCTACTGAGGACCCGCCAAAGGGGTGTATCAGCAGCTAGTCGCTCCGGAGACACCGGCAACGTACGCCTTGGCGACGTGCTTGCCCGGCGCGATGCGGTACCAGATGTTCGACGTGCCCTGCGTGCCCGTCACCGATTCGCCGGTCGTCTGGCACGTGACCCGAACCTGCGCGTAGTTCGCGGCCAGACCCACCTGCGCGGTGCCCGACGTCGTGCCGGTGCGCACGTTCACGGTGCCGTTGGCCGCCGAGGTGCGGACCGTCCCGAGAGGACCCGAGCCCGTCCACAGGTAGGTCACGGTCACCCACGAGTTCGTGGTCAGCTTCAGCCCGTCCCAGAACGTGCCGTCGGCCAGGTCGATGCCCGCCGGGTTCGCGACCTCGCGGCCGTACTGGTCCTTGCCGCCGTTGTAGTTGTTCTCGTACGCGGCCTGCGCCTCGGGCTTGCCCTGCGGCAGGTCCTTCCACATCTCACGGGTCGCGGACGGGTTCCAGTAGTCGTCCTTGGTGTTCCACGGGCCGACGTCCCACACCGGCGCCCACTCGCAGCGGCCGTTCGACGCGCACACCTGCACGCTGTAGTTGCCGGAGTTCTTGCCCGCCAGGCCACGCCGCGACGGCAGCGCGACGAAGTGGTCGCGTGACCGGATCGTGTGGCCGTTCGCGGTCGTGCCGCCGACGAGGCCCTCACGCGTGGCGTAGACGCGGTAGGCACGGCCCGGCGCCATCACCGAAACGTCCTCCGTGGCTGCCGGCGCGGTGGAAGCCGCCAGCTTCACGCGCGATGCCTTGCCACTGCTCAGAACAATGCGCGTCTGCACAGTGGACGTGCTCACCGGCAGCGTGGCCGGTACCTCCAGCCACTCCGTCCACTGACCGTCCGGACGCAGTCCACGCACGTCGACGACGCCATCGCCGGTCACCGCCGCCGTGACCGTGTTGGCGGGACTCGCGAGTCTGTGTGGTTCGAGCTCGACCAGGCCGATCCGCGGGGCACCACCCCACGTGACGGCATGGCCGCTGACGTCCGCGGTCCACTCGTTCGAGGCCGCCTGTGCAGGGGACGCCAGTCCGACCGTCAACGCGGCTCCGGCGACCAGCGGTAACAGGTAGCGCATGAGAAACCCCCATCGCCAACGCGCGTGGTCGGGTTCCACGCGCTTCGCGGCGAGAGTTGTCCTCGGCGGTAAAGGTTCACCTAAAAGTGTCGGCAACCGCTGTTCTGTCGACTTTGCCCGGTCCGCGCAACGGCAGCTCGGACACGAACCGGACCAGCTTCGGCGCGGCCGCCCGGCCGACGGCAGCCACGACGGCGGTCCTCAGGTCTTCGACCGTGGGCACCGCACCGCGCGCAACGACAGCAGCGGCGACAACCTGCCCCCACTCCTCGTGCGGCACGCCGACGACGCACGCCTCCAGCACACCCGCAACGGTGGAAAGGGCCCGCTCCACCAGCACCGGCGGCACCTTCTCGCCACCCGTGACGATCACGTCGTCCGCGCGCCCGAGCACCTCCAGCCGCCCGTCGCGCAGCCGCCCGAGGTCGCCGGTGCGGAACCACTCGCCGAACCGCTCGCCGCCGCGGTAGCCCAGCGCCAGCACCGGCCCGCTGATCTCGATCACGTCGTCGGCGCGCAGCCGGACGTCCCGCAGCGGTTCGCCGTCGTACACACACCCACCGGCTGTCTCGCTCATGCCGTACGTCGTGACGACCTGTACTCCCAGTTCACGGGCCTGCTGGAGGAGGTTCGGCGGGGTGGCGGCCCCGCCGATCAGCACGCCGTCGAACTGCCGCAGCGCCTCCAGCCCCGGCCCCTCACCGACGACCAGCCGGGAGAGCTGGGTCGGCACGAGCGCGGTGTAGTGGCGTCCTGGCTGGGCGAGCACCGGCCGTGAGGCGTGCGCGAACCCCATCGCGCGGAAGCCCCTCGACAGGTCGAGCACGCCGGGGGTGGTGCCGGCGACGACCGAGCGCACCAGCACCTGGATCCCGGCGATGTGGCCGGTCGGCAACGCCAGCAGCCACGTGCCAGGCCCGCCGAGCCGTTCGTGCGTGGCCTCGGCGGACGTGATCAGCGCGTCGGCGCCGAGCAGCACCGTCTTCGGCTCGCCGGTCGACCCGGAGGTCGGCACGCCGATGACGGCCTGCTTCTCCCAGCCGTCGAGCGGGCCTTCGACCAGCGGCTCGCCACCGCTCAGCGCCGCGCGTAGATCGTCGATCATTTCGGGTGCTCAGAAATAGTGCGGGTAGCTGGACCAGTCGGGATCGCGCTTCTCCAGGAACGCGTCCCTGCCCTCGACGGCCTCGTCGGTCATGTACGCGAGCCGGGTCGTCTCACCGGCGAAGATCTGTTGTCCCACCAGACCGTCATCGATCAGATTGAACGAATACTTGAGCATCCGCTGCGCGGTCGGCGACTTGCCGTTGATCTCGCGGGCCCACTGCAGCGCCGTGGTCTCCAGCTCGGCGTGCTTCACGACCTCGTTGACCGCGCCCATCTTGTACATCTGCTTGGCGGTGTACGTGCGGCCGAGGAAGAAGATCTCCCGCGCGAACTTCTGCCCGACCTGCCGGGCGAGGTAGGCCGACCCGTACCCGCCGTCGAACGAGCCGACGTCCGCATCCGTCTGCTTGAACTTCGCGTGTTCCTTGCTCGCGATCGTGAGATCGCACACGACGTGGAGGCTGTGGCCGCCGCCTGCCGCCCAGCCGGGCACGACCGCGATGACGACCTTGGGCATGAACCTGATCAGCCGCTGGCACTCCAGGATGTGCAGCCGCCCCGCCCGCGCCGGGTCCACGGTCTCCGCGGTCTCGCCGGACGCGTACTGGTAGCCGCTGCGCCCGCGAATCCGCTGGTCACCGCCACTGCAGAAGGCCCAGACGCCGTCCTTGGGCGCCGGTCCGTTGCCGGTCAGCAACACGCAGCCGACGTCGGACGACATCCGCGCGTGGTCCAGCGCCTGGTACAGCTCGTCCACGGTGTGGGGCCGGAACGCGTTGCGTACCTCGGGCCGGTTGAACGCGATGCGGACCGTGCCCTGGTCAAGGGCACGGTGATACGTGATGTCGGTGAAGTCGAAGCCCTCGACGGACTTCCACAGCGACGGGTCGAAAAGCTCCTGATCTGCCACGAATCGAACTCTAAGCCCCGCCAGCTGAGACCAGCGGGCGACCTCTCAGTGCGAGGAAGAGACAATCGTGGGATGAATCCGTCAACGGCGCAGGCGAGGGTGATCGTCGACGAGCTGGTGCGCAACGGCGTCCGTCACGTGGTGCTGTGCCCTGGCTCGCGCAACGCCCCGCTGTCGTTCGCACTGCACCAGGCCGAGCGAAAAGGCCTGCTCACGGTGCACGTGCGGATCGACGAGCGCAGTGGCGCGTTCCTCGCGCTCGGCCTCGCCAAGACCGGCACGCCCGCCGTGGTCACCTGCACGAGCGGCACGGCCGTCGCGAACCTGCACCCGGCCGTGCTGGAGGCCGAGCTCTCGCGCGTGCCGCTGATCGCCTTGACCGCCGACCGGCCGGTCGACCTCTACCGCACCGGCTCCAGCCAGACGGTCAACCAGCACGACATCCTCGGCATCCCGACGCTGCACATGCCCGAGGCCGCCGACGAGCCGACCACGCGGTCGTTGATCTGCCGCGCGATCGCCACCGACGGCCCGTCGCACGTGAACGTGCCGTTCCGCCCGCCGCTCACCCCGGACGACGACGAGTGGCCGTCGTCGGACCGCACCCCCTGGACCGCGACGGACACCGATTTCGTGGTCGAGACGAGGCCGTCCGACCTGCCTGCCCGCACGTTGGTGCTGCTCGGCGACGACCATCCGGAACGGCTGCTGCGTGCTTCGCGGCTCGGCTGGCCGGTGCTCGCCGAGCCCACCGCGCCGGGCGGCCTGCGCCACGGGTCGCTGCTGCTCAACGCGGGTTTGCCGGAGCACCTCCAGCCCGACGCCGTGCTGGTCGTGGGCCGCGTCACTCTGGCGCGTGGACAGCAGACGTTGTTGCGGCACACCAAGATCGTGCACGCCGTCGGTGACCAGGCGCAGTGGCCGGACATGCAGTTCACGGCGACGCGCGCGTCCAGCTGGCTGCCCGAGCCCGCGGAGATCGACCAGGACTGGGCGCAGGCCTGGCAGGCCGCGGTGAAGAACGTCAGCGCCGCCGTCGACGAGCTGCTCGACGCCGAGCCGTGGCCGACCGGCCTGCACGTAGCCCGCGATCTCGTCGCGGCTGTGCCGTCGGGCGCGCTGCTCTTCGTCGGCTCCTCCAACCCGATCCGCGACATCGACCACGCCGCCGAACGCCGCGCGGACGTCGAGATCCACGCCAACCGGGGTGTCGCGGGCATCGACGGCAGCGTGTCGACCGCCATCGGTCTTGCCGTGACCTGTTCCGGTCCGGCATACGCGCTGATGGGCGACCTGACGTTCCTGCACGACAGCAACGGCCTGCTCGCCGACCACCGGCCCGACCTGACGATCGTCGTGCTGAACGACGACGGCGGCGGCATCTTCTCGTTGCTGGAGCAGGGCGCGCCGGAGTACGACCAGAGTTTCGAAAGGATATTCGGCACCCCGCACGGGACGGATCTGGCCGCATTGTGCTCCGGCTACCGAATTCCGTACTCCAAAGTGGACAACCAGGAGGAGTTCCGTAGCGCACTTGCGTCGCCCGGCGGCCTCCAAGTGGTGGAAGTGCAGGCAAAAAGAGACGAACTACGCGCTCTGCACCAACGTCTCAAGTCGACGGTGTCAACTGTTTTCAGCAGGTAGGAAACCTACGTAAGTCGGTGGTTCACACCTTAATGGTGTGGATAGCGTCCGCTCATGTCGATCAGATCCAAGGCAACGGCCGCGGTCGCCTCCGCGGCCGCGATGACGCTCTTCGCGGGGACAGCGCTCGCGGGGTCGCCCGGTGCCCCCGGCGCGGGTGACTCGTACTTCCCGAAGTACGGCAACGGCGGATACGACGTCTCCCACTACGACATCAGGCTCAACTACAACCCCACCGGGGACCAGCTGTCGGGCACCACGACGATCCTGGCCAAGGCCACCGAGGACCTCACGCAGTTCAACCTGGACTTCCGCCTCAAGGTGAAGTCGGTCCGGGTCAACAACGTGCCCGCCTCCTACGTCTCCGACGACGGCGAGCTGACCATCACCCCGCGCGGCGGCCTCCGCAAGGGGCAGGACGTGACCATCGTCGTCACCTACGCCGACGTCCCGTCGCAGGCCAAGGACGCCAACGGCTTCAGCGCGTGGACGAAGACTCCCGATGGCGCCCTCGCGATCGGTGAGCCGGAAATCGCCGCCTGGTGGTTCCCCGCCAACGACCACCCGACCGACAAGGCCACCTTCGACGTCAACGTCGCGGTCCCCAACGGCGTCGAGGTGCTCTCGAACGGCACCTTCCTCGGCACCACCCGCCAGATCAACGGCTGGTCCCGCTGGAACTGGCGCAGCACCAAGCCGCAGGCCACCTACCTGACGTTCCTCACGATCGGCCAGTACGAGATCCGTCAGTCGACGACCCCGAGCGGCCAGCCGTACGTGAACGCGTACTCCGAGCGACTCGGCGAGCACGCCGACGCCGCCAAGGCCAGCATCGAGCGCACGCCCGAGATCACCGACTTCCTCGCGGAGCACGTCGGGCCGTACCCGTTCGAAGCCCAGGGTGGCGTCGTCACGCCGGACCTCGGCTACGCGCTCGAGAACCAGACGCGTCCCACCTACGACGACGCGTTCTTCCGTCGTGGTGCCAACACGTACGTCGTGGCGCACGAGTTGGGGCACCAGTGGTTCGGTGACTCGGTGTCCGTGCACCACTGGCGGGACATCTGGCTGAACGAGGGTTTTGCCTCCTACATGGAGTTCCTCTGGTCTGAGCACGTTGGTGAGGGCACGGCGCAGGAGAACGCTGACTTCACCTACGACTCCTACCCGGCTGACAGCCCGTTCTGGCAGGTTCTGCCCGGGGATCCCGGTGCGGACAAGGTCTTCGACGGTGCTGTGTACGACCGTGGCGCGCTGGCGGTTCACGCTCTGCGTGTTGCCGTTGGTGACGCGAAGTTCTTCGAGATTCTGAAGACGTGGACGGCGGAGAAGAAGTACTCGGACGCCACGATCGAGGAGTTCATCGCGGTTGCTGAGCGGGTTTCGGGGCAGCAGCTGGATGAGGTGTTCCAGACGTGGTTGTTCACGAAGGGCAAGCCGGCTGAGTCGCCTGGGCGTGAGGCTGCTGGTGTGTCGACGGCGGATGCTCGGGTGGCGACGGTGAAGGCTGCCGAGCCCAAGTCCCGGGCCAAGATCCAGCTGACACACGAGCTGCTGGACGCGCACAAGCACTAGTTGATCTGAGCGAAAGCACGTTCGTACGAAATATTCGTACGAACGTGCTTTTCGCTTTGTTCGCTAGAGGCCTTCGAGGGCCTCGCGCATGGGGCGCATTTTGGCGTGCGCCTCCTGGACCTCGCTGTCCGGATCCGAGTCGGCTACGAGGCCGCATCCGGCGAACAGGCGTGCGGTCGAGCCGTTGATCTGGGCGCAGCGCAGGGCGATTCCGAGCTCGCCGTCGCCGTTGCCGTCGATCCAGCCGACGGGTCCGGCGTACCGGCCGCGGTCCATGCCTTCCAGCTGGCTGATCAACGTGGTCGCGTCCAGGCGAGGCGTTCCGCCCACGGCGGCGGTGGGGTGGACGGCCTCGCCGAGGTGGAGCAGGGAGGCGGAGGAGCTGAGGGTGCCGATGACGTCGCTGGAGAGGTGCGACACGTTGGGCAGGCGTAGGACGGAGGGGCCCTCTACGGACATGGTTGTGCAAAAGGGGCGGAGGGTCTCCGCGAGAGAAGTGATCGCGTAGTCGTGTTCTTCGAGGTTCTTCTCGGACGACATGAGGGCTGAGGCGAGTTCCTCGTCGCTCATGCCGTCGTGGGGCCAGGTGGTACCGGCCAGCACTCGCGAGTCCACTACGGAGCCGGTGCGGCGCAGGAGCAGTTCGGGGGTGGCGCCGACGAGGCCGTCGACCGCGTAGGCCCAGCAGTCGGGGTAGCGGCGGGCGAGGCCCTGCAGGACGAAGCGCTGGTCGAGTTGTTTGTCGGTGACGGCGAGGAGGTCGTGGGCGAGGACGACCTTGCCGAGGTCGCCGTCGCGCATGCGGGCGACGGCCTCGCGGACGGCTTCGCGGTACTGCGTGACGGGGAGCTGGCCGTTCGCGTAACGGACTGTCGAGGGGCGGCTCAGCGGGGTTTTGCGGGGGACCGAGTCGGCGGTGCCGATGGTGGTGACCCATTCGACGCCGTTGCGCCTGCCGACGACCACCTCGGGGACGATCAGCACCGAGTCGCCCGGTTCGTCGGCGAAGGCCATGCTGACGAAGGCGACCGGGCCGCTGCCGGGGACGCCCAGTTCGTCGTCGACGTCGAGGTGGGTGACGAACTCGCGCCACCACCTGTCGGCCTGGGCGAAGCGGTCGGGGCCGCTCACCTCCAGGCGTGCGGCCTCGCCCCACCCGACGAGTCCGGAGCCGTCGCGCACCCAGGCGAGGGCGTGCTCCGGGTTTGGCAGCAATCCGAGCAGGTCACCGGCCCTGTCCCGCCTCGACCGGACGCTAATGCGCTGCCGTGCTCGCGATGTGGGTGCTGATGTCACGCCTCGACTGTATGGACATGAACCTGAAAGCGTGGCACTCACCCGGCTCTAGACTTCTCAGTTGTGGTGGACGACGCAATGACCAAGCCGCCGCTCGGCGTACGCGTCCGCCGTGCGGTCAGTCGTACTTTGCTCATAGTCGGTGGTGTGGTCACGCTCGTGTGCGTACTGCTGCCGATTGCTTGTTGGCGCGACGATGTCGCCATTGAGCAGCGCAGGGGTAACGCGGTCGCACTGGTGGACTCGGTGGCTTTCAACAGGACGGTTGTGCGCTACGCCACACCGGATGGGCGGGTGATCATTCCGGCGCAGGGCGTGCTGTACCCGGCGGGGTTGCAAGGTCGGGGACAACGTGCAGGTCGAGTACGACCAGGCGAACCCGGAACTGACTCGGGTGGCGGGACGGACCGCGGTGCTGTCGCTGTTGCCTGTCGGGACGTTCCTGTTGTCGGTCTGGGTCGTCATCGCGGCGGTTGTGACAGTTCTACGCAGATTTGGTCGTCAGGTGTAACATCGGTGCATGGCGGATGACCTGGAGCTGCGTTTCGAGCGCACGGTGCAGGCTGAGTCGCGCATCGAGCCGCGCGACTGGATGCCCGACGGCTACCGCAAGACCCTGATCAGGCAGATCGCCCAGCACGCGCACTCCGAGATCATCGGGATGCAGCCGGAGGGCAACTGGATCAGTCGCGCGCCCTCGCTGCGGCGCAAGGCGATCCTGCTGGCGAAGGTGCAGGACGAGGCCGGGCACGGCCTGTACCTGTATTCGGCGACCGAGACGCTGGGCGCCGATCGTGAGGACCTGACGCTCAAGCTCATCGAGGGCCGCCAGAAGTACTCCTCGATCTTCAACTACCCGACGCTCACCTTCGCGGACGTCGGCGTGATCGGCTGGCTGGTCGACGGCGCCGCGATCTGCAACCAGGTGCCGTTGTGCCGCACGTCCTACGGGCCGTATGCGCGCGCGATGATCCGCATCTGCAAGGAGGAGTCGTTCCACCAGCGTCAGGGCTACGAGTTGCTCATGACGATGATGAACGGCACCCAGCAGCAGCGTGACATGGTGCAGGACTCGGTGAACCGCTGGTGGTGGCCGGCACTGATGATGTTCGGCCCGCCGGATGCGGAGTCCACGAACACCGAGCAGTCGATGGCGTGGCGGATCAAGCGCGACACGAACGACGAGCTGCGGCAGAAGTTCGTGAACATGAGCATGCCCCAGGCCGCTGCGCTCGGCGTCACGTTCCCGGACCCCGAGATCAAGTGGAACTCCGACCGCGAGCAGTACGACTTCGGTCAGCCGGACTGGGAAGAGTTCTGGCAGGTCGTCAAGGGCGGCGGCGTCTGCAACGAGCAGCGCATCGCCCACCGTCGCAAGGCACACGAGGACGGCTCCTGGGTTCGTGAGGCCGCCGTCGCGCACGCCGAAAAGCGTTCTGTGAAGGAAGGTGCGGCGTGAGCACGTCCTGGCCGCTGTGGGAAGTCTTCGTGCGGGGCAAGCGCGGCCTGAACCACGTGCACGTGGGTTCGCTGCACGCCCCGGACGCGGAAATGGCCCTGCGTAACGCCCGCGACGTCTACACGCGCCGCAACGAGGGCGTGTCGATCTGGGTCGTGCCCGCGGCCGCGATCACCGCTTCCTCGCCCGACGAGAAGGACCCGTTCTTCGCGCCTTCCGGCGACAAGGTCTACCGGCACCCGACGTTCTACTCGATTCCCGAGGACGTGCCGCACCTATGAGCTTCGACAATGCGTACGAGTCGCTCCTCGGCCACGAGGACGCGCACTGGGCGTTCGGCACCGGATTTTCGGACGCCCTGGTCGGCGTGAACCGCGAGTTTCCCGCGGGCGTCGACCGTGAGGCGCTGGCCGCGTACTGCCTGATGCTCGGCGACGACGCGCTGATCTTCTCGCAGCGGCTCTCGGAGTGGTGTTCGCGCGCTCCCGAGCTCGAAGAGGACATCGCGCTCGCCAACATCGCGCTGGACCTGCTCGGCCAGGCCCGCATGCTGCTCACCCGCGCGGGTGAGGTGCTCGGGAAGTCCGAGGACGACCTCGCCTACCTGCGCGACGAACGCGACTTCCGCAACGTCCACCTCGCGGAGATCGACTGCGGCCCCGGCCCCGGCGGCGACTTCGGCACGACCATCGCGCGCCTGCTGGTGTTCTCGTCGTGGCGCCTGGAGTTGTTCTCCCGCCTGCGCGGCTCGGCCGATCCGGTGCTGGCCGCCGTCGCGGCGAAGGGGCTCAAGGAACTCGCCTACCACCGTGACCACGCCGCCCAGTGGGCCGTGCGTCTCGGCGACGGCACCGACGAGTCGCACCGCCGCATGCAGGCGGGTGTCGAACGCGTGTGGCCGTTCGTCGACGAGCTTTATGCGGCACACCCGGTCGAGGCCGCCCTGGCCGGTGTCGCGGTCGACTCGGCCTCGCTGCGGTCCGAAGTGGACGGTGTGCTCGGCGCGGTCTTCTCCGCCGCCGGTCTGTCCCGTCCCGCCGACACGCGTGCCGCTCGGGTCGCGGGCATGGCGGGCCGTGACGGCGTGCACACCGAGGCCATGGGCTACCTGCTCGCCGAGATGCAGCACGTGTACCGCTCACTGCCGGGGGCCGTGTGGTGACCACGGCGCTGGAGATCGCCTCAGCCGTCCGTGACCCGGAGCTCCCGGTGCTCACGCTGGCGGACCTCGGCGTGCTCCGTGACGTGTCCGAAGAGGACGGACGGGTCGTCGTGACGATCACGCCGACCTACTCGGGCTGTCCCGCGATCGACGAGATGGGCGCCGACCTGCGCCGGTCGTTGGTTCAGGCCGGTTATCCGTCGGTCGAGGTGCGGCTGTCGCTCTCGCCCGCGTGGACCACGGACTGGATCAGTGATGCAGGGCGCCAGAAACTCTCCGCGGCGGGCATCGCGCCGCCGTCGCGGATCGGGCCGTCCGTCGCGGGGCCGGTTCCGCTGAACCTGGTGCCCCCGTCACGTCAGGTCGCGTGCCCCCAGTGCGGCTCGTTGAACACTTCCGAGATTTCGAGGTTCGGTTCCACCGCCTGCAAGGCGCTGCGCCGCTGCAACGCCTGCGCCGAACCCTTCGAGCACGTCAAGGAGATCTGAGTTGGCGCCCAAAACGGGAAGGCGGGGTGCCGCGTTCCACAAGCTGACGGTCGCCCGCGTCGACCGCCTCTGCGACGACGCCGTCGCGGTCACCTTCGACGTGCCCGCGGACCTCGCGTCCGACTTCGCCTTCACCGCGGGCCAGTACCTGACCCTGCGCCAGGGCGACGAACGCCGCTCGTACTCGATCTGCGCCCCCACCGGCTCCGCCCCGCGCATCGGCGTCCGCCTCGTCGACGGCGGCCAGTTCTCGTCGTGGCTGGTGGAACGCGTCGCACCGGGCGACGTCGTCGAAGTCCTGCCCCCGCTGGGCAAGTTCACCCCGACCGGCCCCGCCACCCACCACGGTTTCGTGGTCGCGGGCTCCGGCATCACCCCGGCCCTGTCGATCGCCGCCACCGTGCTCGCCACCGGTGCCCGCGTCACCCTCCTGTACGGCAACCGCCGCACGGACACCGTGATGTTCGCCGACGAACTGGCCGACCTGAAGGACCGCTACCCGGCCACGCTGCAGCTCATCCACGTCCTGTCCCGCGAACCGCGCGACGTGGAACTGTTCTCCGGCCGCCTGAACTCCGAGAAGCTCGCCGCCCTGTTCGCCACCGTCGTCCCGTTCGACGGCATCGACGAATGGTGGCTCTGCGGCCCGTACGAGATGGTCCAGGACGCCACCGCGATCCTGCGCGACCGCGGCGTGGCCCCCGAACACGTCCACCACGAGCTCTTCTACGTCGACGAGCCGCCACCCCCGCCACGCCGGACCGAGGCCGTGGTGGACTCCGCCGCGTCCGTCACGGTGGTGCTGGACGGCAAGTCGACCACGCTGCCCCTGCCCGCCGACGAACCCATCCTGGACGCCGCCCAACGCGTCCGCGCCGACCTGCCGTTCGCCTGCAAGGGCGGGGTGTGTGGCACGTGCCGGGCGCTGGTCACCGAAGGCAGCGTCGAGATGCGACGGAACTACGCCCTCGATCAGGCCGAAGTGGACGCCGGGTTCGTGCTGACCTGTCAGGCGTTGCCGACCAGTGATTGTGTGACCGTCGACTTCGACGCCTGAGTTGGCCTACGAACGGCCGCGGGACATGGCACGATCACTGGCTATGGGGGTAGTCGTCCGCTCAGCGCTCGCCGGTCTGGCCATCGGCTTCGTTCTCATGGCCGGGTTCGTGATCCTCGTCGAACTCGCCAGCCCGCCGGGCGACAAGCAGTACTCGATCTTCGTGACCGTGACGGCGGTCGTCCTGATCGCGCTGGTGGGCGGCGGCCTGCCCGGCGCCGCGCTCGGTACCGGCATCGGCTTCATCCGCCGGTCGTCGCGACCGAGGCAGCCGAAACCGGTTCGGTTGCCGATGCCGATGCCGCAGCAGCCCTACGACATGTGGTCCGAGCTGGTCGAACGGTGTGCGGAGTCCACGCGCCGGGTCGCGGCGGCAGTGCAGACCGTGCCGAAGTCACCGGCGAGGGACTGGCTGGCCAATATCAGCGACCAGCTGACGAGAGAGCTCGACGACGTCCGCGGCATCGCGCAGCTCGGCCGGGCGCTCGGGGCTGTCGACCGGCAGCACCCGGTGTACCAGCGGCTGTTGAAGGCCACCCACGACTTCAAGCAGTTCGAGAACGAGGTCGGCCGGGTCGCGCTGCAGATGTTCGACCACCCGGAGCTGGACGAGGCGCGCGTCCACCTCGAAGTGCTCGAACGTCAGCTGCCCCAGCTCAACTGAGCCTGTGCGATCACGATCAGGTCCCCGTGCCGAGCGCCGACTGCCACCACCCGAGTACTTCGTCGGCGGCGTCCGGTGCGGCCACCAGGAGGCCGTCCGCGGGGAGTTGCGCGCCTTCGCCGCGGCGGTCCAGCACGACGGCGCCCGACTCCACGGCGAGCGACACGGCGCCGGCGACGTCCCACTCGTGGTAGCCGTGCAGGACGGCGGCGGCGACGTGGCCGAGTGCGACCTGTGCCACAGCGAGGGCCTTCGAGCCCAGCACACGGACACCGGTGCCCGCGGTCGCGGCGGTCGAGATGAACTCGCCCATCCCCGGCCACGGGCCCGTTCTGGTCATCTCGGTGCACACGACGAGCGAGTCGCCCTGCCGTTCGGTCAACCGCACTGGGGTGCCGTTTGCGCGCATGCCTCTGCCACGCGCAGCGGCGTAGATCTGGGAGCGGTAGGGGTCGGCGACCACGCCGACGACGGGGCCCCAGCGGTCCACCAGGGCGAGGCTGTAGGCGCACCACGGCATGCCCGCCGTGTAGTTCGCTGTACCGTCGACCGGGTCGACCACCCAGCGGAACTCCGAGTCGCCGGGGACGTCGATGTCGGAGTTCTCACAGAACACGGGGATCGCGGGGAACTCCGCGGTGAGCACGCGTCGGGTGTGCCGTTCCAGGGTGCGGTCGGTGTCGGTCACCCAGTCGAACGGAGACTCGTCGGAGTCAGGCCGCACGCCTCGCCCGGCGGTGGCCATGATGACGTCCGAAGCGTCGTTCGCCAGGCGGCCGGCCACTTCCAGCGCGATAGAGACCAGTCCTGGGTCGACTGGATGCGCGGGACGGGAGGACAAGACGGTCATGCTGGCCTAGTTTCACCGCACCGGGTGACCGGGAACCGACGTGAAGATGACGAAACGACGATCACCTGGCCACGACGTGAGGTGTTCTGACCACGTCAAATTTCGTGTCACTCCGACTTCACACGAACCCTACAAGGTTGGACTTGTGCGCATAGCGATCGTGACCGAGAGCTTCCTGCCCCAGGTGAACGGGGTCACCAACTCCGTGCTTCGTGTCCTGGAGCACCTGCGGCGCAGAGGCCACCAGGCGATGGTGGTGGCGCCGGGCGCCGGCGCGGACGAGCACGAGGGCACGCCCGTCGTGAGAGTTCCCGCGGTCGACGTCCCGGTGGTGACGAGCCTGCCGATCGGGGTGCCGAGCCCGAAGGTGCTGCACGCGCTCGCCGACTTCCAGCCGGACGTCGTGCACCTCGCGTCGCCGTTCGTCCTTGGCGCGTATGGCCTCCGGGCCGCGCGCAAGATCGACGTGCCGACGGTCGCGGTCTACCAGACCGACGTCGCGGGGTTCGCCGGTAGCTATGGGCTCGGTCTCACCAAGCGCGCCGCGTGGCGGTGGACGAAGCGCCTGCACACGCTGGCGGACCGCACGCTGGCGCCGTCGAGCTCCGCGGTCGAGGCGCTGGAGCAGCACGGTGTGCCGCGCGTGCACCGGTGGGGCCGTGGGGTCGACGTCGAGCTGTTCCACCCGCGTGGGCGGCAGAACGACGAGCTCACCGTCGGCTACGTCGGCAGGCTCGCGCCGGAGAAGCAGGTGCACCGGCTCAAGGAGATCCACGACCTGCCCGGCGTCCGTCTGAAGGTCGTCGGCGACGGCCCGGACCGCGAGCAGCTCCAACGTGACCTGCCACACGCGGAGTTCCTCGGCTTCCGCGGCGGCGAAGCGCTTGCCGAGGCCTATGCCTCATTGGACGTGTTCGTCCACACAGGCCCGCACGAGACGTTCTGCCAGACCGTCCAGGAGGCACTCGCGTCCGGGCTCCCGGTGCTGGCGCCGAACGCGGGCGGCCCGCGTGACCTTGTTCACCACGGCCGGACCGGTTACCTGTTCGAGGAGAACATCGCGCAGTACGTCGAGCTGCTGCGTGACCCGTTGCTGCGCAGGCGGTTCGGGCTCGCCGCGCGCAAGTCTGTGCTTTCCCGCACGTGGCCGGCGATCTGTGACGAGCTGCTGGACCACTACGCTGCGGTCATCGGACTCACTCACCAAGCTGCCGCATGAGGATCGTTCAACTCGCGAACTTCTACGGCCCGAAGTCGGGCGGCCTACGCACCGCCCTGCACCACCTCGGCACCGGCTACGTGCAGTCGGGCCACGAGGTGGTGCTGGTCGTACCCGGCGACCGCCGCGCCGACGAGATCCTGCCCGGCGGTGTCCGCCGCATCACGCTGCCCGCCGTCAAGATCCCGTACACCGGCGGCTACCGCGTCGTGGACCCGTGGCGCGTCAAGACGTTGCTCAAGCACCTCGAGCCGGACCGGCTGGAGGTCTCCGACCGGCTGACGTTGCGCGGCATGGGCGCGTGGGCGAGCGAGCGCGGCATCCCGAACGTCGTGATCTCCCACGAACGTCTGGACCGCCTGCTCCAGTTCGTCCTGCCCGAGGACCCGGCCGTCGAAGCCGCCGACTGGGCGAACGGCCGCATGGCCGCCTCCTACGACACCGTGGTGTGCACGACAGGTTTCGCCCGCGAGGAGTTCGACCGCATCGGCGCCCGCAACGTCATGCAGGTCCCGCTCGGCGTCGATCTCGCTACGTTCACGCCAAGCCGCCATTCAGTTGGCTTGCGCCGGGATCTCCTGCAGGGCAAGGAAAACCTGCTGATCCACTGTGGCCGCCTGTCACCGGAGAAGCACGTCGAACGCTCCGTCGACACGCTGGCCGAACTGCACGAGCAGGGCCACTCGACGCGTCTGGTGATCGCAGGGGACGGGCCGCGCCGAGCCGCACTGGAGAAGCGTGCGGCAGGGCTGCCGGTCACGTTCCTCGGCTTCGTGAAGTCACGGCTCGACGTCGCCGACCTGCTGGCGTCGGCGGACGTGTCGCTAGCACCGGGCCCGCACGAGACGTTCGGACTCGCGGCGCTGGAGGCGCTGGCCAGCGGCACCCCGGTGGTCGTCAGCCAGAGCAGCGCGCTGAAGGAGATCGTCCAACCGTCGTGCGGCGCGGCTGTCTCCGACCACGCCGCCGCGTTCGCGACCGCCGCCCAGCACCTGCTTGTGAGTCCGGATCACGGGAGGCCGCGCGGGCACGTGCCGAGGAGTACCCCTGGCACGCGGCTGTCGACGGCATGCTGGCCGCGATGCGGGTGCCCTGAGCACCCTCTCAGAACCGCTGACCTAGTCTTTGAAGCATGTCGCGAGCAGGTTTGGACAAGAACCCCCGCGAGGTCGCCGAGATGTTCGACGGCGTGGCCAAGGGCTACGACCGCACGAACTCGGTCATGACGCTGGGCTTCGACCGCCGCTGGCGGGAGTGGAGCAGGCGCGTGCTGGACGCCCGCCCCGGCGAGAAGGTCCTCGACCTCGCCGCGGGCACCGCCGTCTCGACCGTCGAGTACGCCGCGACCGGCGCCTGGTGCGTCGCCGCCGACTTCTCCGTCGGCATGCTCGCCTCCGGCTCCCACCGCCGCGTTCCCAAGGTCGCCGCGGACGCCCTGCGCCTCCCGTTCCGCGACAACTCGTTCGACGCCGTCACGGTGTCCTTCGGCATCCGGAACTTCAGCGACACCGTCGTGGCACTCCAGGAGATGGCCCGCGTGGTCAAGCCCGGCGGCCGCCTGGTGATCTGCGAGGTCTCCACCCCGGTCTGGCAGCCGTTCCGCTTCATCTACATGCGCTACCTGCTGAAGCTCCTGCCGCTCATCGCGAAGTTCGTCTCGTCGAACCCGGTGGCCTACTCCTACCTGGCCGAGTCCATGGCCTCGTGGCCGAACCAGCGCGCGCTCGGCGAGCTCATCGCCAAGGCCGGCTGGGAGGACGTCGCCTGGTTCAACCTCACCGGCGGCATGGTCGCCCTCCACAAGGCGACGAAGCCCAAGCCCCCCACCGCCTGACCCACTCCCACCCTTCAGCTTTCCGTCACGCGGGGGCCCCGCGTTTCCCGCAAGGAAACGCGGGGCCCCCGCGTGACGGTCAAACTGGACGCCAGAGCGTCGCCGTGATGTTCGGGCGGGGACGTGCGGCGGCAGCCTGGTAGGCGCCGGCCAGTTCCGCGATGACGCCTTTCGGATCGGTCTTGAGGCGCGACGGCACTGTGTGCACGGTCATCACGCCATGCGCCAGCAACGCAGAGTGCTGCGCCATCGTGTGGGCATAGTCGTCAGGAGAGAGATGGAACTCCTTCGAGTCGATCTGCCATGCCAGGCCCACCTCGTCCCACCAGCCGTCCACGATCGCGAGTTGTCGCCCGCATGAAGAGCGAACCAACACGTTCAGTTGCGGCTTTGGCAACGTCGAGCGGCTGATCAGGGCTCGCGCCCATGCTTCGGCTGCCGAGCGAACGCCATCCGATACCTCGTCCAGCACTGCTCGTGGGAGCGCGGTACCGCCAAGGCGGATATCCCGGAGTTCGGTCGCGAGCTCGTCCGGTGAGCAGAGTCGCCGTTGCACCGCATCGGCGATCATCGCTCGAACGACGTCGAAGCGGGACTCTCTGCGTGCGGCGTCGATGAGCGCGCGACTGAGAGTGACCACGGGAAATCCATCAATCACGGCACCTGTCCATGGCCGGTTGGTCCGCTCGACCATGAGCGAACCCTGTGTTGATAGCCCCCGCCCATGCGGCACGAGAACGTGGATGCGGTGGTCTTCCGGAACGCGCCGCACTCCGTGTCTGCGCACTGCTTCCAGACCGGTCAGGTACGTGAGCGGACCAGCACGCAACAGCGCACCTCGGACAAGCTGTCTCCTGTCAGGAGTTCCGCCCGTCAGCAGGTAGACGCCGAGGAACAGCCGAGTCCAGCCACCCCCAGGCCGACACTTGAGCGCCATCGCCTTCCCCGTGAGTCCGAGTTTCAGGAGTTCACGGCGGGCGGCAACCCCATCCTCGAAGAGGTCGGCCAGCAGTCCGTAGTGAGCAGCGGTCAGTGTCGTCATTCACCTAATCATGGGCACATCCTGGATGAAGGCAACCACCGTTGATCGACATGTGGATAACTCGCGATCTTCAGGTCACGCGGGAGTCCTACGTTTCCTCACGGGTAACGCAGGGGCCCTGCGTGGGGCTTGAAGTAGGGGGTGGAGGAGCGGCTGAGCGAGCTGGAATCCGGACCCTCAGGGAGGGGCGGTTAGGCTCGGGTGAGCTGACCGGTATGCGAGGGAGTCTGGATGAGCAGGCGCGGGATCAACGAGGACGCCGACGTCATCGTGGTGGGGGCGGGACCGGCGGGCTCGACCGCGGCGACTTACCTGGCCCGTGCGGGCCTCGACGTGCTGCTGTTGGAGAAGAGCGCGTTCCCCAGGGAGAAGGTCTGTGGCGACGGGCTGACCCCGCGCGGCGTGAAGCAGCTGATCGACCTGGGCATCGACACGCGTGAAGAGAACGGCTGGCTGCACAACAAGGGCCTGCGCGTGGTCGGTGGAGGCGTGACGATGGAGCTGGACTGGCCGGAGCTGGCCACGTTCCCGAACTACGGCGTCGTCCGCCCGAGGCAGGACTTCGACGAGATGCTCGCGAACACCGCGAAAGCGGCGGGTGCGCGGCTGCACGAGAACACCACGGTCACCAAGGCCATCATCGAGAACGGCCGCGTGGTCGGCGTCGAAGCGAAGCAGGGACCGGAAAAGAACCCGGTCACCTACCGCGCGCCGATCACCGTCGCCTGTGACGGTGTGTCAGCACGGCTCGCCCTGTCGGTCGGTCTGCAGAAGGACGACGACAAGCCGATGGGCGTCGCGGTCCGCCGCTACTACTCGAGCCCGCGCACGAAGGACGACTACCTGGAGTCGCACCTGGAGCTGTGGGCGCCGGACGGCAAGCTGCTGCCCGGCTACGGGTGGATCTTCGGTATGGGCGACGGCACCGTGAACGTCGGTCTCGGCATTCTGAGCACGTCAAAGGCTTACGGCACCACGGACTACCGCCAGCTCCTGCGCTCCTGGCTCGACGGAACGCCGGAAGAGTGGGGCTTCCGCGAGGAGAACGCGACGAGCCGCATCGGTGGCGCCGCGTTGCCGATGGGCCTCAACCGCAAGCCGCACTACTCGAAGGGCCTCGTGCTCGTCGGTGACGCGGGCGGCATGGTCAACCCGTTCAACGGCGAGGGCATCGGCTACGCCATGGAGTCGGCCAAGATCGCGTCCGAATCCGTGGTCCAGGCACTCGCCCGGACCGGCGTCAACCGTGAACACGCGCTGCACGGCTACCCGGTGCGCATCGAACAAGCGCTCGGCAGCTACTACCGGCTCGGGAACGTCTTCTCGAAGCTCATCGGGAACCCGGCGGTCATGCGGACGGCGACGAAGTACGGAATGCCGCGAAAGCGACTGATGAAACTCGTGCTCAAGCTGCTCGCGGGCCTCTACGACCCCAAGGACGGCGACGCAATGGACCGCCTGATCGTGGCCGCCACGAAGCTCGCGCCAACGGCGTAAATTACTCCGAATAGGTGACGGGACCGACCCAATACGGGTCGGTCCCGTTTCGTATATGTCAACCACATTAAACCGGCAGGTCAGACCCTGTGACCTAGGTCATTTACAGGCGTTCTACACTGGCGCACGGCCTTGTGAATCACTTCACAACAGTGCGACCAAGCTTGTGAACTGTTTCACAAGCGTTTGTTAGGGCCTCCTAACAAACGGTACCGCGAAGAACACCCCTTAGGGTGCGCTCGACCGCGAGGAAAGGACGACGGAGCGTGCTTGACCCCTACCTCCCCCTCGTATTGATGTTCGCGCTCGCCGGGGCGTTCGCCCTGTTCTCGGTGACCGCAGCGCCCTACATCGGGCCCCGCCGCTACAACCGGGCGAAGCTCGACGCGTACGAGTGCGGCATCGAGCCGAGCCCGCAGCCCGTCATCGGTGGCGGGCGCATGCCGGTCGCCTACTACCTGACGGCGATGCTCTTCATCTTGTTCGACATCGAAATGGTCTTCCTCTACCCGTTCGCCGTGGCTGCCGACAAGCTCGGCCTGTTCGGGCTGGTGGAGATCGTCCTGTTCGTCGGAACGGTCGGCTTCGCATACGTCTACGTGTGGCGTCGCGGCGGCCTGGACTGGAACTGAGGAAGTCATGGGTCTCGAGGAGAAGCTCCCGAACGGCATCCTGCTGGTCAGCGTCGAGAAGCTGGTCAACTGGACCCGCAAGTCCTCGCTGTGGCCTGCCACCTTCGGCCTGGCCTGCTGCGCGATCGAGATGATGACGACGGGTGGTCCGCGCTACGACCTCGCCCGCTTCGGCATGGAGGTCTTCCGCGCGTCACCGCGCCAGGCCGACCTGATGATCGTCGCGGGCCGCGTCACCAACAAGATGGCCCCGGTGCTGCGGCAGATCTACGACCAGATGCCCGAGCCGCGCTGGGTCCTGGCGATGGGCGTGTGCGCGAGCACCGGCGGCATGTTCAACAACTACGCGGTGGTGCAGGGCGTCGACCACGTCGTGCCCGTCGACATGTACCTGCCCGGCTGCCCGCCGCGGCCGGAGATGCTGATGGACGCGATCCTCAAGATCCACGCCAAGATCATGGACGAGCCGCTGAACGCCGTGCGCGCCAAGGCACTCGCCGACTCGGGCTACCGCACCGATCTCATCCCGTCCTCCGAGCGTTTTGCGAGGAAGAAGTGACCGAGCCAGGGGGAGAGCACTCCAGCGCCGACCGCGCTGTCGAGGGCCTCGAAAAGACGAACGGCGCGGAAGCCAAAGCACCGCGGTTCGCCGGCCACGAGCGCCAGGGCCTCTTCGGGGTCAGCGGCTCGGGTGACACGTCGGGCTTCGGCGGTCTGCGCCTGCCCGCGCACGTGTCGGCGCCCGCCGAGCGCCCGTTCGGCGGCTGGTTCGACGAGGTCGCCGACGAGCTGTTCGCGGCGATCAGCGAGAAGAACCTGCCCGCCGACACGGTGCAGCAGGTGACCGTCGACCGCGGCGAGATCACCTTCTACCTCCGGCCGGAGACGTTGGCCGACGTCGCGTGGATCATGCGCGACACCCCGTCGCTGCGCTTCGAGCTGTGCAGCTCGGTGTCCGGTGTGGACTACGGCGCCGACGTGCCGCAGCGCCTGCACTCGGTGGTGCACCTGACATCGATGACCTACCGCAGGCGGGTCCGCCTCGAGGTCGCCGTCGACGTCGACCACCCGCACGTTCCCAGCCTCATCGACGTCTACCCGACGGCGGACTGGCAGGAGCGCGAGACCTGGGACATGTTCGGGATCATCTACGACGGTCACCCCGGACTGACCCGGATCCTCATGCCGGACGACTGGGACGGCCACCCCCAGCGCAAGGACTACCCGCTGGGTGGCATCCCGGTGGAGTACAAGGGCGCGGAGATTCCTCCGCCGGACCAGAGGCGGTCCTACTCATGACCGAGCGACTTTCCGACGCGACCACCGGCACCGACACGAGCGGTCCCGGCAGCGACTCCGTCGAGACTTCAGAGACTCGCCCGGAGATCGCGGACTCGCGCAAGACCACCGAGGGCACCGTCTACACGGTGACCGGCGGCGACTGGGACGACGTGCTCGCGGACGCCGTCCACGACGAGCGCATCGTCATGAACCTCGGTCCGCAGCACCCGTCGACGCACGGCGTGCTGCGCCTGGTGCTGGAGCTGGAGGGTGAGACCGTCACCCACGCCCGCAGCGTCATCGGCTACCTGCACACGGGGATCGAGAAGAACCTCGAGTACCGGAACTGGGTCCAGGGCGTCACGTTCATCACGCGCACCGACTACCTGGCGCCGCTGCACCACGAGGCCGCGTACTGCATGGCCGTCGAGAAGCTGCTCGGCGTCACGGTGCCGGACCGCGCGCAGGCCATCCGCGTGCTGCTGATGGAGATCAACCGGATCAGCTCGCACCTCGTCGCGCTCGCCACCGGTGGCATGGAGCTCGGTGCCCTCACCGGCATGACCTCCGGCTTCCGTGAGCGCGAGGAGGCACTGCACCTGCTCGAGCACCTGACCGGCCTGCGGATGAACCACGCGTTCATCCGGCCCGGCGGCCTCGCGCAGGACCTCCCGGCGGACGGCGTCGAGAAGATCCGCGCCTTCCTCAAGATCATGCACAAGCGGCTGCCGGACTACGACAAGCTGCTCACCGGCCAGCCGATCTGGCGCAACCGCATGGCGGGCGTCGGGTTACCTGCCCGTCGACGCGTGCCTCGCGCTCGGCATCACCGGCCCGATCCTGCGGTCCGCGGGCCTGGCCTGGGACCTGCGCAAGATCGAGCCGTACTGCGGCTACGAGAACTACCAGTTCGACGTGCCGACCTCGAACGCGGCGGACTGCTTCGCGCGGTACCTGCTGCGGCTGGAGGAGATGCACCAGTCGCTGCGGATCATCAAGCAGGTCGTGGACACGCTCCCGACCGGCCCGGTGATGGTCGAGGACGCGAAGATCGCGTGGCCCGCGCAGCTCACGATCGGCAGCGACGGCATGGGCAACTCGCTCGAGCACGTCCGCAAGATCATGGGTCAGTCCATGGAGTCCCTGATCCACCACTTCAAGCTGGTGACCGAGGGCTTCAAGGTTCCGGCCGGCCAGGTGTACGTGCCGGTCGAGTCGCCGCGCGGCGAGCTGGGCTACCACGTCGTCTCCGACGGCGGCACCCGCCCGATGCGCGTGCACCTGCGCGAACCCAGTTTCGTGAATCTCCAGTCGATGCCCGCGATGTGCGAGGGCGGCATGGTCGCCGACGTGATCGCGTCCGTCGCCTCGATCGACCCGGTGATGGGTGGTTGCGACCGATGACTCAGGCCCAGGAAACCGCCTTCGACCAGTCTACTGTGGACCGCGCGCAGGCGATCATCGCCCGCTACCCGCAGGCCCGCAGCGCACTGCTGCCGATGCTGCACCTGGTGCAGTCCGTGGAGGGCTACGTCTCCCAGGACGGCATCCGGTTCTGCGCCGGGCAGCTCGACCTGAGCGAGGCCGAGGTCAGCGCGGTCGCGACGTTCTACACGATGTACAAGCGCCGTCCGTGCGGCGAGCACCTGGTCAGCGTGTGCACGAACACGCTGTGCGCGGCGCTCGGCGGCGACGCCATCTACTCCACGCTCAAGGACCACCTCGGTGTCGGCCACGAGGAGACCGCGGGCGAGCCGGGCACACCGGGCTCGATCACGCTGGAGCACGCCGAGTGCCTCGCCGCGTGCGACCTCGGCCCGGTGCTCCAGGTGAACTACGAGTTCTACGACAACCAGACGTCCGAGGGCGCGCTGGGACTCGTGAAGGCGTTGCAGTCAGGGGAGAAGCCCGCCCCGACCCGCGGCGCCCCGCTCACCGACTTCAAGCAGGCCGAGCTCCAGCTCGCCGGGTTCTTCGAGGGCCGTGACGCGGACCTCGACGGACCGTCGGCGGCGCCGGAGACGTTGCGCGGCGCGCAGATCGCCAAGGACCGCGGCTGGGACGCGCCGAAGATGCCGTCCAACGCCGAGTTCCCGCCGATCCCGGAAAAGAAGTAGGGACGACATGGCAAACCCGCTGACTCCCGTTCTCACCACGCGCTGGACCGAGCCCAGGTCCTGGACCATCGAGACCTACGAGCGCACCGGCGGCTACACCGCCCTGCCCAAGGCACTCAAGGCCCACCCGGACCAGCTCATCCAGCAGTGCAAGGACTCCGGGCTGCGCGGCCGTGGCGGCGCGGGCTTCCCCACCGGCATGAAGTGGGGCTTCATCCCGCAGGGCGACGGCAAGCCGCACTACCTCGTCATCAACGCCGACGAGGGCGAGCCGGGCACCTGCAAGGACATCCCGCTGATGATGGCGGACCCGCACTCGCTGATCGAAGGCGTGATCATCACGTCGTACGCGATCCGCGCGAACTTCGCGGCGATCTACGTCCGCGGCGAGGTCCTGCACTGCATCCGCCGCCTGAACGCGGCCGTCAAGGAGGCCTACGCCAAGGGCTACCTCGGCAAGGACATCCTCGGCAGCGGCTTCGACCTCGACGTGGTGATCCACGCGGGCGCCGGCGCGTACATCTGCGGCGAGGAGACGGCGCTGCTCGACTCGCTGGAGGGCAAGCGCGGCCAGCCGAGGCTGAAGCCGCCGTTCCCCGCGACCTCGGGTCTCTACGCGTCGCCGACCGTGGTGAACAACGTCGAGACGATCGCGTCCGTGCCGTTCATCGTGAACGGCGGGTCGGACTGGTTCCGCGAGATGGGCCGTGACCGCTCACCCGGTCCGAAGATCTACTCGCTGTCCGGCCACGTCACGAACCCCGGCCAGTACGAGGCGCCGATGGGCACCACGCTCCGGCAGCTGCTGGACATGGCCGGTGGCATGAAGGACGGCATCCCGCTGAAGTTCTGGACGCCGGGTGGCTCGTCCACGCCGCTGTTCACCGCCGAGCACCTCGACGTGCCGCTGGACTTCGAGGGCGCCGCCGAGGCCGGCTCGATGCTGGGCACCACCGCACTGCAGATCTTCAACGAGACCGTGTCCGTGCCGTGGGCCGTCATGAAGTGGACGGAGTTCTACAAGCACGAGTCGTGCGGCAAGTGCACGCCGTGCCGCGAGGGCACGTACTGGCTGGTGCAGATCCTGCAGCGGATGGTGCGCGGCGAGGGCAACGCGAGCGACATCGACACGTTGCTCGACGTCTGCGACAACATCCTCGGCCGCTCGTTCTGCGCGCTCGGTGACGGTGCTGTCAGCCCGATCACCAGTGGCATCAAGTACTTCAAGGACGAGTTCCTGGCGCTGTGCGACAAGAACTCCAAGGTTCTGGCTGGAGCGAACGCATGACCATCGCCCCTGACAAGAGCGCCACCACCGCCGAGGTCGTCGTTCCCGAGGGTCACGTCAAGCTGATCATCGATGGCGAAACCGTCATCGCGCCCAAGGGTGAGCTGCTGATCCGCACGGCCGAGCGCCTCGGCACTGTCATCCCGCGCTTCTGCGACCACCCGTTGCTGGAGCCCGCGGGCGCCTGCCGCCAGTGTCTCGTCGAGGTCGAGATGGGCGGCCGGCCGATGCCGAAGCCGCAGGCCTCCTGCACGATGACGGTCGCGGACGGCATGGTCGTGAAGACCCAGCTGACCTCGCCGGTCGCGGACAAGGCCCAGCAGGGTGTGATGGAGCTGCTGCTCATCAACCACCCGCTGGACTGCCCGATCTGCGACAAGGGCGGCGAGTGCCCGCTGCAGAACCAGGCGATCGCGCACGGCCGCAGCGACTCCCGCTTCCACGAGCACAAGCGGACGTTCCCGAAGCCGATCAGCATCTCCACGCAGGTGCTGCTGGACCGCGAACGCTGCGTGCTCTGCCAGCGCTGCACCAGGTTCTCCGCGCAGATCGCCGGCGACCCGTTCATCGAGTTGCTGGAGCGCGGTTCGCAGCAGCAGATCGGTGTGGCGGAGGACAAGCCGTTCCAGTCTTACTTCTCCGGCAACACCATCCAGATCTGTCCGGTGGGTGCTCTCACGAGCGCCGCCTACCGGTTCCGCGCCCGGCCGTTCGACCTCGTGTCGACGCCGAGCATCTGCGAGCACTGCTCGTCGGGTTGCGCCGAGCGCACCGACTGGCGGCGCGGCAAGGTGCAGCGCAAGCTCGCAGGCGACGACCCGCAGGTCAACGAGGAATGGATCTGCGACAAGGGCCGGTTCGCCTTCCGCTACGCCACGGCCGACGACCGCATCACGCGGCCGCTGGTCCGCGACGCCGAGACCGGTGAGCTGCGCGAGTCCTCGTGGACCGAGGCGCTGCAGGTCGCGGCGGCCGGTCTGGCGGCGGCTCGGGACGCTCGGGGCGTCGGTGTGCTCACCGGTGGCCGGCTGACCGTCGAGGACGCCTACGCGTACTCGAAGTTCGCCCGGATCGCGTTGCGCACCAACGACATCGACTTCCGCGCCCGGCCTCACTCGGCCGAGGAGCTGGAGTTCCTGTCCGGCACCACGGTGTTCACGAACCCGGACAACGGCGTCACCTTCCAGGGCATCGAGAAGGCACCGGCCGCGCTGCTGGTCGCGTTCGAGCCCGAGGAAGAGGCGCCGATCGTCTTCCTGCGGCTGCGCAAGGCCGCCCGCACCGGCAAGACGAAGGTCTTCCACCTCGGCCAGTTCACGACCCCGGCCGTCGAGAAGACCTTCGGCACGCTGCTCGCGTGCGTGCCGGGTGCCGAGGCGAACGCCATCAACGCCTTGCAGGAGCACGCTTCCGACGTCGTCGACGCGCTCTCGAAGCCTGGTGCGGTGATCCTGGTCGGCGAGCGTGCCGCCGAGGTCCCCGGCGCGTTCACCGCGGTCGCCCGGCTGGCCGAGCGCACCGGCGCCAAGGTCGCGTGGATCCCGCGCCGGGCCGGTGAGCGCGGTGCGCTCGCGGTCGGCGCCACGCCGAACCTGCTGCCCGGTGGCCGCCACGTCACGAACGTGGCCGCCCGCACCGAGGTCGAACGGACCTGGGGCGTCGAGGAAGGCACGATCCCCGCGACGCCCGGCCGCGACACCACGGCGATCCTCGAAGCCGCCGCGAACGGCGAGCTCTCCGGCCTGGTGATCGGCGGTGTCGACCCGTTCGACCTGCCGGACCCCGCGCTGGCCGCGAAGGCGTTGGCAGGGGCCGGTTTCATCGTGAGCCTGGAGCTGCGGCCGAGCGCGGTCACCGAACGCGCCGACGTCGTGCTCCCGATCGCCCCGGCGGTCGAGAAGTCCGGCAGCTACCTCAACTGGGAGGGTCGCCGCCGCGAGTTCGGCACGACGCTGGACGGCACGAACGCGCTGCCGGACTGCCGGGTCCTCGACACCCTCGCGGTGGAGATGGACGCGGACCTGTTCACGCAGACGCCCGCCACGGCCGCGGCCGACCTGGCCCGCCTCGGTGAAGGCACGCCGAGCGGCTCGTCGCTGAACGTCGCGCCGCCGCTCGCCGGACCGGCCGGCCCCGGCAAGGCCGTCCTCGCCACCTGGCACCGCCTGCTCGGCAACGGCTCGCTGCAGGACGGCGAACCGAATCTCGCGGGCACCGCGCGGCCGGTCGTCGCGAAGGTCGCCGAGGTCACCGCGCAGCAGCTCGGCATCGAGCTCGGCGGCCACGTCACGGTCGCCACCGAGCGCGGCGCCATGACGGTTCCGGTCGAGGCCGACGACCTGCCCGAGGGCGTCATCTGGCTGCCCACCAACTCGGGTGACGTGACTGTGCGGGCCACGCTCGGCGCCGGCCACGGCTCGATCGTCTCCGTCAGCGCCAATACCTCTTTTGGGGTGAAGTCATGACCAACCACCTCTACGCGGCGCAGATCGGCAAGACCGGTGAGCTGCTCGCCGACGACCCGGTCTGGCTGGTCCTGATCAAGGTCGTCGCGATCTTCGCGTTCCTCGTCGTCATGACCCTGTTCATGATCAACTGGGAACGCAAGGTCGTCGCGCGGATGCAGCACCGCCCCGGCCCGAACCGCGTCGGCCCCAACGGCTGGCTGCAGTCGCTGGCCGACGGTCTGAAGCTCGCGTTCAAGGAGGACATCCGCCCGGTCCTCGCGGACAAGTGGGTGTTCTTCCTCGCGCCGGTGATCTCGTGCATCCCCGCGTTCCTCGCGTTCTCGGTGATCCCGCTCGCGGGCGAGGTCAACCTGTTCGGCCAGCAGACCGCGCTGCAGCTCGTCGACCTTCCGGTCGGCGTGCTGGTGGTGCTGGCCTGCTCCTCGCTCGGCGTCTACGGCATCGTGTTGTCCGGCTGGGCATCCGGCTCGCCGTACCCGCTGCTCGGCGCGCTGCGCTCGGCCGCACAGGTGATCTCCTACGAGATCGCGATGGGCCTCTCGATCGTCGCGGTGATCATGTTCACCGGGTCGCTCTCGACCGGTGACATCGTGAACGCGCAGGCCAACACCGTGCTCGGGTTCCTGCCCGGCTGGTACGGCCTGCTGCTGTTCCCGAGCTTCGTGATCTACGTGGTGTCGATGGTCGGCGAGACCAACCGCGCGCCGTTCGACCTCCCCGAGGCCGAGTCCGAGCTGGTCGGTGGCTTCCACACCGAGTACAGCTCGCTCAAGTTCGCGCTGTTCTTCCTCGCCGAGTACGTGAACATGGTGACCGTCTCGGCGCTCGCGACCACGCTCTTCCTCGGTGGCTACCGCGCCCCGTGGAGCGGCGACTTCATGAACACCGGCTGGTGGGGCCTGCTCTGGTTCATCGGCAAGACGCTGTTCTTCCTGTTCATCTTCATCTGGCTGCGCGGCACGCTGCCCCGCATGCGCTACGACCAGTTCATGCGCCTGGGCTGGAAGGTCCTGGTCCCGGTCAGCCTGGTCTGGATCATGGCCGTCGCGGTCATCCGCACCGGCGCGATCCAGCAGCTCTCCACCGCGCAGCGACTCGTCGCACTCGGTGTCGTCGTCGGGCTCGTGCTGCTCGTCTCGTTCCTGTTGCCGGACAAGAAGGTGCAGGACACCAGGGGCGTGCCGCTGGCAGGCGGTGGCTTCCCGGTCCCGCCGCTCGACCTCGCCGTTCCCAAGGCCGCGCCCAAGCGCAAGGTCAAGGTCGCGAACCTCCCCAAGGACGCCAAGGGCACCGAAGTCCTGGCGGCCACTCCCACCGCGAAGGAGGCTGAGTAGGGATGTTCGAGTCCCTGAAAGGCTTCGGCGTCACCTTCGGCACCATGTTCAAGAAGGTGGTGACGGAGGAGTACCCCGAGGTCAAGAAGGTGACCGCGCCGCGGTTCCACGGCCGTCACCAGCTGAACCGGCACCCGGACGGGCTGGAGAAGTGCGTCGGCTGCGAGCTGTGCGCGTGGGCCTGCCCCGCGGACGCGATCTTCGTCGAGGGTGGCGACAACACCGAAGAGGCACGCTTCTCGCCCGGTGAGCGCTTCGGTCTCGACTACCAGATCAACTACCTGCGGTGCATCGGCTGCGGCCTGTGCATCGAGGCGTGCCCGACCCGTTCGCTCACCATGACGAACGAGTACGAGCTCGCCGACGACAACCGGCAGGACCTGATCTTCACCAAGGAGGACCTGCTCGCCCCGCTGCTGCCCGGCATGGAGCAGCCGCCGCACCCGATGCGGCTCGGCGCGAACGAGCAGGACTACTACGTGAACGGTCCGCAGCTGGCCAAGGAGGCTCAGCAGTGAGCCTGATGGTTCTCCTGGCTCAGCAGCCGGAACCGGTCCAGCGCGCGGTAGACGTGGTCACCACCGGCGAGGTGATCATGTTCTGGATCCTCGGCCCGCTCGCGCTCGCCGGTGCGCTCGGCATGCTCTTCGCCCGCAACGCGGTGCACTCCGCGCTGTGGCTGGTCGTGACGATGCTCAGCCTCGGTGTCATGTACATGGTCCAGCAGGCGCCGTTCCTCGGCTTCGTGCAGATCATCGTCTACACCGGCGCGATCATGATGCTGTTCCTGTTCGTGCTCATGATGGTCGGCCGCGACAGCTCGGACTCCGTCGTCGAAGTGATTCGCGGGACAACGGCTCGCGGCCGCGTTGCTCGGCATCGGTTTCGCCGTGCTCCTGGTCGGCGCCATCGCCCGCTCGCTCTCCTCGGTGCAGGCGGTCGGACTGGTCGAGGCCAACTCGACGAACGGCGGCAACGTCGGCAACATCGGCACGAAGCTCTTCACGGACTACCTGTTCCCGTTCGAGCTCACCTCGGCGCTGCTGATCACCGCCGCACTCGGCGCGATGATCCTGGCGTTCGTCGGCCGGGACGGCAAGAGCGCCAAGAAGACGCAGAAGGAACTCGTCGAGGAGCGCTTCCAGGACGGCAGGCGGGTCGGTTCCATCCCCGGTCCGGGTGTCTTCGCCACCGCGAACTCCGTGGCCACGCCTGCGCTTCTGCCCGACGGCAGCGTCTCGGAGGAGTCGCTGTTCGAGGTCATCGAGGCGACCGACAAGGACACGCTCTCGGACGACGTCGCCGAGGTCGCAGGCACCGGTCACCAGCCGGATCCGCACGCGCTCAAGGGAAGTGAGTCGTGACTCCGACGTACTACCTGCTGTTGTCGGCACTGTTGTTCAGCATCGGCGCCGTCGGCGTCCTGGTGCGCCGCAACGCCATCGTGGTGTTCATGTGCGTCGAGCTCATGCTCAACGCGGTCAACCTGACCCTGGTGACGTTCGCGCGGATCAACGGCTCGCTCGACGGTCAGGTGATGGCGTTCTTCGTGATGGTCGTCGCCGCGGCGGAGGTCGTCGTCGGCCTCGCGATCATCATGTCCATCTTCCGGACGCGTCGCTCGGCCTCGGTCGACGACTCGAACCTGCTGAAGTACTGAGGGGTCACCGGTGACGGAACCAGTTACCGCCGGCGGGCTCGCGAGTCTCGCCTGGCTGTTGTTGGCGCTGCCCGCGTTCGGCGCGGCGGTGTTGTTGGTCGGTGGCAAGCGCACGGACAAGTGGGGCCACCTGCTCGGCTGTGCCACGCTGCTCGCCTCGTTCGGCTATGCGATCGCGCTGTTCTTCTCCACCATCGGGATCTCCAACCCCGAGGAGCGGGTGCAGAACGTGCACCTGTTCAACTGGGTGGACATCAACGCGCTGACCGTCGCGTTCGGACTGCGAATCGACCCGCTGTCGCTCACGTTCGTGCTGCTGATCACCGGTGTGGGCTCGTTGATCCACATCTACTCGATCGGCTACATGGCGCACGAGGAAGGCAGGCGGAAGTTCTTCGCCTACCTGAACCTCTTCGTGGCGGCGATGCTCCTGCTGGTGCTGGGCAACGGCTTCGTGACCCTGTACTTCGGCTGGGAGGGCGTCGGTCTCGCCTCGTACCTGCTGATCGGCTGGTACCAGTACAAGCCGGAAGCGGCATCGGCGGCCAAGAAGGCCTTCCTGATGAACCGCGTCGGCGACCTGGGCCTCGCCATCGCGATCTTCCTGATGTTCAACCGGCTCGGGACCACGCAGTACACCGAGGTCTTCAGCCGGGTCGGTGAGTTCTCCGGCGCCGAGGTCCTCGCGATCACGTTGCTGCTGCTGCTCGGCGCCTGCGGCAAGTCGGGTCAGTTCCCGCTGCAGGCCTGGTTGCCCGACGCCATGGCCGGCCCGACCCCGGTGTCCGCACTGATCCACGCGGCGACGATGGTCACCGCCGGTGTGTACCTGATCGCCCGGTCGAACCCGCTCTACAACCTGAGTGCCGACGGCCGCCTGGTCGTGATGATCATCGGTGGCGTCACGCTGCTGATCGGTTGCATCATCGGTTGCGCCTACGACGACTTCAAGAAGGTCCTGGCGTACTCGACCGTTTCACAGATCGGTTACATGATCCTCGCGGTCGGCCTCGGCCCGATCGGTTACGCGCTCGGCATCATGCACCTGCTGACGCACGGTTTCTTCAAGGCCGGGCTCTTCCTCGGCGCCGGTTCGGTCATGCACGGCATGAACGACGAGGGCAACATCCGCCGCATGGGCGGGCTGTGGAAGTTCCTGCCGGTCACGTTCGTCACCTGGACGCTCGGCTACCTCGCGCTGATCGGCATCCCGCCGTTCTCCGGCTACTTCTCGAAGGACGCCATCATCGCGGCGGCGTTCGGTGCGGAGGGCTGGCGCGGGTACGTGTTCGGCGGGGTGGCCCTGCTGGGTGCCGCGCTGACCGCGTTCTACATGACGCGACTGCTGATCCTGGTCTTCCTCGGCAAGCCCCGCTGGAAGGAACTGAAGGCGGAGAACGGCAAGGAGTACCACCCGCACGAGTCCCCGCTGACGATGACCATCCCGATGATCATCCTCGCGGTCGGATCCGTTGGTGGCGGCTGGTTCCTCGCGACCGACGGTCGTCTGGCCGGCTGGCTCGAGCCGACGCTGGGCGAGCTGCAGGAGTCGCACGGCGTGCTGTCTCACGGCATGGTCGGCATCCTGACGGTCGTGCTCTCGCTCGCGGGCGCAGGACTCGCGTTCCTGCTCTTCGGCCGCGGCAAGCAGCCGGTCGAGCGGCCGGAGCGGGTGTCGTTCCCGGTCCGCGCGGCGCGGGCGGACCTCTACGGCAACGCCCTGAACGAGACGCTCTTCGCGCGGCCGGGCACCTGGCTCACCCGCGCGCTGGTGTACGTCGACCTCAAGGGCGTCGACGGTCTCGTCAACGGCACGGCGGCACTGCTCGGCGGTAGCTCCGGCCGGTTGCGCAGGCTGCAGACCGGATTCGTCCGGTCCTACGCACTGTCCATGCTCCTCGGCTCGATCGTCGTTCTCGGGGCACTGCTGATGGTGAGGTTCTCGTGAACTGGGTCCTGATCGCGCTGCTGGTCGTGCCGCTGGTCGGCGCGCTGGTCGTGGCGTTCCTGCGCAATGACGACCTGAAGGCGAAGTACGTCGCACTCGGGTTCTCGGTCGTCGAGCTCGTGCTCGCCGTCCTGCTGTGGTTCGCCTACGACCCGGACGGCGAGCGCATCCAGCTCGCGTCCGGAGTGGACTGGATCGCCGCGTTCGGCGTGCGGCTCTCGTTCGGCATCGACGGCATCGCGCTGGTGATGATCGCGGTCATCGCGCTGCTGATCCCGCTGGTGATCGGTGCCGGTTGGACGGAGAAGCTGCCCGCCGGCCGTTCCCAGGGCGGGTACCTCGCGCTGATCCTGGTGCAGGAGGCCGTGACGGTCGCGGTGTTCGCCGCCACCGACGTCTTCCTGTTCTACGTGCTGTTCGAGGTCATGCTGATCCCGATGTACTTCCTGATCGGCGGCTACGGCGGCGCGCGCAGGCAGTACGCGGCGGTCAAGTTCTTCCTGTACTCGTTCCTCGGCGGCCTGATCATGCTGGCCTCCGCCATCGGCGCGTACGCGATGGCGTCGGACGAGCTGGGCAAGGGCACGTTCGACTGGGCGACCCTGGTGACCGTGGTCCGCGACGCCGACTCGACGACGCAGACCTGGTTGTTCCTCGGCTTCTTCCTGGCGTTCGCGATCAAGGCGCCGCTGGTGCCGTTCCACACCTGGCTGCCCGACGCGGCCGCCGAGGCGCCGATCGGCGTCACGGTGATCGTCGTCGGCATCCTGGACAAGGTCGGCACGTTCGGCATGCTGCGCTACCTGCTGCCGATGTTCCCGACGGCGTCGAAGAACCTGGCGCCGTACATCATGGTGCTCGCGGTCGCGGGTGTCCTTTATGGATCGCTGCTCGCCACGGGCCAGCGGGACATGAAGCGGTTCCTCGCGTACGTCTCCATCGCGCACTTCGGTTTCATCGCGCTCGGCATCTTCGCGTTCACGTCGCAGTCCGTCGTGGGCTCGGTGTCGTACATGCTCAACCACTCGATCTCGACCGGCATGCTGATCCTGGTGGTCGGCATGGTGATCCTGCGCGGTGGTTCGACGAAGATCGCCGACTACGGCGGCATGTCGAAGGTGGCGCCGCTGCTCGCGGGCATGCTGCTGCTGTCGGGTCTGACCACGCTTTCCCTGCCGGGCACGAACTCGTTCGTCTCGGAGTTCCTGGTGCTGATCGGCTCGTTCCCGACGCAGCCGGTCGCCACGATCCTCGCCACGATCGGCATGGTGCTCGCGGCGCTCTACGTGCTGTGGCTCTACCAGCGGGTCATGACGGGCCCGCTGCGCGGAGACGCGCTGGTGGGTGCCGCGGCTGGTCCGGGCGCTGTCGGCGACCCGGAGACGAAGACCACGATCGGCGACCTGAGCAAGCGCGAGATCGCTGTGCTGGCACCGCTTGTTGTCATCGTGCTGGCACTCGGGTTCTACCCGCAGCCGGTGCTCGACGTGATCACCCCGTCCGTCGGGGCGACGCTGACCGAGGTCGGCGTGACCGACCCGGTTTCCGTGCAGGAAGGCAAGTGACGTGAACCTTCTCGTCGCTCAGGCGCAGCAGATCCAGGCGCCGGAGATCGATTACGGCGCCATCGCGCCGGTGCTCATCGTGCTCGGCGCGGCGTGCATCAGCGTCCTGCTGGAAGCGTTGCTGCCCAAGCATCAGCGGTGGGCCGTGCAGCTCGTGCTGTCGCTCGTGACGCTGGTCGGCGCGGTCGGTTTTCTGATCATCTACGCGACCTCGGAGCGGCCGACGCAGGGCATCGCCACGCTGGCGGGCGCGATCGCGGTCGACTCGCCGTCGCTGTTCATGTGGGCAACGTTGCTGGTGCTGGCGTTCGGCAGTCTCCTGCTGATCGCCGACCGCTCGGTGGAGCCGGGTGGCGCGTTCGTGGCGTCGGCCGCGATCCGTCCGGGCACCGTTCAGGACCGCGCGCAGGCCACGAAGACCGGCATGCAGACCGAGGTCTTCCCGCTCATGCTGTTCGCGCTCGGCGGCATGATGACGTTCGTCGCGTCGAACGACCTGCTGACCATGTTCATCGCGCTGGAAGTCATGTCGCTGCCGCTGTACCTGTTGTGCGGCCTGGCTCGCCGTCGTCGCCTGCTCTCGCAGGAAGCGGCCGTGAAGTACTTCCTGCTCGGTGCGTTCGCGTCGGCGTTCTTCCTCTACGGCGTCGCGCTGCTCTACGGCTACGCGGGTTCGGTCAAGCTCTCGGCCATCGCCACTGCGGCCGCCGGCACGGACCGTTCGGACACGCTGCTGTTCGCGGGCTTCGGCCTGCTGGTGGTGGGTCTGCTGTTCAAGGCGGCGGTCGGCCCGTTCCACTCGTGGACCCCGGACGTCTATCAGGGCGCTCCGACACCGGTGACGGCGTTCATGGCGGCCTGCACCAAGGTCGCCGCGTTCGGCGGCATCCTGCGCGTGCTCACCGTGGCGTTCCAGAACACCCAGTGGGAGTGGCGTGGCGTGCTGTACGGCGTCGCGGTCGTGTCGATGGTCATCGGCGCTGTGCTCGGTCTCACCCAGACCGACGTGAAGCGCATGATCGCGTACTCCTCCGTGGCACACGCGGGCTTCCTGCTGATCGGCTCGATCGCCCTGACGCCGGACGGTGCGTCGCCGGGTGTGAGCGCGACCATGTTCTACCTGCTGGTGTACGGCTTCACCACGATCGCCGCGTTCGGTGTCGTGTCGCTGGTCCGCAACTCCGACGGTGAGGCAACGCACCTGTCGCAGTGGGCGGGTCTGGCGAAGCGGTCGCCGGTCGTCGCGGCCGTGTTCACGTTCCTGCTGCTGGCGCTGGCCGGAATTCCGCTGACGTCCGGTTTCATCGGCAAGTTCGTCGTGTTCAGCGCGGCCATCGAGGCGGGGCTCACCCCGCTCGTGGTGATCGCACTGGTGGCCTCGGCCGTCGCGGCGTTCTTCTACCTGCGGGTGATCGTGCTGATGTACTTCAGCGACCCCGCCGCCGACGGACCCGCCGTCACCGTGCCCGGTGCGTTCACGACGATCGCGATCACGCTCGGCGTCGCTGTGACGCTGGTGCTGGGGTTGTGGCCCACGTTCGTGCTCGATTGGGCGGGTACCGGCACCTTCCTCAGCTAGGTGTACGTAGTCTGCTGGTGTGACCAGTAGCGAGCATGAGGGACCGGGGTTCGCGTTGGTGGACCCCGTGCTCACTCAGGTAGTCCAGGACGGCCTGACCGAGGTGGAGCGCATCCTGCACGACGTCGTGCAGAGCGACTTCCACCCGGTCACGGAAACCTCGCTTCACCTCGTGGAGGCGGGCGGAAAGCGGATCCGCCCGCTCTTCACACTGCTCGCCTCCCAGTTCGGCGCGGACTGGGACCGCGAGAAGGTCATCAAGGCCGCCGCTGTGGTCGAACTCACACACCTCGCCACGCTCTACCACGACGACGTGATGGACGAGGCGACCATGCGGCGCGGCGCCGTGTCGGCGAACGCCAAGTGGGACAACAGCATCGCGATCCTGACGGGCGACTTCCTCTTCGCCCACGCGTCGCGGCTCACCGCGGATCTCGGCACGGACGCGGCGCGGATCATCGCGGAGACCTTCTCGGTCCTGGTGACCGGCCAGATGCGCGAGACCGTCGGCCCGAAGCCCGGCGAGGACCCGATCTCCCACTACCTCACGGTGATCGAGGAGAAGACCGGTGTGCTGATCGCCACCGCGGCCCGCTTCGGCGGGATGTTCTCCGACGCGACCGAGGAGCAGGTCGACGCGATGCGCCGGTACGCCGAGGTGATCGGTGCGGCGTTCCAGATCTCCGACGACGTCATCGACATCGCCTCGCCTTCGGTCGAGTCCGGCAAGACGCCGGGCACCGACCTGCGTGAGGGCGTGAAGACGCTGCCGATGCTCTACGCGCTGAGGGACCCGGCCGAGACCCGGCTCGCCGAACTGCTGGCGGGTCCGATCTCCGAGGACGCGTTGGTGGACGAGGCTTTGACGCTGCTGCGCAAGTCCTCGGGCATGGACCGGGCGCGCGAGACCCTCGACGAGTACGCGGACCGGGCCCGCACGGAGCTGGGCAAGCTGCCGCCGTGTGCCGCGCGGGACGCTCTCGAAGAGCTCGCGACGTACGTGGTGGAGCGAAGCCGCTAGGTGTTACTCGACCGGCGCGAGCAGCTGCTTGCGCCGGTTCTTCACCGCGTCGACCGTGAAGATCGCGAGGGCCAGCCAGACCAGCCCGAACCCGATCCACCTGCTCGCCGGCATGGGTTCGTGCACCACGAAGACACCCCAGGCGAACTGCAGGATCGGTGCCAGGTACTGCAGCATGCCCATGGTCGTGAGCGGCACCCGCAACGCGCCGGCGCCGAACAGCACCAGCGGGATCACCGTCACGATGCCGGTGGACAACAGCATCAGCGCGTGGCCGGTGCCCGCGGTCGTGAAGGTGTTCGCACTGCCGAGCACGATCAGGTAGGCCAATGCGACGGGGAAGATGACGGCGCTCTCCGCGGCGAGGCCGGTGACGGCGTCGAGCTTCACCTTCTTCTTGAACAGCCCATAGGTGCCCCACGAGCAGGCCAGGACCAGTGAGATGACCGGCAGCCTGCCGTAGTCGACGGTGAGCACGATCACGGCGACGACGACCACGCCGATGGCGATCTGCTGCGGCAGCCGCAACCGTTCCTTCAGGAAGATCACGCCGAGAGCCACACTGACCAGTGGCGTCATGAAGTAGCCGAGCGCGGACTCCACGACGTGCTGCGTGTTGACCGCGTAGATGTAGGTGCCCCAGTTCACGGTGATGAGCACCGCGGCCGCGCTCACCATGAGCCAGCCCATGCCTGACAGTTCCTTGAGCGGACGCCACTTCTTGAGCACCGCGACCACGATGAGCATCGTGAGGAACGACCACACGATCCGATGCGCGAGAACCTCGATTGGCGCCGCGGGCACGAGGAGTGGCCAGTAGGCTGGGAACAAGCCCCAAAGGACGTAGGCGAGTGCGCCGTAGGTGATCCCTCGCCCCTGGGTGTGAACTTCTGGCGAACTGATGCTCGAAGTCGTCAGGGGAGGCACAAAATGTGACTCTACGCTGCGGTTTCTACTGCTTATTTGCGCTGAACGGTGGAGTGACGCAGCATCATCAACGGCACTGTAGTTTGGCTGCGCTCACCCTTCCGGGTGAGTGGGGTCTGAGCGTGGTCGTAGAAGGGGCTTACCCGTGAATGTCTTCGGGCAGGTCTGGTTGTGGACTCTGCTTGCGTTTGCTGTGGGCGTGCTACTCACGTGGTTCGTGATGGTTCGACCCGCGCGCAGGCAGGTGGCCGACCTCGAAGATCAACTTCTCGAAGCCCGGTCCCGCTCACTCGCGCCCGTCATGGCGCCCGCGGTGGACGACGACCTGGAGCGCGACTTCGAGGCCGCTCAGTGGCACGACACCCCGTCTCGCTCGCTGACCGACGAGGTGCTGACCCCCGCTCCGCACGTGGAGCCTCCCGCTCCCTACGCGGACGCTCCCTACGCCGAGCAGCCCGCGCCGTACTCGGAGCCTCCCGCGTACTTCGGTGAGCCGGTCACGGCTCCCGAGGCCGTCGAGGAGTCCGAGCCTGAGCCGGTGCTCGAGCCGGAAGCGCCCGCCGCGCCGCTGATGTCTTCCGAGGAGGCGCAGCGCCGGTTCGAGGAGCAGCTCGCCGAGCAGAAGGCGATCGCCGACAGCGCTCCCACCGAGGACGACCGCCCACGGTCCCTGTTCGAACGCCTCAGCCCGGACGCCGTGCCCGAGGAGACCCCGGCCGAGATGACGGCGGTCCTCCCGCCGGTCCTGCCGCGCTCGGGTCTCGAAGCGGCGGACTTCGACGACGAGCCCGAACTCCCCGCCGAGCAGACCTCGTTCGTCCCGGCCTACGAGCCGACCGCCGAGGTCGCACCGCCCGCTGCGGAGCCGACGGCCGGTCCCGAGGTCGACGAGCACGTCGAGGACTTCATCTACGAACCGCGCGAGGTCTGGGCGGAGGAGGAGCAGGAGGCGTTCCTCGACGAGGCGGCCGAGCAGGAGGACGAGCCCGTCCGGTCCACCGCGTCGGAACAGACGACGTTCATCGCCGTCACCGAAAGCTCCTGGCCCGCCAACGACCTCACCGGCGAGTACCCCGCCCTGCGCGACGAGCTCGCCGAGCGCCTCGACAACAACTTCACCGAGCCGGAGACCGCCGCCGACCGGACCCAGCTCGTCGAACCGGTGGACCTCGACGCCCCGCACGTGCGCAACGGCGTCTTCGAGCCCGCCCAGGACACCTTCACCGAGCCGGAAGCCGAGTCCGAGCCTGCCTCACCCGCGCAGACCGACTACGAGCTCGCTCAGCACCAGGCCCACGAGCCGGAGTCGGCGCAGGCCGAGCCTGACGTCTTCGAGCACGAGCCCGCGCACGCCCAGCACGAGCGGTACGAGCCGCAGCCAGAGGCGTTCGAGCAGGAGCTCGCTCAGGCCCAGGTCTACGAGCCGCACGCGCAGCCCGAGGTCTTCGAGCCGGAGACCCAGCACCAGGTTTTCGAGCAGGAGCCCGCTCACGCTCAGCCCGAGGTTTTCGACCCCCAGGCCCCGCTCCCTCAGCGCGGAGCTTTCGAGCAGGATTCGGCGCGTTCGCACGCCCAGTCGGAGCCGTTCCAGCCCACGGCGTTCGGCGCCCCCGTCTCCGCAGGCGAGTTCCACGCGTTCGGCGACACCACGGACACCCTCGACCGCGAGCCCCAAGCCGTGGCAGCGGCCTTCGACCACCCGGTCGAAGCTCCGCCCGCCCCGCCCCAGCCGCCCGTCGACCGCCCGCGTTCGCTCTTCGAACCACTGCTCGACGCCGACGAGCCGCTTCCCGCGCTCGGCCAGACCCGCCAGCTCCCGGAGCCGACGAACGACCAGCCGTTCGTGCCGACGTTCGTGCCGAGCGACGAGCCCCTGCTCGCCGCCGCGCCCGAACCGGAGCCCGAGCCCATCGAGTCCGACCTGCCGCAGCGGGTGAGCGAAGCCGGCCTGCCGATCCGCGAGGCCCGGCGCACCACCATGCAGCGGCAGCAGAGCTTCCCGGCGTTCCAGGCCTTCGAGGCGCCGAAGCCGGAAGCCCCGCCCGCGCCCGCGTTGCCGTCGCGCCCCCGCCCCGTCGGCTTCTCGCCGTCCACCGGCGGCCGCCCCAACGGCACCGCCCCCGCGGGCAGCTCGTCGCGCTTCCAGCAGCCGGAGGGCTTCAACCCGCGTTCGCCGTTCGGTCCGGGCTCGGTGCTGCCGAGGTCGGACGGTCTGGCCCCGGCACAGGACTTCTCCGTCAAGGCAACGCTGACCGGTCGCCGCTACTACACGTCCGCGTCCGCGAACTTCGTGGAAACCCGCGCCGACGTGTGGTTCCGCACCGAGACCGACGCGCAGAAGGCCGGGTTCCGACCGGCACCCTGATCTCGATCCACGAACACGAAGAAGGCCCCCACCGTTCGCGGTGGGGGCCTTCTTCGTGTTCGTGGATCAGTCGCCGAGCACGGTCCAGGTGTCCTTGCCGTGCAACAGCTTGCCCAGGTCCGCCGCCTTCGCGTCCTTGGCCGCCGAGACCTGCGACCGGACGCCGTCGTCGTACGTCGGCCGGTCCGCACGCCGGAACACACCGGTGACGGTGTGCGTGAGGTCCTGCGTCGAGAGCCGCGACAGCGCGAAGGACAGGTTCAGGTCCGACGCGTCGTGCACCACGATGTCGCTGGCGTCCACGTCGGCGGACTTCGCGACCGCGAGGCCGAAGCCTTCGCGGGTCACGCAGTACTCGCCCTCGCGGCCGAAGCGGATCGGTTCGCCGTCGACGACGTTGATGATCCGCCGCGATGCCTCGTCGGCGTCCTTGAGGACGTCGAACGCGCCATCGTTGAAGATCGGGCAGTTCTGGTAGATCTCCACGAGCGCCGACCCGCGGTGCTCCGCGGCCTGACGCAGCACCGAGGTCAGACCGGCCTTGTCCGAGTCCATCGCACGACCGACGAACGAGGCCTCCGCGCCCAGTGCCAGCGACACCGGGTTGAACGGGTGGTCCACCGAGCCGGCCGGGGTCGACTTGGTGACCTTGCCCGGTTCCGAGGTCGGCGAGTACTGGCCCTTGGTGAGGCCGTAGATCCTGTTGTTGAACAGCAGGATCTTGAGGTTCACGTTGCGCCGCAACGTGTGGATCAGGTGGTTGCCACCGATGGACAGCGCATCGCCGTCACCGGTCACCACCCACACGCTCAGGTCCGGCCGTGCCACGGCGAGACCCGTGGCGATGGCCGGCGCACGGCCGTGGATGGAGTGCATGCCGTAGGTGTTCATGTAGTACGGGAACCGGGACGAGCACCCGATGCCCGAGACGAACACGATGTTCTCGCGCTTGAGACCCAGCGAGGGCAGGAACGACTGCATGGTGTTGAGCACGATGTAGTCGCCACAGCCGGGACACCAGCGGACTTCCTGGTCGGACTTGTAGTCCCTGGCCGTCTGCTTCTCGTCAGTCGTCGGCACCCCGGTGAGCCCGGGGAGCCCGAGATCGATCGCTGTCACGCCGACACCCCCTTGATCACGTCAGCGAGCACGTCCTGCAGCTCTTCCGCCTTGAACGGCAGGCCCTGCACCTTGGTGTACGACACGGCGTCCACCAGATACTTCGCCCTCAGGAGCAACGCCAGCTGGCCCAGGTTCATTTCCGGCACGATCACCTTGTCGTAGGCCTTCAACACGTCGCCCAGGTTCTTCGGGAACGGGTTGAGGTGCCTCAGGTGCGCGTGCGCGACCGGCAGACCCAGCTTGCGGACCCGGCGCGCCGCCGCGCCGATCGGGCCGTACGACGACCCCCAGCCGACGACGAGGACCTTCGCCTCGCCGCTCGGGTCGTCGACCTCGACGTCCGGCACCTCGATGCCGTCGATCTTGGCCTGGCGCAACCGGACCATGCGGTCGTGGTTCTCCGGGTCGTACGAGATGTTGCCCGTGATGTCCTGCTTCTCCAGGCCGCCGATGCGGTGCTGCAGACCGGGAGTGCCGGGTACCGCCCACGGGCGGGCCAGCGTCTCGGGATCACGGGAGTAGGGCTGGAAGTTCTCCGGGTCGGTCGCGAACTCGACCGTGAGGTCGGGCAGCGTGTCGACGTCCGGGATCAGCCACGGTTCGGAGCCGTTCGCGATCGCTCCGTCGGACAGGAACAGCACCGGCGTGCGGTACTTCAACGCGATCCGCGTCGCGTCGACCACGGCGTCGAAGCAGTCGGACGGCGACTGCGGCGCGACGATCGGCACCGGCGACTCGCCGTTGCGGCCGAACATCGCCTGCAGCAGGTCCGCCTGCTCCGTCTTGGTCGGCAGACCCGTCGACGGGCCACCGCGCTGCACGTCGATCACCAGCAGCGGCAGTTCCGTCATCACCCCGAGGCCGATGGTCTCGGACTTCAGCGCGATACCGGGTCCCGACGTCGACGTGACACCGATCGCGCCGCCGTAGGAGGCACCGAGCGCGATGCCGATGCCCGCGATCTCGTCCTCGGCCTGCACGGTCGTGATGTCGAAGTTCTTGTGCTTCGACAGCTCGTGCAGGATGTCCGAGGCCGGCGTGATCGGGTACGTGCCGAGCACGACGGGCAGGCCGGAGCGCTGCGCCGCCGCGACGATCCCGTACGCCGTCGCCGTGTTGCCGGTGATCTGGCGGTAGGTACCGACGTTCAGCTTCGCGGGCGCCACTTCGTAGGTGACCGCGAACGCCTCGGTCGTCTCGCCGTAGTAGTAGCCGGCGCGGAACGCCAGGACGTTGGCCTCGGCGATGTCCGGCTTCTTCGCGAACTTCTCGCGCAGGAACCGTTCCGTGCCTTCGGTGGGCCGGTGGTACATCCACGACAGAAGGCCGAGCGCGAACATGTTCTTCGCGCGTTCCGCGTCCTTCTTGCCGAGCCCGGTCTCCTCCAGCGCGCCGATGGTCAACGTCGCCATCGCGATCTTGTGGACCTGGAACCGCTCCAGCGAGTCGTCCTCGAGCGGGTTCGCGTCGTAACCGACCTTCGTCAGGTTCCGCTTCGTGAACTCGTCGGTGTTGACGATGAGGATGCCGCCGTCCGGCAGGTCGACGACGTTCGCCTTGAGCGCGGCGGGGTTCATCGCGACGAGCACGTCGGGACGGTCGCCCGGCGTCAGGATGTCGTAGTCGGCGAAGTGCAGCTGGAACGACGACACTCCGGGCAGCGTGCCCTGAGGTGCGCGGATCTCGGCGGGAAAGTTGGGCTGCGTGGCGAGGTCGTTGCCGAACGCCGCCGCTTCAGACGTGAACCGGTCTCCGGTGAGCTGCATACCGTCACCGGAGTCGCCGGCGAAGCGGATCACGACGCGATCCAGCTTGCGGGTCTCAGTGCTCATTCCTACGCCGATACCTCTCTCCAAGGGTGGCTGTGCCCCACCGCGAGGGTAGTCGCCTGGACCGCCTGCGAGACGGGCCGCGTACCACTAGGCGAGACGAACTGTCCCATCTGCCGCACCGGGTCCTTAACTAGACGGTAAGCACAGCATTACCAGCGGATACCCGAATGCGGCACATGTCACCCTCAATACCTGTTACTCAAGGTAACACTTACCGGCCGCTGATCCGAGCCTTCATCGCGGCAAGCCTGGCAGCGAACTCTGGAGTGTCGATCGAAGCAACCTGTGGCCGCAGCTCCGTCTCGACAGCCTCCGCGTGGTCGTCGAGAACATCGGTCACCCGCATCGTCGCCTTGATGGTCCGCACGAGTGCCGCCGGCGCCTCCGCTACCGCCTTCGCCAGCTCTTTTGCTACTGCCAGTGGGTCTTCCGCCTTCGCGTAGGCCAGTCCTGTGCGGTGTGCCTCGTCAGCATCGAGGATCTGTCCCAGCAGGGTCATGGCCGAGGCGGTCTGCGGACCGACGAGCCGTTGCAGCATCCACGTCATGCCGCCGCCGGGGTGGATGCCGAGCTGCAGGAACCGCGCGTCGAACCTCGCTTTCGGCCCTGCGACACGGACATCGCACGCCAGCGCGAGGTTGAGCCCCGCGCCGACCGCCGCACCGTTGACCGCGGCGATGGTCGGGATCGTCGCGTCGGCCACCGCGAGGAAGCCCTTGTAGATCTTCTTGAGGCCCTCGTCCTTAGAGCTCCCCAGCTGAGTGAGGTCCGCACCCGCGCAGAACGCGGGCGGCGCGCCGGTGACGATCAACGCGTTCGCGTGCTGCTCCGCCTGGTGGACCTTGTCCGCTAGCTCCTCGGACAGGTCGACCGTCAGCGCGTTGCGCCGCTCCGGATCGTTGATCGTGATCACGGCGATCGAATCGTTGTGCTCCAGCAGAACCTCACCCATGCCCCGGACTCTAGGGCGCGAGCGGCCGGTCCAAGAGCCGGGACAGCACGACCGTCGAGACCGTCCTGTCGATGATCTCCACGGCCCTCAGCCGCTCCAGCGCCGTCTCCAGGTGATGGATGTCAGCCGCCCTCAGATGGACGATCGCGTCGGCCGCCCCGGACACCGTGTACGCAGCACTTACCTCCGCCATCGGCTCCAGCCGGTGCTGGATGTCGTGCGGCGCGACGTTGCCCTTGCAGTGCACCTCCACGAACGCCTCGGTACCCCACCCGAGCGCCTCCGGATCCACCACCGCCGTGAAGCCCCGCAGGACCCCCGTGTCCAGCAGTTTGTCCACCCGCCGCTTCACCGCGGGGGCGCTCAGACCCACCTCTTTGCCGATCTCCGCGTAGCTGGAACGCGCGTTCGCCATCAGGCACGAAATGATTCGCTGGTCGATGCCATCCACACGCAACATAGTGCCCTACTTCGCGCAATACTGCGGCGTTGTTCGATGGTCTAGCTGCCGTTTACATTTCGATCCATGACCGTATCCATCTCCGGGCCCGGCGAGCCGATCACGCTCGACATCGCCGCACCCCTCGCGCCGACGCGCATGCCGACCACCCGTCGGTACCTCATGTGCCCGCCGACGTACTTCACGGTGGAGTACGCCATCAACCCGTGGATGGATCCGACCCAGCCCACCAGCACCTCGCTGGCCGTGGAGCAGTGGACGGCACTCAAGGAGACCTACGAACGCCTCGGCCACGAGGTGAACGTCATCGACCCGGTCTCCGGCCTCCCCGACATGGTCTTCTCCGCCAACAGCGGCACCGTCATCGACGGCCGCGTCCTCGGCTCCCGCTTCCGCGCCCCCCAGCGCGCCGCCGAAGCCGACCACTTCCGCCGCTGGTTCCTGTCCTCCGGCTACAAGTCCGTCGTCATGCCCACCGCCGTCAACGAGGCCGAGGGCGACTTCACCTGGACCGGCTCCCTGCTGCTGGCAGGCACCGGCTTCCGCACCGACCCTGGTGCCCATTCCGAGGCCCAGGAGGTCCTCGGTGTTCCCGTGGTCTCGCTGCAGCTCGTCGACCCGCGCTTCTACCACCTCGACGTGGCGCTCTTCATGCTCGACGACCAGTCTCCTTCTCCTCTGGTCGCCTACTACCCGGAGGCGTTCTCGCCGGGCTCGCAGCAGGTGCTCCGCCGCCTGTTCCCGGACGCCGTCATCGCCAACGACGCCGACGCGGTGTGCTTGGGGCTGAACGCCGTGTCCGACGGCAAGCACGTCGTGATGCCGTTCGAGGCCACCCACCTCGCCGAGCAGGTGGCGCGGCGTGGGTTCGAGCCGGTGCTCGTGGACATCTCGGAGCTGCGGAAGTCCGGTGGCGGTCCGAAGTGCTGCACGATGGAACTGCGCGGCTGACCTCGCCCACGCAGTGCCGTTCCGTAGTTCCTGGGTGAAGGCCCGAAATGCCGGTTGACCTGCTCAGATGCTGCTAACGACGTCAGCGCCGCAGGTCACCGTCTGCCGCTAACTGCGTCGGTCTGCCACGACTCACGGAACATGCACGGAACAAGAAGCGCCCCGAGCAAGATCATTGCTCGGGGCGTTCTCATATGAGCCTACCTGCCAAAACGGTTCTCACTCGGCGTCGTCGCCGTCGTCCTGGTCCTCCTGTTCCGCGTCGATTTCGCCGAGCAGTTCCGTGATCTTCTGGTTGGACGTGTCCCGTTGGCCGTCCATCACCTTCGCGTAGACCTTCAACAGGACATCGACCGTGTGGCCAGCCCGCTCCGCTACCTCGGTCGGGGGCACGCCGGCCGCGAGCCACGTTGACACGGCGGCGTGACGGAGGTCATACGGAACGCCCGCCAGCGGGGAGGCGAACTGGTGGGGCGAGAGGCCGACCTTCCGGGCTTTCTTCCACGCGTCCGTGTAGACCGTCGCACTGATCGGGCCTCCGCTGACGTTCCCGCGGAACAACCGGCCGTCCGGTGCGGTGCCGAAGTTGGCCAGGTGCCACCTCAGGATGGTCACGAGCTGAGGAGGGATCGGAACTACGCGGACGGAGCCCTCAGCTCGCCGCTTCAGCGTCCGTTCCTCCCACACCTCACCCGAGTCGGTGTAGTTGCTGTTCGCTCTCGAAGCGGACTTCTCCAGGATCAGTTCACCCCAACCGGTCTCGGGGAGCTTGCAATCCACCTCGCGGAGCCGGTTGACCTCGCACGGCCGTAGAGCGGCGTAGTACATCGTCGCGAAGAACCCGTACAGGTAGTCGTACTGGCCGGTGATCGTCCCTACGTAGGTGACGGCCGCCAAGATCTGCCGCCCCTGTTTCGGGTTGAGGACCGACCGGGGATCAACCTCGACGTTGCCCCGCTGAATCGCGGCTTTCTGGCCGGTGACCGGATTGGCCACTAGTTCCTCCTTGTCCACCGCGAACTTGAGCAGGTGGTGAAGCACGCCGCGCCGAGTTCGCGTGGTCCACGTGGACGCCTTCTTACCGCCCAGGTTTCGCCCCAGGGACCGCAGCAGATTCGACATTTCGATCTTGTCCGCCAACTGCCGGACTGGCCGCGAATGAGCCGTGATCCAGTCCGCCACCGCCGACTCCTCATCAGTCAGTGCCCGCTCACGCCGGTTCATGGGTAGAAGGCACGTCGTCAGAACACGTCGCAACAGGCGTTCGTCCGGCGCGTTCTTGTCTGCGGTGACGAACGCGGCGACCGGCACGGCCAGCGTGTCCACGAGCCGCTTTCGCGTGTTCGCCGCCGCGTCTTCCCACTCGTGATCGATGAACTCCTGGGCCATCTTCAGGAGCGATCTCGCGACCTTGGCCTTGGCCTCTGACTCAGGAAGCCCCGAGTCGATGTCGAAGGCCTCACCGTTGTTCATGGCCTTGATGAGCTGGTTCCGGCGGTTGTTGGCCAGCGTCTTGGTCCGGTACCACTCGGACTGCTCCTTGCCCGCCGTGATCCAGCGGACGCCGTAGGGCTTGGGTCGCCTCTTGCCGTTCTTGTCAGGCTTGAGGACTTTCAGCTCCCAGACGTTGACCTTGTAGGTGAGGTTCACGCGACCTCACTCCTCAGATCGAGGAGCCACGCGGCGAAGTCGGCACCGGAGATGCGCAACGACCCGTTTCGCAGCTTGTGCACGACAGGAGCGGCACCGGGAATCTGCCGCCACTTGTAGAACGTGTCCTTCGAGATGCGCATACGGGCGCAGAACTCGTCTGCCGTCATGAAGTCGTCCGGGTCAGGCAGCTTGGCGGCCATGAGATCCCCCTTCCTGTTCGTACTTGCGTAGGCGTTGCGCGCGGACTCGTTCGGCGATGCCGGCCGCGAGCTCGCGTTCCGCGTCGTTGTCGTAGCCGGACCCGGCGTACTGCGAGTCGTTGACGACGACCACGGACGCGGGATCAAGGTCGAGGCGCTCGAACATTTCGAGCTTCACGGAACGTCTCTCGCTCCTCGCGGATGGAGCGGAAGGTGGTCGAGTAGTGCTTGGACTTCGTGAGGAAGTGGCGGCGGAACCCGAGCATGTGCGCCCACTTGCGGAGATTCAGTTCCTCGAAGTCGGCCAGGCCGCCGAGGTCCCACGCGGTCTGCACCATCCGCCGGTGGTGCTCGGAGATGTGCAGGACATCGATGTCCAGCTGGGAGCGGATCGGCCGGTCCGCCGTGTCCTTGGCGCCCGTGCCTTGGTGGCGTATTTGGCGACGTAGCCCGCCAACCGGGCCTCGCTGATCTCCCAGCGGACTCGTCTTCCACCTGGGAACCAACGGATTCCCTTGGTGTCGACCTGTTCGCCCCACACGAGGCGCAGCGCCGAACCGTCCGGCCGCGTGGTGTCGATCCCGACCGAGCGAGCCGCCGCCTTGATGCAGTCGCCGAGGAGTTTGGCCGTGGCCCACGCCGGGGTGGGGTCGTGCGGCCCGTCCGGTCCGTCGACGCGAACGACGGCGTGGAAGTGGACGAGGCCCCGCCGCTGGTACTCGGCGACCTTGGCGTAGGAGAGCCGGGCGTGGTCCTTGAATTCGAGAGACCTTCAGGCCGGCCGCGCCAGCGAGCTTGCGGCGCAGGACGATGGTGAACCGGTGCCACAGCTTGCCCGCGTGTGCCTGCCAGAGCACCGACCCCGTGTAGTCGTAGGCGCCGGGGTCGACGGCACCGCCGATGCGGGGATCGTCGCAGTGATGCCATTCGCCGCAGCCCGTACAGGGCCGGACTTGCCCGTCGTGGCAATCGAGTCGGTTGTGGACCGGCCCGAACGACGGAGCGGTGAGCGTGGCGAACACTCGCGGCTTCTCGGAGACGTCCGCGGGAACGCCCTTGCTGAAAAAGAGAGCTAAGAGTGCATAAGGTGGTAGGAGTAGGCAGCGTAAGGTAGGAGCAGGCAGGGCAGACAGACTACAAGGCGGTTGCAGCACGGGAATATGAAGTCAAAGCTGATGTGCTAGATCAACGCCGCCGTTGAGGTACTGGAGTTGGAAGGCGCCGGACAACCGGATGGGTGCGGCACATCCGCCGATTGCGGTCACCCGGTCTCGCCATGCCCGGAAGTTGACCGCCTTGACCGTGCGGTGATGCGGTCTTCCAGAGTGAGCACGGATGACGCTCCTTCCGTTGTGGAGAAACGAAAAGGCGGAGCACGACCGGTGTTCTGGTCATGCCCCGCGTTGATCGAGTTGGTCAGAGCGCGAGCTTGTGCGGCGATGCGTGCTGCGTAGTCCCCAGGCACGTTCAGCGCGTCCTGGACGTCCTGCGCCGTCAACGCACGGCCTTGCGCGCGGACCTCGTTCGCCTTGGCGTCCAACGCGCCTGGAGATGCCCAGGAAGCCGCACAGCGGACCGAACAGGAGTAGGGGCAGCAACTGGGTTGGTGGGAGCGGGAGCGATGACCTGAGCGGCCAGATCACGCGCGGCGTTGCACCGCTGCTGAATGACCGGCATGACTTCGGCCAGCAGGAAGACGACGAGCGGGATCACGAGGTGGAGGAACACCATCGCGGTGTTGATCTGGCCGTTGGAGGCCGCAGCGAGGACCACACGTTGGTGACGAGTGTGGCACCGAGCAGCACCCGCTTGAGCCACTGACCGGCCGGTCATCGACCGCCAGGCCGTGTGACAACATCTGTGCTTCCCAGCGCAGGAGCGTGATCAGGATTCCGGCGAAGGCCGGTTCCACGAGCCACGCGCCCCACCACATCGGGTCAGACGGCCCGAGGCTCCCAGCGAGGAACGCTTGCACGCCGGTCGCGGTGAAGCCGAGGCCGCAGGTCATGAAGCACCACATGGACCGCGTCACCGAGACCCGGAACCAGGTCCGCCCGCACGGCCGCCAGCAACGGGTTCGCGGCGAGCTGGTGGATGTCCTGCGCCTCATCGAGCTGTGCCCTCAGGCGCCGAACGGTTCGAGTCTCGCGAGGTTCGGAGGACTCAGTTTCGTTGGTGTGCTTGGACTTCTGGGACACCAGGCGACCTACTTCCCGTATGCGGCCTTGCGGAGCAGAGCCCCGAGCCAGAGCAGTTCGGCGACGAGCACCAGGAGCCCGACGAAGCCGAACAGCAGGTACAGCAGATCAGCGAGGCCGCAGCGGCGAACACGATGTGAGCGACGCGGGCGAAGCTGCGGAGATTGACCGGGACGGCGAGTACGAGCTTCATCAGGCCACGTCCTTTGCGTTCCTGGCGGGGTAGTGGATGAGGCGGCGTTCAGCGCCGGACAGGCCGCCGACGACGCCGAAGGCGTTGTCTCGGTATCGAGCGGGTCCGCTGCGCTTCCCAGCTGAGTTGGTTCTCTAGGCACTAGGTGAGGACCGGGCAGGTGGCGCACACGGCCTTGGCGGCGGCGGTTCGGCCGGCGGTGTGGAACAAGCTCGGATCGGCGTCGGCGCAGGCGGCCGGGTCACGCCAGGCGGGCGGTTCGCCGCCGAACAGGAGCTTCATCAGCACGCGGTAGCCGTGCGGTTGGGTGTTCACGCGGCGACCGCCAACGGCGAAGACGGGCTACGGCGTGCGACCTGGACGACCTGAGGCGACCTGATCGAAGGTGACCTGTTCCGGCGAGCACGCGGAGAGCCGGAAGGCGTTGGCAAGCACCGCCGCCGAGATTGGACTTGAGCTTGCTGCCGAGCTCGACCACCGAGGCCGACGCGGCCAGCCCCAGCGTGATCCCGGACTTGGTCCGTCCGGTCGCAGCAACCGACAGGGTTCCCGCGGCTTGCAGGGACCACGTCAGCTCGACCCCGTGCAGCGAGGCCGCCCAGACCAGCAGGCACGCGAGCCGATCAGGCGCGGTGCCGGAGGTGAACTCGGCATGCACCGAGCCGGACGGTGTTGAGATGACCAAGCGGTCCGGCCGGGGCAGGCCGAGTGTGCGGATGTGGCCGCGAATCGAGCGGAGCAGGCCGTCCAGACGTCGAGGTGCGCTGTTTTCAGGCATGACAAGAACCTCCATGATTAGTGGCGAAAAGTGTTGGGGTGAAAGAAAGTTAGGCGATCGAACGGATGGAGCCGGTCTGTCCGTTGCGGACGAACTCCACGAGTTCGCGGATGTTGTAGTCTGTCGTGTACGCCGCGCGGACCCGGCGGGGAACGCGTGTGCGTTCGTCGGTGCGGTAGCCGATGCCGGCAGTTTCCGGGATGGCGGGGATCTGGTAGGCGATCGCGCCCCGTTCCCGAGCACCGTCACCCAGCACCATGTCCGGGTGCGTTGGTGACGTGGTGCGCAGGCACACGCGGTTGGGGAACAGGTCCCGGATCGACAGCGTGTCCTTATCCGGTTCTTGGATGTAGGCGTCCGCGACGTGCAAGGTTGCGCGGCCCATCGAGGTACCCCGAGCTAGCAGGCCCGTGATCTGCCGGGCGTACTCGGGCCGGTAGGCGACCAGGGAGCCGATCTAGTCCACGATCAGCAGGTTGAGCGGGTACTCACGCGACGGCTGGACCGACCGCAGCGCCGCCCGCTGCATCCGCTTCTGGGTGCGCTCCATGTCGTCGACCCACATCTCGATCAGCTCCAGGCAATCGCCCGCGTCATCGGCGTAGCGGTTCTCCGTGATCGGTTTGATTGCCTGGAACTCCAGGTACTTCGGGTCGCAGACCCACAGGCGGACGATGCCGTCCCTGATCAGCGGGGCCATCGAGCGCAGCTTGGCGAACGCGAGCGAGTTCTTGCCCGACCCGGTCCCGCCCGCCGTGAGGGTGTGCGTGCCCTGGACGGGTTCGGTCCAGTCGCCGCCGTACTTGTCCTCGCCCAGGAGCACCGCCCGCAGGTTCACGTCCTCTGAGTGCTCAGGCAGGTCCGGCGCCGGGATGATCTCGAGTGAACGGTTCGTCACGCTGGACGACGAGCGCCACGTAACCGGGCTCGTCAGCTCGATCGCAACGCGTTCGGCCTCGATCGAGTAGCGCAGCTCTTCGGCCTGCCGGGCGAAGTGCATCGGTGATTGGCCCTTGGCAAGCTTCACCAACACGGTGTCGATCGACGGCGAGTACGACCGGACACGCACCACACGCGGGTGGAGTGTCGTGATCCTCTTTCGGCGGTGCTCGGTTGTGAGCTGTGGACGTCCATCAGGTCCGCCAGCGTCCACCGAGTAGGCCCGAACCACCGACGCTGCCAGGCCCTCAGCGACTGGCGCGGCCAGCGTGTCGAACGAGTCCGGGTGACCCCGGTACCAAAGCCCGGTCGCACCAGCTGCGCCGCCGAGGACGTAGCCGGTGGTCGTCGGGCCGAGCGTGCAGGCACCGGCCGCGACAACCGACGGGGCCAGCATCCATTCCGGGTTCCTGGCCAGCCACCGAGCTGCGCGGAACTCGGCGGCCAGAACGCGCTTGCTTGCGTTCCACTTCCAACCCACGGTTGAACTCCTTGGTAGATGTCGACGGCCGATCCTCGAACGTGTCGAAGATCGGCCGTCGCGTAGATCAGTGCGGATCTAGTTGTTGGGCAGTTGCACGACGGGCGTAGGACGCTTCCGTGGTCAGCACGCTGACCGAGCGGACGAACCGGCGCCGCAGGTCCGTGAAGCCCTCACGGCGAACCGGGATGCCGTCCATCGCCGTGCGGAGCTGCTTCATCGCCTGGTCCAGGTTGGACACGGCGTTGTCGAGCTGGTGAGACATCGATCAGGCTCCCCACTCTTTGGCCTTCAAATTGATCTCGTGTCGCTTGGCTTGCTCCCGGAGCGCACTGAGGTCGTTCCGCGCGGTCCGCAGAGAGCCCTTGAGTTCGTCTGGCGTGGCGAACTCGCCAACTGCCAGCCTTTCCAGGCTTCTCACTCATCTTGTTGATGAGCTTTTCCAGCGGCATGAGCAGTTCTTCAACGAAGTCGATCGCGCCTACGAACGCGCCGTATCGCTGCTGCGCCCGCTCGTTCAACATCTCTTGGATCAACTGGCCGAACCTCTCAGCCCTCGTGTCTCCCACGTAGATGAAGCGGTACAGCGCTTGCTGTAGCTCCAGGTGGTCCCGCGAGCTCTGGCTGATGTGCGGGAAGCCGTGCTTTGCAAGGACTTCGCCGACCTCGTGGACGAAGCCGAACGTGAAGCGCGCATCGTCGCCGTCCGGATCGGCGGGTTCGATCGGGTACGAGCGCTCATCGATGCCAAAACTCCTTTCGGGAGGCACGGCAAACCCAGGAACGAAGGCGTACCTGGGCTCACCGAATCTCTCGGAGCGCGTGAAATGCTCCGGATTTAGGCATGGTTCGACTCACTGTGGAATTCTCAAAGAGCAAAAATTGAGTGCCCTGGCCCGACTCGAAGCGGGCTACTGGCCTACCGGGCAGGGCTCACGGGACTAAGCCGCGGGAGCCACCACGACCTGGGCCACCGAGTGTAAGGCCGTCCGCCTTGAACCACAGGCCGGACGCGGTGATCTTCCCGGCGTCCCCGCGTATCTCGTACGTGTTGATCACGGGGTTGATCAGCTCGATGTAGTCACCCTCCTAGAACCCCGCACCGGGGTCGCGGGGGAGGTTGACGCGGATCTCTTCGCCCTTCGCTTTGCGGCGGCCCTCGGTCGGTCGGGGCTTGGCGAACGGCACCGCCCGAACTGCTCTTCGTTTGTGTGGCGGTCGATCACGGGCACCAGTTGTCCGCCGTCCAGCTCGCGCATCTTCACGCAGGGCGTTTCGGTGATCATGAGCTTGTAGTGAGGACAGGATCACCGGGATGTCGTTCAGAGCCACGTTGGTACCTCTCGTAGTAGGTCTTGCTCTATCGCTACAACCAAGATAGCTAGTAGAGCTAGAAGAGTCACTGGTCGAATCGGGTGATATTCAGCTTTGCTAGCTTTGTCGCTACAGTGGGTGCATGGCACTTGATCCGCGGACCCGCGGCCGGCGTATCAGCAGATCGCTGATGACCTGCGGCGATACATCGCGTCCGACGACGTGCAGGTGGGACAAGCTGCCGTCTCTGGCGGAGCTGCAACGAAGTACGGCCGCGCCGTCATGACCTTGCAGAAGGCCTTGGACGTTTGCGCACCGCTGGACTGGTGATGTCTCGCCAGGGCGAGGGCACCATCGTGGTGAAGAAGCCAGAAGCCCGACATGGAAGAGCTGGAAGTTGGCTCCCCGCATGAGCTTCGGGCGATCCTGGAGAAGATCAGCGGCACGCTGGACAACCTCAGCGAGCGCGTTTCCGCCGTTGAGGCGGAGGTGTTCGGCTCTCCTTCAGGTGGTCCTCGATCCGGGTGAGATGATCGCTGAGTTCGTCCACTTTGGAATCGAACTTGGAGGCCAAGGCGTACAGGTCACGCCACGTCTCTGCGGTCGATCCGGTCTCGTGACACCTTGCCCTCTTTCGTTGCTACCGGTCGTTCTTCTGGTGTGTTGGCGGTTCTGCCCTCCGTGCGGTGAACCGTCGCCAGGCGACGATGCCCGCGTAGACCACGACGAAGGACGTCAGAGCTTCCACCGCTCGACCGATCACGCCGGCCGTCCCGGTCCGCCGGGCCCGCTCTCTCCGAACCACTCCGCGTCGACCGTCAGCGCGTGCCGCCCGGCGAGCTGATCTGGCAGCTCCTCGGGCGTCAGTGCCGACCTTCGCGGCGAGATCCGCGAAGTTCAGATTCGGCCAGTTCGCAGTGAGCGCGTCGACTCGATCGGCGAAGGCTGTCGCGGCGCGCGAAAGGTTCCGCGCGAAACCGATCGCGAGCTCAGCCGCGTCCTGCCGCCCTGCCAGCTGCACGGTGATCTGGGCAGTCGCCGGCACATCAACGACGAGCGACGGATGGCCTTGTGCGTGTTCGACCAGCGATGCTTCTGCGTCCTCTTCTGGTTGCACCAGTACGTAGAAGCCCATGTGATCCACCTCCGTTAGCGCCTGGGTCTTGTAGAACCACAGTCGCCCGCACGGAGCATCGATCCAATATCAACTACCGATGGCCGTATCGCAGGTATCGATAAGTCCAGGTTAAAGGCGTAATCGACCCGCTACACTCGGCTCAGATTCGGGGGTTGACCAGCAGGGGGAGGAGCAGCGCGTGAGTTCGTCTAAGCAGCGCTGCCGCACCTGCGACACCCTCTTGGCGAGCGACCGCAAGGGCACCTTGTGCGGCCGTTGCGAAGCCGCCCACGCGACCCACGCGCCGGTCCAGCGATCAGAGTTCTGGCTTCAGCCGTCGATCCAGGACGCCCTGCGTACGCTCAGCATCGGCCAGGTCTTCCGCGCGTACCGCCAGGCCCACAGCCCGACGCTCCCACAAGCGACCCTCGCGGCGTGGCTCGACATCACGCAAGGCCAGGTCAGCGTGATCGAGCGAGGACGCCGACCGGTCACCGATCTCGAACGCCTGGAGCGTTGGTGCAACGCCTTGCGCGTGCCGCACGAGCACCGGTGGTTCCGTGCGGGTTATCGCGATGCGGAAACCCAAGTGCCGCAAGAGAAATCACTTTCCGACCTTGGTCTTGCCTATGCAGCCTCCCTGCCGACTACGGTGGAAGTCGTAGCCGAGCTTGGGAGGCACGACATGGAGCGCCGCACCTTCCTGTCCAGCGCGTTGTTCTCCGTCGCCGCATCGGTCGCACCGAGCCGAGACTGGTTGCTCGCCACGCTGGACGAGGCGACGACGGCCACAGGCAAGATCAGCACCGAGCAGGTCCAGGCGATCCGCCGCACCTTCGGTGTCTTCCAGGAGCTCGACGTGATGCGCGGCGGTGGCCACGCCCGCGAGCAGCTCGCGTCCTACCTGACCTCGCATGTAGTGCCGTTGCTCAAGTCGAACGACCCCGAGACGCCGAACGGCGCCGCGCTCTACGAGGCAGCCGCGGAACAGCTCTACCTGCTGGGTTGGATGGCGTTCGACAACGGCGAGCACGACGTTGGCACAGCGCTACCTGATCCAGTCGCTCCGCCTGGCGGAAGCCGCCGCGAGCCCGGACCTTGGCGCGCACGTTCTGGCCGGCCTTTCCGACCAGGCGACGCTGACCGGCGAGCCGGAGCAGGCGGTGCAGCTCGCGAAGGCTGGACGTGCTGGGCTTCTCGCCAAGGGCAACTCGACCGCGTGCCTCGCGGACCTCTACGCGCTCCAGGCACGCGCCGAAGCAGCGATGGGGGATGGGAAGGCTGCCGCGAAGAGCGTGCACCTGTCCGAGACGACGTTCGAGAACGTGTCCGTGGAGAACGAGCCAGAGTGGGCGCGGTTCATCGACCCCGCGTACTCAACGGCGAGCACGCTCATACGTTCCGCGACCTGGAACGCCCTGATGAGGCTGCGCACTTTGCCGGGCTGTCCATCGTTGAGTCCGAGCGGCAGAACCGGGCCCGTCGAGGCTCGATGGCACAAGCGGCTCTCGCTCGTGCGGCGATCGACTCCCACGACCTCGAAGCCGCAGCTTCCGCAGGGATCGCGGCAGCAAAGCTAGCTGCGACAGTGAAGTCTCTCGCTCGGTCGAAGCAGTTGCAGATCTTCGGGCTCGACTACGTTCCCACAGCGATTCTCTTGCAGTCCGTGATTTCTTGGACTTCTCAGGAGCTCTCCTACCTGCCATGAGATGACCCCGGCAGGGAGTATGAACTATTCGCGCGCCGAGAACTTCCGGCTGACTCGCGGAGAGTCTGCACGCGCATCGGATGGGCTGATTGATCCTTTGCGCACAAATGACAGCAGCTTGAAGAGTTCTCTTGTGTCCAAGACAAGCCCGTTTGCTGCGGCGAAGGCCTTCACGTCGTCATCCTTTCCGTTCAAAGCAAGTTGACGAGACGAGGGGTCCCGGCCAAGGAACTGATTGACGATATACCAGCATGCGTCCGGTAGGCGTCCATTCTCTTGAACGAACCTAGCGTTGAAACGCAGGAATTGCGTAAGGGCCTCCGTCTTGGCGCCCTTCGTGTAACCCTTGACCTCTCCCAAAGCGATCCAGCCGCTTTCGTTCGGGTCGCTGATCCGAAGATACTCCAAGTGGTCATCTTTCTTTGCGTCGAGGTCGGCGTAGACGACAATGAAACCGATCTCGATGAGTGCTCGCAGGACGGCGTCTTTTAGCTCATCCGACTGTGTGGTAAGCAGGGCGCGTTCGTATCATCGGCCGCCTCGACGGCAGATTTTAGCCTGTCCCTGAGTGCTTGCTCGGACTTTGCGGTCGCATCCAAGTATTCCTGTCGAGTTGTTGGTGAAGTTCTGCGATCTGTCCTCTAATCGAGAGCTCAGCTTCAGTGCTCCACTGTTCATCGTTGGTCCACGTCGGTACACCGATGAATATGTCCGGAGCCAGTTTGCGCCATTCTGTAAGAGCAAGGCGGACCCATTTGTGTATGTCTGGCGTGTCGCCAGGCAGCAGCCAGGCTTCGGAGGAATCACCTCTCTCGTACTTTCCGGCAAGAATCAGGCCGTCGCCGGTTAGCATAAATGGTTGGATAGTAGGTGCTAGAACGCGTTTATCTGGTGGGGAGCTTGACGCTGTGCTAACCAGCGGTTTTGTGCGGTAGAAGTAATGGTGATTGTCTCTTTGCTTGAAGGTGGGTTCGAGTTCCTCGTGAGTGAGTTCAGCTATGGAGTAGGGAAGGCCTTTGACCCGGCGAAGTTCTTGACATACGTGAAACGAACCAGCTGTGATCTTGCCTTTCCATCCTTGATGGGATTCGATGCCGTGCTGGCCAATTGTGCCTCCGTGGATGTAGACGACGAATAGGTGCGACGCAACCGTTGCGCCACCGGGACGGTTTCCCCAAATCCTGCGTGAGTGGCCTATTGGTTATCAGGACGTCCCATTCGATCTGTCGGACTCTTGCGAGGCTGTCAACACGGCGCACCGTCGGCGCGACTTTGTGTAGATTCTCGACAAGGTCGAGGAACGAGGGATCCTCGAATCCATAGATTAGTACGCGCGGTTGTGGACTCTTGTTAATTAGGGTCGTTTCAGCAGGATTCAAATCCTCTTGCTTCCGTAGCCGCGGGCGTGACCAGGGTCGAAGGCTGCATCGTAGGCCCCTACAGCCGTGTTCACAGTTTCTTTTCTTCATCAAGGCGGCCCCTGCGGGGCCGCTCGGTCGCACTGGCTCATCCCGTCCGGCAGGTGCTTCACGGCCCCATCCCTTTGTCGCTGGGTAAGCGGGCGGGGCCCGGCCTTCGGCCACCCACCCGCACCCGGCGACGGGAGGCGGGCCTACACCGACCGGACGGGACAGCGACCGACCGACCCTGCAGGGACCGCGAACACGAGGGAATCGGCCGGCACATCAGTCGAGACGGGACAGCTCCGGAGGGCTCACCCGCCACCCTGTTCCCGGCGATCGTTTAACACCTGGAGACACGCGCCAAGAGCGCTACGCGTCCTACGGGATGGCCTGCGGCCACTCTTGACACCTGTCTCCAGGAGCTAAGCGCAGCAGGACGAGGGGCCGGGGGAGGTGTGCGCCGCTTTCGCCTCTTCAAGAGCCTGCGCGAGCGTCAGCAAGGAGTCAGCAGACCAGATGTCACGAGCCACTATGGAGCGACACACAACGGCACGAAACACGAGGTCAATGACACCAAACGACATTCTCTGACCTGCGGTAACAACGTTCGGGACGAAGTGCTCAGGTCGTGCGAACGAGACCGGTGTAGCAACACCATCATTGCGCCCAATGCCTGCCGACGCGGATTTCGATGCTCGGTAGCGAGTTCAGTGTCCCAAGATCTGGTAAAGCAGCCCAGCGACGGCGAGACCGGCACCGAGACCGGCCAGGGGACGCCGAGGACGCCGCCGAGGAAGCCTGCACCTACGGCAATCGCGAGAATCACCCCCAGCGCAGCGGGAGGCGGTCATCCTCGTTGAGTTCCGCTGTTCCCGTTCGTCGCGCTCATGACCTGCTCCTTCTGTCGCGCAGCAGTGCTTGCTTGTCGTTCCAGGCACCTCTCTGGCCCGCTGAAGCCACCCAACAGGCATACTGATCACTGTTCAAGTTGGACGCGACTATGTACGACAATGCGCTAGTTGTGCGCGACAACGGAGGGTCAGATGCCTCGTTGTCCCAGCCCTCTGAACCCAGAGGACGGGCCGCTAGCTGTCTTTGCGCTGGAACTTCGGGCGCTTCGCGACAGGGGTGGCCCAACCACCCCTAGCCCCGATGAGATCAGCTCGAAGAGAAGATTCATCGCGCAACCATCTACGCCGCCTTGAGCGGCAAGCGAGTGCCGACACGGGACGTCTTGTGGGCACTGGTGAAGGTTTGGGGTGGTGATCAAGCCGAGTGGATGGCAAAGCGGTCAGCTCTTGAGAACGTCCTGGCGACCGCACGTCAAGTGCAAGAGCAGCAACGTCCGCTCAGCCTCCCCGTAGACTGACGGGTGTCACTTGGGGCGAGCTTGCACGAACAGGTGTCACCTGGGGTGATCTGGCTGGTGAACGGCAGGTTAGAGATGAGTTGAGATCGCCTGATTTCTGGGAGACTTGCGCAACTGATCAATACTAATCCCATTTGGGTTAGAGAGGTCGCGCGGCGGGCTAACGTATCCCCGAGTACGGTTTCAAATGTCATGTCACGACACGAAACGCGCTTTCCCACGTTGAGCACCGTTGAGGCGATCGTGATAGCTGTCACCAACGACCAAGTCGAAGTGGATAAGTGGCGGCAGAGGTGGATCCGGCTTGACAGACGTGACGCAGCTACCGTAGTCGACGGCAAACTGGGCCGTCTGCCATGAGGTGTATGCCCGTCACAGTGCTGCCGTACAGCAGCGAGTACAGCAACCGCACCGGCCGGAGGCGGCCACGGATGACCAGATCGACCGGCTGACCTCGACAAAGACCCCAGATGACCTTGCCGCCGGTAGTTCGCATGTAGATGGTCAGCATCAGGGAGTATGATAAGGTTGCAGTAAGCTAGGATGTAAGATAGCAGGGGAAACATGAGATATAGCAGCGAAGTTTGGAGTGTGGTGAAGAGTGGTGAGGTGGCTTTGCGCATGGGAAAGTGAGGTCTGATCTCACTGGCATGACTGGCGCAGGTTAGTGGCGGTTCGACGCGCGCGTGCGTATCAGAGGTGCGCGACTGATCTCGCTGGAGGTTGAGTGTGCGATAGTAGTAGCAGCAGTGCGCGCTTAGGCGCACCAGGTAGTTAGCAGGGACGCACCTCTCCCGCGTTGCCACAGCGTGCTGAGTGAAGGAGCGTAGGGGGGTACGCATGTTGATTCACGGCGTAGGAGCAGATAGCGGAGCAGAGTGTCAGCCCGGGAGATGTGCTGTAGCGTGCGCGTAGCAGGCGGGTCGATCACGAGCGTGCAGCAATGTCAACAGTAGAGCCGCACGTGAGCGTGCAACAGACACCGCGACGATCGCAGGCGCCCCGCGTGTGCACGTCGTCGAACCGTACATCGCCCGCCAGCAGAACGTGACCCATACGCCGCGACAATCGCCCCCCCCGACGTGCGATGTCCACCGGCCACCGTCTCGACGCTCCAGCCCCGACGCGCTCCCCCCCCACCCGCCCGCCCCCCCCCCGCACGATGGAGCTCAGAGACTGACGGATCGCTCCGCGAGTCGGTCTGCGTTGGGCGGAGTCCTGAACGGGCTCCGCTCAGCGCAGATCAGCCACGTGGTGCGTACATGATCACGGCGACGCCGGCGAGGCAGATCAAGGCGCCGAAGATGTCGAATCTGTCAGGCCGGTAGCCGTCAGCGACCATGCCCCAGGCCAACGATCCGGCGACGAAGACGCCACCGTAAGCGGCCAGGATTCGGCCGAAGTTCGCGTCTGGTTGCAACGTGGCGACGAAGCCGTAGGCGCCCAGGGCGAACGCGCCGGCGCCGATCCAGATCCAGCCGCGGTGCTCGCGCACTCCCTGCCATACGAGCCAGGCGCCGCCGATTTCAAGCACGGCGGCCAGGACGAACAGCACGATGGAACGCAGAACGGTCACGAGCCGAAGCTACCCAAGCTGGTCACAAAGGCCCTGATCAGGCTTGCATCCTGTACCTAGGTACGGGCTTATCGTCGGAACATGGCCACCACAGAGACCGACATGGGCCAGGTCTGGGTATCGCAGGCCTGCACGCTGCCCACCGCCCAGCAGCCGTTGCGGATCGCCGAATTCGACGACCTGTTCACGACCGCGCTTACCGAAGTCCGCAGGACAGACGGAACACAGTTGCGGTTGGAGCTCCAGGCCGGCGCGGAGCTGGAGGCGACCGCTCGGGATCTGACAGCGCGCGAGTGCCAATGCTGTTCGTTCTTCGTCTTCACGTTCACCCGCACCGAGGACGTGCTTCACCTCGACATCGAGGTTCCTTCTGCTCACGTGGATGTGCTCGACGGACTGGAAGCCCGAGCCCGTGACCACATGTCAGGCGCGCAGGCGAAGACATGACCGAGCTGCTGCGCACGGGCCAGGTCGCCGAGGCGGCCGGTGTGAACATCCAGACCCTGCGCTATTACGAGCGCCGCGGTTTGCTGGCTGAACCCGAGCGTTCGCTGGGCGGCCATCGGATGTACCCGGCGGACGCGGTCACGACCCTGCGAGTGATCAAAGCCGCTCAACGACTCGGCTTCACGTTGGACGAGGTCGCCGATCTTCTTGACGCCGGACGTCATCGCCACGGAGCAGCAGCCGACTCCGGCCTGCAAGCCCACGCCCGAACCAAGCTCGAAGAGGTCGAGGCTCGCATTTCCGACCTCATCACCATCCGTACGGCGCTTCTGGACGCACTCGACGCCGGGTGTGACGACCTCGCGGTGTGCGCGACCAGCTCGTGTTGCCCGTTGCCATTCGCCGAACTGGCCGATCCTCATGGAGAGCGTTGATGACCATGCCTGCGCACCACTCGACCGAACCCGTCGATACTGGTCCACCCCGCAGCAGCAAGGCTGTCGGGGGATTCGCCATCGCAGCGTGTGCTGCTTGCTGTGCCTTTCCGTTGTTCGTCGCGGCGGGCTTGCTCACCGGAGCAGGAGCGGCGCTGCTGACAAACGTCTTCGTAGCCTTGGCCTTCGTGGCTGTTGTCGTCGCGGCAGGGCTGTGGTTTCGCCATCACCGTCGAGTAACCCGAGCCGCGTCCGCGAACAATGCCGGCGGGTGCGCGGGCGGTAGTTGTTCCTGCTGAAACGCCTGCGGGACAGTTACGGGACACTGATCGTTTGCCCTGGTGTATCCGCAGTTCAGGAAGCTGCGGATCCGCTTTCCAAACGCCGCACGATGGAACTGCGCGGCTGATCGGTCACTCTTCGTAGATCTGTATCGAGGTCAGACGGCATCCCTGCACTGAACGACGGTGGTTGTCACGCTCCACGGGACAGTCACGGGACAGACAAGGCGCGCGGGGTGGTCAGTCAGGAAAAATGAGCGAGATGTATTGGCATCGAAATCGACTTGTTGTGACGCGTTGGGCCAAAAGAAGCGTATCTGATCGGTAGCAGGATTGCCTCATGAGGCCGACGCTGTGTCACCTTCGGTATGCTCAGGCAGATCCGGAGGCATTGTCGGTGTTGTAGTAAGGTACTCCTCGCATCGCCGAAGCAACTGCCCTGCTGCCGGCTCGTTTCTGACAGTCTCGAGCCAGCCGGTCATGACCCGCAACGCCGATTCCGTTCTCCTGGAGTCAATATACTGGTACTGGTCAAGGAATCGGTTCCAGTAAAAGTATGCTGACTTGCTCCTTCCAATGGCCATTTGCGCTTCCGCCATCACGGCGGTGGCAAGGGTCCGTGCTCGACGTCTACCGGGCGGAAGCGCTCGCAGGCAATGAATCAGTGATTCGACAGCCAGCGGCATGCTATTCAACTTGACATGGACTTGAGAAATTCGGAAGGCAAGTACGGCAGCACTGTAGGAACACGCCGACCCGCAGGTTTCTCGCGTGCCTGAATTGCGCAGGACATCGATCTCGTCAAGCAAACGCAAAGCCTTGTCACGGTCACCGAGGCCTGCGTACACGACCGCCGCCTGAGCCTGGAGCAATAGTGACACATCGGACGACCGACTGACCGACGGATACCCCAGACGCTCCGCTGCGGTAACGAAATCCAGCGCACAATCGGGATAGTCGAGCATCGTGGCCTGATTGGCCAGATCGCAAAGTATTTGTACAGTCAATTCATGATCTCGCGTTGTCATCGAGACACGCAGTGCTGCGAGATGGTAGCTCTGCCCGAGGCCGTGTACGTGACAGTCGACATTCTTGATGCCGATACGTTGCGCCGACCGGGCGGCGCAGCCGATGACGGGTTGTCCGCGACCGGAGCGCCCAGTGCCTGAGAGTGCTTCGAGAACATCGTTTCGCAGGTACGCCGTGGTCGCCTGGTATGCATGGCCACCACCGAGCAGTTCGTCCAGGTCACACAGAACCGAGACGGCTTTTTCGATCGCCCACACCTGTCCATCGGTGGCGATCCGCGACCGTATGCGCGGGATCTGAGGCGACCCAAGAACGTCAACATCGGCGGTGAACTGGGACCAGGCGATGCCGCTTGTCCGATACGGTGCCCCCTGTAGTTGAAGGCGACACTGGACGTCAAGATCGGCGTTCGTCAACACCTGAAGTGCGACCAGTGGATCACCGTCGAGGTCGTAAATGACCGGTGGATCTTCTCTTGTCGGCCTGGAAAAACCGACATCGGCCGGACTGAGAAATTTTCCCAGCTTGCCGCTGAGAGCGTCAACGATCAGGGGGATCGCCGAAGCGCGTGGCCTCGATCCGGCCAGCCAGTGGGACACTGTGGACCGGTCGTAACGCAACTCGATTCCGGCCTGAGCTCCGAGCTGATTGACTTCCCGGGCAAGCGCTGAATTACCCAGCCCTGCTTGCTCCATCAACTTCCGAAGCAGATGGTTAGCCGTTCGTTCCGGCATCGCATCCTCGAGGTGATTGATTTGATGCGAAGACTTTTGGAGAGCTATTGTCGCGCATTTTTATGGATGTCGCTATGCAGCCTTAGGGTGACACCCAACGCCCTAACGGCCGCAAGCAGAGTGACTGGCTGCTACTCGCGGTGCTACCGCTGCCCGATCAGACGCACGAGTTCCCCGCTGGCGAGTGGCGGTGGCCTTCCACGTACGACTATTGGCTTGCTACGGAATGTCGCCAAGGCGACGTCGGATTCAACATGTTCAACACATCCGCATCGTCTGCCGCGAGCGGGGGTATCAACCCGGTGACAGTTGTTGACGTCGAGGAGAGGTTGTTCATCCCCATGACTGTGAAGGAAGTGAAGAAGCAGAAGAACTCGGCAACTGCGAAGACAGCAGGTATCGGACGCCGCGCCCGGCTGACGGAGCCGCGGGTGACAAGGGGGACTTGTGGGTTCGGGCCGCGTGTTGTTGCGGCATCGGCGGCAGCAGCCGGGGCGTGCCTGATGATCACCGGCCGGGACGCCAGAGCTCTGTCCGCGCTCGCCAGAACAGCGCATTCGGTCGGCCGGGCACTGGTCACACAGGTTGACGCCCGCGCGGTCGCGGCGCAGGTGGTTCTCGCTCTGAACACCGGTGAATTCGATGCTTCGAGTGGCAGTTACCTGGAGGTCGGCGATGTCCTTGCCCAACTCGACTGAGAAGGCGTGGTTGACGACCCTGGCCGACCACGGTGAGCGACAAGCTGCGCATTGCCACGCGATACGGCTGCGCTTCTCGGATCTCGACTGGCAAGGGCACATCAACAACGTGTCGACGATAGAGTACTTGCAGGAAGCGCAAATCAGGCTTCTCGATCCGGATTGCGACAAGATTTTTCAGGAAGCTGAACAATCTTTTGTGGTGGCCGCGCACAGCGTCGACTACCTGCACCCGATACAGTTCCGGGAACATCCCCTGGTAGTCAAGACGATAGTCGTCGAACTTGGTCGCGCAAAGGTAGTCCTGAACAGTCAGATCGTGGATGATCAGGAGATCTACGCCCGGTCGATCAGCACGTACGTCGCTTACGACACAACGGTTCGCGCCGTGCGACCGCTGACCACTTTCGAGCAAAGTGAACTCGCGTCATACCTGCGGCTCGATTCTTCTGACGTAGATTTGAACATTGGTCGACCAGTGTCGAAGGTGAGGAAGTCATGATCTCGATCGAGAGAGCGCGCCAGTTGTTGCGCGAGATGCTCGCGGCGCAAGGCAAGGAACTGCCGGACGACTCGATCAGTCTGGAGGATTTCGGGTTCTGCTCATTGGACTTCTCGGAACTGGCGATGCGCGTGGAGGACGAGCTCGGCGGCGAGTTGAACTTCGATGCCGACGGGTTGCGTGGCATGACGACAGTCGGCGATATGTATCGTCATCTGTCGCAACTGGAGCCCTTGCTGCCTGAGGAGTCCCGATGACACAGTGGGCGGGATTGGGAAACACACTGGTGGTCGGCGGGTTCACTGGAACGTGGGCTGATCTCATGGATGGTGAAAGGCCGCCAATCGCTGCTGTCGTCGCGGGCGATCACCTGACCGGCTTGACAGCGGTTTGGCGGCACGTGACCCAGCCAGACCGGGAGACAGCGATCGTCCACCACAGCAGGCTCGACGAGCAACTGATACACCAGCTGCGTACCGACGGGTTCACGGTGACCGGTTCGAGGACCGGTGAGTGCGGTAAGCCGTTGCGCGAGCGAACGGCCGTACCTGGTCGAGTGTGGCTGACCACAAGTGGCAGCACCGGGCGTCCCAAATTGGTGGCACACACGCTGCACAGCCTGAGCACCGTGACCGGACCACAGCCGCCGAGGCGGTGGCTGGTTCCTTACGGAGCTGGCACGTACGCGTGGTGGCAACTGGTCATGTTGTCACTCGAGTGTCCGGGGCAGGATCTCGTCACCGTCGAGGTGGAAGATCGTCTGGACTGGCTGGACATCGCGGTCCGGGAAGAAGTCACTGCAATTTCGGGCACGCCGAGCTTCTGGCGGCGAGCACTCTGGCGGTACGGGGACGCCCTCGGCGGCTTGAACCTGCAGCAGATCACGCTCGGCGGTGAGCCGGTTCCCCAAGTGGTGCTCGACCGACTGGCCCGCTGCTTCCCACAGGCTCGGATCAGCTGGATCTACGCCTCCAGCGAAGCAGGGGCCACCGTCGTGGTCCACGATCGGCGTGCGGGCTTTCCCGTCGAGTGGCTCGACCGCAGACTGCCCGGACAACCGTTGTTACGCGTGGTCGACGGCGAACTCCTGGTCGAATCACCACATCACGCCGAGAATCACGGGGGACTGATTGCCACCGGTGACCGTGCCGAGATCATCGACGGACGCGTCCACCTGACCGGCCGGCTGGGATCGGACGAGATCAATGTCGGTGGTTCGAAGGCCGCTGCGGCGACCGTTGCGAATGTTCTTGACGCGCACCCTGCCGTGGCCTGGGCCAGGGTCTACCCGCGGCGGGCGGCCTTGGTTGGGAATCTCGTCGCTGCCGATGTTGTGCTCCACACTCCGGCGAGCAATCGTGATCTCACCGAATGGTGCGCTCGCCGGCTGCCGGACTTCGCGGTTCCCCGTCACATCCGGTTCCTCGCCGACATTCCCATCGAAGAATCGTTGAAGACTCATGTCTAGCTGCGTCGCACCGGCATCCACGGTGGTGGTTTCGGGCGGCTCACGCGGGCTGGGTCTGGCGATCGTCGAAGACCTCGTAGCGCAGGGGGTCCAGGTGGCGACATTTGCCAGGTCGGTTTCGCCGGAGCTTACCGCTCTCGCCGACAGGCACCCGGACATTTTGTTCTGTACCGCCATCGACGCCGTTGACCAGAGCGCGGTGCAAGGTTTCCTTCACCAGGCGGCCGAGCGCTTCGGTCCGGTGGACGGCCTGGTCAACAACGCGGCACGAGGTCAGGACTCCTTGTTGATGCACACAGGCGCCGACGAGATCGAACAAATCATCCACACAAACCTTGTCACGCCCATTTTGCTCACCCGGCAGTTCCTGCGTCGCGCGCATCGACTTTCGATCTCCACCAGAATTGTTGTGATCACTTCAATCGGCGCTCAGCGAGCCCATTCCGGCCTTACTGTGTATTCCGCGGCAAAAGCAGGATTGGAGGCATCGGCACGCTGTATCGCCCGGGAAATGCGAGGTCGGACACAGATCAACTGCGTCGCACCCGGCTTCTTCGAGTCCGCAATGTCCGCGCCTCTCAGCGTCAGGGACGTCGGCCGTGTTGCGAGTCGATCTCCATCAGGACGATTGCTGAATATCTCGGATATTCTGCCAGTCGTCCGGATGTTGTTGCTGCACGAGGTTGGAATAAACGGGCAGGTCCTGACCGTCGATAGCGGCGGCTCGATCTGATTGAAGCGACCACTGAACCTTGAAGCTACTGGCCGACGGCAGATTTGACCATGACCTGCCCAGCTCGACAACTTCGTGCAGCGGTGTTGAGTGAGGACACGACCTTGCCCGAAGAACTGAGGCCTGGGCACCACGATGGTCTGTGCCGTATGCGTCAGCGACAGACCGTCGTCGTCGACGATCTGCCGGGAGACTTTTCCGGATGGGTTGGCAGCCCGACTCCGGGGTGATGGCCCCTTCTCATCGCCGCGCACAGCCTCGGCCGACAGCCGCTCTTGGAAAACCTTCAGGAGCCATCGCCGCAGAGACAAGAAGATCAGCAGGGAATGGGCATCTTGCTGTAGAAGCATGTCCAACTGATCGGCGTAAGGCTTGAGATAACGCCCACTGATCATTAAGAACCTCTTGCTGTCTGGAGGTTGGTGCAACGTGAAGCTTGGTCTCGCGTCAGGATTGCTGGCGCTACTGCAGATAGCTGGGTGCTGCGGGTTTCGCGGACGTCCAGAGAAGATCCGTCGTCTACATCGACCACCACTACGTCAACCACCGCCAGGCCAAAGCCGACATCGTTCCGACTTGGGGAGACCGCTGGAGGCGGTTGCCCTGGAGCAGGCTGTTCCCTGACATTCACGCTGATCAAGGTCACCGACTGCACTGGCCGCTACCCAGGCGATCCGCCTCCCAGCGGGTCGGTACGCAAGTTGTTGTGGGTTGAAGTGCAGACGGGAAGTGACTTCGACATCGCTGAGTTGCTGTCCGGTGTTTTCACTCGATTCACGGCGATCAATGCGAACGGAGTCACCAGCCCGTCGATCAACCCGTCCACTGTCTGGACTTGTGCGCCAGAAGGTAGTCGCATGGGCATGGGCGATGAGCACTGGTTGCCCAACAAGAAGTACGGCGGAGCGATCGAGGTCTACCTTCCCGTCGATGCCGTTAAGGTCGTGAACGCGCAAGGGTTCTGGGAGTGGCAGCTCGGCTGACATCACCGCAACAACCGGCTCCCGAAAGCGGTGTGGGACAGCCACGGGACGAGCACTGTCTGTATCGTCATATCCGCAGCTAGGCGGCCTGTAAGCCTCCTGCCCAAACGCCGCACGATGGAGCTCAGAGGCTAGATCTCATCGCTCTTCGAAGGCCCTGATCAGCGATGACTGGGGCCTTCTTCTTGGTCTGGAGCGGGACTGGCGTCTGTTGGCTCGTCGGACGTGAGATAGCTCTTGTTGGTCCGGCGGTACTTGACGTTCTTGCTGACATCGGAAGCGCCAGAGGTAACGACAGAGCCTTCCTTCTTCAGAACGGTGAGCCATCGGCGGACTGTGCTGTCCGGTAGCCCGAGACGCGCGGCGATCTCCGCTCGTGACAACAGTTCATTGCCGATCGCGGTCAGGATCTCGTCGCGTCGATCAGCTCGAAGCACGCGGTGCGTGGTCGTCTCCTCCTGCGGTGCTTCCAGTGCTTCGCTCAGCTGGTACCGCGCCCATCGTCGGCTACCGGTCTGCACGACCAACTCGCGTGCCACCAGATCCTGAAGTTCTGCGGTTGCCACACGGGAATCCAATCCGGTCGCGGCCCGATACGTCTGGTTGTCCAGGATGTCGCCGTTCTTGAGGGAGGCGAGAGCAAAACACTGACTGTCGGACAGGCCGCGTTGTCCGAGGCCGGCTATCCAGCTGACAACGCTGTCGCTCAAGAGGGTGTGGTTGGGGAATGTGACGGCGAAGCTCGCGATTCGGTCGTCGAACTGCGGAGCACTCATCCGTGCCGCGAGCAAGGAATCAAGCATCGTTCGAATTCCTGATCTGCGGTTCTCGCACACTGTGCGCGTGCTGTCCGCGATAGGCACTTCATCAAGGATCTTCATCAATGTTGCGTTGCGGGCGGAGGAGATTCCTTCACTTGCGAGGCTGTCCACGGTGACCGGGCCGTGTAGCCCGCCGGGGTTGCGAACGACCAGTCGATCCGGGTACATCTCGACCTGCACTTGAGTGCCCAGTGACGCAGTGGAGAGGTCACGGTGCACCAACGCGTTGACCACTGCTTCTCGCAGTGCAGGTTCCGGGTACTCCCACATGTCGGTGCGTCCAACACCTACCACGATAGATCGCCGGCGCATGTTTCGTCGGATGGCAGCGAGTGCGTCACGGACCATGATTGGAATCGGACCCTCGACCAGCACGTTGTCCAGGAAACGCTCCCCGGTGTCGAGATCGGCGCCCCTGACGGTCGGGTAGTGCACGAACGTCAGCACTAGTTGAGGGAAGTGCTCCTGTGGGTACTCGCCCAAAGCCAGCAGTCCGGCAAGCGAAACAAAGTCGGTGCCAGGTGCCAGAACCTTGGCCCGCCGGAGCACGGTTTCTCGGTCGAGACTCTTGAAGGCGTGTGGCCGGTTGGTCCTCAGTCGGGTGACCAGGGCGTCGGTCAGTGCCTGATCAAGGGCGCCTACCCCGACGTCGTGCACTGGTTGCTCGTCATCTTTCGGTTGCCCGCGTGACGCGAGCATGAGCTGGACTTCGTAGCTGCTCAATCTGCGGTCGCCGTCGCCGACGCGCACGAAGCTGCCTTGTGAGATTCCTGCACCGCGGTAGAAGCACGGCCGCAATGAGGGATCCACTGCGGGAACCTCGGCCACCACGATCCTCACGCCTTCGAACTCGTGGATCTTGATCAGCGGCCGGAGCTCGGGCTGTATGTCTGTCGAGCAAAGCGATGCGAGATCGGCGGCCATCTTCGCGGGGTTGGTGACCCCCGTTGCTCTGAAGCCACTGGCTTCCTCCAAGCCGAGGATGAGGGTCCCGCCACCTGTGTTGGCGAAGGCTGACAGCGTCTCTCGCACTGTGCGGGGCAAGCCGCCGGTAGCTCTCTTCACTTCGACGTCGTCGACGTCGCTACCGAGCGCACGGAGGTTCTCGACGATCTCGGCAAGCTCGTTGTCCAGCATGCGGCCCTTCCTGCTCACTATCCTGCATGTTAGCTGCCAGTGGGCAGGTTAATGAGCAGGATGGCCGGTGTGTCCTCGTCTTGCTTTGGTCAACCCGAATCTGCCTCTCGTGTCGGTGGGGCTGCCCACACGCCTGGAACGCCTGTGGAACGCTGAGGACGGATCTGGGTCGGCGATCTCTTCGCTGCTGGTCGGGTCGCGGTGCGATCGGCGCAGCAGCTCCGCCGCCGAACCGGGCCCGTAGGCCGTGCGCAGGCTGCTCGCCGAACTGGTGGACCTCGACGAGGTGAACCGGCACCTGATCGAGAAGATCACCGCGGTCGGCGTCCGCTACGGCCGCCGCCTGCGCGACATCGACCTGAAACAGGGCCGCCTCTACGACCGGCTGCGTCAGGGCCGCGGCCTGGTACTCGACCGCACCGAACGGTTGACCGTCGACGGCTGGTCGGACCGAGTCGACCTCATCGCGGATCCCGCTGCGGCACTGGATGTTCCGGCGGTGCTGCTACGCCCGGACGGTTACGTCGCCTGGATCGGCGAGGACCAGCAGGACCTGAACGACCACCTCGCACGCTGGTTCGGCAACCCCACCATCTGACTCTGTCTACACAGCTCAACAGTGGTCAATCAATCCTCATTGATGTATTTTCGGTGGGTGAGCACTGGCGCGCCGCCGTTCCTCCGCCTCGCCGGAGACCAACTGCGCTGGAACCTGCTGCGCGAGCTGGCCCGCAGCGACCAACGGGTCGGTGACCTGATCGCCGCGGTGGGCCAGCCGCAAAGCCTTGTGTCCTACCACCTGCGCAAGCTGCGCTCCGGCGGTCTCGTCACCGGTCGCCGCAGCTCCGCCGATGGCCGTGACACCTACTACCGCCTCGACCTCGGCCGGTGCGCGGAGTTGCTCGCCGGCACCGGCCAGGGCCTGCACCCGGCCTTGGAGCTCGTCCCGCCCCCACCGCCGGACCACGGATCGGTGCGGGGCAGGGTGTTGTTCCTGTGCACCGGCAACAGTTCCCGCTCCCAGATGGCCGAGGCGCTCCTGCGTCAGCGCGCGCCCCTGGTCGAGGTCGCGAGCGCGGGCAGCCGCCCGAAACCGTTGCACCCCAACGCTGTCGCGGTGATGCGCGAACACGGCATCGACATCTCCGGGTACCGCAGCAAGCACCTCGGCGAGTTCGCCGGACAGCATTTCGGCCACGTCATCAGCCTGTGCGACAAGGTCCGGGAGGTGTGCCCGGAGTTCCCCGGCCATCCCGACGTCGCGCACTGGAGCATGCCCGACCCCTCCGCGGCCGGTAGCACTCCCGAGGCCGGCTACCCCGCGTTCGGTCGCGCTTTGGAGGAGCTGTCGACCCGAATCGGGTTCCTGCTGCAGAACCTGGCCCACCAACAGGAGACACCGTCATGACCGAGGATCTCGCGCACGTCCGCTATCTCGTCGACGACGTCCAGGCCGCAGTCGACTTCTACACCACCCACCTCGGGTTCACGCTGCTCTCGTCGGCCGCTCCGGCCTTCGCCGACGTCGTCCGCGGCCCGCTGCGGCTGTTGCTGTCCGGCCCGGCGAGCTCCGGCGGCCGCCCGATGCCCGACGGGGAGGTCCCCAAGGCCGGGGGCTGGAACCGGATCCACCTCGTTGTCGACGACCTGGACACCGAGGTCGCCCGGCTGCGTGCCGCCGAGGTCCCCTTCCGCAACGACATCGTCACCGGCCCTGGCGGCCGTCAGATCCTGCTGATCGACCCGGCGGGGAACCTCGTCGAGCTGTTCCAGCCGCGCCGATGACCTCGCCGCAGCTCGCACGGCGCCTCGGCACCAGGGACGCGGTGGTCATCGGCCTCGGTTCGATGATCGGCGCCGGAGTGTTCGCCGCCTTCGGCCCCGCCGCGCGGGCCGCCGGAACCGGCCTGCTGATCGGCCTGGTGATCGCCGCGTTCCTCGCCTACTGCAACGCCACCGCCTCCGCGCAACTCGCCGCGACGTACCCGATGTCCGGCGGCACCTACGTCTACGGCCGCGAAGAACTGGGCCACTGGTGGGGTTTCACCGCGGGCTGGGGCTTCGTCGTCGGCAAGACCGCCTCCTGCGCCGCAATGGCACTCACCTTCGCCACCTACGCCGTCCCCGGCCCCTGGTGGGCACAACGCCTCGTAGCCGTCGCGGGCGTGCTCGGCCTCGCCGCCCTCAACTACCGCGGCATCACCCGAACCGCCGCCCTCACCCGCGTCCTCGTCACCGCCACACTGATCGCGCTCACGACGATCGTCGTCGGCATCGCCGTCGGAGGCGAAGCGAGCACCCGCAACCTCGGCGGCTGGCACGCCCTGGGTACCGGCGGCCTCTACGGAACGCTCCAAGCCGCCGGGCTGCTGTTCTTCGCCTTCGCAGGCTTCGCCCGCATCGCCACCATGGGCGAAGAGGTCCGCGACCCGCGGCGCACCATCCCCCGCGCCATCCCGATCGCCCTGGGCGTCACCGTGGCCGTCTACGTCCTCGTCGGCGCCGCCGCACTCGTCGCCGCCGGCCCCGACCGGCTCGCCGCTGCAGCAGCCCCCCTGACCGAGGCCGTCACCGCCGCCGGTTCCCCTGGTCTGGCCCTGGTCGTGCGCATCGGCGGGGCACTCGCCAGTCTCGGCGCGCTACTGGCGCTCATCGCCGGCGTCGGCCGGACGAGCCTCGCCATGGCCCGCAACCACGACCTGCCCCACTGGCTCGCCGCGGTCCATCCCCGCTACCAGATCCCTCACCACGCCGACGCCGCGCTCGCCGTCGTCGTCAGCGTCCTGGTGCTCACCACCGACCTGCGATCGGCGATCGGGTTCTCCTCGTTCGGCGTGTTGGTCTACTACCTGATCGCCAACCTGTCCGCCGCTCGTCAATCAGCAGAGCATCGCCGCTGGCCGCGCGCGCTCAACCTCGTCGGCGCCGTCGGATGCGTGGTGCTCGTCGCGACCTTGCCCCTGCCGTCTGTGATCACAGGTCTGGCGATGTTCGCTTTGGGTCTTCTGGGTCGCCTGGTCGTGCTGCGGGTGCGCCAGTGACCTGCAACCGCCGCCAAACAACGTCGTCCTCGCAGTAGCCGCGAACAGGTGCCCAGCGTTCTCGCAATCGGCTTCGACCCCCACACCAGCAGCGGAACCGCTAGTGCCGCCCTGAACCGCGAAGCAACGACGCGAGCCGCGGCACCGCGAACGCACGAAACGGCTGCATCGGGATCAGCCGGCACCAGGCCGAGCCCGCGACGGGCACCACGGGGTGGGACGACAGCAGTGCGGAAGGCAGCGCCTCCACGTACGACGAGACGGCGCCCATCGGGTCGTTGCGGAAGGCCGGCACCACCAAAGTGGAAGTCACGGCCAACAAGCTCTGAACCACCGCCCCCGCGCCTCCGTACACCTTTCCGAGGGCGGAAAGCGACGAATGCACCACCAGCGGAGCGTCGCCGCCGACCCCACAAGCACGCCATCCAGCTATCAAGTTCTCGCAGCTCAGCACGAATAACCCCCGGAAAACTACGAAGCGTGACCGGGTCACTCGATCGCGTGGTCGTCGACGTAACCCATAACGAGAGCCGGGCTCACACCGAACTAACAGACAGCTTCGCCAGTTCGTCAGGAGGCAACGATGAACTTATGCATGAGGCGTTCACAGCACCGCTGACTGTCTGTTAGCAGCGGGTAGTCCAACTCATCGGAAACGTGACGAGAGTCACCCAACGGGCGCTCAGGCTTGCCTGTGCTCGTGACGCGAGGTTACGTTCTCGCCCGCCGATAACGGTTTGGTCACTGGCAGGACACAGGGACGTACGTCCGCTCGGATCCCCCGCCGAGAAGTTCCAGAGACCAAGCTCCCCGACGCAGGAGGCTCCCCCTTGGCCCGGCACAGCAAGGCCGCCGGCCGCACCGTGTACACGGTCGTGCCCAAAGCAGAAGTGAAGCCCGGCGCTCATCGCGTCGAGGACGACAAGGTTCCGCTCGCTCACCGCGTGAGCGCGATCGTCGTCGCAGCAGGTGTCGCCGCCGGCACCGCTGCCATCGCCAACGCCGCCACGAGTGGCTCCTCGACCGAGTTGGCCGCCGGTGCCGCCGAGCTGGGCGCCATTCCGGACCCGCAGACGGTCAGGACCGTCCACGACGTGAACCCCGGCGGTGAGGTCGGCAGGCTGCTGCAGTTCCAGCAGATGTACGCCATGCAGACCTTCGAGGCGGCCAGCAAGATCGCCAAGGACGGGCACGCCCAGCGGCAGGAAGCCGCGAAGGCGGAGGCCGAGCGTCTGGTCGAGATGCGCAAGCCCGCCAAGCAGCGTGAGATCGAAGGCTGGATCAAGGAAGCCATCAAGGTCCTGCAGGCCAATGGCACCAAGATCGACAACAGCAGCATCGACGAGATCTACACGATCATCATCAAGGAGTCGAACGGCAACCCGAACGCCGTCAACAACTGGGACTCCAACGCGCTGCGCGGCACGCCGTCCAAGGGGCTGATGCAGTGCATCGACCCGACGTTCCGTGCGTACAAGCTGCCCGGTTACGACAACATCGTCGCGCCCGTCGACAACATCATCGCCGGCGTTCGCTACACCTACGCGCGCTACGGCGGCTTCCAGAACCACCCCGGGTTGGTCAGCATGAACCTCGGCGGCGGGTACCGGGGGTACTAAAGACGCCATTTCCGCCGTGTCGGGGTGCGCGAACCCCATCGGCGGGCGATGCTGTCAAACAGGTTCACCCACAAGCATGGCGGCCCTAGCGGGCGCACGCCCGGTAGTGCTCCCATCGAAGCGATCCCCGAACGCAGGGAGTGGCCGATGAACGAGCAACAGGCACGCGACGACGAGCTGGCGAAGGTCCGCTCGGAGGCGACGAGCTGGCTGGCCAAGATGGCCAAAGCCCAGCAACGTCCCAAAGTCGAACAGCGCAAGCCTGAGCACGACGCCATGACACCCGCGAAAACGAAGTAGCAGAAACAGCGAGCGCCTCGGCTACGGCCGGGGCGCTTCTGCTTTGAAAGCGGCCCACAGCAGGTTGAGCGGGTGGTCCGCGGGGTGCTTCGCCAACTCGTCCGAACGGGCGAAGACGCCGACGAGCCGCTCCATCGAGTCGTCCGCGAGCTCGACGACGCGCAGGCCGCCGCCCTCCCTCAGTTCGTTGTTCGACGCCACCACGCCCAAACCAGAGGTCACGATCATGGCTCCCTGGACGAGGTTCGAGCGCAGCAGCGAGATGCCGTACTGGATCTCGTCGATCTCGGCCGCGATGTCGAGGTCCTGCCGGTAGTCGGGCCCGAACCAGCCGCGCAGGAACTCCGCGATCAGCCCGGCCCCCGGAACCACCAGCGGCACCGAACGCAGCTGAGGCACGCGTACGCGGTCGCCTACGACCGTCTCCGGCAGGTTCGTCAGCAGTGCCAGGCCGCCGCGCCGCCACTCGATGACGTCGAACTCAGGCCGCTCCCAGCCGGCTCCGGCACGCGTCACCACGCTGCCGCACACCACGTCGACCTCGCGGGTCTCCAGCTTCGTCCAGATGTCCTTGGTGCGGATGTGCACGACCTTGAGGTCGACGTCGCGTTCCCGGAACTCGTCCGAGACGTGGTGCCAGGCCTTCGCGAGGGTGTCGAGCATGTATCGCGTGGTGCCGACGGTGACCGTCGTGCCGAGCTTGCGGCGGCACTCGTGAATTCCGTCGAGCCACTGCGCGAGCGTGTCGCGCGCCAATTCGACGAGCGACTCACCAGTCTGCGTGAACAGCACGTCCTTTCCGCGCCCCTGCTTCACCACCAGCGGTTCACCGCACAGTTGCTGGAAGTTCCTGTTCAACGTGTCGAGCTGCTTCTGCACGCTCGACTGCTCGCGTCCCAGCGCCCGCGCGGCCCGCAGCGCGGAACGGGTCTCGTGGACCGTCAGGAACGTCCTGAGCTGGTCCATCGTGGTGTCCAGCAACGCTTCGGGCATGTTCAGCAGGCGGTGCAGCGACGTACTGGTGGGAAGGACCAGCTGGGACGAGCCGGACATCGAAACCCTCTCTGGTGTTCTACTGATCAGTTGAACTGAACTTGACCACAGTTCACCGACAAATTATCTGCAGATCCTGTTCGCAAATGTCTGGACTCTTATCTGGCGGTGTAGAAAACTACCCGCGGCGACCAAGCGTGGGAGCCGATTCCGGGGGGAATCATTGGGGGGTGGGGGTCCGCCCAGGCGCAAGCTGGGTGGACCCCCAAGTATTACCCTCGCTCGTTGTGACGGCTTCAGCTCGCCTGGAATGGGGCACCACCTACCAGGTCACCGTGCTCGAACTCGGACTCGCCTGCTGCGGAGTCGAGGTGATGGCGGCTCTCGATCGCCTGCCCGGCCTCGGCGTCACGCCGGTCGGCGGCGCGGGCGAGGCGCATGTTCTCGTTGTCTCCGGCACCGTCACGGACGTCATGTTGCCTGCTGTGATCCGCAGTTTCGAGGCCATGCCCGAACCCCGTTACGTGATCTCCGTGGGGGCCTGCAGCAACACCGGCGGCCCGTACTGGGACTCCTACAGCGTCACCAAGGGCATCGACCAGGCGCTGCCGGTCCACGTCGCCGTTCCCGGTTGCCCGCCCCGTCCCGAAGCGCTGCTCGAAGGCCTCAAGGCACTGCACGGGCTGGTGAACGCGTGAGCACCCCGAAAACCGCGTTCGGTCAGACAGTCCACCACGTCGAGCTCGCAGATTGGCTCGCGACCGCGACGAGGCACCACACCGAGGGCTGCGTGATGTTCGACTGGCTCGGCGTCGAGGACGCGGGCAGGCCGGGCTCGTCAGGGCAACGGCACGCGGTGTTCCTCCACGTCATCAACCCGGACACGCGCGAAGGTGTCATGCTGCGCACCGAGATCGCCGAGGGCGCCCGGCTGCCGAGCGTCGCCCACCTCTGGAAGGGCGCCGCGTGGCACGAGCGTGAGGCCGCCGAGATGTTCGGGATCGAGCTCGACGAACGGACGGACCACCTGCTGCTCCCGGAGAGCTTCGAGGGTCACCCGTTGCGCAAGGACTTCGTGCTGGCCGCACGGGTCGTCCGCCCGTGGCCGGGGGCGTTGGAACCGGGCGAGGACACCACGAGCGCTCCGAGCCGCCGTCGTACCGCACCACCCGGAGTGCCGGACCCATCGTGGGGCCCGCGCCGTGAGGAGACCAAGTGACCAGCCTTCCGCCGCGCACCAGGGGCGTCATCGCGCTGTTGGAGGCCAACTGCACGGTCTGCATGATCTGCGCGCGCGAGTGCCCCGACTGGTGCATCCACATCACCTCGCACACCGAGGTCGAGGAACAGCCGGGAAGTGCCCGCCCGCGCAGCCGCAACGTCCTCGACCGGTTCGCGATCGACTACGGCCAGTGTCTCTACTGCGGCATCTGCGTGGAGGTCTGCCCGTTCGACGCGCTGCACTGGGCGCCGGAGTTCGGCTATCCGGGAACTGGCTCGATCGAGGGCGACGGCGCCGTCGCGGAGCTGGTCCACGAGCGGGACGTGCTGGCCACGTGGGTCGACCACGTGCCGCCGCCACCCGCGCTGGACCCGGCCGCGGAGCCCGCACCGGAGACGGCGACCGGAACTGGCAGGCGGCCCGGTTCGTTGAGAGGTAGGACGTAGGAGACCCGGAGGCGAAACCGTGCACAAGCACATCAACGGGTTGAAGACGGCCTTGCTGCTCGGCGGCATGAGCGCGCTGATCATCGTGATCAGCGGCCTGTTCGGCCGGACGGCACTGGTCATCGGCCTGCTGCTGGCCTTGGGCGTGAACGCCTACGCGTACTTCAACTCCGACAAGCTCGCACTGCGCGCGATGCGGGCGCGGCCCGTGTCGCAGGTGGAGCAGCCGGTGATGTTCGCGATCGTGCGCGAGCTGTCACAGAAGGCCAAGCAGCCGATGCCGAGGCTCTACATCAGCCCGACGGCGGCGCCGAACGCGTTCGCGACGGGCCGCAACCCGCGCAACGCGGCGGTCTGCTGCACCACCGGCATCCTGGAGCTGCTCGACGAACGCGAGCTGCGCGCCGTGCTCGGCCACGAGCTCGCCCACGTCTACAACCGCGACATCCTGATCAGCTGCGTCGCCGGCGCGCTGGCGGCCGTGATCACGATGCTCGCGAACCTCGCCCTGCTCGCCGGGATCTTCGGCGGAGGCGATGACGACGACGGCCCAGGCCCGCTCGGCCTCCTGCTGATCGCGCTGCTGGGCCCGATCGCGGCGACCGTCGTGCGGCTGGCGGTGAGCCGCTCGCGCGAGTTCCAGGCCGACCGGTCCGGCGCCGAGCTCACCGGCGACCCGCTGGCGCTGGCCTCGGCGTTGCGCAAGATCGAGCTGGGGACGCGGGCGGCGCCGCTCGCACCGGAGCCGCGGGTGGTGTCACAGAGCCACCTGATGATCGCGAACCCGTTCCGTTCGGGGGAACAGTTCGCGAGGTGGTTCTCGACCCACCCGCCGATCGCCGACCGCATCCGCAGGCTCGAAGAAATGGCCCGCCGCTAACGCGGCTTCGCGACTGCCATCAGGTATTCGCCGTACCCGGACTTCCCGAGCTTCTCACCGAGCGCGTAGCACTCCTCGGCGGTGATGAAGCCCATGCGCAGCGCGATCTCTTCGGGACACGCGATGCGCACGCCGGTCCGGTGCTCCAGGACCTGCACGAACTGCCCGGCCTCGAGCAGCGAGTCGTGCGTGCCGGTGTCGAGCCACGCGAACCCGCGGCTCAGCTCCACCAGCTGCGCGCGACCTTCACGCAGGTAGTGCAGGTTGACGTCGGTGATCTCCAGCTCGCCGCGCGGCGACGGCTTGAGCTTCGCGCGATGTCGACCACATCGTTGTCGTAGAAGTAGAGCCCGGTGATGGCCCGGTTCGACCGCGGTTCCTTCGGCTTCTCCTCGATGGAGACGAGCTTCCCGGTCTCGTCGACCTCGCCGACGCCGTACCGCTCGGGATCCTTGACCTGGTAGCCGAACAGCACGCAGCCGTCCAAAAAGGACGCGTGCTGCTGCAGCGTGCGCGAGAAGCCCTGGCCGTAGAAGATGTTGTCGCCCAGCACCAGCGCGACGCTGTCGTCACCGACGAAGTCCGCGCCGATGATGAACGCCTCCGCCAGCCCGTTCGGCGCGGCCTGCTCGGCGTACTCGAAGCGCATGCCCCACTGGGACCCGTCGCCCAGCAGCCGCCGGAACAGCGGCAGGTCGACCGGCGTCGAGATGATCAGCATCTCCCGGATGCCCGCCAGCATGAGCACCGACAGCGGGTAGTAGATCATCGGCTTGTCGTAGACCGGCAGCAGCTGCTTGGAGACGGCCTGCGTGATCGGATGCAGGCGCGTGCCGCTGCCACCGGCGAGGACGATGCCCTTCATCGGTAGTTCGTGAACTGAAGGGCGATACCGAAGTCGGAGCCCTTCAGCAGGGAGATGACGTCCTGCAGGTGGTCCTTCTTCTTGCCGGACACCCGCAGCTGGTCACCCTGGATCTGCGCCTGCACGCCCTTGGGCGCCTCGTCGCGGATCTTCTTGGCGATCTCCTTGGCCTTCTCCGACGTGATGCCCTGCACGAGGTTTCCCGTGACCTTGAACACCTTGCCGGAGATCGCCGGGTCGCCCACCTCGAACGCCTTCATCGAGATGTTGCGCTTGACCAGCTTCTCCTGGAAGACGTCGATCGCCGCCTTGCAGCGCTCCTCGGTCTCGGAGGTGAAGGTGATCGCCTCCTCGCCTGCCCAGGCCACGGTGGTGTTGGTCCCGCGGAAGTCGAAGCGCGTGCTCAACTCCTTGGCCGCCTGGTTGAGCGCGTTGTCGACCTCCTGCCGGTCAACCTTGCTCACCACGTCGAACGACGGGTCCGCCACGACTGTCACTCCTCAACGCTCTCGGGGTCTTCGGGCTCGGTCGATGCTACTGGGACCCCCGATTTGAGGCGCCCCGATCCCGTTATGTATCGTTCTGACCGCACCGTTACGGCGGTGTGGTGAGGCGGGTTGCCCGAGCGGCCAATGGGAGCGGACTGTAAATCCGTCGCGAAAGCTACAGAGGTTCGAATCCTCTACCCGCCACACAAGCAGCAAAGGCCCTGCGATCAGTGAGAACTGGTCGCAGGGCCTTTCTCGTGCGGTCATGCCGTAATTCGGTTCGTGCTGCCGCCATCCCTGCGGGAAGCTGCGGCAATGGAGATCCGGTCCACGACCGACCAAGACCTCGGTGTCTTCGTCGACACCGTCCACGCCGCGTTCGCACGGTTCCCGGAGACCCCGAACGAGGACGGCGGCGGGGTCTTCTGGGCGGCGCTCGAGATGGACCGCAACCTGCTCGCCGCGGAGAACGGGCGGCCCGTCGGCACGGCGGCCGCGTACTCCCTCGAACTGACCCTGCCGGGCGGAACCCTCGCGCCGGCCACGGGCGTGACCAACGTCGGAGTCCTGCCCACCCACCGGCGGCAGGGCGTGCTCACCGCGATGATGCGCCGTCAGATCGCCGACCTGAGGGCGCGCGGGGAGTTCCTGTCGATGCTGCTCGCCAGCGAAGGAACGATCTACGGGCGGTTCGGCTACGGGCCGGCGACCTACACACAGCGGCTGACCGTGGAACGGCAGCAAGGCGCGTTGCGTGCGACACCGGCGGACCCAGGCTCGGTAGAACTGCTGCGGCGGGCCGAGTGCGGCGAAATTCTGGAAGCGGTCTACGACGGGTACCGCCGCGCGCAGCCTGGCGCGGTGTCGCGGCCGGCGCGCTGGTGGGCGCTGGGTGCGGGACAGCCGCCGATCGCCAGGGCGGAGCGGTATGTCGCCGTTCACCGTGGCGCGGACGGCATTCCTGACGGGTACGCCACCTACTCGCTCGACGACGGCACCCTGACGGTCGACGAGATCATCACGGCCGACGACGTTGTTTTCACGGTGCTGGCCTGCTTCGCGCTCGGGCACGACCTCGTCACCAGGGTGGTGTTCAAGCACTTCCCGCCGGATCATCCGCTGCGGTGGCAGTTCGCGGACTTCAACGCGGGTCAGGTGAGCAACCACATCGACTGGCTCTGGGTGCGGCTGCTGGACATCCCACGGGCGTTGGCCGCGCGCGGCTGGGGAGCCGACGGTGAGCTCGTCCTCGACGTCGACGACCCGTTCCTCGGCGAGCACGGCCGCTACCTGCTGACTGTCCACAACGGCCAGGCCGGATGCGTCCCGACCGGCCGGGAACCGGACCTGTCGCTGGATGTGCGGGACCTGGGGTCGATCTACCTCGGTGGCACGGTTCCGAGCACGCTCGTGCGCGCCGGGCACATCCGCGGCCATTCCGCGGACGCGGCCGCTCGGGCTGACGTACTCTTCCGCGCCGAGCGTCCCCCGCATTGCCTGCACTGGTTCTGAAAGGCGAACAAATGGCCGAGCTTTCCGCGCTGGACTCCGTTCTGCGTAACGGTTCCAGCGTTCGGCTCAGCGAGATCAGTTCGTACGGAACGGCCTACGTGGACCTGTCGCCTTCGGACGACCTGTTCGCGGTCATGGCGGTGAAGTCGTTGAGCGGCGTGGTGTGTGCGTGCGCGGGGCAGGTCCGGTTCGAGTTCCTCGACGCGCAGGGTGAGTGCCGAGCCGAGGTCGTCCTCCACCACGGCGTGGCGCTCCAGTGGCGTGAGTGGGACGGTCTCGCGGAGCTCGCGGACGGCGAAGCGTTGGTGCGCTGGTTGATCGAGCGCGGTATCTCCGCCGACGGCGGGCGCAACGCGGACGTGCGGCCGGAGCGGCTGGACTGGCTCCAGGCGGTGCCGCCCGCGTTGAACGAGCTGACCGACCAGATGCTCGGCCACTTCAGGCGCACCCGCGACTCCGGCCTGGTGGCCAAGGCGGGCAAGCTGTTGCAGGACGTCGATCCCGTGACCCGAGTGCTGCAGCTGCTGGCGTGGTGCGCGTCCGGCACCGGTGGGACGCCGGGTCACCCGCCGTACGAGGACATGCCGGGCCTGGTCCTGAGCCACGTGCCGATCGCGGAGATCGCCGCCGCGTTGGAGGACCCGCGGGCGGACGAAGGGCACTTCGCGGGGGCGGCGCGGCACCTGCTCGGTGAGCAGACGAGGGAGAAGCAGCGGATGGACATGGTCAAGCTGCCGCAGCCCGTTCGGACTCGCGTGGCGGAGGCTTCGCGGGGGCGCGGTTACGAGATTCCGCAGTGGGCTGAGCGTTTCCTCAGTGCCTAGGCGCGGGTTCCACGCCGCGGCGGCGGGCGATGTCGGTCATGTTGTCCTCGCCCCAGTCGCCCAGCGGCAGCAGCGCGTCGTTGAGCCGGACGCCCTGCTCGGTCAGTGAGTACTCGACGCGGGGCGGCACCTCGTGGAACACCTCGCGGTGCACGATCAGGTCCGCCTCCATTTCGCGCAGCACCTGGATGAGCATCTTCTCGCTGATGCCGGACACCTTGCGCCGCAGTTCGCCGGTGCGCAGCGGGCCGTAGTGCAGCGCCCAGAGGATCAGCGCCTTCCACCTGCCGCCGATCACGTCGATCGCCGCGTCGAGTCCGCACGAGTACGTTCGAGGCTTCATCCAGGATCCTTACCAAAAGGTGGGTACCTGACAAAGTAGTAGGTACTTGTCGCTTTGACAGTGGCAAGCCGAGTATTGCCGCATGACGGAGATCAAGAAAGTGAGCGTGCTCGGCCTCGGCCGGATGGGTAGTGCGCTCGCCACGGCCCTCGTCGGCGAGGGCTGTGAGGTGACGGTGTGGAACCGGACGCCGAAGTCGCTGCCGAACGCCAAAAGTGTTGCCACGCCGGAAGAAGCGTTCGAAGCAGACGTCGTCGTCACGTGCCTGCCCACCTATGAGGTCCAGCAGCCGCTGCTCACCAAGGACATCAAGAAGCTGGTCAACCTGACGTCCGGCACGCCGGAGCAGGCCCGCGCCACGGCGAAGTGGGCGAGCGACAACGGCGTCGAGTACGTCGACGGCGTGATCATGACTGTGCCGCAACAGATCGGCACGCCGCAGGCGCGGATCCTGTTCAGCGGGTCGAGCGAACACGACATCCTCAAGGCGTTCGGCGAGCCGGCTGGCGGGACGTGCCGTACTACACCGACGCGGAGAAGGCGGCGTTCGCGCTGGCCGAGGAGATGACGCACGTGCACGTCAGCGACGACGTGTGGAACGAGGCGGCGAAGCACTGGAGCCAGGAGCAGCTCGGCGGGCTGACGATCGCGATCTCGGCGATCAACGTGTGGAACCGGCTCAACGTGGCCACTCGGCAGAAGGTGAGCTGAAGGCTGAGGCCGGTGCGCAAGAGCTTCCTCTCTCTTGCGTACCGGCCTCAGCGCGCAGCATACCCCACATCGAACACATGTTCGATCATTGGGCGATCAACTCGCCGCGAGTGCCGCACGGCCGTCGTCGGTCAGTTCCGCGCCGACGCGGTGACCGAAGCTCGTTGGCTGCGTCGGGCGCAGCAGGCCGGCGTGCACGATGTCGTGCGTGGCCATCAGGTCGCAGCAGGGCAGCCCGTCGACGTACAGCTCAGGTTCTGAGCCACCCGTGACCTCGGCGCGTCCCGCCGCGACAGCCCGCAGCATCGCTCTCGCTCTTCCGCTGAGTTCCATCTCGACCCCCCAGGTGTGTCCGAATTCGCTACCCCTTTGTCGAAATAGAGGCCGAATTCGTTCCACAAGTACGTGGCCGTTCGGGTTCTTCACTTGTGCGAACGAGGCAAGCATGGCTGATTAGGCCGTTCGGGTCACGGAGACACGCCGGGAGAGCTGCGCAAAGCCGGCCGACGGACCCACAACGTCCACCGTGGCCGATAGCCGTGCGAGTACCAGAACGGCGTCGAGAGAGGGTTGGGCAACGCGTGGTGCAGCAGCGTCGAGGCCATGCCCGCACGGTCGAGCAGATCGTGCGCGAACGCCACGAGTGCACCTCCGGCGCCACTGCCTCGTGCGTCCGGCCGCACGCCGAGGTGGTCGATGTAGGCGATCGGACTGGTCTCGGTGTACGTCCGCACCCAGTCCGAGTGCGGCGGCTGTTTGACGGTGATCGCGCCGATGGGCGTGCCGTCGCGCTCGGCGAGCCAGACGCAGTCGTCGTCGAACGCGAGCATCTCGGCGATGGCCGCTCGCAGCGAGCTCCTCGGTGTTCGCGCGTTCGGTCATCATGCCGAACGACGTGTCGTACCTGATCGTGTTCATGTTCAGCGCGACGGCGACATCAAGGTCGGCGCTGGTGGCCGGCCGGATCTGCACGTCGGACGGTCGGCGGATGTGTGCGTGGCCCGCCGTGCGCTCGGCGACCACCGTGACCGGGGCGAAGCCGTGCGCGATCAACGGTGCCGCGTCGGCGGTCTCGCGGCTCGGCAGCGTCACGATCGCCGCCGTGTCCGGGTCGTCCAGCCCGGTGAGACGGTGTTCCCACTCGTCGAGCAGTGACGCCAGATCCCAGCCGGGCCGCCACCTGAGCGAGTGCAAGCGCGAGGGACGCCACGACGGCTGCAGTGAGTCCGGATCAGCTTCCTGGAACTGGAAAATCTCGGTCACATCTCATCTGAGCATGGCAAGGTCGTGTCGTGGAGATCTTCGTCGTGGATTCGTTCACTCACCGGATTTTCTCGGGCAACCCCGCCGCCGTCGTGCTGCTGACGGAACCTCGTGACGACGTCTGGATGCAGAACGTCGCCGCCGAGATGAAGCACGCCGAAACGGCCTTCGTCACCCCGGACGACCACCTGCGATGGTTCACGCCGGAGGTCGAGGTCGACCTCTGTGGGCACGCCACTCTCGCGACCGCGCACGTGCTGGGCGGGGAGCAGGAAGTTCACCACGCGTAGCGGGGTCCTCACCTGTGTCCCCGAGGGCGACTGGATCCGGATGGACTTCCCGGCGGATCCCCCTGAGCTGATTGACCCATCAGACGAGATTGTGGAAGCCCTCTCATCGACTCTGCCACGTGCGACGATCAAGTCCGTCTCACGTGGCCGGTTCGACTACCTGATCGAGGTCGAAAGCGCCGCCGAAGTCCGTTCCTTACAACCTGATGTCCAAGGACTGACACAGATTTCGTCACGCGGAGTAATCGTCACGGCGGTCGGCGACGGCGAGGCGGACATCGTGAGTCGATGTTTCTATCCGGCCGTCGGCATCCCGGAGGACCCCGTCACCGGTTCGGCCCACTGCACGCTGGCGTCCTATTGGGTGCCTCGGCTTCACCGCGCTGACCTGCTGGCGGAGCAGGCCTCACCGCGCGGGGGCATCGTGCGCGCGACGCTCGCTCAAGATCGCGTATTGCTGCGAGGGCAGGCCGTGACTGTGCTCCAAGGGCACCTGACCCCGTAGCCACGTCTGGGTGAATCGGCGTCACTAGGGGTGCTCGACCTGCCATTTTGTCCCCCGAGCGGGGTACATTAATGCCCCTGGAGGGGTCCTGATCGCCAAGTGCGGGACCCCTCAGTCACGCCTAGAGGTCCCCCACCGCAGGCCGACGAGGAGGCTGGATGTCCGACCGAGCGTCGGCCCCCGTGTCGGACTCGGCCGCCTGGTCGGCCAAGTCCACCAACCGCGCGTTCAGCGCGTTCGCCGTCACCCTCCTGGTGGCAGGCGTCGTCTGCGCGGGCATGGTCGCGGCCTGGCTACCGGACAAACAGCAGACGTCTCTCTTCTGGATCGGCCCGCTGCTCGTGGTCGGCTTCCTGCTGGCCGAGCAGCTCGCGATCAACGTCGACGTCCGCAGCGGCGTCGCGTGGACGATCTCCTTCACCGAGATTCCGCTGGTGCTGGGCCTGCTGGTGGCCCCGTTCGAGGTCGTGCTCGCCGCGCATGTGGTCGCTGGCGTCGGCACGTTGCTCGGCAGGCGGATCCTGGACCGCGCTGTCTACAACGCGGGCCTCATGTTCATGGAGATCTCCGTCGCGTTCGCCGCGGCGGAGGCGGTGAACAGGATCGTCGGACCCAGCGGGCCGTTCTGGGCGGGCGCCTTCGTCGGCACGATCACCGTGCCGATGCTCGCCAGCGTGCTCGGCCTGTGCGCGTTGCGGCTGATGGGCAAGTCGATGCGGGTGGGCAACAGCCTCCGTCTCGTGCTGCAGACCCTCGTCGTCGCGCTGCTGAACACCTCGGCCGGCCTCGTCGGCTTCCAGATCGCCTCCACCACCGAGTGGGGCGGCGTACTGATCATCCTGGTGCTCGCGGGCATCGTGGCGACCTACCTCGCGTACTCGGCGTTGCTGCGTGAACAGCGCGACCTCGAGGCGCTGAGCGAGGTCAGCCTCCGGGTCGCGAGGTCGGGGCAGCACGGCACCGGCCCACGCCAGCCCGACGACGACATCACCACAGGCGTCGAAGAAGATGAGTGGCAGCTCATCGCGGAACGCATCCGCGAGCAGCTCAACGCCAACAGGGTCGTGCTGCGCCTGCGCACCGACCCGCAGGAAGCCATGATCACCCTCGTCGCGGGCGAACCGCTGCCGGACGAGATGACCAACGCGGACCCGCGCGTGGTGCGCGAGGACCCGGTCCTCCAACTGCCCGGCACGCACGTCCGCTACTACCGCGTCGCCGACGCGACCGAGGACGTCACCGAGGCCCTGCTGCGCCGCGACGCCCAGGAAGCACTGGTCGTCCCGTTGCGCGGCGCGACCCAGCTGCTCGGCGCGGTCGAGGCGCACGACCGGCTCTCCCGGTGGCGCGGCTTCGGCAAGGCCGACATCCAGCTGCTCAGGACCCTGGCCTCGCACCTCGCGACCGCCGTCGACAACCGCAGGCTGCTGGCCAGACTGCGCCACGACGCCTACCACGACCCGCTGACCGGCCTGCTCAACCGGCCTGGCTTCCGCGAGGCGTGCGCCGAACCGCTCCGCGAGTCCCAGAAGGGCGTGGTGCTGCGCATCGACCTCGACATTCTGTCGACGGTGTCTGATGCGCTGGGCCAGGCCTGGGGTAACCGCATGGTCGTCGCGGCCGGTCGCCGGCTGCGGGACGCGCTCGGAGCCGACGTGCCATTGGCACGGTTGGAGGGTGGCGCGTTCGCGGCGTACCTCGACGACTCCCGTGCCGTTGCCGCCCATGAGATCGCGGAACGGCTGCGGGTAGGACTTTCCGTGCCGTATCCCGTCGACCGGCTCACGGTCGAGGCCTCCGCGGTCGTCGGCTACGCGTCCAAAGCGGACTCCGAGACCGGGGATCTCGACCCGGACGCGTTGCTGCAGCGGGCAGACGTCGCTGTGCGCGCGACCTCGGAAGGCACGCCGGTGAAGGCCTACTCGCCGAGCATGGGCCAGATCTTCCTGCGCCGCTTCCAGCTCGTGACGCAGTTCCGCCAGGCCGTCGAGACCGGGCAGATCTCCGTGCACTACCAGCCAAAGGTCGCCCTGCCGTCACGTCAGGTCGTCGGCGCGGAAGCGTTGGTGCGCTGGACACATCCGGAGTTCGGCCGCGTCGACCCGGACGAGTTCGTGCCCGCGGTCGAGGCCACCGGTCTCGTGGACGTGCTGACCGACTTCGTGATGGATCGCGCGCTCGAACGTGTCCGCCGCTGGCTCGACCGCGGCCTGCGGATGTCCATCGCGGTGAACCTCTCCGTACGGACGCTGGCCGACGAGGACTTCCCGAACCGCGTGGCGGATGCCCTCGCCCGCCACGACGTGCCTTCGGGGCTGTTGACCTTCGAGCTCACCGAGTCCGGCGTGATGGCCGACCCCGAGCGCGCTCTGCCGGTGCTGCGGCGCCTGCACGCGATCGGTGTCGTGCTGGCCGTCGACGACTTCGGCACCGGCTACTCGTCACTGGCGTACCTGCGCCAGCTGCCGGTGGACGAGGTGAAGATCGACAAGTCGTTCGTGCTCGGCATGGGCACCGACCTCGGCGACATGGCCGTGGTGCGGTCGATCGTCGAGCTCGGGCACTCGCTCGGCCTCGTCGTGGTGGCGGAGGGCGTCGAGGACGACGCCGCTCGCGATCAGCTCGTCGGCATGGGATGCGATGTCGCGCAGGGATACCTGATCTCGCGGCCGCTGTCCGAGGACCGGTTCGAGGCTTGGCTGCGGGCCCGGACGGTGCAGGTCAGGGGAGCCCGCGATGAGACGGTGCTCACCCTGGTGCACTAGAGGCACCCCCGGATTTCGTTCTTCGTTGCGCCGTGTTGTAGAGTTCTCCTCGCTCGGCAAGAACGAAAGAGCAGGCCCCTTTAGCTCAGTCGGCAGAGCGTCTCCATGGTAAGGAGAAGGTCTACGGTTCGATTCCGTAAAGGGGCTCCACGACTCGGCCGCGATGTCAGCATCGCGGCTTGTGTTGTGTAAAGCGGTGTAGCTCAGTTGGTAGAGCAAGCGGCTCATAATCGCTGTGTCGCCGGTTCAAGTCCGGCCACCGCTACGCGAGTGGGTGGGGTGTGTCGGCGGAAAGCGCCAACCGACCTCGCTCCGCATGATTTTGGGGGCCAAGCCCCCAGACCCCCGGGCCGCAACTTCGTGGCCCGACCCCTCCAGGCGGTAAGCCCGTACTGGGTCTCAGGGGATCGTGTGCTCTCAGGAAGGCAAGGACCGTGGCTGCAACCGACGTACGCCCGAAGATCACCCTCGCGTGCGAGGAGTGCAAGCACCGGAACTACATCACCAGGAAGAACCGGCGCAACGACCCGGACCGCCTGGAGATCAAGAAGTTCTGCCCGAACTGCAAGACGCACCGCGCGCACAAGGAAACCCGCTGAGCGCGTAGTCAGCTTCTTCGCACGAGGCCCGTCCCACACCTGGGGCGGGCCTCGTCGCGTATAGGCTGCTCGGGTGCCTCTCGACCCCTCCTTCATCGGACGCAGCTATCCGCCGTCGGCGCCGTACGACGTGAGCCGCGAGAAGATCCGCGAGTTCGCCGAGGCGATCGGCGCGACCAGCCCGGCCTACCGCGACGCCGAAGCGGCAATTGCGTTGGGGCACAGGGATGTCATCGCGCCACCGACGTTCGCGATCGTGGTGTCGATGAAGACGAACGAGACGGTCATGTTCGACCCGGAGCTGAAGCTCGACTACAGCCGGGTCGTGCACGGTGACCAGAACTTCGTCCACCACCGCCCCATCACCGCGGGCGACCAGCTCGTCTGCGTGGCGCACATCGACGCCATCACGTCCCGCATGGGCAACGACATGGTGACCGTGCGGACCGAGATCGGCACCGTCGACGGCGAGCCCGTCACGACCGCCAAGTCGATGCTCGTCGTGAGGGGAGAGGACGCGTGAGCGTGGAGATCAACACCGCGATCGGCACCGAGCTGCCGCCGCTGTCCGTCCGCCTCACGCGTGGCGATCTGGTGCGGTACGCGGGCGCCTCGCTGGACTTCAACCCGATCCACTGGAACGAGAAGACCGCGAAGGATGTCGGCCTCCCGGACGTGATCGCGCACGGCATGCTGACCATGGCCGTTGCCTCGCGGATCGTCGCGGAGTGGCTCGGCGACCCCGGCGCGATCGTCGAGTACGGCTGCCGCTTCGGCCGGCCGGTCGTGGTGCCCAACGACGACGAGGGCGCGCTGGTCGAGGTGACCGCGAAGGTCACCAAGGACTTCGAAGACGGAACTGTGAAGGTCAACATCAACGCGGCTTTTGACGGCAAGTCGGTGTTGACGGGCGCCTTCGCCCGCGTGCGCGTTCGTTGATCATGTGATTAAGCACACCGTCAGGCGTTTACGCCCGAAGGTGTTTGCGGTGCTCACGGCAGATTCGGTGCTCGGCCTCGATGCAGTTGCGCGACCCTGATTCGTGTTCTCCGATGTCGTGTGGGTAGGCTGTGCGTCAGGCCGCTCGGCAGGTGCTGGAGCGGTCTGGTTGGAATGGACGGGCACGGCTGACGTACACTTCCAATCTTGCGTGGCCAGGGGGTCTTCGTGATCCCGAAGGGGTGTAGCTCAACTGGCAGAGCAGCGGTCTCCAAAACCGCAGGTTGCAGGTTCAAGTCCTGTCGCCCCTGCTGTCGAAGCGCGTCATGGGTGGAGTGGAGGACGGCATGGCCGAGGGCCGCGAGCAGGACCAGCCGGACGAGCGCGAAGGCGCTGTCCGGCCGTCTACTGCTGCGGCGCGACGTGAGCGTCGTGCCTCCTCTCGCCCGGCCGCCCGCAAGGACGGCAGCGCTGAGTCGAAGAAGAGCGTCAAGACCGACGAGTCGGACGAGGACGCGAAGAAGGGTCGCCCGACTAAGACCCGTGAAGGACAGGAGAAGCGTCCCTCGCTGATCGGGCGGTTCTTCCGCTACCTCCGCGAGGTCATCGGCGAGCTCCGCAAGGTGATCTGGCCGACCCGCAAGCAGCTGATCACCTACACCGGCGTCGTGCTGGTGTTCGTGGTCTTCATGGTTGCGCTGGTGTGGTCGCTCGACCTCGGCTTCGGCGCGGCTGTTTTCGAGTTGTTCGGCTGAGCCGGACAGCTGCCGCTGCAATCAGGAAGCGAGATCCACAGTGACCTCCGATAACGGCGTCGACGCCCAGGAGCTGACCGACCTCACCGACGACGAGGTGTCCGAGGACACCGCGGTCGACGAGACGGTCGAGTCGGAGGCTGTGGAGTCCGAGACTGTCCCGTCGGAAGACGGCGACGCCGCGGACGAGACCGACGCCGACGTGCTGGCGATCGACGAGACGCCGATCGACGAAGAGCCCGAGGACCCCGCCGAAGAGCTGCGCCAGGCCCTGCGCCGCGCGCCCGGCGACTGGTACGTCGTGCACTCGTACGCCGGCTACGAGAACAAGGTCAAGGCGAACCTCGAGACTCGTATCCACACGCTCGACATGGAGGACTACATCTTCCAGGTCGAGGTGCCGACCGAAGAGGTCACCGAGATCAAGAACGGCCAGCGCAAGCTGGTGCAGCGCAAGGTGCTGCCCGGCTACATCCTGGTCCGCATGGAGCTCACCGACGCGTCCTGGAGCGCCGTCCGCAACACGCCGGGCGTCACCGGGTTCGTCGGAGCCACCTCGAAGCCCTCGCCCCTCACGATCGACGAGGTGCTGAAGTTCCTGCTCCCGCAGCAGGAGCAGAAGCCGGCCGAGGGCGGCAAGAAGGCCGCCTCCACCACCGCGTCGAAGCCGACCATCGAGGTCGACTTCGAGGTCGGCGAGTCGGTCACCGTCATGGACGGACCGTTCGCCACGCTGCCCGCCACGATCAGCGAGGTCAACGCGGACGGTCAGAAGCTGAAGGTCCTGGTGTCGATCTTCGGCCGGGAGACGCCGGTCGAGCTGTCGTTCAGCCAGGTCTCCAAGATCTGAGCGGTTTCCCGCAAGGGAGGCCGATCGGCCACGCTGCGGCTGGCAGGGTCGCGCGCGGACACTGCAATAACAGGAAGTACGGAAAATGCCACCCAAGAAGAAGAAGCTGTCAGCGATCATCAAGCTGCAGATCAAGGCTGGTGCCGCCAACCCGGCGCCGCCCGTCGGTCCCGCGCTTGGTCAGCACGGCGTCAACATCATGGAGTTCTGCAAGGCCTACAACGCCGCGACCGAGTCGCAGCGTGGTCAGGTCGTGCCGGTTGAGATCTCCGTGTACGAAGACCGCTCGTTTGACTTCAAGCTGAAGACCCCGCCCGCCGCGAGGCTCATCCTCGCCGCTGCCGGTGTCGACAAGGGCTCCGGCGAGCCGCACCGCGTCAAGGTCGCCAAGGTGACCATGGAGCAGGTGCGCCAGATCGCCACGGTCAAGATGGTCGACCTCAACGCGAACGACATCGACCAGGCCGCGAAGATCATCGCCGGCACTGCCCGTTCCATGGGCATCACGGTCGAAGGCTGATCTTTTCTTTACCCGAAAGCGTGGGAGAGCCGAGCGCGGCTCACGAACCACGAACTGATCCACGTAGTTAAGGAACAGAGTTATGAAGCGCAGCAAGGCCTACAAGGCCTCCGCAGAGCTGGTGGACCGGGAGCGGCTGTACTCGCCGCTGGAGGCCGCCAAGCTCGCCAAGGAAACGTCCAAGGTGAAGCTGGACGCCACCGTCGAGGTCGCGATGTGCCTCGGCGTCGACCCTCGCAAGGCCGACCAGATGGTCCGCGGCACCGTGAACCTGCCGCACGGTACGGGCAAGACCGCCCGCGTGATCGTCTTCGCAACCGGTGACAAGGCCGCTGAGGCCGAGGCCGCCGGTGCGGACGCCGTTGGCTCCGAGGACCTCATCGAGCGCATCCAGGGTGGCTGGCTCGACTTCGACGCCGCGATCGCGACCCCCGACCAGATGGCGAAGGTCGGTCGTATCGCTCGCATCCTGGGCCCGCGTGGCCTGATGCCGAACCCGAAGACCGGCACCGTGACCCCCGAGGTCGCGAAGGCTGTGAACGAGATCAAGGGCGGCAAGATCAACTTCCGCGTCGACAAGCAGGCCAACCTGCACTTCGTCATCGGCAAGGTGTCCTTCGACGCCGACAAGCTGGTGGAGAACTACGCGGCGGCGCTGGACGAGATCCTGCGTGCGAAGCCGTCTGCCGCCAAGGGCCGTTACGTCAAGAAGGTCGTCGTCTCGACGACGATGGGCCCCGGCATCCCGGTCGACCCGAACCGCACCCGCAACCTGCTGGTGGACGAGGCCTGAGCCTCACCTTCGGTTAGTTGGCTTTTGTGAAAGGCCCCCGGTTCGCCGGGGGCCTTTCGCGTTGTCCTACAACGGTTTCCGTACCGACAGCAGGAACATCAGCGGCGTGGTCCATCCTGGCCCGGTCGACAGGCGCCCTCCAGCGGCAACGCATGGCCGTCGCCGAGGAGGGCCTCGACCTGCCGGTGGTCGCGGAGACGGCATCAGCCACAGGTGCTCGGTGACCAGTCGGTGATGACCCAGCCGGCGCCGACCTTCTCCACGACGAACGTGCCGAGGCGCGGGCCGCCCTCGACGGTCAGCTCGCAGGAGTCGATGGTGACCTTGGTGGTCGTCGGGGTCTTCAGCATGTCCGGCGGGAACATCACCTGCTGGTACCGGTCGACGCTGGTCACCTTGGCCTTCAGGTCCTTGACCGCGGCGGCGCAATCGCTTGCGTTGTTGCCGTTGGCGAACTTCTGGCGGGTGTCGTCGCGCAGGAACAGGGTGCATGCGCGGGTCGTGTCCGCGAACGAGACGTGCTTGTAGAACATGCCGACAGTGCCCTGCAGGCCGGCCGGCGCGGAGAGACCCTGCGCCGCGCCCGTCACGCCGCCGCTGTCCTGCGCGATGTCGCCTGCGTCGTCGGAGCCGAAGTAGTGGTTGTAGGCCCACAGGCCGACGATGACGACCGTCAGGAACGTGAGCGCGCGCCAGAAGATGCGGCTGCCGAGCACGACGAGCCACCAGCGCTTGCCGCCTCGCGGCTGCTTCGGCGGTTCCGGGGCTTGACCGGTGGCCTGCTGGTAGCGCTGGAACTCCTGGAACCGTTGGAACTCCTGGAACTGCCGAAGCTGCTCCTGGTCCACCTCGGGCGGCCGGGGCGCGTCGGGCTGCCTGGGTGCGAGTTCCTTGCCGGGCTCGTCTGTCACAGGTCACATCATGCCGATTTGGTCCGGCGGACACGACTCGCGTAGTCTTCGTGACAGTTCTACCGAAGACCGCAGGTTTTCTCCGCAAGGAGAACGAAGGCCCCGTTGCAACACGGGCGGCCCGCGCAGGGAGGACGAGGTTAGTCTTATGACGCCCCGTGCTGCTTGTGCGCGAGGGCGTTTTTGTTGTTTCGGGACCTTCTCCTGGCCGGCGGTCTAACCCAGCCCAGAGAGGAGGCGATCATGGCGAAGCCCAGCAAGGTTACGGCGGTCGCTGAGCTCGCGGACAAGTTCCGCGACAGCTCGGCAGCTGTTGTCACTGAGTACCGTGGCCTCTCCATGGCGCAGCTCACCACGCTGCGTCGCGCTCTCGGCGCGGGCACCACGTACACCGTTGCGAAGAACACGCTGGTCAAGCGTGCGGCTGAGGACGCTGGCATCGAGGGCCTCGAGGCCCTGCTTGCCGGTCCGACCGCCATCGCGTTCGTCGAGGGCGAGCCCGTCGACGCCGCGAAGGCGATCCGCGACTTCGCGAAGGACAACAAGGCCCTGATCATCAAGGGCGGCTACATGGATGGCCGCCCGCTCTCGGTTGAAGAGGTCTCCGCGATCGCGGACCTCGACAGCCGTGAGGTGCTGCTCGCGAAGCTCGCGGGCGCGATGAAGGGCAACCTGGCCAAGGCTGCGGGTCTGTTCAACGCCCCGGCTTCCCAGGTCGCTCGCCTGGCTGCTGCCCTGCAGGAGAAGAAGGCCGCCGCGGCTCCCGCCGCCGAAGCCGACGCTCCCGCCGAAAGCTGATCACCCAAAGACACACCCGACGCTTTCGCGCGGGAAATAGAAAGGAACGCCGATCATGGCGAAGCTCAGCACCGAAGAGCTGCTCGACGCTTTCAAGGAGATGACCCTCCTGGAGCTGTCCGAGTTCGTGAAGCAGTTCGAGACGACCTTCGAGGTCACCGCCGCGGCTCCGGTCGCCGTTGCCGCTGTTGCCGGCCCCGGTGCCGCTGCTGCCGAGGTCGAGGAGCAGACGGACTTCAACGTCATCCTCGAGTCGGCCGGCGACAAGAAGATCCAGGTCATCAAGGTCGTCCGTGAGGTCGTCTCGGGCCTGGGCCTGAAGGAGGCCAAGGAGCTCGTCGAGTCGGCTCCGAAGGCGATCCTGGAGGGCGTGGCGAAGGACGTCGCCGACGCCGCCAAGGAGAAGCTCGAGGCCGCTGGCGCCAAGATCACCCTCAAGTGATCCTGGCCCCGGTTGGGGCTCTTGTTTGAACACGCGAGACGGGCGTGCACCTTTCAACGGGGTGCACGCCCGTTTTGTTCTGCGCCTGACCTGGTGCCGAAGACAACGTTGTCAGATCACTTCGGCTGCAACCGACCGGGTGGCCCGTAACCCGGTTGTGAGTGAGTGGTCTAGGCGTTGGTGACCGTTTTGCGAGGTCACGCTCGGTGGTGTTATCTGAACGCAACCAGCATTAGGCCAACTGGTGAGTAACCTGCCGCGAACGAACTCGTTGCCCAGGTGTGGCGCCGATCCCCCCGGCGTCGTTGGGCGTGTGCGGAGGTGCGGATGGGCGTCGAGGTGGTCGTCGAGGGTCTCACCAAGTCCTTCGGCAAGCAGACCATCTGGCAGGACGTCACGCTCACGTTGCCGCCGGGTGAGGTCAGCGTGATGCTCGGGCCTTCGGGAACGGGTAAGAGTGTCTTCCTGAAGTCGTTGGTCGGGCTGCTCAAGCCGGAGCAGGGCAAGATCATCATCAACGGCACGGATCTGGTGCGGTGCTCTGAGCATCGGTTGTACGAGATTCGGAAGATGTTCGGCGTGCTGTTCCAGGATGGTGCGTTGTTCGGGTCGATGAACCTGTACGACAACATCGCGTTTCCGCTGCGTGAGCACACTCGTAAGACCGAGGCCGAGGTCAGGCGCATCGTCCTCGAGAAGATGGAGATGGTCGGGCTCGTCGGGGCGGAGAAGAAGCTGCCCGGTGAGATCTCCGGCGGTATGCGCAAGCGGGCCGGGTTGGCGCGAGCGCTGGTGCTGGACCCCGAGATCATTTTGTGCGACGAGCCGGACTCCGGATTGGACCCGGTGCGGACGGCGTATCTGAGCCAGTTGTTGATCGACCTCAACGCGCAGATCGACGCGACGATTCTGATCGTCACGCACAACATCAACATTGCTCGCACGGTGCCGGACAACCTGGGGATGTTGTTCCGGCGCGAGCTCATCATGTTCGGGCCGAGGGAAGTGCTCCTCACCAGTGATGAGCCGGTTGTGGAGCAGTTTCTGAACGGGCGTCGGCTGGGGCCGATCGGCATGTCCGAGGAGAAGGACACGGCGACGATGGCGGCCGAGCAGGCGCACGCGGACGCCGGGCACTCGGACGGTTCGACGACCGAGGACGTCCGGGGCATCATCCCGCAGATCGAGCCGACGCCGGGGTTGCCGTTGCGCGACGCCGTGCGCCGTCGCAAGGACCGGGTCATGTCGATCATTCACCAGCTGCCGCGCCAGGCTCAGCAGGGGATCATCGAGAGCCTGACGCCGGAGGAGCAGACGCGGTACGGGGTGCACGCTGGAGTGCAGGCGGCTCCCACGCCGAGTCCGTGGCCTCGGCACGGTGGTGTGCTGTGACGACGCAGTCGACTTTCCCCGGTGCTGGTGCGCTGCGGGAGACCGGAAAGCTGTGCCAGCTCGGCATCGATGTCGTGCGGACGACGTTCCGCAGGCCGTTCCAGCTGCGGGAGTTCATTCAGCAGAGCTGGTTCATCGTCAGCGTGACGGTGTTGCCGACGGCGCTGGTCAGCATTCCGTTCGGTGCGGTCATCGCGCTTCAGCTGGGCAGTCTCACAAGGCAGATCGGTGCGCAGAGCTTCACGGGTGCGGCGAGTGTGCTGGCGATCATTCAGCAGGCGAGTCCGATCGTGACGGCGTTGCTGATCGCGGGTGCGGGTGGCTCGGCCATCTGCGCGGACCTCGGTTCTCGCAAGATCCGCGAGGAGATCGACGCCATGGAGGTGCTCGGCGTATCGCCGATCCACCGCCTGGTCGTGCCTCGGGTGCTGGCGGCGATGCTGGTGTCCGTGCTGCTCAACGGCATGGTCAGCGTCGTCGGCGTGCTGGGTGGGTACTTCTTCAACGTGATCATGCAGGACGGCACGCCGGGTGCGTACCTGGCGAGCTTCAGCGCGTTGGCGCAGCTGCCGGACCTGTGGATCAGTGAGCTCAAGGCGCTGATCTTCGGGTTCATCGCGGGCATCGTGGCGGCCTACCGGGGACTCAACCCGGCGGGCGGGCCGAAGGGCGTCGGTGACGCGGTGAACCAGGCCGTGGTCATCACGTTCCTGTTGTTGTTCTTCGTCAACTTCGTCCTCACCACGATCTACCTGCAGGTCGTGCCCGCGAAGGGGAGCTGATGGCGAACAAGGCGCTGTCCACTCTGGACGGGTTCGGCGACCAGCTGGCCTTCTACATCAAGGCGTTGGCGTGGACGCCGCGCGCGCTCAGGCGGTACTCGAAGGAGACGCTGCGGCTGCTGGCCGAGGTCAGCTTCGGTTCCGGCGCGCTGGCGGTCATCGGCGGCACGATCGGTGTGATGGTCGGGCTGTCGGTGTTCACGGGAACGGTCGTCGGTCTGCAGGGCTTCACGGCGCTCAACCAGATCGGCACGAGTGCGTTCGCTGGGTTCGTGAGTGCCTACTTCAACACTCGCGAGATCGCGCCACTCGTCGCAGGCCTGGCCCTTTCGGCAACGGTGGGATCAGGCTTTACCGCGCAGCTCGGCGCCATGCGGATCTCGGAGGAGATCGACGCCCTTGAGGTCATGGGCATCCCGAGCCTGCCGTTCCTGGTCACCACGCGGATCATCGCCGGTTTCGTCGCGATCATCCCGCTGTACGTGATCGGCCTGCTGACGAGTTATCTGGCGGCGCGAACGATCACCGTCGAGTTCTACGGGCAGTCGGCGGGCACGTACGACCACTATTTCAACCTGTTCCTACCGCCGATCGACGTGCTGTGGTCGTTCGGCAAGGTGCTGGTGTTCGCGGTCGTGATCATCATGACCCACTGCTACTACGGCTACCGCGCGAGCGGTGGGCCGGCGGGGGTCGGTGTGGCAGTCGGGCGTGCGGTGCGGACCGCGATCGTGACGACCGCGCTGCTGGACTTCTTCCTGAGCCTCGCGATCTGGGGAGCGACGACGACGGTGAGGATCGCGGGATGATGCCAAAGAAATTTGCACCGCGCGTGCTGGGCATCGCCTTTCTTCTCGCGATCGCCATGTTCCTGTCGCTCACGGTGGCGCTGTACAAGGACGTCTTCGGCGACTACGTGAAGGTCACGCTGAAGACCGACCACATCGGCAACCAGCTCATGACGGCCAGTGACGTCAAGGTGCGCGGGCTGATCGTCGGGTCGGTGAAGGCCATTCGCACCAGCGGGAACGGCGCTGAGCTGGAGCTCGCGCTGTTGCCGGACAAGGTCGACCAGATCCCGGGCAACGTGAGCGCAAGGCTGCTGCCCAAGACGTTGTTCGGTGAGCGGTACGTGAACCTGGTGCTGCCGCCGCAGAAGAGCGGCCGGATCGCCGAAGGCGCGGTGATCGAACAGGACCGGTCGAGCAGCGCGATCGAGCTGGAACGTGTGCTGGACAACCTGATGCCGGTGTTGCAGGCGGTGCAGCCGGAGAAGCTCGCCACCACGCTGACGGCGTTGTCTCAGGCGTTGGACGGTCGCGGCAAGCCGCTCGGAGAGACGCTGGTGTCGCTCGACCGCTACCTCGGTGAGCTCAACCCGCAGCTGCCCGCGTTGAAGGAGAACATCTCCAAGCTCGCGGACGTCTCGAACGTCTACAGCGACGCGGCGCCGGACCTGTTGCAGGCGCTCAACGACATGACGACGACGACCAAGACCGTCGTCGACCAGCGGGAGAACCTGCTCGCGCTCTACGGCTCGATGACCACGACCTCGCAGGACCTCACCAGCTTCCTGACGGTCAACAAGAACAACATCATCGGGCTCGCCGACACCGGCAGGCCGACGCTTGAGCTGCTCGCCAAGTACGCGCCCGAGTACCCGTGCCTGCTCAAGGGGCTCGCGGAGTTCGAGCCGGTCATCAGCAAGGCGTTCGGCGAGGGCACCAACGAGCCGGGGCTGCACATCACGCTGGAGATCACCCAGAACCGCGGCAAGTACAAGCCGAACCTCGACGAGCCCGAGTACAACGACAAGCGCGGGCCGCGTTGCTACGACCTGGTGCCGAGGCCGGACCCGTTCCCGCAGTACCCGCCGGATGGGCCGGTCAAGGACGGCTCCAGCTCGCCGCCGCCCGCGCGGGTGGCGAACGACGGGATCCTGCCGCCCGCCAACGCGGGCAACGTGACCGTGCCGTCGTCGGCTGACGTGCTGAGGCTCGCGAACTCGCCGGAGGAGGCCAGGTTGATCGCGGCGCTCTTCGGGCCGCGGATCGGGATCGACCCGCAGGACATGCCGGGCTGGTCGAGCCTGCTGCTCGGACCGCTCGTGCGCGGTACGGAGGTGACGGTCAAGTGAAGGGCGTGCTCTCCCCACTGCTGAAGCTGATCGCCTTCGCCGTGGTCACGATCCTCGCCACGACGCTGCTCGCGGTGACCATCGCCAACGTGAACCTGGCCGGTGCCACGGACTACAAGGCGCGGTTCACCGACGTCACGGCGTTGAACGAGGGCGACGACGTCCGCATCGCCGGTGTCCGGGTCGGCCAGGTCGACGAGATCAGGGTCGTCGAGCGCAAGACCGCCGAGGTCGCGTTCTCGATCGACGGCGATCGCAAGCTGCCGGAGTCGGTCACCGCGACGATCAAGTACCGGAACCTGGTGGGGCAGCGGTACATCGCGCTCGAAGCCGGTACCGGTGACACCAGCGCGGTGCTGGCGGAGGGCGGGCTGATCCCGCTCGAACGAACCAAGGCCGCGCTCGACCTCACGGTGCTGTTCAACGGCTTCAAGCCGCTCTTCCAGGCGTTGTCGCCGGAGGACGTGAACAAGCTGTCGTTCGAGATCATCCAGGTCCTGCAGGGCGAGGGCGGCACGATCGACAGCCTCCTCAAGCACACCGCGTCGCTGACCAGGACGCTGGCGGGCAAGGACAAGGTGATCGGCGAGGTCGTCGACAACCTCAACACCGCGCTCGACACGGTGAACTCGCGCGACGAGGACTTCAACCGGCTCGTGGGCACGTTGCAGACGCTGGTGTCCGGGCTCGCGCAGGACCGTCAGCCGATCGGTGAGGCGATCACCGCGCTCGGCGACCTGACCAACGCGACGGCCGGCCTGCTGGAGCAGGGGCGCGAGCCGTTGAAGAACGACATCGCGCAGCTCGGCATCGTCTCGAAGACGTTGGCGGACAACGAGGTGCTCGTCGACGGCATGCTGCAGCGGCTGCCGACCAAGCTGGAGACGATCACGCGGACCGCGACCTACGGCTCGTGGTTCAACTTCTACCTGTGCGAGGCCAGCGGCCAGATCGCCGTGCCGCCGGTCATCAACAACCCGATTCCCATCACGCCGTTGCCGGTGACACAGCAGAGGTGCCGCCGATGAAAACGCGCAACCCCATCGCGACAGGCGCGATCAGCCTGACGTTGATCGCCCTGCTGTTGCTGGCCGCGTTCTACTCCGACGACCTGCCGATCGTCGGCGGCGGCACGAGCTACGCGGCGGACTTCAGCGAGGCCGCGGGCCTGGTGCCGGGCAACGAGGTCCGCGTCGCGGGCGTGAAGGTCGGCAAGGTCACCAAGGTCAGGCTCAACGGCGACAAGGTGCGGGTGACGTTCAAGGTCAAGGACGCCTGGGTCGGCGACCGCACGACCGCGATGATCCGGATCAAGACGTTGCTGGGCCAGAAGTTCCTGGCGCTCGACCCGCAGGGTTCCGCGCCGCTGTCGCCGGGTGACCCGATCCCGAAGGAACGCACGCTCGCGCCCTACGACGTGAACGAGGCGTTCAACGGGCTCGCCACGACGGTCGGGCAGATCGACACCAAGCAGCTCGCGGACAGCTTCACCGTGCTGTCGGAGACGTTCAAGAACTCGCCGGAGCACGTGCGGGGAGCGCTGGACGGACTTTCCGCGCTGTCGAAGACGATCTCCTCACGGGACGAGCAGTTGGCGAAGCTGCTGGACAACACCAGGCAGCTGACCAGGACGCTGGCCGACCGCAACGCGGAGTTCGAGAAGTTGCTCGGGGACGGCAACCTGCTGCTCGGCGAGCTGCGCAAGCGCCGTGAGGCGATCAGCGCGGTGCTGAGCGGAACCCGCGACCTGGCGCGCGAGCTCTCCGGTCTGGTGCAGGACAACCAGAACCAGCTCAGGCCGGCGTTGGAACAGCTCGGCAGGGTCACCACGATCCTGCAGCGCAACCAGGACAACCTCGACCGCAGCCTCGCGTTGCTGGCGCCGTTCTACCGGGTGTTCGCGAACACCCTTGGCAACGGGCGCTGGTTCGACACCTACATCTGCGGCCTGCTGCCACCGTCGGTGAACCTCGGCGTCGTCGGGTTCAACGAGGAAGGCTGCCTGCCACCGGGGGTGCAGCGATGACGACCGTAGCCAACACCAAGATCGGCCGCGCGATCGCGATGGCCTGCGTGCTCGCGCTGGTCGCGGCCGCGGCGCTGTGGTGGATCTTCACGGGCATGAACGCCCGCAAGGTCACCGCGCACTTCGCCGCGGCCGTGGGCATCTATGCCGGCGGTGACGTGCGGGTGCTCGGCGTGAAGGTCGGCACCATCGACGAGGTCGTGCCGGAGGGCAAGACCGTCAAGGTCGTCTTCAGCGTCGACCGCGACGTGCGTATCCCGCAGAACGTGCAGGCCGTCGTGGTCTCGCCGAGCGTGGTCAGCGACCGGTACGTGCAGCTCGCGCCCGTCTACACCGGCGGGCCGACGCTGGGCGACAACGCCGTGATCCCGCGCGAGCGCACCGCGACGCCGGTCGAGCTGGACGAGCTCTACTCGTCGCTGGACAAGCTCACCACCGCGCTCGGTCCCAACGGCGCCAACGCGGACGGCGCGCTGGCCGACCTGCTGAACTCGGCGGCGAAGAACCTCGAGGGCAACGGTCAGGCGCTCAACGACACGTTGAAGAACCTCGGCGAGGCCACGCGGACGCTGTCCGGGTCCAAGGAGGACCTGTTCGCCACCGTCGACAACCTGCAGAAGTTCACCGCGATGCTGGCCGCCAACGACAGCCAGGTGCGCGACTTCAACAAGCAGCTCGCCGACGTGTCCAAGATGCTCGCCGACGAACGCGGCGACCTCGGCGCCGCGCTGAAGGAGCTCGCCACCGCGCTGACCCAGGTGCAGGGGTTCATCAAGGACAACCGCGGCGCCCTCAAGTCCAATGTGGACAAACTCGCCTCGATCACGCAGGTGCTGGTGAACCAGCGGGCCGCGCTGGCGGAGACGCTGGACGTGGCGCCCCTCGCGCTCGGCAACCTGCAGAACTCCTACAACGCCGCGTCCGGCACGCTCGACACCCGCGCGAACATCAACGAGCTCAACCAGCCGCCGATCGTGCTGATCTGCAAGCTGGTCCAGCAGGCCACGCCGAACAACGTGCCGCCGGTGCTCGCGCAGACGTGCAAGCAGCTGGAGCCGATCCTGACCGGCGTGGTGCCGCTCAAGCCGCCCGCCGAGGTGCTGAGCGACCTGAACGCGGGCAAGCTGCCGCTGCCCCTGCCGCTCGCGGGGGTGCCCAGGTGAAGAAGCTCGCGATCGTGCTGACGGCGTTCCTGCTGGCCGGCTGTGGTTCCGGTGGGTTCGACGGCGTCTACAACCTGCCGTTGCCCGGTGGCGCCGACCTCGGTGACCACCCTTACCGGGTCAAGGCGCGTTTCAAGGACGTGCTCGACCTCGTGCCGCAGGCAGGCGTGAAGGTCAACGACGTGCCGGTCGGCCGGGTCGAGCGGATCGACCTGGCCCAGGACGGCTGGACCGCCGAGGTCACGCTGCTCGTCAACGGCGACGTGCAGCTCCCGGCCAACGCGTACGCGAACCTACGCCAGTCGGCGTTGCTGGGCGAGAAGTTCGTCGAGCTCGGGAAACCCAAGGACGCCAGCGGGAAGCTCACCGACAACGCGGTGATCCCGATCGAGAAGACCAACCGCAACCCCGAGGTCGAAGAGGTCTTCGGGGCGTTGTCGATGCTGCTCAACGGTGGCGGTGTCGCGCAGCTGCAGAACATCTCCAAGGAGCTCAACGCCGCCTTGGAGGGCAACGAGCAGGAGATCCGTTCGCTGCTCGGCAACCTCAACACGTTCGTCGGCGCGCTCGACGAGCACAAGGCGGAGATCGTCCGCGCGCTGGACTCGATGAACCGGCTCGCCGGCACGCTCGCGCAGCAGCGGGACAAGATCGCCGTGGCGCTCACCGATCTCGAACCGGGCCTGCGGGTGCTGGCCGAGCAGCGCACGCAGCTCGTGACGTTGCTGAAGTCGTTGAACACGCTCTCCGACGTCGCGGTCGACACGGTGAACAAGAGCCGCGACGACATCGTGGCCGACCTCAAGGCGTTGCAGCCGACGCTGACCAAGCTCGCCGAGTCGGGCCAGAACCTGCCGAAGGCGCTGGAGCTGCTGCTCACCTACCCGTTCCCGGACGAGGCCGTGGACGGGATCAAGGGCGACTACACGAACCTCTACGTCGACCTCGATCTGAACCTGGGCACCGTGCTCGACAACCTCGGCCGGTCGCGGCAGTCCCCGCTCGACGGGTTGCTGCCGAGTCCCGGCACGCCGTTGCCGATGCCGAACATCCCGCTGCCGAACCTCGGGCAGCCGACCGGATCCGGGCTCGGTGACGTGCTCGGCGGCCTGCTGGGAGGTCTGCGCAAATGATCACCAGGGGCACCAAGGTCAAGATCGGCGCGTTCGTGGCGGTCGCGCTGCTCGGCGTGTCGTACGTGAGCGCGTCGTACGTGGGCCTGTTCAAGACGTCGTCGACGGTGGTGACGATGCAGCTCGCCGACTCCGGCGGGATCTTCACCAACGCCGAGGTCACCTACCGCGGCGTCACCATCGGCCGGGTCGGGCAGCTGCGGCTGACCTCCGACGGCATCGAGGTCGACCTGGAGCTGGACGCGGACGCGCCGCGCGTGCCGAGCTCGACCGAGGCCGTGGTGGCCAACCGGTCGGCGGTCGGTGAGCAGTTCGTCGACCTTCGTCCGAAGACCGACTCGGGGCCGTACCTGGAGGCCGGGTCGGTCATCCCGCGATCCGCGACCAGGACCCCGCCGCCGGTCGACAACCTGCTGGCGAACCTCGACGCGTTCGCGACGTCCGTGCCGACCGACTCGTTGAAGATCGTCGTCGACGAGCTGCACAACGCGTTCAACGGCACAGGCGGCGACCTGCAGGTGCTGATCGACAACACCGCGGCGTTCACCGCCGCCGCCTCCGAGCACCTGCCGCAGACCACGCAGCTGCTGAAGGACGGCCGGATCGTGCTGGCAACCCAGGCCGCCTCGGGTGGCGCCATCCGCTCGTTCAGCGGGGACCTGCGGTTGCTCGCCGAGCAGCTCAAGAACTCCGACGGGGACCTGCGGCGGTTGATCGTCGCGGTGCCGCCGGCGTCCGAGCAGGTCTCGGCGTTGCTGAAGGAGAGCGGGCCGAACCTCGGTGTGGTCTTCGCGAACCTGCTGACCACGTCGAACATCCTCGTCACGCGCCGGGCGGGTTTGGAACAGATCGCCGTGACGTACCCGATCGCCGTCGGCGGTGGGTTCTCTGTCGCGCCCGGTGACGGCAGCGCGCACTTCGGGCTCGCCCTGAACGTGTTCGACCCGATGCCGTGCACCGTCGGCTACGAGGGCACGACCATCCGGCCGGGTGGAGACACCTCTCCCGCGCCGCTGAACACACAGGCCTACTGCGCTCTCGCGCGCGGGAGTGCGACGTCGGTGCGAGGCTCGCAGAATGCGCCGTACGGTGGAACGCCGACGACGCCGGTCGGCAACGCGACGGCGCAGCCGGGTCAGGAGCCGGCGCAGCAGTCGGCTCCCGAGGTGCCGCTGCTCACGTCGCTCGGCCAGCTGCTCGGCCTGCCGGAGAAGGGGAAGTAGTGCGGATCTTCACTGTGGTCGCCGCGGTGCTCGCGGTGCTGTCGTTCGGCTACGCCGCGTACTTCGGTGTGGCCTGGTACGCGGCGGCCAACTCGACGGAGTCGTCGTACGCCGCCCATCGCGACGAGGCGTTGCGTTCCGGCCAGGTCGGCATCACGAACTTCCTCACCCTCGACTACAAGAAGGTCGACGAGGACCTGCAGCGCTGGCTCAACTCCTCGACCGGCGACCTGCGCGCCGAGATCGACAAGGACAAGGACTCGCGCAAGAAGCAGCTGGTCGACGCGAAGACGGTGACGTCGTCGAAGGTGGTGGACGCCGCGATCACCGAGCTGGACGACCGCACCGGCAAGGCCAAGATGATCGCCGTCGTGGAGAGCACCGTCGCCCCCGACGGCGGCCAGAAGGTCACCAAGATCAACCGGTACCTCACCGAGCTCACCCGCACCGAGGACGGCTGGAAGCTGAGCCAGCTGGGCCCGCTGCGAGCGGGCATCTGAGTCGGCCAGAAGCTGATTGGACTGAGCACGTGCCCTCATCCCGCCGCCGCCCCATCCCCACGACGCCCGCCGGAGGCCGCCCCAGGGTCGCCGGTCTGAACCGGCGTTCGTCCGCGGAGTCCGCCGAGCCGGAGGACGTCGCCGGGGAGGCTGGTGAGGTCGTGGAGGCTCCTGAGGCGCCGGAGGCAGAGGAAACCGAGCTCAAGGCGCCCACGGCGGTCGACTGGACGCCTGGGGCCGCGAAGCCGGCGGGTTCCGTGAAGCCCAAGGCCGCGCCCGTAGAGAAGGCCGCGCCCGAGAAGGCCGCGCCCGTAGAGAAGGCCGCGCCCGCAGGTGGCGGGTCCGCCGGGTGGGTGCCGCCGGTGGCGTTGGTACTGGTCGCGGTGCTCCTGGCGGGTCTCGGCACGTTCTTCCTGGTCAAGGCCAGGTCCGTGCGCTACGACTCCGCCCTGGTCGACTCGGCCACCACCTCCGCGGTGAACGGCCAGGTCCGCGAGGCCGTGGAGAAGTCGTTCTCCTACAACTTCGCCGACGTCGCCTCCACCGAGAAGGCCGCCCGCGAGCTGCTCACCGGCAAGGCGCTGTGTCAGTACAACGCCGTGTTCGGCCCGGTCAAGGAGATCGCGCCGCAGCAGAAGCTCGTGGTCACCGTCCGGGTCGTGTCCTCCGCCGTGTCGTCGCTCAAGGACGACCGAGCCACCGTGCTGGTCTTCGCCGACCAGGTGACCACCCGCACGACCGACAACCAGTCCGGCGGCGGCACCGCCATGCTCCGCGTGAGCGCCGTGGACTCCGGCGGCCGCTGGAAGATCGACAACCTGGAGATGTTCGGCGCCACCCCCGACCAGTCCCAGCAACTCCAAAGCTGCTGACCGCACGTCACGCGGGGGCCCCGCGTTTCCTCCAGGGAAACGCGGGGCCCCCGCGTGACGTCGAAGCGCGTGTGACGAGAGTGCTGTTTGGGGCGTTTGAGGCGCCGAAAGCACTGTTCAAACCCCTTCCGCCAGCCCCGACACGCGTGATCTCGGTCACACAAATCTTGTGGCGCTCTGTAAGTTCACTTGAAGCCGCCAACTTCCCACCAAAACGGCCGCACGCGTGTTTGTGCAGGTCAAATGGGTGACGGACGGTGATAGCCGCTCCATCCAGAGGGTGGATCGGCCTCCGGAGTCTTGACTGCGCGCTCATGCAGGGTCACTCTGTCGGTGAGCAAGAGGAGGGTCCTTCCAGGTGCCTCTCGACAGTCGCCGTGCGCGTGGCTAAACTGCCCCTTTGCGCTGCCCATTTTCCGCTTGCCCTTCGCCGAGAGCGTGGATAAGTCGAGCAGCGCCGCACCCTTGACAGCCGTGCTAGTTCGCTCTAGCCAGCTATTTGTCCCTGGAAGGACGCATCTTGGCGATCTCTCGCGCGACCAAGGCCACTGCTGCGACCAACTCCACGTCGGGGATCCCTGGAGCGCCGAAGCGGGTCTCGTTCGCGAAGATTCACGAGCCGCTTTCGACGCCCAACCTGCTTGACCTGCAGATCCAGTCCTTTGAGTGGCTCACCGGCGATGAGGCGTGGTTCCAGCGCCGCATCGACGCAGGCGACGAGAACCCGACGGGTGGCCTCGAAGAGGTCCTCAACGAGATCTCGCCGATCGAGGACTTCTCCGGCTCCATGTCACTGTCCTTCTCCGACCCACGCTTCGACGAGGTCAAGGCCTCGACCGAAGAGTGCAAGGACAAGGACATGACGTACGCGGCACCACTGTTCGTCACGGCGGAGTTCACCAACCACACCACTGGCGAGATCAAGAGCCAGACGGTGTTCATGGGTGACTTCCCGATGATGACGAACAAGGGCACGTTCATCATCAACGGCACTGAGCGCGTGGTGGTCTCTCAGCTCGTGCGTTCACCCGGTGTGTACTACGACACCGCGGTCGACAAGACGACGGACAAGGACGTCTTCAGCGTCAAGATCATCCCGTCCCGGGGTGCCTGGCTGGAGTTCGACGTGGACAAGCGCGACACCGTTGGTGTCCGCATCGACCGCAAGCGTCGTCAGCCCGTCACGGTGTTGCTGAAGGCCCTCGGCTGGAGCACGGAACAGATTCGCGAGCGGTTCGCGTTCAGCGAGACGTTGCTGACCACGCTCGAGAAGGACCACACCGCGGGTACCGACGAGGCGTTGCTCGACATCTACCGCAAGCTGCGTCCGGGCGAGCCGCCGACGAAGGAGTCGGCGCAGGCCCTTTTGGAGAACCTGTTCTTCAAGGACAAGCGCTACGACCTGGCCAAGGTCGGCCGGTACAAGATCAACAAGAAGCTCGGCGTCACCGGTGAGATCAACACCGGTGTGCTGACCGAGGACGACATCGTCACGACGATCGAGTACCTGGTCCGCCTGCACGCCGGCGAGACGAACATGCAGGCCGCCAACGGCACCGAGATTCCCGTCGAGGTCGACGACATCGACCACTTCGGCAACCGGCGCCTGCGCACGGTCGGCGAGCTGATCCAGAACCAGATCCGCGTCGGTCTGTCCCGCATGGAGCGCGTCGTTCGCGAGCGCATGACCACGCAGGACGTCGAAGCGATCACGCCGCAGACCCTGATCAACATCCGTCCCGTCGTGGCGGCGATCAAGGAGTTCTTCGGCACCTCGCAGCTCTCGCAGTTCATGGACCAGACCAACCCGCTCGCGGGTCTGACCCACAAGCGCCGCCTGTCGGCGCTGGGTCCGGGCGGTCTGTCCCGTGAGCGGGCCGGCATGGAGGTCCGTGACGTTCACCCGTCGCACTACGGCCGCATGTGCCCGATCGAGACGCCGGAAGGCCCGAACATCGGCCTGATCGGTTCGCTCTCGTCCTACGCGCGGGTCAACCCGTTCGGTTTCATCGAGACGCCGTACCGCAAGGTCACGGACGGCCGGGTCACCGAGCAGATCGACTACCTGACCGCGGACGAGGAAGACCGTTTCGTCAAGGCGCAGGCGAACTCGCCGACCGACGACGAGGGCAACTTCACCGACGACCGCGTTCTTGTTCGCAAGAAGGGCGGCGAGGTCGAGTTCATCGACCCGACCGACGTCGACTACATGGATGTCTCGCCGCGCCAGATGGTGTCGGCCGCGACCGCCATGATCCCGTTCCTCGAGCACGACGACGCGAACCGCGCCCTGATGGGTGCGAACATGCAGCGTCAGGCCGTTCCGCTGCTTCGTTCCGAGTCGCCGCTCGTCGGCACCGGCATGGAGCTGCGTGCCGCGGTCGACGCCGGTGACGTCGTCGTCGCGAAGAAGACCGGTGTGGTCGAGGAAGTCTCCGCCGACTACATCACCGTCATGGCCGACGACGGTGCGCGCAACACCTACGCGCTGCACAAGTTCCGTCGCTCGAACCAGGGCACCTGCATCAACCAGAAGCCCATCGTCAACGAGGGCGACCGGATCGAGGCAGGCCAGGTGCTGGCCGACGGTCCTTGCACCGAGAACGCCGAGATGGCGCTCGGCAAGAACCTGCTCGTGGCGATCATGCCGTGGGAAGGCCACAACTACGAGGACGCGATCATCCTGTCGCAGCGCCTCGTGCAGGACGACGTTCTCACCTCGATCCACATCGAGGAGCACGAGATCGACGCCCGCGACACGAAGCTCGGCGCCGAGGAGATCACCCGGGACATCCCGAACGTCTCCGAAGAGGTCCTGGCCGACCTGGACGAGCGCGGCATCATCCGTATCGGTGCCGAGGTCCAGCCCGGCGACATCCTCGTCGGCAAGGTCACGCCCAAGGGCGAGACCGAGCTGACGCCCGAGGAGCGCCTGCTCCGCGCGATCTTCGGTGAGAAGGCGCGCGAGGTGCGCGACACCTCGCTGAAGGTGCCGCACGGCGAGTACGGCAAGGTCATCGGTATCCGCGTCTTCTCGCGTGAGGACGACGACGAGCTGCCTCCGGGCGTGAACGAGCTCGTGCGCGTCTACGTGGCACAGAAGCGCAAGATCCAGGACGGCGACAAGCTCGCCGGCCGCCACGGCAACAAGGGCGTCATCGGCAAGATCCTCCCCGCGGAGGACATGCCGTTCCTCGAGGACGGCACGCCGGTCGACATCATCCTGAACACCCACGGTGTGCCGCGTCGTATGAACATCGGCCAGGTGCTGGAGACCCACCTCGGGTGGATCGCCAAGCAGGGCTGGAGCATCAACGGCGACCCGGACTGGGCGAAGAACCTGTCCGAGGAGCTGTACGACGTCGAGCCGAACACCCGGACGGCGACGCCGGTGTTCGACGGCGCCAAGGAGCACGAGATCACGGGCCTGCTCGGCTCGACGATCCCGAACCGCGACGGCGAGCGCATGGTCAAGCCCAACGGCAAGGCCCAGCTCTTCGACGGTCGCTCCGGCGAGCCGTACCCGTTCCCGGTGTCCGTCGGCTACATGTACATCCTGAAGCTGCTGCACCTGGTCGACGACAAGATCCACGCTCGTTCGACCGGCCCGTACTCGATGATCACGCAGCAGCCGCTGGGTGGTAAGGCGCAGTTCGGTGGTCAGCGTTTCGGTGAGATGGAGTGCTGGGCGATGCAGGCGTACGGCGCCGCATACACCCTGCAGGAGCTGCTCACGATCAAGTCCGACGACGTGCTCGGCCGCGTGAAGGTCTACGAGGCCATCGTCAAGGGCGAGAACATCCCGGAACCCGGTATCCCGGAGTCCTTCAAGGTGCTGCTCAAGGAGCTGCAGTCGCTCTGCCTCAACGTCGAGGTGCTGTCTTCGGACGGCGCCGCGATCGAGATGCGCGACGGCGACGACGAAGACCTGGAGCGCGCGGCCGCGAACCTCGGCATCAACCTGTCGAGGTCCGAGTCGCCGTCCGTGGACGACGTCGTCAACTAGTCACATCGCAGGCCAGCGAGGGGATGCCTCCCGCGTCCCCTCGCCCTGGCCCTCAGACCAGCTCCTTTTGCCACCGATCCAAAAAAGGGGAAGAGAGTAGACGTGCTCGACGTCAACTTCTTCGATGAGCTCCGTATCGGTCTCGCGACCGCGGACGACATCCGCCAGTGGTCCTTCGGCGAGGTCAAGAAGCCCGAGACCATCAACTACCGCACGCTCAAGCCTGAGAAGGACGGCTTGTTCTGCGAGAAGATCTTCGGTCCCACCAGGGACTGGGAGTGCTACTGCGGCAAGTACAAGCGCGTGCGCTTCAAGGGCATCATCTGTGAGCGCTGCGGCGTCGAGGTGACCCGCGCGAAGGTGCGTCGTGAGCGCATGGGCCACATCGAGCTCGCCGCTCCGGTCACGCACATCTGGTACTTCAAGGGCGTCCCCAGCCGGTTGGGCTACCTGCTCGACCTGGCCCCCAAGGACCTCGAGAAGATCATTTACTTCGCCGCCTACGTCATCGTGGGCGTCAACACCGAGCTGCGCCACAACGACCTGCCCACGCTGGACAGCGAGATGCAGGTCGAGCGCAAGCGCGTCGAGAACAAGCGTGACTCCGACGTGGAGACCCGCGCGCAGAAGCTCGAGGCCGACCTCGCCGAGCTGGAGGCGGAGGGCGCCAAGTCCGACGTCCGCCGCAAGGTGAAGGAGGGCGGCGAGCGCGAGATGCGCCAGCTCCGCGACCGCGCCCAGCGTGAGCTGGACCGGCTCGACGAGATCTGGAGCACCCTCACCAAGCTCGAGAAGGGCCAGCTCATCGCCGATGAGCTGCTCTACCGTGAGCTGTACGACCGCTACGGCGACTACTTCGAGGGTGCCATGGGCGCCGAGGCCATCCAGAAGCTGCTGGGTGACTACGACGTCGACGCCGAGTCCGACATCCTGCGCGAGACGATCCGCAGCGGTAAGGGCCAGAAGAAGCTGCGTGCGCTCAAGCGCCTCAAGGTCGTTGCCGCCTTCCAGGCGACCCGCAACAACCCGCAGGGCATGGTGCTCGACTGCGTTCCGGTCATCCCGCCGGACCTGCGTCCGATGGTGCAGCTGGACGGTGGCCGCTTCGCGACCTCCGACCTCAACGACCTGTACCGCCGCGTGATCAACCGCAACAACCGCCTCAAGCGACTGATCGACCTCGGCGCGCCCGAGATCATCGTCAACAACGAGAAGCGGATGCTGCAGGAGGCCGTCGACGCGCTGTTCGACAACGGCCGCCGTGGTCGCCCGGTGACGGGTCCGGGCAACCGGCCGCTCAAGTCGCTGTCCGACCTGCTGAAGGGCAAGCAGGGCCGGTTCCGTCAGAACCTGCTCGGCAAGCGCGTCGACTACTCCGGCCGTTCGGTCATCGTGGTCGGCCCGCAGCTCAAGCTGCACCAGTGCGGTCTGCCCAAGCAGATGGCGCTGGAGCTCTTCAAGCCGTTCGTGATGAAGCGGCTGGTCGACCTCAACCACGCGCAGAACATCAAGTCCGCCAAGCGGATGGTCGAGCGTGCGCGCCCGGCCGTGTGGGACGTGCTGGAAGAGGTCATCACCGAGCACCCGGTGCTGCTGAACCGCGCACCCACGCTGCACCGTCTGGGCATCCAGGCCTTCGAGCCCCAGCTGGTCGAGGGCAAGGCCATCCAGCTGCACCCGCTGGTCTGTGAGGCGTTCAACGCCGACTTCGACGGTGACCAGATGGCAGTCCACCTGCCGCTGTCCGCCGAGGCGCAGGCCGAGGCCCGCGTCCTGATGCTGTCGTCGAACAACATCCTGTCCCCGGCGTCCGGCAAGCCGCTGGCCATGCCGCGTCTGGACATGGTGACGGGTCTGTACCACCTGACCCGCCTCAAGGAAGGCGCGCTGGGCGAGGGTCACTCGTACTCGTCGCCTGCCGAGGCCCTGATGGCGTTCGACCGCAAGGTCCTTGGCCTGCAGGCGATGGTCAAGATCCGCGTCTCCGACAAGAACCCGCCCAAGGGCCAGGAGCCCGAAGGCTGGGAGCCCGGTCAGCCGTGGCTCGCGGAGACCACGCTGGGTCGCGTGCTGTTCAACGAGATCCTGCCGCAGGACTACGCCTTCATCAACGAGGTCATGCCCAAGAAGCGGCAGGCCGTGATCATCAACGACCTGGCCGAGCGGTACCCGATGGTCACCGTCGCCCGGACGCTGGACAAGCTGAAGGACGCCGGTTTCTACTGGGCCACCCGTTCCGGTGTGACCGTCGCGATCTCGGACGTGCTCGTGCCCGCCGCGAAGCAGGACATCCTCGAGGAGCACGAGCGCCTCGCGGACGCGGTGGAGAAGCGCTACCAGCGCGGACAGCTCTCGCACGACGAGCGCAACTCCGAGCTGGTCAAGGTGTGGACCAAGGCCACCGAGCAGGTCCACGAGATCATGGAAGACAACTTCCCCGAGGACAACTCGATCCGCGTGATCGTGCAGTCCGGTGCCGCGGGCAACATGACCCAGGTCCGCTCCCTCGCGGGTATGCGTGGTCTGGTCACCAACCCGAAGGGTGAGTACATCCCGCGCCCGATCAAGAACTCGTTCCGCGAGGGCTTGTCGGTGCTGGAGTACTTCATCGCGACGCACGGTGCCCGCAAGGGTCTGGCCGACACCGCGCTGCGTACCGCCGACTCGGGTTACCTGACCCGTCGTCTGGTGGACGTCTCGCAGGACGTCATCATCCGCGAGGTCGACTGCGGTACCACCCGTGGTGTGCAGATGGTCGTCGGCGAGCAGCTGGGCGACAAGGTCGGCATGCACGAGTTCGCGCAGACCTCGGTCTACGCCCGCACGGTGGCGGACGACATCACCGACGCGCAGGGCAACCTGGTTCTGAACCGCGGCGACGACCTCGGCGACCCGGCACTCGTGTCGCTGGTCGAGGCCGGCATCGTCCGCGTGAAGGTGCGCTCGGTGCTGACCTGTGAGTCCCCGGTCGGTGTGTGTGCGTCCTGCTACGGCCGCTCGATGGCCACCGGCCAGCTGGTCGACGTCGGCGAGGCCGTCGGCATCGTCGCCGCCCAGTCGATCGGTGAGCCCGGCACGCAGCTGACGATGCGTACGTTCCACCAGGGCGGTGTGGCCGGTGACGACATCACGACCGGTCTGCCCCGTGTCCAGGAGCTCTTCGAGGCCCGCGTCCCGAAGGGCAAGGCGCCGATCGCCGACGTGGACGGTCGCGTCCGCATCGAGGACGGCGACCGCTTCTGGAAGATCACGCTGATCCCGGACGACGGCTCCGAGGAGATCGTGTTCGAGAAGCTGTCCAAGCGTCAGCGTCTCGCCAACACGGCCACCGGCCCGCTGCAGGACGGCGACCACGTGTCCGTCGGCCAGCAGCTGCTGGAAGGTACTCCGGACCCGCACGAGGTCCTGCGCGTCATGGGCCCGCGCGAGGCCCAGCTGCACCTGGTGCAGGAAGTGCAGAAGGTGTACCGCGCCCAGGGTGTGGCGATCCACGACAAGCACATCGAGGTCATCGTCCGGCAGATGCTGCGCCGGGTCACGATCATCGACTCGGGTGCGACCGAGTTCCTGCCTGGCTCGCTGGTCGAGCGGGCGGACTTCGAGTCGGGCAACCGCGCGGTCGTCGCCGAGGGTGGCGAGCCGGCTGCCGGTCGTCCGGTGCTGATGGGTATCACGAAGGCCTCGCTGGCGACGGACTCGTGGCTCTCCGCCGCGTCGTTCCAGGAGACCACTCGTGTGCTGACCGACGCCGCGATCAACGGGCGTTCGGACAAGCTCATCGGTCTGAAGGAGAACGTGATCATCGGTAAGTTGATCCCGGCTGGTACGGGTATCAACCGCTACCGCAACATCCAGGTCCAGCCGACCGAGGAAGCGCGGGCTGCTGCCTACGCGATTCCTTCGTACGACGACGGGTACTACACGCCCGACGTCTTCGGGACTGGGACTGGTGCGGCGGTGCCGTTGGATGACTACGACTTCGGTCGTGACTACCGCTGAGGTAGTTCGTAGTTGGTAAGACTGAACGGCCCTCGAAGCCTCCCGCTTCGAGGGCCGTTTTCTGTCGGGGGTGCTGAGTAGGTTGAGTTGTAGGGGTTCCCAGATCGGGGGGACCCCTGCGTGAGCGTTCCTGGGGCTCCGCCCCAGACCCCGCCAATCTGATCAAGGACCCCAGCGCGTTCAGTTTGTGTTGATGGCACGCCTGTTGCGTTGGCGGCTGGCGGTTGCTTTGTGGGTTGCGTCCGTTGGTGCGAAGCCGGGGTTTGCCCGATTTCGTCTCGGGCCTGCGGCCCTCGATCAACTGCGGGCGCTGCGCGCGGTTGGTGTGTCGCTAGCTGGTGAACAGTTGGCTTAGCCGGTAGTCGATGATTCGCGTCGCTTGCTCGGTGTCGTAGGCGTCGACCAGCATTGCGCTGAGCAGGCCGCCGGTCATGGTCGCGAGTGCGTCGGCCTCCAGCTGGGTGTCGAGGTGTGCTGGGACCCCGCCGCGTTGCTGGGCTTGTCCGAGTTGGTCGGCGAGCAGGCGTACGAGGTGGGGCATCATGGCCTGCTGGTCCGGGGCCTGGCGGCCGCGGGTGACGTCGACGGCGAAGTAGGCGATCTGCACGGCGCACAGCATGCGGCTGCGTTCGTCGGTCGGTAGCACGCAGAGCAGGCAGGAGCGGACGACGGCGCGTTCGTCGCCGGTCTGCAACGCCTCGGCGATGCGTTGGCCTGCCCGCTCGGCGCCCAGTTCGGTGATGCGTTGCCAGGCGTACTGCAGCATCTGTTCTTTGGTGGGGAAGTAGTACTGCACCTGGAACATGGAGATGCCGGCCTCCGCGGCGACCGCCCGCAGCGTCACCGCCTGAAGGCTTTGCGTCGCTGCGATCCGGAAGAGCGCCTCCGCGATCTCACGCCTTCTCTCGTCGTGGTCAACGCGTTTCGGCACGTGATCACTGTGTCACACGACTTCTCTTGGCCGGACGGGCCGGTTGCTATAACATTGCATCTGCATTGGAAAAATGGTTTGGGGGGTCGGGATGCTCGGAAAGTTCGTGGATCAGAAGGCGCAGGAGAGGTACTTCGTCACGTACGACGCGATCTTGCGGAAGTGGCCGGTTCCGGCTGAGGAGCTGGACGTCGAGACGCGGTTCGGGCCGACCCGTGTCCGGCGCAGCGGCACCGGGCAGGGAACGCCGATCGTGCTGCTGCACGGTGTCATGGGCACGTCGTTGTCCTGGTATTCCTACGTTGCCGAACTGGCCGAGCGGCACACGGTGTACGCGGTGGACACGATCGGTGAGCCGGGTCGCTCGGTCCAGACGCGTCCCGTGCAGAGCGGCCAGGACCAGGCGGACTGGCTCGCCGACGTGCTTGACGGTCTCGGCCACGAGAAGTTCCATCTTGTCGGGATCTCCCGCGGCGCCATCTTCGCGCTGGACCTCGCTATGCGCTCCAGCGACCGGATTGCCAGTGTGATCGCCTTCGAACCGGGGGGCTTCGGGATCATTGGGCTGCGGTTCGTCCTCTGGGGCTTCGGCCAGATGTTCCGCTGGCTGCTGCCGGCGCCGATCCTGCGCCGGATCACGTCCGGAGATCCCTACGTGCGCCGCACACTGGCCCCGTTGCTGCTCCGCGGGCTCAAGTACAAAGCGCATGTCCCGCCGCAGCACGAGTTCACCGACGACGAACTGCGTGCGATTGAGGTGCCCGTCCACTTCGTGTTCGCCGAACGCAACGGCGTCTACGACGCGCGCGAGGTCACTGCCCGCGTCGAGGCGCTCAATCCCCGCCTCCATGCGGAGATCGTGCCGAAGACCACCCACGCGCTGCCCCTGGAGGAACCGGAACTGACGATCTCCCGGATCCTCACCCTCGTCGAGGACGACCGGGCGGACCTGCCGGAATGAACACCTCGATCAGCGGTTGGCCAGGCCGTCAAGGCGTACCGGTGCGGGGGTGTCGGACTTGTCGTACTTCGCCGCGATTTCGGGGCCGTGCTTGAAGATCTGGTAAAGGGGCATGGCGTGGCCGCGTCCCAGGTCGTAGTCGGCTTTGAGCCAGTCGAGGAACTCCGTGGCCGTGGCGGTCGTGTCGAAGCCGCGTTCGGTGGCGGCGGCCAGGAGTTCGGCCGGGGTCTTGCCGGTCTTCTTCTCGGCACCGTCGAGGTAGGCCTGGAACGACATTGCTGGGTCTCCGTTCGTCTGGGTCCGATCGAAGCCTAGACAGCAATAGTCGTCTTGACAATATTTTTTGTCGGTGAGGTTGACGGGGGCAGCGCGGGGGCGGGCGGCGTGGGTCAGCGGCGGCGGGCGCGGGCCAGGGCGCGGGCGCGCAGGACGAGGTCGTCGACGAGGCGTTCGTCGACCAGTGGCGGTGTGCCGGACTCGTCGGTGCAGCAGCGAGGCTTGGTGCGCTTCTCGGAGAGGCGGGGGCGGACGCCGGCGAGTTCGTAGAGGACTTCGTAGAGGTCCACGCCGGGGTCGTCGTCGTGCGGGCCGACGAGTAGCACCCACACGACGTCGGGTTCGGGGAAGGCGACGACGACTCGGTCGGCGCCGCGCAGGTGTTTCACGCACAGGCGGGGTAGGGGTTCGGGGCCTGTGACGCGGTAGCCGAGGGCAGCGCAGCCGGAGTGGGTGAGCTCGTCGAGGAAACGTTCGTAGGCCAGGCGGGCGCGGCCGCGGAGGCCGGCGGCCTGTGCGTGTGCGGTGTGGGTTTCGACGACCTGGATCAAACTGAGCGGACCACGCGTCCTTTGCCGCTGCGCATCTCGTCCAGTGAGGAGGCGAGATCGGGGCGGTCCAGCAGGGACTGGTCGCTCAGACGGCGGTGGACTTCGTCGATGAGGCCGCGGGTCTTGCCCGCGCGGCGGATGTCGGACACGAGGTGGAGGACCTCGTGGAGGCGCACGGTGTCGAGCAGCATGCGCGGTTCTTGGCTGTGGATGGCCAGTACGCCCTCGCGGGCCCAGGCCTTCACGGTCTTCTCGGTCAGGTCGAGCAGCTCGCCCGCAACGACCGGGCGGACCGGTGGGGCCTGGCGCAGGGTTTTCGCGACGACGCCGTCGAGCTTGTGGCGGCGTTCGTCATCTTCCGCCAGCGACGATGCCACGGATTCGAGCTCTTCGATCGTGTCGAAGAGATTGCGGATCTGGGCGGCCTCGGTTGCGACAGACATGGCTCCTCCTCCCGTTGACTACCAATTATCTCCCTAATTCTCGGTAGTCGTCAACGGCCCCGGAGCAGGGATCCGGGGCCGTCGGGTGTCACGAGGAGAAGAAGAGGCCTGCGAGGCCGTGCTTCTTGCGGTGGCCGTAGCCGTAGCCGGCGTGGCCGCCGTGGTGGTGGTGGACCTGCTGCGGTGCGGCACCCCACGCGGGCTGCGCCGGCTGCGGGTACGCAACGGGCGGCGGGGCCGGGGCGGCCGGCGGCGGGGTGTGCAGCTGGGCCTCGAGGCGAGTGATCGACTCAAGCTCGCCGTAGTCGAGGAAGACCCCGCGGCAGCCGTCGCACTGCTCGATGTGAACGCCCATGCGGTCGAACGTGCGCATGTTCGCATGACACTTGGGACACTGCATCGTGGTGAGCCTCCAAGGTGGGACCGGACAAAAACGATATTAGCCGCGGTCGCTGTGGTCGTGCGTCGCGATGATGCGATGACACGCCTCAACCAGCGGTTCCACATCCTGCAGTCCGGTCACGAGTGCCCGCGCTGCCATCTGCACAACGTACGCCTGGGCCGGAATGTTGAGCGCCTCCCATTCCGATGTCGGCAGCGCCACACCACCCGCGTCCCGGTAGGCATTGAGGAACCGCGCCCACAGGTCCGCGGGCAGGACCCCCGCCGCGAACAAAGCCGCAGGTCGAGCCAGGTCCCACACCGGATCGCCGACCCCGAGGTCGTCGACGTCGATCAGCCGCCAGGCGCCCCGGTGAACGAGCTGCCCGAGGTGCCAGTCACCGTGGATCAATGCCTTCGTCGACATGTCGAGCGGTGGCAGGACTTCGAACGCCCGCAGCACCACATCGGCATGCGGCAGCTCCGGAGGCAACGACCGAATAGCGCGCACGATCCGTTCCGGCGCACCGGCCGTGGGCCCCTGCGCCGGCAACGCGTGCAAACGCGCCAGCAGGTGCGCGCTCTCCTCCCACGGCGCCACGTCGGGATCCGCCGGACTCACCGGCGTCCCGTACGGCCACACCGTCACCGGCCGGTCGTCCACGAACTGCAACGGCTTCAACGGCGGCAGCAACAGCTCGGGATGCGCCGCAGCGACCTCAAGGCGTTGCGTCAGCGCCTCGATGTCGGTGTCCGCGGGGTGCGCCTTGGCGACCGTGTCGCCGACCCGCACCACCACGACGTCACCACGGTCGCCGCCGAGGACCTCGGGGGCCGCGTTCGAGCCGGTCAGCGAGGCCATCGCCGCGATCAGGTCGTCCACGTACACAAGTGAATCAGGCTCGTTGCAGCGAGCCCGCGTAGGAGTAGAAGAAGCCGATCAGGTAGGTCGCGGCGTCCCCGGCGCTGTCGAACTCCGCCCGGTACCGCTTTTCCTCGTCCGCGGACCAGAAAACCTCGTACCTGTCGCCGGTGCGGCGCAGGGTGAGACCGTCCGGCACGACCTCTCCGACCGACCAGAACCTGGCGTTGATGCCGAGATGCGCCGCGATGTCGCGGACCGCGTTGGCGGCGTGCTCCAGCTCGGCTTCGATGCCCGGCTCCTCCTCGGGCGCATCCGTCGCGACCGCGAGCGCACGGGCCCGCACGGGGTTCGGCAGGCTCTCCGGCAACCGGTGGCCGCGGTCCCTGATGTGGCCGAGGAACGCCTGGTCGGGAGAGACGTCGTGGTGCTCGAGGTAGTAGGCGACCGAGCTCGACCACACCCACCGTCCGTCGGTGTGGAAGGCCATCGGCACCTTCGGCGCGCGCTCGGGGTCGAGCAGGTCCGGCGCGGTTCCGCGGGACGACAGCACGGCGGGCGCGGACTTCAGGTAGTCGAGCAGAAGGTCCTTTTCTCCGGCCGAAACGGGTGCGCGGAACAGCTTCGGGCCGCCGTTGTCGTCCATGCCGTCGAACGTCCGCACCAGCAGTGTTCCGGTGCTGCCCTGAGGAAGGGCGCCACTCGCATCAGTCACGGCGACGGCCGCGGCAGCGGCGGCGAGCCAGTCCGGCGTGTGGTCCGGGGTGCGCGGGAAGTGAAGCAGCTCATGCCGAACGCCGTAGGCGCCGACGAAGAGCCAGTTCTCGAAGTACGGCCGCCAGCCGGGTTCGGCCAGCGTGTCATAGCCGAACCGGGGAGCGTTGCCGGGCGTGAGCTCCAGTTCCGCGGTGAACCACGTGCCGAACGGGTACTGGTAGCTCGCCGCGCGCAGCCGGCGGAACAGCTGACCGACCTCGGTGGGCGGCAACCAGTAGGTGACGGTGCCGTCCTCGGCGGTGAGAGAGGTGGTGAGCTCCTGCCAGTTCGCCGTCGCTCGGCAGGCCACGGTGATCGCGCGCCACGCCGTCGGCGCGTGTTCGGCCAGCTTCTGCTCTACCTGCTCCAGCAGTCCGGTGAGCTCGGGAGCCCGTACGCGGTCGGTCTGGAACAACGGGTAGGTCGGCGGGGCGAGCAGCCGGTCCGGGCTGGGCAGATGGTCGATCCTGACCTGGCTGAGCCGGTCGAAGAACGTCAGCGGCTTCGTCTCGCGCGCGGCGGGCGGCTGGGAGACGCGGCGCTGGTGGTCGTGCAGGTTGCGCTGCGTGCGCCAGCGGGACACGGCCAGCTCCTGGCCGCTCAACCCGTGCACCTGGTAGGCGCGGTGGCCCGCGCGAGCCACCGGCACCTGCGTGAACCATGACTCGACGAGCGAGGCCAGCAACGCCTCGTTGTCGCCGAACCGCAGGTGCTCCGCCTCCCGGTGAGCGACGCGGACGGGTTCCGCGACGAACTCGTGGTCGTTCCAGAACACGGTGTCGTGCTCAGCGACCTCGGCGGGCACGACAGCGTTGATTCCCGCGCCGCGTGGCTCGTTGTCGAAGAACTCGTCCGCGGCGCGGTCCTGCTCGGTCACGGTGCCGATCGAAGCGCGCCGCGCAGCGCCGAACGTGGCCAGCCGCTGGTTGCCCGGACCGCCGATCTGTTGCACGGTCTCGCCGAGGTCCATGTCCCGGCTCGCCCCGAAGCACACGACGTCACGTCGCGCACCGTGCACGGCGAGGTACCACCCGTCGCGTTCGAGCTCGGCCCGTACTGCCCGCAGCGAGTCGAACAGGTCGCCCTGTGCCGCCTCGGCTTCTCCCCACGGCCCGGTGACCCGCACGCGAGAGCCGTCGGTGTGGCTCGCGGCGTAGGTCAACGTCGCGGGAACCTCGTCGGCGCCGCGGAACGCGACGATTTCGAGCTGGCCTTCAGACATCGGAGTCCTTCTCCTTGGTGCCGAAGTGGTAGATCTCGCCGGTGGGGATCCACTTCTTCTCGCCGTCGTCCCACTTCACCTCGGCGGCGTACCTGATGTGCTTCCTGTCGATACCGCCGACGAACCCGATCTCGGCCTCCCAGTCGGCCTGCATCGCCATGCTGTGGTTGCCGTCCTCCCGCAGCGTTGCGAGCAGATCGAGACCGCCTGGAGCGTCGATCTTGTAGTTCCACTTGACGTCGCCGTGCCGAGGCGGATTCTTGCCGTACTGCACGACCTCGAAGTAGGCCTCGTCGCGTGTCGTCGACACCATTCGGCCGGTGTTGTTCGCGATCTGCTGGTGGGTGTCGCCGCCCTCTTTGTCGGGCCGGACGTGAAAGCCCCCGGCCTCGTCGACTTCCGACGGGTGGCGGGAGTCCATGCGGTTGAGAGGCTCCCCGTCGATGCGCCACACGGCGTTGGGGCTCACGTCCTCGAAGTGGATCGCGGCGCCCTCCGGTGCGGCCTGGACACCGAACGCCCGCGCGGCTGGGTCTACCGTGCCGCGGTGGTCGGTCGCGCCCTTGGCGAGCTCGTTCGCCCGTAGTTCGTCGCCGTGGGCGGCCCACTTGCTCTGGTCCTTGTTGAGCTTGGCGAACAGGTCGGAGAGGTCACCCCGATCGGCCGGGCTCTGCTTGGTGGGCGCCTCGGGTTCCGGTGCCGCCGAGATTTCGTCGACGAGGTCCGCTGTGCCGTCCGGGCTGTCGTTGTCGGCGTCCTCCGCGCGGTCATCCGCTGTGTCGTTCGGGGACTCGTGGGTGCCGTCGGACCCTTCGTCGTGGTGGCCCGGCTCCTGGTCGTTGTCGGACGTGTCGTGGGTCGTCGGATCAGTCTCCTGCGGTGCCAGGTCCTGATCCGTGCGCTTGTCGGTGGCCGGTTGCCGCGCGGGCTCCTGGTGCGGAGTGGTCAGGTCGGCCTGCTGCGTGTCCTTGACGGCAGGCGGTTCCTGGCGGTGCGGAAGGACCTCGGCGCCGTCGCTGCGGAACCACTGCACGTCCGCGCGGAGCTCCGGGCGGATCGGTGCCGGGTGTACGGGCGCGGGCGACCGTTCCCAGCGGCGTTCGGGGGCCGGCTGCGGAGCCCCCTGGTTCGCGGGTTGCTGCCGAACCCCTTGATCCGTCGGCCGTGGTGGGGGCTCCTGCCGCATCGGCATGGGCGGAGGAGGCTGCTGCCTGCCCGGCACAGGACCGTGTCCCTGGTTGGCAGTGGGCTGCTGCCACGGTGCGGGCCGCGGTGGCAGTGGAGCGTTCCCTCGTGGACCGGGTCCAGGCGGAGGCATCGGCGGTCGCTGCTGGGTGCCCCACTGCGGCGCGTGCTGCGGGGGTGCCTGCATCGGCCGTGGCGGCAGCATTGGAGGCCGTTGCTGGTTGCCCCAGCCCTGCGTCGGTTGTCCTGGATGCGGCGGCCGATGGCCCGGCGGGGGCATCGGCCGCCACTGTCCGCGCGCCCAGTCGGCTGGTTCGCCGCGGCGCCAGGCCCGCGGTGGGCCCTCCTGGGCGTCGTCGCCCCAGGTCGGCGTCGTGCCCGGCGGGGTCGGTTTGTCGTGCTTGGAGCTGGTGCCGTCCGGCTTGAACGTGACCCAGTCGCCGTTCGGTGGCCAGCCGGGCGAGAAGTCGCCGCGCGCGTGGTCGAAGTGGCTCGAGCTCGCGAAGACGTTGCCCATGTCGTCGACCCACGCGTCCTTGGTGGGGGAGACGACGTCGACACCGAGTTCCTTGCTCAGCTGGGCGGCGAACCCGTCCGACTTCATGCCTGTCTGGCAGGAGACCAGGCGGATGGGCTGCTTGCCGTCCCAGTCGCCGCTTCCCCGGATGATGTCGGCGAGATCCTTGGGCGTCAGCCTGGTGTCGCCGACGCGGACGTTGTCGGTCGAGCCGTGCAGGTCGACCGTGTAGCGGTGCGGGTCGGGTGCGACCATCGCCGCGGACTGTGGGTGGGCCTTGAAGTTGTTGTCGTGCAACGACAGGCCGGCCTTGGTGTGCTTGACGTCGTTCTGCAGGTGCTTCAGGTTGTCCGGCAGCGGAACCTGGCTTCGGAGGCGCTGGCTCTCTTCCCACGGTGTGCGCGCGGGCCGCTCGTGCGGCGTGGCTGCGTCGGCGGGAGGCCGTGGCGCTGACTGGTGCGGGCCGGTCTGGTGTGGCGGCGACTGGTGTGGCCCGGTCTGGTGCGGTGGCGCGGCGTGCTGAGCGCCGGTCTGGTGCGGCGTGGGTGCCTGATGCGGGATCGGTCCTGAGGACGGCAGCGGTTGCGAGTGTTGCGGCGGCCGCTGCTGAGGCGGTGCCTGTTGGTGCTGGGTCTGCTGGTGCTGTCGCGGCTGGTGCTGCGGAGCACGCGGCGGTGGCGGCGGAGCGGAGCGGTGTTGCTGCGGCGCGTGGGAGTTGCCCTGCTGCGGTGGGATGTGTGTTGGCGCCGGCTGGTGTTGTAGCTGGGGCACGGGCGCGTCGCTGGGACCGCGGTTCGGCGATGGTGCGAAGGGTGTAGCGGGAGCCAGGCCGGTTGCGGCCTGGTGCACGCCGTCCGTCGAAGGAGTCCGCTGCGGGGCGCTGGCCGGTGTCGAGTGCAGGGGAGCGGCGCCGGGGACAGGGCCGGACGGTGTATGGCCGCCTGAAACGGGCCCCGCTGGAGGAATGCCACCGGGAGCACTCGTGCCCGCGTGGCTCGCTGCCGGGCTGGATGGGCCGCCGCTGGTCGGTACGGGCCCGGCGTTGCCTGGGCCGGTACTTCCCGGCGCGTGGCTGGCTGGCGGGTTGGGACCAGCGCTGCCCTGGACTGCGTTGCCTGGTGCGCTGGGACCTGCGCTGCTCGGCGTTGGGCCGTTTCCCCCTGGCGAGTGGCCACCGCCGGCGGGTGACGGGCCGTTCTGCGCGAAGCCGGACCCGCTGGGCGAATGCCCGCCCGCCGACGTGGGGCCGCTGCTCGGCGAGAACCCTCCGCCGTTCGACGGCGCGCTCATCGGGGCCGCGGGCATGGATCGTGGTGCGGCCGGAGCGCTGCCCGCGGCCGGTGCGGACTGGGCGGGGGTCTGCTGGAAGCCCTGCTGTTGCGGTGGAGGCGGCGGGGCGGAAGAGGCGGGCGTCGCGTCCGGAGTGGAGCGGTGGGTGGGCAGTTCCACGGGTGGGGCCGCGTACGACGTGTGCACCGCGTCGGCGGCGCGAGGTGGCGTGGCGTCCGGAGTGGACGAAGACGAGCCCTGCGACGTTCCCGGCGGAGGCGTCCCCATCGGGGGTGCACCCATGGGCGGAGCGGCCGGGGGCGTGTCCATGCGGGGTGGCGCGTCCGGGCGGGCGGCGGGCATTTCGCCGGCGGTGGGGACGTCGACGCCGGTGCCGAGGCCTTCGATGCCCGACTTGGCACCGCTCGCCGCGCCGCCGATGGCGCCGCTCGTGCCGGCTTTGAGGACGTCGTCGAGCTTGATGCCCTCCTCGCTCATCGCGCCCTCGACCAGGGCGCTGCCCATGCCGGTGATGGCCTCTTCGGCGGCGTTGCGGCCGATCGAGCGGCCGATGGAGTCGCCGACGCCGTCGCCGAAGGCCTTGCCCATGCCCGCGCCCACGCCGGCGCCGACGACGCCGGAGATCAGGCCGGACTTGGCGGCGTCGGCGGTGAGCTTGCCGTCGAGCTCCTCGCGGGTGCCCTTGGCGAGCTGGATGCCCTGCACGACGAGGTCAGTGGCGACGGAGGTGGCGACCTCGATGCCGACCTGGAGCGCGAGCTTGCCGATGAGGTTGCGGCCCACCTGCTGCATGAGGCGCTGCACGAGTTGGCGGAAGACGATCTGCACGCCTGCGCGGGTGGCCATCTGGGCGGGCACGATGCCCGCGGTCGACGCGCCGAAGGAGACGACGGCGGAGGCGATCATAGCGGCGATCTGGATGGCCAGGATGACGAGGGCGATGATGATCGAGAGCTTCGCGTACTCGATCTGCATCGCGCAGTTGCGGCAGGCGGTGGAGAGCTTGTCCGAGACGGACTTCATCTTGGGGAGGGTGGCTTCCTCGCCCTTGACGAACTGCTCCCAGTACTTCTTGAACGCCTCGGCCGCCTCACCGTCCATGTGGGACGTCGCCTGTTTGACGGCGTCCTCGGCCTCGCGCATGGCGTCGTCGACGTCGGTCGCCGCCTGTTGCCAGACGTCGGCCAGTCGTTGTAGTGCGGTTTCGTCGCCCTCCGGCCAGTCGTCGCCCACCACGATGGGGATCAACCAGCGGACCTCGGCGGGCATCTCGATGCCCATGAAGACATTCCCCCAGAATGCTCAGCCGCTGATGCCACGTGCGTTGAAGGTGTCCTGCGCTTCCATCAGGTTCGCGGACTCTTCGAGGTTCTTGCCGATGTCCTGCAACGTCTGCGCGACCTGCGCCATCACCTTGCGGACCCCGTCGGCGGCGGGGACGTAGTCGGTGCCGAACTTCTGGCCCGCCTCGTCGTTGCCCCAGCACTGGCCTTCCGCGTCGAGGCCACGTTCGAGCGCCTCGGCGCCGGTGACCATGTCCTCGCCGGTGCGACCCAGCTTGGACGCCGCCGATCGCACGCCGGCCGCGTCCATCCAGGTGCTGCCGCTCACCAGCTGTTCCCCCGGCCCATGATCGAGTTGCCGCCGAAGTCGTCCTCGTCCGGTTCGGACGGTGCGGCGCGCTGCACGGGCTTCGCCTCACGGCGCAGGACCGAGTCGCCGAAGTCCTCATCGGACGGAGGCGGTGGCGGCGCGGGCTCGTCGCGCTGCTCGACCTTGAAGAAGTCCCGCAACGACGGCGCGCCCGGCACGATGTCGGGCAGGTCGACCATGCCCTCGTCCGAGGTCAGCGGGGCCATCTCGGCGTTGACCTGCTCGCGCACGTTCATCGCGGCACGGCGGGTCACCTGGGTGATCGTCTGCGCCAGCTGCTCGGGCGTGACCCGTTCGAACGCGCGCGGGCCCAGCTCCAGCTTGTCCAGCACGCCCGTCGCGTCCACGGTCACCACGACGTTGCCATCCGGCGACGACGCGACACCGGACATCGCCGCGATCGCGGCCTGGGCGTCGCGCAACCCGTCGGTCCGCTGCTTCAGGTCCCGCATCAGGTTGTCGAGAGTGCCGCGCAACTCTGCGTTACGAGCCGCTAGCTGATCGTCATCAAGCACTACGGCAACGTACCGAACGTGATCACGTCCCGTTGGCTGAACGCCTCACTTGGTGATGCAGATCGTCGTCGGAGGTTCGGTGTAGGTCCTGGAGTCGTCGGTGCCGCACAGGGTGCGGTCCGTCTTGCCGGGCACGACCTTGTTCACCTTGCGCGTCGGATCCGTCCCGCACGTCACCCGCTCGAAGTACTGGCCGACCGCCTTGAGGCAGTCGCCCTCCTTCACGTTGAGCACGTAGCAGTACCGCGTCTTGCCGGACTTCCTGGTGCGCCCGGTCGTCTCCTCCACGTAGTCGCCGGTCGGGCACAGGTTCCGCTTCTCGCGCGTGGCGAGCCGGTACACCGCCTCCTGCGCCGAACAGTCCACTTCGGCCATCTCGGCCCGGCCGCGGGTCATGTCCAACGGCTGCGCGCACTCGCCGACGCTCGCCTGCTGCCACCCGGAACACCCCGACAGCACCAACGCCAGAGCGGCGACCGACACCCCGGCCCTCACGGCTTCACCATGCAGACAGTCCTTGTGGGTTCGGAGAACGCGAGCGAGAGCTCCTTGTTCGAGCACTTCGACTTGTCGTTCACGTCCTGGATGTTGTTGTCGACCTTCCGCGCACCCGGTTCCTTGCAGTCGCCGCGGACGAAGACCGGCTGGCTCGTGTTCTGGAACTGCTTGGCCACGAAGCACACTCCGGCGGACAGGGCCGGCAGGTAGCAGGTCTTCTCGCCGCCCTTGGGGACCACCGTGTAGTCGCCGGGCGGGCAGGTCGACGCGATCGCCCCGACCTCGAACTCCCGCCCCGTCGACCCCGTTCCCCTATTCGTCGTGCTGCACCGAACCTCCTCGAACTTCAGCTCGGCCGCGCCGTGGTCCACCCGCTTCACGCACTCGCCGACCAGCGGGTTCGGCGCGAGCTCGCGATACAGGAAGTAGGAGCCCGGCACGATGATCGTCAAGGCGCCCGCGGTGGCGAGGAGCCCGAACCACCACGTCTCGAACTTGCTCTTCTTCTGCACGTGTTCCCCCATGGAAACGCACACCGGTACCTGCGACAATCGTCACAGTCCAGTCGGGTGACATGGCGCAGGCGGGTGTTTCCTCCTGCGTGTTCCCCTCGGATGGATCTTGGTGAAGCGGCGCCATGTCTACTGCATGCGTGAATGCGGTACCCCCGTTTTGACCCAGGTAGACGTGGGCGGGTATCTTTGCTACTCGTGCCCGACCCATGTCGGGCCGCTCCGCGTGCCCGTGAGGCAGCGGTGTCCTCCACTCGCAGTGGCAGTTGATCTGTTGCTTGCGGACCTTGGGAGCGGGCGACACGCCCGACCTCGGGTGCAGAGAGGGATCAAGAAACAAGAGGGTTTACCGCGAGGTGAACCCGCCAGACGGAAGAAGCAGCCGGCGAATGCCAACGATCCAGCAGCTGGTCCGTAAGGGCCGCACGGACAAGGTGGCCAAGCAGAAGACGGCGGCCCTCAAGGGCTCGCCGCAGCGGCGCGGTGTGTGCACCCGCGTTTACACCACCACCCCCAAGAAGCCGAACTCCGCACTGCGCAAGGTCGCTCGCGTGAAGCTGACCAGCGGCATCGAGGTCACGGCCTACATCCCCGGTGAGGGTCACAACCTCCAGGAGCACTCGATGGTGCTCGTCCGCGGTGGTCGTGTGAAGGACCTGCCGGGTGTTCGCTACAAGATCATCCGCGGCTCTCTCGACACGCAGGGTGTCAAGAACCGCAAGCAGGCTCGCAGCCGCTACGGCGCGAAGAAGGAGAAGAGCTAATGCCCCGCAAGGGACCGGCCCCGAAGCGGCCGCTTATCTCTGACCCGGTCTACAGCTCGCCTCTCGTGACGCAGCTCATCAACAAGGTGCTGGTCGACGGTAAGCGCTCCGTGGCCGAGAAGATCGTTTACGAAGCCCTCGAAGGTGCTCGCGAGAAGACCGGCACCGACCCGGTCGTCACGCTGAAGCGCGCGCTGGACAACGTGAAGCCCTCGCTGGAGGTCAAGAGCCGCCGCGTCGGTGGCGCCACCTACCAGGTGCCGATCGAGGTCAAGCCCGGCCGTTCGACCACGCTGGCGCTGCGCTGGCTGATCACCTTCTCCCGGCAGCGCCGTGAGAAGACCATGGTCGAGCGTCTGATGAACGAGCTGCTCGATGCGAGCAACGGTCTCGGTGCGAGCGTCAAGCGCCGTGAGGACACGCACAAGATGGCCGAGTCCAACAAGGCCTTCGCCCACTACCGCTGGTGATGTGATGCCCGGCTCCGCGAGGAGCCGGGCTCTCCCAGCCCTAGTGAGCTCACTAGCTCAAGACAGGGGAAAGACCCGTGGCACAGGACGTGCTCACTGATCTTGCCAAGGTCCGCAACATCGGGATCATGGCCCACATCGACGCGGGCAAGACCACGACGACTGAGCGGATCCTCTTCTACACGGGGATCAGCTACAAGATCGGCGAGGTTCACGACGGCGCTGCCGTGATGGACTGGATGGAGCAGGAGCAGGAGCGCGGCATCACGATCACGTCTGCCGCGACGACCTGCTTCTGGAAGAACCACCAGATCAACATCATCGACACGCCTGGCCACGTCGACTTCACCGTCGAGGTCGAGCGCAACCTGCGCGTCCTCGACGGCGCCGTTGCCGTTTTCGACGGCAAGGAAGGTGTCGAGCCCCAGTCCGAGCAGGTCTGGCGGCAGGCGACCAAGTACGACGTCCCGCGCATCTGCTTCGTCAACAAGATGGACAAGCTCGGCGCGGACTTCTACTTCACCGTCAAGACGATCTCCGACCGCCTCGGTGCCAAGCCGCTCCCGATCCAGATCCCGATCGGATCCGAGAGCGACTTCATCGGTTGCGTCGACCTCGTCGAGATGAAGGCGCTCACGTGGCGTGGTGAGGTCCAGAAGGGCGAGGACTACACGATCGAGGAGATCCCCGCCGACCTCGTCGACAAGGCCGCCGAGTACCGCGAGGCGCTCCTCGAGGCCGTCGCCGAGACCGACGACGCCCTCACGGAGAAGTTCCTCGACACGGGCGACCTGACCGTCGAGGAGATCAAGGCCGGTCTCCGCAAGATCGTGGCCGCGGGCACCGCGTACCCGATCCTGTGTGGCTCCGCGTTCAAGAACAAGGGCGTCCAGCCCATGCTCGACGCGGTCATCGACTACCTGCCGGCACCGCTCGACCTGCCGCCGGTCGAGGGCACGCTGCAGGACGGCGAGACGCCGGCCTTCCGCGCGCCCAGGATGGACGAGCCGTTCTCCGCGCTCGCCTTCAAGATCGCGTCGCACCCGTTCTTCGGCAAGCTGACCTACATCCGGGTCTACTCGGGTCGTATCGACTCGGGAACCCAGGTCATCAACGCCACGAAGGACCGCAAGGAGCGCATCGGGAAGATCTTCCAGATGCACGCCAACAAGGAGAACCCGGTCACCGAGGCCATCGCGGGGCACATCTACGCCGTGATCGGTCTCAAGGACACCACGACCGGTGAGACCTTGTGCGACCCGCAGAACCCGATCGTCCTCGAGTCGATGACCTTCCCTGAGCCGGTCATCCAGGTGGCCATCGAGCCCAAGACGAAGGCCGACCAGGAGAAGCTGGGTACCGCGATCCAGAAGCTCGCCGAGGAGGACCCGACGTTCCGGGTCAACCTCGACGAGGAGACCGGCCAGACGATCATCGCCGGCATGGGCGAGCTCCACCTGGACATCCTGGTGGACCGCATGCGCCGCGAGTTCAAGGTCGAGGCCAACATCGGCAAGCCTCAGGTGGCGTACCGGGAGACCATCCGCAAGGCGGTGGAGAAGTACTCCTACACCCACAAGAAGCAGACCGGTGGCTCCGGCCAGTTCGCGAAGGTGCTCGTCACCGTCGAGCCGCTGGAGAAGAAGGAAGACGGCGCGCTCTACGAGTTCGTCAACGGCGTCACCGGTGGTCGCATCCCGCGGGAGTACATCCCGTCGGTCGACGCCGGCGCCCAGGACGCTCTGCAGTACGGCGTGCTGGCGGGCTACCCGCTCGTCGGTGTCAAGGTCACGCTGCTCGACGGCGCCTACCACGAGGTCGACTCGTCGGAAATGGCGTTCAAGATCGCCGGCTCGATGGCGCTGAAGGAAGCGGCTCGTCTTGCTTCCCCGGCCATCCTCGAGCCGCTGATGGCGGTCGAGGTCACTACGCCCGAGGACTACATGGGTGAAGTGATCGGCGACCTGAACTCCCGCCGTGGCCAGATCCAGGCCATGGAGGAGCGCAGTGGTACCCGTGTCGTCAAGGCACTGGTTCCGCTGTCGGAAATGTTCGGGTACGTGGGTGACCTGCGGTCCAAGACCCAGGGTCGTGCCAACTACTCGATGGTGTTCGACTCCTACGCCGAGGTTCCCACGAACGTCGCGAAGGAGATCATCGCGAAGGCGACTGGGGAATAACCCCGCACCGGAGCACCGCAGTTCCACCGCGGGCTCTCCGGGGTTTGACCCTGGGGTCCGCACTTTCCGACCCTGACGTGTAGTCCGGCGGGTGGCCACAAATGCCGCCGGACCAGCAAAAAAGAAGTCCAGGAGGACAATCCAGTGGCCAAGGCGAAGTTCGAGCGGACGAAGCCGCACGTCAACATCGGCACCATCGGTCACATCGACCATGGCAAGACCACGCTGACCGCGGCGATCTCCAAGGTTCTGCACGACGCGTACCCCGATGTCAACGCTTCGTTCGCGTTCGACCAGATCGACAAGGCGCCGGAAGAGAAGCAGCGCGGCATCACGATCTCGATCGCGCACATCGAGTACCAGACGGAGAGCCGTCACTACGCGCACGTTGACTGCCCCGGTCACGCCGACTACATCAAGAACATGATCACCGGTGCGGCGCAGATGGACGGCGCCATCCTGGTGGTCGCGGCGACCGACGGTCCGATGCCGCAGACGAAGGAGCACGTCCTCCTGGCCCGCCAGGTCGGCGTTCCCTACATCGTTGTCGCCCTGAACAAGGCCGACATGGTGGACGACGAGGAGATCCTGGAGCTCGTCGAGCTCGAGGTGCGCGAGCTGCTCTCCGAGTACGAGTTCCCGGGCGACGACCTGCCGGTCGTGCGCGTTTCGGCGCTGAAGGCGCTGGAGGGCGACGAGACCTGGGGCAAGTCGGTTCTCGAGCTGATGGCCGCCGTCGACTCGGCGATCCCGGAGCCCGAGCGCGACGTCGAGAAGCCGTTCCTCATGCCCGTCGAGGACGTCTTCACGATCACCGGCCGCGGCACCGTGGTGACCGGTCGTATCGAGCGTGGCATCGTCAAGGTCAACTCTGAGATCGAGATCGTCGGTATCAAGGAGACCTCGAGGAAGACCACGGTCACCTCGATCGAGATGTTCAAGAAGTTCCTCGACGAGGGCCAGGCCGGCGACAACGCCGCGCTGCTGCTCCGTGGCATCAAGCGCGAGGAGGTGGAGCGCGGCATGGTCATCGTCAAGCCGGGCACCACGACCCCGCACACCGAGTTCGAGGCCAAGGTCTACATCCTGTCCAAGGACGAGGGTGGCCGCCACACGCCGTTCTTCAACAACTACCGTCCCCAGTTCTACTTCCGGACGACGGACGTGACCGGCGTTGTGACGCTGCCCGAGGGCACCGAGATGGTCATGCCGGGTGACACCACCGGCATGCAGGTCAAGCTGATCCAGCCGATCGCCATGGACGAGGGCCTCCGCTTCGCGATCCGCGAGGGTGGCCGCACCGTCGGCGCCGGCTCGGTCACCAAGATCATCAAGTGACCCGGCTGTACCGCTAGTTCGGCGCAAGGCCGGGCCAACGACTTCGTTGGCCCGGCCTTCGTCGTTGAAAGACGCGTTGTGTGCGGCAGCTCACGTCGAGCTGCCGCGGGTGAGCAAGAGTTGATCCGTTGCGGAGATTCCGTTGCCGGACAAAGGGACCGCCGCGCTCGTCGCTCCATATGCGACGGACGGTGGGGCTCCCGCACCGGGATCCGCAAGTGACCTGGCTCTAACTCACCCACCCCGATTTGGAGTGCCTCGCGCTCGTGTGGCATCCTTTACAGGTTGCTCGACGAAGGCTGGGTTCACTTCGTGTGTGCCCGACCCAATCGGCCGAGCGTCCGCGCCCTGTTAGTGAACGCCTCCTTGCGGAGATGGGCATCAGGGTGCATGGGCTGTGGTAGGCCCAATCCCACCGGGGAGACCTTGAGTGGGACCGGTATGCACATCGGGCGCGACACGCCCGACCGCGTGGACCGGGCACCATGACACTTCAACAGGGGCGGAGCGCGCCAAGAGGCTGTAACAGGCCTCATCCGAGGCACCGCACCGCAGCGGTTACGAGAAGCAGAGGAACGGCAAGCCATTATGGCGGGACAAAAGATCCGCATCCGGCTCAAGGCCTACGACCACGAAGCGATCGACGCGTCTGCGCGCAAGATCGTGGAGACCGTGACGCGCACCGGCGCTCGGGTTGTCGGGCCAGTGCCGCTGCCCACTGAGAAGAACGTGTACTGCGTCATCCGCTCGCCGCACAAGTACAAGGACTCGCGCGAGCACTTCGAGATGCGCACGCACAAGCGGCTGATCGACATCCTCGACCCGACGCCGAAGACGGTTGACGCGCTTATGCGTATCGACCTGCCGGCCAGCGTCGACGTCAACATCCAGTAAGCGTTGGGCGCGGAGAGTAACGGACCAATGTCTGACAGGCAGATCAAGGGCATCCTGGGCACCAAGCTCGGCATGACTCAGGTCTTCGACGAGAACAACCGGGTTGTCCCGGTGACGGTCGTCAAGGCTGAGCCCAATGTCGTCACCCAGGTGCGGACAGAAGAGAAGGACGGCTACGCGGCCGTGCAGCTGGCGTACGGCGCTATTGACCCGCGAAAGGTCAACAAGCCCGTCACCGGTCACTTCACCAAGGCGGGCATCACGCCTCGCCGTCATCTGGTGGAGCTGCGCACGGTTCACGCGAGCGACTACACGGTCGGCCAGGAGATCACCGCTGAGGTGTTCGAGGCCGGCGCTGTTGTCGACATCACCGGCACCAGCAAGGGCAAGGGCACCGCAGGTGTCATGAAGCGCCACAACTTCCGGGGTCTGGGCGCCAGCCACGGCACCCAGCGCAAGCACCGCTCGCCGGGTTCCATCGGCGGCTGCGCTACTCCGGGTCGCGTCTTCAAGGGTCTGCGCATGGCCGGCCGTATGGGCCACGTGCGTGTCACGACCCAGAACCTGAAGGTGCACAAGATCGACGTTGAGAACGGCCTGCTGCTCATCAAGGGCGCGGTTCCCGGTCCCAAGGGCGGTCTGGTGTTCGTCAAGACTGCTGCGAAGGGCGGTGCCTGATGTCGACGGTTGAGATCCGCACCCCGGACGGCAAGTCGGCCGGCTCGGTCGAGCTGCCCGCCTCCGTCTTCGACGCGCAGGCGAACGTCGCGCTGCTGCACCAGGTCGTGGTGGCCCAGCAGGCCGCCGCGCGCCAGGGCACGCACTCGACGAAGACCCGCGGTGAAGTTCGTGGTGGCGGCAAGAAGCCGTACCGCCAGAAGGGCACCGGCCGCGCCCGTCAGGGCTCGACCCGTGCGCCGCAGTTCGCAGGCGGTGGCGTCGTCCACGGCCCGCAGCCGCGCGACTACTCGCAGCGGACGCCCAAGAAGATGAAGGCAGCCGCTCTGCGCGGTGCCCTCTCCGACCGGGCCCGCGCGAACCAGGTGCACGTCGTGTCCGGCCTGGTGGACGGGGACACCCCGTCGACCAAGACGGCCCGCAAGGTGCTCGAGTCGGTCACGCAGGCCAGGCGCGTGCTCGTGGTGCTGAACCGCACCGACGAGGTCGCGTGGGTCAGCGTCCGCAACCTGCAGCACGTGCACGTGATCGCACCCGACCAGCTCAACACTTACGACGTGCTGGTCAACGACGACGTGGTGTTCACGAAGGACTCGCTCGACGTCTTCCTCGCGAGCAAGGCGCAGAACGGCGCCGGCTCCGCTGAGGGCGCGGCGACCGTGGTGGACGAGGAGGCCTCGAAGTGATCCCCGACCACAGGGACATCTTGCTCGCCCCGGTGATCTCGGAGAAGTCCTACGGGCTGCTCGAAGAGAACAAGTACACCTTCTTGGTGGCGCCGGGTTCGAACAAGACCCAGATCAAGATTGCCGTGGAGAAGGTCTTCGGCGTCAAGGTCGTCAGCGTCAACACCATCAACCGCCAGGGCAAGCGCAAGCGGACCAAGAGCGGTTTCGGCAAGCGCAAGGACACGAAGCGCGCGATCGTCACGCTGTCGGCTGACAGCAAGTCGATCGAGATCTTCGGCGGCCCTGCCGCCTGATGACGAGGACTGCGTAGAGATGGGCATTCGCAAGTACAAGCCGACGACGCCTGGTCGTCGCGGTGCGAGCGTCTCCGACTTCGCCGAGATCACTCGGTCGACTCCGGAGAAGTCGCTGATCCGCCCGCTGCACAAGCTGGGTGGACGCAACGCGTCGGGCAAGATCACCACGCGTCACAAGGGTGGCGGTCACAAGCGGGCTTACCGCCTGATCGACTTCCGTCGCAACGACAAGGACGGCGTGCCGGCCAAGGTCGCTCACATCGAGTACGACCCCAACCGCACCGCGCGCATCGCACTCCTGCACTACGCGGACGGCGAGAAGCGCTACATCATCGCCCCGGAGAAGCTCAAGCAGGGTGACACGGTTGAGAACGGCCCCAAGGCCGACATCAAGCCGGGTAACAACCTGCCGCTGCGCAACATCCCGGTCGGTTCCGTGATCCACGCGATCGAGCTCCGCCCCGGTGGCGGCGCGAAGATGGCGCGCTCGGCCGGTGCCTCGGTCCAGCTCGTGGCGAAGGACGGCCCGTACGCCCAGCTGCGGTTGCCCTCGGGCGAAATCCGCAACGTGGACGTGCGCTGCCGCGCCACGCTGGGCGAGGTCGGCAACAAGGACCACCAGAACATCAACTGGGGCAAGGCAGGCCGCATGCGGTGGAAGGGCAAGAAGCCCACCGTCCGTGGTGTCGCCATGAACCCCGTTGACCACCCGCATGGTGGTGGTGAGGGTAAGACCTCCGGTGGTCGCCACCCGGTGAACCCGGCTGGTAAGCCCGAAGGCCGTACCCGCCGCCGTAAGCCAAGCGACAAGCTCATCGTCCGGCGTCGTCGCACCGGTAAGAAGCGCTGAGCAGGAAGGGAGTGAAGGATGCCTCGCAGCCTTAAGAAGGGCCCCTTCGTTGACGACCACCTGCTCAAGAAGGTGGACGTTCTCAACGAGTCGGGCAAGAAGACGGTCATCAAGACGTGGTCCCGCCGGTCCACGATCATCCCGGACATGCTGGGTCACACCATCGCGGTGCACGACGGCCGCAAGCACGTCCCGGTGTTCGTGACGGAGGCGATGGTCGGGCACAAGCTGGGCGAATTCGCCCCGACCCGGACCTTCAAGGGCCACATCAAGGACGACCGGAAGTCTCGCCGCCGCTAAGGCGCCGAACTAGGAAGAGCAAGGGGAAGCAGCGATGAACGCCCGTAACGATGCTGAGGCGCAGGAGTTTCCGCGCGCCGTGGCTCGGGCTCGCTACGTCCGCGACACGCCGATGAAGGTGCGCCGCGTCGTCGAGCTCATCAAGGGACGTAACGCCCGCGAGGCCCTGGCCGTGCTCCAGTTCGCGCCGCAGGCGGCAAGTGAGCCGGTCGCGAAGGTGCTCGCCAGCGCCATGGCCAACGCCGAGAACAACCTGTCCCTGGACCCCGAGACCCTCTGGGTTTCGGTGGCCTACGTGGACGAGGGTCCGACCCTCAAGCGTTTCCGCCCGCGTGCCCAGGGCCGCGCGTACCGGATCCGCAAGCGGACGTCGCACATCACCATCGAGGTGGAGTCGCGTCCCGAAGAAGGCACCAGCGCGAAGGGAACCCGGTAGTGGGCCAGAAGATCAACCCGCACGGCTTCCGGCTGGGGATCACCACCGACTGGAAGTCCCGCTGGTACGCAGACAAGCAGTACGCCGAGTACGTGGCGGAGGATGTCAAGATCCGCAAGCTGCTCGGCAAGGGCATGGAGCGTGCCGGCATCTCCAAGGTGGAGATCGAGCGGACCCGTGACCGGGTGCGCGTCGACATCCACACCGCTCGGCCGGGCATCGTCATCGGTCGTCGTGGTGCCGAGGCGGACCGCATCCGCGGTGAGCTGGAGAAGCTCACCAAGAAGCAGGTCCAGCTGAACATCCTCGAGGTCAAGAACCCCGAGTCGGACGCGCAGCTCGTGGCACAGGGTGTCGCCGAGCAGCTGTCCAACCGCGTTGCCTTCCGGCGCGCGATGCGCAAGGCCATTCAGTCGGCCATGCGTTCGCCGCAGGTCAAGGGCATCCGCGTGCAGTGCGGCGGTCGCCTCGGCGGCGCCGAGATGTCCCGCTCGGAGCACTACCGCGACGGCCGCGTGCCGCTGCACACGCTCCGCGCGAACATCGACTACGGCTTCTTCGAGGCCCGCACCACGTTCGGCCGTATCGGCGTGAAGGTGTGGATCTACAAGGGCGACATCGTCGGTGGCATCTCGGCCAAGCGCGCGCTCGACGCGGCACCGGCTCAGGCCGACCGCGCCCCGCGCCGCGACCGTGGCGAGCGTCCGAACCGGGCCCGTCGCTCCGGTGCCAGCGGCACCACCGCGACGAGCACCGAGGCCGGTCGTGCCGCAGCTGACGCTTCTGCGTCGGCCGAGGCTCCGGCTGCTGCAGAGAAGACGGAGAGCTGAGTCATGCTCATCCCGCGCAGGGTCAAGCACCGCAAGCAGCACCACCCCAAGCGGTCGGGTGCTGCCAAGGGCGGCACGAAGGTCACCTTCGGTGAGTACGGCATCCAGGCTCTCGAGCCCGCCTACGTCACCAACAGGCAGATCGAGTCCGCTCGTATCGCCATCACGCGTCACATCCGTCGTGGCGGCAAGGTCTGGATCAACATCTTCCCGGACCGCCCGCTGACGAAGAAGCCGGCCGAGACCCGCATGGGTTCCGGTAAGGGTTCGCCGGAGTGGTGGGTCGCGAACGTCAAGCCGGGTCGCGTCCTCTTCGAGATGGCCTTCCCGAACGAGCAGGTGGCCCGCGAGGCTCTTCGCCGCGCGATCCACAAGCTCCCGATGAAGTGCCGCATCGTTACGCGTGAGGGTGGTGAGTTCTGATGGCAGCGGGTACTACCGCTTCCGAGCTGCGTGAGCTCACCGAGGAAGAGCTCGTGTTGCGTCTGAAGGAATCGAAGGAAGAGCTCTTCAACCTTCGTTTCCAGATGGCCACGGGCCAGCTCGACAACAACCGGCGGCTGCGCACGGTCCGGCACGAGATTGCCCGGATCTACACCGTGATGCGGGAGCGGGAGCTCGGTCTCTCCGCGTCGCCGGAATCCACTGGTGAGGGTGCGGCATGACCGAAAGCAACGAAGTTCAGGCGGAGAAGCGCAACGACCGCAAGGTCCGCGAGGGCCTCGTCGTGTCCGACAAGATGGACAAGACGATCGTGGTCGCGCTCGAAGACCGCAAGAAGCACCCGCGTTACTCCAAGATCATGCGCTCCACCACCAAGGTGAAGGTGCACGACGAGGAGAACACGGCGGGAGTCGGCGACCGCGTCCTGCTCATGGAGACCCGGCCTCTGTCGGCGACCAAGCGCTGGCGGCTCGTCGAGATCCTCGAGAAGGCCAAGTAGTCCTTTCTAGACAGACCGAGCCCGTCGGGTCGGAAATCCGGCGGGCCAGGAATGGTCAAGGAGCAGGTAAGTGATTCAGCAGGAGTCGCGACTTCGTGTCGCCGACAACACCGGTGCGAAGGAAATCCTTTGCATCCGTGTTCTCGGTGGCTCGGGCCGTCGCTACGCGGGGATCGGCGACATCATTGTCGCCACCGTGAAGGACGCCATCCCCGGCGCGAACGTGAAGAAGGGCGATGTGGTCAAGGCCGTCATCGTCCGCACCGTCAAGGAGCGTCGTCGTCCGGATGGCTCGTACATCCGCTTCGACGAGAACGCCGCCGTGCTCATCAAGCCGGACAACGAGCCGCGCGGTACCCGCATCTTCGGCCCGGTCGGCCGCGAGCTGCGTGACAAGAAGTTCATGAAGATCATCTCGCTGGCACCGGAGGTGCTCTGACCATGAAGGTGAAGAAGGGCGACACGGTCGTCGTTATCGCCGGCAAGGACAAGGGCGCCAAGGGCAAGGTCATCATGGCCTACCCGGAGACCGGCAAGGTCCTGGTCGAGGGCGTCAACCGGATCAAGAAGCACACCAGGATCACGCAGACCCAGCGGGGCGCGCAGTCCGGTGGCATCGTGACCCAGGAAGCCCCCATCCAGGTCTCCAACGTGATGGTGGTCGACTCGGACGGCAAGCCGACCCGTGTTGGTTACCGGACGAACGACGAGGGCAAGCGGGTCCGCATTTCCCGTCGTAACGGGAAGGACATCTGATCATGACCACCGCAGAGAAGACCATCCCGCGGCTCAAGACGCGCTACCGCGCTGAGATCACCGGCGAGCTGCAGAAGCAGTTCAACTACGCCAACGTGATGCAGATCCCGGGCGTCGTCAAGGTCGTCGTCAACATGGGTGTCGGCGACGCCGCCCGTGACGGCAAGCTGATCGAGGGTGCCGTCAAGGACCTCTCGATCATCACCGGTCAGCGTCCCGAGGTCCGCAAGGCCCGCAAGTCCATCGCGCAGTTCAAGCTCCGCGAGGGCATGCCGATCGGCGCGCGCGTCACGCTGCGCGGCGACCGCATGTGGGAGTTCCTGGACCGCCTGCTGACGATCGCGCTGCCCCGTATCCGCGACTTCCGCGGCCTCTCGGGCAAGCAGTTCGACGGCAACGGGAACTACACGTTCGGTCTGAACGAGCAGTCGATGTTCCACGAGATCGACCCTGACGCCATCGACCGTCCCCGCGGCATGGACATCACCGTCGTCACCACCGCCACGAACGACGAGGAGGGCCGGGCGCTGCTGAAGCACCTGGGCTTCCCGTTCAAGGAGAACTGAGTCGATGGCCAAGAAGGCGTTGATCAACAAGGCCGCGAAGAAGCCGAAGTTCAAGGTCCGGGGTTACACCCGGTGCCAGCGCTGCGGCCGTCCCCACGCGGTGTTCCGCAAGTTCGGCCTTTGCCGGATCTGCCTGCGCGAGATGGCTCACCGCGGTGAGCTGCCTGGCGTGAGCAAGTCCAGCTGGTAATTCAAGCTTTATCTACTTCGCTGTAGGCCCGCACACGACCGTCCTGTCCCTCCCTCCGGGGAGGGCAGGTCTGGACCCTGAGCCGGTGAACCGCAGCGAGAAAGGTTGACCAGGTCACCATGACGATGACCGATCCCATCGCAGACATGCTTACGCGTCTGCGGAACGCGAACTCGGCTTACCACGACAAGGTCGTGATGCCGCACTCGAAGTTGAAGGCGAACATCGCCGAGATCCTCAAGCGCGAGGGCTACATCAGCTCCTACCGCGATGAGGACGGCGAGGTCGCCAAGAACCTCGTGGTCGAGCTCAAGTACGGCCCGAACCGGGAGCGCAGCATCGCCGGCCTCCGCCGCGTGTCGAAGCCCGGTCTGCGTGTTTACGCGAAGTCCACCGGCCTGCCCCGAGTTCTCGGTGGCCTCGGTGTGGCGATCATTTCGACCTCTGGCGGTCTCATGACCGACCGTCAGGCCAACAAGGCAGGCGTGGGCGGAGAAGTCCTCGCCTACGTTTGGTAAGGGGGAGTAGACATGTCGCGCATCGGTAAGCAGCCGATCATTGTCCCCTCCGGGGTCGACGTGAACATCGCGGGCCAGGACGTCAGCATCAAGGGCCCCAAGGGCACCCTGCAGCTGTCCGTCGCTGAGCCGATCATCGTCGAGAAGGCCGAGGACGGCACTCTCGAGGTCAAGCGCCCGAACGACGAGCGCCGCAACCGCGCGCTCCACGGCCTGTCGCGCACCCTGGTGCACAACATGGTCGTCGGCGTGACCCAGGGCTACGAAAAGAAGATGGAAATCCACGGCGTCGGTTACCGCGTCGCGCTCAAGGGCTCTGAGCTCGAGTTCGCGCTCGGTTACTCTCACCCGGTCAAGGTCGAGGCCCCCGCGGGCATCACCTTCACGGTGGAGACCCCGACCCGGTTCTCCGTTGCGGGTATCGACAAGCAGCTGGTCGGTGAGGTTGCCGCCAACATCCGCAAGCTGCGTAAGCCCGACCCGTACAAGGGCAAGGGCGTCCGGTACTCGGGCGAGAAGATCCGCCGCAAGGTCGGAAAGACGGGTAAGTGACATGAGCGAGTCGACTGTTACGAAGCGCAAGCCGGTGGGCAAGGACATCTCCACCAGGCGTCGTGTTGCGAAGGCCCGTCGCCACTTCCGCCTCCGCAAGAAGGTCAACGGCACCGCCGAGCGTCCGCGCCTGGTCGTGCACCGTTCGTCGAAGCACATCACTGTGCAGGTAATCGACGACCTGAAGGGCCACACGATCGCGTCCGCTTCCTCGATGGAGGCCGACGTCCGTGCCCTGGACGGCGACAAGAAGGCCCGCGCGGCCAAGGTCGGCCAGCTGGCCGCGGCCCGTGCCAAGGACGCCGGTATCAACGCAGTCGTGTTCGACCGCGGTGGTAACGCGTACCACGGCCGGATCGCTGCTCTGGCTGATGCCGCTCGCGAGGCGGGGCTGGAGTTCTGACAATGTTGATCACTGGAATTGAGAGGGACGCCTGATGCCAGGACGTACGCGTCGCGAAGGCGGCGGGGGCGAGCGCGGAGAGCGCCGCGACCGTCGTGACGGCGGCCGCGGCGGCGCGGCCCAGGAGAAGACCCCCCACCTCGAGCGCGTGGTTGCCATCAACCGCGTCTCCAAGGTGGTCAAGGGTGGTCGTCGCTTCAGCTTCACCGCCCTCGTGGTCGTCGGTGACGGCGACGGCATGGTCGGCGTCGGCTACGGCAAGGCCAAGGAAGTTCCGGCCGCCATCGCCAAGGGTGTCGAGGAAGCGAAGAAGAACTTCTTCCGCGTGCCTCGCATCGCCGGCACCATCCCGCACCCGATCACGGGCAGGAAGGCCGCCGGCGAGGTTCTGCTTCGTCCGGCTTCCGCCGGTACCGGTGTCATCGCGGGTGGCGCTGTCCGCGCCGTCCTCGAGTGCGCCGGCGTGCACGACGTGCTGTCGAAGTCGCTCGGCTCCGACAACGCGATCAACATCGTGCACGCGACCGTGGCGGCCCTCAAGGGTCTGCAGCGTCCGGAAGAGGTTGCGGCCCGTCGTGGCCTGCCCCTCGAGGACGTGGCTCCCGCCGGCATGATCCGCGCTCGCGCGGGCCAGGGGGCGTGATCATGGCTCAGCTCAAGATCACCCAGGTGAAGAGCACCATCGGTACCAAGCACAACCACCGCGAGTCGATGCGGACCCTCGGGCTCCGCAAGATTCGTCAGTCGGTCGTGCGTGAGGACACCCCCCAGGTTCTCGGCTTGATCAACGCCGTGCGCCACCTGGTGGTTGTCGAGGAGGTCCAGTCGTGACCATCAAGATTCACGACCTGCGTCCGGCCCCCGGCGCCAAGACCGCCAAGACCCGCGTTGGTCGTGGTGAAGGCTCCAAGGGCAAGACCGCCGGCCGCGGTACGAAGGGCACGGGCGCTCGCAAGAACGTCCCCGCGCGCTTCGAAGGTGGCCAGATGCCGCTGCAGATGCGGCTCCCGAAGCTCAAGGGCTTCAAGAACCCGTTCCGCACCGAGTACCAGGTCGTGAACGTCTCGGACATCGCTGCCTCGTTCCCCGAGGGTGGTTCGGTCGACGTTCCCGCGCTGGTGCTGGCCGGGCTGGTCCGCAAGGGCTCGCTCGTCAAGGTGCTCGGCAACGGTGACTGCAGTGTCAAGCTCGACGTCACCGCGAACAAGTTCTCCAAGACCGCTGTGGAGAAGTTGGCTGCGGCTGGTGGGTCTTCCACCACGCTGTGACGTAGTTGAACGGTCTGAAGGGCCCTGAGGCGTTGCCTCGGGGCCCTTTGGCGTTGGTGGGCCCTGTTCCGTAGGTGGTCCGGTTGCGGGCGTGCCGGGCGGTTGCGTCGGCGTGTACCTGTTGCGTTGTGGGTTGCGGTTTGTAGGTGCGGTGGCGTGGTCCCGTCCCACCGAAGCTGAGTCTTGTTCAGACGGCTCGGGCCTTCGGCCCTCGATCAACTGGCGTCTGCAAGTACTACCAACTCGTGATCAACAGGCTCGTAACTACTACCAACCTGGGCTGGGTTCGGCTTTGGGCGTACTTCGGTGGGAACTTTGGGCGTGATGTGGACGTTCTCGATCGGCGAAATCGCTGCTCGTAGCACGGAATCGCGAGGGTGACTAACCCGGATGGACTAGTGCGGTGGCGAGAGATCAACCGGTTTGAACCTGTGATTGGCCACTGGGTACGACCTGGTCGTTGAGGGCTGTTAGTGTTGCGGGCTGAACCCGGATGTCCTCCGGGTTGCTTGGTCGTGGCGTCCCTACCTCGGCCTGCCATCTACCGCATGTGCCGGTCCCTGGGGGTCGGCAACGCTCAGGAGGTTCGCGTGCTCGGCGCATTCCGCTCGGCTCTCGCGACGCCGGATCTACGCAAGAAGATCCTGTTTACGCTCGGGATCATCATTGTGTACCGGCTTGGTGCGACCATGCCCGCGCCGGGCGTGTCCTTCAAGAATGTGCGGGCGTGCGCGGAGCAACTTGAAGGCCAGAACATCTACTCGCTGATCAACCTGTTCAGCGGTGGTGCTCTGCTCAACCTCTCGATTTTCGCGCTCGGCATCATGCCGTACATCACCGCGAGCATCATCATTCAGCTGCTCACCGTGGTCATCCCGCGGTTCGAGCAGTTGAAGAAGGAGGGGCAGGCCGGTCAGGGCAAGCTCACCCAGTACACGCGCTACCTGACGATCGGGCTCGCGATCCTGCAGTCCACCGGCCTGGTGGCCCTCGCGGTGCGCGGGCAGCTGTTCGGTGAGTGCGACCAGGACGTCATCCCGAACAAGGACAGCATCTTCACCCTCGTCGTGCTGGTCGTGACGATGACGGCCGGTACCTCGGTGATCATGTGGCTGGGCGAGCTCATCACGGAGAAGGGCATCGGCAACGGTATGTCGTTGCTGATCTTCACCGGTATCGCCGCCCGGATCCCGTCCGAGGGCAAGAACATCCTCGACAAGAGCCCGGTGACCTTCGTTCTGGTCTGCGTCGCCGCTCTCGTCATCATCGCCAGCGTCATCTACGTCGAGCAGGCTCAGCGTCGCATCCCGGTGCAGTACGCCAAGCGCATGATCGGTCGCCGCATGTACGGCGGCACGTCGACGTACCTGCCGCTCAAGGTGAACCAGGCCGGCGTCATCCCGGTCATCTTCGCCTCTTCGCTGCTCTACCTGCCGGACCTGGTCGTGCGGCTCACCCAGGGTTCCTCGGGTGAGACCAACTGGTTCTCGTCGTTCGTGCAGACCTACCTGGTCAAGCAGTCGAGCTGGGTGCACATCGCCTCGTACTTCCTGCTGATCGTCTTCTTCACGTACTTCTACGTCGGCATCACGTTCAACCCGGACGAGCGTGCCGACGAGATGAAGAAGTTCGGTGGATTCATCCCCGGCATCCGTCCGGGCCGCCCCACCGCCGAGTACCTCAAGTTCGTGCTGGGGCGCATCACGCTCCCCGGCTCGCTCTACCTCGGCATCGTGGCGATCCTGCCGAACCTGTTCCTGGACATCACCAATGAGGGACAGAACCAGAACTTCCCGTTCGGCGGCACCGCGGTTCTGATCATGGTCGGTGTCGGTCTCGACACCGTGAAGCAGATCGAGAGCCAGCTCATGCAGCGCAATTACGAAGGGTTCCTCCGCTAGATGCGACTCGTTCTCGTTGGCCCGCCGGGTGCGGGCAAGGGCACCCAGGCTGAAGTTCTGAGCCGCAAGCTCGGCGTGCCGCACATCTCGACGGGCGACCTCTTCCGGTCACACATCAGCCAGCAGACCGAGCTCGGGCGCGAGGTGCAGGACATCCTCGACGCCGGCGCGCTCGTGCCGGACTCGGTCACGAACGAGATGGTTCGTGAGCGTCTCGCCGAGGCCGATGCGGCGAACGGGTTCCTGCTCGACGGGTTCCCGCGCAACGTCACGCAGGCGAACGTGCTGGGCGAGATCCTGGCGGCCGCGGGCCACGGGCTCCAGGCAGTGCTGGAGTTCCGGGTCGACGAGGACGTCGTGGTGGAGCGGTTGCTGGCGCGCGGGCGCACGGATGACAAGGAAGAGGTCATCCGGCACCGGCAGCAGGTGTACCGCAACGAGACCGCGCCGCTGCTCGACTACTACGCGGACAAGGTCATCTCCATCGACGCCGTCGGTGAGATCGACGAGATCAGTGAGCGGGCTCTTGCCGCGCTGCTCTCGCTGCGCGACGAGAAGTGAGTGTCGGTGGACTGCTCAACCGGCTTCGCTCCGTCGTTTCAGGTAGTGAACGCATGATCGAGATCAAGACTCGCGGCCAGCTGGAGGCCATGCGCGCCTCCGGCCTGGTCGTGGCGCGCGCGCTCAAGAACGTGGTCGACGCGGTGAAGGTCGGTGTCTCCACTCAGGAGCTCGACGAGATCGCCGAACAGACCATTCGGGACGCTGGTGCGGTTCCTTCGTTCAAGGGCTACCACGGGTTCCCGGCGAGCATCTGCGCGTCGGTGAACGAGCAGATCGTCCACGGCATCCCGAGCAGCAAGCAGGTGCTCGCGCAGGGCGACATGATCTCGATCGACTGCGGCGCCATTCTCGATGGCTGGCACGGCGACTCGGCTGTCACGGTCGGCGTCGGCGAGCTCTCGCCGGCCGACCAGAAGCTGTCCGAGGCGACCCGGCTGTCGATGTTCGCGGGTATCGAGGCCGCGGTGGCGGGCGGTCGGCTTTCCGACATCTCGTTCGCGATCGAGTCCTCGGCGATCCTGTCGGGAGAGCGCGACGGCATCGAGTACGGCATCGTCGCGGAGTACGGCGGCCACGGCATCGGTACCAAGATGCACATGGACCCGTTCCTGCCGAACTTCGGCAAGCCCGGCAAGGGGCCGAGGCTGAAGGTCGGCATGGCCATCGCGATCGAGCCGATGCTCACGCTCGGCACCGACGACACCAGGGAACTGGACGACAAGTGGACCGTCGTCACCGCTGACGGCACGCGCGCTGCCCACTGGGAGCACAGCGTGGCCATCACCGAGGAAGGTCCCTGGGTGCTCACGGCGCCCGAGGAGTAAGAACCGATCTTCACGTGACCCCGCTCACCAAATTGGTGGGCGGGGTATTTCGTTTGTGGTGGTGGATATGGTCGAGGCTGACGAACGAGTCAATGCTTGGGGGCATTGTGGGGGTCATCCGTTTCGTCCTGTCCGCCCTTCTGATTCCACTTGCAGGCTGCGCTGCCTCTAAGCCGGCCACCGACAGCACCTACCTCGACCTCCAGTCCGACCGGATCGCCGACCAGATCTTCCTGGCCGGCAGCATCGCCGAGGTCGAGCAGTGCGAACCACCGTTCGCCGACGTGGACGTCCACCGGCCGAACTTCGTCAGCCCGTCGCCGTTCGCGTCCGACGGCGGGTGCGGCGGCAGGGCCCGCGACGAGGCGGGTCCCGAGTACGTCGACGCTGTGAAACGCATCACCGCGTTGCACGACAACGTGGTGCACGAGTGGGACGTGCGCCTGAAGGCCGGTCCCGAGGCCGCGGAGAAGCGTGCCGCCGACGTGATCTTGCTGCGTTGCCTCAACCGGGCCGGGTTCGCCCAACGCGGGCCGGGCGAGCCCGGTCTGGAGAGCTACGGCGTCGGAACCGGCGACATCGCACTGAACAACGCTGCTCAGCGGTGCTCCGAGGAGACCGGGTACGGCGACCGGGTGGCGAGCCAGCGCATCCGCACGCTCAAGTCCGTGCTCGGCAAGCACGAGGCCGGGATCAACGAGATCGCGAAGCTCCGGCCGGTGCTGGAGCGGTGTGCGGAGCGCGACGATCATGTCGACGGCGTACCCGACCGGGCCCGATTTGGGATGCCGGAGTGAACTGCGTACACTGGTCAGGTGGCGCACCAGTCGCGCCGGTTCAGTCATGCCCTTGCAGGTGAGATCGAACCGGGGTGCATCGCGCCCAAAGGTTATTACAACTGTCACGAAACGCGGAGGACATGGGCAAGAAGGACGGGGCCATTGAGGTCGAGGGCCGCGTAGTCGAGCCGCTCCCCAACGCGATGTTCAGGGTCGAGTTGGAGAACGGTCACAAGGTACTCGCGCACATCAGCGGCAAGATGCGACAGCACTACATCCGCATCCTCCCTGAGGACCGGGTTGTCGTGGAGCTCTCGCCCTACGACCTGTCCCGCGGGCGCATCGTCTACCGCTACAAGTGACCTCCAGTAGCAGGAGATCTCAGGCGTGAAGGTCCAGCCGAGCGTCAAGAAGATCTGCGACAAGTGCAAGGTGATCCGCCGTCACGGGCGGGTCATGGTGATCTGCGAGAACCTGCGCCACAAGCAGCGCCAGGGCTGAGCAGTTCCACCAAGCGCTCGTCGAGATCTTCGCGGACGCAGTAACGAGAAACTCCTCGCACCTACCGCACGTAGGGCTTCAAGCGTGCGGACACCCCCGGATTCCAGGCCGGGGCCGGGACACCGGCTGTGAGAGCAGCCGGAACGACATAGCGAGTCAGTCACCGGAATTGGGCGAGGAGCAGACCTGGAGTAATCGACAGGAGTTAACCGCCACATGGCACGACTCGCTGGCGTAGACCTCCCCCGCGAAAAGCGGATGGAGATCGCGCTCACCTACATCTTCGGCATCGGCCGCACCCGCTCCAAAGAGGTGCTGACCGCCACTCAGATCTCTCCTGACCTCCGGGTCAAGGAGCTGACTGACGATGACATCGCGACTCTGCGTGAGTACATCGAGAACAACTTCAAGGTCGAAGGTGACCTCCGGCGCGAGGTTCAGGCCGACATCCGTCGCAAGATGGAGATCGGCTGCTACGAGGGTCTGCGGCACCGTCGCGGCCTGCCCGTCCGCGGGCAGCGCACGAAGACGAACGCGCGTACCCGCAAGGGTCCGAAGAAGACCGTCGCCGGCAAGAAGAAGGCCGGAAAGAAGTAAGACCTCGCGTCTTTGTCACTGACCTAGGAGTTTGTCTCAGATATGCCACCCAAGTCCCGCACGGGCGCCGGGGTCAAGAAAGTCCGGCGCAAGGAAAAGAAGAACATCTCGCACGGCCAGGCGCACATCAAGAGCACGTTCAACAACACCATCGTGTCCATCACGGACCCCCTGGGCAACGTGATCAGCTGGGCGTCCGCAGGCCACGTGGGCTTCAAGGGCTCGCGCAAGTCCACGCCGTTCGCGGCGCAGATGGCTGCCGAGAACGCTGCCCGCAAGGCCGCCGAGCACGGCGTGCGCAAGGTGGACGTGTTCGTCAAGGGCCCCGGCTCCGGCCGTGAGACCGCGATCCGTTCGCTGCAGGCCGCCGGCCTCGAGGTCGGCACCATTCAGGACGTGACCCCGCAGCCCCACAACGGCTGCCGCCCGCCCAAGCGGCGCCGGGTCTGAGGCACGGGGAGGAGTAAGCACACATGGCTCGTTACACGGGACCTGCGACGCGTATCTCGCGTCGCCTCAAGGTCGACCTCGTCGGTGGAGACCAGGCGTTCGAGCGCCGTCCGTACCCGCCCGGCCAGCACGGCCGCGGTCGGGTCAAGGAGTCCGAGTACCTGCTGCAGCTCCAGGAGAAGCAGAAGGCTCGCTACACCTACGGCGTGCTCGAGAAGCAGTTCGTCCGCTACTACAAGGAAGCGGTTCGCCGTCCGGGTAAGACCGGCGAGAACCTGCTCCAGATCCTCGAGGCTCGCCTCGACAACGTGGTGTACCGCGCGGGCCTCGCCCGCACGCGTCGCCAGGCTCGCCAGCTGGTCAGCCACGGGCACTTCCTGGTCAACGGCCACAAGGTGAACATCCCGAGCTACCAGGTGTCGAAGTTCGACATCATCGACGTGAAGCCGAAGTCCATGCCGACGCTGCCCTTCGAGGCTGCTCGCGCGTCCTTCGGTGACCGCCCGATCCCGGCTTGGCTGCAGGTCGTGGCCTCGAACCTGCGCATCCTCGTGCACCAGCTGCCCGAGCGCGCGCAGATCGACACGCCTGTGACCGAGCAGCTCATCGTCGAGCTCTACTCGAAGTGATCCTCTCTCGGTGGCCGTCCCTTGCGGGCGGCCACCGAGGTCGGGTCCCGCATCGGCGCGAATGGTGTGCCGAGTGCGTTTGCCGGTCCTCGTGGCTGGCTGTTGTTGACGGCGTCAAATAGCGGGCGTCGTTGTAGAAGGGAAGAACCCAGTGCTGATTTCCCAGCGCCCCTCGCTCGGCGAGGACGCGGTCTCCGAGACCCGCTCCCGGTTCGTCATCGAACCGCTGGAGCCGGGCTTCGGTTACACGCTCGGCAACTCGATCCGCCGCACGCTGCTCTCGTCGATCCCCGGTGCTGCTGTCACGAGCATCCGCATCGACGGCGTGCTGCACGAGTTCACCACGGTTCCCGGGGTGAAGGAGGACGTCACCGACGTCATCCTGAACCTCAAGGAGCTCGTCGTCTCGTCCGAAGAGGACGAGCCGGTGACCATGTACCTGCGCAAGCAGGGCCCCGGTGTGGTGACCGCGGGCGACATCGTGCCTCCGGCCGGTGTCACCGTGCACAACCCCGACCTGCACATTGCCACGCTGAACGGCAAGGGCAAGCTGGAGATCGAGCTCGTTGTCGAGCGCGGTCGCGGCTACGTTCCGGCCGTCCAGAACAAGCAGGCGGGCGCCGAGATCGGCCGCATCCCCGTCGACTCGATCTACTCGCCGGTTCTCAAGGTGACGTACAAGGTCGAGGCCACGCGTGTCGAGCAGCGGACGGACTTCGACAAGCTGATTCTCGATGTGGAGACCAAGCCCTCGATCACCCCGAGGGACGCGGTTGCCTCCGCGGGTAAGACCCTGGTTGAGCTGTTCGGCCTCGCTCGCGAGCTGAACATCGACGCCGAGGGCATCGAGATCGGCCCGTCGCCGGCCGAAGCCGACACCATCGCCGCGTTCGCGATGCCTATCGAGGACCTGGACCTCACGGTCCGGTCTTACAACTGCCTCAAGCGGGAAGGCATCCACACCGTCGGCGAGCTCGTGTCGCGCAGCGAGGCGGACCTGCTGGACATCCGCAACTTCGGTGCGAAGTCGATCGACGAGGTCAAGATGAAGCTCGTCGGCCTCGGCCTCGCGCTCAAGGACTCACCTCCTGGGTTCGACCCGTCCGCCGCCGCTGCCGACTACCACCCCGGTGACACGGGCTGGGGTGCCGGTGCCGGCATGGACTCCCACGACGACGGCCAGGACTACGCGGAGACCGAGCAGCTCTGACGCTCTGATTCAGAGCTAGAGGATCTCTTTTAGTAACTACAGGAGCAAGCGATGCCCACCCCTACCAAGGGCCCCCGGCTCGGTGGGTCTCCGGCGCACGAGCGGCTGCTGCTCGCCAACCTGGCGACGGCGCTGTTCCAGCACGGCCGGATCAAGACCACTGAGGCCAAGGCGAAGCGGCTGCGTCCGTACGCCGAGAAGATCATCTCCAAGGCCAAGACCGGCGACCTGCACAACCGTCGCGAGATCATGAAGGTGATCCGCGACAAGGACGTCGTGCACAAGCTGATCGCCGAGATCGGTCCGTTCTTCAGCGACCGTTCCGGTGGCTACACCCGCATCACCAAGACGCTGGCGCGCAAGGGCGACAACGCCCCCATGGCCATCATCGAGCTGGTGCAGCAGAAGCTCGTCTCCACCGAGGCCGAGGCTGCGCGCAAGACCAAGTTCGCGAAGGACGAGAAGCCGGCTGTCGCCGAGGTCGAGGAGACCAAGGACGAGGCCGTCACTTCGGACGACGCCGTTGAGGTCGACGGAGAGCCCACCGCCGAGGCCGTCGAGGCCGAGGAGAAGGCCGACGACGACGCCAAGGTCGAGTCCAAGAAGGACGAGTCCTGAGCGGTTTGACTGCTGACGAGCCCGTCGTTCCCGGTTCCGGGGGCGGCGGGCTTGTTCGTGTGCGCCTCGACCTGGGATACGACGGCACTGAGTTTTCTGGGTGGGCTCGGCAGCCTTCGCGCCGGACTGTTTGTGGCGTCCTCGAAGACACGTTGTCGATGGTGTTGCGCGAAGACGTTGTCTTGACCGTGGCGGGGCGCACCGATGCCGGGGTGCATGCCTCTGGGCAGGTCGCCCACGTTGATCTGCCTGCTGATGTGGATGTCCTAGGGCTGCCGAAGAGGCTGGCTCGGGCGTTGCCCACAGATGTTCGGGTTTTTGCTGCTCGCGTGGTTCCTGAGGCTTTTGATGCCAGGTTCTCCGCGTTGAGGCGGCACTACGAGTACCGGGTTTCGGATGCTGCCTTTGGGGCGCATCCGTTGCGGCGGTTGGACACGCTCGCCTGGCCGCGGCCGCTGGATGTTCCGGCGATGAACGCGGCGGCTGAGTTGTTGTTGGGGGAGCACGACTTCTGCGCGTTCTGCAAGCGGCGTGAAGGTGCCACGACGATTCGTGAGCTGCAGCGGCTTGAGCTGGTGCGGTCAGAGGTTGACGGGGTTGTCACGGCGTTCGTGTCCGCCGATGCGTTCTGCCACTCGATGGTCCGCTCGCTGATTGGGGCGTTGCTGGCCGTGGGTGAAGGGCGGAAGGTGGTGGGGTGGCCGGGGTCGCTTTTGTCGCTTCATGGACGCGCCAGCGGGGTGACTGTGGCTCCGGCGCACGGGCTGAGCCTTGTCCGGGTCGACTTTCCCGCTGACGACGAGCTCGCAGCCCGCGCCGAGACCACCCGCCGGGTGCGGACCCTCTCTTCCTGATTGGTGCGAAAAGCACGTTCGTACGGTCAGGCCGTACGAACGTGCTTTTCGCACCAAAAGGGTGGAGCCCCCGGCGGGGGGACCGGGGGCTCCGAGGGGTGGAGAGGTTGTTCTCGGGGGCTAGATGTCGAGCGTCCACGAGTCGATGTGGCCGGTGTCCTCGCGGTAGAGGTCGCGGACGCGTAGCTGCCACTTGCCGTTGGCGTCCTCGCCGGAGACGTTCACGGGGTAGGTGGCGTTGATGTCGTCCGCGCTGTCGCCGCCGCTGGAGACCTTGAGTAGCTTCACGGCGCCCGAGGGCGCGATGAGGGACAGTTCCAGGTCGCCGCGGTAGGTGTGCTTGATGGCGACCTTCACCGAGCCGGTGGCGCTGGCCTTGCCCTGGCAGTCGGCGATCACGATTGCCGAGGCCGCGAACGAGGCGTCCGGGATGGCGGTGTCGGTGTCGTTGGTGACGGCCGGGCACTGGCCGGGCGGATTGCCGGGGGCGGTGCCGGTGATGTGGAGGAGCTTGTTCGGGGAGCCGGCGCCGGGGTTGGTGACGACGCCGTCGGTGGCGTTGGCGACCAGGCCGTCACGGACTTCCTGCGGGGTGGCGTTCGGGGTCGAGCCGAGGAACACGGCGGCGGCGCCGACCACGTGAGGGGTGGCCATCGAGGTGCCGCTGATGGTGTTCGTGGCGTTGTCGTCGGTCAGCCAGGCGGAGGTGATGGCGGTGCCGGGCGCGAAGATGTCGACGCAGGTGCCGATGTTCGAGAAGCTGGAGCGGACGTCGGTGCGTTCGGTCGAACCGACGGTGATGGCCTCGGGGGTGCGGGCGGGTGAGGTGTTGCAGGCGTTGCCGCCGTTGTCGTTGCCCGCAGCCAGGCCGTAGGTGACGCCGGCGGCGATAGAGCGCTTCACGGCGTCGTCGACGGTCTGGTTGGCGCCGCCGCCCAGGGACATGTTGGCGACCGCGGGCTTGCGGGACGGGGTGGCCTGCACGTCGGCGGTGACCCAGTCGATGCCGGCGATGACGCCTGCGAACGTGCCGGAGCCCGCGCAGTTCAGTACGCGGACGGCGACCAGCTTCACGTCCTTCGCGACGCCGTACTTCGTGCCGCCGACGGTGCCCGCGACGTGGGTGCCGTGGCCGTTGCAGTCGGTCGCGTCGCCGTCGTTGTCGACGGTGTCACGGCCGTGGACGGCGCGGCCGCCGAAGTCGGAGTGCGTGATCCGGATGCCGGTGTCGATGATGTAGGCGGTGACGCCGGTGCCCTTGTTCGGGTACGTGTAGCTGTTGTCCAGCGGCAGTGCGCGCTGGTCGATGCGGTCGAGGCCCCACGACGGGGTCGGCGTCTGCGTGTCCGAGGCGCGAACCTCGGCGTCCGCCTCGACGTAGGAGACGCTCGGGTCGCCGGCGAGGCTCTTGGCCTGAGCCTCGGACATCTGCGCGGAGAAACCGTGCAAAGCGGACTTGTAAGTGTGCTTCACCTTCGCGCCGTACTTAGCGCTGAGGTTCTCGACACTTGCGGTGCTGAAGTCCTTCAGCACGACGATGTAGTTGTCCTTCACCACGTTTGACGCACCGAGGCCGCGAATCTCCCCCTCGGGCGCAGCGGTGGCCGAGACGGACGTCAGGGCGAGAGCTGTGCTCGCCACCAGTCCGATTCCGGCCGCTCGTCTGACCCACGATTCTCCCATTGCAGCGTGCTCCCTCGTCGCAGGGTCGTGCAGGTGAGAGTGTTCTTAGTGGCGCAGACGGATTTCGCACAAGAAGGTCCACGAAACAACCTTCGAATGGCGAATCAACAGATTTTGATCCGCTGTGAATGAATTGGTGCCGCTGATCTATGGACGCGCATAAACGATTGTGCCCCGAACGGCGAACCGTGGCGAACGCGGCAACCGTTCGGGGCGCAACGTCTCAGCTGGACAAACTCACGCGAGTTCGCGTCGGTCATCCGGTTACCCCTTCGGGTCAACCGCCGAAGGCGATTCGGCCCGAAGCGGTGACCGGATGACCGACTTCCCGGCGAACTCGCCGCCGTCTGCGGAGCAGCGGCAATCGAGCACTGTCAATCGCCTCGGCGTACGGCTCCGAGGATCTGCTGTTCGGTGGGCGTGGTGTACAGGCGCAGCTGCGCCCACATGTCCTGGCCCATCGCGATGACCTGGTCGTCCTTGAGCTGGGTCAGCTGCTGGAACATCTGCGGCCGAAGTCGCCACATCTGCCCGGCGAGCTGTGCCTGGCCGTGCGGGAGACGCTGCAGCAGCACGAGGTCCGCGTTGTTCGCCGTCGAGGAGGCCTGCGGGTGCAGGTACGGCAGCACGTACATCGTGGTCTGCCACGGCGCGCGCGGCGGGAAGAGCTCCTGCGGCACGTGCCCGCCGTCGTGGATCACGAGCAGCGGCATGTCCTCGGTCGGGCGCGGCAGGTCGGCCGGGGACAGCCTGCGCAGCTGCACGAGCTGGGACGGCCTGCCGTCCGGGCCCTGGCCCGCGGCGCGCACGACGGGCTGCCAGGCCTGTGGGCGGCCGGTCGCGATGATGATCCACGCGCCGGTCGCCATGGCCCGCAACGCGATCTGGCGGGCCAGGTACAGGCCGCCGACGACGACCATGCGGGTCGGGGTGGGGCGCAGCACGGACACCGTGAGCGGTTCGCCCTTGACGCCCTGGCCGAGCATCATGCCGCCGCGGTCGCCGCTCGGGCTCACCACGTCGAGCATGTTCGGCGACACCAGGAACTCCGGCGCCACCCCGCCACGGCCGCGCGAGTCGAGCAGTCGGGACGAGCTCATGCCACACCTCCCAGCGGCAGCGTCGCGGCCAGGCCGGCGAGCTGCATGCCCCGCAACGGGGTCAGCGTGATGTCGAGCTTGTCGCTCAGCTTCGACAACTGGTCCTCCGCGCGGTCGAGCTCGCTCGGCGTCCGGGCGCTCACCCGCACCAGGCCGCGCAGCGAAACCTGACCGTCCTCACGGGACGGTGAGATCGACATGGCCAGCGTCGACGACAGTGCGCGCACGCCGGTCAGCGCGTTCAGGTTGCCCTTCAGGCCCTTCGACGGCCAGCCGGTGATCGCGTAGCTCGCGTGACCGACGCCACCCGCGGTGACGCCCGCCCACTTCTCCCGCAGCGACACCGGGTTCGTGTTGCCGACGGCCGCGGTCAGCTCGGCCGAGGAGATCGCCGCGCGCAGCAGTTCGTCCGAGTCGAGCGGGCGGATCGTGACGCCTGCGGACTCCAGTGCGTTGCGGACACGGGACAACGCGCCGATCAGCGCGCGGTGTGCGCCGACGACGCCGCCGCCACGCTCCCTGATCGCCTCGCCGCAGCGGCGCGGGTCGAGCCGGACCGTGATCCAGGTGGTGCGCCGGGCCGCCGCGGGCAGCGGGCCGAGCACCTCCATGTACGAGCTGATGGCGGGCGAGTTCGGCGGAAGTGCCGCGCTGCCGGGGTAGCAGTGCCAGATCACGGTGATCGCGTCCAGCACCACGCCGCGGTCCTCCAGGCACGGCGCCAGCGCGCCGAGCGGCAGCGACGGGGCCGAACCGACCGGGCTGATCAGCGGCGGCTTCGGGTCGACCAGCAGCACCGCCGTCCACACGCCGTCGTGCCAGCGAGAGCGCGAGCGGGCGGCGTTCGTGGTCGACGCCCTTCGCGATCACCAGGTCCGGGATCGCGAGCCGCAGCAACGCGACGCGCGGGTCCTCGGGGCCGAGCACCTGCATCTCGTCGTCACCGAGCTTGGACTCCTGCTGGGAGTCGCGCTTCGCGGTGCGGCCGTGCGAGCGGAAGTTGTAGCGGAGCCGGACGCCGATCCACTGGGTCAGCCAACGACCACGCGATCGGGTGAACGCGAGGATCAGTGCGACAAGGAGCACACCGCCCGCGATCGAGACCGAGACGACGTTCAGCGCGCCGGCGCTGTTCTTGACGCCGGCGAGCGTGAGCACGAGGAGAGCGATGGCGAGACCGATCTCGATCGTGACTACGTTCGACACCGGCAACGAGCCGAGGCTGACGCCCGCCGCTCTGCGACGGACACGCCCGACCGGACGAGGAGGCATAGGTGCCTGCGGGCCAGGACCCCCAGGTCCCTGCGGCCGAGCCATCGGCTGGTTCGGCCGGGGCGGATGTGGAGTGGTCACGGACATCCGTTGTGGTCTCTTTCCCCTCGATGGTCGGTGGGCTTGGCGAACCGGCCCACGGAGCAACCTGCGTCCGGCTATCCTGCCGAACCGTACCGCGACTGGGAGAGCAGCGAGCCGAGAATGGCATCAACACCCACCACCAAGTCACAGGTCCAGGCCTACCAATTCGTCCTGCGGCGGATGCAGTCCGCTCTGGTCCGCAGAGACGCTGTGATGCTGCACGATCCGATGCAGCGCCACTCACGCGCCACATCGGTGGGTGTGGTGCTGGGCGTCGTCGGTCTGCTGGCGTTCCTCGTGATCGGGTTGTTCAAGCCGGCACCGGCGCTGAACAAGGAAACGCAGATCGCCATCAGCAAGGAGACCGGGCAGGTCTATGTCGTCGACAACGCCGGGCCGCAGCCCGTGCTGGTGCCGATGACGAACCTCGCGTCGGCGCGCCTTGTCTGGTACTCGAAGTCCAATCCGGACCAGGTCCAGAGCGGCGGCGGCGACGCGCCGGGTGGCACCGCGGGCGGTGACCAGACCCAGGTCGCCGGCGGCGAACCGAAGCTGGTCAGCGAGTCCGCGCTCGCCAAGTACGCCCGCGGGCGCCTCACCGGCATCCCGGACGCACCTGACGTGCTGCCGAAGCCGGCGATCCGCATCGACGCGCAGTGGTCGGTCTGCGACACGCTCGACCTCGACGAGCTCCGCAACAACCAGGCGGCGGAGAACAAGATCAAGACCTCCGTGATCGCCGGTGTGAGCGGCGGCAACGCCCAGCTCGGCGACGAGGCCGTGCTCGTGCAGCAGCGCACCGGCGCGAAGAAGGCGTACCTGATCTACAAGACGCCGCAGGGCTACGACATCTCGTCGTCCACGGTCCGCGCAGAGGTGGACCTCAAGGACGACAAGGTCATGAACGCGCTGAACCTCAAGGGCAAGCAGCCGCGCTCGGTCAGCACGGCGCTGCTCAACGCGATCCCCGAGGTGACGCCGCTCAAGGCGCCGCGCATCCCGAAGCAGGGCGAGAAGGCGGACTACGTCACCGAGGCCACGGTGAACATCGGCGAGGTCGTCCAGGTCGAGCTGACCGGTTCCGACCAGTACCTGGTGGCGCTGGAAGACGGTTTCCAGGAGGTCCAGCAGACCGTCGGCGACCTGTTGCGCTGGGCGTACGCGAACAACAAGAAGGCGACGCAGCTCTCGCCGAGTGCCATCACCGGCCACAAGGACCCGAAGAGCCCGCTGAACCTCAAGGAGTACCCGGCGACGACGCCCGCCACGATCGAGGCGAACGCCAACAACGCGGTGCTGTGCCTCGGCTGGAAGGCCGAGAACACCACGGCGGTGAACAAGGCTCAGCACACCTCGGTCACGATCGGTTCGGCGCTGCCCGGCCCGAAGGACATGACCGCGGTCGAGCTGAACGCCGCGGGTGCGGGCGGTGAGATCGTCGAGCAGTTCCTGATGCTGCCCGGCAAGGCGGCGGTCGTGCGGGCGAGCCAGGGCGTCGGCGACTTCGGCAGCGGCCCGGTGCACATCGTCACCGGTCGTGGCGTCCGCTACGGCGTGCCGGACGCGGGCACCGCGGCGGCGTTGGGGCTGGACGGAAGCTTCCCGCCGGCGCCGAACCAGATCCTGAACCTGTTGCCGCAGGGACCGCAGCTCAACCGGAGCGACGCGAACCGCAGCTACGACGCGATCCCCGCGCCCAAGGGCTCGATCAAGGATCCGGCCCAGCAACAGAAGTAGCGGGAACCGTTTCGGGTGCATCGTCGTCTGATCGATGCACCTGAAAGTGTCGTTAGGGGACAGTCGTGGCCGGTCAGATCTCCGTCAATCCCGAGTGGCTCGAGTCCTACGCCGACCGGATCGACGGTACGACGGACGACCTGCGGCGCGTGCGGGACGCGATGAAGGTGTCCCCGTTGCGCCCGCAGTCGTTCGGTGAGATCGGCAGGACGCTGGGCACCGCCCAGGGTTACGCGCGTGCTGCCGAGCTGCTGAACTCGCAGCTCGCCCGTGCCTGTGATGTGCTCGACTCGGCGGCCAAGGGGCTGCACGAGGTGGCGAAGCACTACGGGCACCACGACGAGGAGAGCGTGCACCAGATCAAGAAGGCAGATCGCCGGTAGCTGGGGGTTTTCGACGTGGCCAAGGACGGCAGGCAGATAGCGGCCGAGGTGGGCCCCGAGCTCGACTACCTCTCGCGGGTGAGCCGCAAGCTGGGCGTGATCGACCTCGTCCACGACTTCTTCGACCCGCTCGTCGGCGACTGGAACGACCTGCGCGAGGAAGCGGAACGCTGGCGCAAGGCCGCGAAGGTGACCGAGGCGGTGACCAAGCACGTCGCGGCACCGCTCGGTGGTGTCGACGCGGCGTGGCAGGGCAAGGACGCCGACGCGTTCCTTGAGCACATGCGCAAGGTCGGTCTCGCGGGCGGCGACATGTCCGACGCGATGAACGCGATGGCCGACGCGTTGGAGGAAACCGCGGACGCCGTGCGCGACATCGTGCAGGACATGGCTCACGTGCTGGCCGACGCCGCCGACTCGGTTTCCGGCACGGCGGCGCTTCCGCTCGAAGGCGACCAGCGGGCCCGGCTGCACATCGAGGAGCTCAAGGACCCGGTCCGCGAGCTGTTCGAGTCGGGACGGCAGGTGTTGGAGGCGTTCCTCAAGCTGTGCGACGGAGTGTCCGGTGAGGACGGCGACTTCGGCTCCGTGAAGATGGAACACCGCTACCCCGACCAGAATTGGACCTACACCGCACCGGCCAAGCCGGAGGCGAAGACTCCGGAACCGGCGAAGGCGACCGCCGCGGCAGCCGCGGGCGGCAGTGGCGGTGCGCCGCCCGGTGGCGGCGGTGTCGGTGCGGGTGGTGTCGGCGGTGTGGGTGCTCCCGCGGCAGCAGCGCAGCAGCCTCAGCAGATGCAGTTCGGTGGTGCCACAGGCGTCGCTGAGCCCTCTTCGCCCGTGGAGAAGGGTGGTGCCGCGGCTCCGGCTGCCGCGGCCGGTGGTGGCCGTCCTGGGGCCGCGCCGGGTGGCGCGCCGATGATGGGCGGCATGGCGCCGATGATGGGTGGGGCGCAGGGCGGCCAGCAGGGTGGCGACAAGGAGCACAAGCCGAAGCAGCGGCTCAGCGGCTCGATCGACGACCTGCTCGGCAAGCCGAAGAAGGCGTCGCCGAAGGTGATCGGCGAGGACTGACCAGGCCTGACAGACGAGAACGGCCCCGCTGGATCAGCGGGGCCGTTCTCGTTGTCACCGCACTAGATCGTGCTGCTGCGCCTGCGGTTCACCGAGTTGCGGATGAACAACGTCAGCGCCAGCAGCGCGCCACCGGCGCCGATGCCGGCCAGCGCCACGATCACCGGCGGCCAGTCGATGCCCCTCGGCGGTGTCGGCGAGGTGACCAGTTCCTTGGGCTGCTGCGGTTTGTAGCCGGGGGCCTCGGACGGCAGCACGGCGGTCAGCGCCGCGACCGGGTTCACCATGCCGAAACCGGTCTTGTGGTCCTTTCCGGACACGTTGCCCGGCTGCAGTGCCGTCGCCTTGAGCCGTGCCATCACCTGACGCGCGTTCAGCTCGGGGAACCGTTCGCGCACCAGTGCCGCGATGCCCGCGACGTACGGTGAGGCGAAGCTGGTGCCCTTGATGTCGTCCGTGCCCTGCGCGGTGACGTTCGCGTTCGTCAGGCCGTCGCCCTTGGGGTCGACGGAGATGATCTCCTCGCCGGGCGCGGCGATGCTGACCCACGGGCCCCAGATGCTGAAGTCCGAGACGGCGCCGGACCGGTTGATCGACGCCACCGACAGCACGTCCTCCGAGAACCACGCGGGTGACGAGATCACCTTGACGTTGTTCGGGTCCGGGCTGTCGTTCTGCGCGGGACAACCGTTGCCCTGGGTGCTGAGGTTGCCGGCCGCGGTGACGATCACGACGTTCTTGACGTCGACCGCGTACTTGATGGCGGCCTGCAGAGCTTTGTCGTCCGCGCTGAAACCCTTCGGCGTGCCGCAGTTCGTCAACGAGATGTTGACGACCTTGGCGTCCTTGTCCGCCGCGCGCACGATGGCCTGCGCCAGCGTGGCCACCTTGCCCGCGGAGCTGCGCTGCTCGGTGTTGCTCTTGAACTCGTACCGGTCGCTGGTCTGGCGGATCGCCAGGATCGTCGCGTCCGGTGCGGCGCCTTCGAAGTCGCCCTCGGTCCGCTTCGCCGCGGCGACGCCTGCCACCTCACTGCCGTGGCCGTCGCAGTCGTCGGTGCCGTTCTTGGTCTCGTCCACGTAGTCGCCGCCGGGTTCCACGCGGTCCTTGAAACGCGGGTTCCTCGGGTCGACGCCGGTGTCGATGATCGCGATCTTGACGCCCTTGCCGGTGGCCAGCCGGTGGGCCTCGTCCAGGTTGAGACTGAGCTGACCCCACGGCTTGCGCTGGATCAGCTCGCTCTTCGTGTCCGACGCGACGCACTCCTTGTTGGTGCGCACGTACTTCACGTCCGGCTTGCCCGTGTCCTTCGGCGGCGGGGTGCCGGGCGGCAGTGACGGCGGCACCGCGTTCGAGCGCGCCGCGGTACTCGTCGACGGCGTGGAGGACGACGGTTGTGCGGCCGCGGCCGGCACAGACCCCGTCAGCAGCAGCAGTCCGGCGGTCGCGGCCGCCGCAGTGCGCTTCATGCTCATGCCCCGATCAGACCTCGGAAGACCTCGTAGAGGTCCATGACGGCGAGCGCCACCGGAACCACGGCGGCGATCAGGATCGCTTCCACGATGTCGACGGTGCGGCGCAACGGCGGCGAGAACTTCGCGCCGGGGAACACGACGCCGAGCACCAATGCGCCCGCGCCGAGCAACAGCAGCGTGCCGAACACGAAGACGATGAGGTTGAGCTCCGAGGCCGTGGCGATCCAGCCGAGCAGGATGCCCGCGCTGGCCAGCATGCCGGTCGAGAGCAGTGCCACGGCCTGCGCGCCGTTCGCGTACGCACGGCCGCGCATCATCAGCACGATGGCGACGATCACACCGTAGATCGGGCCCCAGACCGTGTCGGCGCCCGAGGCGACGATCGCGGCCAGCGCCGCGACCACACCGGTGCCGATGATCATGCCGGTCAGGTACTCGTGCGCGACGGCGGTCCGGCGTTCGATCACCGCGAACTCCGGGAAACCGCTGTCCTCCTTGAGGTCCTCGGCGTTCGTCGGCACGACGGGTGGCGGGATCTTGGCGAGCTGCAGCGTCAGCCTCGGCAGCATCGACATCGCGCCCAGCGCCACCGCGCCGGTCGCCGCGGCCACTCCGGCGAGCGGGTGCTCGACGAACGTCGCGACGAGGAACGCGAGCGCCACGATCGTGCCGCCGGTCGCCGCGGCGATGAACACCGTGACGCCGTGGCCGATCAGCAGGATGCCCGCCCAGGCGAAGATCATCAGAAGTGCCGACGCCAGCAGCATCTTCGGGTTGAACCCGACACCGGGCACGGCGTGGAAGCCCGCGACGAACGCCATCGGCAGCGAACCGCACGCGGCGATCAGCACGCCGGTCGACGGCGCCTTGTAGGCCCGCGCGATCGTCGCGCCGGTGGCGAGAGCGGCGAAGGCCGTGACGATCCCGGCGATGGCGGCGGCGAGCCCGCTGCCCTTGCCGGCCACGGTGATCGGGCCGGACAGGAAGAGAGCCACGGCGGAGGCGATCAGCGCGAGCGCGCCCGCGAGGTGACCGAACTTCTGCGCGGTCTCCTTGGTCCACGGCCGGAACGAGTCCGGATCGGACTCCGCGATCGCGTCGACGACGTCGTCGTACAACGGCGGCGGCGGGTTCTCGTTGCGGCGCCGCAGCTGCAGCAGCTCACCGTCGACGACACCGAGCGACGCGAGCGTGCGCGCCGGGTCGAGCGGGCTGTCGCCGAGCTTGGCGAGGCACCAGCCACCGTGCCGGACGCCACCGTCCGGAGTGGCCTCTCTCGCCATGTCCAGCAACATCGGCAGAAGATCGGCCACCGCCACGTCGGCAGGCAGCGCGACGTCGATACGCGTGCGTGGTGCCACCACCGTGACCCGGCTGAACACCGTCGTACCGGTCGCCACCAGGGCCCCCTAAGTCAGATCAGCGCTTATGAACAACGTGCCCGACCCTATTGGTCCACTCGGACGCTCGCCGGGCGGCCCTAGTATGGCCGCACCGACGCCCTCCGCACGTGTTGTTCGCGGAACACGTTCGACTGGGTTTTTCTCGACCCACCTTCGTGGCGCGCGCGGATGCGCAATAGTGTCGGTTGCTACTGGTGGCGTAACGAGAGTCGAAGAGGTGCCTGTCAGTTGAGCACGCTGCAGTTCAAGCGAACGGCACGCCTTGCTGCTCCCCGGCCTCCCGGCGGTGAGGTACACCTCGAACCGCCACCCGAGGTCCCCCGGATCATCCCCGGCAACATCATGATGAAGGCGATGCCCGTCGTCATGATCTTCGCGTCCGTGGGCATGATGGGCATGATGTTCTACTTCGCGCCGAGGCAACCGGCCGCGATGATCATGCCCGGCATGATGATGATCTCGACCATCGGCATGATGGCGGGCGGCATGGGCTCTGGCAAAGGCCAGAAGAAGGCCGAGATGAACGAGGACCGCAAGGACTACCTGCGGTACCTCGGCCAGATGCGCGACCGTGCCCGTGAGGCGGCCGACGAACAGCGCGCGGAACGCGAGTGGGTGCACCCGGACCCGCAGCAGCTGTGGTCGCTCGCCACCACCCGGCGCATGTGGGAACGCCGCCAGAACGACCCCGACTTCTGCCACTTGCGCGCGGGGCGGGGCTCGCAGCGCCTCGCGACGCGACTGGTGCCGCCGCAGACCGGTCCGGTCGAGGAGCTCGAGCCGATCGCCACGCTGGCGCTGCGCCGCTTCGTGCGCGCGCACTCGCTCGTTCCCGATCTGCCGATCTCCATCGCACTGCGCGGGTTCGCCGCGGTCGGCCTGCTCGGTGAGATGGAGGACCGCCGCAACCTCGCGCGGGCCCTGCTCGCCCAGCTCGTCACCTTCCATGCCCCGGACGACCTGTTGATCGCGGTCGTCAGCGCGGGCCGTACGAAGCAGCAGTGGGAGTGGATGAAGTGGCTGCCGCACACGCAGCACCCCACTGACATCGACGGCATCGGCCAGCGCCGCATGATGGCGAACTCGCTCGCCGAGATCGAGGCGATGCTGGACGAGAACCTGCGCGACCGGCAGCGGTTCACCCGCAACGCCCCGCCGCCGCCCGACCAGCCGCACATCGTGATCGTCATCGACGACGGCGACATCAGCCGCGAAGAGATGATCATCCTCGAGGAGGGTCTGGTCGGCGTCACGCTGCTGGACCTCAACGAGTGCCTCGGCAACCTGACCGCCCGCCGCGGTCTGCGTCTCGTGATCGAGAACAACCAGCTGGGCGCCCGGTCCGCGAGTGGTGTCGAGTGGTTCGGCGCGCCGGACCAGCTCACCGTCGTCGAGTGCGAGGCGCTCGCCCGCAGGCTCTCCCCGTACCGCATGGGCGCCGCCGGTGAGGCCAGCGGCGACGGCGGCGAGGACCCGTTGGCGATGAGCAACAACCCGCCGCTGCTCGAGTTCATGGGCATCCCCGGCGACCCGATCACGTTCGACGTGCAGCAGGCGTGGCGGCCCCGGCCCAAGCGCGACCGCTACCGCATCCCGTTCGGCATCGGCGAGCACGGCCAGTCGGTCGAGCTCGACATCAAGGAAGCCGCCGAGGACGGCATGGGCCCGCACGGCCTGTGCATCGGCGCGACCGGTTCCGGTAAGTCGGAGTTCCTCCGCACGCTGGTGCTCGGCCTGCTGGCATCGCACTCGTCGACGGCGCTCAACATGATCCTCGTCGACTTCAAGGGTGGTGCGACGTTCCTCGGTCTGGACAAGGCACCGCACGTCGCCGCGACGATCACCAACCTCGCGGGCGACCTCAGCCTGGTCGACCGCATGAAGGACGCCATCGCCGGCGAGGTGTCACGTCGCCAGGAGGTGCTGGCGAAGGGCAACTACAAGAACGTCTGGGACTACGAGAAGGCCCGTGAGAACGGCGCCCAGATCGACCCGCTGCCCGCGCTCTTCATCTGCATCGACGAGTTCTCCGAGATGCTGACGGCGAAGCCGGACTTCATCGACATCTTCCTCCAGATCGGTCGTGTCGGCCGGTCGCTGCAGATGCACATGCTCCTCGCGTCGCAGCGACTCGAGGAAGGCAAGCTGCGCGGCCTGGACACGTTCCTCTCGTACCGGATCGGTCTGAAGACGTTCAACGCGGCCGAGTCGCGTGCGGCGATCGGTGTGCCGGACGCCTACGAGCTGCCGCCGATCCCGGGCTCGGGCTACCTGAGCGTGCAGGGCATGCCGCTGACCAGGTTCAAGGCGCTCTATGTCTCGGGCACCTACCGGCCGTCGGGCATGCAGTCCGCCGGTGAGTCGGTCGCGGTCCGCAGCGACAAGCGGCCCCGCTTCTTCGTGCCGGACTTCATCGAGATCCCGAAGGAGCCGGAGCGGCCGATCGAGCCGGTCAAGGTCGAGGAGAAGAAGAAGGAAGACGGCAACGAGCCGACCCAGCTCGAACTGATCGTCGAACGCCTCATCGGCCAGGGCCCGCCCGCGCACGAGGTGTGGCTGCCGCCGCTGAACGAGCCGCCGACGATGGACACGATGCTGCCGCCGCTCGACGTGACGCCCGACCGTGGGCTCACGCCGCCGCAGTACCCGGCGAACAGCACGCTGCAGATCGCGGTCGGCGTCGTCGACAAGCCGTTCGAGCAGCGCCGCGACCTGCTGTGGGCGGACTTCGCCGGTGCCGCCGGTCACGGTGCGGTCGTCGGTGGTCCGCAGTCCGGCAAGTCGACGCTGCTGAGGTCGATCATCGCGTCGATGGCGCTCACGCACACGCCGCAGGAGGCGCAGTTCTACTGCATCGACCTCGGTGGTGGCACGCTCGCCTCGATGGAGAACCTGCCGCACGTCGGTGGCTTCGCAGGCCGTCTCGACGTCGACAAGGTCCGCCGCATGGTGGCCGAGCTCCAGACCCTGATCTCCGAGCGCGAACTGCGGTGGCGCGAGCAGCGCATCGACTCGATGACCGAGTTCCGCAACCGCAAGCGCCGCGGTGAGATCAAGGACGACCACTTCGGCGACGCGTTCCTGATCGTCGACGGCTGGATGAACTTCCGCCAGGAGTTCGAGATGGTCGAGCCGCAGATCCAGGCGCTGGCCGCGCAGGGTCTGTCCTACGGCGTCCACGTGATCGTCGCCGCCAACCGGTGGGCGGAGATCCGGCCCGCGATGAAGGACCTCCTCGGCACGCGGTTCGAGCTGCGGCTCGGTGACCCGAGCGAGTCCGAGATCGACCGCAAGGTCGCCCAGAACGTGCCGCCCGGCCGTCCGGGTCGCGGTCTGACCGGTGACAAGCTGCACTTCCTCACCGCGTTGCCGCGCATCGACACCTCGCAGGACCCGCAGACGGTCTCCTCGGGTGTGCAGGACCTCGACGCCAAGCTCAACCAGGCGTGGCAGGGCCCGCGTGCCCCGCAGGTCCGGATGCTGCCCGACCTGCTCGACTACGAGCAGTTCATGGCGCAGGTCCAGCAGGTCAACCCGAACCGGGGCCACCTGGTCCCGGTCGGCGTCAACGAGGACGAGCTCGCGCCCGTCTACTTCGACTTCGACGCGGACCCGCACTTCATGGCGCTGGCCGACGGTGAGTCGGGCAAGACGAACATCCTGCGCACCATCGTCCGCGGCATCATGACGAGCTACACCTCGAGCGAGGCGTTGATCGTGCTCGCGGACTTCCGCCGCACGATGCTCGGCTTCATCGACACCGACCACCTCCTGACCTACGCCGTGTCGGCCACGCAGTTCGCCGACACGGTCAAGGAGGTGCGCGGCTCGCTCAGCAGGCGCATGCCCGGCCCGGACGTCACGCAGGAACAGCTCAGGAACCGCTCCTGGTGGACCGGTCCCGAGGTGTTCGTCATCGTCGACGACTACGACCTGGTCGCCCCGCAGGGTGGTGCGAACCCGATGCAGCCGCTCGCGGAGTTCATCCCGCAGGCCAAGGACGTTGGTCTCCACGTGATCGTCGTCCGCCGCATGGGTGGTGCGTCGCGTGCGATGTACGACCCGATCATGGGCAAGCTGAAGGAGATCGCGGCGCCGATCTTCGTCGGCTCCGGCTCGAAGGAGGAGGGCAACATCATCGGCAACCTGAAGCCGTCGCCCCAGCCTCCTGGCCGCGGCACGCTGGTGACCCGCAAGTTCGGTCAGCAGCGCATCCAGTTCTCCTGGATCACGCCCGACTAGCCACTGCTTTGTCGATGAAGGGCGCTTTCATCCACCTCAAGTGGATGAAAGCGCCCTTCATCGTTTTCGGTCGGGACCAAAAGTAAAAGGGCCCGCGGCCGAAGCCGCGGGCCCACCGAACAGCAGGGGACTGTCCGGTTCCCCCCCATGACCGGATTCCCTTCCTGGCTGATCCACTGGGGAGGGCCAGCCAGGTCGGACGCCGACGAGCGTGACACCCCCCAATGCTTCGTTGTCACTTCTCGTCGTCCGGCTGATCACTACTCTGCCCGGTGCCGCTCACACTTCGGTCACACCCGGATCGCACCCCTAGACTCGGCGTTCGGTCACCGCTGGGGAGGGGACGACGTGCGAGCCGAGTACCGCGTGCTGGGACCGCTCGAGGTGCTCCTCGACGGTGTTCCCCTCGCCGTGCCCGCCGGTCGTTGCCGCGTGTTGCTCGCCACACTCCTGTTGCGCGCCAACGAGTTCGTCTCTCCAGACGAACTGGTGGAGCGGTTGTGGGACGGAGCACCGCCCAGTGTGGACCGTGCGGGCAAGACGCTCCACATGGTCGTGACGCGCCTGCGACGGGCGCTCGGGAAGGTCAACTGCGTGCGCACCGGTGCCGCGGGCTACCTGGCGGAGGTCGAGCCGGACCAGCTGGACCTGCTGCGGTTCCGCGCACACCTGGCTGCCGGTGAGCACGCGGCCGCGACGGCGTTGTGGCGCGGGCCGGTGCTGGCGAACGTCACCTCGGAGTCGTTGCATCGCGACGCCGTGCCCGCCCTGGTCGAGGAACGGCTGACCGCGCTGGAGCGGCGGATCGACGCCGATCTGGCCGTGGGCGGCGCGGCGGAGCTGGTGCCCGAGCTGCGGTCGCTCACGACGCACCACCCGTTGCGGGAGGTGTTCTGGGCGCAGCTGATGCTCGCGTTGCACCGCAGTGGCCAGCAGGCGGACGCGCTCGCGACCTACCGTGAGGTGTCGCAGGTGCTGGACGAACAGCTCGGGGTCACGCCGGGGCCTCGGCTGCGGGAGGCCCAACAGCAGGTGCTGACCGGCGCCATGCCCGTGCCGCGGCCGCACCAGGTGCCACGCCAGCTGCCGACCGCGTTGCCGCACTTCGTCGGCAGGGACGCCGAGCTGGACCGGCTGAGCGCACTGCTCGGTTCGGGGCGGCCGCTGGTGATCAACGGCAGCGGCGGGGTCGGCAAGACCGCGCTCGCCGTGCAGTGGGCGCATCGGATCGCCGGCCTGTTCCCGGACGGGCAGCTCTACGCGGACCTGCGTGGGTTCGACCCGACCGGCGCGCCCGCCAACCCGACCGGCACGGCCCGCGACTTCCTGCTGGCGCTCGGCGTGCCTGCCGAGGAGATCCCGACCGGCACCAGGGCGATGCTGAACGGCTACCGCTCCCTGCTGTCCCAGCGGCGGGTGCTGGTGCTGCTCGACAACGTCCGGGACGCGACGCAGGTCCGGCCACTTCTGCCGGTCTCCTCGCGCAGCATCGTCGTGATCACGAGCCGCAATCGCTTGCGCGGCCTGGTCGGCCCGGACGGCGCGCACGCGTTCCCGCTGGACGTGCTGGACGCCGACGAGTCGATGGTGCTGTTCGGCGGCCGGGTCGGCGCGGAACGGGTCGCCGACGAACCTGCGGCCGCGATCCGGCTGGTCGAGCTGTGCGCCGGGCTGCCGCTGGCGCTCGGCGTGGTGGCCGCCCGCGCGACGCTCGACCAGCACCCGCTCGGCCTGCTGGTGGAGGAGCTCGAACACGCCACTTTGGACGCGCTCGACACCGACGACCCGCTGACCAGCGTGCGAGCGGTGTTCTCGTGGACGTTCGGCTGCCTGAGCCCGGCGGCGGCCCGGTTGTTCGCGCTGCTCGGCCTGCATCCCGGCCCGGACGTGACCGAACCGGCCGCGACGAGCCTGCTGGCCGCGCCGTCGGCCGAGGCGTTGGACGAGCTCGCCCGCCACAGCCTGCTCACCTACCAGTCCGGCCGATACCGGTTGCACGACCTGATGCGCTCCTACGCGGCGGAAGAAGCAGCGCAACACCTGTCGCGCCCCGAACGCGAAGAGGCGCAGCGCCGGATCTTCGACCACCTCATGCACTCGGCTTTGGCCGCCGCCGCACGGTCGGACCCGCTCCGCCAGCCGATCACCACGCCACCCGCCGCACCGGGCGCGGTCGTGCTGGCGTTCGAGACGAACACCGACGCGGACCACTGGTACGCGGCGGAACGCGGCGTGCTCGCCTCGGCCGTCGCCGCCGCGGGCGAGTCCGGCTTCGACGGCCACGTGTGGCGCACGGTCTGGGCGATCCGGCACTTCCTGCTCGCGACCAGCCGCTGGCGTGAAGGCGAACGCCTGCAACGACTCGCCATCGCCGCCGCACAACGCGCGAACGACCTCGAAGGCCAGTGCCGCGCCCACCGCGGCCTGGTGTCGTTCCTCGTCAACCAGCAGCAGTACGCCGAGGCCGAGGAACAACTGCGCGCCGCCATCGCACTGGACGAACGCACGGGCGACCTGATCGGCCTGTCGAACGACCTGCGCGGCCTCGCCTACCTGCTCGGCGGCCAGGGCCGTTTCACCGACGCACTCGACCCGTTGTGGCGCGCACTGGACGCGGCACAGGAAAGCGGCGACCGGATCGAGCTGGCCAGCGTCTCGGCATCGCTGGGCTCGGTGCACAACGAGCTCGGCGACCACGAGGAAGCGGCGATGTGGGCGGTGCAGGCGCGGGACATGTTCCTCGCCCTGGTGCCGGACGAGACCGACACCGTGGCGGCGTCCAACCGGGACACCCTCGCGACCATCTACCGCGCGCTGGGCCGCTACGCCGAGGCCGAGGAGAACTACCTCAGATCGGCGCAACTGCAGGCCGTCCTGTCGTACCGGCACTACCAGGCGGATGTGTTGGTGCGACTGGCCGACATGTTGGTCGAGCTCGGTGAGCCGGAGGCGGCCCGCGGCTACTTCGGCGCGGCGCTCGACATCTACGACGACCTCGGGTTCGCCAAGGCCGACGACGTGCGCGAGCTGCTGGTCCGGCTTTAGTCGAGTGGCCGGTCCCACCACAGTGAAGAGGGAGGTAACTGCGGTTGGACCGGCCATCAACATGGTGAGCTTCGCCGCTCACACTTCGGTCACACGGAGATCACCGCGTTGCCTGGAAACTGAACAGCGGCGCTGGTGGCCCCCCAGGAAACTTAGCCACCAGCACCGCTGAGGAGAACTCTGCCCGACCCCGCTCACACTTCGCTCACACCGCGATCACGGCGCGTTTAGACTGCGCGTCGGACCTGGTGGGAGGACGTGTGCGAGCCGAATACCGCGTGCTGGGGCCGCTCGAGGTGCTGCTCGACGGCGAGCCGGTCACGGTCCCGGCCGGACGGGGCCAGGTACTGCTCGCCACCCTGCTGCTGCGGCCGAACCAGTTCGTTTCGGTCGACGAGCTGATCGAGCGGATCTGGGACGGTGAGCCGCCGACGGCTGACCGGGCGCGCAAGACGTTGCACATGGTGGTGGCGCGGCTGAGGTCCGCGCTGGGCGCGGCGGACTGTGTGCGCACGCGTCCCGGTGGCTATCTGGCCGTCATCGAACCGGACCAGCTGGACCTGCTGCGGTTCCGCGCGTTGGTCGGCTCGGGTGACTTCGGGGCGGCTTCGGCGTTGTGGCGTGGTCCGGTGCTCGGCAACGTCGGGTCGGACACGCTGCACCGCGAGGACGTGCCGCGGCTCGCCGACGAACGGCTCGACGCACTGGAGCAGCGCATCGAGGCGGATCTCGACCGCGGTCTCGGCCGTGAAGCTCGTCGCCGAGCTGCGGTCGCTGGTCGCCGATCACCCGTTGCGCGAGTCGTTCTGGCGGCACCTGATGCTCGCCCTGTACCGCGCGGGCCAGCAGGCCGAGGCGCTCGCCAGCTACCAGAAGGTGCGGGCGAAGCTCGCCGACGAGCTCGGCGTCGACCCCGGTCTGCCGTTGCAGGAGCTGCACCAGCAGATCCTGCGCGCCGAGGTGTCCACGGCCGGGCGTCAGGTGCCGCGCCAGCTACCTGCCGGGGTGCGGAACTTCGTCGGCCGTGACGACGAGCTCCGGCTGCTGGACAAGACTGGCGGCGTCACGGTCGTGCACGGCGTCGGCGGCGTCGGCAAGACCGCGCTCGTGCTGCGCTGGGCCCGTGAGGCGCGCGAGGACTTCCCGGACGGCGACCTCTACCTGAACCTGCGCGGGTTCGACCCGGAGGCGCAGCCCGTAGACCCCGCGAACGCGGCGGAGTCGCTGCTGGTCGGGTTGGGTGTGGCGGACATCCCTGCCGCCGCGGAAGCACGGTTCGCGTTGCTGCGCACCACACTTGTCGACCGGCGCCTGCTGTTGGTGCTCGACAACGCTGCCTCACCTCGCCAGGTGCTCCCGTTGTTGCCGGGAGCGGCTGGGGTGCGCGTGGTGATCACGAGCCGAAACCAGTTCCGCGGGCTCGTCTCGCAGCACGACGCCACCGCGATCAACCTGCGCCAGCTGGACTTCGACGCGGGACGAGCGCTACTCGCTGCTGTGCTGGGTTCGGAGCGGCTCGCCGCCGAACCCGAGGCCGCACGCGAGATCGTCGAGCGCTGCGCTGGGCTTCCGTTGGCGCTGCGGGTGTTCGCCGAACGGGTCGCACGGTTCCCCGACGTGTCGCTTCGCGAGTTCGTCGCCGAATTGGAAGAGGCCCGGCTCGACGCGCTGACCGATTTCGAGGACGTCGACGTGCGTGCGGTGTTCTCGTGGTCCTACAAGGCTTTGGACGACGACTCGGCACGGATGTTCCGGCTGCTGTCCGTGCATCCCGGCGCGGACTTCGACGTCAGCGCGGCGGCCGCGCTCGCCGATGTCTCCGTCGCGCAGGCCCGTCGACTGCTGGAACGGCTGGTCGCCGACCACCTGGTGCAGTCGCGCACCCCTGGCCGATACGACCTGCACGACCTGTTGCGCGCGTACTCGGCGGAGCTGTGCGGCGACGACGAAGAAGCTGCGTTGCGGTTGACCGAGTGGTACCTCCACACGCTCGAGAACGCGACTTCGCGTGACAGCGCACGGATCGTCGTGCACGCCGGCGCCGTGGTCTCCGGTGTGGTGCCACAGGAGTTCTCATCGTGGTCGGACACGCTCCGGTGGCGTCGTCAGGAGTGGGCCAACCTCAAGGCGATCGCGTTCGCCGCGATCGCGCGGGGCTGGGAACGGCACGCCTTGGTGATACCGATCCACCTGCTCAGCTACTTCATCGTCGACAACGCTTACCGGCACGACGCGGTCGACCTGTTCGAGGCGGTGCGCGGCTTCGGCTCGGTGAACGAGCGGGGGATCCTCCACATCAAGCTGGCCGTGCTTTACACGTATGTCGGTCGCCCGGACGACGCACTGCGCAGCTACGAGATCGGGCTGCCGCTCGTGCGGGCGGAGGGCGAGCCGATCTCGGTCGCGGGCGGGCTGTCCAACATGTCCAGGCTCTACAGCACCCTTGGGCGCCGTGAGGAAGCGGACGCCGCCCTGCGTGAGGCTCTCGCCATCGCGGTCGAGATCGACGACGTCTATCTGCAGATCGTCTGTCACGGCAACTTCGCCAGCCGGTTCAACCGCGACGAACGGTGGCTGGAGGCGTTGCAGGAGACCGACCGAGCAGCGGTTCTGGCCGCGCGGATCGGCGACGAGTACCTCGTGACCCGCGTGCGCGGCTATCGGGCCCAAGCGCTCGCCGGTCTCGGCAGATACGACGAGGCCGAGCCGGAGCTGCGCGCGGTTGTGGAAGTCATGAAGAGAGTCGGCGACACCGACGGCGAAACCGATGGACTGGTGCTCATCGGTGAGGTGTTGATCGGCCAGAATCGAGCCACCGAAGCCGCGGTGGTCTGGCAACAGGCCATCGACAACTGGCGCGCGCTGAACGACGAACGGGCAGACGGGCTGGCCGCGAGGCTGGAGGCGCTGCGGTGAACGTCGAGTACCGCGTGCTGGGCCCGTTGGAGGTGCTCGCCGACGGTAGCCCGTTGCCGTTCCGGCCGGTCGATGCCACGTGCTGTTGGCGACGTTGTTGTTGCGCCCCAACCAGCTCGTGCCCGTCGATGAGCTGGTCGACCGGGTATGGGAAGGCGAACCGCCCAGCGCTGATCGCGCGCACAAGACGTTGCAGATGGTCGTGCGGCGGCTGCGGGTCGCCCTGGGTGACGCGGACTGCGTGCGTACCCGTCCAGGCGGCTACCTGGCGGTGATCGAACCCGACCAGCTCGATCTGCTGAGGTTCCGCGCTCTGGTCGGGTCCGGCGACTTCGGTGCCGCATCGGCGTTGTGGCGTGGGGCGGTGCTGGGCAACGTGCCGTCCGAGCGGCTGCACCGCGAGGACGTGCCGCAGCTGGTGAACGAACGGCTTGCGGTGCTGGAGCGGCGACTCGACGCCGACCTGGACCGGGGACTTGCCGGCGAGCTGGTGTCCGAGCTGCGGTCGCTGGTCGCCGAGCATCCGCTCAGGGAGCTGTTCTGGCGGCACCTGATGCTCGCGCTATGGCGGGCGGGGCAGCAGGCGGCGGCGCTCAGCGCGTACCAGGAGGTCAGGCGCAAGCTCGTCGACGAGCTCGGCGTCGACCCTGGTCCGGCTCTGCAGGAGCTGCACGAACAGATCCTTCGTGCGGACGTGTCGATTGCCTCGCGCAGGAAGCTGCCGCGCCAGTTGCCCGCGGGTGTGCGGAACTTCGTTGGCCGGGAAGAAGAACTGGTCGTGCTCGGCAAGGCGCAGGGGATCACCGTGCTGCACGGTGTCGGCGGGGTCGGCAAGACCGCGCTCGCTCTGCAGTGGGCGCGGGAGGTGCGCGAGGACTTCCCGGACGGTGACCTCTACGTGAACCTGCGCGGGTTCGACCCAGAGGCGCAGCCGGTCGATCCGGCGGCTGCGGCGGAGGCTCTGCTGGTCGGGCTGGGTGTGACCGAGGTTCCGGCGGGTGCTGAGGCTCGATTCGCGTTGCTGCGCACCGAACTGTCCGATCGCCGGTTGTTGCTCGTGCTCGACAACGCCGCGTCCAGCCGCCAGGTGCTGCCGCTGTTACCTGGAGCGGCGGGCGTACGGGTGGTGGTCACCAGCCGCAATCAGCTCCGTGCACTCGTTTCGAAGCACGACGCCACCGCGATCAGCCTGCGACAGCTGGCCTTCGAAGCGGCGCACACGCTGCTCGCCGCCGTGCTCGGTGCTGACCGGGTGGAGGCCGAGCCTCAGGAGGCACGCGAGATCGTCGAGCGTTGTGCGGGGCTTCCGCTCGCATTGCGGGTGTTCGCGGAACGGGTGTCGCGCTTTCCCGCCACGTCATTGCGAGAGTTCGTTGCTGAGCTTGCAGCAGCGCGGCTCGATGCGCTGACCGACTTCGAGGACATCGACGTGCGTGCCGTGTTCTCATGGTCGTACAAGGCTTTGGACGTCGAGTCGGCGCGGATGTTCCGGCTGTTGTCGGTGCACCCCGGCCCGGATTACGACGTGAGCGCCGCAGCCGCACTTGCGGGTGTGACTGTGGCTCAGGCTCGTCGTCTGCTGGAGCGACTGGTCGCTGACCACCTTGTGCAGACGCGAACTCCCGGCCGGTACGACCTGCATGATCTGTTGCGCGCCTACTCGGGTGAGCTGTGCGGGGACGATGAAGCAGCGGCGCTCCGAATGACCGAGTGGTACCTCCACACACTGCAGAACGCCGTGGTGCACGAGGGCGCGAAATTGTTGCTGGTGGCTGATGAAGTCGCATCCGGTGTGGAGCCGCAGGAGTGCTCGTCGCGGTTCGACGCTCTGTCGTGGATTCGGCAGGAGTGGCACAACCTGAAGGCGATTATGTACGCGGCGATCGCGCGCGGCTGGACGCGTCTGGCGATGCTGATCTCGGCGGACCTGAAATCGATGGCCGGGCTCATTCCGAACCGTCGGGCCGAGGCCATCGAGATGCTTGAGGCGGTGCGGACTTTCGGCACCGTTAGAGATCAGGGACTGCTGCTGCTCAAACTAGCCGACCTCTATGGCGACGTTGGGCGACTCGACGGGGCGCTGGACACCTACGAAAGGGCCTTGCCGTTGGTGCGTGAGGTCGGTGAGCGGAGTGCGGAGGCAGCCGGGTTGCTCAACATGGCTGCCGTCTACTCCGAGCTCGGCCGGTCGGAGGAAGCGCTCGCCATCCGTCGGCAGGGCCTCGTCATCGCAGTCGAGCTCGGCGACGTGTACCTGGAGTGCGCCGCTCGCGCCAACATCAGCCTCGCGCTGCACGATCTCGGTCGTCACCCTGAGGCTGTCGAGGCGAGCGAGCTCGCGGTCGCCACCGCGAAGGGCATTGATGACCGGTACTGGAGTGCACGGGCGCACGCACTCCATGGCAGGGCGCTTGGGGGAATCGGCAGGTTCGACGAGGCTGTGCGCGAACTGGAGTCCGCCCGCGAGGTGATCGTCGAATTCGGTGACCTGGAGAACGAGGCCCAGGTGCTGAACCAGCTCGCCATCGTTCTGCTGCAGATGGATCGACGCGAAGAAGCTGTGACGTCCTGGCAACGCGCGGTGCACCTCTGGCGTGAGATCGGCGATGACACACGCGCCGACGAGACCACCGCGCGGCTGGCCGACCTGGACAGACACCCGGCCGGTTGAGCCGGGTGCCTGCCCTGAAGGGGTAGCCGGTGGATCGTCACGGTGGAAGAGGTGTGGCCCGCGACGGCACCGGACGGCAGTGGCAACCCCCAATTGAACTTCTGCCACTGACGTCCCCCGGCTGATGACTACCTTGTCAACAGGCGCTCACACTTCGGTCACGCGCGTCCCAGATGGACGAACCGGGAGAAGGGCTCATGAACGTCGAGTACCGCGTCCTCGGGCCGCTGGAGGTGCTGCACGATGGCGTGCCAGTGCGCCTGCCCGCAGGACGTGCGCGGGTGCTGCTCGCCACGCTGTTGTTGCGGCCCAACCGGTTCGTGTCCGTCGACGAGCTGGTCGACAGATTGTGGGACGGCGAACCGCCCACTGTCGACCGTGCACACAAGACGCTGCAGATGGTGGTGCGGCGGCTGCGGGTCGCGCTGGGTGACGCGGACTGCGTGCGCACCGCGACGGGTGGCTATTTCGCCGAGGTCGACCCGGAGCGGCTCGACCTCACCCGGTTCCGGCGCCTGGCCGCCGAAGGGGAGTTCGCCACGGCGCTCGCCTACTGGCGCGGGCCGGTGGCCGAGAACGTCGACTCGCCGCACCTGCACCGCGGGGACGTGCCGCCGCTCGTCGAGGAACGGCTGGTCGCGCACGGCAGGCGCATCGATGTCGACCTGGCGCTCGGGCGCGGCGCCGAACTGGTGGACGAGCTGCGGGAGCTGACGGAGGAGCACCCGTTGCGCGAGGGGTTCTGGGCGCAGCTCGTGCAGGTGTTGCACCAGGCGGGCAGACCGAAGGACGCGCAGGCGGCCTACGAGCAGATCCGGGATCGCCTGGCCGACGAGCTGGGCGTCGAACCCGGCCGGCCGCTGCGTGAGCTGCACGACCGGTTGCTCGACCCAGGGGCGCGGGACGTGCCGCGCCAGCTTCCCGCCCCTGCCGCGCACTTCGCGGGCCGCGGCGAGGACCTGTCCAGGCTCTCCTCGCTCGCGTCCGCGGCTGTGGTGATCGCCGCGATCGACGGCGCCGGGGGCATCGGCAAGACCGCGCTCGCCGTGCGGTGGGCGCACTCGGTCGCCGGCCGTTTCCCGGACGGGCAGCTGTACGTCGACCTGCGCGGCTTCGACCCGTCGGCGCGGCCGCTCGACCCGGCCGACGTGCTACTCGCCTTCCTCGGAGCGTTCGGTGTTCCCGCCGGGAAGGTGCCCGCCGACCTGCCGGAACGGGCCGCGCTCTACCGCAGCGTCATCGCGGACCGCCGGGTGCTGGTGCTGCTCGACAACGCCCGTGACGTCGAACAGGTGCGCCCGTTGCTGCCCGCGGGAAAGGGCTGTCTGGTGCTCATCACCAGCCGCAACCGGTTCACCGGCCTCGTGGTCCGCGAGGGCGCGTTCCCCGTGACGCTGGACGTGCTGAACGACGAAGACGCCGTCGCACTACTCACCGCACGGCTCGGCGAGGATCGGGTCCAGGCTGAACCGGATGCCCTCGCCGACCTGGTGGCGTTCTGCGCCGGCCTGCCGCTCGCGCTCGCCATCCTCGCGTCACGATTGGCGAGCGACACCGACCTGACCCTGCGCGCACTCGCCGACGAACTCGAAGACGCCGGCGGAGCGCTGTTGAGCAGCTTGGACACGGTCTTCTCGACCTCCTACCGCAGGCTCGACGGCACCACGGCCCGACTCTTCCGGCTCGTCGGACTCGCCACCGGCCCGGACGTCTCCCTGGACGCGGCCGCAGCACTCGATGGCAGGCATCGTGCGGACGTCCGCAAGTCGCTGCACGCACTGACACGCATGCATCTCGCCACCGAACGCACACCCGGTCGGTACACGAGTCATGACCTGTTGCGGGCGTACTCCTTGGCCAGGTCAACGGTGGAGGACACCGACGCCGAACGGCACGAGGCCGCGCGGCGGTTGGTCGACTTCTACCTGCACACGGCCGAAAACGCGGACCGTCTGCTGCGCCGCAGCCGGGTCGCGCTGACGTTGCCGCCGATCGCCGACGGCGTGCAGCCCACCCCGATCACCGATGGCGCGGCCGCCCTCACGTGGTGCGAGACCGAACACCGCAACCTGATCGCGGCCGCGCGACTGGCCGGCGAGTACGGGCTCTACCAGCACGCGTGGCAGCTCCCCACGACGATGTTCGGCTACCTCAACGTTCGTCAGCCGCCGTCGGAGCGGGTCGAGCTGTGCCGGATCGCGCTTGCCGCCGCCCGCGCGGCGCAAGACCCGTTCGCAGTGGGCAGCACGTTGCACTCGCTGGCCAACGCGCTCAGCACCATGGGCTTTCACGACGACGCCGACGACCGTTACGCGGAAGCGTTGCAGGTGCGCGAAAAGATCGGCCACCTGCACGGCATCGCGGTCACGCTCGACCAGTGGGCCGTCAACCACGCCAAGCGCGGCGACCTTGAGTCCGCGCGCGGACTGCACGAACGTGCCGTCGAACGACGCCGTGAACAGGGTGAGCCCGCCGGGCTGGCCACCGCGCTGAACAACTACGCCATGACGTTGGTGGGACTGAAGGATCATGCGCCGGCGCTGACTGTGAATGACGAGGCGCACGCCACCATCCTCGCCGCCGGGCTCCACTACCTGCTCCCCTCCACTTTGGACACGCGAGGCATGCTCCAGTTGGAGCTCGGCAGGCTCGACGAGGCGATTGCGACGTTCCACCAGGTGCTCGCGCTGCCCGATGGTGGGGTGTCGAACTCCGTGCGGGTCGTCGCCCAGGAGAACCTCGCCGAGGCCTACCTGCGCCAAGGTCGCACCGCTGATGCTGTGGCCGCAATGAACGAGGCGCTGCGCATGCGTGAGGATCAGGGCAACGAACCGGCGATCACCCAGCTGCGGGCTCGGATCGCCGAGCTTTCCTAGCCTTCCAGCTCTCGCACCAGGCGTCGGGCCTGCTCGGCCTGTGCGAGTCCGAAGCGCTCGGCGATGGTGACCGCCTCGCGGGCGTGGGCAAGCGCCGCTTCCCGGTCGCCCGCTCCCATGAACACCTCGGCGGCGCTGAGCCGCAGCGCGACACCTCCCGCATTGCCTGTCTGCTCGAGTGATCCGGTGAAGATGTCGCGGTAGATCTGCGCGGCCTCCTCGACCTCACCTCTCCGGAACCGCGCCTGGGCCAGAGTGTCTTGCACCGACGGATCCGTGACGCCCAGCGAGGCGAACACCTCGGCCGCGGCGTTCGCCGTCTCGATGCCCTCCGCATGATCGCCCTTGAGCACGAGCGTCCAAGCCAGAGATCCCAACGCGTTCGCCAGCGCTGTGTCGTCCTGCCCGAGCCTCAGGTATTCGATGGTCGCCCGATCGAACGGCAGCGCTTCGTCGTAGCGCTTCATGGCGCGATAAGTGCCGGCGAGGCCGATGGACGAGGCGGCCATGCCCATCACATGACCGATCTCCTGCCGGATGCGGAATGCCTTTTCCTGCAGCTGCAGGGATTCCTCGTAGCGGCTCATGTTCCGGCACACGTGGCCCAGACACTGCAACGCGGTCGCCTCCGCATACCGGTCGCCCAGTTGCTGTGCGGCATCGAGCGCGATCGTGAAGAGGCGCATGGAGTCCGAGGTCGTCCCGTGGACGTACAGATAGGGGTACAACCCGATCGGCAGCTGCCATGCGTGCTCCAGGTGCCCGCCGGTCAGCGTGAACTCACACAGCTCGACGAGTACGTCGAACTCGCGCCGGCACCAGTCGAGTGCCTCGGCGGATTCGCGGAACGCGGCTACCTCGACCACTGACTCGATGTCGGTCAGCGGCAGCTCCACCCTGGTCGGGCGCATCGCGCTCTGCGCGTTGCCCACCGAATGCAGGTAGTGGTCGAGGAACCGCACGACCGAGGCTCGGCGCTGCTCGTCCGACTCCTGGGCCGCCGCGCATTCGCGGGCGTGCAGCAGGAGAAGGTCGTGCAGGGTGAAGCGGCTGGGCGAATGCTCCTCGACGAGGTGGGCACGGGCCAACGAGCGCAGCAGTTGAAGCGCGTGTCCGCTCGGGACACCGAGCAGCGCACCGGCCGACTGCGGGGTGAGGTCGGCCTTCGGTGCGAGACCGAACATGCGGAACATCCTGCGTTCGTCCGGCGCCAGTGCGGCGTAGGAGAGGTCGAACGCCGCACGGACAGCTGTGTCCTGATCCCCGTCGATCTCCAGCTCTGCGAGCCGGTTGCCTGCCCTCAGCTGATCGACCAGCTCCTGGATCCGGCGATGCGGCTCACCGGCGAACATCGACGCGGCGATGCGCAAGGCGAGCGGCAGACATGCGCAGAGCCTCGCAAGTTCTTCTGTGGCAGCGGGTTCCGCTTTTGTGCGCTCGGTGCCGATTGCCCGCTCCAGTAGTCGCACGGCCTCGTCGAGCGGCAGCACTCCCAGCCGCAACACCTTGGCGCCTGCCGACGCGACCAGCCCGCGCAGATCGGAGCGGCTCGTGATCACAACGGCCGATCGGCCACCCGCGGGTAGCAGCGGCCGTACCTGCTCGGCCGTGCGTGCGTTGTCGAGCAGCACCAGGACTCGGCGGTCGGCGAGCAACGTCCGATAGGCGCCGGCGCGTTGCCCGGTGTCGTCGGGGATCGCCGGTGCGGAGACACCGAGTCCGCGAAGCAGCCGGCCCAACGCATCGTGCGAGGTCAACGGTTCCGCGCGGTCGTAGCCGCGCAGGTTCACCGTGAGCTGCCCGTCCGGGAACCTGTCGCGCACCCGATGTGCCCAGTGCACCGCGAGCGCGGTCTTGCCCACACCGGCGGAACCGGCGATCGCGGAGATCACCACCGCCTGACCGGCGGTACCCGTCGGCAGCAGCCGATCAAGCGTGGCCAGGTCGTCGCCGCGGCCCGTGAAGTGGGCCAGGTCGGGTGGCAGCTGCCGGGGCAACACGATGTCGCGGTGGACGCCGAGGCCCGGTTCGGCCCGCAGGATCGACTGGTGGAGGTCCCGCAACCGTAGACCGGGGTCGATGCCCAGCTCAGCCGTCAGGAGATCGCTGATACGACGGAACGCGTCCAGTGCGGCCGTCCGCTGGCCCGAGCGGTACAACGCGGTCATCAGCTGCGCCCAGAACCGTTCCCGCAGCGGATGCTCGTTGGTCAGGGCCTTCAGTTCGCGCACGAGACGGGCGGACGGTCCGGCTTCGAGGTCGAGCTCGATGCGCCGTTCCAGGACGGCGAGACGCTCCTCCGCGAGCATCGCCACGTCCTCACGCAGCGAGTCCGACGCGAGGCCCTGAAGCGCCGAGCCGCGCCACTGCGCCAAAGCGGCGTGCGGGTCAGCGCCCGCCAGTGAGCGGAACCGCAGCAGGTCGAGGTTCTCGACCTCGGCGAGATAGCCGTTGGTTGAGGTGGAGACGCAGTTCGCCGGGCCGAGCGACTGTCGCAGCCGTGCGACGGTCGTGTGCAAGGTCTTCGTCGCGCGATCTGCCGAGGGCGGTGAGTCCTCCCACAGGCGTTCGACCAGCTCGTCGACGGACACGAACTGGTTGGGGCGCAGGAGCAGGGTTGCCAGCAGTACCCGGCCCTTGCCTGCGGGAACGGGGATCTGAGCGCCGTCGAACAGCACTTGCAGCGGTCCCAGCACCTGGTACTCCGCCCCTTGCACGGGCGGAGTCTACGACGGTGTTGCCTGAGCGTGACCGCGACATCGCGGTCCGTGGTCCATCGTTGAACTCTCGTGGCGAGCTGTGCCATCCGTGTCGTCCGGCCGTGCCGCATCCGGTAAGCATGTGCGCGGAAGAGGGGAAGGTGCATGAGCCTGCACGTCGCAGTCGACTTCGGCACATCGAGCACCTGCGTCGCGGTCTCGGCGCACGGGCGGGAGCCGCAGGTCGTCGTCTTCGACGGTCAGCCGCTGGTGTCGTCCGCCGTGTTCGCCGCCGCCGACGGGACTTTGTTCGTCGGTCAGGAGGCCGAACGTCAGGCCGCGGTCGACCCGGCCCGCTACGAGCCGCACCCGAAGCGCCGCGTCGACGAGGGGGAATTGCTGCTCGGTAGCACCGTGCTTCCCGTTGTGGATGTCGTGCGCGCGGTGCTGACCCGTGCGGTCGGAGAAGCGCGTCGCGTCGGAGGGGGCGCGCCGGTCGATCTGCTCGTGCTCACCCATCCGGCTGACTGGGGCACGGTCCGCACCCGCGTGCTCATCCAGGCCGCGCGTGGGCTCGGGCGGGAGCTGGTGCTCGTGCCAGAACCTGTCGCGGCCGCTGTCTTCCACTCGGCGAGCCATTCCATTTCGGACGGCGCCGCGCTCGCTGTGCTGGACCTCGGCGGTGGCACTGTCGACGCGAGCGTCGTGGCGCGGAACGGCAAGGGCTTCCGGGTGCTGGCGACCAAGGGCGATCCGAGCTTCGGTGGCGCGGACATCGACCAGGTGTTGCTGGAACACGTCGGGTCGCTGGTGTCGGCGAAGGACCCTGAGGCGTGGCGGCAGCTGGTCGAGGGTCGTGAGATGGCCGATCGCCGCAAGCGGCGGGTGCTGCGTCAGGATGTTCGTGGGGCTAAGGAGACGTTGTCGCGGCATGCCTACACGGACGTGCCGATGCCGCCGCCGTTCCCCGACGCGCACCTCACCCGGTCAGACCTGGAGCAGTTGATCACTGCACCGCTTAGCCGTGCTGCTGCCCTCGTGGGTGCCGCGGTCCGGGACGCGGGTCTCGCGCCGCAGCAGCTCGCCGCGGTGTTCCTCGTCGGTGGGTCGAGCCGCATCCCGCTCGTCGCCCGGATGGTGCACGAGAACCTCGGAATGGTGCCGACGAGCATCGACCAGCCGGAGACGGTGGTCGCCAGAGGGGCGCTGCGGGCGGTGAGCCTTGATCCCGAACGGACCGGTGGCGTCGCGCCGCAGGGACCTCTCCAGACTCCGCCCAGGGGCACCTCGGGTGACGTGACCCACAACCTCCGGGTGACCGAGGACCCCACCCGCAAGATCACCCGCCGCATCACGCCTCCGCCGGCGACCCAGTTCCCGTCGTCGTTCCCCTCCGCGCCCCAGCCGAAGAAGAAGCGCAAGGCGCCGCTGTTCGTCACGATCGGTGTCATCGTCGTTCTCGCGGCGGCCGGAGCCGGTGGCTACCTCTGGCTGAATCGGGACAAGACGCCGACGAACCCGCCTGCGAACCAGATCTCCCTGTACGACTACAGCTTCACGCTGCCGGACGGCTGGGAGCACACCGGTGGTGCCCCGAATGACCGGCAGGTGCTTTTGCAACCGATTGACCGCAAAACATCGGGTGTCGAATCGCCGGGCGAGCGCATTGCTGTGCAAGAGCAAGTGCTCGAATACGACAGCAACAAGGACTCTGTCCGCCCGGTTGCGGAACTGCGGAAGCAATACGACGAACGCACGGAGAAGGGTGACAAGGTCGCCGATTTTGACGAACACTTCACATTTGCAAGCAAGTCTGTTGTTCACTATCGCGAAGAGGTCGGCGGTGCCCAGGTCGACTGGTACATCCAGTTCAAGGGCCGGGCGCAGGTCAGCGTGGGCTGCCAGGCGCCTGAGGCCGCGAAAGATCGCGTCCGGACCGCTTGTGAACAGATCGTCCGGTCGTTGACCATCAGGTGAACAGCAACATCAGGGGAGTTGCCGATGTCCGCCAGCGAGGTTCTCGCGAGGTTCCGTGCCGAGGTGGGGAACGCGGTCACCCGTTCCCGCCGGGCGTTCGGTGAGATCGGGGAACGCAATGCCAAGCTGCGGGAACGCACCCGCGATCTCGCGGTTCAGGCTCGTGAACGCAAGACCGAATCTGGTGCTCAGGCCACGTCCACGGACGTGCGTGAAGCCGCCACCGGGTTTCGTTCCGATCGTGGACTACCCGTGGAACAGGTCCCGGACCCTGCTGAACTGACCGTTCCTGCGCCTGCGGTGGTGCCGGAACCGGAACAGCTGACCACTCTCGGTTCTGCCGCCGTCGCCGGTCCGAGTGGTCAGCTTCCCCGTGTGAGTGACGATGACGAGGACTTTTCGCAGTCGCGAATCCTCTACTGAGTCACGGTTTCACCCGGAGCCGTTTACTAGAGCAACTACTTCGAACGAAGTCGCGACAGTGTGGAACCGACGTGGCAGGGTCCTCGTCGGAAGAGGCGTACGAACCAAGAAGTACGACCTGAAGTTCAATGAAGGGGGATCTCCCAATGAGTGCAATGGAAGCGACGCCGGCGGAGCTCGATGCGTTGGCGAAGCGCATCATGGAGGTCAACGAGACCACTCAGGGGCACCTGCGTCAGGTTCGTGGTGCCGCAGAGACCGTTGCCTCCAGCTGGAAGGGTAACGCGGCCACGGCCTTCCAGAACCTGATCAACCGGTTCGACGACGACGGCCGCAAGGTGCAGGAGGCGCTCCGCGCCATCGCCGAGCAGATCGCCAGCTCGTCCGAGGTCTACGCCCGCCAGGAAGAAGAGAACAAGTCCGCGGTCAGCGACGTCATGAACCGCCTGGGCTGATCTGTCTCGGCTTCAACACCTTGCAAGCTTTCACGTACCAACCAGACTTCTAGGGGAGATTTGTCATGGGCGACATGATGGCCGTCAACTTCGCGGAGATTCAGCAAGCCGCGTCGACGATCACCACTCAGTCGAAGAGCGTCGACGAGCTGCTCGACCAGCTGCGCGGCGAGGTCACGAAGACGCTGGCCGGCTACACCGGTGCCGCGGCTGAGGCCTACCAGGAGCAGCAGACCAAGTGGGACACCGCTGCCGCCGACCTCAACGCGGTGCTCGCCGCCATCGGTACCGCCGTGCAGACCGCCGGCGAGTCCTACCAGCAGGCTGAGAACCAGAACAAGGGCCGCTGGTAAGCCAGCAGTGCCTGAGCTAGACCCTCGCGAGCCCCGGAACCACGTGGTCCGGGGCTCGCGTACGTCCGGGTGAAGGTGCGTCAGAGGGGGCCGTTTTGGTCCCGGACCACCCATCCGGTAATCTCTTACGTTGTTGTGCGGTAGCTGGCGCCCATGTGTGCCGCGCCTGTCTCGGTACCTCCGCTTGGTTCGTCCAAGATCGGTCTGGGGCAACCGCCGCAGTGACCCCAGACGCAAGTGACGACGAGGTAGATCCGTGCGCACGTACAGCCCGAAGCCCGGTGAGGTGACCCGCACCTGGCACGTTATCGACGCCCAGGACGTGGTGCTCGGCCGGCTCGCCACCCAGGCCGCGACGCTGCTGCGCGGCAAGCACAAGCCGACCTATGCTCCGCACGTTGACACTGGTGACTTCGTTGTCATCATCAACGCGGACAAGGTCGCCCTGACCGGCGCGAAGCGCGATCAGGCGTTCAAGTACAGCCACTCCGGCTTCCCCGGTGGTCTGCGCAAGCAGTCCTTCGGCGAGCTGCTGGACACGCGGTCGGACCGCCTGGTCGAGAAGGCGATCAAGGGCATGCTGCCCAAGAACCGCCTCGGCCGGCAGATCGCGAACAAGCTGAAGGTCTACAGCGGACCGAACCACCCGCACGCGGCCCAGCAGCCGCAGGCGTTCGAGATCAAGAAGATCGCCCAGTGAGCGACGAACACACCGAGGAAGTTCCTGTGACCACCCCTGAGAACGAGACCCCCGCGGTCGAGGCCGAGGTTGTCGAGGCGCCCGAGGCCGCCCCGGCTGACGTCGTCGAAGCCGAGGTCGTCGAGGCTGAGGCCCCCGCGGCCGAGGTCGTCGAGGCTGACGCTGCCGACGCCGACGCTGACGTCGTCGAGGAGGCCTCCGCTCCGGCGGTCGTCGCTCTGTCGCTGAACGGCGCCGCGCACCTCGCGCAGACCGTCGGTCGCCGCAAGGAGGCCGTCGTTCGCGTCCGCCTCGTGCCGGGCACCGGCAAGTTCACCCTGAACGGCAAGACGCTCGAGGCGTACTTCCCGAACAAGGTGCACCAGCAGCTCATCCGTGAGCCGCTCGTCACCACGGAGAAGCCCGAGACCTTCGACGTGATCGGCAACCTGCACGGCGGCGGCATCACCGGCCAGGCCGGTGCGCTGCGTCTCGCCATCGCGCGTGCGCTGATCGCCATCGACGCCGAGGACCGCCCGGTCCTGAAGAAGGCCGGCTTCCTCACCCGTGACCCGCGGGTCAAGGAGCGCAAGAAGTACGGCCTGAAGAAGGCCCGTAAGGCGCCTCAGTACTCCAAGCGCTGATTCGATAGCCCAGCTGTACCTGCGGGAGCAGCAGTTCACCACGAACTGCTGCTCCCGCAGTGTTTTCCGGGTCCTTCCCGCCGCCTCGTAGTGTCCCCATCGGAGGATTCATGGCCCGCCTGTTCGGCACTGATGGAGTGCGTGGTCTCGCGAACGCCGACCTCACCCCCGAACTTGCGATGTCCGTCGCTGCCGCGGCGGCGCGTGTGCTCGCCGAGCACGACCACTCCCATCGTCCGGTCGCCGTCGTCGGCCGTGACCCGAGGGCGAGCAGCGAGATGCTCGACGCCGCCGTCACCGCGGGCCTCACCTCGGCCGGGGCGGATGTGCTGCGGGTCGGCGCGCTGCCGACCCCGGCGGTGGCGCACCTCGTCTCCGCGCTCGGTGCCGACATCGGCGTGATGATCTCCGCCTCGCACAACGCCATGCCGGACAACGGGATCAAGCTCTTCGCCGCGGGTGGCCACAAGCTGCCCGACGATGTCGAGGACGAGATCGAGCAGCTCATGGGCACCGGGTTCGAGCGGCCGACCGGCGCGAAGATCGGCCGGGTCCGTGATGTTCCCGATGCCGAGACCCAGTACGTGGAGCACCTGCTCAAGGTCACGCCGCACCGCCTCGACGGGCTCAAGGTCGTGGTGGACTGCGCGAACGGTGCCGCGTCGGTGGCCGCGCCGGACGCCTACCGCCGTGCGGGCGCCGAGGTGATCGCGATCCACGCGGCGCCGGACGGCCTCAACATCAACGACGGCTGTGGCTCCACCCACATCGATGTGATCTCCGCCTCTGTCCGCGAGCACGGTGCGGACCTCGGCATCGCCCACGACGGTGACGCGGACCGCTGTCTCGCGGTGGACGCCGAGGGCAACGCGGTCGACGGCGACCAGATCCTGGCGATCCTCGCGATCGCCATGCGGGACGCGGGCGAGCTGTACGAGGACACCCTCGTCGCCACCGTGATGAGCAACCTCGGCCTGCACATCGCCATGCGGGAGTCGAACATCCGGCTGCGCACGACCGCGGTCGGCGACCGGTACGTGCTGCAGGACCTCAAGGCGGGCGGCTACTCGCTCGGCGGCGAGCAGTCCGGCCACGTGGTCCTGCCCGCGCACGCCACCACCGGCGACGGCCTGCTCACCGCGCTGCGCCTGATGGCCCGCATGGCCGAGACCGGCAAGTCCCTCGGTGAGCTCGCCTCGGTGATGCGCAGGCTGCCGCAGGTGCTGATCAACGTGCGGGTCTCCGACAAGGCCGCGGTCGCCAAGGCCGCGTCGGTCAGCGAGGCCGTCGCCGCCGTCGAGGCCGAGCTCGGCGACACCGGCCGGGTGCTGCTGCGCCCGTCGGGCACCGAGCAGCTCGTGCGCGTGATGGTCGAGGCCACGAGCCACGAACAGGCGGACTCGGCAGCGCAACGTCTCGCGGGTGTGGTTTCCTCGGTGCACTGAGGACTGACGGGGGCCGGCCATGACGATGATGATGCTGTTGATACTCCTGGTGCTGCTGGGAGGTGTCGCCGCGGTGATCATCGCCGTGGTCGCGGCGTCGAAGAGAAACAGCGCCCGGCCCCCGCATCCGCACCAGGGTTACCCACAACAGGGTTACCAGCCTCAGCAGCCGGGTTACCCGCGGCAGCATCCCCAGCAGGGCTACCCGCAGCCGCCACAGCACCCCACTCAGGGCGGGTGGTGATCATGGGCAACCTGGGACTCACCGAGCTGACCCTCATCCTGTTCGTGCTGCTGCCAGGCATCGCCGTCGTGGCGTTGGTGCTCTCCCGGCGGAAGAAGCGCTGATCATCAGCGAGCTGCTCCGAATGCCTGTTTACTAAGGCAACCGACATTGCGGAGCTCCGTTCGGCGTGTGATCGGAGCTGGCACTGTATGGCGGAACCCGACGCGGCCGAATTGCGTCACATCGGGGACTAGGGGAGGCGAGGAATGGCTGGTTTCGGCGTATCGCCCGAGGATCTGAACAAGACCGCGGGTCAGTACGAGACCCACGGGTCGGAACTGACCTCGATGAAGGCGCAGATCCTTCCGGTGGTGGGGGCACCGCACGTCGGGAAGGCCTTCAAGGGCTACGAGGGCAAGTTCAAGGCGCACTTCGACCGCTTGGGCGCGAACGCCGACGCCTTCGGCAAGGAAGCGACCAGCATCGCCACCCGCCTCAAGGACGTGGCGAAGTCGTACGAGTCGAACGAGGCGTCGACCTCGGGTCAGTTCAAGGGATAGCGAGTCGTGGCGGACCAGAACGAGATCAAGAAGCTCCTCGACGACCCCAACGTCTCCAAGGAGACCAAGAAGCAGCTCGTCCCGGCACTCGCGGGCGCGGGCGGTTCCGACGCGGACGTCGACCGTTACGCGAAGGCGAACGGGGTCGAGGTCCCGAGCGACCCCGGCGCCGGCAGCCACATCCTCGGCGCGGTGCTCGCCGTCCCCACTCTCGGCATCAGCTCGGCCGTCGTCGCAGGCAAGGAGATGAAGCGGTCCGACTGGGAGAAGAAGGGCGGCGAAGCCGACAAGCTCGTCAGCCAGGCGAAGGAGCAGCAGCACCTCGGCGCCACCCAGAAGGTGCTGAACGAGCGCGGCCCCTTCCAGAACTCCAACGTGCTGCTCGAAGCCGGTGCGGCCGGCCTCAAGTTCTACGAGAAGTTCGCGCCGCTGTACCAGAAGGCCGCGCAGGCCTGTGGTCATCAGGCCAGGCCCGCTGACTTCAACGGCATCAGGGACCAGTACGAGCAGCTTCGTGACATCGACTTCGGGAAGTTCCGCGAGGACGCGCACAAGCTCGACACGGTGACCGCGACCCTGCAGGAGCACGACAACCAGCTCGGCAGCGCCTGGAACGGGCTCGGCGCGTGGGAGGGACCAGCCGCGGAGGCTGCGCGGGGCTTCCACGACAAGTTCGCCACCGCGACGAAGAAGATGGTCACCGACACCGGTAAAGCGGGGGCCACGGTCGTCGCCGGCGCGGAGAACATCTCCAAGCTCGTCAAGGAGTTCGCGCAGCAGGTTCACGACCAGTACTCGGACCAGTGTGGCGGCCTGACCGTCGACAAGGCCGAGGAGGCGATCCGGCACGCGAACGGCGACCTCATCGAGGGCGACGGCGGCATCCTCGACTGGCTCGGTGGCATCCAGAACGACATCTTCGGTGGCGTGATGGGCGCGATCTGTGGTGGCCCGCTGGGCGCGCTCGCGGGTTGGGGCTGGGGCGGCTGGATCAAGGACACCCGCCAGAGCATCATCGACCGGGCAAAGCAGCGGCTCAAGGCTCTCTGTGAGGAGTTCGACTCCAAGAAGACGGCGTTCGATGGCTACTGCGCGAACGTGCAGGACTCCATCCGCAAGGCCTACGACGCAATGGACCTCGGTCTCAACGAGGCGATCAAGCCGAACGCGATCACGCCGTCCGGCGACTCGGGGTCGTTCCTCGACGACAAGAAGAAGCCCGCTGTTCCTCCCGGTACCGGCGGTGGCGGCAGCCCGCCCGGTGGCGGTGGCAGCCCGCCCGGTGGTGGCGGCGGTGGCATGCCGGAGATCCCGAAGCCGGAGAACCCGCTCGACAAGGACGGTGACGGCAAGCCCGACGTCCCCGGTGACACCGATGGCGACGGCAAGCCCGACGACCTCGACGGCGACGGCAAGCCGGACCAGCCGAAGCCCGAGGAACAGCTCGAGTCCGTCACGGTCAAGGCAGGCGACAACACGATCAAGGTCACGGAGCCCGACTCGAACGGGCACGTGAAGATGACGATCGACACGCCGAAGGGTGAGCCGAAGACCTACGACCTGGACTTCAGCAAGAACCCCGAGGCCGCCAAGGCGCTGATGGGCCAGAACGGCGCTCAGGCCGTGCAGAACCTGGCGAACACGCTGCAGGGCACGACGCCGTCGAACCCGACCTCGCAGACCCCCGGCGCACCCGCTCCGGGCGGCACGCCCACCCCCGGTGGTGGCGCCGCTCCGACGACGGGCCCGCTCGGTTCGGAGTCGAACCCGATCCCGGTCGAGGTGGGTGCCGACGGCAAGATCCACATCGAGCAGGACGGCGTGAACTTCACCGCCGAGGTCAATGCCGACACCGGCGAGATCAACCTGACCGCGGACAACGGCGACGGCACGCCCGACCAGGTCGGCGTCGAGTTCGGCGAGGACGACAACCCCGCCGCGTCCGGTGCCGGTGGCTCCGGCGGCGCGACGGACGACCTGCGGCTCGACGACCCGTTGCAGATCCCCGAGCAGGACTTCCCGAAGCCCGCCGAGGGCGAGTTCCAGACGATGCCGGCAGAGGCACCGGCCGAGCAGGTCTGGAGCGCGCCGGGCCAGGAGAGCGCGCCCGGTCTCGGTGAGCGGTTCCAGGAGTCCATGGGCCGCAACTACATCGAGGACAACGGCATCATGCCGAACGTCGGCGAGCCCAGGACGGCGCCCGCGGACGGCCCGGTCTTCGCGCAGGCCTCGGACAGCACGTCGACCTCCGGCATCTCGTTCACCGGCGCCGCGGGCGGTGGCGGCAGCGAGTCCGTCCTCGGCGGCTCGGCACCGGCGGAGAGCGCGTGGAGCACGCCTTCCTCCGGCGACAACGGCACCGGCTTCAATACCAACGCCTCCGAGGCCGGTCAGCCGGGCTCGGCGAACCTGCCGTCCATGCAGGACGCCCACGGCCAGAGTCCGTCCGGCGCCCAGGGCGGCATGATGGGCGGCGGGATGATGGGTGGCGGCGGCATGATGGGCGGCGGCGCGGGCGCCGGCGGCCAGCAGGGCGGCGACACCGAGCGCGGCGCCAGCCAGTGGCGCACCACGGGCACGTTGTTCGACGACGACAGCGGCAACAGCAACCCGTTGAGCGCTATGCAGACCACCCTGGGCGACGACCGAGGAGGCCGGTAACCCGTGTCGATCACCGGTCAGGTCGACCCGCGGATCCAGGCGATGTTCGACGAGAACCTCGCCCAGGCCCGCAGCGCCAACGCGCAGGTCACCGCCACGCTCAAGGCCGACCAGGAGCGCTTGGCCGCCGAGGCGAAGGCGGCCGAGGAGAAGCACCAGAAGGACCTCGCGGATCGCCGCACGGCCGCCGAGACGGTCGGCCAGCAGCAGCCTCGCAAGCCGCAGTGGGAGCAGCGCGACCGCTCGGCGGGCGAGCTGGCGTTCGGCCCGGAGGACGACGACGGTGGCGGCGGTTTCACGCCCCCGGTGTCGGCTCCGCCGCCGCTTCCGCCTGCTCCGGCCGCGCCGCCGCCGCCGCCGATGCGGTCACGACGACCTGCGCCGGTCGACGACGACGATGACGACCTGAGCGGCCAGACCTGGCTTAGGTGAGGTCGTGAGTGGTTGTGGTCGCCATGGCGACCACAACCACTCACGACCGGCGCTTGCGCAGAGCTTCCCGCTGGAAGACGAGTTCGGCGTTCTTGAGGTCGTTGTCCAGCAGCTCGTCGTAGGTGCGATCACCGGTCAGGATCCTGAGCAGGAACGCGGTCACGAACGCCCGGCCGATCTTGTGCGTCGACCCCTCGGCGCGGCCGTCGAGCATCAGCTCGCTCCAGTGCCGCCCCTCGGCGAACCCGAGGTGCGAGGCCTTGGGCAGCAGCCGCAGCTGCACCTGGCCCGCCCAGGCCTGGGCGATCGCCTCGGAGTGCCCGACCGGCGGCGCGATGCGGTCCTCGCCCGCGGCGAGGTGCAGGCCGGGCACGGTGACGTCGCGCGCGGCGTCCAGTGCGGACGGTCGGGTCTCCGTTGCGGCCAAAGTCACAACCGCGCGCACCCGGTCGGCCTGCGCCGCCGCCAGCACGGCCGCGCCGCCGCCCATCGAGTGGCCGACGAGCGCGAGCTTCGCGGGGTCGACGCTGATCTCCCCGGCTCCCAGCCGCACGCCGGTGCAGATGTCCAAAGTGGTCAGCAGGTTCGCGGCGAGCACCCGTGACGACAGCAGCGGCCCGCGTTCGACGGCGGGTGCCGCGGCCACGACTCCCCACGAAGCCAGGTGCCGCAAAAGCCCGTGGTAGCGGCGAACGGGCTGCATCCAGCCGTGGCCGAGCGCGATGGCGGGCAGGCCCAGTCCGGCGGCCGGGGTGAACACGACACCGGGCAGGCCGACGAGTGCGAGGTCGCCGCGCAGCACCGGGTGCGGGCCGGGCCTGCTGAGCTGCTCAAGAGACTGTTTCGCGGTCAGCGTGATCACGCGGCGAGCCATGTGCTGAACCGTAGTCGATGCTGTCATCCCCGCCACACCCGAGATTGGTCTACACCAAATCTGCCGGTGACCAGGGCAAATCGGCCAACCTCACTCTTTAGGGTTAGCGCCGTGGTCTAGCTACCCTGTCTCCTGTGTGCGGAATCGTGGGATACGTGGGTCACCAGTCGGCGCTCGACGTCGTGCTGGACGGACTGAGGCGGCTCGAGTACCGGGGTTACGACTCGGCGGGTGTCGCGGTCATCGGCAGCGAGGGCGGCCTGGCCGTCGAGCGCAAGGCCGGTCGGCTGCAGAACCTGGAGACGAGGCTCGACGAGGTGGGCCGCGACAACTTCGTGGGCACCGTCGGCATGGGCCACACGCGGTGGGCGACGCACGGCGCGCCGATCGACCGGAACTCGCACCCGCACCGTGACGCGACGAACCGCGTCGCCGTGGTGCACAACGGCATCATCGAGAACTTCCTCGCGTTGCGGGCCGAGCTCGAAGGCCTCGGCGTCGAGATGACGTCCGACACGGACACCGAGACGGTCGCGCACCTCGTGGCGTTCGCCTACTCCGACGGCGACACCAAGGGCGACCTGCCGGCGAGCGTGCGCAAGATCGCGCGCCGCCTGGAGGGCGCGTTCACCCTCGTGATCACGCACGCGGACGAGCCGCACCAGGTCGTGGCCGCGCGCCGCAACTCTCCGCTGGTCGTCGGTGTCGGCGAGAACGAGTACTTCGTGGCGAGCGACGTCTCCGCGTTCATCGCGCACACCCGCGAGGCCGTCGAGCTGGGCCAGGACCAGATGGTCGTGCTGACCCGCGACGGCTACGAGGTCACCGACTTCGACGGCGAACCCGCGCAGGCCAAGCCGTTCACGGTCAACTGGGACCTCAGCGCCGCCGAGAAGGGCGGCCACGAGTACTTCATGCTCAAGGAGATCGAGGAGCAGCCGGAGGCGCTGGCGAACACGCTGCGCGGCCACTTCGCGAACGGCCGCATCGTGCTCGACGAGCAGCGACTGTCCGACCAGGACCTTCGTGACGTCGACAAGGTCTTCGTGATCGCCTGCGGCAGTGCCTACCACTCCGGTCTGGTCGCGAAGTACGCGATCGAGCACTGGACCCGGCTGCCCGTCGAGGTCGAGCTCGCGTCCGAGTTCCGCTACCGCGACCCGGTGCTCGACCGCGACACGCTCGTCGTCGCCGTGTCGCAGTCCGGCGAGACCGCGGACACGCTGGAAGCCGTGCGTCACGCGCGTGCGCAGAAGGCCCGCGTCCTCGCGGTCTGCAACACCAACGGTGCGCAGATCCCGCGCGAGTCCGACGCCGTGCTCTACACGCACGCCGGCCCCGAGATCGGTGTCGCGTCGACGAAGGCGTTCCTCGCCCAGATCGCCGCGAACTACCTCGTCGGCCTGGCCCTGGCGCAGGCCCGCGGCACCAAGTACCCGGACGAGGTCGCCCGCGAGTTCCACGAGCTGGAGGCCATGCCCGAGGCCGTGCAGCGGGTGCTCGGCACGACCGAGCAGGTCCGCGCGCTCGGCCGTGAGCTGGCCGACTCGAAGGCGGTGCTCTTCCTCGGCCGCCACGTCGGCTACCCGGTTGCACTGGAGGGCGCGCTCAAGCTCAAGGAGCTCGCCTACATGCACGCGGAGGGCTTCGCGGCGGGCGAGCTCAAGCACGGCCCGATCGCGCTGATCGAGAAGGACCTCCCGGTCGTCGTCGTGATGCCGTCGCCGAAGGGCCGTGCCGTCCTGCACTCGAAGCTGGTGTCGAACATCAGCGAGATCCAGGCTCGTGGCGCGCGCACGATCGTGATCGCGGAGGAGGGCGACGAGACCGTTCGCCCGTTCGCCGACCACCTGATCGAGATCCCGGCCGTCCCGACCCTGTTGCAGCCGCTCATCTCGACGGTGCCGCTGCAGGTGCTGGCCGCCGAGATCGCGAAGACCCGCGGCTACGACGTGGACAAGCCCCGCAACCTGGCGAAGTCCGTTACGGTCGAGTGAGTGAGAGGCGTCTGGCACACCGAACGCGTCAAGTCCGCTGAGGAAGAGCTCATGGCGGTGGTTCCGCCGGGCTCACTGATGCGAAAAGCCGCGTTCGGTGTGGCCACCCACGCCCTCAGGCTTCTTGCCGGTCGCCGCCGGGTCACATTGCTGGTCGGCGCCGGGAACAACGGCGGCGACGCCCTCTGGGCCGGTTACTTCCTGCGCCGCCGTGGTGTCGCGGTGTCCGCCGTGCTGCTGTCACCGGAGAAGGCGCATCCCGAAGGGCTGCAGGCGTTCCGTCACGCCGGCGGCCGGATCGTCGACGAGGTCGGCACGCCGGACCTCGTGATCGACGGCATCGTCGGGCTGTCCGCTCGTGGTCCACTGAGGCCCGCTGCCGCCGCACTGGCCGAGTCCGTGCGGGCGCCGATCCTCGCCGTGGACCTGCCTTCCGGGATCGACCCCGACACCGGGGAGATCTCCGGGCCTTACGTCCGTGCGCACACCACCGTCACGTTCGGCTGCCTGAAGCCCGTGCATGCCTTGGCGGACTGCGGTTTCGTGCACCTCGTCGACATCGGGCTGCGGCCGGCCGACCCGGACTTCGTGCTGCTGGACCGTTCCGACATCGCCTGGCCGGTGCCGGGACCGAACGACGACAAGTACACCCAGGGCGTCACGGGTGTGGCCGCGGGCAGTGCCACCTACCCTGGCGCCGCTGTGCTGTCCGCCGGCGCCGCCGTGCTGGCGACCTCCGGGATGGTCCGGTACGCCGGTCCGGCCGTCGACGCGATCCGGGCGCGGTGGCCGGAGACCGTCTGTACCGGATCGGTCGGAGACGCCGGCCGCGTGCAGTCCTGGGTCGTCGGGCCCGGCATGGGCACAGGTTCGTCGTCGGCCGAGGTACTGCGGTTCGTTCTGGACTCCGGGGTGCCGGTGATCGCGGACGCGGACGCCATCACGTTGCTCGCCTCGACTCCGTCTCTCTGGGACGCCCGTGATCCCGACGCCGCGCTGGTGCTGACCCCGCACGACCGCGAGTTCGAACGGCTGGCCGGGCCGGTCGGTTCGGATCGGGTCGCGGCGGCACGGAAGGCGGCTCAGCGGTTCAACGCCGTGGTGCTGCTCAAGGGGCACCGGACCGTGGTGGCGGCGCCGGACGGACGGGCGCTGGTGAACTCGGCGACGTCGTCGTGGCCAGCGACCGCCGGGTCGGGGGACGTGCTGTCCGGGATCATCGGGGCCTTGCTGGCCGCCGGGGTGGATCCGTTCCTGGCAGCGGGTTACGCGGCGTACGCGCACATCCAGGCCGCCGAACTGGCCGCCGACGGGGCGCCGGTGCCCGCCTCCGGGTTGATGGAGGCCATTCCTGCCGCGATTCGGGCGATCCGCCGCAGCTGAGCGCTCGCTCACACCTGATGAGCTGCGAACCATGGCACGATGAACGGGTTATGGCCCGTTCGGAAGTTGTTGTCGACCTCGCAGCGCTGCGGCACAACGTGGCGCTGCTCGCCGGCCTTGCCCCAGGCGCGGAAACCATGGCCGTCGTCAAGGCGGACGGCTACGGCCACGGCGCGGTGGAAGTGGCGCGGGCAGTGCTCGAAGCCGGTGCCACCTGGCTCGGTTCCTGCTCCACACAGGAAGCGCTCGCCCTGCGCGCGGCAGGCATCCAGGCGCCGATCCTCGCGTGGCTCGACGCGCCGGACGAGGACCTGGCCGCCGGGATCGCGGCCGACGTCGACCTGTCCGTGGCGTCGCTGGCCGACCTGCGCCGGGTCGAGCAGGCCGCCGAGGAGGCCGACGCCCGGCCCCGGATCCACCTGAAGATCGACACCGGGCTGAGCCGCAACGGCTGCCAGCCGCACGACTGGCCCGAGCTGGTCGAGGCCGCGCGCAAGCACGAGGTGGTGGCCGTCTGGTCGCACCTCGCGTGCGCGGACGACATCGGGCACCCGTCGGTGGACCTGCAGGCCAAGAGGTTCGACGACGCCTACGACGTGGCGAGGTCGCACGGGCTCACCCCGAAGCGGCACCTCGCGAACTCCGCGGCCCTGCTGACCCGGCCCGATCTGCACTTCGACATCGTGCGGCCGGGCATCGCGATGTACGGGCTGAACCCGGTGCCGACCGATCACGACCTGCGCCCGGTGATGAGCTTCCGGTCGTACGTGGCGCTCACGAAACGTATCCCCGCCGGTGAGTCCGTCTCCTACGGAATGACATGGACCGCGGGGGAAGACACGACGGTGGCACTGGTGCCTGCCGGCTATGCGGACGGTGTCCCGAGGAGTCTCTCCGGCCGGATGGAGGTGCTTCTGGACGGGAAGCGCCGCCCGGTGCTCGGGCGTGTCTGCATGGACCAGATCGTCGTGGGCTGCGGGAACGACGAGGTCCGCGAGGGTGCGGAAGTCGTCCTGTTCGGCGACGGACGTCGGGGGGAACCGACGGCGACGGAGTGGGCGGAGCTGACCGGGACGATCGACTACGAGATCGTCTGCGGGATGTACCGGCCGCGGGTGCGGAGGATCTACACGTGAAGCCGGTGTGGAAGGTCGTCGGATGGGTCGGCGGTGCACTCGGTGCCGCCGTCGCGGGTGCTGCCGTCGCGCAGACCGCGAAGGTGTCGCACGAGCGCAAGCACGCCTCCGACAGCCTCGCGGACGAGCCGTTAGGCCAGCTGCGGCCCGATCGTGAGTCGACCGTGGCCGCGGACGACGGCGTGCCGATCTCCGTCGAGGAGGTCGACCCCGGTGACGGTGGCGAGCCGGACATCACCGTCGTGCTCGTGCACGGGTTCGCACTGGACCGTCGCTGCTGGCATTTCCAACGCCGTGACCTCGAAGAACTGATCGACCCGCGAGTGCACCAGGTGCTCTACGACCAGCGCAGCCACGGCCGTTCCGGCCGGTCCACCGCGGAGTCCAGCACCATCGACCAGCTCGCGCACGACCTCGACGCGGTGATCCGCTCGGTCGTGCCGGACGGACCGCTCGTGCTCGTCGGACACTCCATGGGCGGCATGACGATCATGGCGCTGGCCGAGGCACAGCCCGAGCTCTTCGCCGAACGGGTGCGCGGCGTCGCGTTGATCGGCACGGCCGCCGGTGCGGTGGGCGGCAAGGGACTGCCGAAGTCCGTGCTGTCGCGGTACAACCCGGTGACGCTGGGAGTCGGCAGGCTCGCGGGTCTGCAGCCCGGTCTCGTCGAATGGGTGCGTAAGGGCACGAAAAGCCTGACGTGGAGCGGGATCCGCGCGCTGGCCTTCGGCGACCGCAAGGTGGCGCCGTCCCTTGTGGACCTGATGGAGAAAATGATCAACGGGACCACGGTGAAGGTGCTCACCGAGTTCCTGGAGACGCTGGGCACGCACGATCGCTACAAGGCACTGGCCGGACTACGGCACTGCGAGGTGCTGATCCTGTCCGGCGACGCGGACAAGCTCACGCCGTTCTCGCACGCCGAGCGGATGGCCGAGGAGATGCCGCACGCCACCCTCGTCCGGGCCCCCGGTGCCGGGCACATGGTGATGATGGAGCAGGCTGATCTGGTCAACGACCACCTGGTCGCGCTGATCGAGCGGTGCGCGGCCGATCGCGGAGAAAGTCGGAAGAAGTGGTGGCGGCGAGCGTGAAGACCGTCGAACTGCCTCTGGTGGAGGACACCGAGGAGTTCGGCCGCAAGCTGGGAGAACTCGCGCGGGCAGGCGACCTGCTGCTGCTCGCGGGGCCGTTGGGAGCCGGTAAGACCGCCCTCGTGCGCGGGCTGGCTCGCGGCCTCGGAGTGCAGGGCCGGGTGTCCTCACCGACGTTCGTCGTGGCCCGTGTCCACGAGCCTGCCGAGGACGGCCGGGGCGTGCGGCTGGTGCACGTCGACGCGTACCGGCTCGGGGGTCACCTGGACGAGCTAGACGATCTTGATCTGGATACGGATCTGGTCGACGCCGTCGTCGCCGTCGAATGGGGCGAGGGCGTCGCGGAACGCCTGAACGAAGATCATCTTCTCATCCGCCTCGAGCGCGGAATCGACGACGTTCGCACAGCTTCGCTGATCCCGCACGGCGAGTGGCGCTCACGTGGCCTGCCTGTGTGACGTTGTTTAACGCACCAGGTGACGTCCATTAAGGGCAGAGCGGATGAAACTCGCATGATCAAGAAGGCGCTTCTCGCGACCGCTGTCATCGGTGGAGCCATGCTCGCCGCCGCCGCTCCCGCCTCCGCGGGTGACGAGGACCGCTCCGGCCCCGGCGCTGGCATCAGCATCGCCAACAACCTCTGTGCGGCACCGTGGCACTGGGAAGGCCCGCTGAACATCCTCACCGGGGGCGACACGTCCTACGTCGCCTGCAACGGCAACTCGGCTGGCTGATCGCCGGACGTCGTGGGGATGGCCGGACGAGCCCATCGGCCATCCCCGCGACTGTCTACAAAGGTCAGCCCTGCAGGGCTCGCTTGAGCACCTTGCCCATCTCGTTACGCGGCAAGGCATCCAGATAACGCACGACCCGAGGACGCTTGTGCGGGGCCAATAACCTCGCCACGTGGTCGCTCAGCACCGAGGGTTCCGGCGCCTCACCGGCGGGCACCACCCAGGCCACGATCCGTTCGCCGAGGTCGTCGTCCGGCTCCCCGGTCACCGCCACCTCGGCCACGGCCGGATGCTCCAGCAGCGCGTTCTCGATCTCGCCCGCGCCGATCTTGTAGCCGCCGCTCTTGATCAGGTCGGTCGCCCGCCGCCCCACGATGCGGATGTAGCCGTCGGGGTCGCGCACCGCCATGTCGCCGGTCCTGAACCAGCCGTCCCGGAACGCCGCCGCCGTCGCGTCAGGCCGGTTCAGGTACTCCAGGAACAGGTTCGGCCCGCGCACCTCGATCTCGCCGATCGGCCCGGAGCCGATGTCGTCGCCGTGCTCGTCGACCACCCGAACCTCGACGCCGTCCACCGGCAGGCCGACCGTGCCGGGCCTGCGATCGCCGTCGAACCGCACGCTGACGTTCATCAGCGTCTCGCTCATCCCGTACCGCTCGACGATGCCCTGACCGGTCGCCTTCGCGATCCGCTCGTGGTCGCTCGCGGGCAACGCCGCCGAGCCTGAGACCAGCAGCCGCGCGGAACGGAACTTCTCGGCCAGCGCGCTGTCGGCCTCGACCGCCTCCGCGATCCGGTGGTACATCGTCGGAACGCCGAACATCATCGTGGCGCCGCTCGCCAGCTCGTGGCCGATGGCCTCGGCCGAGAACTTCACGTGCCGCACCGAACCGCCCAGCCGCAGCGCGCCGAGGATGCCGATGCCCAGGCCGTGCACGTGGAACAGCGGCAACCCGTGCACCAGCACGTCGTCACGCGTCCACTGCCACGCCTGCGCCAACGCGTCGATGTTCGAGGTCAACGAGCGCCGGGGCAGCACCACACCTTTGGGTGGCCCGGTCGTGCCTGAGGTGTAGATGACCAGTGCGGGCGTCTCCGGTCCGGGTTCGACGAACTCGCCCGGCTCGCCGAACACGATCGGCTCATCCCGAAGCACCAGGTCAGGCTGGCTGTCACCCAGGATGTGCTCCAGCTCGCGCTCACCGAGCCTGGGGTTGAGCGGCACGATCGCCACCCCCGCGAGCAGCCCGGCGACCACCGAGACACAGGTCTCCAGCGTCGACGTCGCCCACACGGCGACGCGGGTGCGCCCACGCAGCCGTTCGGCCAGAGTGCCCGCGGCCTGGCGCAACTCGGCGTGGGTCAGGGCCTTCTCACCGAAGCGCAGGGCCTCGCGGTCACTCGGTTCAGCGAACATGAGATCCAGGGTGGTACGACCCGCTGGAGGCCGCATCGGAAGTGTGGCATCGACCACTCGCCTTGTTGATTGGAGCGAAAAGCACGTTCGTGCGGCCTATTCGCACGAACGTGCTTTTCGCTCCAGAAAAGAGTCGGGCGGAAGGCGAGGTTGGGGTCGCGTTAGGCTGGATAACTGTGCTAGTGCTCGCCGTCGACACGGCCACCCCCGCAGTCACCGCCGGTGTGGTCGAACTCGCGCCCGACTCCCCGCCGCGCCTGCTCGCGAAGCGGGTGACGCTCAACGCCAAGGCGCACGGCGAGCTGCTCACCCCACACATCAGCGCAGCGCTCGAAGAAGCAGGTCACACGTTCGCCGACCTCGACGCGATCGTCGTCGGCGCTGGTCCGGGCCCCTTCACCGGCCTGCGGGTGGGGCTGGCGACCGCCGCCGCGCTCGGCCAGGCGCTCAACCGCCCGGTCTACCCGGTGGCCACGCTGGACGCGATCGCGAAGGACGCCGCGAGCGGTCACCCGCTGCTCGTCGCCACCGACGCGCGTCGCAAGGAGGTCTACTGGGCCGCCTACGACGCCGCCGGACGCCGTAAGGACGGTCCGCACGTCGAACGCCCGCTGGACCTCGCCGAGAAGCTGCCGGCCCTGGGCGTGCACCACGCCACGGGTGAGGGCGCCGAGCTCTACCGGGAGATCCTCGGCTTGGAGCTCCTCCAAGCGAAGCATCCGACGCCCGAGGGTCTGGTCGCCGCCGCGGCCGCCGAGGTGCTCGCGAAGGCTCGCCCGGCCGCGCTCACCCCGCTCTACCTGCGCCGTCCGGACGCGGTCGAGCCGACCGGGCGCAAGCGGGTGACCAGGGCATGACCACCGGCACCGTCACGCTCGCGCCGCTCCGCCACGAGGACGTGCCGAAGTGCGTGGAGATCGAGCTGGCGTTGTTCAAGGGCGAGGACCCGTGGAGCGAGGGCTCGTTCCGCAGCGAGCTCGACCACGGCAACTACTACATCGGCGCGTTCAGCGACAACGAGCTGATCGGCTACGCCGGGCTCGCGGCAAGCGAGTTCGAGGCGAGCGTGCACACGATCGCGGTCGTCAAGTACTGGCAGGGCAAGGGCGTCGGCAAGCGGCTGCTCGGCGACCTGCTGGCGCGCGTCGACGAGCTCGACGTGCCGGTGTTCCTCGAGGTCCGCACGGACAACGAGCCCGCGATCGCGATGTACCTTGCGCACGGCTTCGAGCACCTCGGCCTGCGCCGCCGCTACTACCAGCCGTCGGGTGCCGACGCGTACACGATGGGAAGGCCCGCGAAAAGTGTCTGACCGGCTCATTCTCGGTATCGAGAGCTCGTGCGACGAGACGGGCTTCGGCATCGTCCGGCTCGGCTCGGACGGCTCGCTCGAACTGCTCGCCGACGAGGTCGCCTCCAGTGTCGAGGAGCACGCCCGCTTCGGCGGCGTCGTGCCCGAGGTCGCCTCCCGTGCCCACCTCGAGGCACTGGTTCCGACCATGCGCCGCGCGCTGGACACCGCCAAGGTCGAGCTCTCGCAGATCCACTCCATCGCCGTCACCGCGGGGCCCGGCCTCGCGGGTGCGCTGCTGGTCGGGGTGTCCGCCGCGAAGGCGTACGCGGCCGCGCTCGGCAAGCCGCTCTACGGCGTGAACCACCTCGCGGGCCACGTCGCCGCGGACACGCTGCAGCACGGCCCGTTGCCGCAGCGCTGCCTCGCGTTGCTGGTCTCCGGCGGCCACTCGCAGCTGCTGCTGATCGAGGGCGGCCTCGCGAACTCCATCACCGAGATCGGGTCCACTGTGGACGACGCGGCCGGTGAGGCGTACGACAAGGTGGCCCGGCTGCTCGACCTGCCCTACCCCGGTGGCCCGCCCATCGACAAGCTCGCCAAGCAGGGCAACGGGTGCGCGATCGCGTTCCCGCGCGGCCTCACGGGTCCGCGCGACGCGAAGTACGACTTCTCGTTCTCCGGTCTCAAGACCTCGGTCGCCCGCTGGGTCGAACGCGCGGAACGGGCCGGCGAGGAGATCCCGCTGGCCGACGTCGCCGCGTCGTTCCAGGAGGCCGTCGCGGACGTGCTGACCTCCAAGGCGATCCGGGCCGCGAAGGACCTCAACGTCGACACGCTCGTCATCTCCGGCGGCGTCGCGGCGAACTCACGCCTGAGCGGTCTGGCCGCCGAACGCTGTGCCGAGGCGGGGATCGAACTGCGCGTGCCGAGGCCGAGGCTGTGCACCGACAACGGCGCGATGATCGCGGCGCTGGGTGCCCACCTTGTCGCGGCGGGCGCCAAGCCGTCCTCGCTGGACCTGTCCACCATGCCGGGCCTGCCCGTGGGCACGGTGCAGATCTTCTAGGAGCCCTGTGGCCTTTGTGCTCGTCGCCGACGACGACCCCAAGAACGCCGAACTGGTCAAGCGCTACCTGGAGCGCGAGCACCACGAGGTGACGGTCGTGCACGACGGCAGAGCCGCGCTGGACGAGGCACGCGCGCGCAGGCCCGACCTGATCGTGCTGGACGTGATGATGCCCGGCGTCGACGGGCTCGACGTGTGCCGGATCCTGCGCAGGGACTCGGACGTGCCGGTGCTGATGCTCACCGCGAAGAGCACCGACGAGGACCTGCTGCTCGGGTTCGACCTCGGCGCGGACGACTACCTGACCAAGCCGTACGACCCCAGGGTGCTGATGGCCCGCGTCCGGGCCATCCTGCAGCGCGCCAAACCTCGCAGCTCACTGCACGTCGGGGCGTTGCGGATCGACCCGCTCAAGCACGAGGTCACCGTCGGCGAGCGGCGCGTCGAGTGCACGCCGATCGAGTTCCGCCTGCTGTCCGCGCTCGCCGCCCAGCCCGACCGCGTCTTCACCCGCGGCCAGCTGCTCGAACACGCCCGCGGGCTGGACGCGTTCATCACCGAGCGCACCGTCGACGTGCACGTGATGAACCTGCGCAAGAAGATCGAGGAGAACTCCCGCAAACCGCGCTACCTCCTCACCGTCTACGGCGTCGGCTACAAGATCACGAACGGGGCCTGATGAGGTCGAGCCTGCTGGTCCGGCTGCTGGTCAGCTCGGCGCTGGTGGCGGTCTGCTCGATCGCCGCGACGGCGTGGCTCGCGGTGCAGGGCACGTCCGGCGCGATCCGCCAGCAGCAGGGCCAGGCGATCGCGTCCGACCAGGAGATCTACGACGCGCTGCTGGAGCTGGCCGGCACCAGGCCGATCTGGGACTCCAAGACCGACGAGGTCATCGCGGATCTGACCCGCAGGACCGGGCGGCGGATCACGTTGACGAGTGACAGCCGGGTGCACATCGCCGGACACCGGCTGGATCCGTTGCCGCTGAAGGCATCCGCGCGCATCGACCCGATGTCGGTCGACCCGGCGCTGCGGCCGGGCGGGCCGATCGACGACCGGCTCACCGGACCGTTCCGGGTGAGCGAGGCGGAGTCGGAGGCGTTGCGGAAGGGTGCGGAGCTGCGGCGGGAGTGCCTGGCCAACACCGGTGTTCCCGCGGTCGTCGTCGAGACGCCCAGCCGTCGCTGGCTGGTCGAGACGCCCGACAGGCAGAACGGGTCGGCGCCGTCGCGCTGCGGTGACGTCGGCGCCGACACGATCGTCACGCCCACGGAGACCGAACGTGCCGCGCTCGACGACCTCCAGCGCATCTTCGACACCTGCGGGCTCAAGGAGCCGTTTCTGCTGGTCAACGCTGCGGGCGTGCCGGTGCTCAGCCCCAAGTCGCAGGGCGGGGAGAAGGCGGAGGCGTGCCTGCTGGAAAGCCGCCGCCAGCAGCTCGACCAGTACGTCGCGCCGCCCGCGTTGTTGTTCGTCAGCAACGACGACGGCGCTCCCGAGATTGGCCTGACCAGGGCGGGAACCACGCAGATCGCGCTGGCCGCGGCCGCCGTGCTGCTGCTGACCGTCCTGGTCAGCTTCCTCGTCGCGACCAGGCTCGTGGAACCGCTCAAGGCTCTCACCGGCGCGGCGAAGCAGATGCGCGCGGGCGACACGCGGGCGCGCGTGAAAACCAGGACGCGCGGCGAGATCGGCGAGGTGGCCGACGCGTTCAACGAGATGGCCGAGCACCTGGACCGCACCGAACGCCAGCGCAAAGCGATGATCAGCGACGTCTCGCACGAGCTGCGCACCCCGGTCGGCAACATCCGCGGCTGGCTCATCGCCACCCAGGACGGCGTGGCAGACCTCGACCAGGAGCTGGTCGGCTCGTTGCTGGAGGAAACCCTTCTGCTGCAACACCTCGTCGACGACCTCCAGCAGCTCGCGCTCGCCGACGCCGACCAGCTCCAGCTGCACCGCGAGCAGATCAACGCCGCCGACGTGCTCGACCAGTTCACCGGCCACGACCGCGTGATCGTGCGCCGCGAACCCCGGCTCGACCTCGACGCGGACCCGGTGCGGCTGCGGCAGGTCGTCGGCAACCTCGTGACGAACGCCTTGCGGCACAGCGAGAACGAGGTCGTCGTCACCGGTCGTGCCGAACCCGGCCAGGTGATCATCGAGGTCGCCGACACCGGTACCGGCATCGCCGAGGAGGACCTGCCGCACGTGTTCGACCGGTTCTGGCGCGCGGACTCCTCGCGCAGCAGGCAGACCGGCGGTTCCGGCCTCGGGCTCGCCATCGTGCGCAACCTCGTGGAACTGCACGGCGGCACCGTCGAGGTGCGCAGCGAGCTCGGAGCCGGGACGACGTTCACTCTGAAGCTACCTGCATAGGGATCACACAGGTTCTTCATAAGTTCCGCAGAACCTGTGGGGCATGCGACTGATCCTGTGCATGGCCGCGGCTCTCACGCTCACCGCGTGCGGCGCCGCCGAGCAAGCTTCACCTCAGGTCGCCTCCCTGCAGACCGCGGGTTCCGGCGCCACGTCGGCGGCCCCGCCGTCGTCCGAACAGCCACGCGAACGCATCGACGACACCCCGGAGCAGGCGAAGGCCCGCGCCAAGCCCTACAGCGACTGCCTCAGGGCGAACGGCATGCCGTTCGGCAAGGAGGAAGCCGCCGCGATGTCGAGCGAGGAGTACAAGCGGATCCAGCCGATCGCGTGGGAGAAGTGCAAGCAGTTCTTCCCGTTGCGGGCGTGGGAGTTCGACAAGAACAACCCGGAGTCGATGGACTTCATCCACCGCGTCGTCCAGTGCATGCGTGCTGCCGGTGCGAAGGTCGAGGAAACTCCGGCCGGTCCGGGGGTCGACTTCAACGGCTACAAGTACGTCGGCGAGAACCCGCAGTTCGCGGGTACCAAAGGCATGGAGCTCTCCTCGCGGTGCGAGAAGGAGAGCCTGAACAAGTGAAGAAGTGGCTCATCTCCGGCGTCGCGGTCGCGGCACTGCTGGGCGGGATCGGCACCGTGTGGTCGTTCCGCCCGCAGACCGCGCCCGCGGCCACCGGTCCGCAGCAGGCCACGACCGTCAAGGTCGTCAAGACCGACCTCGCGAACACCGCGCAGTTCCAGGGAAATCTCGGCTACGGCGCCGCGTCGACGCTCACCGGCCGCAAGCCCGGCACCATCACCTGGCTGCCCGCGGCGGGCGCGGTGGTCGAACCCGGCCAGCCGCTGTACAAAGTGGACGATCGGCCGGTGATGCTGTTCGCGGGCGACGTCCCGTTGTTCCGCAAGCTGGAGACCCCAGGCATGCGCGGACCGGATGCGAGGGTCGTCAACGCCAACCTCGGCCTGAAGGGCGACGAGTACGGCGCCGTCACGGCCGCCGCGTTGAAGCGCTGGCAGAAAGCGAACAAGCTGCCGGAGACCGGTGTCATCGAGCCGGGCGACGTCGTCGTGCTGCCGGGCAAGGTCAGGGTCGAGTCGACGAAGGTCTCGTTGGGCGACAAGGCCGAGGGCGCCCTCATGGCGCTGACCGGTGCTGATCGCGCGGTGTCCGTGGACGTGCCCGCCGACCAGACGGACGCGTTGAAACAGGGCACCGAGGTGTCCGTCGACCTGCCGGACGGCAAGCAGGCCAAGGGCGCCGTCACGTCCGTCGGCACGGTCGCGACCAGCGTCGAAGGCAAGAGCGAGAAGCCCAAGGTCGTCGCCTCGGTGACACTGGCCGACGCGGGCGGGCTGATGTCCGGCCCGGTCAGGGTGAAGGTGGCGAGCGAGACCAAGACCGGCGTGCTCGCCGTGCCGATCGGCGCGCTGGTGGCGTTGAAGGAAGGCGGCTATGCCTTGCAACGCAAGGAAGGCGGCTTCCTCGCGGTGACCACCGGGCTGTTCTCGAACGGCATGGTCGAGGTCGCGGGCGACGGCCTCACCGAGGGCGCGGAAGTGGTGACGACCTCGTGACCCCGGTGCTGGAGATCCGCGACGCGGTGAAGTCCTATCCCGGTGGCGTGCAGGCGTTGGCCGGTGTCTCGCTCACGATCGACGAGGGCGAGCTCATCGGCATCGTCGGGCCGTCCGGTTCCGGCAAGTCGACGCTGCTCAACCTGATGGGCACGCTCGACCGGCCGACGTCCGGCACCGTCCGGATCGCCGGCCAGGACGTGACCACCATGTCCGACAAGGCCCTGTCCACGTTGCGTGGCAGCACGCTCGGGTTCGTCTTCCAGCAGTTCCACCTCACCGACGGCCTCACCGCCACCCAGAACGTGGCCACGGGCCTGCTCTACGCGGGCGTCGCGCGCAAGTGGCGCGCGACGCTCGCTGTCGAAGCCCTGACCAAGGTCGGACTCGCGCACCGTGCGGACCACCGGCCACACGAGCTCTCCGGCGGTGAGAAGCAACGCGTCGCGATCGCCAGGGCGTTGGTGAACAGCCCGAAGCTGGTCCTCGCCGACGAACCGACCGGCGCGCTCGACACCGCGAACGGCCAGGCGGTGCTCCAGCTGCTGCGCGACCTCAACCACACGGGCACCACCATCGCGATCATCACCCACGACCGGGAGATCGCCGCGACGCTGCCTCGCTGTGTGCACATGCGGGACGGGCGGGTGTCCGTGTGAACCCGGTCGACCTGCTGGAAACGGGCCTGCTGGGTCTGCGTACCCGGCCGATGCGCGCGGTGCTGTCCGCGCTCGGCATCTCCATCGGCATCGCCACGTTGATCGTCGTCGTCGGGATTCCGGCGTCGAGCCACAAGCAGCTGATGAACGAACTGTCCGCGCTCGGCACGAACCTGCTCCGCGCCGAGGTCGCCCCGGACACCAACGGCACGCTCCCGCCCGTGCCGGAGAACTCCGCGGAGATGGCCGACCGGATCGGCCCGGTGCACATGGCGAGCGCGCTGGCCAACGCGCAGACGTTCGTCAGCCGCACCGATCGCACGGAGGAGAACTCCGGGCTGAGCGTGCTGGTCGCGAAGCCGAACCTGCTGGACGCGTTGAACGGCCGGATCCACTCCGGCACGTTCCTCAACGCCGCCAACAGCGCGTTCCCCACCGTCGTGCTCGGCGACAAGGCCGCGACCCGCCTCGGCATCACGTCGCTGTCGCCGGGCTCACCCGCCCCGCAGGTGTGGATCGGCAAGAGCTGGTTCACCGTCGTCGGCATCCTCGACGCCATGCCGCTCGCCCCGGACGTCGAACGCTCGGTGCTGATCGGCTGGGAGTCCGCCCGGCAGCAGCTCGGGTTCTCCGGCCACCCCACGGTGATCTACGTGAAGGTCGACGAGGCGGCGATCGAGGACGTACGGGACGTGCTGCCCGCCACCGTCTTCCCAGAGAGCCCCGGCGAGATCAGGGTGAGCAGGCCGTCCGACGCGCTGGCCGCGAAGAAGCTCACCGAGAACACGTTCTCCGCGCTGTTCCTCGGCCTCGCCGGGGTCGCGCTCCTGGTCGGCGGGGTCGGCGTGGCGAACACCATGGTGATCTCCGTGCTGGAACGCAAACGCGAGATCGGCCTGCGCCGGGCACTCGGCGCACACCGCGGCTGGATCCGCGGCCAGTTCCTCACCGAGTCGATGGCGTTGTGCCTGCTCGGCGGCCTGGCCGGGGCCTTGCTCGGCGTGCTCGGCACCGCCGGCTACGCGATGTGGCGCGGCTGGCCGACCGTCATCCCGCTCACCTCGGTCGCAGCGGGAATCGGCTCTGCCCTGCTGGTCGGCGTCCTCGCCGGCGTCTACCCGGCTGTCCGCGCCTCCCGCCTAGCCCCCACCGAAGCCCTCGCCACCCCTTAACCGACGCCACGCGGGGGCCCCGCGTTTCCCCTGAGGAAACGCGGGGCCCCCGCGTGGCATGAAAGAGATTTGGATTAGGTGGGGTTGAGGCCGGGGTGGCGGTCTTCGATGACGAAGGAGGCCTTGGTCGTGACGGGGGCGCCGGGCTTCTGCACGTAGTCCAGCGCGCGGAAGTCCGCTCGCACCTCACGTGCGGAAATGCGGGTCCGCACGTACCCGCGCCGGTTGTTGAAGTACTTGACGTGCGGGTTCTCGGCCAGGATCGCGGGCGTCTCCGGCCGGGCCTCGGAACCGTCACCGCCGGACGTGATCGACGTCGACACCAGCTCGGTGGCGACCGTGCGAGAAGTCGGGTCGTTCCAGCGTTCCTTCACCTCGGCCGCCCACGCCGCGTGCACGTCACCGGTGAGCACGACGGTGTTGCGCGTGTGGCAGAACCCGGCGGCCACACGGTCGCGGTTCGCGGCGTAGCCGTCCCACGCGTCCATGTTGCTGGTCTCGCCGGCACCGGGCGTGAAGTCGAGCTGCGAGAAGAACACCTGCTGGCCAAGGACATCCCATCGTGCGTGCGAGCGCCGCAGCCCGTTCAGCAGCCACTTCTCCTGCTCGGCACCGGTGATCGTGCGCGTCGGGTTGAGCCGTTCGGGACACGCCTTGAGCCCGTCGCCGCACGCCTGGTCGTCGCGGTACTGCCGGGTGTCGAGCATGTGGAAGTTCGCGAGCCCGCCCCACTGGATCTTCCGGTAGAGCTGCAGGTCGATCCCGTCGGGACGGTTCCTGATCGGCATGTTCTCGTAGTACGCCTGGAAGGCGGCCGCCCGGCGCCGAAGGAACTGAGGCTGCGGGATCTGCGGTTTCTCGTAGACCTCGTCGGCCCAGTTGTTGTCGATCTCGTGGTCGTCCCACACCACCGACCACGGCGCCACGGCGTGCGCCTCCTGCAGGTCGAGGTCGCTCTTGTACTGCGCGTGCCGCTGCCGGTAGTTGGCCAGCGTCTCGGTCTCCGGGCCCTCGTGGTCGCGCGGGTTGCCGCCGGGCGCGACGTAGGTGCCCTTCTTGTACTCGTACTGGTAGTCGCCGAGGTGCAGCACCAGGTCCGGCTGGTCCTCGGCCAGCCTGCGGTACGCGGTGAAGTAGCCGTGCTCGAACTGCGAGCAGGAGGCGAATGCCATCGTGAGCCCGCTGGTCAGCGCCCACGGCGCGGGAGCCGTGCGGGTGCGGCCGGTGCGGGAGAGATGACCCTCGGCCGAGAAACGGTAGAAGTACTCGCGGCCGGGCAGCAGTCCGCGCACGTCCACGTGGACGCTGTGGCCTTCCTCGGGCCGGGCATGGGCGGTGCCACGGCGGACGACCAGCCGGAAGCGCTCGTCGAGAGCGATTTCCCAGCGCACCTCCACCGCGCGGGACGGCATGCCGCCCATGCCGTCCTCTGCCAGCGGCGAAGGTGCCAGGCGGGTCCACAGGACCACGCCGTCGAACGTCGGATCGCCGGAGGCGACCCCCAGGGTGAACGGGTCGGAGAGCTTGACCGACCCAGCGCCGACGGTGGTGAGCGCAAGTCCGCCGATCAGCAGTGCGCGTCGCGTCACTCGAGTCATGGTGAGACCTTCACCCACCAGGGTGGCGACCAGGTGAACGCTTGCCTAAAGCCTGTGGAGCCCTGGGACGCGGTCTTCCACCGCGAACGACGCTTTCGTCGAGACAGGCGCTCCCGGCCGGGTCACGTAGTCGATCCCGCGGAACTCCGTTCGCAGCTCATCGGGGGTGAACCGGCTCAACGCGTACCCGCGCCGGTTGTTGAAGTACTTCACGTGCGGGTTCTCCTTCAGCCACAGCGCGGTCTCCGCGTACTCCTCGGAACCGTCGCCGCCGGACGTGATCGAGGTGGAGACCAGTTCGGTCGCGAGCGTCGGCGACGACGGGTCGTCCCACCGCTGCTTGACCTCCGCGCCCCACGCGGCGTGCACGTCGCCGGTCAGCACGATCGGGTTCCGCAGGTCGGCGAACCCCGCCACCACCCGGTCCCGGTCGGCGACGTAGCCGTCCCACGCGTCCAGCAGGAACTTGTCCACGTCGCCAGGGACGTAGTCGTACTGCGAGAAGAAGACCTGCTGTGCCACCACGTCCCAGCGCGCCGACGACTCACGGAAGCCGTTGAACAGCCACTCCTCCTGCTCGGCGCCGAGCATCGTCCGTTCGGGAGCCAGCCGTTCCGGACAGAGCTGCAACCCGTCGCCGCAGGCCTGGTCGGAGCGGTACTGCCGGGTGTCGAGCAGGTGGAAGTTCGCGAGGCCACCCCAGCGAATCCGCCGGTACAGCCTTGATGACCTGCGCAAAGGCATGTTCTCGCAGTAGGCCTGGATGGCCGCCGCCCGGCGCGCGAGGAAGTTCGGCTGAGGCTTGTCGGGCAGCAGACCCGCCCAGTTGTTGTCGATCTCGTGGTCGTCCCAGATCACCGACCACGGCGCGACGGCGTGCGCGGCCTGCAGGTCCGGGTCGGCCTTGTACTGCGCGTGCCGTTGCCGGTACTGCGCCAGCGTCACGGTCGTCGGGCCTTCGACGCGACGGACGTTGCCCTCGGGTGCGACGTGGATGCCGCTCTCGTACTCGTAGGTGTAGTCGCCGAGGTGCAGCACCAGGTCGGGTTCGTCCTCGGCGAGCCGCCGGTACGCGGTGAAGTAGCCGTGCTCGAACTGCGCGCACGAGGCGAACGCCATGGTCAGCGGCACGTTCAACGTCGTCGGTGGGGGTGCGGTGCGTGTGCGGCCGGTGCGAGAGAGGTGGCCGAGCGCGGAGAAGCGGTAGAAGTACTCGCGGCCGGGCTCCAGCCCGACGAGCTCCAGGTGGACGCTGAGCCCCTCCTCGGGTCGAGCCACGGTGGAGCCGCGCTGGACGATGCGGGTGAAACGTTCGTCGTGAGCAACCTCCCAAAGCACCTCGACGGGACGGGACGGCAGACCGCCCAGCCCGTCCTCGGCGAGCGGTTCGCGGGCCAGCCGGGTCCACAGAACCACTCCGTCGGGTGTCGGGTCGCCCGAGGCCACACCCAGTGTGAAAGGGTCAGCCGGTCGGGCGGATCCGGCGGCGGCGAAAGCTGTGACGGTGGCCACGCCGCCGATGATCAGCGCGCGGCGCGTCAAGGTGGGCATGCCCTGAATACGGCTCCCGACAGGTGATCGGTTCGGGGGGCTCGTTGAAGCGTTGGCACTCTCATGGGTAGAGTGCCAATTGCACGGCACCAGCACCGCCCCGACCCCCGCGACGGCGGGGTGGCAGGAGCCGTTAAATACGAACCTGCCAACGACCCGTGGAGGTCATCCCGGTGAGCGTGAACATCAAGCCGCTTGAGGACAAGATCGTCGTTCAGGCCTCCGAGGCTGAGACGACGACCGCCTCCGGCCTCGTGATCCCGGACACCGCGAAGGAGAAGCCCCAGGAGGGCAAGGTCCTCGCGGTGGGCCCCGGCCGCATCGACGACAAGGGCAACCGCGTCCCGCTGGACGTGGCTGTCGGCGACGTCGTCATCTACTCGAAGTACGGCGGCACCGAGGTCAAGTACAACGGCGAGGAGTACTTGATCCTCTCCGCTCGCGACGTGCTGGCCGTCGTCAACTAAGACGCTCGGCTGTCATGCCTGACGCCCCGGCGCCCCATCCGGGGTTGTCCGGGGCGTTTTCGCTACCCAGAGAGGCTTTGAGTTAAATGCCCAAGCAGATCAGCTTCGACGAGGACGCTCGTCGGGCTCTCGAGCGCGGCGTGAACAAGCTCGCCGACACGGTCAAGGTCACCCTTGGGCCGCGCGGGCGCCACGTCGTCCTCGACAAGAAGTTCGGTGGCCCGACGGTCACGAACGACGGTGTGACCATCGCTCGTGAGATCGAGCTGGACGACCCGTTCGAGAACCTCGGCGCGCAGCTCGCCAAGTCGGTCGCCACCAAGACCAACGACGTCGCGGGTGACGGCACCACCACCGCCACCGTGCTGGCGCAGGCGCTGGTCGAAGGAAGGCCTGCGCAACATCGCAGCGGGCGCGAACCCGACCGCGCTCGGCCGTGGCATCCAGGCCGCCGCCGACGCCGTCATCGACGCGCTCAAGGCCAAGGCCACCCCGGTCAAGGGCCGCGACAACATCGCCCAGGTCGGCACCGTCTCCTCGCGGGACGAGTCGATCGGCGCGCTGCTCGGCGAGGCCATCGAGCGGGTCGGCGAGGACGGCGTCATCACCGTCGAGGAGTCCTCGACGCTGGCGACCGAGCTCGTGATCACCGAGGGTGTGCAGTTCGACAAGGGTTACGTGTCGACGCACTTCTCGACCGACCTCGAGGCACAGGAGGCCGTCTACGAGGACGTCCGCATCCTGCTGCACCGCGAGAAGATCTCGGCGCTGGCCGACGTGCTCCCGATCCTCGAGAAGGTCGCGGAGTCCGGCAAGCCGCTCCTGATCGTCGCCGAGGACGTCGAGGGCGAGGCCCTGTCCACGCTGGTGGTCAACGCCGTGCGCAAGACGCTGAAGGTCGTCGCCGTGAAGGCGCCGTTCTTCGGTGACCGCCGCAAGGCGTTCCTGGACGACCTCGCGGTCGTCACCGGTGGCGAGGTCATCTCCGCGGAGATCGGCCTGAAGCTCACCGAGACCACGCTCGACCAGCTGGGTTCCGCCCGCCGCGTCGTCGTGACCAAGGACGACACCACGATCGTGGACGGCGGCGGCACCAAGGCCGACATCGCCGGCCGCGCGGAGCAGCTGCGCCGCGAGATCGAGGCCTCGGACTCCGACTGGGACCGCGAGAAGCTCCAGGAGCGCCTCGCGAAGCTCTCCGGCGGCATCGCCGTGATCAAGGTCGGCGCCGCCACCGAGACCGAGCTCAAGGAGCGCAAGCACCGCATCGAGGACGCGGTCGCCGCTACCAAGGCCGCGGTCGAGGAGGGCATCGTCCCCGGCGGTGGCTCCGCACTCGTGCACGGCGCCAAGGTGCTCGAAGGTGGCCTGGGCCTGACCGGTGACGAGGCCACGGGTGTCGCGCTGGTCGCGAAGGCCCTGTCCGCGCCGCTGTTCTGGATCGCCGCGAACGCCGGCCTCGAAGGCGCCGTCGTGGTGAACAAGGTCCGCGAGGGCGAGTGGGGCTTCGGCATCAACGCCGCCAAGCTCGAGTTCGGTGACCTGCTCGAACAGGGCATCATCGACCCGGTCAAGGTGACCCGTTCCGCGGTCGCCAACGCCGCCTCCATCGCCCGCATGGTGCTCACGACCGAGAGCGCCATCGTGGAGAAGAAGGCGGACGAGGCTCCGGCCGGCAGCCATGGCCACGGCCACGGGCACGGCCACTGAGGTCTGAGTTCTGAACTATGAAGGGCGCTTTCGTCCACCTCAGGTGGACGAAAGCGCCCTTCATGGCATCTTGCGGCTAGACGATTGCCAGTTGGCGCTTGCGGGACTTGATGATGTGGTCGCGCTCCGACTCCGAGAGCCCGCCCCAAATTCCGTACGGTTCCTGCACTGCCAGCGCGTGCCTGCGACACATCTCCAGCACCGGGCAGGCGAGGCAGACGGCCTTGGCGCGAGCTTCCCGGCGGGATCTCGCAGGACCCCGTTCGCCGTCGGGGTGGAAGAAGAACGCGCTGTCCATACCCCGGCACGAACCGCGCATCTGCCAGTCCCACAGATCTGCGTTGGGACCAGGGAGCCTTCGGGTGTCCGCCATCGAGACCGCCTCCGTGACGACTGCTCCATTCGGCTTAACGATGATCCACCGTAGAACCGCTTCAAAACTTGTTCAAGAGGCTGAAGACCCAAATCAACTGATGGGTGACGGCACGCGTGTTCGATCACTCACCGCCCGGAGTTGCCGCCCGGATGAGGTGAACGGAACATGGCTCTCGTGATGACCCAGCCGGAGCACAGATCTGCCGGTAGTCACACGAGTGAGCCCCTTCTCTCAGTGGCCGCGGTGGCCAGGCGACTCGGCGTGGCTCCCGCCACCCTTCGCACCTGGGACCGCCGCTACGGTCTCGGACCCAGCGGCCACACCACCGGGCGGCACCGCAGGTACGGGCCGCGCGACGTGGCCCGCCTCGAACTGATGCAACGCGCACTCCTTCGTGGCGCCTCGTCGTCGGAGGCGGCCCGGTTCGCGCTCGACTCAAGATCGTCGATGACGCACGGCGAGGTGCCCGCAGCGCCGTCGGGCGGTCGAGGCCTCAAGCTGCCCGGCGCTTCCCGGCCGGCCCGCGGGCTCGGCCGGGCGGCGCTCGCCATGGACTCCATCGCCGTGCAGCAGCAGCTGGCCGACTCGCTCGCCTCCGACGGCGTGATCGCCACCTGGGACGAGGTCGTGCGTCCGGTCCTGACCGCCGTCGCCGCCCGGTGGGAGCTGTCCGGCGCCGGCGTCGAGGTGGAGCACCTGCTGAACGAGTGCGTGCTCGCGTCGTTCGTGCGCGCGACACCGCTCGTCACTCTCGGGCGCAACCATCGGCCCGTGTTGCTGGCCTGCATGCCGGAGGAACGGCACACCCTTCCGCTCTACCCGCTGGCCGCGGAACTGGCCCAGCGCGGCGTGGTCGTCCGGCAGCTCGGCGCCGCCCTTCCGCTGGACGCGCTGGCGGCCGCCGTTCGCCGGACCGCGCCGTCCGCCGTCGTGCTGTGGGCGCAGCTGCCCCGGTACGCCGATCCGGGGGTGCTCGCCGCGCTGCCGCGCACCCGGCAGCAGGTTCGGCTGTTCGTCGGCGGGCCGGGCTGGCGCCGTGGAGTTCTCACCGCGCCGGCCGAACGGGTCGAGGACCTCTCCGCCGCGGTGGCCGCCGTCGAGGCCGCGGTCACCTGACGGCAGACTCGTCCGGGTGGAAGACGAGCTGCGCCGCGCCGCCTTCGGGGACTCGCCCGGCCGTGACGTCTGGGGCGCGCTCTCGGCGTCGAGCTCCCGTCTCAGATGGCTCGCCGCCGTCGTGCTCGGCGGGCAGGGGCACTACGCCGCAGCGGCCACCGTCCTGGATGCGCTCCGTCACGACCCCGACCCGGTGATCGCCTCGCTCGCGCTGTCCACCCGCGCGTCTCACTGCCGCCAGCTAGGCGCCCACCGCCTCGCCCGTCCACTCGACGGACTGGCCCTCTCGCGCGTTCGGACCGTGGATGGCGGTGATCCGGACGGGATCGACGCACGCGGTGCCCGAACGGACGCTCTCCTCGGCCTCGCCGCCGACTCCATCGGCGCCGGTCGGCTGTCCGAGGCACGCCGTCTCATCTCGCACGTGGGTGAACCTGGCGCGTGGCGGGGTGCGGTCAGGCGTGGCTGGGTATCCGCGGAGATTGAGCTGGCGTCGGGTCAGGCCCACGCCGCCGTGGCGCCCGCCGAGGAGGCGTACGGCGTATCGACGAGCACCGGAGCACTCCGGCACGAGCTCAAGTCGGCACTCGGTTCTGGGCACCTCGTTGGTCGTGTGGGGGACCCCCGACGGGACGACAAGAGGGGTTGAACTAGTCGAGTGTGAGCTAAATCACAGCGCTGCGACGGGGCTTCATCCGTTGATCTGGCCGAGCGCTCTCGTCCTGGTGGGTCATGCCACCACGGTGGGCGCAGTCGCCATCAACCGGGCGACGGAGGCCCTGAGCTGCGTGTTACGGAGAGCTGATCCCGTCAGCCGTCAGGTCGCCCTTGATTCCCCGTGGGTGCCGACCGGGCTGCTCCGTTCCGGGGAACCCCCGAACGCAGACCCTCAGACGAACTTCTTGACGGATTAAGCACCGGATCGTGTCAAGGTCGGGCCATCAGCGTCCGATAGGGGATATGGAACGTCACTCGGCTGCAGGAAAGGAGTCCCCGTGACCACGGTCCTTATTTGCGACGACCGGCGCAGTGTGCGGGAGGGTCTCACCCGCGTGATGTCGGCTGTCCCCGGGGTTAGCCGCATCGACTGCGTAGCGCACGGTGACGAGTTGTTGGCTCGCTTTTCAAGGCAGCCGGTCGACGTCGTGCTGGTGGGAACCCAGCGTGCCGTCCCGACCGGGGTTGAAGCTACCCGTCGGCTCGTCTCCGCCAACCCGCAGGCAAACGTCATCGTGTTCGGAGCACCCGACGACGCCGGCAGCATCGCTGCCGCCATCGCCGGTGGCGCCCGCGGTTACCTGAGGTGGGACGCATCGCGTCCTGAGCTTGTGGCAGCCCTCGCGCACACGCTCGCCAGCACCTCGGTGCCGGCACCGCGCCAGCCCTCCGACCCCGGTGTGCAGCTGACGGAGCGCGAGCTCCAGGTGCTGCGCGGCATGAGCCAGGGCAAGAGCAACGGTCAGATCGGCCGCGAGCTCTACCTGTCGGAGGACACGGTCAAGACCCACGCTCGTCGGTTGTTCCGCAAGCTCGGTGTTCGTGACCGGGCCCAGGCGGTCGCACACGGCTTCCGGCGTGGTCTCGTGCAGTAATACGCGCCACACCAGAGTTAGCCGCAATCCCTCAGCCCGGTGACTTTGTCGCCGGGCTGCGGCCTTTCGGCGTGTCGGCTGGTCACACGCGGTGTTCATACCCCGCTGATGAACAGATGGCGCAAAGACCGGTACGGTGAGTCCTGCTGCTACGGGCCACCGTGAGTGACTCGTGCTGTTTCATGTCGGTACGCCAATAAGTAACACCAGGGCTGTTGTCTGCGATGACCAACTTGGGGGACGGACTGGACGCCGAAGTGGGCGCGGCCGTCGACGGCGACCGCCAGGCGATCGAACGCCTGCTGGCCTCCATTCGTCCTCTTGTGGTGCGGTACTGCCGCGCCAGAGTTGGTAGGCAGGAGCGAAGCTTCGCTTCGGCGGACGATGTAGCCCAGGAGGTGTGTCTCGCGGTGCTTACGGCATTGCCCAGCTACCGCGATCAGGGTCGGCCCTTCCTCGCGTTCGTATACGGGATCGCGGCGCACAAGGTTGCCGATGCACATCGGTCTGCCGCAAGGAACCGCTCCGAGCCCGTTCCTGAAGTTCCCGACGCGCCGGAGACCGAAGCTGGTCCGGAGCAGAGGGCCATGCAGGGCGAACTCTCCGAGCGGATGGCTGTCCTACTGCGCGTCCTGCCGGAGAAGCAACGGGAGATCCTGTTGTTGAGGGTGGTGGTCGGACTCTCCGCCGAGGAAACTGCCGAGGCGGTTGGTTCGACGCCGGGTGCGGTCCGGGTGGCACAACATCGTGCGCTTGCTCGGCTCCGCAAGTCGCTGGCAGCGGAGGAGGTGGTCTGAGTGGCCGACGAACACGGGAAGGACGACGAGGAAGTGCGCGGACAGGACGGTAGAACCCCGCACAACTCGAACGAACCCGTCGCAGCGGATGATCTTTCGGCTGTGCAGGCCGATGACCGGCTGCTGGACGCACTGGGGTCTGCGGCTCCGGGCGCGACCAGCGCTTTGGTAGACGACGAGCTGAACGCGTTGCTGCTCGCGTGGCGTAACGAGGTGGAGACCGCGCCGTTCGGCGAGCTCGTCGACACCGAGACCGCCATCGCCACGATCCAGGCTGCCCGCCCGCAGCCGGTCAGCAAGCATCGCTTCCTCATCCCACTGGCGAGCGCCGCCGCCGTTCTGGCGATCGCGTTCACCGGCGTGAGCCTCGTCGCACGCGACGCCCAGCCGGGCGACGCGCTCTGGGGCCTGACGCGAGTGCTCTACTCCGAGCACGCCAAGTCGATCGAGGCAGCGGCCATCGTCAAGGGCGACCTCGAGTCCGCCCGCCTGGCACTGAGTCAGGGCCGCGTCGACGAGGCCCGCGAGAAGCTGGAGAAGGTGGACGCGATCCTCGGCTCCGTCTCGACCGACGACGGCAAGGCCGAACTCGAGCAGAAGCACGAGAAGCTCGAGCAGGAGCTCAACACGAACACCTCGGTGACGTCACCTGTGACGACGCCGCCGGTGGTCGCCCCTCCGGTCCAGACGTCGTCTTCGGCGCCGTCCTCGACCCCGTCGTCGCCGGAGCCCTCGATCTCACAGCCGCCCACGTCCTCGTCGTCGGAGTCCCCTCCGCCGCCGAACCCGACGTCGAACGGCGAAGAGCCGCCGCCCCCGCCGCCGCCCGGCTCTGAGCCAGGGTCCGAGACGCCTGGTTCCAACGGCGTCAGCGAGGGAAATCCGACCGGATCCAACTGAGACGCACTGTGAACGCCCCTGACCTTTGCGGAGGTCAGGGGCGTTCACACGTCAGGGGCAATGTTTTCGCACTAGCGGGCCGATTCGGTGGCCGTCACCCCGTCCGCGTAGCCCCGGCAGTACTCCCAGCTGACGTAGGCGCCGGGGTCCGGGTCGAACGCGGGCTCGTGCGGGCGCATCCGGCCGTCGGCGAGTAACTGTTCGAGTGAGGCTCGCAACAGTGCCCAGTCGTGGTAGTGCGGTTCCTGGCACTCACCGCAGTCGACGACGATGCCGCGCACCCCGCGATGTTCGAGCAGGGCTTGGTAGACGGCCAGGTCGCTCAGGTCGCTGACCAGCTCTGTCCGTTCCTCGTCGTCCATCGGGGGATGGTCGTGGTGATCCTGCTCACCGAGAGTGCGCGCGGGGTCCTCAGGGTCGCCCGCGAATGGGTCTGGTGGCAATGCGTCGTGCGGCACGACCCCGCACGGTACCCGCCGTACCCCGGGATACGTCCAGATACCATGGGCAGCACCGCCTCCGCCTGCGGAAACCGGACGCAGGAACGGAGCGCACACCGCGCGACGGAAGGCATGTCACCCGCTATGACCAGCGAGCTCAACGCTGACGGAGTCCCGAGCAAGTTCGCCATGCTGGGACTGACCTTCGACGACGTGCTCCTGCTGCCTGCCGAGTCGGACGTCGTACCCAGTGGCGTCGACACGAGCACCAGGATCTCGCGCAACATCACCCTCAAGATTCCGCTGGCCAGCGCCGCGATGGACACGGTCACCGAGGGTCGGATGGCCATCTCGATGGCGCGCCAGGGCGGTATCGGCGTGCTGCACCGAAACCTGTCCGTCGAGGACCAGGCCCGGCAGGCGGAGACCGTGAAGCGGTCCGAGGCCGGCATGGTCACCGACCCGGTCACGTGTTCGCCGGACGCCACGCTCGCCGAGGTCGACGCGCTGTGCGCTCGCTACCGCATCTCCGGTGTGCCGGTCACCGACGCGAACAACAAGCTGGTCGGCATCATCACGAACCGCGACATGCGGTTCGAGCTCGACCACAGCAAGCGGGTGAGCGAGGTCATGACCAAGGGCCCGCTGATCACCGCGAAGGTCGGCGTGTCGGCCGACGCCGCGCTGGGTCTGCTGCGCCGCCACAAGGTCGAGAAGCTGCCGATCGTCGACGGTGACGGCAAGCTGCAGGGCCTGATCACGGTCAAGGACTTCGTGAAGACCGAGCAGTACCCGAACGCCACCAAGGACCCGGACGGCCGCCTGCTGTGCGCCGCCGCGGTCGGTGTGGGCGAGGACTCGTTCCTGCGCGCGATGACGCTGGCGGACGCGGGTGTCGACGTGTTGATGGTCGACACCGCGCACGGCCACTCGCGCGGCGTGCTGGAGATGGTCGCCCGCATCAAGAAGGAGCTGGGCGACTCGGCCGATGTCGTCGGCGGCAACGTCGCGACGCGGGCCGGTGCGCAGGCACTGGTGGACGCGGGTGCTGATGGCGTGAAGGTCGGCGTCGGACCGGGCTCGATCTGCACCACGCGCGTCGTCGCCGGTGTCGGCGTGCCGCAGATCTCCGCGATCTACGAGGCCTCGCTCGCCTGCACCCCCGTCGGCGTGCCGGTGATCGGCGACGGCGGCATCCAGTACTCCGGCGACATCGCCAAGGCCATCGCGGCCGGTGCGTCCGCCGTGATGCTCGGCTCGCTGCTCGCGGGCACCCAGGAGGCGCCCGGCGACCTGATCCTGGTCAACGGCAAGCAGTTCAAGACCTACCGCGGCATGGGCTCGCTGGCCGCCATGCAGTCGCGCGGCGAGAACAAGTCGTTCTCGAAGGACCGCTACTTCCAGGACGACGTGCTCAACGAGGACAAGCTCGTCCCCGAGGGCATCGAGGGCCGCACGCCGTTCCGCGGCCCGCTGTCGCAGGTCGTGCACCAGCTCAACGGTGGTCTGCGCGCGGCGATGGGCTACACCGGCTCCCACACGATCGCCGAGCTGCAGAACCAGCAGCTCGTGCGGATCACCGCGGCGGGCCTGAAGGAAAGCCACCCGCACGACATCACGATGACCGTCGAAGCCCCGAACTACACAACCCGCTAAGCCTTTCTAGGCCGCCAATCGTTTTTGGAGAGGAACCACAGGTGCGCGATCTGGTCGAGATCGGCATGGGCCGGACCGCGAGGCGGGCCTACGAGCTGGACGACATCGAGATCATCCCGTCCCGTCGAACGAGGTCGTCGAAGGACGTCTCGACGACGTGGCAGATCGATGCCTACCGCTTCGACATCCCGCTGATCACCCACCCGACCGACGCGATCGTGTCGCCGGGCACGGCGGTCGCGATCGGTGAGCTCGGCGGGCTCGGTGTGCTGAACGCCGAGGGCCTCTGGGCCCGGCACGCGGACGTGGACGACGCGTTGTTCCGCCTCGTCCAGGCCACCGAGGACAACGAGGACCCGGCCGCCGCGGTGAAGGTGCTGCAGGAGCTGCACTCGGCTCCGCTGCGGATGGACCTGATCGCCGAGGCGATCAAGCAGGTGCGCGAGTCGGGTGTCACCGTGGCCGCCCGTGTCTCACCGCAGCGCGCCGCGGAACTGACCCCGGACCTGCTCGCCGCGGGCGTGGAGATCCTGGTCGTCCAGGGCACGATCATCTCGGCCGAGCACGTGTCCCGTGACGGCGAGCCGCTGAACCTGAAGTCGTTCATCGCGGACCTCGACGTCCCGGTGATCGCGGGCGGTGTCGGCGACTACCGCACGGCCATGCACCTCATGCGCACCGGCGCGGCGGGCGTGATCGTCGGCTACGGCTACGCGCCGGGCGTCACCACGACCGACACGGTGCTGGGCATCGGCGTGCCGATGGCGACTGCCATCGCGGACGCCGCCGCCGCTCGTCGCGACTACCTCGACGAGACCGGTGGCCGCTACGTGCACGTCATCGCCGACGGCGGCGTGATGACCTCGGGCGACGTGGCCAAGTCCATCGCCTGCGGCGCCGACGCCGTGATGCTGGGCGAGCCGCTCGCGGCCGCCACCGAGGCGCCCGGCCAGGGCCTGTACTGGACGGCGGCGTCCGCGCACCCGTCCGTGCCGCGCAGCCTGATCGCCGAGGCCGTCGACCAGGAGCTCGACCTGCGCACGCTGCTGTTCGGGCCGTCCGCCGACCCTCGCGGCGTGACGAACCTGTTCGGCGCGCTCAAGCGGGCCATGGCGAAGACCGGCTACTCCGACCTCAAGGAGTTCCAGAAGGTCGGCCTGACGATCCGCGGCTGATCGGTTTTTCGAAGGGGCGCGTTCCTGACCGGGAACGCGCCCCTTCGTCGTAAAGCGGATCGCAAGGCCCGCGCCGGCACGTTGTGGAGCATGCAGGAGACCAACGTGCGCATGCCGGCCGTGGCACGAGCCGCGCAGATCACCTTGCTCGTCCAGGCACTGCTCAGCGTGCTGGGCATCGGGTTGTTCGTCTGCGCGGCCCTGTTCGGCAAACGCCTCCCGTGGGTGCGCGGGCTCGCCACCGCTGCACAGGTCGTCTTGCCTGATCAACGTGTTCATGGGTGCGTTCGTGGGCATCTTCGGTATCGGAATCGCGATCGGTGCGCTCGCTCTGCTGCACAAGCGGGCCGTCAGCGACTGGCTCGACGCATGAAGCGCCCTCGCCCGCGGTCGCGGCTGTGGTTCAGGACACTCGCCGCACAACCGCAAGATCCGGCCCCTGTCCCAGGCTCCTAGGCTGGAACTGTGCCGCTGGTCGAGATCACCTACGCAGCCCACGTCCCCCACCCCACGCTGCAAGAACTCGCTGCGATACTCCCGCACGCCGTGTCGGTGGCGGCGTGGGCGCAAAGATGATCTTGCAACCGGCACACCCCCTCGCGCGTCTGGAGAAGCATGGACTTGGACGCCCTTTTCGGCGGCAGCGGTAGTGGTGCCGACGTCGACGTGATCGAAACGGTCGAAGCGGACGCGGAGATCGAGGAAAGCGACGAGGTCGAGGACACCGACGAGGTCGATGGCGGCCTCGACTGGAAGGTCCTCCTGCTGTTCCTCCTCGGTGGCCCGGCCCTGCTCGCGCTGGTCATCGCGCTGATGTGGTGGGTCATCGGCGGGGTGCTCGACGGGAACTGAACCGATAGGGGACTAGGCGTTACCGGAAGTAACGCCTACTCTCCGGTTCATGCGTGAACTCGCCGGTAACTTCGATGTCGTCATCGTCGGCTCCGGGTTCGGCGGGAGCGTGGCCGCGCTCCGCCTGACCGAGAAGGGCTATCGTGTCGCCGTACTCGAGGCGGGGCGCAGGTTCGCCGACGACGAGTTCGCGAAGACGAGCTGGAACCTCCGCAAGTACCTCTGGGCGCCGCGGCTCAGGTGCTTCGGCATCCAGCGCATCCACCTGCTGCGCAACGTCATGGTGCTCGCCGGCGCGGGTGTCGGCGGCGGCAGTCTCGTCTACGCCAACACGCTGTACCGGCCGCTCAAGCCGTTCTACGAGGACCGGCAGTGGGCGCACATCACCGACTGGCAGGACGAGCTGGAGCCGTTCTACGACCAGGCGAGCCGCATGCTGGGCGTGGTCACCAACCCGACCACGACGCCGAGCGACGTCGTCATGCAGCAGGTCGCGAAGGACATGGGCGTCGAGGACAGCTACCACCCGACCCCGGTCGGCGTCTTCTTCGGCGAGCCCGGCAAGCCCGCGGACGACCCCTACTTCGGTGGCGCCGGGCCCCGGCGCACGGGCTGCACCGAGTGTGGCGGATGCATGTCCGGCTGCCGGGTCGGCGCCAAGAACACGCTGGTCAAGAACTACCTCTACCTCGCGGAGAAGCTGGGCGCCAAGGTCTTCCCGCTGACCACCGTCACCGAGCTCAAGGAACGGGACGGCACGTGGACGATCGAGGCCAAGCAGACCGGCGGCCGCGCGAAAGCCACCTTCACCGCTGACCAGGTCGTGCTGGCCGCGGGCACGTGGGGCACCCAGCAGCTCCTGCACAAGGCCAAGGCCACGACGTTGCCGAAGATCTCCGCGAAACTGGGCGAGCTCACCCGCACCAACTCCGAGTCGATCATCGGCGCCGCCCGCGGGACGGTCGACCCGAACAACGACTTCACCAGGGGTGTGGCCATCACGAGCTCCATCCACCCCGACGAGATCACGCACATCGAGCCGGTCCGCTACGGCAAGGGCAGCAACGCCATGGGCCTGCTGCAGACCCTCGCCACGGACGGCGCGGCGAGCACGCCGAGGTGGCTGCAGTTCATCAGGGAGTCCGTCCGGCACCCGCTCAAGACGTTGAAGCTGCTCAGTGTGTACCGGTGGAGCGAGCGGACCGTGATCCTGCTGGTCATGCAGAGCCTGGACAACTCCATCACCACGTTCCTCAAGCGCGGCAAACTGACGAGCAAGCAGGGGCACGGCGAGCCGAACCCGGCGTTCATCCCGGCCGGGCACGAGGCGAACCTGCTGGCCGCCAAGCACATCGGCGGCGAGGCGGGCGGCACCTGGGGCGAGCTGTTCAACATCCCGCTGACCGCGCACTTCATCGGCGGCTGCGCGATCGCCTCGGACGCCGAGCACGGTGTGATCGACCCGTACCACCGGGTCCACCACTATCCCGGACTGTCCGTTGTGGACGGTGCGGCGATCTCGGCCAACCTCGGGGTGAACCCGTCGCTCACGATCACCGCGCAGGCCGAGCGGGCGTTCTCGCTGTGGCCGAACAAGGGCGAGCGGGACCCACGGCCGGGCCAGCAGGAGACCTACCGCCGGATCAACCCGACGAAGCCGAAGAACCCGGCGGTTCCCGATCAAGCTCCAGCCGCATTGCGGTTGCCGATCGTGAAGGCCTCCTGACACCGTGTAGGTATGGCCACCAAGCCGTTCGCGTCCAGCGCCGACCTCACCCCCAAGGACGAGGTCTTCGTCGAACTAGCCGAAGGCGTCTACGCCCTGACTGCCGGTGGCGACCCCACCATCGGGGCGATCGAAGCCGAGGACTTCCTGATCTGCTTCGAGGCACGGGCGACCCCCGCGGCCGCGCGACGGTGGCTGACACAGCTCCGCAAGCACACGAAGAAACCCGTCCGCTACCTCGTGCTGAGCCACTACCACGCCGTGCGCACGCTCGGCGCCAGCGCGTTCGACGCACAGGAGATCGTCGCGCACGAGATGACGCGGGCGCTGATCGCCGAACGCGGCCAGCAGGACTGGGAGAGCGAGTACGGCCGCATGCCGCGGCTCTTCGAGCAGCCGGAGGAGATTCCCGGCCTGACGTGGCCGACGCTCACGTTCTCGGACCGGATGACGATCCCGCTCGGCGAGGAGCGCGGCGACCTCGTGCTGCAACACCTCGGCCGCGGTCACACGGCGGGCGACATCGTGGCGTGGCTGCCACAGCAACGCATCCTCTTCGCGGGCGACCTCGTCGAGTCGCAGGCCGCGCTCTACACCGGTGACGCGTTCCACGACGAGTGGGCGACGTCCACTTTGGACGAAGTAGCGGATCTCGGTGCCGAGGTGCTGGTCGGCGGACGTGGCGCGGTGGCACGGGATCGCATCGAGGTCGAGGCCGCGATCAACCAGACCAGGCACTTCCTCAACGAGCTGCGCCGCACGGTCGGAGGCATCCACGCGGACCGGGGCACGCTCAAGCAGGCCTTCGAACTGGCGCACAAGACGCTGGCACCGAGGTACGGGCGCTGGCCGATCTTCGAGCACTGCCTGCCGTTCGACGTGAAGCGCTACTGGGACGAGTGCGACGGCAAGGACTGGCCGGAGATCTGGACCGCGGAACGTGATCGCGCGGTCTGGGACGCCCTGCAATGACCGTGCTCGTCGTCGGCGCCGGGCCGGTCGGCCTCACCGCCGCGCTCTTCCTGGCCCGAGCCGGGGTGCCCAGCGTGGTCCTGGAAGCTGCCTCCGAACGTGCGCGGACCGGCAGTCGTTCGATCTGCGTGCAGCGTGACGTGCTGGAGATTCTGGAACGGGTCGGTGTCGGCCAGGCCGTCGCCGACGCGGGCGTCACCTGGTACACCGGCCGCACGTTCCACCGCGACCGTGAGGTGCTGACCCTGACCTTCCCCGAGGCCAAGGGTTTCCCGCCGTTCGTGAACACCCCGCAGACCGTCGTCGAGCAGCTGCTGGAGGAACGGGTCCGGGCCGAGCCGCTGATCGAGCTCCGGTACGGGCACCGGGTCACCGGCCTGATCCAGGACGACGACGGAGTGTCCACACAGGACGGAATCCGGGCCTCTCACTGCATCGCCGCCGACGGCGTGCATTCGACCGTCCGCCAGCTACTGGACATCCCGTTCGAGGGTTTCTCGTTCGGCGACAGGTTCATCATCGCCGACGTCCGCGTCGACCTGGACTTCGCGACGCCCGAACGTCGTTTCTACTTCGATCCTCCGTGGAATCCCGGCCGGCAAGTCCTGCTGCACCCGCAACCGAACGGCGTGTGGCGGATCGATTGGCAGGTAGCGGAGGACGTCGAGCTCACCGGGGACCACATCCGCGCGATCGTCGGCGACAAGCCGTACGAGGTGGTGTGGCAGTCCACCTACCGCTTCCACCAGCGGCGCGCGCAGACGTTCCGCGACGGGAGAATCCTGCTCGCGGGCGACGCTGCACACGTGATGAGCCCGTTCGGCGCCCGCGGCCTGAACTCGGGGATCTGCGACGCCGACAACGCGGCGTGGAAGATCGCGGCCGACCGCCGGGGCGAGGCCGGACCCGCTCTGCTGGAGTCCTACGACGTCGAACGCGGTGCCGCCGCCGACGAGAACCTGCGCATCACCGGCGACACCATGAGGTTCCTCGTGCCGGGCACAGCCGAGGAACGAACACGCAGGCAACGCGCGCTGGAGTCCGGCGAGGGAATCGACTCGGGCAAGCTCTTCACGCCGTTCTCCTACACCGACTCACCGCTGACCACGGACGGCGGTCAACTGGTCCCGCAGTCACACACCGCGGGGCCGGGGTTCACGGTCGTGAACGGCCTGCTCATCAGGCCGGACGGACACGTCGCAGGCAGCGGCGGTGACGAAAAGGCAGCGCGGCGGGCGCTCGGCTGGTGAACTCGAACCATGGGACTCAACAGAAGAGCTCTACTGCGGGGAGCGGCTCTTGCCGCCGTGGGGCTGGGGATCGGTGCGGGCTCGGCCACCGCTGACACCAACTGGGAGAGGCTGAGGCGCCGCCTCGGCGACCGGCTCGTCCTCCCGCAGGACACCGGCTACGACACGTTGCGCCTGCCGTACAACACGGTCTACGCACACCGCAGGCCGGCGGCGATCGCGAAGTGCCTCAAGCCCGAGGACGTGCAGGCGTGCCTCGACTTCGCTTCGCACGAACGGATTCCGGTCGCGGCTCGCAGCGGCAGGCACAGCTACGCGGCCTACTCGGTGCCGGAGAACGGCCTCGTCGTCGACATGAGCGGATTCGACGACGTGCGGCTGCACGGCACCCAGGTCCAGGTCGGCACCGGCACGCGACTGGACAGCTTCTACGAAACCATTGGCACACAAGGCCGCGCGGTGCCTGGGGGCACGTGCCGATCGGTCGGTGTCGGCGGACTGACGCTCGGCGGCGGCATCAGCGTGATCGGCCGTAAGTACGGCCTGACCTGCGACAACCTGGTCAGCGCCCGGATCGTCACGCCGGACGGCTGCCTGCACACGGTGTCGGAGCACCAGAAACCGGACCTGTTCTGGGCTCTGCGGGGTGGAGGTGGCGGCAACTTCGGCATCGTCACGTCGTTCACGTTCCGCAGCGTGCCCGCGCCGAACATCACGCGTTTCCTGCTGCTGTACCCGGAGGGCGCGACGGCCGACATCGTCGACGCGTGGCAGGAGTGGTTCGAGAACGCGCCCGACGAGCTGTGGGCGGTCTGCGAGATCGGTGCGGGCACGCCGACCGGTGTCGCGGTCGGTGGCACGTATCTGGGGCCGGCCAAGGACCTGCACCCGTTGCTCGACCGCATGCCGGCGGGCACCAAGCGCGAGGTCCAGGAGATGACCTACCTGGAGGCCATGCGCTTCTACGCCGGTGGCCACGAGACCGGCTTCTCGTTCGTGGCGTCGTCGCGGATGGCCTACGCGCACGTGCCGGGCAAGCGGGTCGACGAGCTGCTGACCGGGCAACGCGACTGCCGGATCCAGTTCGACTCGTTCGGCGGCGCGCTCGGCCGGGTCGCGCCGGACGCCACGGCTTTCCCGCACCGCAGGGCTTTGTCGAGTGCCCAGTGCTACGTCAACGTCGTCAACGGCCGGACCGAGGCCGAGGGGCGCAAGGTGCTGGCGTCGTTGCGTGACGGGCTCGGCACGGGCACCACCGGGTACGTCAACTACATCGACCCGGAGATGCCCGACTGGCCGACCGCCTACTACGGCCGCAACCTCGCGCGGCTCAGGAAGGTCGCGCGACGTTACGACCCGGACCGCGTACTGGCGTTCGCACAGGGGCTATAGCTGGATCCCGGTCAACACGGTCACCCGTTCCTCGGTGAAGTCCTCCATCGCCGACCGGACGCCTTCACGCCCGGTGCCCGAGCCCTTCACGCCGCCGTAAGGCATCTGGTCGGCGCGGTAGGACGGCACGTCACCGATGATCACGCCACCGACCTCGAGCTCGGCCGCCGCCTCGAACGCGACCTGCACGTCGCGGGTGAAGACCCCGGCCTGCAGCCCGTACTTGGTGTCGTTGGCCTGCGCGAACGCCTCCTCGACGCCGTCGGTGACCGAGACGACGAGCACCGGCCCGAAGATCTCCTCGCGCCAGACGTCGGCGTCGAACGGCACGTCCGCCAGCACCGTCGGCTCGACGGAGGCTCCGCTCCGCTTGCCGCCGATGAGGATCCGCGCGCCGGCGTCGACCGCGGCGTTGATCCACTCCTCGACCCGGCGGGCGTTGTCCTCGTCGATCAGCGGCCCGACCTCGACCTCGGGGTCGTGCGGGTCACCGGTCCGCAGCGCGCCGACCTTCTCCACCAGCTTCGGCACGAACTCGTCGGCCTTCGTGCGGTCCACGATCACCCGCTGCACGGCGATGCACGACTGCCCGCCCTGGTAGTTGCCGAACGTGGCGATGCGCTGTGCGGCGAAGTCCAGGTCCGTCCAATCAGGACAGATGAGTGCGGCCGCGTTGCTGCCCAGCTCCATCACGACGTGCTTGCGTGGCGCGGCTTCCATCAACGACCAGCCGACCGTCGTGGACCCGGTGAACGAGATGACCGGCAGCCGTTCGTCGCGGACGAGTGAGTCCATGTCCTTGCCCCGCACGGGAAGGATCGAGAAAACGCCCTCCGGCAGGTCCGTCTCGGCCAGGATCTCGCCCAGCAGCAACGCCGACAGCGGCGTCGCCGACGCGGGCTTCACGATCACCGGCGCGCCGACGGCGAGCGCGGGCGCGACCTTGTGCGCCACCAGGTTCAGCGGGAAGTTGAACGGCGCCACGGCCAGCACCGGTCCGCGCGGCACGTGGCGGATGATCGCCATCCGACCGGCGCCACCGGCGTCCGTGTCGAGCCGTTGCAGCTCACCGGTGAACCGCCGTGCCTCCTCGGCGGCGAACCGGAAGGTGTTGACCGCCCGCGTGACCTCGATCTCGGCCCACTTGAGCGGTTTGCCGTTCTCGGCGGTGATCGTCTCGGCGATCTCCTCGGCCCGTTCGGCGAGTGTCTGCGAGACCTTCAGCAGCGCCGCGGCCCGTACGTGCGCGGGTGTTCGCCGGAACTCGCGCGCCACCTCGTGAGCCGCTGCGACGGCTCGTTCCACCTGGTCGGGGCCCGGCACGGCGACCGACGCCACCTCGGTGCCGTCGAACGGGTGGGAGACCTGTAATGCCTGCTCGCCCTGCTCGGGGCGGCCCGCGATCCAACACGGCCTCGGTTGCGGCGTGAACGCGTCCATATGTTCACGTTAGGGCAGCGGCACGTGCTCGGCGTCACCAGGCGACATGTCCGGTCAGCGGGCGTCTGACCACGCATGACATCCTTAGGACCGTGTCCGACACCAGCAACCGCCCTGTTCTCGTCGTCGACTTCGGCGCCCAGTACGCGCAGCTGATCGCTCGCCGCGTGCGCGAGGCGCAGCTTTACTCCGAGGTGGTCCCGCACACCGCGACGGTGAGCGAGATCCTCGACAAGAACCCGCTGGCCATCGTGCTGTCCGGTGGCCCTTCGAGCGTCTACGAAGAGGGCGCGCCGCAGATCGACCCGAAGCTGTTCGAGACCGGTATCCCGGTCTTCGGCATCTGCTACGGCTTCCAGGCGATGGCGCGCGCGCTCGGTGGCGAGGTCTCGCACACCGGCACCCGCGAGTACGGCCGCACCGACATCGGCATCACGGCTGAGTCCGGCGCGCTGCACACGGAGCTGCCCGGCACGCACCCGGTGTGGATGAGCCACGGCGACGCCGTCACCAAGGCGCCCGAGGGCTTCACGGTCACCGCGACCAGTGAGGGCGCACCGGTCGCCGCGTTCGAGGACACCGAACGCCGCTTCGCCGGTGTGCAGTACCACCCCGAGGTGCACCACTCGCCGCACGGCCAGGAGGTGCTGCGGCGGTTCCTGCACGACATCGCGGGCCTGCGTCCCCAGTGGACGACCTCGTCCATCGTGGAGGAGCAGGTCACCCGGATCCGTGCGCAGATCGGTGACGGCAAGGCCATCTGCGGCCTGTCCGGCGGCGTCGACTCCGCCGTGGCCGCGGCGCTGGTCCAGCGCGCCATCGGTGACCGCCTCACCTGCGTCTTCGTCGACCACGGCCTGCTGCGCGCCGGTGAGCGCGCCCAGGTCGAGCGCGACTACGTGGCCGCCACGGGCATCAACCTGGTGACCGTCGACGCCCGCGAGCGGTTCCTGAACGCACTCGCCGGAGTCACGGACCCGGAGGAGAAGCGCAAGATCATCGGCCGCGAGTTCATCCGCGTGTTCGAGCAGGCCGAGCGCGACCTCAAGGCCGAGGGCGACTACCGCTTCCTGGTGCAGGGCACGCTCTACCCGGACGTCGTCGAGTCCGGCGGCGGCGCGGGCACCGCGAACATCAAGTCGCACCACAACGTCGGCGGCCTGCCGGACGACCTGCAGTTCGAGCTGGTCGAGCCGCTGCGCGCGCTGTTCAAGGACGAGGTGCGCCGCGTCGGCACCGAGCTGGGCCTGCCGGAGACGATCGTGCAGCGCCAGCCGTTCCCCGGCCCCGGCCTAGGCATCCGGATCATCGGCGCGGTCGACCAGGAACGGCTCGACACGCTGCGCCAGGCCGACGCCATCGCCCGCGAGGAACTCACGCTCGCCGGTCTCGACCGCACGATCTGGCAGTGCCCGGTCGTGCTGCTCGCGGACGTCCGCAGCGTCGGTGTCCAGGGCGACGGCCGCACCTACGGCCACCCGATCGTCCTGCGCCCGGTGTCCTCCGAGGACGCGATGACCGCCGACTGGACCCGCCTGCCCTACGAGGTACTCGAACGCATCTCGACCCGGATCACCAACGAGGTGGCCGAGGTCAACCGCGTGGTCCTCGACGTGACCTCCAAGCCCCCAGGCACCATCGAGTGGGAGTGACTTTCTGAGCGAAAAGCACGTTCATACGAAATGGCCGTATGAACGTGCTTTTCGCTCAGAGCTCAGTTCTTGATCGACTTGCGTCGTAGGGAGTTGGCGAGGAGTACGAGGCCGATGACGGTGGCGGTGCCGCCGAGCGCCCACCGGAAGTCGAACCAGAACTCGCCGTTGCTGAGGATGTAGGCGGCCATCAGCGCGCCGCCGAGACCGAACAGCAGCCCCAGCACGTCGATCGACCTGCGCATCGTCGGCTCAGCCACGGAACACCCTCACCTCTCCGACGTTCGTCCGCACGTCGAGTTTGATCTTCAACCCGCCCTCGCCGTTGTCGCCGAGGTCGTTCCCGCGCACCTGCACATTGCCGCCTTCCGCCTGGCGACCGAGGCAGTCCAGCTCGCCGATGGAGTCCGCGTCGCAGATGAACTCGACGTCCGCGTTCTTCGGCACGTGCACGACGATCTCGCCGACGTTCACGTCGACCGCGGTCTGGACCGCGCCGGAGTCCGGAAGTTCCCGCAGGTCGAGCATCACACTGCCGACGCCGGTCTCGTAGCGGCCGTCCACCTCCTCGATCGACTGCGGCGTCGCCGTGAAGCTGCTGATCGAGGCCCGGCCGTCGAAGTCGACCACCGTCATCAGCCAGCCGACCAGCGCCAGCGGGATCAGCAACCCGATCAGGCCGCGCCCACCGCCGGTGAACGCCCCGACCAGCAACCCGGACGCCAACACCGCGACGACGAGCCCGACGACGTGCAACGGGGTGAACCATGGGGACCACACGCCCGCGATCGTGGACCCTGCGACCACCAGCAGGGCGACACCCAGCGTCATCAGGCCGACGCGTGGCTTGCGCTGCCGGGGAGCGGGTGGCTGCGGGGCGGGAGCGGGCTCGGGCAGGTCCCACGCGAACGGTGCGGCACCCAGCGGGTCCCAGGCGGGCGCTCCCGGCACCGGTGGCATCACCGGCACGTCGGAGAGGGTCGTCGCCGGCTGCAGGTGCCCACGGTTCTTCTGCAGCAGGTAGATGCACGCCACCGACACGGCGATGGTCACGACGACCTGGAACCCGCCGCTGCCGAACGTGAACGCGAGCGCCGGGAACATCAGGAACCCGAGCAGCACGGTCTGCGCCTGCGACATGGAGCTGTGGCCCTTGTTGATCAGAGCCTCCAGCGGGGAGACCTGGTCCCCCTGCTCCGGCAGCAGCAGCCAGCCCGCCAGGTACATCGGCAGACCGACACCACCGGACAGCGCGAGCGCGACGAACGCGATCCGCACGATCACCGGGTCGATCTGGTAGCGCAACGCGATACCGGTGGCGACGCCGCCGAGCTTGCGCCCTTCCTTCGGCCGCACCGGGCGGTGGGCCCAGAACTCTCTCAGCGTGTCCGCCACGCCGGCCATTGCCTTCTCAGTCCCGCTCACGATGACAAGGTTGCGCCCCGCTGCCGCCGATCACATCAGGGACCAGCCCTGATTCTCCTAACCGGGGTCATCCCTGATGAACAACCGGCCGGGACGTGTGACGATCGGACGGTGAGTGCACAGATCGAGCCGATGCGGCGGCGACGCACCGGCCGGGTGGTCGCGGGCGTCGCGAGCGGGATGGCCGACCACTTGAACGCACCGGTGTTCTGGGTGCGTGCGGTCTTCGCCGTGTTCGCCGCGCTGAGCGGGGTCGGGATCATCGCCTACGCGTTGCTCTGGATGTTCGTCCCGCAGTCGGCGCAGGTGGAACCGGAGACCGACAAGGACCGCAAGGAGTGGCAGCAGGCCGTCGGTCTCGCCGCGCTCGGCATCGGCGTCGCGGTGTTCACCGGCCTGGTCGGCGGAACCGTGAGCGGCTGGATCACCGGCCCGATCGCCGTGGCCATCGTGGGCGCCGCGGTCGTGTGGCGAGAGGCGGACGAGGCACAGCGCCGCCGTTGGACGGACGGAGCGCTGGCTCAGGGAAAGACGGGGATCGTGCGGACGGTGGCGGGAGGCGCGCTGGTCGTGGCGGGTGTCGCCGCGTTCCTGGTCGCCAACGGCTCCATCCAGAACCTCTCGACCGTCGTGCTCTCCGTGCTTGCCACGTTGATCGGTGTCGGCGTGCTGACCGTGCCGTTGTGGATGCGGCTGGTGCGTGACCTCGACTCGGAACGCCGGGCGCGCATCCGCACCGAGGAACGCGCCGAGATCGCCGCCCACCTGCACGACTCCGTGCTGCAAACGCTTGCGCTGATCCAGAAGCAGGCCGAGTCGCCACGCGAGGTGAAGCGTCTCGCCCGCAGCCAGGAACGGGAGCTGCGCGGCTGGCTCTACGGCCGTGAGGTGGGCGAGGTGCCGCAGACGGTGAGCGTGGCGATCGCGCAGGCGTGTGCCGAGGTGGAGGACGACTTCGCGATCGCCGTGCCACAGGTCGTCGTGGGCGACTGCCTGCTGGAGGACGAGCTGATCCCGCTGGTCCAGGCGGCTCGGGAGGCGATCGTCAACGCGGCCAAGCACGCGGGTGTCGCCGAGGTCAGCGTCTACGCGGAGGTGGAGCCGGACAAGGTGACCGTGTTCGTCCGCGACCGGGGTAAGGGTTTCGACCCGGACGCGGTTCCGGAGGACCGGCATGGCCTCGCGGGCAGCATCCGGGGGAGGATGACGAGGCACGGCGGCGAGGTGCGACTTCGGACGGCGCCGGGCGAGGGGACCGAGGTGCATCTCGAGATGCCGAGGAAGACGGAGGCCAGGACATGAGCGTCAGGGTGTTCCTGGTGGACGACCATGCGTTGTTCCGCGCGGGTGTGCGCGCCGAACTCGACACCATCACCGACGAGGTGGAGGTGGTCGGCGAGGCGGGCAGCGTCGGCGAGGCGGTGGCGGGGATCAACCACCACAAGCCGGACGTGGTGCTGCTCGACGTGCACATGCCCGACGGCGGCGGTGCGGAGGTGCTGCGGCAGATCCGTACCAAGATCCCCGAGGTCACGTTCCTCGCGCTGTCGGTCTCGGACGCGGCGGAGGACGTCATCAACGTCATCCGTGCCGGCGCCCGCGGCTACGTCACCAAGACGATCTCCAGCCAGGAGCTGGTCAAGGCCGTCGTACGGGTCAGCGAGGGCGACGCGGTGTTCTCACCGCGCCTCGCCGGGTTCGTGCTGGACGCGTTCGCCGACCGGCCGGGCGCCGCGCCGATCAGCGACCCCGAGCTCGACCTGCTGACCCCGCGGGAACGTGACGTCCTGCGGCTGCTCGCCCGCGGTTACGCTTACAAGGAGATCGCGTCCGAGCTGTTCATCAGCGTGAAGACAGTGGAGACGCACGTGTCGAGCGTCCTGCGGAAGACCCAGCTCTCCAACCGGTACGAGCTCTCCCGCTGGGCCACTGATCGCAGACTGGTCTGAGGGATTTGATCAAAAAGGTCGCTCGCGGCGCGACCGAGGTGTTGGCGCCGTGGGTCTGGGTGATTGCGCTGCCGTTCGCGGTGGCGGCCGCAACGGAAAACCTGTGGAAGACGCTGCTGTGGGGGCTCGTGGTCGCGGTGACCGCGTCGGTGATCCCCATGGCTGTCATCGTCCGTGGCGCGCGCAAGGGCAAGTGGGACGGTCACCACGTCACGAACCGCGAGGGCAGGCTCGTTCCGCTGCTCACCGCCGGTGCGTCGCTCGCGGCGGGCACAGTGATCATGGTCCTCGGCGGCGCGCCCACGAGCATGCTCGCGCTGGCGGGCAGCATGTTCGCGTCGCTGATCGTCAGCATGGCGATCACGTTCGGCCTGAAGTGGAAGATCTCGCTGCACGCCGGAGTCGCGTGGGCGGCCGTGGTGACGCTGGCGATCGTCTACGGACCGTGGCCGCTGCTGATCGCACTGCCCGCCGCTCTGGTGACCTGGTCGCGGGTGGAGCTCGGAGATCACACGGCCGGGCAGGTGCTCGGCGGCACTGCGATGGGTGTGGTCGTCGGCGGCGGCACCTTCTGGCTGCTGCTCACATCTCTGTGAAGCCGGCGATCTTCATCTCGCTGTTGACCGCGGCGACCGCGACCTCGACGGTGAGGTTCCTCGCCTTGCCCACGTCCGTGACCAGGGCGAGGTCGATGGTGACGATCCAGTTGGGGCCCTGCGAGCGGACGGGGATGGCCGAGAGGGTGCACTTGACCGAGGTGTAGCCCTTCCACCGCTTCACGAAGTCGGCCTGTGGCTCCCTCACCCGGTCCCAGACGTGATACCAGGCGTTCTGAGCGTCGCCCGGCAGCTGTGAGTAGTACTGCTTGACGAACGAGATGGCTTCGTGTGGCTCGAAGTACCGGACGTTCTGGACCTGCTCGGTGGGGAAGCTGCCCTGGTTGGTGGAGCTGCCGCCGGAGTTGTCGTGGTCGTTCCAGTACGCGGCGCCCGCGCTACCCCCGATCCCCAGCAACGCGACGACGGTCAGCACGACGACCGTGCGTCGTTTCGGCCGCTTCAGGGAGATCTTCGGCAGCCTTGGCAACTTGAACTTCCGGCGCTTCTTCGGCGGCGTGACGATGGTCAGCGGCTGGGACGCCTGCTGTTCCGCGACCAGCAGCTCGACGGCGGCCTGCGCGGTCGGCCGGTCCTTCGGCTCGACGGCGAGCAGCCGCATCAGCAGCGGGGTGAGCTCACCCGCGTTCTTGGGATCCCGAATCTGCCCGCTCGCGGCCCGGTAGATGAGGCCGAAGCTGTTGTCACTCGGTCCGAAGACGGACTCGCCCTCGATCGCCGAGTAGATCGTGGCCCCGAGCGAGAAGACGTCGGAGGCGGCATCGGGCTGCTCACCGCGCGCCACCTCGGGTGCGAGGTAGGCGGGGGTGCCCGAGATCATGCCGGTGTCGGTCATCGTGCCGTCGCCGGTCGACCTGGAGATACCGAAGTCAGTGATCTTGACCGTGCCGTCGTGGCCGATCAGGACGTTGCCCGGCTTGATGTCGCGGTGCACGAGGCCCGCGCTGTGTGCGGCGGCCAGCGCCGATGCGATGAAACCGCCGATCCGCGCTGCCTGGGCCGGTGCCATCGGCCCTTTCTCCGCGATCACGGCCGAGAGGCTCTGTGACGGCAGGTACTCCATGACGATCCACGGCTCTTCGTCCTCGCTGCCCACGACGTCGAACACCGCGATCGCGTGCGGGTGATGCAGCCGAGCCGCGTTGCGCGCCTCTCGCATCGCCCTCAGATGGTCTCCGGTGACGAGTTGCTTGACCGCTACCTCACGCGCCAGCACCTCGTCCCGCGCCCGCCAGACCACCCCCATGGCCCCGCTGCCGACGCGTTCCAGCAGCGTGTAGCGGCCCCCGATGAGTGTCACACCCGCAGACTAACCAAGAGTCGAAACCAGTTTCTGCTGTTCGTGGTCAAAGTCCAACCACAGGCGATCGCCCGCATCGCCCGCCGGTGGTCTCCGGTGACGAGCTGCACGGTGATCCCGGCACCTCGTCCCGCGCCCGCGAGACCACCTCTCGATCCTGCTAGTCGAGGGTCGAGACCATCTTCTGCAGCTCACGGTCGAAGTCGATCCACAGGTCCTCCTCGCCGGGCTGCACGACGTCGTAGGAGCTGTCCAGGAACGCTGCCACGTCCTCGGCCACGGCGCTCAGGATCGCGAACCCGGTCGGCGCGTTCAGCTCGACCAGCACCCGCTCCGGGTCGTCGGAGGCCGGGCGGACCAGGATGTCGCCTTCGCCCGAGGGCGTCAGCAGGCCGTCGGCCAGCAGGTCGCGGGCGAACATCCACTCCACGCGGCCGGTGCCCGTGTGGAAGACGATGGCGACCGCGTACGGGTCCTCCGCGTCGTAGACGAGCTCGGCCTCGACCGGCGCGGGAGCCGCACCGGGAGCCAACAGCTGAAAAGTCGTCTTGGCGGTGACCTTCAGGTTCTCGTTGTTCATGTCGATGTCCTTCCCAGGCTGGCGTCCATCTCCGCTTACAAAGAGGAGACGGCTAACCAGCCCGATAAGGACGCGATTCGTCTTCGAACCATCCTATTGGGGGAGACGCACGTCTCACCGTTCAGCGTTTGACCAGGTCGCGCGTCTCGTTTGGTGAGACGCCCTGACCTGCCGAGACCGGCTGCTTCCTGGTCAGCGCGACACCCAGAAGAACCACCAGCATGCCTGCGACGACCCTTGCGTTGAGTTGCTCTCCGAGGAAGATCGCTCCAAGGAGTACCGAAACCACGGGCAGAAGGTAACCGACCGTAGTTGCCGTCGTCGCACCCTCGTCCGCGATGACGCGGTAGTTGAGGATGAACGCCGCACCGGTGCCGAAGACACCCAGGATCGTCACGGCGACGATGCCGACCCAGTGCAGGTGCACGGGTTCGAGCCCGCCGAACGGAACCGCGAGCACGAGCAGGCCCATCGCGGTGGTCAGCTGCATGGCGGCGAGCTGCGTCGAGGTCGCACCCGTGTTGACCAGCTTGCGGCCGGCGTAGGTGTAGCCGACGGCGTAGCTCGCGGCGCCGAGGAGGCACAGCACCGCACCCCAGCTCGCGATGCTGTTGGCCTGCTGCCACGGCGCGAAGATCAGCAGGACGCCCGCGAAGCCGGTCCCCAGGCCGAGCATGCGGACCAGGTTGCTGATCTTCTCCGTGCCCAGCGCGAGGCCGATGGCCAGCGCGAACAGCGGCGTCGTCGAGTTGAGCACGCCGGAGACGCCGGAGTCGACGGTCTGGCCGCCGATCGCGAAGAGCGTGAAGGGGATGGCGCTGCCGAACGTGGCCACGAAGACCATGTGTCCCCAGATCCGCCGGTCACGGGGCAGCGACATCCTCGCCATGGCGAGCACGACGAACAGCACGGCCGCCCCGAGGAACGTCCGCACGAGCGAGATCTGCACCGGAGCGAGGCTCCCGAGCGCGAGCTTCATCCACAGAAAGCTTGATCCCCACAGCAGGGCGAGCACGCCCATCCTGATCAGCGTTCCTCTTTGGTTCACGCGTCAACCATGCGCCCCCGAACCCGTAAACACAATTTAATTGTTGTACCGAACCTTTAAGCTCAGCTGTACGATCGGGGCATGCTGGACGTGCGGCGCATGCAGGTGCTCAGGGCGGTCGTGACCACGGGTTCCATCACCGCGGCCGCGACGAACCTCGGCTACACCCCGTCCGCGATATCTCAACAGGTCGCGGGCCTGGAGAAGCAGGCGGGCATCCCGCTGCTCGAACGCGTTGGCCGCGGCATCCGCCCCACCGCGGCCGGCCGCCTGCTCACCGAACACGCGGGCCGCCTCGCCGAGCAACTTGCCGAAGCCGAGAGCGCGCTCACCGCGTTGCGCAACGGCTGCGCCGGGACTCTGCGGGTCCGCTACTTCGCCACGGCCGGCGCCGCGCTGGTGCCTCCCGCGGTGGCGACGTTCCGCGCCGAACGCGCCGGCGTCGAGCTGGACCTGAAGCTCACCGAGCCGACCGACCCGTTCGTCGAGCTGATCGCGGGCCGTGCCGACGTCGCCATCACCGTCCTGGAGCCCGACGAGGAGACACCTCCGGGCATGATCGCCCGTCACCTGCTGGCCGACCCGTTCTTCGCGGTGCTGCCGCGCGGTCACGCGTTGTCCCGCAAGCGGGTCATCGACCTGGCCGACCTGGCCGACGAGCCGTGGGTCTATGCGGACTGCGGCGCCGCCGGGCCGTGCAAGGACCTCGTGACGAACGCGTGCGCGGCGGCGGGGTTCGCCCCGCAGGTGGTCGTGGAAAGCGACGACTACCCGACGGCGCAGGGATTCGTCGCGGCCGGGCTCGGTGTCGCGATCATTCCGCGGCTCGGGCTGCCGAACCCGCATCCCGGTGTCGTCCTGCGCAAGCTGCGCAATCCGGAGCCGGTTCGGCACATCCACGTCGTGTACCGCGAGGAGGCCGCGTGGAATCCCGCGGTGATCGCGTTGGCGGAAGCGTTGGAGAAGGCCGCGCGGGCCAGCTGACTCGCGCGGTTACGCCCCTGCGCCGAACGGCTTGTCGTAGCTGAGCAGGAAGGTCGCGCCGCGCCATGCCAGTGAGATCTGGCGCTGGAGGGTCGATTTCGTGCCGTCCTTCTTGGTGACCTCGAGGGTGACCACGAAGTAGAAGTCCTGCTGCTGGTCGGCGGTGACGATCTTGACCTGCTTGTAGTTCGCCCAGAAGTTCTTGAAGCCGCTGAGTCCGCCGGGGTAGCTGCCCTGGAAGTCGGGGTTGCCCATCGCCCACGCCTGGTCAGGCGCACTGACGGCGTAGTTGAGGTAGTCCTCCAGCATGGCGGTGCGTTCGGGTTCTGTCGGCTCGCCCGGTCCCCACTTGCCGGCCTTGTCGGCCACCTTGGGCGTCGCCGACGCGGGAGGCTGTCCGCCGTCCTGCGTCGTCTGGGTGGAGGTGTTGGCGCCGGCGTCGTTCGAGTTGCCGCCGTTGTCCTTCCGGTCCGAGATCATGCTCGCGAACATGATGCCGATCACCGCCGCCGCCACGATGGCGAGCGCGGTGAAGACGGTCGACTTCTTGCTCTTGGCCGGCAGCGATGTGGAGGCGACAGCGGCTTTGGGGCGCTGCGAGTACTGGGGTGCGGCGGCAGGCCGGTGCTGCTGGTGCTGCATCTGTGGCTGCTGCTGCGACGGGATCGGGCGCGGCGGCGTGTGCAGGTCCACCCGCGTCGCCGAGGGCGGTGACGGGGGCGTGAGGGAGCGCGTCGCGGCGGGCTGCGGCTGCTGGATCGGGGTGCCGCGCCACGACGGCGGGTGCGTCGGGGAGACCACGGCGGGGGTGAAGGCGGGGGCGGCCTGGCCGTTGGCGACGGCGGCGAGCGCGTCGCGGGCCTCGGCCATGGTCGGGCGCTCTTCGGGCTCGGCTCGCAGCAGGCGCATCAGCAGCGCGGTCATCGGCCCGGCGTTGCGCGGCGGGTCGACCTTGCCGGACGCCACCTTGTGCAGCAGCGCGATGGTGTTCTCGCTCAGGCCGAACGGCGGCTGGCCCTCGATCGCGGCGTAGAGCGTCGAGCCGAGTGAGAACACGTCGGACGGCGAGCCGGGGTCGTAGCCCTTGGCGACCTCGGGTGCGAGGTAGGCGGGGGTGCCGGCGAGCATGCCGGTCGCGGTGACCGTGACGTCGCCGGTGGCGCGGGAGATGCCGAAGTCGGTGATCTTGACGGTGCCGTCGTCGCCGAGCAGCACGTTGCCGGGCTTGATGTCGCGGTGCACGATGCCCGCGTTGTGCGCGGCGGCCAGCGCGGAGGCGACCTGCATACCGATCGACGCCACGTCACGCGGCGGGAGCGTGCCGCGCTCGGAGAGCACCCCGGAGAGGCTCTTCGACGGCAGGTACTCCATCACGAGCCACGGCTGGCTGTCGTCCTCGGCCACGTCGTAGACGGCGACCGCGTGCGGGTGCTGAAGGCGCGCGGCGATGCGGCCCTCGCGCATGGCGCGGCGCTTCGCCTCGTCGGTGTCGGACTCGGAGAGTCCAGGCGTCAAGAGCAGCTGTTTGACCGCGACGGTGCGGTGCAGGCGTTCGTCGAGTGCTGTCCAGACGACACCCATGGCGCCGCTACCGATCCGCTGGCTCAATCGGTAGCGACCAGCGACCAATCGGCCATCGGACACGGTTGCTCCCCGCTGTGCGGTCACTTGCTCTCTGTTCAACGGCTCGTCACACCTCTGGGTTCACTTCACCCATCGGTGCGGGTACCCACCTTACGAGACTTCTACGACGAATCGCGCCTAGGTCGTCGGCTTGACGGGCGGCGTCGTTGTCGTCGTGGTCGTAGTCGTCGTAGTGCTCGACGGTGGCGGCGGCGTGGTCGTCGTCGTTGTCGTCGTGGTGGTCGTAGTTGTAGTCGTCGTAGTGCTAGACGTCGTTTCGCGCGTTGTCGTTGCCTCGGGCGTGGTTGTCGTCACCTCGGGGGACGACGACGTCGTCGGCACGGACGAAGAAGAGTTCACCGGCGGCAGTGACGGCGTGTCCTTGTCCTTGTTGAACACACCCAGCGCGACCAGCAGGCCACCGATGACCAGCAGCAATGCCAAGACCACCGCCGCGATCACCAACGGCCGGTTGTCCTGCTGCTTGCCAGGCGCCGGCATCATCGGCGGCGCGGTGCGTGGCGGTGACGTTCGTGCGACCGGACGAACCACGCGGGTGCGATCGGGCTCCACGATCGTCGTCGGGTCGGGCCCGGCCGGCGTCGGCAGACCGCTGAACGACGGCACCTTCCCGTGGACGATCCCGTTGAGCAGCTCACGCGCCTGCGACATCGTCGGCCGGTCGTCGGCCTCGAAGTTCAGCAGGTAGAGCAGCGTGTCGGCGAGCGGGTGGTCCACGGTCGGCGGGTTGATCCGGCCGGCCGCGACGGCGTGCAGAACACCGAGCGTGTTCTCGCTCACTCCATAGGGAGGTTCGCCCTCCATCGCGGCGAACAGCGTCGAACCGAGCGAGTAGACGTCGGAGGCAGGCGTCGGGTCCTGGCCGCGTGCGATCTCCGGCGCGAGGTAGGCGGGCGTGCCCGCGATCAGGCCGGTCTTGGTGACCGTGATGTCGTCGCTGGCCCGTGAGATGCCGAAGTCGGTGATCTTGACGACGCCGTTCTCGGCGATCAGCACGTTGCCGGGCTTCACGTCGCGGTGCACGATGCCCGCCGCGTGTGCCGCGGCCAGCGCCGCGGCTGCCTGGGCGCCGATGCTGGCGATCTCGACCGGATCCATCGGCCCGCCCTCGGACAGGGCGTCCGCGAGGCTGTACGACGGCAGGTACTCCATGACCAGGCACGGGACGCCGTCTTCTTCGACGACGTCGTACACGGCGATGGCGTTCGGGTGGTGCAGCTTGGCGGCGATGCGGCCTTCGCGCATGGCGCGCTGGATGGCCTCGTCCTGCTCGGCCTCGTCCAGGCCGGGCGCCAGCAGCAGCTGCTTGACGGCGACCTCGCGGCCCAGGCGTTCGTCATGGGCGCGCCAGACGATGCCCATGGCGCCGGAGCCGATGCGGTCGATGAAGCGGTAGCGGTCGGCGATCAGACGGCCGTCCGAGGTGTCGGACGTCGTCACAAGACCACCCCGGCGGTGTGCGACAGCGGAAGAACTGCGGCTGCGGCAGCAGGTCCCACGCTCGTGCTCCTCGTGCGGTAGTCAGCGGTCGTCCGGAATGCCCGCACAGGGTACCCCTGTCGTGGGCGGGTGCTGAGCTACCCGTTGTGCGTCAGTTCGCCGGCGCGAAGAAGTCGAAGCTGCCGACCGTGCTCAGCACGGGGTCGAGGATGCCGAGATCAACGCTCACGTCGACCGGGTTGGACGGCGTGGGCAGCGGGTTTTGCGACGAGGGCGGCGGAGTGCTGCTGCTCGGCGGCGGTGCCTCGGACGAGCTCGGCGGCGGAGGGGTCTCGCTCGACGGCGGCGTGCTCGGCGTGGTGGGTGTGGTCGGCGTCTCGGAGGACGGCGTGCTCGCGGTCGGCGACTCCGAGGTGGGCTGCTGCGGCTGCGTCGGCTGCTGGGTCTGCTGCGTCGGACGCTGTTGCTGCTGCGTGTACGGGGCGACGCGGACCGGGGTGGTCTCCTGCGTCGGGTCGGCCGTCGCGGTCTCGGTCGCGTCGGACTGCTGGGTCTTGTTCGACGGCAGCTTCACGACGCCATCGGTGCCGGCGCTCGCGCCACGGGCCTGGGCGCGCTCGTCGAACCGCACCTCGGCGAGCGGGCGCTCGTCGGGTGAGGACAGCCACGAGGAGGCGCCGAACGCGACGGAACCGCAGAGCACGACGCCACCGCTGGCGGCGACGGCCAGCTTGCCGACGGTGAACCCGCCGCTCTGCGTGTCGTCGGCGCGGCCTTCACGGCGCAGCAGCTCGGTGATGTGCAGCTCCTTGGCGGGCTGCTTCTTCGACCTGGCGCCGGGCACCTTCACCGACTTGAACTTGATGGTGGGCTCGAACGCCTCTGGGGTGATGTCGTCGGTGATCACCGGGATCGGCATGGTCTCAGCCTCGCGGCGTGCGATCAGCTCGGCGACGGACAGCTGCCCTGTCGACTCGGCCGTACCGCTCAACCGCCGACGATGGTCCTCAATCGACACCGCTCGTTCACCCTTCCAAGTTCGCTGATGCGCACTGGCGGGAACATGGATACCGAATCGTGACCCGAGATGTAACCCCTTTGGGGGAAGTTCCACGAAGAAAACAGTGTTTTCGCGACGAGCGGTCACCGTTCGACTGCGAACGGCGATATCAGTTGGGTGCGGCCTAACTCCGTTGCGCCGAAAGGACCTCGGTGCCGATGATCCGCGGCTGGGTCGTGTCGGTGAGCCAGAAGAGCTGTTCGATGCGCAGCCAGCTGCCGTTCAGCTCCTGCATCGACACCACGGCGAGCACCGTTCCGTCCGGGCGCAGCGACGTCTGGTCGACGTTGACGGTGCGGATCATGCCCCAGGACTCGACGAACTCCTTCGGGTTCGCGCCGACCAGGTCCGGCGACAGCAGCTTGGCCGCCGAGCTCGGCTTCGTGGTCAGCAGCTCGTAGAACCGGCGCACCACGTCGACCTGAGGTTGCGGGCCGGTCGACACCGACGGCGTGGTCGGCTCGACGGACGTCTCCAGCGGCAGCGCCAGCCGCACCGGCGGGGGTGCGGTGGTCCGCAGCGGCGGCTGCTCGTCCGGCAGCTGCGAGGACAGGACGTCCGGGCGCAGCGCGCTCGCGCCGGACAGCGCGATCGGGCGGTCGGTGACGGGGATGCCGGTGTTCGCGGGGCGCTTGCCCGCGAGGATCGCCGCGCCGGCGACGGACGAGACCAGCACGATCGCGCCGGTCAGCAGGCCCGCGACCTTGGCGGCCCGGTTCTTCGTGCCGCGACGGCGGCGGCCGGCGGCGATCGGCGTCATCGTCTCGGTCGGGCCGAGCAGGGAGGTGACGAGCGCGTCGGTCGCGGCTTCCTCGTTGGACGGGATGCGCATCGGGCTCGGCTGCTGCTTGATCAGCTCGGCCACGCTGATCGAGCCGGCGCGGGTGTGACGCCGTCCGGTCGTCGCGGGACGCTGCACTGGTCCGGTCCTCCGTACTGTCCGTGGTCACCAGAAGACGTACCGTGAGTTCACGCAGCTGCGCCAGTATCTCGACGGACTTCAGTCGTTCGTGGCGACCAGCGGTGGTCAAGATTCGCTCGAAGGTGTCACTTACTACGGTCGGTAATTTCGGCCCTGACCTTTAGCCACCAAGTTTCAACCGTTCACCGCTGATCAGCGGGAGCTCGCCCAGCGTGAAGCTGAGCTCGCGTTTCTCCTGGCTGACCGTGCCGTCCTTCTTCGTGACCTGCAGCAGGCTCACAGTGAGGCCCTTGCCCGGATCGACCACGATCTCCTTGACCTCGATCAGCGAGATGTCGGAGAGCCTGCCCTCGAGCAGTGCGTCGGCGTTCGAGCGCACGGTGTCCGTGGTCATGGCGAGCGCGGTGTCCGCGTTCGTCGCCATCTCCCGGTAGAAGTTCTCGGTCCGCTTGGCGATCTGGGTGCCGTCGACGATCGGCGCCTGTGAGACCGGCACGGTCGTGATCACGGGCGGCGCGGACCCGGACGGCTTGGTGGTCGTGGCCGAGCCCTGCCCGGTGCTCTGAGGGGCACCGGTGCCGGGTACGGGCGCGCCCCGGCCGGTCTTGGCGGCGGTCGGCCGGCCGCTCGTGACGGACGGCTGGCTCGCGCCGGTCGGCAGCGCGGAGATCAGCGGCACGTCCGAGGGGTAGCCCGGCAGGCCGACCGTCTCGACCGCGCCGCCACCGCTCACGAGCTTGGCCGCGGCGACGCTCAGCCCGACCAGGACGAGGACCGACGACACGACCGCGAACCAGGCCGCGCGTTTCCAGGTGCGCGGCGGCGTGACGGACGCGGGCACCATGCCGATGTTGAACTTGCGCAGGCCGTCCGTGTCCGCCAGCGGGTCGATCGGGCGGCGGCGGGGCAGCGGGATGCGGTCGCCACCGACGACGGGACGCTCGTGCGCGACACCGCCGTCGAGACGATGTTTGCCCGGCAGTTCGTCCATCCCGACACCCCTCTGCGACGCAATCAGAGTAGGGCCGTCTGGCGGCACTAAACCAACCAGAAGGGTGCATTCAGGACGAGTGACACCCGTTTGTGTGAACTTTCTACCGGGGCGGCAGTTGGGCTTGACCACCGTTGAGTTGCTTATGCGTGCGCTGTACGCCGTTGAGGGCGACGAGGCCGCTGCCACCCGCGATCAGCGCGCCGATCAAGTCGGCGGCGAAGGTGTCCCCGTTGGTGATGAGCAGCCCGATCAAGGCGCCCGCGGTCGTCAGGATCGCGATCTTCCAGCGGCTGCGGACGAACTGCGCGACAGGTGCGCCGGAGGCGCCCTTCTTGCCCGCGGCCGAGCCGAGCATGCCCAGGTATGCGTCGTGCGCCAAGGCGGCGAGCAGGCCGGCGATGGCGATCAGTGCGGCGATGAGGCCCATGTGTCCAGTGTGCCCCCAGATATTTTCGGTGGACCATCCGTGATCGCCCTGATATCCGATTGGGGGTGGACATGTTCTGGCACGACGACTGCCTCGGTCACGACGCCGGCGAAGGCCTGTGGGAGCTGCCGGGCGACTGGCCGTGGCTCGACGTGGCCGAACCGCACCCGGAGAACGCGGCGCGGCTACGCACGTTCCGGCACGCGCTGACACACGGCCCGGTGGCTTCCCACTTGAAGTGGCACGAGGGTCGGCACGCGACCGTTGACGAGCTTCTGCGCGTGCACACCGCTGAGCACTTGGACTCGTTGCGTGTCTCCCCGCGTGTGGCGCTGGACGTGAACACCGTCGTCGGACCCGAGACGTGGCGTGCGGTGTGCGCGGCGGCGGGGACTTCGTTGGCGGCGTTGGAGTCCGGAGCCCCGCTGGCCTATGCGCTCGTGCGACCGCCAGGGCACCACGCGCAGCCGTCGGCCGCGGACGGGTACTGCTTCGTGAACAACGCCGCGCTCGTCGCGGAAACCGCGCGGCGCCAAGGAATGCGCGTCGCGGTGCTGGACTGGGACGTGCACCACGGCAACGGCACCCAGGAGGTGTTCTACGACCGGCCGGACGTGCTGACCATCTCGGTGCACATGCGGCACGGCTCGTGGGGCACGAACCACCCGCAGACCGGAGCACCCTCGGAGGTGGGTGCGAACGGGCGCAACGTGAACATCGAACTGTCTCTGGGCGCGGGTGACACGGCGTACTTGCGCGCGTTGGACGAGATCGCGCTCCCACTGCTGCGAGAGTTCGCACCGGACCTGCTCGTGTGCGCGTCCGGGTTCGACGGGTCGGCGTTCGATCCCAACGGCCGGCACAACCTCACGGCCGCCGGTTATCGGGAGATCGGCCGCCGGGTGGCGGGCTTCGAGCGCGTCGTGCTCACCCAGGAGGGCGGCTACCTGCGCGGATACTCCGCGTTGTGCCTGCACGCGCTGGTGGAGGGCCTGCTGCGGCTGCCGGAGCCGTTGCTCGACGACCCGCTGGCCTACGTGCCGGACGACGCCCAGCTCGTGGACGCGGACTTCTCACGGGTGTTCGAGGCGCTGCGGCCTTTTTGGCCCGGCGTCATCTGACACCGGGCCGGTGTGTCCTACCTGCCGAGCGGGCCGCGGCCCATCTTGAGCAGGATCATCGCGAGGTCCTTGCCCTCGGTGCCGAGCGGCTTGTAGCGGTTGAGCACGTCGATCTCGCGGTTGTGCACGATCTTCGTGCCGCCCGCCGCCATCCGCGCGGCGCCGATGATCTTGGAGATCTCGACCCGGCGCTGGACGAGGCGCAGGATCTCCGCGTCCAGGTGGTCGATCTCCTGGCGCAGCTCGTTGATGTCGGGCTCGGTGGTGGTGTCCATCGTGATGACCTCTCGACTCTTCGAGTCCTGGCCCGGAAGCGACGAAGCCCCGGTGTCCGAGGACTCCGGGGCTTCGTGGTGGCTTTTCAGCGCTAGACGACCACGGGAGCCGGAGTCCGGGTCCCGTAGAAAAACTCGAAGAACGTCGCGCGCATGGACCTAGTGTGTCACAAAAACCCGAAACCGCGGACGGCGTCACCACGTAGTGGGACGCCACGACCGGAGCCCTGATCGAACACATGGTCGGGCGGTACCGGTTTTGTCGGTGCCGCCCGGTACCGTGGATGAACGATGAGCGCCTTGTTCGACTTGCCTTCAAGTCCCCCCGTTTCCCGCGCGGGCCACCTGCTCGACGACCTGAACCCCGCGCAGCGCCGTGCCGTCGAGCACGCCGGCTCGCCCCTGCTCGTGGTCGCGGGCGCCGGTTCGGGCAAGACGCGTGTCCTCACCAGGCGGATCGCGTATCTGCTCGCGGAACGTGACGTGCATCCCGGCCAGATCATGGCGATCACGTTCACGAACAAGGCCGCGGCGGAGATGAAGGAGCGCGTCGCCGACATGGTGGGCGCGCGCGCCCGTTCGATGTGGGTGTCGACGTTCCACTCGATGTGTGTGCGGGTGATGCGCCGCGAGGCGAAGACCCTTGGCATGTCGTCGAACTTCTCGATCTACGACAGCGACGACACGCGCCGCCTCGTCACGCTCGTCGCGCGAGATCTCGACCTCGACCCGAAGAAGTACGCGGCCCGCACCCTCGCCGTGCACATCTCGAACCTCAAGAACGAGCTCGTCGACGCCGAGACGGCGACGGCGGAGGCGACGAACGACCTGGAACGCCGCGTGGCCGAGGTCTACACGGTCTACCAACGCCGGCTGACCGAGTCGAACTCGCTCGACTTCGACGACCTGATCATGAAGACGGTCGAGCTGCTGCAGACGTTCCCGGACGTGGCCGAGCACTACCGGCGCCGCTTCCGGCACGTGCTCGTCGACGAGTACCAGGACACGAACCACGCGCAGTACACGCTCGTCCGCGAGCTGGTCGGCGTCGCCGGTGGCGAGATCCCGCCCGCCGAGCTGTGCGTGGTCGGCGACGCGGACCAGTCGATCTACGCGTTCCGCGGCGCCACCATCCGCAACATCGTGGAGTTCGAGCGCGACTACCCGGACGCCACCACGATCCTGCTGGAGCAGAACTACCGCTCCACCCAGAACATCCTGACCGCGGCGAACGCGGTGATCTCCCGCAACCCCAACCGCCGCGACAAGTCGTTGTGGAGTGATCTGGGCGAGGGCGAGAAGATCGTCGGCTACGTCGCGGACAACGAGCACGACGAGGCCGCGTTCGTCGCCCGCGAGATCGACCGCCTGGTCGACGGCGGCGAGGTCAACAACTCCGAGATCGCCGTCTTCTACCGCACGAACAACCAGTCCCGCGTCTTCGAGGAAATCTTCATCCGCCTCGGCCTGCCTTACCGCGTCGTCGGCGGCGTCCGCTTCTACGAGCGCCGCGAGGTCCGCGATGCGCTGGCGTACCTGCGGACCCTGGCGAACCCTGACGACACGGTGTCGTTGCGCCGCATCCTGAACGTGCCCAAGCGGGGCATCGGCGAACGGGCCGAGGCCTGCGTCTCCGCCTACGCCGACCGTGAGCGGATCAGTTTCGCCGCGGCACTGCGCGAGGCCGTGCTCGACCGCGTCCCGATGCTGAACCCGCGCTCCCGCAACGCGATCGCCGGCTTCGTCGAGATGATGGACGAGCTGGGCGAGATGGTCGCGCGCGAGGACGACGTGGCCGACATCCTCGAGTCCGTCCTGGAGAAGACCGGCTACCGCTCCGAGCTCGAAGCCAGCGAGGACCCGCAGGACCACACCCGGATCGAGAACCTGAACGAGCTCGTCACCGTCGCCCGCGAGTTCACCGAGCTCGAACTCCCCGAGGGCGCCGAGCCGATCCCCTCGCTGCCCGCCTTCCTGGAGCGCGTGTCCCTGGTGGCCGACGCCGACTCGATCCCGGACGCCGAGTCGGACGGAGTGGTCACCCTGATGACCATCCACACCGCCAAGGGCCTCGAGTACCCGGTCGTCTTCAGCACCGGCTGGGAGGACGGCGTCTTCCCGCACATGCGCGCACTCGGCGACCCCGCCGAACTGGCCGAGGAACGCCGTCTCGCCTACGTCGGCATCACCCGCGCCCAGCGCCGCCTGTACCTCTCCCGCGCCCTGGTCCGTTCGGCCTGGGGTCAGCCCTCGGCGAACCCGGCCTCCCGCTTCCTCGGCGAGATCCCGCAGGACCTGCTCGACTGGCGCCGCGTGGAACCCTCCCGCTCCGCCCCGGCCGCCGCCACCACGTGGGGCCGCTCGGCGTCGGGCAGCATCGCCTCCCGCTGCTCGTCCCGCCCCGCCCCCTCCAAAGCGGGCTGGAAAGACGCACCGGCCATGACCCTCGATGTGGGCGACCGCGTCACCCACGACAAGTACGGCCTCGGCCGAGTCGTGGCCGTGGACGGCGCCGGCCTGCGTGCCACCGCCACGATCGACTTCGGCGGCTCCGGCACCGTGCGCCTGATGCTGATCGGCAGCGTCCCCATGACCAAGCTCTGACGCCCCATCTCATTCGCTCAAGCCCCGCCAGGCCCGGCCTGGCGGGGCTTTTGTCGTCCGCTGACCCCGCCAGCTCGACCCTGGTGACTGAGCGAAAAGCACGTTCATACGGCCTATTCGTACGAACGTGCTTTTCGCTCAGAGGACGACGCGCAGCTGCTGTCTTGCCGGTCCGAGTCACCGTGCAACATCCGGGTCATGTCACCCGTCCGGAGCAGCCTCGCAACCCTCGCAAACCGGGCGCGACCCAGCCTTCTGACCTGCGGCTTCAGGTTGGCTTGAGCTGATTAACAGCAAATCGGAAAACTCGCGCAACTCCCTGCCACTCCATGCGTCTATGTGGGTGTCGCAAGCAGCACAGCCACGGGACGTTCGGGGCGATCCGGGGCAAGGGAAAGCAGCCTGACGACGAAGGGAGCGAAGGGATGGCGGGGGCCTAACTTCGCGAAGGTGCGGCCGGACCGAACGGGAGAGCGGTCCGGCCGTGCTGTTTTCGCAGGTAGACCTGGCCGTCAAAAATTGTCGGACCCCCTGAGCACAATCGACCGCATGAGTGAATCGACTCGGCGGGAGTGCTCGGCGTGGATCACGTACTTGCTCAGCTGCTGCACGAACGTGTGTTCGGCCGTCTTGCACAGCTTGAAGCGCACTTCGAGGCGCACTCCGGGCGCGAAGCGACCTCGGAGGCGATCCGGCTCATCGGTGCCTGGCGCGCTCTGCTCGGACTCCATGAGGCGACCGAGAGCGGGGCCTGCCGGGCGTGCGGGCCGCGGTGGCGCAGGCACATGTGCTCGGTCTGGCGCGTGGCTGTCGCGTACTTCGTGCGGCACGACCGCGGCTATAGCGACGCTTGAGGCTCCTGAGGCCCCAGGGGCGCCTGAGACCGCTCTGGCCACCCCAGGGGGTGGGTCAGGCGTTCAGCGGCCGTCTGACGGCGATTGGGCCGTTGTTCAGTCGACGGCGAACCGGGAGCCGAACCGGAGACCGGACGGCGGAGCCGGATCAGACCGTGACGCCGCGCGCGTTCAGCCAGGTCAGCGGGTTGATCTTCTGGCCGCCGGGGTTCCACACCTCGAAGTGCAGGTGGGGTCCGGTGGAGAAGCCGCGGTTGCCCATGCGGGCGATCTGCTGCCCGGCCTTGACCTGCTGGCCCTCGCGGACGCTGTAGTCGTTGACGTGGCCGTAGACGGTGATGGTGCCGTCGGAGTGCTGCACGCGGACCCAGAGACCGAAGCCGGACGCGGGGCCCGCCTCGATGATCACGCCGTCGGCGGCGGAGAGGATCGGGGTGCCGATCGGGCCCGCGATGTCGATGCCGAGGTGCATCGTGCCCCAGCGGCCGCCGTAGCCGGAGGTGAAGTCGCCGGCGGCGGGGCGGACGAACTTGGGGCGCTTCTTCTCGGCCTCGGCGGCCTCGCGCTGGGTGGTGAACTGCTGGCTGCGCAGGAGCTTGGCAGCCTCGGCGGAGCCTTCCGACGTCGTCTTGGAGACCGCGAGGATCTGCGGCGCGGTGGCGGTGTCGCCACCCTGGCCGGTGAACGCGGCGGAGCCGTCGGTGTGGTTCGCGAGCTGGACGTCTTTGCTGTCGTCAGCGGCGGCCTGCAGGGTCTGACCTGCACCTGCCGCGGCGAACGCGCCTACTGCGACGGCGGCGACGACGATGCGTCCGCGAAGCGCCGAGGGTGGCGGGGGAAGCCGGTGGGAGCCGGTGGGGCGCGTGGAGACACGGTCGACTGCCTCTTCAAGCGCAGCACTGCGTTCATGGCCGCCGGGGGAGCGGTGGTGTGACAAAACTGGCCCTTCCGCCTTCGGGGAGCCTGGTCGGGTGGACTGCCGGGCGGGGGATTCCCGGTGAGTCAGATTTCGGGGATCTGACTCGGTGTCCTTCTGTGACCAGACCGTGACAACGGACCGGGGCACCGTAACGGCGGGGAGCCCCGGAGGGCAATCCCCGGTTCGTTATGTCGACCGAACGGGCGGCAATCAGCGGGTTTCAACTGTCAACTGTGACCGTCGGTCACGCCGGGCGCGCGACACGCCTCACCGCCAGCGGCGATGGGGTGACCTGAAGAGTCATCCGATCGGGTGATGGCGGTCACAACTACGTGAAGCGTTCTCGTGTCAACCGGCAAAGAGAGGTGACCTGAATCACGTATCTGGTGCTCTTCGACGTGCAACGAAGAGTGCTCCAGTCGGGCGTTGCGCTGCGGCACGATGACCTGATCCATCTCGGACCAGACCACCACGAACCGGGTGCGGCACGGCCGGCACGGCTCGGCGAGCTCGGTCAGCAGGTCGGAACCCGGCCGCAGCTGCTTGGTCATCGGCGTCGGCAGCAGGTAGGCGGCGAGGGTGCCGTGATGCGGCGTCCCGAGTGTCACGAGTGTGCGAACGCGTGAGTCGCCGTGCAGTCGTTGCACGTAGTACCTGGCGATGAGCCCGCCGAGCGAATGGCCGACGACATGCACCCGATCCGAACCGGTCTGCTCGCAGATCCACTCGATGTGCGCGCCGAGCAGGGCGGCCGACCGGCGGACGTCGCCGGTCAGCGCGGTCAGCACGCTGTAGTTGATGGCGTGAACCACCCCGAAGCCCCGCCTTCGCAGTGCCCCCGACAGCACCGCGAAGGCGGAACGGTTGTCCCCGATGCCATGCACCAACACGATCGGGGTGCCCGCCGCGTCCATCGCCGAAACCACCAGCCCGCGCTGGCGGGGTGGCAGGCCGTCGGTGCGGTAGTGCCGGAAGTGGCCGTCCGGTCGCAGTTGTTCGGCGATCGCGCCCCACGGGTAGAGCACCGCGTGCGCGGTCAGCCAGACCGCTTCCATGGCGATGCCGCGCAGGCCACCGGGGGTGGCCATGGCGCTGAGCGCGACCTTGGCCTCCTCGGCGATGTCCCGTGCCGTGTGAACGCCCCAGGTGGCACGGTCGAGAAGCGCGTCAGTCAGACGCGTCCTCCACGACCGGCCGTTGTCGCCCATATGAGCGACGGTAAGTGATGAACTCACCGGCAAGGAAGACCCCACGAACCTTTTCCACATGCGAACGAAATTTCGTCTCAGCT